>NZ_JBXAPZ010000002.1:466650-1498329 GCF_058806775.1 Ferrovibrio sp. GW821-FHT12F09
GGTGCGCAGGCCGGCGATCTGGGTGGTGCTCAGCGCCGCGATCTGGGTCTCGGTCAGCGCCTGCGCCTGCGTCGTCGACAATGCATTCAGGCTGGTGGTGCTCAGCACGGCAAGCTGCGCGGCGGTGAGGCCCCGGATCTGCGTCGTGCCCAGCTCGGCGATATCGGTGGTACGCAGGCTGGCGATCTGGGTGGTGCTCAGCGCGGCAACCTGGGTCGCCGTCAGCGCCTGGGACTGGGTCGTGTTGAGCGCATTCAGGTTGGTGGTGCTGAGCACGGCAAGCTGCGCAGCCGTCAGGCCCCGGATCTGCGTCGTGCCCAGCTCGGCGATATCGGTGGTGCGCAGGCCGGCGATCTGGGTGGTGCTCAGCGCCGCGATCTGGGTCTCGGTCAGCGCCTGCGCCTGCGTCGTCGTCAGAGCATTCAGGCTGGTGGTGCTGAGCACGGCGAGCTGCGCGGCCGTCAGACCCTTGATCTGCGTCGTGCCGAACTCGCCGATATCGGTGGTGCGCAGGCTGGCGACCTGCGTGGTGTTCAGCGCGGAAACCTGCGTCTCCGTCAGCGCCTGCGCCTGCGTCGTGTCGAAGGCATTCAGGCTGGTGGTGCTCAGCACGGCGAGCTGCGTGGCCGTCAGCCCCTTGATCTGCGTCGTGCCAAGCTCGGCGATATCGGTGGTGCGCAGGCCGGCGATCTGCGTCGTGCTCAGCGCGGCAATCTGCTCTGTCGTCAAGGCCTGGGCCTGCGTTGTCGACAGCGCGTTCAGGTTGGCGGTGCCCAGCACGGCGAGCTGCGCGGCCGTCAGCCCCTTGATCTGCGTCGTGCCCAGTTCGGCGATATCAGTGGTGCGCAGGCCCGCGATCTGCGTCGTGCTCAGCGCGGCAACCTGCGTCGCCGTCAGGGCCTGGACCTGGCTGGTATTCAGGGCATTCAGCGCCGTCGTGCTCAGCGCCGCCACCTGCGTGGCGGCAAGGGCCGCCAGCGCCGTCGGGGTCAGGGCGCCGACCTGGGTTTCATTCAGTGTCGCGACCTGCGCCGTGGTCAGGCCCCTGAGCTGCGTCGTGCCCAGTTCGGCGATGTCGGTGCTGCGCAGACCGGCGATCTGCGTGGTGGTCAGGGCCACGATCTGCGTGGTGCTCAGGGCCTGGGCCTGTGTCGCGTCGAAGGCATTCAGGCTGGTGGTGCTCAGGGCCGCGATCTGTGCCGTGGTCAGGGCCGCCACCTGCGTGGCGGTCAGTTCACCGATATCGGTGGTCCGCAGACCCGCGATCTGCGTGGTGCTGAGTGCGGCAATCTGCGCCGTCGTCAGCGCCTGCGCCTGGTTGGCGTTCAGGGCGTTCAGCGCCGTCGTGCTGAGCGCCGCCACCTGCGTGGTGGCAAGGGCCGCCAGCGCCGTCGGGGTCAGGGCGCCGACCTGGGTTTCATTCAGTGTCGCGACCTGGGCGGTGGTCAGCGCCCGGAGCTGCGTGGTGCCGAGTTCGGCAATATCGGTGCTACGCAGGCCGGCGATCTGCGTCGTGCTCAGCACCGCGATCTGCGCGGTGCTCAGCGCCTGGGCCTGGGTCGTGTCGAAGGCATTCAGATTAGCGCTGCTCAGCGCCGAAACCTGCGTCGCCGTCAGGCCCCGGATCTGCGTGCTGCCCAGCTCGGCAATATCGGTGGTGCGCAGGCCGGCGATCTGCGTCGTGGTCAGCGCGGAAACCTGCGTTTCCGTCAGCGCCTGCACCTGCGCCGTCGACAGGGCATTCAGGGCCGCCGTGCTCAGGGCCGCCACCTGCGTGGTGGCCAGCGCCGCCAGCGCCGTCGGAGTCAGGGCGCCGACCTGGGTTTCCGTCAGCGCCGCAACCTGTACCGTGGTCAGGCCCCGGATCTGCGTGATGCTGAGTTCGGCGATATCGGTGCTGCGCAGGCCGGCGATCTGCGTCGTGGTCAGCGCCGCCACCTGCTCCGCCGTCAGCACCTGGGCCTGCGTCGTGTCCAGGCTATTCAGGCTGGTGGTGCTCAGCGCCGCGACCTGTGCCGCGGTCAGGCCCCGGATCTGCGTGGTGCCGAGTTCGGCGATATCGGTGGTGCGCAGGCCCGTGATCTGCGCCGTGGTCAGCGCTGCCACCTGCTCCACCGTCAGCGCCTGGACCTGCGTTGTGGACAGCGCATTCAGCGCCGTCGTGGTCAAGGCTGCCACCTGCGTGGTGGCGAGCGCCGCCAGCGCCGTCGGGAGCAGCGCACCAACCTGGGTTTCCGTCAGCGCCGCGATCTGCGTCGTGCCCAGCCCCTTGAGCTGTGTCGTGCTCAGGCTGGCGATGGCGGTTGCATCGAGTGCTCGGACCTGCGTGGTGCTCAACACCCCGATCTGCGTCGTGGTCAGCGCCCTGATCTGCGTGGTACCCAGCTCGCCGATATCGGCAGCCTGCAGGTTCGCGATCTGCGTGGTGCTCAGCGCCCCTACCTGCTCTGCCGTCAGCGCCTGCGCCTGGCTGGTGTTCAGGGCGTTCAGATTGGCGGTGCCCAGCGCCGCCAGCTGCGTCGCCGTCAGCGCCTGCACCTGGATGGTGTCCAGTTCGCCGATATCGGTGGTGCGCAGGCCGGCAATCTGCGTCGTGCTCAGCGCGGCAACCTGGGTTTCCGTCAGCGCCTGCGTCTGTATCGTCGACAGGGCATTCAGAGCCGCTATGCTCAACGCCGCCACCTGCGTGGTGGCGAGCGCCGCCAGCGCCGTCGGCGCCAGCGCGCCGACCTGGGTTGCCGTCAGCGCCGCGATCTGCGTGGTGCTCAAGGCCTGGAGCTGCGTCGTGATCAGGCCGGCGATGGCGGTTGTATCGAGCGACCCGACCTGGGTCGCGCTCAGCGCGGAAACCTGCTCCGCCGTCAGCGCCTGCAGCTGCGTCGTTGACAGCGCATCCAGCTGCGCCATGCTCAGCGCCGCAACCTGCGTCGTCGACAACGCCTGGATCTGCGCGGTCTCCAGCTCACCGATATCGGTGGTGCGCAGGCCGGCGATCTGCGCTGTGGTCAGCGCGGAAATCTGTTCTGCTGTCAGGGCCTGCGTCTGCGTCGTCGACAGGACATTCAGGGCGGTGGTGGTCAGGGCCGCCACCTGCGTGGTGGCGAGCGCTGCCAGGGCCGTCGGCGCCAGGGCACTGACCTGACTTTCATTCAAAGCCGCGATCTGCGTCACGGTCAGCGCCCGCAGCTGTGTCGTGCTCAGTTCGCCGATATCGGTGCCGCGCAGGCCGGCGATCTGCGTGGTGGTCAGCGCGGAAACCTGCTCCGCCGTCAGCGCCTGCGCCTGCGTCGTGGACAGCGCATTCAGCGCCGTCGTGGTCAGGGCCGTCACCTGTGTGGTGGCGAAGGCCGTCAGGGATGTGGGAGCAAGACCGCCGATCTGGGTTTCATTCAGGGCCGCGATCTGGGTCGCGGTCAGCGCCCTGAGCTGTGTCGTACTCAGTTCACCGATATCGGTGCTGCGCAGGCCGGCGATCTGCGCCGTACCCAGCGCCGCCACCTGCGTCGCCGTCAGCGCCTGCGCCTGCGTTGTCGACAGCGCATCCAGGGCGGCGGTGGTCAGGGCCGCCACCTGGGTCGTGGACAGAGCCGCCAGTGCCGTCGGCGCCAGAGCACCGACCTGGCTTTCGTCCAGCGCCGCGATCTGCGTCGCGCTCAGGGCCCTCAGTTGCGTCGTGCTCAGGCTGGCGATGGCGGTTGTATCAAGCGACCCGATCTGCGTCGTGCTCAGTGCGGAAACCTGCGCCGTCGTCAGGGCGCGCAGCTGCGTCGTGCCGAGTTCGGCGATATCAGCGCCCGCCAGACCCGCAATCTGCGTCGCGGTCAGCGCCGCCACCTGTTCCGCCGTCAGCGCCTGCGCCTGTGTCGTCGACAGCGCGTTCACTGCGGCGGTGGTCAGGGCCGCCACCTGGGTGGTGGCAAGGGCTGCAATCGCCGTCGGCGCCAGCGCGCCGATCTGGCTTTCGTTCAGCGCCGCAATCTGCGTCGTCCCCAAGGCTTTGAGCTGCGTCGTGCTCAGGCCGGATATGGCCGTTGTATCGAGCGACCCGACCTGTGTCGTGGTCAGGGCGGAAACCTGTGCTGTCGTCAGCGCCCGCAGCTGCGTCGGACTCAGGGCATTCAGCACCGTGGTGGTCAGCGCCGCCACCTGCGTACTGGACAAGGCCGCCACGGCCGCCGTGCCCAGGGCCGTCAGCTGTGTCGGCGCCAGCGCCCCGACCTGACCTGTGGTCAGGGCATTCAGATCGGCCAGCTCGAATGCCGCCACCTGGGTGGCGGTCAGACTCCTGATCTGCGTCGTGGTGAATTCGGCAACATCGGCGCCGCGCAGGCCCGCGATCTGCGTCGTGGTCAGGGCGGAAATCTGCTCTGCGGTCAGAGCCTGCACCTGGCTGGCGCTCAGGGCGTTCAGCGCCGCGGTGGTCAAGGCGGCGACCTGGGTCGGAGCGAGGGCCGAAAGTGACGTCGAGGTCAGGGTGCCGACCTGCGTTTCAGTCAGCGAGGCGATCTGCGTGGTGGTCAGCGCCCGGAGCTGCGTCGTGGTCAGGGTGGCGATGGTCGCCGTGCCCAGGGCATTGCGCTGCGCCGTGGTCAGCGCGGAGAGCTGCGCCGTCGTCAGCGCCTTGACCTGCGTTGCGCTGAATGCGCCCAGCTGCGTTAAACTCAGCGCCTTGACCTGCGTCGTTGCCAGGGCCTGCAACTGGGCGGTGGTCAGGCCGTTCACATCGGCCGGATCGAATGCCGCCACCTGCGTGGTGGTCAGGCTCTTGATCTGCGTCGTGGTGAATTCGCCGATATCCGTGGTGTCCAACCCCGCGATCTGCGTGGTCGTCAGCCCCTTCACCTGCGCCGCCGTCAGCACCTGGGTCTGCGTGGTGTCGAACGCGTTCAGGCTGGCTGTCCCCACCGACCGTAATTGCGTGGTGGTCAGCGCCTTGACCTGCGTCGTGGTCAGTTCATCGATGTCGCTGGAGCGCAGACCCGCGACCTGCGTGGTTGTCAGACCCTTTACCTGCGCCGCAGTCAATGCCTGTGTCTGCGCCGTGCCGAGTGCGTTCAGGTTGGTCGTGCTCAGCGCGCGCACCTGCGCCGTGGCCAGCGCCTGCACCTGCGCCGTGGCCAGTTCGGCGATATCGCCGGACCGCAGATCCGCGATCTGCGTCGTCGTCAGGCCCTTTACCTGCGCCGCAGTCAATGCCTGCGCCTGCGTCGTATCGAGCGCGTTCAGGTTGGTGGTGCTCAGCGAACGCAACTGCGCCGTGGTCAGCGCCTTGACCTGCGTCGCGTTCAGCTCGCCGATATCCCCGGACCGCAGACCCGCGACCTGCGTCGTCGTCAGTCCCCTCACCTGCGCCGCGGTCAGCGCCTGCACCTGCGTGGTGCTGAAAGCGTTCAGGCCGGTTGTGCTCAGCGCGCGCAACTGCGCCGCCGTCAGCGCCCATATCTGCGTGTTCGTCAGCTCGCCGGCATCGGCCGCCCGCAGGCTCGCGACCTGGGTCGTCGTCAGGCTCCGCACCTGCCCTGTCGTCAGAGCCTGCACCTGCGCGGTATTGAACGCATTCAGGTTGGTGGTGCTCAGAGCGCGCAGCTGCGGCGCCGTCAGCCCGGTGATTGCGGTCACGGTCAGGGCACCGACCTGGGATTCGGACAGCCGTCCGATCTGCGTCGAAGTCAGCCCCTTTACCTGCGTCGCATTCAGGAGATTGATCGCCGTGGTCGCCAGGGATGCGATCTGCGCCGTGGTCAGGGCCCGCACCTGCGTCGCCGTGAGCGCCTGCAACTGCGTGGTATTGAAGGCATTCAGGTCGGCGGTGCCGAGCGCGGCCACCTGCGCGACGGTCAGAGCCCGGACCTGCGTCGATGTCAAATCGGCAACGTCGGTCGTATCAAGCGCGGCGATCTGGGTCGCGGTCAACGCGGAGATCTGGCTGGTCGTCAGCACCTGGCTCTGCGTGGCATCAAGCGCATTCAGGTTGGTTGTGCTCAACGCCCGTAACTGCGTTCCCGTCAGCACCTTCAGCTGCGTCGTGTTCAGCTCGCCGATATCCGTTGTCCGCAGACCCGCGATCTGCGCTGCGGTCAGCGCCTTCACCTGCGTCGTGGTCAACGCCCGCGTCTGCGTCGTGTCGAGCGCGTTCAGATTGGTTGTGCTCAGCGATTGCAACTGAACCGTCGACAGTCCGGAAAGCGCCGGGCCAGTCAACGCGCCGACCTGCGCCGCATTCAGCACGCCGATCTGCGTGGTGGTCAGGTTTCTTGCCTGCGTCGCATTCAGGTTGCCGACGGCCGTCGATGTCAGCGACGCGACCTGCGTGGTGCTCAAGGCCCGGATATGCCCGGCCGTCAGCGCCTGGATCTGCCCGGTGCTGAAGGCATTCAGATCGCTGGTCTGGAGTGCCGCCACCTGGGTGCCGGTCAGGCTCCCGATCTGCGTGGCTGTCAGTTCCCCGATATCACTGGGTCGCAGACCCGCGATCTGCGTCGTCGTCAGGGTCCGAATCTGGGTGGTGCTCAGCGACCGGATCTGTGTGGTGTCGAGATGATTGAGGTTGGTCGTGCTGAGGGCCTGCAGTTGCGTGCCCGAGAGAACGGCGAGCTGCGCGGCATCGAAGACGAGCTGGGAGGTGCTGAAATAGCCCAGCTGCGCCGCCGTGAGGGCTTTGATCTGCTTGCTCAGCAGCGCATCGACCTGCGTGGTATCCAGCGTGGCAATGCCGGTCTGGGACAGCGCGGCGATCTGGGTCGATTTGAGCGACTGGATGTCGGTCGTGGTCAGCCCCCGGATCGCGGTCGCAGACAGACCCGCGATTTGCGTTGTCGGATAGAGGCCAACACTGGTCACTTCGAAAATCTCTCCCAGAGCCTGAGCGCCGGCTAAAATTATGCCGACAACAGGCTGCGCTTTTTGCGCCGCGATCCTGCGACGATTCTGTCCGGCAGAGCCTCGCTCCGGACGGCGGGAAAATCCAATAAATTCTTAGAAACTCGAAGAAATATCCAGAATCAGTCCGGATGCGATCTATGCCGGGACGATGGGCCAGACGGCACGCTCCGGACCATCCCGACGGCCCGGGTACAGCCAGAGATTGGCCTCAACTTCCCCCGTCCATCACTTCCTTGACCTTGCCGGCCAACTGACTGAGCGAAAAGGGCTTGGGCAGGAAGTTCACATGGGGCGATTTCGCCATGTTGTTGCGCAAGCTGTCTTCGGCGTAACCGGAGATAAACAGAATTTTCAAATCCGGGCGGCGGGTCCGCAGCTGCGCCGCCAGGCTTGGACCGTCCAGGCCGGGCATCACCACGTCCGAAATCAGCAGTTCCACCCGGTCGAGCTGTTCCGCCGGCAGGGCCAGCGCCTGGTCGCCCGACGCCGCCTCGATCACGGTGTAGCCCTTGTTGCGGAGCGCCCGGGCGGCAAAGGCGCGCACCGCATCCTCGTCTTCCACCAGCAATACCAGGCCCTGGCCGGTGAGATCGCGGGTATCGGGCCGGATGTCTTCACGGCTGGCGCTCAGTTCGTCGGTGGTCGGCCGGTAGCGCGGCAGATAAAGGCGGAAGCAGGCGCCTTCGTCCGGCGCGCTCTCGACATGAATGAACCCACCGGTCTGCTTGATGATGCCATAGACGGTAGAGAGACCGAGGCCGGTGCCGGCGCCCACCGCCTTGGTGGTGAAGAAGGGATCGAAGATCTTCACCATATGCTCGGGCGCGATGCCGTGACCGCTGTCGGTCACCTCGATCAGCACATAATCGCCGGGCGGGATGGTCTCGGTGCCCAGCGGCGTCGCCTGCTCGACCATATGGTTCATGGTGCGCACGCGCAGTTCGCCGCCCTCGACCATCGCATCGCGCGCATTCACCGCGAGATTGATGATGACCTGTTCGAGCTGGCCCTGATCGACCTTGACCAGACCGAGATCGCGGCCGTGGATGATGTTGAGCGTGATGGTCTCGCCGATCAGGCGGCCGATCAGGTTGCGCAGGTCGGCCAGCACGTCGGTGACGTCCAGCACCTTGGGCACCAAGGTCTGCTGGCGCGAGAACGCCAGCAACTGACGAACCAGGTTGGCGGCGCGGCTGGCATTCTGCTTGATCTGCATGACATCGGCGAAGGACTGGTCGCCGGGCTGGTGCCGCTGCAGCAGCAGGTCGCAGAAGCCGATCATCGCGGTGAGCAGGTTATTGAAGTCATGGGCGATGCCGCCGGCGAGCTGCCCCACCGCCTGCATCTTCTGGCTTTGATGGAACTGGCTCTGCAGGCTGCGCTGCTCGGTGGTGTCGACCAGATAGACCAGCTGGGCTGACTGGCCATCGTCGCGCTCGGCCGAAGATGCGGCGAAGACCTCCACCACGCGCTCGCGCGGGCCGGCCAGCCGCACTTCCAGCGCCCGACTGAAGGTTTCGCCGCGCCGCAGCGCCATCAGATGGCGGGTCAGCGACAGCGCATCCTCCTCGCGCACAAGGGCCGCGAGACGCTGGCCGAGCCAGTCGTCGCGACCGCAGAGCATGGCAAAGGCGGCATTGGCCTCGCGGATGGTGCCGGTGCCATCCAGCACCAGGATGCCGATCGGCGCCTGGTCGAAGAAACGGCGGAACTCGGCTTCGACGGGACGCAGCGTGCCACGCTGGCGCAGCTCAAGCCCCAGATCATGCACCACCGCGCTGTAGCGCAGCGGATTGCCATCGGTATCGGAGACCGAACTCTGGCTGACGCTGACCAGGCGGAAGCCGCCGGCGCCGGCGGTCGAACCGCCGCCCTCGCCGCCGGCCAAGGGTTTGAGCTTGGCCTCGCCGCCAAGCCAGTCGGGCGTCATCGCCTCGTTCTCGCGGCCTTCGCCGTGATAGAGCACATCGGCCAGCATGATATCGCTGCCCACCAATTGCTCGGGCAGCACGCCGAGCCAGGCCGCGAAGGTGCGGTTCGCAAACAGGAAGCGTCCGTCGGCTGCGGCGGAATACAACCCGACCGGCGCGTTGTCGATAAAGGCGGCCAGCTCGTCGCGCTGCTGCCGGACGGCCACCAGGGCCGCCGCACTGTCCGCCACTTCCTGGATATCCCAGATCACCCAGTTGCGCCGCTCCGGCGCCTGCATCGCCGTGACGCGCAGCGACAGCACGCCCTCGCCGACCGCGATCTGCACATCCTCCTGCACGGCCCGCCCCAACGGCAGCAGGGCCCGCAGCCGGGCGATGGTTTCGGCATTGCCGAGTTCGGCGCCGAGCAGCTGTTCGGGAGCGGTGGCGCCATCGCGCTCCAGCCGCGCCGCCAGCACGCGATAGGCGGTATTGGCGACGAGCAGATCATGGCCGCGGGTGATGGCGCGGGCAAACGGGCTGGCCTCGGCCAGCAGCCAGGCCGTGCGCCGTCGCGGCGTGCCGATCAGGGAGGCGAAAGACAATGTCATGACGATCGGCCCATGCTATTCGACCGTCTCGACCTTGGGTTCGTATTTCGCCTCGATGCCGTCCTTGAGACGCATGACGTAGGAGATGATCTCGGCCACGGCGCGGAAATGGTCGACCGGAATTTCGTGATCCAGCTCGGTCTTGAACAGGGCGCGCGCCAGCGGCGGATTCTCGACGATCGGCACCTTGTTCTCGGTGGCGATCTCGCGGATGCGCCGCGCAATCAGATCGGTGCCCTTGGCCACCACGCGGGGCGCATCGGTCTTCTCGGAGTCATAGGACAACGCCACGGCATAGTGGGTCGGGTTGGTGACCACGACGCTGGCCTGCGGCACCGCCGCCATCATGCGGCCGCGCACGCGCTGCATGCGCAACTGCCGCAGCTTGGCCTTGATCAGCGGATCGCCTTCCTGCTCCTTGTACTCCTCCTTGACCTCCTGCTTGGTCATGCGGAGCTGCTTGATATAGTTGTATTTCTGATAGGCATAGTCGGCGGCAGCGACGATGGTCATGATGCCGAGCAGCGCCCCGATGACCTTCAGCACGATCTTGAGGCAAAGCTCCAGCAGGATCGAGATATCCAGATCGATCAATGTCTCGAGGGAGTCGAGTTCAGGCATCAGGATCGTCATCAGGATCGAGCCGATGATGACGATCTTGACGATGTTCTTGACGAACTCGACCACCGAGTTGAGCGAGATCAGCCGCTTGAGACCGGCAGAGAGCGACAGCCTGGAAAAATCGGGCTGCAGCTTCTCGACGCTGATCTGCGGTGGATTCTGGATGATGCTGCTCACCAGGCTGAAAATCACGAAGACGGCAAGGACCGGCGACAGCGCCATCCCCACTTCGATCATCAGGTCCACCGCCAGATTGTCGAGATGGCTGGGATCGATGGGAATCAGGTGTGGCTGCTCGAAAAACACCAGGGTCGCGCCCATGATCTTCTTGGACAGCGGCGCGGCCAGCATCCACAGCACGATCGCCGCGGCCAGGAAGGTGAACCAGAAGCCGATTTCCATCGACTTGGCCACATTGCCCTTCTTGGCCGCCTCGCCTAAGCGTTTCCCGGAAGGGTCTTCGGTTTTGGATTCTGGGTCAGCGTCTTCCGACATGCCCTTCCTCCTAGCGTGGCACGAGGAACTGCGACATCTGTTCCTCGAAGCGCGTGGTGAACACGATCCCGATCGCACTCAGCGACAGGCCAAGCACCACCAGCGACATGGCGATCTGCGGCGCCTGCATGATGAAAAAGATCTGCAGCTGCGGCATCAGGCGGTTGAGCAGGCCAAGAGCGACGTTGAAGATGATGCCGTAGACGATGAAGGGCGCCGCCATCTTGATGCCCAGCGCGAAGCCGCTGTCGATCAGCCGCGTGGCGACATTGGCGAAATCGCCAAACGATGGCGCCCGCATCGGCGGGAACAGGGTGTAGCTGTCATAGGCCGCCTGCAGGCAGAGCAGATGCAGGTCGGTGGCGAAGATCAGGGCGATGCCGAAGAACACCAAGGCGCTGGAGACCAGCACATTCTGCTGCCCTTGCGTCGGATCGAAGAAGGTGGCCGCCGACAGGCCAGCCTGCATGGCGATCACCGTGCCGGCGACATTGAGGGTGAAGACGATCAGGCGGGCGATCAGACCGAGCGCCAGGCCGAAACCGACTTCGGTGATAATGAGGAAGGCCAGCTGCAGCGGCTGGGCCGGCAGCGGCGGCAGGGTCGGCCCCAGGACCGGCACGGCAAGCCCGGCCGTCAGCAGCGCGAGACTAAGCCGGGCCCGGCCGGGAACCGAGCTTTCGCCCACGCCGGGCAGCGACATCATGGCTGAGCCCAGACGGGCAAAGAGAAGAAGAAAAACGTAGACGTTTCCGGCGGCGATATCCTGCAGCACGGCCCGGCCCCGCTATTCCAGGCCAGCGATGCGCTGCGCCAGCTGTTCCATGAAGGTCACCATGGTGCCGATCATGAACGGCATGGTGATGATCAGCGTGGCAAAGATCGCCAGGATTTTCGGCACGAAGGTCAGGGTCGGCTCCTGCAGCTGGGTCAGCGTCTGCAGCAGCGAAATGATAATGCCGACCACCAGGCTGACGATCAGGGCAGGCCCCGATACCTTCAGCAACACCCAGATGGCATCGCGCATAATGTCTGTGACTTCGACGGGCGTCATCGATTCGGTCTCCGCCGCCGATAATACCGAATTGTCGGCAAAGGCCCAGCCGTCCACTGAAGATGATGTCAGCATCCGCCGGACAGGCCGGCGAGCGCAGCCTCAGATCGGCATGCGAATGATTTCCTGGTAGGCGCTGATCACCTTGTCGCGCACCGCCACCACGGTATCCAGGGCCAGTTCGGCATTGGTCACGGCCGTCACCACATCGGTGACATCGGCCTTGCCGGCGACCGCCTTGGCCGAGGTCGCTTCCGCCGCCTTGTTGGAGTCGAGGGCGCCCTGCAGCGCTTCGCCCAGCATCTCGCCGAAGCCGCCACCCGACTTGACCTTGCTGACATCGCCAACGCCCAGCGCGGGGTTGAGGCCGGGAATACTGCCGCCAATCCGAAAATCAACCATGGATGCGATCTCCCTTGCCAGCCGTTATCAGTTGCGCAGCAGGTCGATGGTCCGGGTCAGCATCTGCTTGGCCGAGTCGACTGCGTTCAGGTTCGCTTCGTAGGTGCGCTGCGCCTCGCGCATATCGGCCATTTCGATGACCGATTTCACGTTGGGCATCTTCACATAGCCATCGGCATTGGCCGCCGGATGGCCGGGATCGTATTTGAGCTCGAAATCCGAGCGGTCGGCCACCGGCTTCTGCGCCTTGACCATATTGGCGCCGAGCGCGCGGTCGAGCTCGGACTTGAAATTCACGGTCTTGCGGCGATAGGGATCGGCACCCGGCGTCTTGCCCAGCGAGTCCGTATTGGCCAGGTTTTCCGCAATGGTCTTCAGACGCTCGCCCTGGGCACGCATGCCCGAAGCGGAAATCTTCATAGAATTCTTGAGTTCCATGCGTCTTGTCCTCTGCCTGCCTTAACGCGGACTGCTCAGCGCCTTGCGCAGCATGCCGACCTGTTTGCGGTACAGGTTGGTCATCATATTATGGTCGCCCTGGGTTTCAGCAACGCTCATCATCTGCTGTTCCAGGTTGACGGCATTGCCGTTCGGCGCCGTCTCGTAATTGCCCTGAGCGCGAGTGGCCTTCCAGTTATCGCTGCCGCGACCGGCCAGACCGCGGAAATGGCCGGGCTGGGTCGCTGCCGTACCGGCCGAACCGCCGCTACCGCTGGCGCTCAGCTGGTTGCCGCGCACCAGCTCGCCAAAGCTGACCGCCTTCAGATCCTTGGGCTTGTAGTTCGGCGTGTCGGCATTGGCGATGTTTTCCGACAGCACGCGCTGGCGCTCGCCCAGCCAGTCCATGCGCCGGGTGATCGCCTTCAGAATGCCAATCTTGTCGAGATCCATCTCTACACAAACCCTGCGGCCGGAACGGGTTCCGGCGGCCAGAAGACAAGCCTTTATCCGTGGGTCGCAGAGTGGTCCTGAGTCGTGAAGATTCTGTTAACCGGCAACCGTGGTAGGATGCCGCAGCGCTTCCCAACCCGGACCTGCCCGTGCCCGACAAGCCCGTAAAAAAGCCTGAAAAACCGCCCCGTTCCCGGGCGGTGGCGCTGCGTTACGAGCCGGAGATGGAGGACGCCCCCCGGGTGGTGGCCACCGGCGAGGGCCATATCGCCGACCAGATCATCAGAATCGCCCTGGATAACGGCATCACCATCCGCCAGGACGCCGACCTGGTGGAAATCCTGGCCAAGCTGGACCTCGACGCCCTGATCCCGCTGGAAGCCTTTGCCGCCGTGGCCGAGATCCTCAGCTACATCTACCGCACCCAGGGCAAGGCTCCCGGCGGCTGAACCGCCGCGCCGGCAAGGCAGCTTGACCCGACTCGGGACCGGCTTACAGAGTAGCGCGCAATTTACGGATCGCAGATGGACAGCATCAATCCCACTCAAGTCGTGATCGCCTTTGGCGCCCTGCTGCTGCTGCTCGGGCTGTTCTGGTTCGGCGCGCGCGCGCTGTCCGGCGGCAGCCGGCTGGGCAAGATGCGGCCGGGCCAGCGGATCGGCGTGATCGAAAGCGCCGTGGTCGATGGCAACCGCCGCCTGGTGCTGGTGCGCCGCGACGATACCGAACATCTGCTGCTGCTGGGCAATCACGGCGACGTTGTAATCGAGACCGGTATCCCGGCCCCGCCGCCCGCCGATCCGGCGCAGCCGCGCCGTCGCGCCACCGATCCAACGCAGCCGCCGCAGCCGCCGCAGCAACCGCCGACCGACAGCGCCGGCTGGCCCACGCTGCGCGTCCCCGGCCGGGACCGCTGATGTCCATTCTTCCCGCGATCCGCCTTTCCGCGATCCGGCGCCTGCTGCCCGTCACGGCCGGCCTTGGTCTCGCCGCCATCCTGCTGCTGATGCCGTCGTCGCTGCTGGCGCAGTCGGTCAATATCGACATGGGCCAGGGTGGCTCGCTGACCGGCCGCGTGGTTCAGCTCGTGCTGATGACCACGGTGCTGGCGCTGGCGCCATCCATCCTGGTGGTGATGACCAGCTTCGTGCGGATCGTCGTGGTGCTGTCGGTGCTGCGCAGTGCGCTCGGCACCCAGGGCACGCCGCCCAATACCGTGATGGTCAGCCTGGCGCTGTTCCTCACCTTCTTCATCATGCAGCCGTATATGGAACGCGCCTATAACGATGGCATCCAGCCGCTGATCGAGGAACAGATCGACGAACGCGCCGCCTTCGACCGTTCGATGGCGCCATTCCATGAGTTCATGCGCGGCCAGGTTCGCGAAAAGGACCTGGCGCTGTTCACCGGCTTTGCCAAGCTGCCGCCGCCCGCCAGTCCCGACGCCATCCCGCTGCGCGTGCTGATCCCCGCCTTCATGATCAGCGAACTGAAGCGCGCCTTCGAGATCGGCTTCCTGCTGTTCATTCCCTTTATCGTGGTCGACATGGTGGTGGCATCGGTGCTGATGTCGATGGGCATGATGATGCTGCCGCCGGTGATGATCTCACTGCCGTTCAAGCTGATCTTTTTCGTGCTGGTGGACGGCTGGAACCTGGTCTGCGCGGCGCTGGTGGAAAGCTTCGTCGCCAGATGACGGCGGCCAGCCGGCCGCCGCTCCCGCATTTCCAAGATCCTAGTTGATGGCGCTGAGGCCGCCCTTGGCCACGCGTTCGCGGTAGCGGCTCATGAAGGCCTCGTACTGGCCGATCTGGGCGATGGCCGCAGCCAGTTCGCGCGGATCGCCGGCGGCACGGGTCAGCGTGCTGGAAACCGCAGCGAAGGTGGCGGCATCGGGCGTGTCGCGGAACTTTGCCTCGTATTTGCGACGCACGTCATCCAGCGCCGCCGTATCATTGCTCAGTGAATAGGCCACGGCCAGCTGCATCACCTGCTTGCGCTCATCGGCCAGCAGCGGCGCGGGATCGGCATTGCGATTGCCCAGCATCTGGCTGACGACGCGCGAAAACGCCGTCCAGTCCTTGGCACGCCAGTGCAGGTCGGAGCGCAGCGCGCGCGCCTCCGGGCTGGGATCCTGGGCGATCAGGTTGAGCGCTTCGGGGAAACGGTCGAGATCGCCGAGGGCGCGCGCTTCCAGCTGCTTGCGCTCCTGCTGCACCGGCAGCGACAGATTGGCGGCCTGGGTGATCTGCAGCGACTTCAGTGCCGCATCGGGATTGCGGTCCAGCAGATAGACAACCGCCAGCCGCGCCCCGGTCCTAGCCCGCTCCTCGCCACGCAGGCGATACTGGATCTGATGCTCCAGCAATTCTGCGGCACGGTTGAGCAGGTCGACCGAGACCAGGCGATCCGCCAGCTTGCTGATAATCTCGTCGCCTTCCGGACCTGGCGGCGTCAACTCACGATAATCGTAATAGAGCGCCAGTGCATTCAGCGGCGGCAGCGCCTGGGCGCCGCCATCAAGGAACAGCTTGGTGAATTCATCGCTCATCTGCCGGGTCAGCAGCGGCATCTCGGGCGAGCGCGGGAAATACTTCACCAGCTGGCGGAAGGTGGTAATGCCGCTGCGCAGGTCGCCGATCGAGAATTGCAGCTCGCCCAGGCGGCGCAGCAGGTTGAATTCGAACGGGCCGCCGCGCCAGGCGAACCGCAGGCCATCCAGGCGTTCGATCGCCTGCGGCACGTTGATCAGTTTGCGGGCGAACATCATGTCGGTCTTGGCGTATTCGGCCAGCGCGCGCGCGCGCCGGTCGCCGCTGCCCGAGGCAAGGTCGAAATAGCGGATCGCCTCTTCCGGCTTGTTGGTCGCATCGGCCAGCAGGCCGCGGATGTAATTGCCTTCCGCCGCCTGGCCGCGGGTCAGGCTGTCCCCTTCCAGCGCCCGCAGTTCGGCCGTCGCCGCCGCCACATCGCCGCCAGCCAGCCAGGACCGCGCCATGGTGAGACGCAGCTGTGCGCGCAGATCGGGCGGGAATTTGGCAACCGCCGCACCGGCCAGCGAGAAGCTGCGGCGCGCCGCCGGCCAATCGTCGCGTTCGGCCGCGAGCATGCCGCGATAGGCGAGCACATCCGGATCGTCGTCGAAAATCTTCGAATCCAGATCGTTGGCCGCATCGGCGGTGCGGCCCAGTTTCATATAGGCGATGCCGCGCAGGGCGCGATACAGCTTGTCGCGCTCCAGATCGGGCTGTTCGGCGCGGGCCCGGGCCAGCACGCCCAGCGTTTCCGGTTGCATGTCGCTGGCGGCATAGAACTGCGCGAGCGCAATACGCGCATTCTGGCGCTGACTCAGCGGGCTCAGCGCCAACCGGCGCTGCAGCACCTCTTCCTGTTCGTTATAGGTCTTGCCGTCGACCTTGCGCCAATCGCCGAACAGCAGGATCTCCGTCGCGCCGCTCTTCGGATCGGCACCACGCGGCGCCGAAAGCGACAGGCCATTCGGCGTGCCCATCTCGATGCCGCGCGGAAAACGGTTGATGACCAGATTGTCGGCATGCGGCTCCACCGCGAAGCCCTGGAAGCTGTGCAGCACGCTCAGTTCGATGAAATCGCGGCGTCCTGAAACACCGCCATTGGCGCCGGCAAACGGCACCACCGTCAGGCTGTCGCCGGTATCCGGATCGGGGATGACCAGCTGCGGCGACGGATCGTTGGCGGCAAAGAACAGCTTAGCGCCGCCATCGGCATCCAGCTGACGGCGAACGTCGATTTCCTGTGGTCGGTCGCGCGCCGGCACCGCGTCGTCAGCGGGCGCCACATCCTTGGGCACCAGCTGTTCGGGCTGGATGGTGTTGATGCTGATCTGCCAGCCGGTGTTGCGGCGGGTGAAGCTGGCCGTGGTGCCGCTCGGCACCTGCAGCCGCAGCACGGTCACGCCGGGCACCGGCAGCTGCTCGATGCTGTTGATGGCGCCGCCCCAGTCGCGGGTGGTGATCGGACGCAGATCGACCGATGCAGCACGGTCGAAGACCAGCCAGAGATTGCCGTTGCGCATAAAGGCGGCGGCGGCGACCGGCCGGCTCCAAGGGAAATTCAGCAGCGGGCCGGTGCGGCTGGAATCCACCGAAGGCACCAGCGGTTCGCCGCGCTGCGGGCCAACCGGCGGCGCCGGCATGAAGGTGCCCAGCGGCGCGGTCTGCACACCGGCCACCGGGGCGGCAGCGGGCAAACCGCTATTGGCCAGCGTTGGCTGGTCGCGCGGCGGCTGAGCGGCAGGAGCTGCGGCACTGGCCGGCGGTGTGTTGGTCTGCGGCGCAGCCGTGCCGGGACGCGGCGCGGTGGCGACCGGCGGTGCAGCCGGCTGGGGCGGGACGACAGGCTGGGGAGTTGCAGCCGGCGCGGCAGGCGGCATTGCGGGTTTCGGATCGGCGGGCTTCGCCGCCTGTGCGGCTGTTTGCGCAGGCGGCTGCGCAGGCGCCGGCTTCTGTTCGACCGGTTTCGCGTCTGCGGCCTTGGCATCGGCAGCCGGGGTGATATCCAGCACCACCTTGTTGCCGTCGCGCCAGGCCTTGATCGCCGCGCCTTCCGGAATGCCGAAACTGACGATGCTGGCACCGCCATCGGTGCGCGCGGCCAGGGCGCTGACATTGCGCGGCGGGAACTGCGCCAGACGGCCGAGATCGATGGGCGCGGCGCGATCAAAGCGCAAGGCCGCCTGCCGTCCTTCGGTATTCAGGCTGTACTCGACCTTCTCGAGCCAGTCGAACACCAGGCGGGTATAGGTCGGATGCTCGCCAGCGCGCAGGCGCACGGCCGCGGCGGCAGGCTGTGCAGCGGGCGCCGGTGCAGCCTGGGGCTGGCTCTGCCCGACCGGAGCGGCATTGTTCTGCGGCAGGGTCTGCGCCCGCAGCGCGGTGCCACCCAGCGCCAGCAGCGCGAGCGCGGCCGTCCCCGCCATGGCAAGACGGCGCAGCACAGCCAGCCGGCTGCCCTGCCCCAGCGCCACGTCCGGGGTCGCGGTCGGACTATCGCGACGATCAGCCATGGTCCCTGTCTGCACCAACCTCAATCCAGTCTTCGAGCTGCCCAGAATCGCCCATTGATACGTGCGATTATAGGAGTCTGGCAGGATAAGGCGATATCATTAACAGATTGTTCTTTCGGCAAGATCGGCGCAAATGCCGGTCCCGTCGGGGCCGGCGTGGCGGATTTCAGAACGGACCGATGGCGGCCGTGAGCTTCGCCCGCAGGCCGGCCGCATCGAAGGGTTTGACCAGATAGCCATCGACGCCCAGCCGCCGCGCCTGCAGCACGTTCTCCGGCCGTGCCTCGGCCGTGATCAGGATGAAGGGCACCTGGGCATAATCCGGATCGCCGCGCAGCGTATGCAGAAAGGCAATCCCGTCCATCGGCTCCATGTTCCAGTCCGACAGCACCAGGCGATAGCGCTGGCGCCGCAGCATGGTCAGTGCGGAGACCGGGTCACCGGCGGTATCGACCATGCCGAAACCCAGATCGCGCAACTGCTTGGCAATAATGGCCAGCATGGTGCGGTGATCGTCGACAACGAGAACAGGAAAGGACGAGAGATCGACGGCCATGCCGTCGACTTTACACGCGACCGTGAAAAAGGGGAATCAGCCGAACAGGTCGAGCAGATAGCTGTTGCCGCTGCCGGTGGTGCCTTCAGTACCCTTGAAGGTCAGATACCGCGTCACCAGCTTGTCGATCTCGGCCTTGTCGCTGGTCAGCGCCTTGACGTCGATCCGCTTTTCCAGCGCCGTGATCTGGGCATCGACTTCCTGATAGGCGAGTTCCTTCGGAATATTGTTGCCGACCAGCACCACGTCGCGCATGACGCTGTCGCCCAGCAGCTGCACCGTCTGCGTCACATCCTTGACGCGGCGCTCGAATTCGATGGCGGCGCGCACGCCGGGCGCCTGCTCGTCCAGATGCTTCTCATACGCCACGCGCTCGTACTGACGGGTCAGGTCGAGCGTGGTGGATTCGAGCTTCAGCTTGCCTTCCTTGAGGAAGTTGATCTGCAGCAGCTCGGTCATCTTCTTGAAGCGCACATCCTGGAAGCGGTTGGCCAGCGAATCCGGGTCGCTCAGGTCGCTTTCCAGAATCTTGCGGATCTTGCCCGGATAGACGGCCTCGCTCTCGAGATCGAAGGACGACAGGACGAATTTCACCAGCCGCGAGTCATTGAAGAAATCGTCGACCGATTTGATGTCCTTGATGTTCTCTTTGTAATAATCGATCTCGCGCTGCACATCCTTGCGTGAGCGGAACTTGTCGAAGTCGTCGCCGGCGAATTCGTAATAGTTCACCGAAAGGGTCGGCTTCGGCGCCTGCTCTTCGGGCAGGATGGCCTTCTGCGACTTCGACTTGTAGATGTTGATGTCGCGGTCGCCCGAATCCGCGCCGAAGATCAGCTTGCCGTCGTCGGCCGGATCCTTGGAATTCTTGGTGACCTGGGCCTTGCCGTTCAGGTCGACGATCAGGTTGCGGATCTTGGCCAGACCCGCAGAAAGCGGCGCGTCGACCGTTGCGTCGTTGACGATGCGGCCCTCCGTATCCAGGCCGACGGTGTTGCCGTCAACGTCGAGCTGATCGCCGGGGGCGCCGAAATTGTATTTCTTCGCCAGCTCCAGATCGCGCAGCGTCCCCGTGCGGGCGCGCGAGGCGGGATCGTTCAGGTCGCTGAGCAGCACATCGCGCAGACGCTGGCGATCATGCAGGTACATGTCGTCGAAGCCGTTGGCGGTGGCCAGCACCTTGAGGAAGCGGTCGTCGTTCACCAGCTCGGTGGCGGTGGTCGCCGTCTTGATGCGATTCTTGTAATAGGTCGCGTCGTTGACGACCTGGGCGTTGGTGTCGCGATACTGATTGTTGCGCACGCGGATCGCCGCGTTGTTCATCTCGCGCATCTTCGCCTTCGCCGCTTCCTGGGCGGCGTCGGGTTCTGCGGCGGTCTTGTTTTCTTCGGCGAGTTTCTGCAGCTTCTTGTACATCGCCATCGGCGACATGGTCGCCGCTGTGGTCGAGGTACCTGAAATCAGAACGCTGAGATCTATGGACATCCTTGCTCGCCTCCTGCGGCAGTGATGATGGTGGTGCGCAGAACCGATTCTGGTCCCGCCTGTAACGATATTTCACTTGGATTTTAACATGTGCAGGGAAACCCACAAGACCGGGTTTCCCCAAATACATCATGCAGTTAACCCATAATTAACCCTGCTTTCAGCCACCCGCCCCCGGGCGGCGGGCCGGCGCGGCCGCGGCAGGCGCCGCCGGTGCTGCGGCTGCCGGTGCCGATACCGGTGCCGGCGGTGCAGGATTCTGCAGCTGGATTTCGGCGCCGCTGCGCACGCTGGGCGGAATCTGTTTGCGCGTCGCCAGTCGCACCGTGAGATCCTGGGCGGTCTGCGGACTCATATCCGCCAGCACCAGCGCCAGCTTGGCCTCTTTCATACGCTCGACCACGCCGAGCAGGATGTTCGGTTCCAGCTTCTCGAAAATGCGCGCGGCATCCTTCGGCTTCATATTCTCGTAGACCTTCACCAGGCCCTGCAGGTTCTGCTCTTCCTGCTTGTCGTACTGCTGCACGATCTGTTTGATGCTGGCTTCCAGCTTCTTCAGCTCGGCCAACCGGTCGTCAATCCGCTTTTCCGCCGCGCCGAGCAGGCTTTCGCGCAGATCGATCTCGCGCGCCCGCTGCTCGAGCTGCTCGCGGCGCTGGGCCAGATTGGCCAGCAACTCCACTTCCGCCCGGGTGAAGGTGGTGGGATCGCGATCTGCCAGCGACTGCACGCTGGATGATCCGGCGCGGGTCGATGGCGCCGACTGCGGCACGGCCGTCGAGGATGGCGCATTGGCCGCCGGCTGCGCCGGCGCCTGGGCGAGCTGCTGCGGCGCCTGCTGGGTCTGTTGCGCCTGCGGCGTCAGCTGCGTCGGCTGGCCGGCGGCCGGCTGATTGCCCTGCTGGGCGCCAGCGCCGGTGACAAACAGTTCGGCCCGCCCCTGCCACAAGGCGCCGATCTTCAGGCCGAGCAGCAAGGCCACCGCCAGAATCGTCAGCGGCAGAATCCGCACGCGGCCCGCCAGCGACCGGCGCGCGGTCGGAGGCGAAGCCGGCATCGCCGGCTGCCGCGCGGCAATCGTCATCGCGCCTGCCTCAGGGCCATCAGCAACTCACGCTCGGCCTCCGAGCGCGGCTCGATCTTGAAATCCTTGGCACCGCCGACCGGCGCACCATTGGCCGGCGCCTTCTTGGCCGGGAACGGCGTCACCGGTGCCTGCGGCCGCGGCGGCACGATCTTGCTGGCCAGCATGTCGCCATCGCGGGCGACGCCCAGATCCTGGCTGCGCTCCTGCGCCCGTTCCTGACGCAAGCCGCGCGTGTTGGTGGCTTCGCCGGCCAGACGATCGGCCAGACGGTCGGCGGTCTCGACCATGAAGCCGAGTTCGTCGCGCAGAGTCTTAGCCTGCTTCATGCGCTCTTCATGCGAGGTGTCGGCGGCGGCCGATGCCGTCTTTAGTTCGGTCATGCCCTGGCGCGCCTTGACCAGCGCCTTGTCGAAATCGCCGATCAGGCGGCGCATCTCGTCCTGGTTCGCACGCAGGTTGCCCAGGCGGCGGTTCAGCACCAACGAAATGGTGAGCGTGATGACCAGCAGAACAGCAACAACAAGCTCAACGATCAGGGTCAGCGTCATCCCACACCTCCCAAACTTTTCAGCGTGCGGTCGATCTTGACCGCGATATTATTGCCCATGCGGCCCATGCGGCCCTCGACCATCGGAATGCCGCCGCAACGCATCATTACCACCGATTCCGGGGTGGCGTTGAACATGATGGTCTTGCCGACTTCCAGTGCCATCACCTGGCCCAGCGTCATCACCTGCTCATCGAGCACGGCTTCGATCTCGACATCGGTCGACCACAGCTCGGTGGCCAAGTGGTTTTCCCAGATCGAGTCACGGCCGAACTTTTCGCCCATGAACATCTGGAGCAGCAGTTCGCGGACCGGCTCCAGGGTGGCATAGGGCAGCAGCAGCTCGAGACGGCCGCCGCGATCTTCCATGTCGACGCGCAGGCGGGCAAGAATTGCCGCATTGGCCGGCCGGGCGATGGTGGCGAAGCGCGGGTTGGTCTCGATGCGATCGTAAGAGAAGTTGACCGGCGCCAGCGGCTCGAAGGCGGCGCGCATGTCGTCGAGCACGACGTTGACCATGCGCTCGACCAGGTTACGTTCGATGGTCGTATACGGACGACCTTCGATACGCATCGCCGCCGTGCCGCGGCGACCACCGAGCAGCACGTCGACGATAGAATAGATGAGCGAGCTGTCGACGGTGAGCAGGCCGTAGTTGTCCCACTCCACCGCGCGGAAGACGCTGAGGATGGCCGGCAACGGGATCGAGTTCAGGTAGTCGCCGAAACGGATCGACGTAATATTGTCGAGCGAGACTTCCACGTTGTCGGACGTGAAGTTACGCAAGGAGGTGGTCATCAGACGCACCAGGCGGTCGAACACCACCTCGAGCATCGGCAGGCGCTCGTAGGAAACGAGCGCACTGTTGATGATGGCGCGAATGCCGGCTTTGTCGGCGTCTTCCTCGACGCTGGCGTCAAAACCAAGAAGGCTGTCGATTTCGTCCTGATTCAGGATGCGGGTCGACCCGCCGCCGTCATCGCCTGCGCCGCCAGCCCATTCCGCGCCGTCTTCGGTATTATCCGCCATGACTGTCTCGCTTGGTCACTGGATCAGCATCTCTTTAAAGAGAACGTCGTTGATCTTGATCGGTGCCACGGCCTGGTTGACCCGGATCAGCAGTTCTTCCTTCAAACGGTACAGGCCGGCCGAGCCAACCAGATCGTCCGGTCGCAGTTCACGCAGGTAAATCTGGAAATTATCGACCACGCGCGGCAGCAACTCGTTCAGCTTGGGCGTCGACAGCGGCTCGTTATGCTCCAGCGCCACCTTCAGCTTCAGATAAGAGGCCTGACGGCCGGTCGAGTTCAGGTTCACCAGGATGTCGGGCAGGTCGTAGAAGACCGTGACCTTCGGCACCTCGGGTTTGACCTCGGCTTCCTCATGCTTGTTGGCGAAAAGGAAGAAATAGGCCGCACCGCCACCACCCACGAGCAGCAGCAGCGCCACCACCGCACCAATGATCACAATGGCGCGCTTGCCCTTTTTCTTGGGGGCATGGCCTTCGCCTTCGCCGTCAACTTCGCCTTCAGTCTCGTCACTCATGCCGGCACATCCCTGGCCCCAGAATCCGGCTGTGGCCGGTTCGCTCCAGATGCCATTGGTAAGGGCCCACCGTTAATACTTTATCACCGCCCGGCAGTTTTTGCCGGGTCGCGGGCCGGCGGTGGGGGTCAGAAATCGCCCAGCGGCCAGGTTTTACGATTTTAACGGCCGTTTTCCGGCAAAAATTCTGTTGGCACGCTGCCTGCAACACCCTTGGCAGCAAACGACCAACCACGAGTTTGGTGCCATGGAAAACGCGACCTATATCGGCCTGTCCCGTCTGTCCTCGATGCGTCGAGAGATGGATGCCATCGCCAACAATCTGGCGAACATGAATTCGAACGCCTACAAGGGCGAGCGGGTGCTGTTCGAGGAATACCTAAAGGGCCCGAACCAGAAAGAAAAGGTTAGCTTTGTCAATGACTTCGGCGTGCTGCGCGACTTCCGCGCCGGCAAGCTGGAGCAGACCGGCAACACCTATGACTTCGCCATCAGCGGCAACGGCTACCTGACCGTGGATACCCCCCAGGGCCGCCGCTACACCCGCGACGGCCACCTGCGCCTGGACGCCGACCGCCGACTCGTAACCAGCGGTGGCCATCCGGTGCTCGATAACCGCGACCGTGAAATCATCCTGCCGAACGACGGCCTGGGCGGCACGCCCACGATGTCCGTCGACGGCACCCTCAATATCGGCCAGCAGCAGATCGCCAAGATCGACCTGGTCACCTTCGACAGCGAACAGGAACTGCGCAAGACGGCGCAGGGCCTTTACGTCACCACCCAGCAGCCGAAGGCCGCGGGTACCGCCAGCACCATGCTGCAGGGCATGCTGGAAGCATCGAATGTCGAGCCGATCCTCGAGATGACCAACATGATCGAGCTGACCCGGCAGTACCAGTCCACCCAGAACTTGATCGACGGCGAGCATGATCGGCTGAAGCAGGCCATCCAGCGCCTCGGTCGCACGAACTAAACGATTGACGGACCAGGAGACCTAACATGCGTTCGCTCAGCACCGGCGCCACCGGCATGATGGCCCAGCAGCTCAATGTCGAAGTTATCTCGAATAACATCGCCAACATGAGCACGACGGCATTCAAGCGCCAGCGCGCTGAATTCCAGGATCTGCTCTATCAGAACATGCGCCGGCCGGGTTCGACCTCGTCGGATGCCAACACCATCGTGCCCACCGGTGTCCAGATCGGTGTCGGCGTGCGCACGGCGGGTGTCTACCGCATCCATGAGCAGGGCAACCTGACCACCACCGGCAACTCTTACGATCTCGCCATCAGCGGCAAGGGCTATTTCCAGATCACGCTGCCGTCGGGTGAAACCGCATATACCCGCGCCGGTTCGTTCCAGGTCGATGGCCAGGGCCAGATCGTCACGGTCGACGGTTATCAGCTGCAGCCGGGCATCACCGTGCCGCAGGGGTCGCTGGCGGTCAGCATCGACGCCACCGGCATTGTCGAGGCCCGCATCGCCGGCCAGGCGCAGCCGCAGCAGCTGGGCCAGATCCAGCTCGCCACCTTCATCAATGACGCCGGCCTCGAGTCGACCGGCGACAATCTCTATCTCGAAACGCCGGCCTCGGGCCAGCCCACGGTGGGCAATCCGAATGCCGCAGGCTTCGGCGTCCTGCGCCAGGGCTATGTCGAAACTTCGAACGTCAACCCGGTGCAGGAAATCACCAACCTGATCACGGCGCAGCGCGCTTACGAAATGAATTCGAAAGTGATCACGGCTTCGGACGAAATGCTGCAGACCGCCGGCCGCCTCCGGTAATCGGCCAGACGCATAGTTCAGGAGATCATCATGACCCCGCTTCGCACTCTGACCCTCGCCGGCTTTGCCGCCGCCGCCCTCACCGCGGCAGCGATCCCGGCGGTCGCGCCGGCACAGACCCAGATCGCCGTCGCCAGCGCCCGCATCATCGGCGAACGCGAGATCGGCAAGCGGATCGCCGACATGGTGCAGCAGCGCAATGGTGGCCAGCCGGTGGAAATCAGTTTCCATGGTACCGGCAACGAACTGGAAGTTCCGGCCACCGCCGCTGCCGTGTTGCGGTTCGACAGCTTCTCCTTCGATGCGCGCAGCGGCCGCTTCTATGCCGCCATCGGCATCCATGGCGGCGGCGAGGCGATCAAGGTCAGTGGCCGCGCCCAGTCGGTGGAGGCCATCCCGGTGCTGAAGAACCGCATCAATGTCGGCCAGACCATCGACCGCAACGACATCGAATGGCTGCGTGTGCCAGCCGGCCGCTACGGCGGCGGCTATATCGACCGCGTGGACGATCTGATCGGCCAGAGCCCGCGCCGTCCGCTGAATGCCGGCAGCCCGATCCGCTCTGCCGATGTCGGCAGGCCGGAAGCCATCACCAAGAACGGCCTCGTCACCATGGTGGCCCAGGGCCCGGGCATGACGCTGACCACCACCGGTCGCGCGCTGGAAGCCGGCAGCATCGGCGATGTGATCCAGGTGATGAACGTGCAGAGCAAGAAGACCGTACAGGCGACGGTGATCGCCGCCAACCAGGTGCAGGTTCTGACTGCTGCCCGCGTCATTGCCTCGAACTGATTTGACTGTGCTTAGAAGGACCATTGTCATGATCCGCCAGACCAAACCCGCTCCTTTCGCCGCCATGCTGCGTGTCGCCGCTGTAACCGGCCTCGCCGTGACGCTGGGTGCCTGCGGCAATCTCGGCCGCCTTGCCGATATCGGCAAAGCCCCGGACATGAGCAGGATCGATAATCCGACCGAAGCCCGCGATTACCGCCCGGTCAGCCTGCCGATGCCGGCGCCGGAAGTGACACCGCGCCATGCCAACTCGCTGTGGCGGCCGGGTGCGCGCCAGTTCTTCAAGGATCCGCGCGCCACCAAGGTGGGCGACATCATGACTGTGAAGGTCAATATCCAGGAACGCGCCCAGCTGCAGAACAACACGTCGACCTCGCGGGCCAACAGCGAAACCGCCGGCATTCCGAACTTCCTCGGCATGGAGGCCGGCCTCGTTGCCGGCGCTGTGACCACGGGCGCCGGCGCGCCTTCGGCCCTGAACAAGGTGTTCAACAACATCGATCCCGAGAATGCGGTTGGCGTGAACTCGGCCTCGCAGGTCCAGGGCCAGGGCCAGGTCAACCGTCAGGAGCAGATCGTCCTGAGCGTAGCTGCCCTGGTGACCCAGGTGCTGCCGAACGGCAACCTGGTGGTGCAGGGCCGTCAGGAAATGCGGGTGAACAATGAAGTCCGTGAACTGCTGATCCAGGGCATCGTGCGGCCGGAAGACATCACCGCCACCAACACCATCACCCATACCCAGATGGCCGAAGCGCGCATCTCCTACGGCGGCCGCGGTCAGCTGACCGATGTGCAGCAGGCGCGCTGGGGTCAGCAGGTCTACGACATCATCTTCCCCTTCTAAGTCGGAAGGGATCCAGCCCCGCCCGAAATTCGGGCGCGCCAGAACGTGCGTCAGGACCGCAGGATGCGGACCGCGGCAAAACGCCAGGGGCTTATGGAAACGCAAAAGGCCGGTCAGAAGACCGGCCTTTTCGTGTTTTGGACGAAGACGACAGACTACATGTCGTCGCGATGGGTCCGCTCCCGACGCTCGTGGCGTTCCTGCGCCTCGATCGACAGCGTGGCAATCGGACGGGCTTCCAGACGCTTGAGCGAGATCGGTTCGCCGGTCTCTTCGCAGTAGCCATAGGTCCCGTCGTCGATCCGCTTCATTGCGGCGTCGATCTTGGAGATCAGCTTGCGCTGACGATCACGCGTCCGCAGCTCCAGCGAGCGGTCCGTCTCGGTCGAGGCCCGATCGGCGATATCCGGCTCCTGCGCGGTGTCTTCCTGCAGATGCTGCAAGGTCTGGTTCGATTCCCGCAGAATTTCTTCCTTCCAGGCCAGCAGCTTGCGGCGGAAGTATTCCTTCATGCGCGGGTTCATGAAGGACTCACTCTCGGTCGGCTTATAATTCGCCTTCAATTGGATACCCATGTAAGAGACCCTCCAGGCGCCGCAGCGACTCCGATACCCTAAGCCGCGGCGCGCGGGAGTATATGAATCGGCCCGCCCGGGAGCAAGGCTGTCGAAAAAGCCAGAAGCCTTTGATTTCTTGAAATAATTATGAAACGTCCGAGTCCGGACTGATTTCTACAGGCCCAACTTGGCCAATTCGACCTCGCAGCGCAGCTCGATCTCGGCCAGGACTTCGGCCAGCTGAGGGTCTTCGACGCTCATCTTCTCGGCCCGCAGGGTCTGTGCCAGCGTCTGGAGACGGGCGGCCGGGATGCTGCCGGTGAGCAGGCCATGGCGGATTTCGTCGAGTTTTTCCAGCAGGGTCGAGCCGCGCCGGAAGGCGCGCTGGCGGTTCTGCCGCCCGCCGCCCTGTTCGTCGACTGCCTGGATGGTCAGCATGGCGTCGAGGGCCGTCACCGGAGCCGCCTGCCCGACCTGACCGGCGGGCTTCTCCGCCCCCTTCAGCATGCTGGCAAAACTGGGCCCTCCGGCCGCACTGGTGCCGGTCGAACGCTTAGGGCCGCCCGGCGCGATGCCGCCCGGGCCTTTGACTTTATCGATGCTCATGGAATTGCAATCTCTTAACTCGCGCCATGGTGCCCGATAAGACTGGCCGGGTAAAGCCGGCATTTTTTGCCGCATGGCACCCGAACCTGGCCGAAAATCCAAATAAAATCAATGCCATTACCCTTGGCACGACAATCGCATTATTCGGCACGAGAGAACCGGTCCCGGCGACCGGTCACGAGTTGAGGAAGACGCGAGATGATCCGCTTCGCTGCCAAGAAGACCCGCCCCCTGACCCTGCGCACCATGCTGCGGCTGGCGCTGGCGCTGCCCCTGATGATGCTGATCGTGGCCACTCAGGCCCAGGCCGGCTCGCGTATCAAGGATATCGCCGATTTCGAAGGCATCCGCGACAATATGCTGGTCGGTTACGGCCTGGTGGTCGGCCTGGACGGCACCGGCGACAGCCTGACCAACGCCCCCTTCACCAAGCAGAGCCTGGCGGCGATGCTGGAGCGTTTCGGCGTCAACATCCGCGACGCCGGCACCTACCGCACCAACAACCTGGCCGCCGTGATGGTCACCGCCTCGCTGCCGCCGTTCGCCCGCCATGGCAGCCGCATCGACGTCACTGTCTCGACCATGGGCGATGCCAAGAGCCTGCAGGGCGGTACGCTGCTGGTCACCCCGCTGCTCGGCGCCGATGGCGAAGTCTACGGTGTGGCCCAGGGCGCGATTGCCGTTTCCGGTTTCAAGGCCCAGGGCGCCGCCGCCCAGATCACCCGCGGCGTGCCCACCGCCGGCCGCATCGCCAATGGCGCCATCGTGGAGCGCGAGGTCGGCTTCGAGCTCGCCTCGCTGCCGGTGCTGCGCCTGGCACTGAAGAACCCCGATCTCACCACCGCCCGCCGCATCAGCCAGGCCGTTTCGACGCTGGCCGGCGTGCCGACCGCCCGCGCGCTGGATCCGACCACCGTGCATATCGACATCCCGGATCGCTTCCGCCGCGACATCATCGGCTTCATGACCGAGGTCGAGCAGCTGCAGGTCGAAACCGACCAGATGGCCCGCGTCATCATCGACGAGCGCTCCGGCACCATCGTGATGGGTCCGAATGTGCGCATCGATACCGTTGCCATCGCCCAGGGCTCGCTCACCGTCCGCATCACCGAGACCGCGCAGGTATCGCAGCCCAATCCCTTTGCGCCTGGTCCGACCAGCGTCGCCGGCATCGCCGGCACCTCGGCCGCCACCGGCACCGTGCAGGTGCCGCGCATCGGCCCGAACGGCGAACCGGTGCGCGATGCCAATGGCAACTTCGTGTTCGACACCATCACCCAGGCCGTTCCCGGCACCGGCACGGCCGGCCAGGCCGGCCAGATCGGCGGCGGCGCCTCCACCGTGGTGGTGCCGCGCACAGACATCCAGGTCGACGAACAGGCGGATCGCCGCCTCGGCATCCTGAAGCGCGGCGTATCGCTGCAGGAACTGGTCGACGGTCTCAATGCCCTTGGCGTCGGCCCGCGCGACATGATCACCATCCTGCAGGCGATCAAGGCCGCTGGCGCGCTGCAGGCCGAAATCCAGGTGATGTGACATGTCCAGCATCTCCGCCTCGCCCGCCATCAACAATTTCGCCATCGACCAGGCCCGCGCCGATCGTGTGGGCAGCGACAACTTCAAGTCCAAGACCAAGGCCGACGTCCGCAAGACTGCGGAAGATTTCGAAGCCTTCTTCCTCACCCAGGTCTTCGAATCCATGTCGGCCGGCGTGAAGACCGACACCCTGACCGGTGGCGGCAGTGCCGAAGGCACCTGGAAGTCCTTCCTGAACGACCAGTACGGTCGCGCCATGGCCAAGGGCCGCGGCATCGGCATCGCCGATATGGTGTATGGCCAGATGCTGAAGATGCAGGAGGCCCAGTCATGATCAACAAGCAGCCGCCGCAACCGCCACGCCGCCCCCAGCCTTTGAGCGACCGCGCTGCCCAGCGCCTGGGTATTTCAACGGCACCCCGGGTGGTCGACAATCAGGGTGACGGCGCCGTCCTGCCCACCATTGCCGAACTCAGCGACCTGGTCATCCAACTGAAAGACGTCATGCAGGAAGAGACCGCCATGCTTGAGCGGTTTGCCTATGACCAGTTGGACCGCACCAGCGAACAGAAACGCGTCATCGCCGGCCTGCTGCGTGAAAAGCAGAAGGTGCTGAACCAGAATCCCGAAGCCCTGCGCAATGCGCCCGAAGCCGAGCGCAAGAAGCTGGAAAACCTGTTGGCCGACATGCAGAAGGTCGGCTATCGCAACGAGATCGTGGTGCGCACCGCCCGCGACGCCAACAAGAAGCTGCTCGATGCCATTATCCGCGGCGCGACCAAGCAGAGCCAGCTTGGCAGCGGTTATGGCCGCACCGGCGCCATGACGGCGCTGACCACCAATTACGCTGCCCGGCAGGCCGTTTCGCTGTTCAACAACGAAACCTGCTGACGTCTTTCCCCCCGCCAGTACCACTTGCCCGTCCGGCCAGCCGCCGGACGGGCTTTCTTTTCCAGACTTTAGTCCGACGTACTGGGCGCCGGACGGATCGGCCGCGAGGTGTCGCCGCCCATCCCGCCAATGCCGCCGCCACCGGTACCCGTCGTACCGCTGCCGCCTGCTCCGCTACCCATGGGTACGCGCGCCGGCTGCTGCGACGAGGCGCGCGCCGGATCCTGGTATTCCGGCATGGTCTTCAGCGTTTCCTTGGTCGCGTTGGTCACGACCACGAGCTGACTCCCTTCGCTGCTGAATCGCAACTGCTCCCATGGCATCACGACCTTGCGGTCGCCGATGCCAAGAAAGCCACCAATCGAAACGATCACGGCATTGACCTTGCCATCGGTGGTCACGAGCACTTCGTTGACGTCACCGATCTTTTCATTGGCGCCGTTCTTCACATCGGCGCCGATCAACTTGTTGCCCTTTACCTCAGCTGTGCCGGTGCCGGGGATCGGCGCCATCGTGTCGGATGCGGCCGGCTTTACCGGCTCCGTATCCATGAGAGTCCCGGGTGTTTTCTCCTGAGCCAGGACCAGACCCGGAACCGCAAGGGCGAATGCCATGGCGGACGCTGTAGCGAATATGCGCTTCATGGGTTCCTCTCCATCATTCGTGTTATACGTGCACCAGCCGGCATACCGGCCGGACCACATCCATATGGGGTTGCAAGCGTGGCGCGGCCGCGACAAAGCCACGACAAATCCGTGGCCAGCGCAGCGAGACTCAGCGTTTGACCGGCCGCTGCTCCACCGGCAGATCGTCATAGGGCGTGCGTGGCCCGATGCGGTGATTGATGCGGAACACATTGCCTTCCGGATCGGCAAGCACCGCCTGACGGGCATTATAATAGGTCAGATACGGTGACTTGAGCACGGCGCCACCCAGACGCAGACACTCCGCAGCGGCGGCATCGACTGCATCAGCGGATGCAAGCTCGACCGTGAAATAGGCCCCCAGCGGCACCGCGTCTGCCGTCGCCGGCTGGCGATCCGACAGATTCAGCAGCGCATAAGCCTCATGGGCATTGAAGCCCAGCTCCAGCCCGTTGGCATCCAGGCAGCGATAAATCGGCGAGCGATGGGCCGCGATCTCGGTGAAGCCGAACAGCTCTGCATAAAAGGCCGAGAGCGCGACAATGTCGCGGGCAAACAGATTGATATAGGACAGGCGCGCGACAGCCATGCTCATCCCGCCTTACGACCGTAGCTGCGATTGAACATCTCCATCATATGCTCGCCGGCCAGGCAGGGTGGGTGCTTCGGCGGACGCCCGGCGTCGCTGCAGCCCGGCAGACATTCGATGCGGGCATAATGATCCGGCGTGTAGAAGAACGGCACCGAATAGCGATCCCGCGACGGCCCGTCGCTGCGCCGATTCAGCACGCGATGCATGTTCGAGCGATACAGATCGTTGGTCCAGCGCTGTACCAGATCACCCAGATTGACGACAAATGTGCCGGAGATCGGCGGCGCCATGATCCAGTCGCCGGCCGCATTCTGCACCTCCAGACCGCCGGCATTATCCTGCAGCAGCAGCGTGGTGCCGCCCCAATCGGTATGGGCACCTGCGCCAAGCTGGTTGCGTCGTGCGGTTTCTGGCTGCGGCGGGTAATGCAGCAGACGGACGACCGCATTGGCACGGCGATACATCGGCATGAAATAGTCCGCCGGCAAATCGAGCGAGAGCGCCAGCAGACCCAGCAGGCGGTCGCCAAGATCACGCATTGCCGCGTGATAGGCCAGCATCTGCGCGCGGAATGCATCGGCTTCGAAACCCGCTGTCGCCTGTGGCCACTGGTTGCCACCATACCCGCGGATACCGGCCTGGACATAAGGATCATCGGGCGGCAGTTCGGCCGTGTAGTAAAAGCCTTCCTTCAGATCCGGGGGCGACTCCGCATCGAGCGTCTGTCCCGCCATCGGCTCGTAACCGGCAAAACTGCGCGAGCGCGACATGTGCAGTGCTGCCTTTTCTTCCGCAGGCAAAGCAAAGAACTGCCGAGCGCGGGAAAACTGGGATTCGACCAGGCCCTGCGGTATGCCATGGCCGGCAATATAGAAAAATCCTGTGTCGCAGCAGGCGCGACGAATCTGCTGCGCAATCCGCGCAGCCTCCTCCGACGCGTTTCCAAGATCGATAACCGGCAACTCACGGACCGCAACCGGCGGCGTATACAGCACCATCAGACTATCTCCTGCCGTCTCCCCTGTTTCTATGCAGTATTGATGCCAGACGCGACGATCTGTTCGGTCTTGAACATGAGCGTCACGCGCATCTGCGGGCACAAGCGGCTGACGCCCCGCGCCACATGGGGAATGGCGCCGGCAAAGGTGAGCAGGCGATTGGGCCGGGGATAAACCGCCGCAATGATATCGCTGCGATCGGCATTGAAGAATACGGTCTCGCCGCCCCAGTTCGGCTCCCAGGCGAGATGCGGATAGTAAATCGAGGTTCGTCCGGTTTCGGATCGGGTGTCGATATGTACTGTCCCCTCGCTGCCGAAGGCATGGCCATTGGCGTAGCACCGCACCAGCCTGTGTCCATTCAGAATGGTGGCAGCCAGCGTCAGCCAGAGTCGATGCAGCGGCGGTGCGGTAATGGCCAGATCACCCGCGCAGTCGCGTTCGGCCAGTCCTGGTCCGGCAGCCTCGTCCCCTGGTATCAGGGCACCGGCAAAATGCTTGTGCCAGAACGAGAAGCGGTCGGAGACCGGATCGGATTTCCAGCCGAACTGCCAGCCCGGCTGCATCAGGTGGTCATAAACCTCCTGTTGCACCGCCGTGGGCAGGCAACTGTCATGGCAGGCCAGCATCGACACCCTCTGTAGAGATAATTATCCTAATAATATTCCTATTTTGTTCTTTCCGCAATATTATTATTTCCACTAAAATCAACCGCTTAAAGGTTCAGAAGCCCGACGCAGTCCTGCAGCAGCTGGCGACGGAAGACACGGTCGCGCTTGAGATGCCATTCCCGGCTCATGGCGGCGTTGCGGGTATCGTGGCGCTCGGCATACAACAGCAGCCAGACCCGGCCCCGCGTCGAGCGAGCGCCGGTGCCGGCGTTATGACGGGCCAGCCGCTGGTCGAGACCGGTGGTCCAGCCCACATAGGTGCGCGGTCCGCCCTTTCCCGCGCTCCCCAGAATATAGACGAAGCAATCCATGCATTCCGAGACATGCCCGGAATTGCGCTCAGCCGCCAGTCTCGGCCAGATCGTTCCAGACCTGCTGATCCACCAGACGGCCGGCCTTCACCGTGAAACGATCGATGAAGCGCACACCGCTGAACGGTTTGCCATCGGGCCGCTCGCCCTCGAGCGTGCCGTAGCAATAGACAACGGCATTCTCCATGCCCGGCACGGTATCGAAGCGCGTATAGACCTTGGCGATGCGGCGATAACGCGGCGCGGCCCAGGCCAGCAACTCATCCAGCCTGCCGAAGCGCTTATCGCCGGGGAACACCATGGAAAACCCATCGGCCAGCAAGGCCGTGGCTGCAGCAAGATCGCGCTGTTCCATGGCTGACAGAAAGCTGCGCACGATCTGTTCGGGCGGCGGCGGTGGTGCCTTCGGGTGCTTTTCCTGGTTGCCGCGACGATAACTGGTCTGCTTCACCTCTTCGACAAAGGTGGTGATGCCATCGGGGATGGCCTCCAGCACCGTGCGCGTGACCTCGCTGTAACCCTGCAGCAGCCGGCCACGCACATCATCGCTGTAGCCTTCGATCAGGGTGACGCGGACGACAGGCATGATCAGGACTCCTTGGACAATGCCGCGGCACCGGCACCCGCCTTGGCGCCGAGGATAACGGCAGCGAGCAGGCCGTTGCCGGAGAGATAGCCGTCGCGTCCCTGCCCCGAGATGCCGCAGGCAGCACCGCCGCCGGCGAACAGGTTTGGCAGGAACGACCCATCAGCACGCAGCACCCGCGCGGCCGTGTCGATGGCAAGGCCGCCCTGGGTGTGGAACAGCGCACCGGTCACCTTGACCGCATAGAAAGGTGCGGCCAGCGCAGGCTTGCCGCTAAAATCGCGACCGAAGGAATCCTGGCCCTCGCCGCGTGCCAGTGCCCGGGTCTCGTCCAGCGTGGCCGCCAGCGCATCCGCCGGCAGGCTGCAGGCCGCCGCCAGGCCGCCGATGTCATCGGCGCTTTTCACCGCACCGCCGCTGACGGCATCGCGGTAATCCTCAAAATCCTGTCCAAGTCTGTGCAGGCGGGCATCGTAGATATTCCAGGCGAAGCCGCCGGGCTGCGCGATCACGCGCATCGCCTGTTCGGAATAGCCGTCATGCTCGCTGGAAAAGCGCCGGCCTTCGGCGTTGACCTGGAAGCCGCCTTCCATCATCAGCGCCCAGGTGATCAGGATCGCATGCGGCATCGCCAGCGACCCATGGCCCTGATAGGCACCCAGATTCTTCGTCGCCGCACCCAGCTGCTCGCCCCAGTGCAGGGCATCGCCACGATTGCCGGTATGACCGTAATACTGTGCCGCAGCGATCTCCGGGATATGCCGCTGCAGCAGCTCGCCATTGCCGCCGAAGCCCGAGCAGGCCAGCACCAGCGTGTCGCAGCCGATGGTTTCTACCGCACCATCGGGCCGCGCAAAGGCCACGCCACGCACGCGGCCATCGGGATCGGCATAGAGTGTGGTCACTGTGGCATCGCAGACCACATCGATCCCAGCAGCATTAGCCGCTGCCAGCAGACCGCCGACCAGATCGGCGCCACTGCGCGAAGCCGGCGCATGCATGCGGGTGTGGCTGTGACCGGGATAGAGAAAGCCTTCCACCAGGGTCAGCGGCACCTTATGCGTATCGATCAACCAGTCCACCGTGGGACCGGAGGCTGCGCAGATCTCCTGCACCATGGCGGGATCGTTTTCGCCATGCGCCTTCTTCTGGACATCGGCCGCCATGATGGCAGGCGTATCCGGCACGCCGCGCGCGGCCTGCAGGCGCGTGCCGGCAGCCGGGATCATCCCCGACGACATCGCCGTCGAGCCGCTGGGCGATGGGTCGCGCTCGAGCACCAGAACCTCTGCACCGGCATCATGCGCCGCCAGCGCCGCGGTCAGGCCACAGGCACCCGCACCGATCACCAGGACCGTCACGGAAACAGGAAAAGCCATACCGGCTGTGGGTTGGACGCTCACTTCCGCTTCTCGAAATTGACGGCGTCGTAGGTCTGGCCCTGCGCCAGCAGTTCCGGGGTGCCGATCAGGGTGTTCAGCGCATTGAAATCCAGCATGCGATCCCGGAATGGCGCCGTTGTGCCATGCTGTTTCAGCGAGGCGAAATACGCCGTCATGCAATGAGCGAGCGCACGCGTCAGGCCACCGGGGAAAATCGCCAGGCGATAGCCGATCTCGGCCAGTTCGGCAGAACTGAGCAGCGGCGTCTTGCCGCCTTCCACCATATTCGCCATCAGCGGCACGCTGTTGCCATAGCGGCTGGTGATGCTGCGCATCTCTGCGGTGTTCTGCGGCGCTTCGATGAACAGGATGTCACAGCCGGCCTCGATATACCGGCTGGCACGCTCCATCGCCGCATCGAATCCTTCCACCGCGATGGCATCGGTACGGGCCGCAATCAGAGTCTGGTCCGAGACACGCGCATCGAGTGCCGCCTTGATCTTGCCGACCATCTCGGAAGCCGAAACCAGTGTCTTGCCATCGAGGTGACCACAGCGCTTCGGTGCGGCCTGGTCCTCAAGCTGGATGGCGCTGGCGCCGTTGCGCTCGAACAGCTTCACAGTCCGCTGCACGTTGAGCGCATTGCCGAAGCCGGTATCGGCATCGACCATGATAGCGGTCTCCACCCGCTCGCAGATCGCCCCGAGGGTATCGGCGACCTCGGTCATCGAGACCAGGCCGATATCGGAGCGGCCGAAGCGCGTATAGGCGATACTGGCACCGGAGAGATACAGGGTGTCGAAGCCGGCCTGCGTGGCCACCAGGGCACTGAGCCCGTCATAGACGCCGGGGGCGACAACGATATCGCCACGCCGCAGACGTTCGCGCAAACTGCTCATGCGCGCGCCTCCTCTGAAATATGAATCTGGACAGTCGATAGAGCGGGATTTCTCATATCCTAAATTCCCAGATACGAGGCTTTCAGCCCCGGATCGTTCAACAGGTCGGCGGCAGCGCCGGACAGGGCGATGACGCCATGCTCCAGAACAAAAGCCCGATGCGCGATGGCCAGAGACTGCACCACATTCTGCTCGACGAGCAGGATGGTCAGCCCCTCACCATTCAGTTGCTGAATCAGGGCAAACATCTCTTCCACCAGCAGCGGCGACAGGCCAAGCGATGGCTCGTCCAGGATCAGCAGTTCCGGTTCCGCCATCAGGCCACGGCCGATCGCCAGCATCTGCTGCTCGCCGCCCGACAGGGTGCCGGCCGCCTGCCCCATGCGTTCGCGCAGGCGGGGAAAGACCTGATAGACGCGTTCCAGATTCTGTGTCCGCCGTGCCTTGCCGCGACGGTAGCTGCCGAGTTCAAGATTCTCGCGCACGGTCAGGTTCGGGAAGACACGGCGGCCTTCCGGCACCTGGATCAGGCCCGCGGCGACAATATCATCCGACCCGGCACCGGCAATGTTACGATCGAGGAAACGGATCTGCCCGGCGCTGGGCCGGTAGATACCGGACAGGTTGTTGTTCAGCGTGGATTTGCCGACGCCGTTGGCGCCCAGCAAGGCCACGATCTCGCCGCGCTGGACGGAAAGATTGATGCCGCGCAGGACCTCAACCTCGCCATAACCGGCATGCACATCCCTGATCTCAAGCATGATGCGTCTCCGCCTGCTGCGCGGCGATGCGCGCTGCTGCACCGTGACCGAGATAAGCCTCGATCACCTTCGGATCGGCGGCAACCTCGGCCGGAGATCCTTCGGCAATCAGGACCCCGTTGTTGAGCACAAAAGCCCGATCCGACAGGTTCATGACGGCCCGCATCACATGCTCGATCAACAGGATGGTAACGCCGGCATCGCGGATACGCCGGATCACCGGCAGGATAGCGTCGATCTCGGCAGGGTTCAGACCGGCCATCACTTCGTCCAGCAGCAGCAGCTTCGGGTCTGTGGCCAGAGCTTTGGCCAGTTCCAGCCGCTTGCGGCCGGCAATAGTGAGCGCGGCAGCCGGCTTATCGATCTGCTCGGCCAGTCCCACCTGCTGCGCAATTGCCTCGGCATGATCCAGCGCATCGCGCCGACGGGGTCGATGCAGATGCGCACCAACCGCAATATTCTCCCGCACATTGAGCCCGGCGAAGGGCTGGACGATCTGAAACGTGCGGGTCACGCCAAGACTGCAGATCCGTTCCGGTGTCAGCCCCAGCAACGACTGGCCCTCAAACCGGATTTCACCGGCATCGGGGCGGTGAAAACCCGATATCTGGGCAAAGATCGTGGTTTTGCCGGCCCCATTCGGGCCGATCAGCGCCGTGATGGAACCGGCAGGCACCGTGAAGCTGACATCGTTGGTGGCAACCAGGCCGCCGAACCGCTTGGACAGATGCGTAATCTCAAGCATGGGTGCCCCGCTTGAACAGGCGACGCAGGCTGATCCGGCCGAGGCCGAACAGGCCATTGGGCAGGAAGAGCACCATCAGCACCAGCAATACGCCATAGAGCACCAGATTGAGCCCGGGTGCATCGCCGAAAGCACCACGACCGATTTCAGCAATGGCGTGCAGACCGAAAGCGCCCAGAACAGGCCCGAATACGGTGCCCAGCCCCCCGATGATCGGCACCAGCAATGCCTCGACCGACATGGCGGGCCCATAGGCGATATTGGGATCGATATAGAGGAACAGCTGGACATAGACGGCGCCGCCGATACCGGCCATGGCACCGGACAGCATGATCGCCAGCAGCTTGGTCGTGAACGGATCGACACCGACCGCGCGGGCCGCATCCTCGTTTTCCCGCACCGCGATCAGCCGGGCACCGAAGCGGGAATGCTCCAGCCACCAGGTAATCAGCAGGCCGATCCCGACCAGGGCCAGCAGCAGCCAGAAGAATCCAGCCTTGGTATCGAACTGCAGACTGGCGAAACCGGGCTTGAGCGGCACCAGCAGGCCAACACCCGCGCCAGTGAAAGCGAAGGTGTTGGCCAGAATGCGGAAGACTTCGGCGAAGGCCAGTGTGACCAACGCGAAATACGAGCCACGTAAACCGTAACGGAAAACCAGCCAGCCGGTCGCGGCACCGACGATTCCGGCCGTGACCGCGGCAAAGGTAAAGCCGACCCAGGCATTCAGTCCGAACTGAATCTGCAGCACGGCCGTGCAATAGGCGCCGGTGCCAAAGAACAGCGCATGGCCGAAGGAGAACTGACCGCCATAACCGCCAAGCAGGTTCCAGGCCTGGCCGAGCCAGGCATAGAACAATGCCAGCGTCACCCAGGTGATCCAGAAATCGGATTTCACGACCAGCGGCAGCGGCAGCAGGATGACAAGGAAGAGAATGATAATGGTCAGGCTGCGCATGGGTTATGCCTTCTGCCCGAGCAGGCCGTTAGGCCGGAACAGCAGCACGATGATGAAGATGAGGAAAATACCAAGCTGTCCCAGGCTTTCGCCAAGGAACAGACCGCCCAGGCTTTCCGTCACGCCGATGATCAGCCCGCCCAGCAGCGCGCCGACGAAACTGCCCATGCCACCCAGCACCACAACCGTGAAGGCAACCAGCACGAAGGCATGGCCGACCTGCGGACTGACATAGAAGCTGGGCAGCAGCAGGCAGGCCGCAACACCCAGGCAGGCACAACCGATGCCGAACGACATGGCAAAGATATGGTCGACATTGACGCCGACCAGACGTGCGCCCTGACGTTCTTTGGCGATCGCACGGATAGCCCGTCCCAGGTCAGTGCGGGTGATCAGCAGCCACAACAGCGCCCCCACCACCAGGGCACCGAGCAGGGCCACGGCCTTTGGCACCGAAATAAAGGCGATACCGAAATCGATCACCTCGAAGGAATATGGCGTCTCGATGGTCCTTGTATCGGATGTCCAGAAATACAGGGCCAGATTCTCGATCACGACCGACAGGCCAAGGGTCACCAGCAGGATATTCTCGTCCTTACCGTGACTGGCGCGACCGATGACAAACCGCTGTAGGCCATAGCCGATGCCGAACAAAGCCAGTGCCATCACCGGTAACGCCAGATAGGGATCGATACCCAGCGCCGCGTGCAGGAAAAAGACGCCATACATGGCAAGCATCAGCAAGGCGCCATGAGCGAAATTGATGATATGCAGCACGCCGTAGATCAGCGTGAGGCCGAGCGCGATCAGAGCGTATACCGCACCGGTGGTGAGGCCGTTCAGGATTGCCGGCAGCAGAATCGAGATTTCAAGCATAAAGTCACGCAGGAGAATATGCGGGGCCGGCGAACCGGCCCCGCATCGGATGGACGATTAGAGCTTCGGCGCCGGGAAGACCGGCTTGGCGTTGGCGAAGTCCTTGGGGAAGATCACCTTGATATCCTTCTGCAGGATCTGGGTGTTGACCGGGGCCGCGCCTTCGTTCTGGCCGTTGACGAACTTGGTCGGCCCGTAAGGCATGAAATGGTTCGACCAGCCCGAAGCCGCCAGCGCCTGGGTGATGGCGGCGCGGTCGGTGGAAGCCGCCCGCTCGACCGCATCGACCAGAAGGCGTATGCATTCGTGGTTGAGGAAGACTTCATAGGAGAAGAACTGCTTCTCCGCCTCGACCTTCTTCTTCAGTTCCAAAGCCACTGGGTTACGCGGATCGAACCAGTGATTGCAGTCCATGATGAACTCGGCCGCTTCCGGGAATTCCTGCACGAACCGGTACTGCGAGGCCGCGCCGCCGAGAATCGAGTAGATCGCCTTCGGCCGCACCTTCTGCTGACGCAGCGTGCGGGCCAGCAGCACGAATTCGTTGTAGTAATTCGAGGGAATCAGCAGGTCTGGGTTACGGCCCTTGATCTTCAGAGCGATGTTGTTGAAGTCGCGCGTCGGATTGGCGTGGGCGATGGTCTCGAGCACCTCGAAACCCATACCCGGCAACTTGTCGTTCAGGGTCTTGGCCATGCCAGCGCCGAAGGCCGATTCCTCATGGACGATCATCACCGTCTTGGCCGGCTTGCCGGCCTGGTTGTTCATGGCGACCAGATTTTCCATGGCACTGTCGACGATCTTGCTCAGGCCGGGGCCGAAGCGGAAGGTATTGGTCAGGCCGCGCGTGACCACCTGGTCAACCACGCCGACATCGACGATGTGGGGAATATTGTGCTTGGCCGCAGCCTGGGTCGTGGTCAGCGCGATACCCGAGGCGAACGGGCCGATAATCGCCGCCACGCCCATTTCGTTCAGCTTCTCGACTTCAGCGGCGCCGACAGCCGCCTGGGACTGGGCGTCGGCATAGATCGGTTCGATCTTGGCGCCGCCCAGCGAGGCAATGCCGCCGTTGGCATTGATCGTGTCGATCGCCAGCTTGGCCCCGAGACGGCACTGCTGACCCGAGGGAGCCAGTGGGCCGGTGACGGGATGCAGAACACCAACCTTCAGGGTGCGCGGTTGCGCTTTCAAGATGGCAGGAAAGCCGGCGATGCCGGCGGTTGCAGCCGTTCCGGCGAGGAACAGACGGCGGGATACGCGTGGTGTCTTGATCATGACTTCTTCTCCCTGTTTCTGGATCGTGGCGCAGACCTGGTTTCCCCGGTCGCCGGCGCCACGCTGGCCGACCAAGTATTGCGATCCTCGCCGCGCACGCGGTCGAGGCTCATGCGAAACTGATAGCGATCCGGACGATACAATCCGATGATGTATTCGACCGGGCGCCCATGACTGTCATGCACGATGCGGTTGATGCGCAGCAACGGCGCGCCGATCGAGGTCTTGAGCAGCGGCGCCACCCGGGTATCGGCCAGAGTGGCTGACAATGTCTGGTCCGCACTGCCGATCACCACGCCCGAGCGCTCCAGCAGGGCCAGAAGCGGCTCCCGTGCCATTTCCTTGCGGCCGAATTTCCGACCGATATCAGCCGGCACATAAGTGGTGAGATGCGAGAATGGGCCATCGGCCAGCGAACGCACGCGCACCGCGCGCTGTACTTCCTCGCCAGGCGCGACCTGCAGTGCGGCGGCGACATCCGGGGCCGCCGGTTCATAGCCGAAATCGAGCAAAGCCACCTGGGTCTTGAGACCCATAGCCATCAGATTCTCGATCAGACCTTCAACGCCGCCATGGACCGGTGGCGGTTCATTCTTGCGCGCCATGACATGGGTGCCCCGACCGCGACCGCGGGTAACCAGCCCCTCGGCGGCCAATTCGGCCAGAGCGCGTCGCGCCGTGATGCGCGACACGTTGAACTGCCGCGCCAGCTCCTCTTCGCCCGGCACCTGCATGCCGGCCGACAGCCGGCCTTCAACAATCTGGCCACGCAGAATCAGGAATATCTGGTGGTAGAGCGGCGTCGGCAGCCGCTCATCCACCATCACCGTATTTTTCCTGCTCATGCCGATTGCCTCGCCCTTTGCCCGGGTTCGCTTCAGAGCCCGCGCATCGCGGATTCGACAAACCGCAGATCGTAGGAATCCTCGAACTTGAAGCCCGCGGGAATGCCAGGCTGACTCAGCGTCTTCAGCTCGTTGTCCAGGAAGTCCAGATTCAGATCGAACTGGGCTTTGGTCGGAACCGGCGTTTTCATGTACATGCCGACATTGTTGGCAAAGGCCACTTCAAACAGGGCCGGATCCATATCGGCGAAGTATTCCTTGGCAAAGGCCTTGAAACCTGCCGGATCGCTGTCGACACCCTTCAGCGCCATGGCGATGCCCTTGCAGTAGGCCGTAAGCTCGTTCGGCTTGTCCTTGATCGTCTTCTCGCTGACGCTGGCCGTGATGTAGAGGTAGTCCTTCAATTCCGGCGGCGGATTGGTCACCATATTAAACAGATAGACGGCACCGAACTTCGATACCGCCATATCGGAAGCGGGTGACGACAGCACAAAGCCATCAATGGTGCCGCGTTCGAACGCGGCCAGGGTTGGCGAAACACCGCCCTGGATCGGAACCAGAGTTGCGTCCCGATCCGCATCGATCTTGGCCAGGCGCAGGAAATAGCGGGCCAGCTGATCCGGCCCGCCGCCCGCACCCGTGGTGCCGATTTTCAGGCCACGCAGAACCGCAGCCTTCTTTTCCGGCGGCGAAGCTTCGGTGATGCCGGCCTTGTCGGCAATCTCTTTCTTGATCACGACGTTGGAGGCAAATTTATTGACCCAGCCACAGATCATTTTGACCGGCTGGCGCCGGATCTGGACACGCATATTCTGCGTCGGCGCACCCAGCAGGATATCGGCGGCGCCGCCGATCAGCGCATCCTGATTGACGCCACGATTGGTTGCCGCCAGTTCGAGCTTCAGGCCGGCCTTGCTGAACAGGCCGGTCCCCTGCGCGAAATCTTCCGCGCCCCAGAGGAAGGATTTGGCATTCGAGCGCAAGCTCGATGCCGCCAGGCCGGTCTGACCGAAAGCCGGCATACCGAGGCTGCCGATGAAGCCGACCGACGCAACGCCCTGCAGAAACGCCCTACGCTCGATACCTTCCATGATCCCCTCCTCCGTTAAATCCGATTCAACTGACGGCCGGTGCGCTGCGCAGCACCTGGCCCGGCAGCCTGACGCCAGCCGGCATGTCTTCCCCTGGCGGCGGCAGCACCGTGCCGTTGACAATGACGGTATGAATGCCTGAGGCCCGGGATATCAGTCGATCTGCGCCGGCAGGCAGGTCATAAACGCGCTCAAGCGGGCCGGCACCGATGGTCGCTGGATCGAAGACCACAACATCGGCCGGCTTCCCGACGGCGAGCAGGCCACGATCGGTGATACCAAAAATCGCCGCGGTGCGCCCGGTCAGCATATGCACACCACGCTCCAGGCTGAACGACTTCTTCTCCCGCACCCAGTGGCCGAGCAGATGCGTCGCATAACAGGCATCGCAGAGCTGCGAGAGATGCGCGCCGCCATCGCCGAGTCCCACCACGGTGTTGGGATCGCGTAGCAGTTCTTCCACTTCGTCTTCCTGGAAATTGACCAGCGGCATACGGAAACGGGTGCGCAGATTGCTGTCCACGGCCAGGTCGAGAATCAGATCGACAGGGGATACCCCCTTCTCAGCGGCAACATCCTCCAGCTTGCGGCCGACCAGTTCAGGATGTTCTTCGCAAAAACTGATCTCGGTCAGTTTCCAGGAAGCGCGGCGCATCTCGCCTTCGTCCTTGCCGCCGGAGAAATCGCTATCCCGGCCGCCGCGGCCCGCCACCTCTTCACGAAACTGGTGGCGGAAGGCCGCATCCTTATAAATGGCCAGCAGCTCGGCCTCGCTTTTGGCGACGCGCACCGGCTTGAACAGGCTCCAGGTGTCGAAAACCACCGGCGAGCGGAAGTCGAACTCACTGACAATCGGCCGGCAGGCGACCTGGGGATAGATTGGCTTGCCTTCGGCCAGCAACTGACTGGTGCGCGCCAGGCTTTCGCGATGCCGTCCGGGACCGAGTTGCCCCGACAACAGGGCTGTCCAGCAGACCGGGCGGCCACTTTCTTCATGCATGGCCAGATACTGGTCGAACAACGGTTCACGCGCGCCGTTGAAGTGAATCACGCCGCTGCCGGCTTCGCCAACGGCACGCGCCAGGGCCTTCAGTTCATCGAATTCAGCCAGACGACTGGGAATTGGCTTGCCGTCGAAGCCGATATGGATACGCGAGACCGACGTGGCGAAGGCAATGGCGCCGGCCTGCATCCCTTCCCGTACGATATCCTGCATCTGCCGAATCTCGTCGGGGGTAGCCGCGCGTTCCACGGCTTCCTCGCCCATCACATAAAGGCGGGTCGGGGTGTGTCCGATCATGACGCCGACATTGATTGCCGTGCCGCGCTGCTCAAGCGCTGTGAGATACTCCGGGAAGGTCACAAACGGCCAGTCATCGCCCAGCGCGGCTTCAAGAGCATCCAGAGGCATTGCCTCGACGCGCTCAAGCGTGCGCAGGATCAGGCTCCGATCCTTGGGGCGCGTCGGTGCAATGCCGAACCCGCAGCTTCCCATCACCACACTGGTAACGCCGTGCCAGGGGGAAATCGTCAGCATCGGATCCCAGAAGACCTGGGCGTCATAATGCGTGTGAATGTCGACAAACCCGGGAGAGACCACCAAACCGTCGGCATCGATCGTACGGTTGGCCGCATCAGGCGCATCGCCCAGGGCAACAACACGACCATCCTTGATCCCGACATCGCCGCGGTAGCCCGGCGCCCCGGTGCCATCGATAATCGTGCCGCCAACAATCTTCAGGTCATACGCCATTCCGGTCCTCTTCAGATAAAACCATGGCCGTCATTTCGCTTCACGCCAGCGCAGCAGATGGTTTTCCAAGGCCTTGAGGCCACTATTCAGGGCAATGCCGGTTACCGCCAGAACCACCAGACCGGCAAAAACTCCCGCCGTATCGAAAAGTCCGGACGCCTGCCCGATCAGGAAGCCGATGCCGCGATTGGAAGAAATCAATTCGCCCACCACCGCGCCGATCAGGGCATAGGGCACCGAGACCTTCAGGCCGGTGAGAACCCAGGCGGCCGCCGAAGGGAAAATCACATGGCGCAAGAGTTGCCAGCTGTTGGCGCCCATGATGCGCGCGGCATTGATATGAATCGAACTGACATCGCGTACGCCGGCGAAGGTATTGAGAAAAACCAGGAAGAATACGATCAGAGCCGACATCGCGATCTTGCTTTCGATGCCGATGCCGAACCACATGATCAAAAGCGGCGCCAGCGCAATCTTGGGCAGGCAGTAGATCGCCGTGATATAAGGGTCAAAAAGCCGCGCGGTGGTATCCGATCGCCCGAGCAGAAACCCGATGAAGAAGCCGGTTGTGCTGCCGATGACGAAACCGGCTGCCATGGCCTGCATGGTGTAGGAGAAGGCATTGGCCAGTGTTCCGTTGCGCAGCCAAAGCCATAGCTTCACGGCAACTTCCAACGGCGAAGATATGAAAAAGGGATCGATCAGCCGGCCGGATGCAAACTGCCAGAGCGCCAGGATGGCAATGCCAACGGCAACCTGACCGATCCGTATGCCCCATCGCCGCGCGCGCTCTGCCCGTTCGGCGGCACGGACGAAATACCCGGGCGCAGAATGTCCGGGTGCCTTGCGGATTTCGCCGGCATCGAATGGCTTGTTGGCCGTATCGCTGCTCATGCGCGACCCGCCGCGACAATTTCGGGCGCCAGCGCGTCCCACAATTCGTTGTAAAGCGCGCGGAAATCCGGATCGAACTGCAGCTTGAACACATCCCGCGGCCGGGGCAGGTCGATGGACTTGATCGCCTTAATACGCCCGGGGCGGCCACTGAAAATCACCACCCGATCCGACAGCGCAATGGCCTCGGCAAGATCGTGCGTTACAAAGACAATGGTTTTGCGGGTTTCTTCCCAGATTCGGCTCAACTCGCCCTGCATCACCAGCTTCAACTGCGCATCGAGCGCCCCGAAGGGTTCGTCCATCAGCAGCGTGCCGGGGTCATAGGCCAGCACCTGGGCAAGCGCGACACGCTTGCGCATGCCGCCCGACAGTTCCGACGGGAAATGCCTGCGGAAACCGTCGAGACCGACCATATCCAGCATCTTCGTGACTCTGGCTTCGGCCTCCGCCTTCGAGAAGCCGCGCAGATGCAGGGGAAAAGCAACATTTTCCTCTGCCGTGCGCCAGGGCAGCAGACTGTCGGCCTGGGTCATGTAGCCAACATGGGTGTTGATGCCGCTGACAGCCCGACCGTCATGGATCAGGTTTCCGCCCGTCGGCTCAACAATGCCGGCGATCATATTGAGCAGGGTTGACTTGCCGCAACCACTTGGGCCGACAAAGGAAACGAAGGAACCAGCTTCGATATCCAGCGAGGTTGGCAGCAATGCCGACACTTCGCAGCCGCGAGCCACGAAGACTTTACTGACATCCCGGATGGCGATCATCGGCACGCGGCCCGAATCCCTCAATTGTTACATTGATAATACAATAGGGGGATTGCAGGATGGTCAACAGATTTCTTGTCCACAGGGCCGACAGTCTCATGCTGCGCCGCATTATGGTCAAAGATGAAGCATGCTGAGCGGAGCCAGCGGTCAAGCCGCAGGCAGCGTGATGCCTTAGACGGCATCGCTCCTCATCGGTACGTTTCAGGAATGGGATATGGAAGCGGACAGAGGTTTCGTTGCGGTCATCGACCGAACCGGCCGAATCGAAATGCCGAAGTTATGCCGTAGCTTTGACATGCTTGCGCAGCAGCGCGAGCAGAGTATCAGCGGCGGGTGACAGCGGCACACCGCGACGCGCCACGACACCCAGCGTGCGCGAAATGGTGGGATTCCGCAGCGGTACGGCGACCACGCCGGGCGAATCCGCTACATTGACGGCCAGTTGCGGCACCACCGCCAGACCCAGGCCGGCACGCACCAGTCCAATGGCACTGACCACATGCTGGACCTCATACCGCCAGGTCATTTCCTCACGCCGGGCGCCCAACGCGTCGTCGATCAGCTGGCGATTGCCGGTCTGGGTACTGACCCTGACCAGCGGTTCGCCCTGCAGGGATGACCAGCTAACCGATTTCTGCGTCGCCAGTGGATGAGCGGTGGCGCAGATCAACATAAAGGGCTCCTTCATCAGCGGCGTGATTTCGAGGTCCCAACGGTCGGCGGCGACAATCGTGATGCCAAATTCAGCCTCGCCGCTATGCACCTTCTCCGCGATCTCCGACTTGGAGTTGTCGAGCACGCGAATATTCAGGTCGGGAAAGGTCTTGCGTAGCTGGCCCAGTAACGGCGGCAGATAATGCACCGCAATGGTGGGCAGGCAACCGATCACCAGCTTTTCCTGCCTCGCCCGCCCCTGCTGCCGGAGTTCATCGAAAGACGCAGAGATATCTGCCATCAGGCGACGGGCATTGGGCAAGAGTTCGACACCTGCCGGGGTAAGCGCCACATGCCGCGTGGTGCGGGTCAGCAGTTTGACGCCGAGATCATCCTCCAGCTTTTTCATGCGATGGCTGAGGGCTGTCTGCGAAAGATTCAGATTCGCGGCAGCACGATGGAAGCTCCCGTGATCGGCAATGCTAAGAAAGGCCTCAAGGCCCAGAAAATCAATCCGCATCGGCGTTCCGCTTCAGGCGTCTCATTGCCCCGTATGGCATCCTGTTTAGCATCGCCGGGCGCTTATGTCTTGGCCGGCTTGTCCCAGCTCTGCGCCCCAGCGCTCTTGCCGGCAACAGAATATAGGGCACCCGGCGCATTGCGGGTCTTCTGGAAATCCTCAAGCGTCTCGCCGCGCATGGCGGCATAGATATGCAGATTAGAGATGCCCGTCACCGCACCGAGCTTTTCCAGCACAAAGAAAATTGCGCCATAGTGGATCAGGCCACGCCAGTCGCGTCGCCGGATCAAGTCACGCTCCTCCACCGACAGGCCCGCCTTTTCAAAAGCCGCATCGGCATCGGCCAGAAAAGCCTCGCGATGGGCCGGGATGATCAGGTCGTGCAAAAACCGGTTGATGCGATGCGCCTTCACGCTGCGCTGTAATGTGTAGGGGTAAGTGCCTTCCAGCTTTTCTGCACCCGCCATCTGGCGATCGATATGGGTGCGCTGGGCGGCGACGGCCTCCTGCGACGGTATGATATCTTCCGCGTTCTCGTAGATCGCCGTGGCAATGCTCGTCATGGACGGCAGGTAATGGGTCTGGTGCAGCTTTCTGACCTTCTCGTTCATGGCGCCACGCATGATAAGCCACATGATCACTTCCGAGCCTTCCATGCCGCCCAGGGTGGCATATTCGGCATGGGTCATCTGCGTCAGTTTCTGCGGATTCTTCTCGAACAATTCCAGGAATTCCATATCCCAGTCGATGTTGTTGAAGCCGGCACGTTCGCCATGCACCTGATGCGACAGCCCACCGGTAGCCAGGATCGCGACCTTCAGGTCTTCCGGATAGCTCTCAATAGCGCGACGCAGCGCCTGCCCCAGCTTCCAGCAGCGCAGCGCGCTCGGAATGGGGAACTGCAGCACGCCAACCTGCAGCGGGATGATCGGCACCGGCCAGCCGGTCTTGTGCTCCATCAGCATGGACAGCGGCGAGAAGCAGCCGTGGTCCAGCGCGCGGTTCTGGAAAAACGACATATCGAATTCATCGGCCATTAGCGAAGCGCCGATATGTTGCGCCAGCGCCGCATGGCCGCCGACCGGTGGCAGGTCACGGGAACCGCCGCCTTCATCGGCAACCTTGTATTCGTTGCCGATGCCGAGTGCGAAGGCCGAATAATGGTCAAAAAAGAAGGACGTGATGTGATCGTTGTAGATCACGAAGAACACATCGGGCTTCCGGTCGGCGATCCAGTCGCGGATCGGTTCATAGGCCGTGAAAATCGGACCCCAGACCGGATCATCCTTCGTTTTCCAGTCATGCGCGAATCCGATGGTGGGCGTGTGCGAGGTAGCGATCGAGCCGATGATGCGGGCCATGGCGTGGAACCGTTGATAAAAGGAACAGCGAAGAGTTTAAGACTGTGCCGTCTGCCGCACCAGCAGGGCAGCAGCGATGGCGCGTCCGTCTTTTGGCACTGGACCGGCAAAGCGTGAGGCAAGGTCGAGATCGGCAACCCACTGTTGATGCGCCGCTGTCGCCGCCGGCATGAAATGACTCAGACCAGCAGCTTCCAGCGTATCGACCACCTCGCGCATCTCGGCGGCGCGACGTTTCCCATGCACCACCACACGCTCCATGACATGATTGGCCAGCGCGGCGAAATCCTTTTTCGACAGATAATCGCTGATTGACGGCACCACGCGGCCCTCGACGCCGAGCTTTACGGCGGCAACCATGCATTCCATCACAACACTTTCGATGCCCTTGATTGCAATACTGCGCACCATCTTCACGGTGGAGGCATCGCCCGGCTCATCTGACACCACTTCCAGGTCCATGCCCAGCGCGGTCAGAATCGGCGCCACCCTGGCCGCACCCGCGCCGCTGAGCAGCAGCGGCGTCTTGTGCAGTTTCGGATAAACCGGCGCCATCACCGCGACATCAACTGTTTCGACACCGCCTTCGGCCAACGACAGGGCGGCCGCCGTCTTACGGAACGGGGCGGCCGAATTGATGTCGAGAAACAGCAGGCCGGGCCGTATTGCGGGCAGAATGCTGGCGGCCGCCTGCATCACCTGGTCGGCGGTCACGGCCGAGATCACGATATCGGCGGATTCCGCTGCAGCCGTGGCGCTTACGGCCACCGTCACGCCCAGCACTGCACACTCGCGCCGCTTACCCTCGGCCCGGGCCGGATCGTCTAGCAACAGATCGTAGGCCGTGACCGAACAGGGCATCGCCTCATTGCGCCACCCCCTGGTGAAAGCCTGCGCGGCCTCGCCGAAACCGATGAAGGCAATACGTGGATGATTGGTCATGACGTCAGTTCCCCTTGTAGGGATGATCGACATAGACCAGTCCGGCAGCCGCCAGTCCCTCGCGCATCTTGTACATATCGAGGCCCAGCACGCCCGAGGCCAGTTTTGCGCGCTTTTCGCCTTCGTTGGCTTCGCGGGCCTGACCGGCCTTGGCGACCGTCGCGGCATCGGCGGCCGGGATGACCGCCACGCCGTCGTCATCGGCCACGACGACATCACCGGGATTGACCGGGGCCCCGGCGCAGACCACCGGCACATTCACGCTACCCAGCGTCGCCTTGACGGTGCCGCGCGCATTGATCGCCTTTGACCAGACCGGGAAACCCATCTCGCGCAGCGTCTTCACATCGCGGCAGCCGGCATCGATCACGAGGCCGACCACGCCCCTGGCCTTGAGCGACGTCGCCAGCAGGTCGCCGAACATGCCGTCGCTGTTCTCCGTCGTGCAGGCCACCACAAGGATGTCACCCTTCTGGCACTGCTCGACGGCCACATGCAGCATCCAGTTGTCGCCTGGCTGCGCCAGCACGGTGACCGCATTGCCGGCCACCTGCGCGCCCGGCCAGATCGGTCGCATATAGGTCTTCATCAGGTTGGGAGAACGGCTCGAGGCCTCGTGGCTGGTGGAAACACCCAGCCCGGCCAGCACATCCACCGTGGCCTGATCGACGCGCGGAATGTTGCGGACGACGACCGGTTTCATGACAGCGTACTCACGACGGCGGGGAACAGCCGCTGATAGGCCTCGCCATAGGTCATAGCGATGCCGGCATTGCGGCCGCCCTGCATGCCGCGGTTGAGCGCGACGCGCGAGTAGTATTCCCACAGGTGCTTCTGCGCGGCGAGAATCTGGAAGGCCTTGTATTTGGTCTCCCAGACCTCATCGATATTCAGGATTACCTGCGGTTTGAAATTGCACTGCTCGGGCTGGTGCGGCTCGAACAGGAAGACCGGCGGCGCGGTATAGGCACGCTCGGGATCGGGCTTGTGGCCGGCAGCCTGGGCGATGATGCGGGCCTCCTGCGCGATATGCGCGGCCAGCGGATGGTCGAAGTTATATGGATCCTCCAGCGCATGGGTCAGCACGAATTTCGGCTTCACTTCGCGGTAGATATCGACCAGCCGATCCAGCATCTCGTCGGTCTGGCGCAGCGGATAATCGCCGGCATCGAAGAATTCGATCTCAGCACCCAGAACCTCGGCGGCCTTCTGCGATTCCTCGCGGCGCTGCGCCTTCACGTCCTCCAGCTTCACCCCGGCCTTCTTCCAGGCCCACTGGCTCTCGCCGCGCTCGCCATAGGCCAGGCAGACAATCTTGACGCGATAGCCCTGCTTCACATGCAGTGCGATGGCGCCGCCGGCGCGCCAGACGAAATCGCCCGGATGGGCCGTGACGACGAGACCTGTTTTCTCAGCCATGCAATACTCTCCTCACTGCTTGATTTACGCGGCGCCGCGCAGGAAGACGCGGCCGTCGAACAGGGCGCGCGCCGTGCGCAGCAGGCCGGCGCGGGTAATCACCGGCTGGTTGCCGCTCTCATCCACTTCGAGCCGCACGGTGAATTCGCCGGTCGGATGCTCTACCGACATCACCTTTACCGGGCCGACGGGAATCCGCGCGACACTGGCCGCCGGCGAGCCAGGCAGCACGCAGGCGGTGGCCACTGTCACGGCGGCGAAAACACCGATCGAGGCGTGGCACTCATGCGGGATGAAGCTGCGGGTGCACAGATGGCCACCAGCCATCTGCGGTGGCGCCACCAACGCAATCTTGGGCACCACGCGTTTCGACACATCACCCAGGTTCATCAAGGGTCCGGCGGCAAGGCGAATCTCCTCCAGCCGTGCCTTCAGCGTCACGTCCTTGTCGAGCTGGTCGCGCGGCTCGTAGCCGGTGCGACCCACCGCATCGGCGCGCAGCACAATGACCGGCATGCCATTGTCGATCAATGTGACATCCACGCCGGCAACGCGGTCTACCGTGTTGCCGGTTGGCAGCAAGCTGCCGCAAACCGAGCCTGCTGCATCCAGGAAATCTATGGCAACCGGCGCCGCCGTGCCGGGCACCCCGTCGATGTGCGCATCGCCGCCATAAACAACGCTGCCATCCGGCGTCTGCACCAGGATATCGGCAATCGTACCGGTGTTGATGGTCTTCACTTTGACCCGGGTTTCCGGACTGCCGGCCTTGATCAGGCCGCGCTCAATGGCAAAGGGCGCCACGCCGGCCAGGATGTTACCGCAGTTCGGCGTCGTATCCACCACCGGCTCGCTCACACTGACCTGGCAGAACAGAAAATCGATGTCGCAGGCCGGGTCACTGGAGCGCGATACGATCGCCACCTTGCTGGTCAGCGGATGGGCGCCACCGATGCCATCGACCTGGCGCGCATCGGGCGAGCCCATCACCTGCAGCAGGATGCGATCGCGTACTGCGATATCGGCCGGCAGGTCCTCGGCGAGAAAATAGGCCCCCTTCGAGGTGCCGCCCCGCATCATCATGCAGCGGATGCTATCCTGCATCGCCCACTCCTCTTCCACGTTACTGTTTCGGCACACCGGCTGAGTCGATCACCACAGACCACCGCGCGATATCATCCTTCAGCCGCTTGCCCAGTTCCTCTGGCGTACTGGCCTTGGCCTCGATGCCCAGTTCCAGCAGACGCTTCTTCAGCCCATCGTCGGTCAGAACCTCGCGCATGGTCCTGTTCAGCAGCGCCACCCCCTCGGCCGGCGTTCCAGCGCGAGCGAACAAAGCATTCCAAGACGTGACGTCGTAGCCGCGCACGCCCTGCTCGGCCACGGTAGCCGTCTGCGGCAGCAGCTCGGACCGCGCGGCACCCGAGGTGGCCAACGCAATCAGGCGCTTGTCGTCCAACCCAGATTTCAATGAGGCATAGGAGTCGATCACCAGATCGACATCGTTGCGCAGCAGACCGACCAGGGCATCAGGCGTGGCGCGGAAGGGCACCATCACCACCTTGATCTTGGCCTCGCTGGCGAACAGCAGGCCAGAGAGATGCTGCGTGCTGCCGACATTGATGGTGCCAATATTCAGGGTGCCCGGCTTGGCCTGCGCCGCCTTGATGAAATCGCCTAAGCCGCGATAGGCCGCCGCGCCATTGCCGGCCAGTACGAAATCGAAGGTGCCCATGGTGGAGATCGGCACGAAATCCTTCACCGGATCGAAAGGCAGGCTCTTGAATAGCGGCACGCTGACCGCCGTGCCGTTGCTGAACAGTGCCAGCGTATAGCCATCGGCCGGCGCCGCCAGCGCACGCTGGGCGGCCAGGCCGCCGCCGGCGCCAGGCAGGTTCTCAATGACAAAACGCTGGCCCAGCTTGTCACCCATCTTCTCGGTGACAAGCCGCACGGTGATATCGGCCACACCGCCAGCGCCAAACGGTACCGTCACGCGGATCGGACGGCTGGGATAGGTTTCCGCCTGTGCCGCACCGATGGCGGTGGCGAGTAACCCGAGGATGACAGCCGCTTTCCGGATCATGCGTTTCGCTCCGATGTTTTTTTATGAGTCAGACCGTGAAGCCGAACAGCCGCGTCGGGTTGTCGACCAGCAGCTTGCGCTGCAGCTCCGCTGTCGGCGCGAACAGCGGCACCAGATCGACCAGGTCGCCGTCGTCGGGCATCAGCGTCACATTGGGATGCGGCCAGTCGGTGCCCCAGAGCACGCGATCCGCATCGATCTCGATCAGGCGGCGCGCAAACGGCGCGGCATCGTGGAACGGCGCGCCGGTGGCGGTAACCCGCTCGGGGCAGGTCAGTTTGACCCAGCATTTCCGGTCGCGTTCGAACAGCCGCAGCAATGTCTGGAACCCCGACTGGTCAAGGCCGGCCGCCGCATCGGGCACGCCCATATGATCGATCACGTAAGACACCGGCAGGTCGGCCAGGATCGGCAGGAAGGGTTCCAGTCCCGTCACCGGCAGATAGAGATCGACATGCCAGTCCAGCGGCGCGATGCGGCGCAGGATGCGGCCGAAGGCATCCATGTCGGGCAAGGCGCCGAGACGCGGCAAAAAGGTGAAGCGGCAGCCCTTGATACCAGCGGTGTTCAGTGCCGCCAGTTCTGCATCGCTGAAGCTTTCATCGACATTGGCGATGCCCTTGTAGCGGCCGTTGCTCTGTGCGATCGCATCGGTGACGACACGGTTGTCGCGCCCATGCGGCGTCGCATTGACGATGACGGCACGCTCGACGCCCAGCCTGGCATGCAGCGCCTTGAACATCGCCAGCGGCGCATCGGGCGGCGTGTAGGGCCGCTCCGGCACATAAGGGTACAGGCTGTTGGGCCCGAAGATATGGCAATGGGTGTCGCAACTGCCGGACGGCAGACGAAACGCGGGCAGCCGCGGATCGGGATGCGGCGGCGCGATTGTTGGATGGACTGTCATCGGCGTTCCTACCTGGAGAGGCAGGATGCGAAAAGATCGATACCTGAATCAAATGATATGAATTCGATTTTTAATGAATATTAATCATGAAACGTGAAGCGTTAGAATATCACCCCACGCTCATCAGGCTGGCATTACCACCCGCCGCGGTGGTGTTGGTGCTGACCGTGCGTTCGGTTACCAGCCATTCGAGCGGATAATCGTCGTTGGTCGAAACCGAACTGCCCGACACGCTGAAGATCGGCAGCAGCGGCGACGCATGTCCGGCCAGAGTCTGCGCCAGCCGGCTCAAGGCATCGCCATCGCCTTCGAACAACACGACTGCAACATCGGTGTTGCTGTTATCGATGCTGATCCGTGCACGCAGATCGTCAGGCAGGCTATCGAAGATATCGGCAAAGGGCGTGCCTTCGGTCAGAAGGACATTATTGCCGGTGGCGAAAGCGGCACCCACCTGCTGCAGCAGGCCAGACAACGACCGCGCCACACAGCGCACGCCACCGCGCGGCAACAGCGCATAGACATTGCGCTCACCCACCGAGCCAGGTAGTTCGCGGGCAAAGCCAAATGGACTGCGGGCGACATACTCCTGGCAACGACGCGCCTCATCCGCATAGCCCTTGCCGATCAGCCAGGCGAGATACCCGGCCGCACCCTGGTTGTCAGCAGAATCCTTCATGCTCTTACCTGCCAGTCCGGTCACGGCGGGCGCCGCCGCCAGGAGGCGACGCAGATACAACGGGCCGCCGGCCTTGGGCCCAGTACCCGAAAGGCCATGACCGCCGAAGGGCTGCACGCCCACCACGGCGCCGATGATATTGCGGTTCACATAAAGGTTGCCCGCTTCGACCGTCTGGGTGACATGGGCGATGGTTTCGTCGATACGGCTGTGCAGGCCGAAGGTCAGGCCGTAACCCGAGGCATTGATCTGGCCGATCAGCGCGTCGAGATCCTCGCGGCGATAGCGCACAACATGCAGCACCGGACCGAAGACTTCCGCTTTCAGGTCGGAAACCTTGGCCAGCTCGATCAGGGTCGGCGGGACGAAAGTGCCATGACGGGCCTGCGGCGGCAGGGCGAGCTGTTCGATGCGGCATTTGCGACCACGCATCGTCTCGATATGACCCAGTATCGACTGCTGCGCAGCAGCGGTGATCACCGGGCCGACATCGACCGAGAGGCGATCCGGCGAACCAATGGCGAGTTCGGCCATGGCGCCCTTCAGCATGGTCAGCACATGGTCGGCGATATCGTCCTGTAGGCACAGAATGCGCAAAGCCGAGCAACGCTGACCGGCAGAGTCGAAAGCCGAGGCCAGCACATCAGCCACCACCTGCTCAGGCAGCGCAGAAGAGTCGACGATCATGGCATTGAGACCGCCGGTTTCGGCAATCAGCGGGATCGGCTTGCCATCGGGCGTGAGCCGTGACGCCAGCTGTTTCTGGATCAGGCGCGCCACTTCGGTGGAACCGGTGAACAGCACGCCACGGATACGAGTATCCCCCACCAATGCGGCACCCACGCGGCCATCACCGGGCAGCAGCTGCACGGCACCGGCCGGTATCCCTGCCTCACGCAGGATTTGCACGGCCTGGGCAGCGATCAGCGGCGTTTCTTCCGCCGGCTTGGCCAGCACGACATTGCCCGCGGCCAGCGCCGCCGCCACCTGGCCTGTGAAGATCGCCAGCGGGAAATTCCACGGGCTGATGCAAACCACAGGCCCGAGTGGGCGGTGCGTGTCATTGGAAAAATCATGCGCCACGCTTTCGGCATAGTAGCGCAGGAAGTCGATGGCTTCGCGCACCTCGCCGATGGCATTGGGCAGCGACTTGCCGGCTTCACGCACGATCAGGCCGAGCAGCTGTGGCATACGCGCTTCCAGCAGATCGGCGGCACGCAACAGGCATTGCGCGCGTTCGGCCGGCGGCGTGGCATGCCAGATCGGTGCCGCGGCCACAGCGCCATCCACTGCCAGTGTCACCAGCGTATTGCTGGCCGGGATCACATACCCGACGATATCGCTGCGGTTGGCCGGATTGCGCACCACCTGCGCATCCCCCTCTTCCGCGGCACCGTCCGCCAGCAGTGGCACCGCACGCCAGCTGTGATCGGCACTCGACAGCAGCGCGGCAGACAATGATGCGAGACGCTGTTCGTTGGAAAGATCGATGCCGGCAGAGTTGCGGCGCTTGCCCAGCATGTCGCGCGGCAGGGAGATTTTCGGATGTGGCGCGCCCAGCGGCTGGATCGCCATGGCCGTTTCGACCGGGTCCGCAATCAGGCTGTCGAGAGAAATCGCCTGATCGGCGATCTGGTTGACGAAGGAGGTGTTGGCACCGTTTTCCAGCAGGCGACGTACCAGATAGGCCAGCAGGGTTTCATGCGTGCCGACCGGGGCGTAGATGCGGCAGGGTCGATTCAGTTTTTCGCGACCGACGACCTCTTCATACAGCGGTTCGCCCATGCCATGCAGGCACTGAAACTCATACTGGCCGGTATAATAGTTCTCGCCCGCCATCGCATGGATAGTGCTGAGTGTCTGCGCATTATGGGTGGCGAATTGCGGATAGACCGCATCGGGTACCGCCAGCAGCTTGCGGGCACAGGCCAGATACGACACATCGGTATGGACTTTCCGCGTATAGACCGGGAATCCTTCCAGGCCATCGACTTGGGCGCGCTTGATCTCGCTGTCCCAATAGGCACCCTTCACCAGACGCACCATCAGGCGATGATCACTGCGGCGGGCTAGATCGATGATCCAGTCGAGTACGAAGGGTGCGCGCTTCTGATAGGCCTGCACGACAAAGCCGATGCCGTTCCAGCCGGCCAGATCCGGGTCGAAGCACAGGCTTTCCAGCAGGTCGAGCGAGATTTCGAGACGATCTGCCTCCTCGGCATCGATATTGAGGCCGATATCATAGCGCCGCGCCAGCAGAGTGAGCGCCTTAAGGCGTGGCAGCAACTCGGCCTTCACGCGCTCCAGATTGGCGCGGTTGTAACGCGGATGCAGCGCCGAAAGCTTCACCGAAATACCGGGGCCTTCATAGATACCGCGCCTGGCCGCAGCCTTGCCGATGGCATGGATCGCCTGTTCGTAATCAACGTAATAACGTTGGGCATCCGCGGCTGTGGTCGCCGCCTCGCCCAGCATGTCGTAGGAATACCGGAAACCCTGCGCTTCCCACTTCCGGCTATTAGCCAGCGCTTCGGCAATGGTCTGGCCCGACACGAACTGCTCGCCCATCATGCGCATGGCGATATCGACGCCCTTGCGGATCAGCGGCTCACCGCCTTTGGCGATCAGCTTGGTCAGTGCACCCGACAGCGACCTGCCGCTGCTGGTCGCTGTCAGGCGGCCGGTGATCAGCAGGCCCCAGGTGGCGGCATTGACGAACATCGAACGGCTGTGCCCCAGATGCGCCTCCCAATCGCCGATGCCGATCTTGTCGCGGATCAGCGCATCGCGCGTGGCGCGATCAGGGATGCGCAGCAGCGCTTCGGCCAGGCACATCAGCGCCACGCCTTCCTGGCTGGACAGCGAGTATTCGTGGATCAAGCCCTCGACGACGCCAGACTGGCTTTTGGCGCGCAACGCCTCGACCAGCCTGCGGGCGAGATCGCGGGCAAGCGTCGTCACCGGCTTGGGCAACGTCGCTTCGGCGATCAGTTGCGGCAGGCATTCCGGCTCGGGCCGGCGATAGGCGCCGGTAATCTGCGCCCGCAGCACGCTCTGCGGCTGCACGGTCTGGGCAAATTCCAGGAAGGGCGGCTGCATGGCATCCTGCCCGGCCGGGGCATCGGACAGGTCGATAGTCGCCTTGCTGTCGGCGAACAGGTCATCCAGTGCATCGCCGCGCTCGACCTTTTCCAACACCGAGAAGATCGCCTGCTTGATCAGCCAGTGCGGCGAGCGCCCGATGCCGTCGGCGGCCTGTTTCAGTCGGGCCTTGAGGTCTTCGTCAATCTTCACGCCGATTGTGGTGACTGGCACGCGCCGCTCCCGCCCTACGACTCAAGCCTGTTTCAAGGCCCTTCTGGCGAGACCATCGGTCAAAAGGCGCAACCGAGTCAACACGAAAGGCGCAACCTTGAGAAATTTATTAAGTTATTAATTTACAATATTATTAATCTGAACGCGCCAATTTATTCAGCACTCACCCCGTGCTTTTCCGCTAGATTTAGTCTTCAAAAGACGCAACCTTCATTCATCCAGTTGCGCCGATATTCGGGTCAGGCGGTCTTGCGGATTTCCAACACCACGCCGGCACCTTCGCGCGTATCGAAATAGGCAAAGCCCGAACCATCCACGCGCTTGCCACGCGCCACCACGCCAAGGCCGAGCTGGCGGCCGGCAGCCTCGGCCTGGTCGCGGTCCGGTACCTCGAAGCCCAGGTGATAGACGCCCTCGCCATGAGTATCGAGGAAGCGGCGCTGCGGTGAGTCCAGTTCCGGCGGCTGGCACAGCTGGATCTGCACATTGTCGAGATCGACGCATTTGTAGCGCATGCCATCCGAGGCGGCCTTGTTCGGCACCTCGAAGAATTCGTATTTGCCGCCCTTGGGATAATCATACCATGGCCCGACTCCCAGCTTCTCGTAATAGGCAACGGAAGAGGCGAGATCGTGGACGACGATGCAGATGTGATGGAGCTGTTTGAACGGCGACATGACGATACCCTTATGCTCGGAAAATCAATGCGCACTCATGCGCGAGAGGAACTGCCGGCTGCGTTCATGCTGCGGATCGCTGAAGAACTGCTTGGCCGGCGCGTCTTCCACCAGCGCGCCATCGACCATGAATAGCACGCGATCGGCGAAATCCCGCGCCAATGCCATTTCATGGGTGGCGATCATCAGCGTGATGCCGTCATCGGCCAGGCGACGGATCGCTGCGATCACCTCCTGCGACAGTTCGGGATCGAGCGCGCTGGTCGGCTCATCCAACAGCATGACGGCGGGCGACATCGCCAGCGCGCGGGCAATCGCCACGCGTTGCTGCTGGCCGCCCGATAGCTGGTTGGGATAGGCCCCGGCCTTTTCCTGCAGACCAACGCGTTCCAGCAGGCCGCGCGCCAGCACTTCGGCCTTGTTGCGTGGCATATGCAGCACATGCACGGGGCCGGACATTACATTGTCGAGCACGGTCACATGTCGGAACAGGTTGAAGCTCTGGAACACCATACCGATGCCGCGGCGCTGCAGGCTGATATCACGGTCGGCCAGTTCGTAGAGCACGCCGGCCTCTTCGCGATAACCGATCAGCTGCTGCTCGACGAAGATCTTGCCGCCGTCGATGGTCTCCAGATGGTTGATGCAACGCAGTAGCGTCGACTTGCCGGCACCCGAAGGCCCCAGCACGGCAACCACCTGCCCGCGCGGCACGGTGAAGCTGACATCGCGCAGCACCGCCTGGGTGCCGCGATACTTGGTCAAGCTAGACAGTTCGATAGCCACAGGAGTCTGGGTCATGGCGGCCTACCGGTGCGGATAGAGTTTTTCGAGCGTGGTCTGCAACGCGGTGGCCACCGCCGTCATCACCAGGTACCAGAAGCCGGCGACGGCCAGCAGTTCAACGACGCGGAAGTTCGCCGCGTAGATATCCGTGCTGATGCGCAGCAGTTCGAGATAGCCGATGGCCGAAGCCAGCGAAGTCGATTTCAGCAGCATGATGTACTGGTTTCCGGTGGCCGGCACGATGATGCGCGCCGCCTGCGGGATCACCACCTTGCGCATTACCGCATTCCCGGTCATGCCGAGCGAGCGGGCCGCATCGCGCTGGCCTTGGTCGACCGCAAGGAAACCGCCACGGATGATTTCGGCCATATAGGCGCCTTCAGCCAGGCTTAAACCCGCCAGGGCCGCCACATAGGGCGTGATCACCTTGGTCATCGGCGCATTCACCAGAACGATATCGGTGAACGGAATGCCTATATGCAGGTCGGTGAACATGATCGGAAACGCGTTGAACCAGAAGATCAGCTGAATCAGCATGGGTGTGCCGCGGAACAGATAAACGTATGTCGCCGCAAAGCCGACGAGGATCGGATTGCCGCTGACCCGCATGATCGCCACGATCAGGCCAACAGCGACTGCCAGCAGCAAAGCCACCGTGCCCAGCATGATCGAATTGCCAGCTCCGATCAGGATGTTCTTGCTAAAGACGTAATCAAGGAAGATGCCGGGATCTACCACCTTCGACTTGATGCCGGCATTGACGATGGCACCCAGCAGCAGCAGCACGATGATGCCGAACAGCCAAGCACCCCAGTGCCGGCGATGCACGACGCGGCGCGTCGGATGCGCTGGCTTGCGGAGGGAAGGAGTCACGGGACTAGCCTCTGGAATGGGACGCGGATGACGGCGTTATAGCACACCACCCTGCCTCTGGTTCGATCCGGCCGGATGCCCCTCGGAACACCCGGCCGAACCGCCGACGACAGTGCCGGCCATGACAACGGCCGGCACGCCACCTCACAGTGTTACCGCTTGCTCGACGGCAGGTTGACGGTGATGACCGGCAAAGCCGCGCCACCGACGCCCCATTTCTCGAGGATCTTCTTGTAAGTGCCATCTTCCAGCATGCTCTGGGTCGCCTTCTGCACAGCATCGCGCAGGCCGGCACGATTCTTGGCAAAGGCCCAGGAAGTAATGTAGGGCGTCAACATGTAGTTGCCGCCGACGATGCGGTAGCGCCCCGGGAACTGCGATCCCATATAGACCAGCGCCGGAAAGTCGCCGATATAGCCTTCCACCCGCTTGAGATCGAGCTGCATGCGCGAATCCGGCGCGGTCGGCAGCTGTTCGGCACGGATCGGCTGCTTGCCATCCTTGGTGCAACGCTCGGAAGCCGCTTCCACCGCCGTCATGATCGTGCGGCCGCCCAGCATCGTGGCGATGCCCTTGCCGCAAAAATCCATGATGGTGTCGAATTTATCGGTACTGGCCGCCAGCACCATGATGCTGCCACCCGACTGCATGTAATTGACGAAGTCGAGTTTCTGCTCGCGCTCTTCCGTGTCGCTGATGCCCCCCGATGCGATATCGAAGCGGTCGGCTTCGACGCCGGAAATAAGGGCTGCATATTCCGACTGGATGTAATCAAGCTTGAGGTTCAGCCGGTTGGCCACTTCAACCAGCAGGTCGGCGCTGGCACCGGTGACTTCCGTTTTGCCCGGTTCACGGAATTCCACCGGCGGGAAAGTCTGCTGCGAGCCGACGCGCAACGTACCACGCTGCTTGATCTCGGCCGGAATCAGCGCCAGCACCTCAGGCGAAAGCTTGACCTGAGCATGCGCAGTTGAAACCTGGGTCATCCCCCCCAGGCCAACCATGGAAACGGTAAAGACGACAGACGCGATTTTCTTGAACATGATACACCCCCTGTTTTTATAACGGTCCTGCCTGATGGTTTGGACTATCGGCTGGCGGCAGATTTGCCCGGAATGGCGGATGGATTTGGCCGGTCGGCGCGCGGGCATTCAGCCGCCGCATCGAAGGTGGCCTGCACCTTGGCGATATAGTCGGCCGGGAATTTCATCGCCTTCAGGCCGTCCGGGATATGCTGCCAGTAGAAATTCGGCGGCCGCATCGCGATGCCCGGCGTGATCAGGCGGTAGGTCCAGCAGTCGTAGGTCTTGCCGTCGTCGCCATGGACGGTGAGCGCGAAACGCTCGAAATCGTCGTAGTCCTCGGCGAAACCGCTGGTGTCCTCGAACACGGCGCCGAGGCATTTCTCGCCCCATGCATCCATCACGCCGTTCAGATGGCACCAACCGCGGTCCTTGCGGTCGCCGGCGGCATGGAACTGCAGGCGGTAGTTGGCCGCGTAGGCCTTGGTGATCAGCTTGCAGTTCGGGATGTAACGGCGGATTTCCGGGTCGTTGAGCCAGGTGCAGTATGCGAAATAGAACATCGAATGATCCTTGCTGAATCGTGAATACGACTCAATATTTACAAAAATATATGTCTTTGTATACGAAAATATTAACCCGAAAAACCGCCAATAAATTCATGCTCACAGGGCCTTTTCACTTCGCACTCGCCGTGGAGTATATAATTCTGTATATGAAAAAATATACGTGCCGATCCGTTAATCGGCGCCGCGTGTCGCAGTCTTGTTTGGCGGCCCGGAATCATGGCTGGATCAGTGCTTAGGGGCGAATCATGACACGTAAGAATTCGGCAGACCTGCAGGCATCCAGCGTCCATCGCGAATTGCGCACCAGGATCCTTTCACTCGACCTGCGTCCCGGCGCCCGTCTGGTGGAAGAAGACCTCGCGGCGAATCTAGATGCCGGCCGTACACCGGTGCGCGAAGCCCTTCTGCGGCTGCAGGGCGAAGGCTTCGTGGTTCGCGATCGCGGCTGGGTCGTGCAGACGGTCGATACCGCCGGCGTGAAAGCGATCTTCGAGAGCCGCATCGCAATAGAAGGCTATGCCACGCGCCTGGCAGCCGAACGCATCACCGATTCCGAGCTGACCGAGATCGCTACGCTGATTGGCGAAATGGTCCCGCCAAACACCCCGACGCGCAAGACGCTGAACCGCATGAACCAGCTACTGCACCAGAAGATTCTGCAGGCCTCGCAGAATCCGATGCTGCTGCAGTTCCACGAAAAGACGCAGTTCCACTACTGGAACATGCAGGACCCGATTATCTTCTCCGGCGAGCAGCTGGATGTATCGCATGCGCAGCATCAGCAGCTATTGGAGGCTCTGCAAGCCCATGATGGCGATCGCGCTGAGCAACTGGCGCGCGAGCATGTGATGCAGACCATGGAAATCGTCTGCACCGCGCTGGAAGAATAGCGCCCCTCATGAACCGTTATGTCCGGGCAACCAGCGGACATTCGCATCTCTATCCCGGCCAACGGCTACATCCCGTCCCGCTGGCGAAATCCGCTCTCGCCCTGCCGGACAAGGACACGACCTATGTGTCGCTGGAATTCTCCGACGACATCACCGTGATTGCAGAATTCAGGCAGCGCCGCGATGGCAGCGGCACCCTGATCGTGCCGGCCCATCGCACGGCGCGCGGCACCGAGGTGGCGAAACGCCGCTGGCCGGTGACACTTGAGGATGGGCGAACCTGGAAGCTCGGCAGAGCGGAAAAGACGCCTGCCGGGCGACGGTAAAAAGCCTGAAAATGGTGGGGCGTGACAGTTCGCCGTTTTTGGAGACTGCCCCGGAAATGCTCAGGCGCTACTCCACCGACTCGGGGGCAGCTTTTGCGGAATTGACCGGGAGCCAAATCCACCAGCCCGACTTCCCAGAATGGCAAATGCCAGGGAAGCTATAATTTCGCAAAATACCCCCGGCAGAACCCCTGCGGGAGAAGCGGCATTCTTTAAGTCATTGAAAAAATGGTGCGCTCGAAGAGATTCGAACTCCTGACCCCCAGATTCGTAGTCTGGTGCTCTATCCAGCTGAGCTACGAGCGCACACGCGGCGATACCGCAACGGGGGCGGAACCTACTCAATTCACCGGGGGGATGCAAGGGCCAAGCCCGGATTGTTGGCAACAGGCGCAAGCCTCGGATTCTACAGGAAGATGGTGCTTGCGGGCGCTATTGACGAACCCTAGAATGCCGCTGTTCGCAGCAGGTTTGAGTCGACCGTTTTCGGCGGCGCGATCCTGTCGTGGCGGGGGGCCTCCAGGCCAGCAGACAACAGTCCTAAACATCAACGCGAGACGGCGTGGCATGGCAAATTATGTTCGTAATCCGGTGCAGCGTCGTCGCGGTCTGACCTCGGTCGGCACCGTTTCCATCGCTCTGCTGCTGTCAGGCTGCTCCTATGTCGGCGACGAACTCTGGCCTTCCCTGACCGGTGAAGACCCGGCCGGCACGAACACCTATCGCCAGCAGATTCCTGCGTCGGCCGCAGAGGCGAACCCGAATCCGACCCTCAGCCCGCCGAGCCTGAACACCACCAATTTCGTGCCCCCGGGCGTTACGCCCGGCCAGCCGACCGGCACTTTCGTCGGGACCAAGGTGCAGCAGATGCGCACCGAACTGACCCAGTTGCAGGGTCAGGTGACCCAGCGGAACCAGCAGCTGCAGGGTATCCGCACCAGCGCCACCCAGAATTCGCAGCGCTACCACGGCACGGTCGCTGCCGTGTCGACCCGCCTGCAGATGGGCACCACCCCGGGTAACCCGATTCTGGTCAGCCAGTGGGGCCAGGCCCAGGTCGATCTCGACCGCATGTCGGCCGATGTCGGCAATCTGAGCAATCTGGCCAATCAGGTGGCCGCCGATTCCGCGATGTCGACCTACCTGCTGCAGTCGATCAAATCGAGCTACAGCCTCTCCGGCGCCATCGATGAAGACCATCGTCAGCTCGCCGTGCTGGAGGACGAAACCGCCCGCACCGTCGTGCTGATCGACCGCGTGCTGGGCGAGGTCAGCCAGGATGTTGCCCGCCAGACCAATTACATCGGCGCCGAACGCACCAACCTGACCACGCTGTCCGCCGCGATCAAACAGGGCGAACTGCTTGGCCCGGGCCTGGGCAATCGCGCCAATTTCTATGCCGGCGCCCAGCAGTTTGCTGCCGCCGATGCTGCCGGCCCGGTCAGCACCGATGGCCGCACCCCGCTGGTTGTCATCCGCTTCGACCGCGCCGACGTGCCCTATCAGCAGGCCCTGTACAACGCCGTCTCGCAGGCCCTGGCCCGCAAGCCGAATGCGGTGTTCGACGTGGTGGCCGTCGCCGGCGCCGGCACCCAGGCGCAGACGGCCAGCAACCAGAACCAGGCCCGCCGCAATGCGGACCGCGTGCTGCGCTCGCTGTCCGATATGGGTCTGCCGGCCAGCCGCGTGAATGTTTCCGCCGGCGGCAATGTGCAGTCGGCCACGAACGAGGTGCATGTCTTCGTGCGCTGATCCGGCGCAGAGACGAGATAAAAAAAGCCCGCCGGTTTTGCCGGCGGGCTTTTTCTTTGCCTGAATTCTTTTACTGCCAAGCGACCGCCGTCAGATCGTTGACGAAGATCGGAGCATTGACCCAGAAACCGGTCAGGCCCTGCTTGTACACGCCCAGACGCGGCAAGTTGTACAGGAAGACGTTGACCGCATCGTCGGCCAGCAGCCGCTGCAGGTCCTGCAGAGCCTTGGTCCGCTCCGCCTTGTCCAGCGTCGAGTTCGCCTTGGCGATCAGGTCCTTGGCTTTCTGGCTGTCATACTGCCAGTAATATTCAGGCTCGGCATATTTGACGAAATCATTCGGTTCGACATGACTAATCACGGTCAGGTCGAAATTCTTGTTCTTGAAGGTGCCGTCGAGCCACTGCGCCCATTCGACATTCTCGATCTTGGCCTTGATGCCAACCTGCGACAGCATGGCCTGCACCACCTCGCCGATCGGGCGGGCGTAGGGCGGCGGCGGCAGACGCAGTGTGACTTCCAGATTACTGACGCCGGCCTCTTTCAGCAGGCCGATGGCACGGGCCGGATCATAGGTATACTGCTTGGTCAGGTCGACATAGGCCGGATCATGCGGCGGGAAGTGGCTGCCGATCACCTTGCCATACCCGGCCGAGGCCGCCTCGACCACGGCTTCCCTGTCTATGGCGTAAGTCAGCGCACGACGTACCCGCACGTCATCGAACGGTTTGCGCTTGTTGTTGATGATGACCATGGTCTCGCCTTCGGTCGAACCGGCGGTCACCTTGAAACGCTTGTCCTTCTCGAATTCACGCACGTTTTCGCCGGTGATGCCGATCGGCACCGCATCGACGTCGCCAGCGCGAACCGCTGCGACCAGAGCGCCCTGGTCGCTGATGAAGCGCATCTTGACCGTCTTGATCTTGATGGCGCCGGCATTGCGATAGGTATCGGCCGCCGTCAGGGTTACGGAATCGCCCTTCACCCATTGCTCCAGCTTATAGGGTCCGGTGCCGACCGGCTTGGTGGCGTTGGTCTCACTCGATTCCGGGGCGGTGATAACGGCGGTATTTTCGCCCAGGCTGAACAGGAATGTCGGATCGGTGGTTTTCAGCGTGACCGTCGCGGTCAACGGATCCGGCGTTTCAATCGAGGCGATATTGGTGAACACCGCCTTGCGTTTGTTGGTGCTCTTTTCGCCAGCATACTTCTCGAAGGCGTATTTCACATCGGCTGAATCGAAGGTCGTGCCGTCATTGAATTTTACGCCGGATTTCAGCTTGAAGGTGAAGACCTTCATATCCGGTGAAACCGTCCAGCTGTCAGCCAGAAGCGGGACCACTTCGCCATTCTCGGCAATCTTGGTCAGGCCTTCGAATATATTGTAATGCGTCACCTCGCCGATGGCGGCAGCCGGCGCAATGGTGGGATCAAGACCCGGCGGTTCCAGGGTCATCGCCAGCACCAGCGCATCCTTCTTCGTCTGCGCCAGAACCTGAGCCGCCGTGAGCGACGCGGTCACTCCGAGCGCAATGCCAAATACTTTCCAGCCCTGCATGATCGTCTCCTTTACGAGTTCCTTGCCTTCGCCACCGCATGCCGGGCGCTGTCCAAGGCGCCCAGCGGCTCTGCCGCCCAGACGCCGCACGCAACGGCACGGGCAACACAATCGGCAGCGATGCTGCCGATCCGGGCAACCAGCCAGGATGGGTCAGCGGCACTACTGCTATCCTGCCATGCACCGGTCGCCAGCGCAAAGAGCGTATCGCCATCAAACGGCGTATGAACCGGCCGCACGGCGCGGGCCAGCCCGTCATGCGCCATGACTGAAATCTGGCGCAAAAAACTTTTGTCGAGCCGGGCATTCGTCGCCACCACGCCGATACAAGTATGGGCACCGGCCTGCGCCAGACGCGATTCCGCCGCGATCCCCAGATCGACAGCGGCAGCTTCGAATCCCAGGCCACCGAACTCGGCTCCCTGCTCCCAGGGTGCGGCCCAGAAACTGCGGTTGCCCGGGGTCAGCACACTGCCCACCGGATTGGCCGCCACCAGCGCCGCAACGACCAGTCCATCGGTCTCGACCCAGGATGCGCTGCCCAGCCCGCCCTTCAACTGGCCGGCCATGGCGCCATACCCCGCGCCGACATTGCCCAGCGGAAAACCGCCCGCAGCCGCCGCGCCACACGCCGTGCGGCCTAGAGAGCGGTAAGGCGGTTCTTCGCCCCAGGCTTTGTCGCCGCCATTGGCCAGGTCGAACAGAATGGCAGCCGGTACAATCGGTACGACATGCCCACGCACCATGACGCCCCGACCGCGTTCGGCCAGCCAGTGCATGACCCCTGACGCGGCATCGAGACCGAAGGCCGAACCACCGGAGAGACAAACGGCGTCCACCGCGGTTGCGGCGGCCTCGGGTCGCAGCAGGTCGGTCTCACGTGTACCCGAACCACCCCCGCGCACATCGACCGAACAGGCCGCGCGCTGGTCCGGCAGAATGACGGTGACGCCGCTGCGCAACGGTTCATTGACAGCATGGCCGACCTGCAGGCCAGGCACGTCGGTTAAAAGATTGAGCGCACCGGGCCGACCGCCGGCCATCAGAGACTAGTCGCCTTGGGGCCCTGGGCCGGCGGATAGCCGTAGACCTTGTCGAGCGGCATCGCGGCCGGATCGATGGCATGCACCGCCAGCTTGCCGCCCATGCAGGCGCCCTCGAAGCTGCCGACATTGAGGCCGGTATAGATCCAGTCGCCGGCGATCACCAGGTTATTAAAGCCCGAGTCCCAGGCTTTCAGCCGGTATTTGGTGCTGCCCGGCGGCGAGGTCACGTAGCGTTCGGTGGGATCGATATTCGGCTTCCAGAACTGCTGACCCAGGCGCGCCACGCCCAGCGTCGTCGTGTCGTTGTAGGGACAGACGAGCTGGCCGAAATCGAAACCGATCTGGTCGCCGGGTGGGTTCACGGCGTTGGTGGTGGATTTGGGCAGCAGCGCTCCCATGCAGGCCTGCAGATACTGCTGCGCCTGCGCCTTCACGCGGGCATATTCGCGCTTGGGGTAGTCGTGATCGCTGAAGGGCGGCTGCGCATCGTACTGCGGAGCGGCGCCGGAGAAATACAGCAGCGATTGCGGCATGTGATCCTCGGGCCAGTCCTCCACCGGGATCAGGTCGGTGAAATCGGCCACACCATCAATCGGATTGACGAAGGTGGCGCCGATCAGCCGGTCGTAGTTCTTGTAAACGAAGGGCAGCCCCATGTCCTTGAGCGTGCGATTCATCCAGATCTGCAGCGTCTGGGTCTGCACGGTCTTGATCTTGTCGACCATGGGCGGCCAGTTCGGATTGGCCTGCATCAGCTGCGGTGCCAGGACCGGCAGCGCGCCGATGGAAATCGCGCAGATCACCGTATCCACGTCGCGACCAACCTTGATGCGCTTTTCCCCCACCGGTTTCCACGGCGTCCAGTAGCTTTCGATATCGACCTTGGCGGCCTTCATCTCTTCGCCCTGGACAAGCTGCTCATACCGCGGCCGGTCCGGCCAGACCGGCAGGGTCTTGCCACCATAGGCCTTGAGCGGCAGCTCAATCAGGGGATCGTAGCCCTTTTCGGGTTCATTCAACGTGGCCTGGAGGTCGAACACCACCTCGTCCACGCCCTTGCCGTCCGGCGTCGCGGTGATCTCGCGCACCTTGTGGAACAGTTCGAATTTCACACCGAGCCGCTTCAGCACCAGATAGAGCGGCGCCACCACGGTATCGCCCGTGCCGGCGGCGAACAGCCAGCCGAATGACCCGAGATAGGCGAATTCGCGCAGCGTCCAGTGCAGATAGGCGCCGGCCGCCATCGCCGGCGGTCGCGTCGTGTCGCCATCGGGATACTGGTAGGACAGGTTCGGCGTATTCAGGCTGAGCGGCGAGGAAATCATCAGCATCGAGCCGCCATGGCGGGCGAACCAGTCCGAGAAATTCTCGTCGTCCAGGAAATCGAAGCCCTTGTTGAGCACGTCATCCGCCAGGATGCCGCGCAGCATGGTCAGGAAATAGTCCAGCGTGATGTACAGATGGCGCAGCGGGTCATTGTCGACAACCAGATGCTCGGCCGCCTTCTTGAAGAAATCGAGGAACTGCTCGATGCCCTTCTGCAGCGGCCCGGCATCGCCGCGCTGCATCGCCGCCATATGACTGCTCAGGCCCTTGAGCATGACGCCGGCGGCCTTGAGCTGGAGATTCTCCGTGAACGTGGCGCCGGACGGATGATGGTCGGCAAAATGGTTGAGGAAATCGACGATCGCGGTGACCCAGTGCTGCAGCGTCGGCATCGAGGTCGGCTGCCACGGCTCCAGCGAATTGCGCGGCACGTTGATCGGCCAGTTCACCCAGCGGTAGTCGCGGAATTCCCAGCACAGGATGCTGTCCACGGGATAGAACGCTTCCTGGAACGTGGCGAGCGGCTGTCCCGGCGGACGCCCGAGCTTGTCGTAGCATTCGGTCATCATCGACAGGGTGTTGTAATACGAGCCGAGGAAACCGTGGATGCCGTGCTCCTCGATCCGCTGCCCGAATTCCGGATTGCGGCCGGTCGCGCATTTCCCGCCCAGCCGCCAGCCGATCGAGTAAATGGTGATGTCGTATTTCTCAGCCGCGCCGGGGCTTGTCGCCAGATAGAAAGCGCTGGTCAGTGCGGCCACGCCGCCGCCAAGGATGGCAATTTTCTGCTTCTTTGCTTCCGACATAGCCTGCCTGCTGATTATTGAATCTACGGTTTGTATTCCATCACTCAATCAGATCTTGGTATAAAAGAAATAGCGGTCTGCCGGTATCGCAACCGGCAGCGGCTGTAATGCCAGGTCAGGATGCGTCAGTTTCTGATCGCTGAGCAAGAGCGCACCGCGCGCCAGCAGCGGTGGTAACCACCCGCTCATCTGCACAACCTGCCTCGCATTGGCTTCCGGATCGCCAAGCCCTACGTCGCTATGCACCAGAGTGGCGGCGCCGGGATGCCGGGCCGCGAAGGCCGGCAGCGTATCGGAGAATTCACCCAGGATCAGACGGTCCTCGGATGGGATCGACCGCGGATTGGCATTGTTCGCCCGGTCGAAAGCGTAAATGCGCCCGGCATCCAGGCCGGCCTTCAGATGATCGTAGGTCCGGCCATTGCCCAGACCGATTTCCAGCACGAGCCCATCGCGAGGCGCAATTTCGGCAATGGCCCAGTTGAGTATCTCGCGCTGCGCCGTCAACCGACGGATAAAGCTGTCGAGGCGGCTCACCTGCCGTCAGCCCTTCGCACGCGCCGACAATTCGCGCAGGTCCGCCGTCGTGCGCTCCAGGCGCTGTGCAAGCACGCGCATAATCTCGATGGCGATTTGCGGGAAATCGGCAATCAGCCGGAAAAACAGATCCTTCTCGATCCGCAGGGTCGTCACCTCGTTGGAAGCGGTCACCGTCGCCGTACGCGGCACATCGCAGAGGATGGCGATCTCGCCGACAAAATCATTCTGCTTCAGATGCGCCACCTTCAGGGGACCACCAGGCGTGTCCACCACGACGTCAGCTTCACCGCCGATAATGACAAAGGCCGCATCGCCGGGATCGCCCTGATGGAACAGCACATCGCCCGCCTTGTAGGTCAAACGCTGGCTGGTAAAAGCGAGAAGCTTCAGCTTCGAAGGCTCGATCTTGGCGAAAAGCGGAATGCGCCGCAGCAGTTCGACTTCTTCATTCAAACTCATGACGCAGTCTCCTTCATTCCGCGCATTCAGGTCGGCGCCAGCATCTGCTTGAATCGACTGCTTCTGTCACGCAGCTCCGCAAACGCCCCGACCTGACTGACCTGTCCGTTTTCGAGCATGACTACAAGGTCGAATTGTTCCGCATCGGCAGCGCGCTGCAGGGACCAGACTAGACCGGAATCCTTGCGCATCTCGACGACAGCTTTGATGACAGCGGCATGACTACGCGGATCCATTGCGGCCGTCGCCTCGGACAGCATGAGCCAGTCCGGCCGTTTCAGCAGCGCACGTGCGATGGCTAGTTTCTGGCGCTGGCCGGCATTGAGACGGCCGCCGGCAATGCCGACCTCGAACTGCAGGCCAACGGCAATGATCGGCTCACGCAACTGAAGCTGCTCGACCACATCGGCCATGACGCGGCCAATCTTCTCCTGCGCCTGGGCCTGACCATAAGCCACGCGACCGAACAAAATGTTGTCGACGATGCTGGACGATACGGTGAAATGCTCTGGGTCGAAAAAGGCAATCGCATCCCGGCGGTTTTCAGGCAGAGTCTCGGCAAAGATGCGGCGCGCCTCCAGAATCTTGGCGCGCTCCGCATCATTGAAATGCCCCAGGCGATGCCGGGCCAGGATCAGCTTGAACGGCAGCGACATGAGTCGCACACGATCTTCCTCCGACACCTGGTCCAATGCCTCGGGCTTCACCCGCATCAGCATGTCCTTGTAGTCGGGCAGGTCGTCGGAGGAAATGAAGCTGAATTGCTGGAAGAAAGCATGGTCTGGCGGTAGATCGGCAAACAGTTCGACCATGGTACCGGCCACTTCGTAACCGATCTCCAGGAACCGCCGCCGCAGCCCGACCTGATCCAGAACGCCCAGCACATGCGGATCACGGGCCAGGCTGTCTTCGTTGTAGACGCCATTGCGAGCCGTGCCGAACATGAGATTCTCGGCCACCGTCGCATTGCTGTTGTAGCGCTCTGGATCCCAGCTTTCGACGAGGTCCGCCAGGGCGCCACTGGTCAGCTTCTCGCGGAAGGACCGGCGCGCCGCCAGCACCCGCTCGGCCACATCCGGCTTGGCCTCGGGATCGACCGTGCCGCGCATGCCGATCTGATAGACATCCTCTTCCAAGGCCGCCGCTTTCAGCGCCGCGATGGCGATACCCGTGATGTCTTCCGGCGTCTTGGCGCCCGCCGCCTCATAATCCGTCCAATCGGCGTCGGGGTCGTACGGCGAATTCCCTGATGCCAGCGCCTCGGCCAACTCGCGCTCGAAACGGCGCAAGTCATCGCCTTGCAACTGGCGTGGATGTTTGGGCCGATGCCTTAAACCGAGGAACAGGTTATCGCCGAGGCTGGTGTTAAAGACGTAGCTGGACGGTCCGACGTAAGCCAGCTTCCGGCCTGTCACAGTCTCGGGCAGATCGGCAATATTCTGGTCGTTGATAACGACCTTACCACGCACGGGCAGCAGCGTGCGGGCCAGAACCTGCAGCATTTCATCGCGACCATGGTCGCCAACAATGGCGACGCGCGCCGGCCAGGGCAGTGAAAGATTGACATTCTCCAGCACCGGAAGGCCCTGGTCGTCATGCAGCACAATGCCAGAGGTCGCCATTGGGCCGGCCAGAACCACCGGCTGCTCGGGCTCCGCATGCTGGTCATCGGCAGGGCGCATGCCGTCAGGCTCGAACTGGCTGATCACCTGCTCGTATTTCTGCTTCACGTCCTCGCGCGTCTGATAGTGGTTGAGCAATTCCTTCCACGGCGCTGCCATTTCCTTATGCGCATTCACGGCGGCGACAACCGTGCCCACATCCATCTGGCCGCGGATGGTGAGATAGCCGCCGATTGCGTAAAAGAAAAACGGACCCAGCTGCTGAATGAAATTGTTCAGGAACTTGATCATGAACTTGCGCTGGAAAATCTCGACCCGGATCCAGTAGCTGAAGCTCAGGCGGCGGGAAAATTCCGAAAGCATGCGGTTGGAAGCGTCATGCGTGTGCAATTCGGTTACACCGCTGATGGTTTCACCGATGCGGTCTGACAGCCGGCGCTGGTTCTTGATCCGCTCACGCCCCAGGGCCCGCACCTTGGCCTGCATGCGCGGCACGACATAGAACTGAACCGGATACAGGGCCACGGCGGCGAAGGCCATCAGGGGATTCTGCACCAGCAGGAAGCCGAAAATCACCAGCAGCATGCCGCCCTGGAAAATCGGCAACGCAAAACTTTCGCCGATAAAGCCACCGATCGGCTCCACTTCGGCAATCACCATCGGGATGATCTCGCCCTGGCTGGTGCGCCGGAAAGTCGGCAGCGGGAAGCGCAGGATCTGGGCGTAGAGATCATAGCGCAGACGGCGCAACATGCGCTCGCCGGCCACGCCCTGGAAATAATTGATGGCGTATTTAAAGCCCTGCTGGACCAGCACCAATCCGAGGAACCCGACGCAAAGCACCATCAGGTACATGGTGTGATCGAGCGGGTAGCCCAGGCCGAACAGATCGACCGGGAAGCTGATGTCCTTCCCCTGGATGCCCTGATTGACAATCGTCTTGGGCATCGACAGGTAATAGTAATACGGCACGAAAGACAGGACCGACAGCACAGTGATGATCACCTGCTGTTTCAGACTGTATTTCAGGATAAAGCTGTAGAGATTCTTTTCCACGACGTCCCCTAGGCCTGCCGACCTTAACCTATGGCCGCTATCCGGCTCAATCGCCCAGACTGGCCGGTCCCGCAGCCACAGAAAGCATCTTATACATAGGTTTACCGGCACGATCAGGGGCTTGGCCTCGCCCCCCGGGCTATGCCATAGTCCCGAAAGATTATTACCCCAAGTCCCAGCTCCCGCATGGGGGGAATCAGCATGGTATCGCGCAGCGATGGCACCCGTGTGCTGATATACAGCCACGACACCTTTGGACTTGGCCATTTGCGCCGGTGCCGAACGATCGCCCATGCCCTGGTCGAGCGGCACAAGGACATGTCTGTCCTCATCATGTCCGGCTCCCCCATCATCGGCAGCTTCGATTTCCGCAGTCGTGTCGATTTCGTCCGCATCCCCGGCGTGATCAAGCTGCGCGACGGCCAGTACACGTCGCTCAGCCTGCCAATGGATATCGAGGAAACCCTGAAGCTGCGCGCTGAAATCATCCAGCACACGGCACGCGTATTCGACCCCGACATTTTCATCGTCGACAAGGAGCCGCTCGGCCTGCGCGGCGAAGTCCTCGAGACCATGAAAATGCTCAAAACCCGCGGCACCCGCCTGGTTCTGGGCCTGCGTGACGTCATGGACGAACCGAGCGCCCTGAAGCCGGAATGGGAACGCAAGAACGTCATGCCGGCGCTGAAGAACCTGTATGACCAGATTTGGGTCTACGGCCTGCCGCAGTTCTGCGACCCGCTGGAAGGCATTACCCTGCCGGAAAAGGTGCGGCGCAAGGTGGTGTATACCGGCTACCTGCCGCGTTTTTCGGCCGAGGCCACGCCGGAGCACCAGTTGCCGGAAATCACCCAGCGCCCCTTCCTTCTGGTGACCCCGGGCGGCGGCGGCGATGGCGAGGGCCTGATCGAATGGGTGCTGCGCGCCTATGAAAGCAACGAAATGCTGCCCTACCCGGCCCTGATCGTGCTGGGCCCCTTCATGCAGAAAGAGCGCCGCACCGATTTCCTGACACGAGTCGCCAAGCTGCCGCGCGTCGAGGCCATCACCTTCGATGCCCATATGGAGCATCTGGTGCAGAATGCCGTCGGCGTGCTGGCCATGGGCGGCTACAACACGTTCTGCGAAATCCTCAGCCTGGACAAGCGCGCGATCATCGTGCCGCGCAAACGGCCGCGCATGGAACAGTATATCCGTGCCGACCGCGCCCAGCAGCTCGGTCTGGTGCGCATGCTGGAAGATGACGGAGAATACAGCCCCGCCGTCATGGCTGCCGCCTTACGCAACCTGCCCCGCCAGCCCCAGCCCTCCGAGATCGTCATTCCCGGCCTGCTGGAAGGGCTCGACAATCTTGACCGCCTTGTCCAGCCCTGGCTGCGCCCTTCGGGACAGGCGACGACCGACAATGTTGTTGAGCTGCGGGGCTGAACCCTCGCCGGTACAGTAAAAGCTGAAGCGTATGTCTGCGTCCCCCCCCAACGCCGTTGCCTTCGTATTGAAAGGCTATCCCCGGCTCTCGGAGACTTTCATCGCGCAGGAGATCGCTGCGCTGGAGTCATTGGGGCTGGATATTCTGATCGTGTCCCTGCGCCATCCAACCGACAAAAAGCGCCATCCGCTGCACGATCAGATTCGAGCCAAAGTTCTGTATCTGCCGGAATACCTGTATCAGGAGCCGCTGCGCGTGTTGCGCGGCTGGTGGTGCGCCCGCAGGCTGCCCGGCTATCGGATGGCCTTATCGCAATGGTGGCGCGATCTGAAGCGCGACCGGACCCCAAACCGCATGCGCCGCTTCGGCCAGGCTTTGGTGCTGGCCGCTGAGCTGCCCGCCCCTTATCGCCACCTGCATGCGCATTTCATTCACACACCCGGATCTGTGACGCGCTACGCAGCCCAGATTCTGCAGTATCCCTGGACGGCCTCTGCGCATGCCCGCGACATCTGGATTACACCGGACTGGGAAAAACGCGAAAAGCTGACCGATTGCCGCTGGGCCGTGACATGCACGGCCCATAACGTCACGCATCTGACCGCGCTCAGCGATTCTTCAAAGGTCAGCCTTGTCTATCACGGCCTGGATTTTGGCCGCTTCCCCGATCCACCAGCATGGCGCCCCGGGCGCGACGGCCGCGATGCCCAGGACCCGGTACAGGTGCTCTCGATTGGTCGCGCCGTTGAGAAAAAAGGCTTCGATCTCCTGCTGAAATCCCTGGCGCAGCTGCGCGATGACCTGCACTGGCATTTCACGCATATTGGCGGCGGGCCGCTGCTGCCCAGCCTGAAGGAACAGGCCGCCCGGCTCGGGATTGCGGAAAAGATCACCTGGCGTGGCCCCCAGGCCCAGGAGGCGGTGATCGCCGCCTACCGCGAAGCGGATATCTTCGCGCTGGCCTGCCGGCGTGACAGCGACGGCGACATGGATGGATTGCCCAACGTCCTGATGGAGGCGCAGAGCCAGGGCCTGCCCTGTATTTCCAGCGCGATCTCAGCCATTCCGGAACTGATTGTCGATGGCGAAACCGGTCTGTTGGTGCCGGCGGAAAACGCAGACGAGCTGACTGTTGCCCTCAATCACCTGATTGTCGATCCGGCATTGCGAGGTCGGCTTGGCACCCGCGCGGCAGCCCGGGTGCGGCAGGACTTCGGCATGACCCGCGGCATCGCCGAGTTGGCGAAGCGCTTCGGCCTGACGGCCTGAGACGACCATGCGGATCGGCTTCTATGCCCCACTGAAGCCACCGGACCATCCGGCACCGTCGGGCGATCGCCGCATTGCGCGATTGTTCATGGCCGCCCTGCGGGGACTGGGTCATGAGGTCAACCTGATCTCGGATCTTCGCAGCTATAACCGCGATGGCGATCCGGCCAGAGAAGCGGCAACGGCGGCCACAGCAGCAACAGAAGTGGCCCGCCTGCTGGCGAACTGGCAGGCCGATCCACAGGCAAAACCGGATCTGCTTTTCACCTACCATGTCTATCATAAGGCCCCCGACTATCTGGCGCCGGCGCTCAAGGCGCAGGCCGGCATGCCCTATGTCATCGCGGAAGCCTCGGTGGCGCCGAAGCGCAAGAATGGCCCCTGGGCTGCGGGTTATGCCCAGGCTGAAACAGCGATCCGCGCCGCCGACGCCCTGCTGGCCGTGACAACGCTGGACCGCGCCTGTCTGGGTGACCTTGCCGGCCCGGCTAAAGTGATTCCCTTCCCACCCTTCCTGGAAACCGGCCTGTTCATGACGTCCGCCGCGCAGCGCGATGATCATCGCCGGGCCATGGCTGCCCGCTTCGCGCTGCCGCCGGACCGGCCGTGGCTGCTCGCGGTCGGCATGATGCGCAGCGGCGACAAGCTCGCTTCGTTTCGGCGGCTGGCCGAAGCCCTGCCGCTGGCCCTGGATCAGCCGTGGCAACTGCTGCTGGCTGGCGACGGGCCGGAACGCGCTGCCGTCGAAGCCGCGTTCGCGCCACTGCGCGAGCGCGTCAGTTTTCTTGGCCAGTTGGAATCCGACAGGCTGTCGGCGCTCTATGCGGCCTGCGATCTGTATGTCTGGCCGGCCATCAATGAAGCCTACGGCATGGCTCTGCTCGAAGCCCAGGCGGCCGGCCTGCCGATCCTCTCGGTGATGACCCGTGGCGTGCCGGATATTGTGCGTCATGGGGAAAGCGGCTGGCTCGTCCCCGACGATCAGCCCGCAACCTTTGCGGCCGGCCTGCTCCGATTGCTGACAGATCCGGCCGAACGGTTGCGTCTGGCGCTAGCAGCTCCTCGCCATGTGGCCGCCAATCATGCGATGCCGGCCGCCCAGATGCGGCTGACGGCAATTCTGGACCGCCTGGTGCCGGGATCATGACCCGCCTGGTGTTGTTACGGCACGGGCCGACCGAATGGAATGCCGCCGGCCGGTTGCAGGGCCGGGCTGATATTCCGCTGTCCGCGGCCGGCAGCGCGGCTTTCGCAAAGCAGCGGATTCCAGATGCTTATCGTGCGCGCCCATGGTTTGTCAGTCCGCTTCGCCGTGCCCGTGAAACGGCGCAAGCCCTGGGCCTTCAGGCCGCGGTGGCACCAGAGCTGATCGAAATGGACTGGGGGGCCTATGAAGGCCACAGTCTGGCTGACCTGCAGTCCCGATATGGCGCTGCCTTCGCCGAGAACGAAGCCCGCGGCCTGGACCTGCTGCCACCTGGTGGAGAAAGTCCGCGTCAGGTTCAGCAGCGCCTGCTCCCCTGGCTGCAGCGCCTGGATGGCGATTGCGGCGCCGTGACCCACAAGGGTGTGATCCGCGCCATTCTGGCGCTGGCCTTCGACTGGCCGATGCTGGGCAAGCCGCCGGTGAAACTGGACTGGCGCTGCCTGCAGGAATTTCGCATAACCGCTGATGGCCGACCGGAACTGCTGGCGGCCAATATTCCGCTGGAGTGAACCGAGATGACCGCGCCGCGCATTATGATCTATGTGCAGCATCTGCTTGGGGTCGGGCATCTGCATCGCGTGGCCGCCATCGCCCGTGCATTCGCCCGCACCGGCAGCCCGGTGCAACTGGTCTCGGGCGGCATGCCGGACCCCACCCTGCACGGTCTGGACGGCGTCAGCTTCGTGCAGCTGCCGCCGGCGCGCGCCAAGGATGCCAGCTTCAAGATCCTGCTGGATGAAACCGGTGCCGAGATCACCGATGCCTGGCGCAGCATGCGCATTGCCCGCCTGCAGGGCGTCTTCGACAGTTTCGCGCCGGATGCCCTGCTGACCGAACTGTTCCCCTTCGGCCGCCGGCCGATGCGGTTCGAACTGCTGCCCTTGCTGGCCAATATCCGCCAGCGTCAGCCGCGACCGATGGTGTTCTGCTCGGTGCGCGATATCCTGGTGGACCGCACCAAGCCGGAACGCGATCTGGACAGCATCCAGTGGCTGCAGGACTACTACGATCATGCCCTGATCCATGGTGATCCGGCTGTTGTGCCTTTTGAGAAGACGTTTCCACTGGCCGAACGCATCACCAGTCAACTGCATTATACCGGCTATATTGTGGAGCAGCATGCGATCCCGCAGACCGATGCCGGCCGCGATGAGGTTCTGGTCTCGGCCGGCGGGGGCGCCGTCGGCCTGCCGCTCTTCCGCACGGCACTGGCGGCAAAACCCCTGTCCGCTGCACGCGACAAGCCCTGGCGTTTTCTCGTCAGCCGGCACGAAGATCCGGCGGCGATCGATGACTTGCGCCGGCAGGCCGGGCCGGGCGTCACCATCGAAACGGTGCGGCCGGACTTCCCCGGCATGCTGCGACACTGCCTGCTCTCCATCAGCAAGGCCGGCTACAATACGGTGATGGAAACCCTGAGCAGCGGTGCGCGGGCTGTGGTGGTGCCGTTTGCCGGCGGCGAGGAAACCGAACAGGCCCTGCGCGCCGAACTGCTGGCCGAACGCGGCCTGCTGCAGGTGCTGCGCGAAACCGAGATCACACCCGAGCGGTTGGCCGCGCGTATCGACCAGGCTCTGACCGCGCCGAGGGCGACAGGCCCGGGCATCCGCCTGGATGGCGCCGATTACACGGTGCACCTGGTCCGGCGCTTCCTGGACGAGCGGCGATGACGTCAGCTTTACCTGACTGGCATGCCCTGACATCGGAACTCGACCGCTGGGCCGCCGAAGGCCGGGCGGCGACATTCTGGTGGCGCGACGACGACGCCGTTGATGCCACGCCGGCGCTGGAGCAGTTGCTCGACCTGCATGAAAGCAGCGCGGCCCCTTTGGCGCTGGCCATTATTCCCGCACAGGTGCAGCCGGGACTGGCCGAGCGTTTGACCGGCCTGCCTGGCATTGCTGCAATGCAGCACGGCTTCGCACATGCAAATCACGCAGGCTTGACCGAGAAGAAATCCGAATTCCCCTCTGATCGCCCCCTGGCAGCTCGTTTGTCTGACCTGCGAAACGGACGCGAACGGATGCAGCAGCTCTTCGCGGACTTCCTGCTGCCGGTGCTGGTGCCGCCGTGGAATCGGGCAGCCGGCGACATCCTGCCGGCCCTGCCCGGGCTGGGTTTCACGGCTATCTCCGGTTTCAAGCCCCGCCAGGATTACTGGGCTGCCGATGGCCTGGCCTGGCTGAACACCCATATCGATCCGATTGACTGGCATGGCGGAAATGCCGCCGCCGGGCTCAGCCGGGGCCTGACCGCAGGCATCGAAACCCTGCGCGCCATGCGGCTTGGCCAGCTACCGGAGCAACCTGTCGGCCTGCTCACCCACCACCTGCGGCATGACCAGATGGTGTGGGATTTCGTCGCCGGTTTCTTCCGGGCCACCCGGCACCCCGCCGTCCGCTGGGTCGACGCCGCCACCGCGCTGTCCATCGGGCTGCCCGAACCTGTCATGACCCGGTCATGACCCGCCTGTACTACCCCTTTTCCCGGCTGTGGCCGGACTACCTGCGGGCCGGCCTGGGCCTGGTTATCTGTCTGGGACTTCTGTTGTTTGCCGCGCCTCAATCTGTCATTTTTGCCCTGTTGGCTGGTTTGAGCCTGTTACTGACCTGGCTGGGCGCCGTCACTCTGTGGCGCCAGCAGATCGAGATATCACTCGACGAGGCAGGCGTGACATGCACCGGGCGATGGGGTTTGGGGAAGCGGCTGGTCTTGCCATGGTGCGAGGTCCGGCAGGTTACCTTGCGTTATTATTCGACCCGCCGCGACCGCAGCGAAGGCTGGCTGCGGGTGATCGTTGAGGGGAATGGGGGAACTTTGCGCGCCGATAGCGAGTTGATCGGGTTTCCGACTCTGGTCGAGCAGGCGTTTGCCGCGGCCGGACGGACCGGCGCTGTCATCGATGAGACCTCCCGTCTTAACGCCGCACGCCTGCGAGCCATGCAAGGGTCACGGCCATGAGCGCCCCGGTCGCCAGCATATCGGACCTCAATGCCAATGTTCTTGAGGTCAAAGACCTCAAAGTGCATTTCGACCTGCCCGAAGGCCTGATCCGGGCTGTCGATGGCGTCAGTTTCCGCATCCCCCAGGGCGGTACCGTGGCTCTGGTTGGCGAGTCCGGTTCCGGCAAGTCGGTGGTCAGCCAGGCCATCCTCGGCATCCTGCCCAAGATGGCCCGCATTGCCGGTGGCGACATTCTGTTCAACGACCCGGAACAGCCCGGGCGCTCGGTGAATATCGCCGCTCTGCCCCGCGGCTCCAGCGCCATGCGCGAACTGCAGGGCGGCCGCATCTCGATCATCTTCCAGGAGCCGATGACGTCGCTCAGTCCGCTCCACACCATCGGCGACCAGATCACCGAGGCGCTGCAACTGCACCGCAAGGCCGATGCAGCCCAGGCGCGCGAACTGACGATGGAAATGCTGCGGCTGGTCGGCTTCCCCGATCCGCAGCGCGCCCTGAAGACCTACGCCTTTGAACTCTCCGGCGGTCTGCGCCAGCGCGCCATGATCGCCATGGCGCTGGTATGCCGCCCCGCCCTGCTGGTCGCAGATGAACCGACCACGGCACTGGACGTCACCATTCAGGCCCAGATTCTGAAACTGCTGAAAGATCTGCAGGGCGAGCTGGGCATGGCCGTGCTGATGATTACCCATGACCTCGGCGTGGTCGCCAACATGGCCGACGAGATCGTGGTCATGTATCACGGCCAGGTCATGGAACGCGGTGCCCTGCAGGATATTTTCGGTGCACCGCGGCATCCTTATCTCAAGGCCCTGCTGAATGCCGTGCCGCGCTTCAATATGAAGCCGGGCGAGCGACTGGTGCCGATCCGCGAAATCAAAGGTGAGGTCGGCAGCCTGCTGCGCAGCGGCAACAAGCGCCCGCCGACAACCGCGGAAAACGCAACCCTGCTGGATGTCTCCCATATCAGCAAAAGCTTTTCCCTGCGCAAGAGCGGCCTGTTCGGCAAGACCAAGGCTGGCGAAGTGCCTGCCGTCGACGATGTCAGCTTTACCGTAAAGCGCGGCGAGTGCCTGGGACTGGTCGGCGAATCCGGCTGTGGCAAGACCACCACCAGCAAGATGATCCTGCGCGCGGTGGGCACCGACAGCGGCAGCATCCGCTTTCATGATGGCAACCAGATGGTCGACGTCCTGAAACTGGAGGACGACGCGCTGTTCCGCTATCGCCGCCAGGTGCAGTTCATCTTCCAGGACCCCTTTTCGTCATTGAACCCCCGCATGACGGTGTTCGACATCGTTTCCGAGCCCTTGATCATTCATGGCATCGGCGATGCCGACGAGCGCTTTGCACGCGTCAAAGAACTGATGACGCTGGTCGGCCTCGATCCGCGCTTCCTGCGGCGCTACCCGCATTCCTTCTCGGGTGGCCAGCGCCAGCGTATCGGTATCGCCCGTGCGCTCGCCCTGCAACCCGACCTGCTGATCTGCGACGAGCCGGTCTCGGCACTGGATGTCTCGATCCAGGCGCAGATCCTGAATCTGCTGAAGGACCTGAAAAGCGAACTCGGCCTCACCTACCTGTTCATCTCGCACAACCTCGCCGTGGTGGATTATATTGCCGACCGTATCGCCGTGATGTGTGCCGGCCGCCTGGTGGAACTGGCGCCGCGTGAACTGCTGTTCAGCAATCCGATCCATCCCTACACCAAGGCGTTGCTGTCGGCCGTGCCCAAGCCTGATCCCAACAGCCGCCTCGACCTGCGTCTGCTCATGGAAGACAAGGCGTCCAAGCCAGCCGCATGGCCGCGCCCCTTCACTATCGACTCCACGGCGCGTCCGGGCATGATTGAAGTTGGCGATGGCCACCTGGTCCGCGCTGCCGCCTCCGCCGATTTCCGGGACCTGGTTGCATGAAGACCTTATTCGCCCTTTGCATAGCCCTCGGCCTCACGCTTGGCGCCGGATCATCCGTTGCGCAGACACCTGACCTGCAGGAAACCCCGATGTTCGCCGCCGAGGTGAATGCCGGGAAACTGCCGCCGATCGCCAAGCGCCTGCCCGAACATCCGATGATTATCAGCTTCAAGGCGCCGACCGAAGCCGGGCGCCCTGGCGGCGACATGCGCACCCTGATCAGCCGCGCCCGCGAAACCCGGCTGCTCAACGTCATCGGCTATACGCGCCTGGTCGTCTATGATGAAAAATACCAGATCGTGCCCGACCTGGTGGAAAAGCTGGATGTCCAGGAAGAGCGCATCTTCACCTTCCATCTGCGCAAGGGTCATCGCTGGTCGGACGGCCATCCCTTCACGGCCGACGATTTCCGCTATTACTGGGAAGATGTCGCCAACAACAAGGAACTCAACCCTTCCGGTCCACCCGCCGATCTGCTGATCGACGGCGAGCGACCGAAGGTAGAATTCCTTGACGAGACAACGATCCGTTACAGCTGGTCGAAGCGCAATGCCGCCTTCCTGCCCCGCATCGCCGGCACCTCGGCCTTCAATCTCTATCGCCCGGCGCATTACCTGAAGCAGTTCCACAGCCGTTACGCCGATGCGCAGAAGCTGGCGGCACTGGTTACGGCTGAAAAGCGGGCCAACTGGGCCGCCCTGCATAACCGCATGGACAATATGATCGAGGGCGACAATCCCGATCTGCCCGGTCTCGATCCCTGGGTCATCGCCACCAAGCCGCCAGCGGTGCGCTTTATCGCCATGCGCAATCCGTATTTCCATCGCATCGACAGCAACGGCCGCCAGTTGCCCTATCTGGATCGCATTGTCATGACCCAGGCGGACGGCAAGCTGATTCCGGCCAAGAGCGGCGCCGGCGAGGCCGATCTGCAATTCCGCAACATCACGTTCAACAACTTCACCTTCCTGAAGGAAAACGAGAAGCGCGCCGGCTACAAGACGCTGCTGTGGCGCACAGCCAAGGGTTCGCATTTCACGCTCTATCCGAATCTCAATGCCAACGACCCGGTCTGGCGGCGCCTGATGCGCGACGCCCGCTTCCGCCACGCCCTGTCCCTCGGCATAGACCGTCAGGGCATCAATGAATCGCTGTTCTTCGGCCTGGCCATTGAATCGAACAACACCGTGCTGCCCGACAGCCCGCTGTTCAAGCCGGAATACCAGCACACCAATGCCAAGCTGGATTATGCGGCCGCCAACCGCCTGCTGGACCAGATCGGCCTGACCAAGCGCGACGGCAATGGCATCCGACTACTCAGCGATGGCCGGCCGGCGGAAGTGATCGTCGAGACTGCCGGCGAAGACACGGAACAGACCGATATCCTGGAACTGATCGGCGAGAACTGGGCCAAGATCGGCATCAAGCTGTTCGCCAAGCCGAGCCAGCGCGATGTCGTACGCAACCGCATTTTCTCCGGCGAGGCGATCATGTCGGTCTGGGCTGGCCTGGAAAACGGCCTGCCGAATGCCGATACCAAACCCAATGAGCTGGCCCCGACTTCGCAATACGGCCTGCAATGGCCGAAATGGGGACAGTGGCACGAAACCGCCCATCAGTCGGGCGAGCCGGTCGATATGCCGCTGGCGCAGGAACTGTTCGACTTGTACCAGGCCTGGCTCGACACCGGCGACGCCGCCGAACGTGCACGCATCTGGCACCGCATGCTGGCCATTCACACCGAGCAGACCTTCACCATCGGCGTGATCAGCGGCGTGTTCCAGCCAATCGTCGCCAGCAAGAAGATGATGAACATCCCGAAAGAAGGCGTGTTCAACTGGGATCCCGGCGCTTTCGTCGGTCTCTACCGTCCGGAAACCTTCTGGCTGCAGCCGTAAAGCCGGACGATAGACAACATGCTGACTTACCTCGCGCGTCGACTGCTGCTGATGATCCCCACCCTGCTGGTCATCAGTCTGTTGATCTTTCTGATCATCAAGCTGCCGCCCGGCGACTATCTGAGCAACCAGATCGCCGAATTGCGCGCCCAGGGTGAAACCGGCGCCTTGGAACGCGCGGAATTCCTGCGCCAGCAATATGCCCTCGACCGGCCGTTGTTCGAGCAATACGGCATCTGGATGGGCTTCTGGCCGGGACCGAACGGTTTTTCCGGCCTGCTGCAGGGCGACTGGGGCTGGTCGTTTGAATACAACCGGCCGGTTGGCGAACTGATCGGCGACCGGTTGGCGATGACCGCCATCATCAACGTCTTCACCATCATCTTCATTTACCTGGTTGCCTTCCCCATCGGCGTCTATTCCGCCACGCGGCAATATTCATGGGGCGACTATGGCTTCACGCTGCTGGGCTATATCGGCCTGGCAACGCCGAATTTCCTGCTTGCCCTGGTGCTGCTCTATTATTCGAACATCTGGTTCGGCGTCAGCATGGGTGGCCTCGTCGACCCCGAACTGATCGATGCGCCCTGGAATGGCGAAAAGATCCGCTCGCTCATGGTGCATATGATCGTTCCCGTCATTGTCATCGGCACGTCCGGGACGGCAGCCATGATCCGCCGGCTGCGCGCCAATCTGCTGGATGAGTTGCAGAAACAGTATGTCACGACGGCGCGGGCCAAGGGCCTGCCGCCCCTGCGCATGCTGGTGAAGTATCCCATCCGCATGGCACTCAATCCCTTCATCGCCGATATCGGCAACCTGCTGCCGTCCATCGTCTCCGGCTCGGTGATCGTGTCGGTGGTGATGAGCCTGCCGACCGCCGGACCGATGCTGCTCGGTGCCCTTCAGTCGCTCGACCAGTATCTGGCCGGCTCCTTCCTGATGTTCCTCGCCCTGCTGACCGTGATCGGCATGCTGGTTTCCGATATCCTGCTGGCGTTGCTCGATCCCCGCATCCGCCTCGCCGGCGGCCAGGCCAAGTAGGACCCCATGAGCAGCGATCAGAACCGCCAGCCCGTGGAACACTGGGTCAACCCGCAGCCCTTCGATCCCCATTCGATCGAGGCCATGACCCCGGGCCAGGAGCAGTATTACCGGGCCTCGCAATGGAAAATGATGTGGTGGAAATTCCGCCGCCATCGTCTGGGGCTGTGGAGCGGCGTGATCCTGCTGATCATCTACGCCTCCACGCTGTTCTCGGAGATTATTGCGCCTTACAACCTGCAAACCCGCAATCCACGCGGCATCTATGCGCCGCCCCACGAAATCCACCTGTTCCACGAAGGCAGCTTCGTCGGACCCTTTGTTTACGGCCAGCGCTTCAAGATGAATACCGAAACGCTGAAGCGCGAATATACGCCGGACCCCAACCGGGTGCAGAAGCTGCGCTTCTTCTGCCAGGGCGATGCCTATGATTTCTGGGGTATGGTGCCCATGCGGTTCCATCTCGTCTGTCCGGCCGAAAACGGTGAGTTCTATCTGCTCGGCACCGACCGCCTCGGGCGCGATATCTTTTCGCGTATCGTCTATGGCACCCGCATCTCGCTGACGGTCGGCCTGATCGGCATCGCCATCAGCTTCATCATCGGCATCGTGCTGGGCGGCATCTCCGGCTATTACGGCGGCTGGATCGATACGGTGATCCAGCGCCTGATCGAGTTGATCCGCTCGCTGCCGGAACTGCCGCTGTGGATGGCATTATCCGCGGCCCTGCCCATCACCTGGTCGCCGATCCTGGTTTATTTCGGCATCACCATCATCCTGGGACTGCTCGACTGGCCCGGACTGGCGCGGGCCGTGCGCTCCAAGCTGCTCAGCCTGCGCGAAGAGGATTTTGCCACGGCGGCAAAGCTGATGGGCGCCTCGCCCAGCCGCATCATCGGTCGCCACCTGTTGCCCAGCTTCATGAGCCATCTGATCGCCTCGGCCACGCTTTCCGTGCCGTCGATGATTCTGGGCGAAACCGCACTGTCCTTCCTCGGCCTGGGCCTGCGACCGCCAATCACCTCCTGGGGCGTTCTGCTGAACGAAGCCCAGAATATCAATGTGGTGGCGCTGTATCCCTGGCTGATGGCGCCGGCCCTGCCGGTCATCATCGTGGTGCTGGCTTTCAACTTCTTCGGCGATGGCCTGCGCGACGCCGCCGATCCCTACCGCTAGGCCGGTTTCACCAGCCACAGGCTGGCGGGTCGCGCCTCGGCCACATGCGGCAGGCGGCCGATCACGCTGCCGCTGACCGCCGACGCCATCCGTGTCAGGGCGTAATGGCTGGAAAAGAGCGGCCGGAAACCGCCCGCCAGCAGAGCGCCGATCAGCTGCTGCTCGTTATAGCCACGCCAGGCCCAATCGGGCGGGTAGTCGTCGGGCAGGAAAATATCGTGGATATGCACCAGCACGCCGGGCGGCAATGCCGGCAGCACGCGGTTGAACAGCCAGTCGACATCGCTGCCCGGCATCAGGATATGGCTGGAATCGATGAACAGGATATCGCCGGGCTGCAGGGCCGCGAACAGCGCCGGATCGGCGGTCTGCACGATGGCGGGTATGAAACGCACCGGCAGGCCGGTCAGGGCCGCGCGCGGCTGCGGATCGATGGCGATGATCTCGGTGGCGAGACCGGCATCGGCCACGGCACGGGCCAGGAAGCGCGTGGAATGGCCGGAGCCGACCTCGATGATCCGCTTGGGTGCATGCTGCCGCACCAGCGTGTAGGCAGCGACGGCATCAAGCGTCGGGAACCAGCTTTGCGTAAACCGCGGCGCGGGCGGCGGTGCCTTGTCGGCGGCTATCGACAACAGCGTATCGGCGAAGGCGTCAGCCCGATGCAGTAGATCGGTAAACGCCGGCTCGGCCGCAGCAAACTGCCCGGCGATGGCATCGTAAACCGGCTGACGTGCAGCGATGCCATCGGCATAGCGATAGGGAATGAAAAACCCTTGTGCGCGCAGGCCAAGGATCGTCTGCAGCCCCATGCGGAGCCGCCGCCAGTGCAGGCCGGCCGGCATCAGGGCCGCAGGACCAGGCCCTCGCGGGCCACCACCGATCCGGGGCGCACGACGGCCACATCGGCGGCCACCTTGTCCATGAAGGCGTCGTCGTGATCGGGGTCGTGATGGAACACCACGAAGGTCTTCACGCCGGCAGCATCGCAAAGCTTGGCGCCGGCCTGCCAGGTGGAATGGCCCCAGCCCTTACGGCAGCTATGCTCCTCGGCGGTGTACATCGAGTCATAGATGACGATGTCGGCACCCGCGATCAGCTTCAGGATATTCTCGTCCATGCCCTGTTCGGGATGCTCGGTATCGGTCAAGTAGCAGATCGACTTGCCCTGGAATTCGACACGATATCCAGTGGCAAGATCGGGATGGCTCAGCGGGCCGGTGCGCACGGTCACGCCCGGATGCGGCTGCAGCACCGCGCCCTGCGCGAAATCATGGAAGGATATCTTCGCCTGGAAGATTTCCAGCGGCACCGGAAACAGCGGCGAGCACATCATCTGCTTCAGCACGCCTTTGATGCCACCGGTATCGGTAACATGGCCGGCATGGATGCGGAATGTATTGCGCGGATCGAAGGCCGGGCAGAAATGCGGCATGCCGCAGACATGGTCGTAATGGGTATGGCTGAAGAAGATATCGGCATCGATCGGCTGCTTCCGCTCGCTGAGCGTAATACCGAGCGCGCGCACGCCGGTGCCGGTATCGAAGATCAGCAGGTGCGAGCCGCATCGCACCTCGATCGACGAAGTGTTGCCCCCATAGCGCATCACTTCCGGCGAACCGACGGCAATACTGCCGCGCACGCCCCAGAAGCGAACGTAAAAATCCTCAACCCCCACCGTGGCCTCCTTTTTCCCGTCAGCGTCGAGGGATGGAGAGCCTTCTATGCCGACTGAGCCTTGCCGGTCAGCGAGGTCTGTGCGGAAATCTGTCATGGAGAAGATTAAGGGCGGGCGGGCGCATGTCTCAAGCGTTTATTACTGAAATCCAAGGTTCCTTGGCGACCGTCACATTTTGCCGCCCGGAAAAGCACAATGCCTTGGAAATTGCCGACCTGGACGCGCTTGACGCTGCGTTAATAGAGCTGTCCGGACGATCCGATATCCGCACATTGCTGCTCTGCGCCCAGGGCAAGAGCTTTTGCGCCGGCGTCGATTTCGGCTCGGTGGCCGGCCATGACTGGCGCGACAACCCTCTGGAACGCGTCTGCGACCGCCTGGAAACCCTGCCCTTTCCCACGCTCTGCGTGCTGCAGGGCGGCGTCTATGGCGGCGGCACCGATCTGGCACTGGCCTGCGATTTCCGTCTTGGCCGTGAAGACATCCGCTGTTTCATTCCACCGGCGAAACTTGGCATCCAGTACCACCCGCATGGACTGAAGCGCGCTGTCACCCGGCTGGGGCTCGGCCCGGCCAAGCGCCTGTTCCTGGCCACGGAAACCTTCGATGCCGCCGAAATGCTGCGCACCGGGTTTCTCGACTGGCTGGTTCAGGCTGATGAACTGGAGGCCCGGGCGCAGGCGCTGGCCGCCACACTGTCCAGCCTCGCTCCGCTGGCCGTGCGCGGCATGAAGCAGAGCCTGAACGAGATCGCCAATGGCCTGTTCGACGAGCGCGCTGCCCGCGACCGCGCCGCCGGCAGTTTCCGCACCGGGGATTTTGCCGAGGGCCGCCTGGCCATGGGCGAGAAGCGTCCGCCGAGATTTACCGGCGCATAAGCCCTATGGCTGCAGGCGGTAGCCGCCCGGATCGGTGATCAGCAGCCGTGCCGCGCCGGGATCGCGCTCGATCTTCTGGCGCAGGCGATAGATATGGGTCTCGAGCGTATGGGTCGAGACGCCGGCATTGTAGCCCCAGACCTCAGCCAGCAGGGTTTCGCGCGGCACCGGCTTGGTGCCGGCGCGCAGCAGGTATTTCAGGATCGCGGTTTCCTTTTCGGTCAGCCGCACCTTCTTGCCGGCCTTCTCGGTATCCAGCAGCATCTTGTTGGACGGCCGGAAGCTGTAGGGCCCGATCGAAAAGACCGCATCCTCGCTCTGCTCGAACTGGCGCAGCTGCGCCCGGATACGGGCCAGCAGCACCCCCAGCTTGAACGGCTTAATGACATAGTCGTTGGCGCCGGATTCCAGACCCAGGATGGTGTCGGCCTCGCCATCGGCCGCCGTCAGCATGATGATCGGTGCGCGCATGCCCTGTTCGCGCATCTTGCGGCAGAGATCGCGGCCATCCATATCGGGCAGACCGACATCCAGCAGCACCAGATCGAAATGCTCGCCCGGCAGCAGCTTCAGCGCCGCAACGGCATCGTTGACGCAGAGCGTGGAGAATTCGCGCGTGGTTTCCAGCTGTTCTGCCAGCAGGCTCTGCAGGATGGTGTCGTCATCCACCAGCAGCAGGCGTTTTGGTCCGCTCATCGTTTCCCCCTCAGCGCAGCAGCGCGGCCATTGCCTCGTGCAAGGCCCGGCCAGGCAACACCAGTTCGTCGATGATATCGAAATGATGCCGGTCAGGCGCTGTGATCGCAGTCACCTTGCTGCGGCCAAGCGCCTGCCAGGCCGTCACGAAATCGTGTTGCTGCTGGTGGAAAGCCGGCGTTTCCGCTCCGCCCACGGCGCAAACCAATGGCGGCAATGGTCCGCCGAAGTCCGGCAGCAGCAGCAGCGGCGAATTGCGCGCTGCCACCGCCTGATCCATGCCCAGCTTGTCGTTCAGGTAGGTCTGCTGGATCGGCCGCAGGTCATGCAGGCCGGAAACCGAAAACCCGCTTCTCACCAGATCGGCGGGCGCGGCGCCATCCAGCTTTGCCCAGTCGGTCAGCAGCGCCATGGCGGTCAGATGGCCGCCGGCGGAATGACCGCTGACATGGATGCGGTTGCGGTCGAACCCGAGCGGCGCCGCCTCACGCCAGAGGAACAGGATGGCGCGGCGGATCGAGGCGACGATGCGGTCCATATCCGCCTCGGGGCCAATCGGATAGTTCACCACCGCCACATTGGCCAGGCCGGTGGGCACATAGCCGGTGGCGAGATAGGCATTCTCGTTCTTGGTCAGCGCCTGCCAGTAACCGCCATGGATGAACACCAGCAACGGGCCGCCGGCCTGCGGGAGCGTGAAAAGGTCCAGCGTCTCGCGCGGATGCGGCCCGTAGGCGATATCCTTGCGGCAAGGCAGCGTCTGCCGCGCCTCGGCACTGCGCGTGGCCCAGCGCTCCAGGTCCTGCGGATGCGTCGGCACCGCGGCGCGGTTGTTATACAGCTTGTCGAGAGCGGCGCGATCAGACATCGGCTCCCTCGCTGCTATCCGGTTTTACTTGAAGCCGACCGAGACGATTTCGTAGGCCTTGGTGCCGCCGGGCGTGGTGACCTCGACATTCTCACCGGCGGCCTTGCCAACCAGCGCCCGCGCCAGCGGCGCGGTGATCGACAGCAGGCCAGCCTTGATATCGGCCTCGTCGGCGCCAACGATCTGGTAGGTGCTTTCTTCGTCGGTATCCTCGTCAGCCAGCACGACGGTGGCGCCGAACTTGATCTTGTCGCCCGACAGCTTGGATACGTCGATCACCTCGGCGCGGCTGAGCTTGTCTTCAACCTCGAGGATGCGCGTCTCGATCCAGCCCTGGCGTTCCTTCGCCGCATGATATTCGGCATTTTCGGACAGGTCGCCATGCTCGCGCGCTTCCGAGATCGCGCGGATCACCGACGGCCGTTCGACCGATTTCAAATTCTTCAGCTCGGCCTCCAGGCGCTGGTAGCCGGTCGCGGTCATCGGAATCTTCTGCATAATTCCCTTCCTGTCTGACCGTTAAAAGTAGGCTTGGAGGGGGACGACCGCAAGGCTTCCTGACCGCAGGGCCTCAATTGCCCGCACCGCGGCCTTGGCGCCGGCCACGGTGGTGAAATACGGAATCTTGTTCATCAGCGCCGTACGCCGAAGGTCGAAGCTGTCGCGGATCGAGGCCGAGCCTTCGGAGGTGTTGAAGACCAGCTGGATAGCGCCGTTCTTCATGGAATCCACCACATGCGGGCGGCCCTCCATCACCTTGTTGACGCGACTGACGGCGATGCCGTGCTCCTCGAAGAAGCGGGCCGTGCCGGTGGTGCCGACGATCTCGAAGCCCATGGAAATCAGACGTCGCGCCGCATCCACCAGGGCCGGCTTGTCGCCATCGCGCACCGAAATGAACACGCTGCCCTTGAGCGGCAGGATGGTGCCGGCCGCCAGCTGGGCCTTGGCAAAGGCCGTCCCGAAATCGCGGTCGATGCCCATCACCTCGCCGGTCGACTTCATCTCCGGGCCGAGAATGATGTCGACGCCGGGGAAGCGGGCGAACGGGAAGACCGCTTCCTTTACGGCAATATGATCAACCTTGGTCTCGTGCAGATTGAAGCTGGCCAGCTTCTCGCCCGCCATGACGCGCGAGGCGATCTTGGCCAGCGGCACGCCGATGGCCTTTGCCACGAAGGGCACCGTGCGCGAGGCACGCGGATTGACCTCAAGGATATAAACCGTGCCGTCCTTGACCGCATATTGCACATTCATCAGACCGACGACCTTCAGGGCCCGGGCGAGCGCCTGGGTCTGCGTCTTGATCTCGGCGATGATATCGGGCGCCAGGCTGTAAGGCGGCAGGGTGCAGGCGCTGTCGCCGGAATGGATGCCGGCTTCTTCGATATGCTCCATCACGCCGGCGACGAACTGCGTTTCCGCATCGGCCAGGCAGTCGACATCGACCTCGATGGCATCCGACAGGTAGCTGTCGATCAGTACCGGCGAATTCCCCGAAACCTTCACGGCCTCAGTCATGTAGCGTTCGAGCTGGGCATTGGTGCGCACGATTTCCATGGCGCGGCCACCCAGCACATAAGACGGGCGGATCACCACCGGATAGCCGATCTTCGCCACCACAGCGCGAGCCTCGTCTTCCGACCGAGCAATGCCGTTGACCGGCTGCTTCAGATTCAGCTGCTGCAGCAACTGCTGGAAGCGTTCGCGGTCCTCGGCCAGGTCGATGGCATCCGGCGAAGTGCCCAGGATCGGCACTTTTGCCGCTTCCAGGCCGGCGGCGAGCTTCAGCGGCGTCTGGCCGCCGAACTGCACGATCACACCCAGCAGCGTGCCCGTCGACATCTCGACGCGCACGATCTCCAGCACGTCTTCCACGGTCAGAGGCTCGAAATACAGGCGATCCGAGGTGTCGTAATCGGTGGACACGGTTTCCGGGTTGCAGTTGACCATGATGGTCTCGAACCCGGCTTCCTTCAGCGCATAGGCCGCGTGCACGCAGCAGTAATCGAACTCGATGCCCTGGCCGATGCGGTTCGGGCCGCCGCCCAGGATCATCACCTTCTTGCGGTCCTGCGGCTGCGCCTCGCATTCGGCATTCGGCCCGAATTCGTAGGTCGAATACATATAGGGCGTGCGGCTTTCGAATTCCGCCGCGCAGGTATCGACGCGCTTGAACACCGGCACGACACCGAGCTTGCGGCGGGCCGCCGAAACCTCGGCTTCCGGCTGCTGCACCAGCTCGGCCAAACGGGCATCGGAGAAGCCCATACGCTTCAGGGCCTGCAGATTATCGGCATCCTTGGGCAGGCCAGCTTTGCGGACCCGCTCCTCGGTCTGCACGATCTCTTCGATCTGCTCCAGGAACCAGGGATCGTATTTGCAGGCGGCATGAATCTCGGCAACGCTCAGGCCATGACGGAAAGCCTGGGCGATCACCAGCAGGCGATCCGGCGTCGGCTTGGCTAATGCTGCAACGATGGCATCCTTGCCATCCACATCATCGGCATTGGCGATGGCCACTTCGTTCAGACCGGTCAGGCCGGTTTCCATCGAGCGCAGCACCTTCTGCAGGCTCTCCTGGAAGCTGCGGCCCATCGACATCGCCTCGCCCACCGACTTCATCGAGGTGTTCAGCAGGCGGTCGGTGCCGGGGAACTTCTCGAAGGTGAAGCGCGGCATCTTGGTGACGATGTAGTCGATGGTCGGCTCGAACGACGCCGGCGTCACGCCGGTGATGTCGTTCATCAGTTCGTCCAGCGTGTAGCCAACCGCCAGCTTGGCGGCGACCTTGGCAATCGGGAAGCCGGTGGCCTTGGAGGCCAGCGCGGACGACCGCGACACGCGCGGATTCATCTCGATCACCACCATGCGGCCGTCGGCCGGGTTGACGGCGAACTGCACGTTCGAACCGCCGGTCTCCACGCCGATCTCGCGCAGCACCGCCATCGAGGCGTCGCGCATGATCTGGTATTCCTTGTCGGTGAGCGTCAGCGCCGGCGCAACCGTCACGCTGTCGCCGGTATGCACGCCCATCGGATCGATATTCTCGATCGAGCAGATGATGATGCAGTTGTCCTTGCGGTCGCGGACAACCTCCATCTCGTATTCCTTCCAGCCGAGCACCGACTCGTCGATCAGCACTTCGGTGGTGGGCGAGGCATCGAGGCCACGGGTGACGATCTCGTCGAATTCCTCATGCGTATAGGCGATGCCGCCGCCGGTGCCGGCCAGCGTAAACGACGGGCGGATGACCGCCGGCAGGCCCACGGTGGGCAGCAGCGCGCGCGCCTCGTCCAGCGTATGCGCGGTGCCAGACCGCGGCATGTCGAGTTTCAGGCGGTTCATCGCCTGGCGGAACTGCTCGCGGTCCTCGGCCATCTCGATGGCTTCGCGCGTGGCGCCGATCATCTTGACGCCGAACTGCTTGAGCACGCCCATCTCGTCCAGCTTCATCGCGGTATTCAGCGCAGTCTGGCCGCCCATGGTGGGCAGCAGCGCGTCGGGCCGCTCTTTCTCGATCACCTTGGCGACGATCTCGGGTGTGATCGGTTCGATATAGGTGGCATCCGCCAGACCCGGATCGGTCATGATCGTGGCCGGGTTTGAGTTGATCAGGATGACGCGATAGCCTTCCTCGCGCAGCGCCTTGCAGGCCTGCGTGCCGGAATAATCGAACTCACAGGCCTGACCGATCACGATGGGACCGGCGCCGATGATCAGGATGCTTTTGATGTCAGTACGTTTGGGCATGATTCACCTGGGAGCGAAGCGCGCGCGGGATTAACCGCGCTGCTGCTCCATCAACTCTGCAAAGCGTTTGAACAGATAATGGCTGTCCTGCGGACCGGGCGAGGCCTCAGGGTGATGCTGCACCGAGAAGACCGGCTTGTCGGTCAGCTTGATGCCTTCATTGGAACCGTCGAACAGCGACACATGGGTGCGCACCACGTTCTGCGGCAGGGTTTCCTCAATGACGCAGAAGCCGTGATTCTGGCTGGTGATCTCCACCTTGCCGGTCTCCAGGTCTTTCACCGGATGATTGGCGCCGCGATGCCCGCGATCCATCTTGCCGGTCTTGCCGCCGAGCGCGAGCGCCAGCATCTGATGACCGAGGCAGATGCCGAAGACCGGCTTGCCGCTGTCGACCAGCGCCTTGATCGTCGGCACGGCATATTCACCGGTCGCCGCCGGATCGCCGGGGCCGTTCGACAGGAAAACGCCGTCAGGTTTATGACGCATCACATCTTCCGCCGTGGCGTTGCCCGGCACGACGGTAACCTTCGCGCCGATATCGGCCAGGCAGCGCAGGATGTTGCGCTTGATGCCGTAGTCGATGGCGACGACATGGAATTTCGGGTTAGTCAGCTTGCCGTAGCCCTTGCCGAGCTGCCAGCGCGTCTCGTCCCAGCTGTAGGTCTGCCGGCAGGTGACCTCGGCGGCGAGGTCCATGCCTTCCAGGCCCGGCCAGCCCTTGGCCTTCGCGTGGAGCGCCGCCAGGTCGAACTTGCCGTCGCGGCGATGCGCGATCACGCCGTTCGGCGCGCCCTGGTCGCGGATGCGCCGGGTCATGGCGCGGGTATCGATGCCCGACACGCCGATCAGGCCGCGCAGCTTCAGCCAGTCGGTCAGCTGGCTGTTGTTGCGGAAGTTGGACGGGCCGGTGATCGGCGCGCGCAGGATCAGGCCGCGGGCCGCAATGCCCTGCGTCTCAATGTCTTCAGCATTCGTGCCGACATTGCCGATATGCGGGAAGGTGAAGGTGATGATCTGGCCGGCATAGGAGGGATCGGTGAGGATTTCCTGATAGCCGGTCATCGAGGTGTTGAAGCAGACCTCGCCCACCGCGTCGCCCTCGGCGCCGGTGCCGTGGCCCCAGTAGACGCTGCCATCGGCCAGCACCACCACGCCCGTATAACCCGGTCCGGGTGCGGCGGCGTATTTCGGTGTCTCGGCCATGATGGGCTCCATACTCTCGGCAAGGCAGACGTCAGGCCGCAAAAAACCACCGGAGGCGATGGCATCCGGCGGTACGGCACAGCTGTTCAACGATGATTGCGGCGGCGGCGGGCGCCGCTTCAACCGAGGCCGGACCATATCAAAACCGCGGCCATCGTCAAGCCTGCCTCAGAGGTTAAAAACAAAGAAAAATCATATACTTATTCCTTTTGCGCTGTATCGCCGTCTGGGCTATGCTGCGCGCCTTCCGAAAACACCCCGATTCCGTATACCGCAAGAGGACTGCGATGCTGCGCGACACGCTCAACCAGGCGATGAAGGATGCCATGAAGGCGAAGGACGCCCGGCGTCTGGCCACCATCCGCATGGTTCTGGCTGCCATCAAGGACAAGGACATTGCCGCCCGCACCTCGGCGGAAGAGCGCACCGGCATCGACGATGGCGCCATCCTGTCCCTGCTGCAGAATATGGTGAAGCAGCGCCGTGAATCCGCCACCGCCTTCGAGGCCGGCGGCCGGGCCGAACTGGCCGCCCAGGAAAAGGAAGAAATCGCCATCATCGAGGGCTACCTGCCCCAGCAGCTCTCCGACTCGGACGTCGAGGCTGCCGCCAAGGCCGCCATCGCCGAGTCGGGCGCCGCCAGCATCAAGGACATGGGCAAGGCGGTGGCGATTCTGAAGGCGAAATACGCCGGTCAGATGGACTTCGGCAAGGCAGCGGCTATCCTGAAGGCTCAACTCAGCTGACCCATCCCGAGTCGGTCCGAGTCGCGGCTGAAACAGCGATTTAGGAAGAGCCATGGCCTTCCCCGATTCGTTTCTGGAAGAACTGCGCAACCGGCTGCCGCTGTCGGGCGTGGTCGGCCGCTCGGTGCGCCTGATCAAGCGTGGTCGCGAATTCAGCGGCCTGTGCCCCTTCCATAACGAAAAGTCGCCCTCCTTCACCGTCAACGACGACAAGGGCTTTTTCCACTGCTTCGGCTGCGGCGCCCATGGCGACGTGATCGGCTTCACCATGCGCAGCAGCGGCATGGCCTTCCCCGAAGCCGTCGAGCTGCTGGCCCAGGAAGCCGGCCTCGAGGTGCCGCGCATGCGGCCCGAGGATCGTGAAAAGGCCGAACAGGTCGCCACGCTGGGCAAGGTGCTGGAGGAAGCCGCAAGCTGGTACCAGGCGCAGCTGAAAGGCGCCGTGGGCAATGAGGCGCGCGCCTATATCCAGAAGCGCGGCCTGAAACCCGAAACCGTCGAACGCTTCCGCATGGGCTATGCGCCGCAGAGCCGCACGGCGCTGAAAGAGGCCATGCTGGCCCGCAAGCTGCCGGAAGACCTGCTGATCGAGAGCGGGCTTTTGATCAAGCCGGAAGACGGCGGCGCCAGCTATGACCGTTTCCGCCACCGCGTCATGTTCCCGATCGGCGACCGCCGCGGCCGCATCATCGCCTTCGGCGGCCGCGCGCTCGATCCGGATGCACCGGCGAAGTATCTCAACTCGCCGGAGACGCCACTCTTCCACAAGGGCCGCAACCTCTACAACCATGCCATGGCCCGCGAGGCCGCCCGCGACAGCGGCACGGTGGTGGTGGTGGAAGGCTATATGGACGTCATCGCGCTCGCCCAAGCCGGCATCGACCATGCCGTGGCCCCGCTCGGCACCGCGCTGACCGAGGAGCAGATCGCCCTGCTCTGGCGGCTCTCGGCCGAGCCGATCCTGTGCTTCGATGGCGACAATGCCGGCATCCGCGCCGCCATGCGGGCGGCCGACCGCGCCCTGCCCCTGCTGGAACCCGGCCACTCCTTCCGCTTTGCCATCCTGCCCGGCGGCCAGGACCCGGACGATCTGATCAAAAGCCAGGGCCGTGCCGCCATGGACGGAGTGCTGGCCGCCGCCCTGCCGCTGGCCGATATCCTGTGGCGAAAAGAAACTGAAGTAAGGCCGCTGGACACCCCGGAGCGCCGCGCCGCCCTCGAAGCCGCCCTCTACGAGGTCGCCCGCCAGATCAAGAACCCGGCAGTCCAGAACCACTATCGCGACCATTTCCGGGCCCGCCTGCGCACGCTTTTCGCCCCGACCCGGACCTGGACCCCCAATAACCGCCCAAATCGCCCGCAGGGGCAGTTCGGCAAGCCCCTGCCGCCCCTGGCCGTGGGCGGGCCGGTCAATGCCGCGCCGGGCCGCACCGAGAAGGCCCTGATCGCCGCCGTTCTGGCCCATCCCTGGCTGCTGGAGGACCATGGCGACGCCTTTGCCGCCCTAACCTTCCCCCCGGGGCCGCTTGACAGCCTTAAGAGCCGGATTCTAGAAGAAGCCTCCCGCCATCCGGGTCTTGACGGCGAGGCCTTCGCAGCCCATCTCAGGCAGCGAGGACTCGGGGCCGCACTCGACCTCGTGACTGGCGAGACCGGCCGGATCCTGGAGCCCTTTGCGCGCGCCGATACGCCGGCGGACAAGGTTGAGCGAGGGTGGTGGCAGGCTGTGCAGCGGTACCGTCTGGCGGAGCTGGAGCAGGAGCTGGCAGCGGCAGAGGCCGATCTGGCCAGCGATACAAATCCCGAAGCATGGCAGCGCTTCCAGGCCTTACAGGCAGAGGTCGGTTCGGCGCGCAGCCAGGTTTCGGTATCGGATACGGATTGAATACCAGGCCGCTCACCCCGGGCGGCCTTGAGCATTTTACAAGACAGGACAGTTAGGAACCGGCATGGCGAAACAGGCAGCGGCCCCTGACACCGCAGAAGCACCCGAAAAAGAAGAAACCGTCGACACGCCGCTGATCGACGCGTCGATGGCTGCCATCAAGCGCATGCTGGCGAAAGCCAAGGAGCGCGGCTACGTCACCTATGACGAAATCAATGCCGTGCTGCCGCCCGAGCATGTCTCGTCCGAGCAGATCGAAGACACCATGGCGATGCTGTCCGAAATGGGCATCACCATCGTGGAAAGCGAAGAGCAGGAAGACGGCGGCGTCGCTGCGGTCGACAAGGAAGACGGCGAAGCGGAAGCCGAAGGCGGCGACGGCGAAGCCGCCGCCACCGCGCCGGCCAAGGCCGAGGTCGACCGCACCGACGATCCGGTGCGCATGTATCTGCGCGAGATGGGTTCGGTCGAGCTGCTGTCGCGCGAGGGCGAAATCGCCATCGCCAAGCGCATCGAGGCCGGCCGCGAGAAGATGATCGGCGCGATCTGCGAAAGCCCGCTGACCATCCAGGCGATCGTGAAATGGCGTGACGACCTGGTCGACGGCAAGATCCTGCTGCGCGACGTGGTCGATCTGGAAGCCACGCTCGGCGGCGCCGGCGGCGGCCCCGACAATGCCGCGCTCGATGGCGTGGAAGCCGACGAGGCCGAAGATGCCACGGCCCCGGCGCCGAAGCTGGATGCGAAGCCGGCCAAGCCGGCGGTTGCCGCTGCTGCTGCCCCCGTCCTGGTGAAGGCCGAGAAGAAGAAGGCTGCGCCTGGCGACGAGCCGGAAGTGCCGGCGGCGCCTGAAGAGCCCGACGAGGAAGACGAGGCCAACCTGTCGCTCGCCGCGATGGAAGCCCAGCTGAAGCCGCAGGTGCTGGAAGCCTTCGATGCCATCGCCAAGCATTACAAGAAGCTGCAGAAGACGCAGGAAGAGCGTCTGCAGGCGGCTCTGGTGCATGCCGATGCCGATGCCAAGAAGGACAAGGCCTATGCCAAGTCCAAGCAGGAAATGATTGTCCTGATGGAATCGGTGCACCTGAACAACGGCCGCATCGAAAGCCTGGTCGAAAGCATGTATGGCCTGAACAAGCGGCTGATGATGCTGGAAGGCAAGCTGCTGCGCTCGGCCGAGAGCTTCAAGATTCCGCGCGACGAGTTCCTCAAGCAGTATGACGGCCAGGAGCTCGATCCGAACTGGCTCGGCAAGGTCGCCAAGCTGAAGACCCACAAGGGCTGGGCGCGCTTCGGCGAGGCCGGCCCCAAGGAAGTGACGCCGGTCCGCGACCAGATCACCGCGATTGCCACCGAGTTCGGCCTGCCGATCTCGGAATTCAAGCGCATCTACAAGCAGGTGCGCGAAGGCGAGCGCGAGGCCAGCGTGGCGAAGAAGGAAATGGTGGAGGCCAACCTGCGCCTCGTCATCTCCATCGCCAAGAAATACACCAACCGCGGCCTGCAGTTCCTCGATCTGATCCAGGAAGGCAACATCGGCCTGATGAAGGCGGTGGACAAGTTCGAATACCGCCGCGGCTACAAGTTCTCGACCTATGCCACCTGGTGGATCCGGCAGGCGATCACCCGTTCGATCGCCGACCAGGCCCGCACCATCCGCATCCCGGTGCATATGATCGAGACGATCAACAAGCTGGTGCGCACCAGCCGCCAGATGCTGCACGAGATCGGCCGCGAGCCGACCCCGGAAGAACTGGCGACCAAGCTCGGCATGCCGCTGGAGAAGGTGCGCAAGGTGCTGAAGATCGCCAAGGAGCCGATCAGCCTCGAAACGCCGATCGGCGACGAGGAAGATTCGCATCTGGGCGACTTCATCGAGGACAAGAACGCGGTGCTCCCGGTCGATGCCGCGATCAACTCGAACCTGCGCGAGACCACCACTCGCGTGCTGGCGACGCTGACCCCGCGCGAGGAGCGCGTGCTGCGCATGCGCTTCGGCATCGGCATGAACACCGACCATACACTGGAAGAAGTCGGCCAGCAGTTCTCGGTGACCCGCGAACGTATCCGCCAGATCGAAGCCAAGGCGCTGCGCAAGTTGAAGCACCCGAGCCGGTCGCGTAAGTTGCGCTCCTTCCTCGATACGTAAGCCGTATCGGGCAGGACGAGATCAGGGCCCCGGTCTCAAAGCCGGGGCCTTTTTCGTCGCAGGGGACGCGTGGGCCTGTAGCTCAACTGGTTAGAGCCGGCCGCTCATAACGGTCTGGTTGGGGGTTCAAGTCCCTCCGGGCCCACCATCCCCGCCCCCTTTTTTCCACATAACCCATTGATGTTGCTGGCGAGTGCTGGTCGGGCCCAGCGTGCAAACCTGCCAACTCGAACCATATCGAACCATCTGGAGCCAAACTTTGCCAAACCGGACCAGCGCGGGACCATTTGGAGCCATCTGGAGCCTTTTGCCGCCATCCTGAGCCCACCCGGTTTGCATGCAATGGTATTCGACCTTGCCCGTTCCTCCCCCATCCCGACGGAAGGCCACGAATGGCCGGTACAGATTCACGATGTCAAAGATCAGCGGCTAAATCAGAACATATAATGAACATTTTGTCAAGACCGCAGGGAAGCGCCTGGTCAGCCGTGTAACCGCATCGATGGCGGTTTCATTGCCCGCCATCACATCGCGGCGTAAATACCGCTGTGTTGCCAAAGCGCGGCCGTATACTGCCGCCAATAAAAAGCAGGGACGCTTTCTCGATGACCGATGCTGACGGCATCCGCCGCAAACTGACCACCATCTTCTGCGCCGACGTGCAGGGCTACAGCGCGCTTGTGGAGATGGACGAGGTCGGCACGGTGACGCGGCTCAAGCAGTATCGCGAGGTGATGGTGGCCGAGATCGAGCGCCATCACGGTCGCCTGATCAACACCTGGGGCGACGGCCTGCTGGCCGAGTTCAGCTCGCCCGTCGAAGCCGTGTTCTGCGCCGTGGAAACCCAGCGCCGCATCGCCATCCGCAACGAGGACACGCCGCAGAGCACGCCGATGCAGTTCCGCATCGGCATCAATATCGGCGACGTGATGATCGAGGGCAACGACATCTACGGCGAAGGCGTGAACATCGCCGCCCGGCTGGAATCGCTGGCCGAGGCCGGCGGCATCTGCATCTCGGGCACGGTGTTCGAGCAGGTGCGCAAGAAGCTGGATATCGGCTTCGCCTTCATCGGCGACCGCGAGATCAAGAATATCGCCGAACCGGTGCCGGCCTATCGTGTGCTGGTTGGCGCCCATGGCCTGGCCGCCGCGCCGTATCGCGGCGAGACCGTGCCGCAGCGCCCCCTGCCGCAACAGACTGGGCCGCAGCAGACCGGGCCGCAGCAGGCCGATGCCGAAGATCCGGAAGTGAAATTCGCCGCCTGGCGCCAGCGCGCCTGGCGGTACGGCGTGGTCCTGCTGCTGCTGGCCGTGATCAACCTGGCGACCAGTCCGGGCCGCATCTGGTTCTTCTGGCCGATGATCGGCGTTGTCTTCATCCTGGTCATGAAATTCCCGGCCGGCATCGATCCGCGCCGGCTGTGGCCGCTGCGGCGGAACTGAGCGGCGCCCCGTCCTACCCTGCCGCCAGGCGATTCTGGTAAACGCTTAGACTGGTATAGGCGAGCGACAGCAGCGGCGTGGCAATGCCGGCCTGCTGCGCCCGCGCCACCAGATCGCCGATGATCTGGTCGGCCTCGACGGCGACGCCCTTCAGCAGGTCGCGATACATCGACGAGGTATGGGCAGACCCGGTCTTGGTCAGCGTCTCGCGCGTATTGGCCACAAAGGCCTCGCTGGGTGCAACGCCAACAGCCTTCACGGTGGCGACGACTTCATCGATCAGGCCGAGCGCAAAAGCGGTGCCGCCGGGCGCCGCTTCCACATCGCCCACGGTGCCGCGCATCAGGCAGCACAGGCCGCCGAGCGACGCCAGAAGAATCCACTTCTCCCACATCTCGCGTTCGATATGCGACGTCAGCTTGGCGTCGAAGCCGGCATTCTTCAGCAGGGCATCCAGCCTTTCGATCCGCGACGTGACACGGCCGTCCATCTCGCCATAGGCCAGATCGTGGAACCTGCCCATCTGGATCACCCGACCTTCGGCATCGAGCTGGGCCGGAATGCGGCACAGGCCGCCGATCAGGGATGCCTTGCCGAAGCGTCCGGCGATGGCATCGACATGCCGCATGCCGTTGAGCACGGGGATGATCATGGTATCGGGGCCGACCGCGGGCGCCATGTCATCCAGGGCGGCACCGAGTGAATAGGCCTTCACCGTCAGCAGAACCGCATCGTATGGGCCGGCAATATGGCCGGCCGTGACCAGCTTCGGCGTCACCGTCGCATCGCCGGCCGGACTGACGATCTGCAGGCCGGTCTTCTGCAGCTGCGCCGCCCGACCCGGGCGCACCAGGAAGGTGACATCGCGTCCTGCTTCGGCCAGGCGACCGCCGTAATATCCGCCGGTCGAACCGGCACCGACCACCAAAAGACGCATGCTTTTCTTCTCCACGATGGCGCATAAGCCTGCCGGGGCTACCTATCACGGCCCTGCACAGCACTATGCTGAAAGGCCATCGAACCCGCAACGCTGGTACAGCAATCTTAATCGCCAAGCTTTCTCGCCGTTCTCCGCGCAGAGCGTGGTTGTGGCGATCGGTTCCCGACCTCTGAAAAAAATCCTCTCGCACGATGTCGCCATAATTTACTGGCACCGTGACGCTGCTTGGCTAGCATGGGGTTGTGGGGGCACAGCGAAGATAGACAGGGCGAACGACAGGAGCGCGTCATGGTCGCAGCCACGAAATTGCAATCCGCCTACCAGAGCAGCATGCAGATTCTCGAGCATGTGATGCAGGCGCAGAACGATCTGAATGTCGCCTTCAGCCGCGGCGCCGCCGGCTCGAAGGGCATCCTGCGCGACGTCAGCACCTGCAACGACGCGCTGAACGATGCCATCGGCCATCTGCTGGAGGCGCAGCGGCGCCTGACCGAAACCTCATGGCCGGAAGATGACGATTACGATGTGGTGGAAGATGCCGCCGACTAGGCGGCAAGGCGTGCGGTCTAATCCGGATCGGGATTGACCACATCCTGGCCGGGATGCTTCGGCCCCCGGTCACGGCCCTTGGGGTCGGGCGCGAGGCGGCCCGACGCCGGCTTGCCCTCGACGCGTTTCTTCTTCGCGTCCTTCAGGGTCTTTTCGGTTTCCCTGACACGCTGCTGCTTCGCCGTCATCGGTCAGTCCTCGGCCGTGTCGGCCTTCGGGGGGGCGGCATTGTGGCTGGTGATGCCCACCACCCGCATGAACAGAGACGGTGACAGCGGCTCGCCCATCCGTTCGCCGGACCCGGCCTCGAAACGGTCCAGCATGCGGTCGATCTGGCGATCCAGCGCGCGGAAAGGGTTGGCTGCAAGGCTGAACGGGCTGAATTCGCGGCTGGGCATGGGCGACTACTCCTGGACCGACCGCGGAGCTGAGGCGGTCCTGCGCAGAACAGGCTAGGCAGGGACGGAGTTCCCAGTCACAGTGAATAAAACCCTTCAGCTTTCCTCCCCATGCTCATCGCCCAGCTTTCCGATCCCCATATCCGCCCGCGCGGCCAGCTCTACCAGGGCGTCGCCGACTCGAATGCCAGCTTCGCCGCAGCCGTGGCGCAACTGAATGCGTGGACGCCCCGGCCCGACCTGGTGCTGCTGACCGGCGATATCGTCGACCATGGCGACCCGGCCGAATACGCGATGGCGCGCGAGCTGCTGGCGGCGCTGGACATCCCGTGGCTGGTCATCCCCGGCAACCACGACGCGCGCGCCGCCTTTCGCACCGCCTTTGACGACCAGCCGTATCTGCCGGCAGATGACGGCGGCCCCCTGCATTATGTGATCGATGATCGCGGGCCCGTGCGTATCCTGGCGCTCGACGTCACCCTGCCTGGCAAACATCACGGCGCGATCGACGATGCGGCGCTGGGCTGGCTGGAAACCGCGCTGGCGCGCGCCCCGGACCGGCCGACCATCATCATGCTGCACCAGCCGCCGTTTGCCACCGGCATTCCCTATATGGATCCCTACTGGTGCGAAGGCGGCGACCGGTTCGCCGCGCTGGTCCGGCGCTATCCGGCGGTGGAGCGCATCACCTGCGGCCATGTGCACCGCTTCATGCAGCTGCGTTTCGGCGGCACGGCGCTGTGCACCGCGCCCAGCACGGCCACGACCATCGCGCTGCAGCTCAGTCCCGCGGCGAAATCGCAATCCTGGCTGGAACCGCCGGCCTTCCTGCTGCATCACTGGCGGGCGGAGACCGGCCTCATTACGCATTACTGCCTGGTCGGCGACTATCCCGGGCCTTATCCCTTCGCCTGAGGTTCGGCGACCTTCACTGCCAGCGTCTTCGGCGCGATCAGGATGTAACTCCTGCGCACGAGTTCGGCGACTTCAGTCCAGTCGACGCGCCTGTCAAGCCACATGCCGACCCACCCCTTGTGGCCCAGATAGGGCGGCACGAAGAAACGGTCCGGATCGGCGTTGACCAATAGTTCCTGGCTGCCCTCTGCCGCCTTGCACCAGACGGCACGGCGCTCTTGAATGGCGCTTTCCAGCGCGAAGATCTTGTTGCGGATGCGATAGGTGGGAATATCCCAGGTCTCGCGCTCCTCGGCCTCGGGCAGCGCCATGCAGATTTTCTGCAGACGATCGGTCGGCCGCTTCGCCATCTCAGAACAGGCTCCCCTGCCGGGTATCCAGCACCGGCGGCCGGAACAGGTCTTTCCGCAGGCTGAGCCGCCGCTCGTTGAAGCCGATGCGCTTGATCGCCAGCCGGAAACGCTGGGCGATCAGGTCGGCATAGGCGCCCTGCCCGCGCATGCGGTCGCCGAAATCGGCGACGTAATCCTGGCCGCCGCGCGCATCCTGGATCAGCTTCATCACCTTGGAGGCGCGATCCGGATAATGCGCCTGCAGCCATTCGCGCCACAGCTCGCGCAACTCATACGGCAGCCGCAGGAAGACCCAGCCGGCCTCGCGCGCCCCGGCCTCCCAGGCGGCCTCCAGCAGATTTTCCATCTCCATGTCGTTGATCGCCGGAATCATCGGCGCCGTCATCACACCGGCCGGGATGCCGGCGTCGTTGAGCATGCGGATGGCTTCGAGCCGCTTGCCCGGCGTCGAGGCCCGCGGCTCCATATTGCGCGCCAGATGCCGGTCCAGCGTGGTGACCGAGAGATAGACCTTCACCAGGCCGAGCTTCGCCATCTGCGACAACAGGTCGATATCGCGGGTGACCAGGTGGTTCTTGGTGACGATGCCGAGCGGATGGCGGGTTTCCAGCAGCACCTCAATGATGCTGCGGGTGATCTTCAGGTCGCGCTCGACCGGCTGGTAGGGATCGGTGTTGGTCCCCATCGACATGGTGGCGATCTTGTAATTCTTATGCGCCAGCTCCTTGCGCAGCAGCGTGGCGGCATTGCGCTTGACCATGATCTCGGTCTCGAAATCGAGGCCCGGCGAGAAGCCGAGATAGGCATGGCTGGGACGCGCGAAGCAGTAGATGCAGCCATGCTCGCAGCCGCGATAGGGATTGATCGAGCGATCGAAGGGAATATCAGGCGACTTGTTCCACGAGATGATGCTGCGCGTCGCATCCTCATGCAGATGGGTGCGGATCGGATCCGCCTCTTCCAGATTGTCCCAGCCGTCATCCTGCTTCTGCCGCGTTTCGGTGTCGTAGCGGCTGCGCACCGTCGACAGCGCGCCACGCCCGCGCCGGGCATCGGGATGGGCGTGGTCTTCGGGCGTGGAAATGGCGCGCTGGGCGATCTTCTTCATGGCCGGAAGCATAATCCGGCCATGAGAACATTTCAAGAACTATACTACCCCGGAAAACCGCGGCTTACAGTTCGATGTTGTAGCGCACAAAGGGCGCGCGCTTGGCCACGCGCTCATACAGCCGGCGCGCCGTGCCGTTGAATTCCTCGGTCTGCCAGTAGAGCACGCCGGCGCCCTTGGCTTTTGATGCCTCGGTGACGGCGGCGATCAGGCGGCGGCCGATGCGTTTGCCGCGCGCCTGCGGCACCACGAACAGGTCCTGCAGATAGACATTGCCGCCCAGGTTCCAGGTCGAGGGATGCAGCAGATACTGCACCAGGCCCAGAGCCGTGCTGCCCTCCCAGGCGATCAGGCCCTCGATGGCATTCTGCGGATCGAGCAGGCGCGTCCAGGTGGCATCGGTGACGGCGGCGGGCACGCTTTTTTCATAGAAGGCGAGATAGCCGAGCCAGAGCGGCTCCCACTGCGCCCGTTCGGTGGCAGCGATGGGACGGATGACGATATCGGACATGGATTCACACTTTCTGCAATTTTATCCGACCTGATTACCCCGACAGCGGTTCCAGGATAAGTGCCAGTTCATGCAAAAGGCATGGGGCCAGTCTGTTATTTCCCACCGCCGCGGCGCTCATGCTCGCGCAGGCGCGGAAACAGCTCGACGAAATTGCAGGGCTTGTGGCGGTAGTCGAGCTGGTCTTTCAGGATCATGTCCCAGGCATCGCGGCAGGCACCGGGCGAGCCGGGCAGCGCGAACAGATACGTGCCGCGCGTGACGCCGGCGGTGGCGCGCGACTGGATCGTCGAGGTGCCGATCTTCTGGTAGCTGAGCATGCGGAACAGCTCGCCGAAGCCCGGGATGCTTTTCTCGTAAATGCCCTCGAAGGCTTCCGGCGTCACATCGCGCCCGGTCACGCCGGTGCCGCCGGTGGCCAGGATCACATCCACGGTGTCGTCATCGATCCAGTCGGTGAGCTGGCCCTGAATCTCCGCGACGTCATCCTTCACGATGGCCCGCGCCGCCAGCATATGGCCGGCCTCGGTCAGGCGCTCGGCCAGGGTGTTGCCGGATCTGTCATCCTCGAAATTGCGGGTGTCGGAAACGGTCAGCACGGCGATGCGCACCGGCACGAACAGGCGCTTGCCATCGGCATCGACATAGGACTGGGGGGCGAGACTGGACATGGCGGCTCCTCGACTGAAGACGCCACTAACCTAGGATTTGCGGCCGGCGACGGCTAGTGACCAGCGTCAGTTCTTCTTCTCTGCCCGCTGCTCGGCGCGATCAAAGCCGCGATAGACCGGCCAGCCGCCGGTCATGGTGGCGCTTAAAGATGTATCGGGCTGGCCGATGCGGGCGCGGTAGACCCAGTAGTTGGTCAGCACGCGCTGCACGAAATTGCGGGTCTCGCCCAAGGGAATGGTCTCGATGAACAGATACGGGTCGTTCTGGTCGGGCGAGGCGCGCAGCCATTTCTGCAGGTTGCCCGGGCCGGCATTATAGGCCGCCGTCAGATACAGCAGGTTGCCGCGGATCATCGGCATTTCCAGCAGATGCTGCAGATAGCGCTGGCCCAGCTCGATATTGTATTCCGGCGCGAACAGCTTATGCCGCCCGGTCTTGTGATGCAGGCTCTTGTCGTTGGCCACCGCGCCGGCGGTGCGCGGCATCAGCTGCATCAGGCCGGTGGCGCCCGCCGTACTCATGGCGCGGGCGTTGAAGGCGCTTTCCTGGCGCATGAAGGCGAAGACCAGCGCGCGGTCGACGCTGAAGCCGCCCTCGGGCTCCCAGGGCGGCAGCGGATAGAGCGCGGAATCGAAGCCCTCGCCCTTCACCGTGTACCAGGCAATCGAAATCTTCATCGACGAGGCCGGTGCGGCCTGCATGCGCGAGACAAGACCGAGCAGCGCGCCGGCCATGGTGTCCGACGACTGCGCGAACAGCCGCAGCACTTCGCGGTCGGCCCGCACCGCCTCGCCCACTTCGCTCAAGGCCAGGGCGCGGCGCACGGCGGGAATGTCGAGCAGCTTGCGCGTGTCGGCGGCATCCAGCGGCGGCGGCGTCCAGCGCAGCGGCTGGTCGGTGCCAAGCTGCGCCAGCGCCAGCTGGCCGTAGAAGGTGCGTTCCTGGTTGGCGCCGATTTCCAGCAGGCGGATGGCCTCGGAGGGCTGACGCAGGCGCAGCTGCACGCGCGCGCCCCACCAGGCGCCGGCGGATTTCTCCCAGCTGGTCGCCACTTTGGAAAACGCCAGATTCTCGAAATGATGGGCGGCGTTGTCGTATTTGCCCAGCCGCCAGGCGGCGAGGCCGGCGACCCAGTCGGGCTCCGACAGGCGGGCGCGCGAGCGCTGGGCGGCGGCGGCGGCATGGGCGAGCGCGCGGTCGTCCTGGCCTTCCAGCAGCGCCACCCAGGCCAAGCGGCGGCGCCAGTCGTCATACTCCACCGCGCTGAGCTTGCTGCGGATATCGGGCTTATTGAGCAGCGCCTCGGCCTCGTTCAGGCGGTCGCGCTTGAGCAGCGCGGTGAACTGGCTTTCGGCCTGCACGATGGCATTGCGATGCTCGGGGTCGCGGTCCCTGGACTGCGGGATGCGGCGCGTGGTGGCCACCGTGCCCGGCTGCTCGCCGGCATATTCGCCGACATCGGTGCCCAGCGGGGTCACCGGCCCCTTGTCCTTGCGGCCCTTCTTCTTCAGCGCGGCGCGATAGATTTCGTCGGCGCCGGAATGGTCGCGGTATTTCGACAGCCAGTCGCTCAGTTCGACGTAAGAGGCGTTGTAGCCGGTCGGATGGGTGTAGCGCTGGTGCAGCAGATGGCCGGTCAGCAGCCGGTCTTTCAGGCGCGCCATCTCGCGATCGGCCTTGGCCCATTCGGCATCGGTCTGCAGATCGAAGATGCGCTGGTAGCGTTCGGTATCCTCGGCACCGAGGATCACGGGCAGGTCAGCCGACTGCGCCGCGGCCGGTGCCGCGGCAGCCAGACCCAGACCGCAAACAAGGAGCCACCCCCCCAGACGCATTCATTCCCCCGCTTCGTGGCCGTCTGGGATAGCGCAGATGCGGTTAAGGGACAAGTAAAGACGCCGCAACCAACAGTCGCGGCCTTTGTTTTCAATGCTTTATGGCAGCCGGCAGGCGCAGGATGATCGCGGCGGCGGCCACGCAGCCGACGGCGCAGATCAGGATCGGCCAGGTGTAGCTGCCGGCCGTGTCGTAAACCCAGCCGGCCAAGGTCGGTCCGAGCAGCGTGCCCAGCGCCACCGAGGTGTAGAGCACGCCCAGCACCGAGGACATGGCGCGCAGGCCGAACAGGTCGGCGGCGACGGCGGGGATCAGGGCGACGAAGCCGCCATAGAACAGGCCGAAGGCGAGCGCGAAGATCGCCAGTTCGTAGAAGCCCTGCGCCACGCTCCAGTAGGCCAGCGCGATGCCGCTGAGCAGCATGACGAGGCTCAAGGTTTTGCCCCGGCCGATGCGGTCGGCCAGGCCGCCGAGCACGAAGCGGCCCAGCGTGCTGCCGATGCCGATCAGGCCGACCAGCCAGACGCCCTGCCCGCGCGTCAGGCCCTGGTCCATGGCAAAGGGCGCCAGATGCACGAAGGGCACGAAGGTGCCGATGCAGTTCAGCGCACCGGCGGCATAGAGCAGCCAGAAGGCCGGATGGCGCAGCACCGCGCCAAGCTCCAGACCCGCCGGTGGACCGGCCGTTGTCGTTACGGGGGCGGCCGCGCCATCCGGCTGAAGTCCCATGCTGGCCGGCGAGGCCCGCAACAGCCAGGTGGCCAGCGCGCCCAGCAGCAGCGCGGCCATGCCGATCAGCACATAGGCGCCGCGCCAGCCCAGATATTCGATAGCGAAGGCTGCCGCCGGCGGCGCCGCCATGGTGCCGATGCCGATTCCGGCCACGGCCCAGCCAGACGCCTGGCCGCGTTTGGCCGCGAACCAGCGCTGCACCGTGGCGATGGCCGGCACATAGGAGAAGCCGACGCCGATGCCGATGCCCAGACCGTAGAAGATGACGACGCCGGCGAGGCTGTCGGCGAAGCTGGCAGCAATCAGGCCGATGCCGATGCAGGCCATGCCGAAGCCGACCACCGGCCGAGGCCCGATACGATCTGCCAGCCGCCCGCTGATGGCGCCGAGCGCGAAATAGAAAAAGCCGGCGACCGAGAAGACCAGCGAGACCGTGCCACGCGTGGCGCCGAATTCGCGGCTCAACGGCTCAAAGAAGGCCGGAAAGCTGTAGGCCGCGCCAAAGCCGGTGAACATCACCAGGAAGGCGGCGGCGACAACGACCCAGCCGTAGAAGATCCGCGTCATGCGCGCGTCAATTCATCCAGTTTGCTGCGCAGTTCCAGCATGTCACGCCAGGCTTCGCGTTTCACGCCGGGCTGGCGCAGCAGATAGGCCGGATGCAGCAGCGGCATCGCCGGGATCGTCACATCGCCGCGTTTGTATTCGTGCCAGCGGCCACGCACGCGCGTGATGCCCTGGGTAGTGCCGAGCAGCGTGGCGGCGGAAAACTTGCCGGCGCAGGCAATCAGTTTCGGCTGCACCAGTTCGATCAGCCGCTCGACGAAGGGCTTGCAGGCGAGAATCTCTTCCGTGGAAGGATCGCGATTGCCCGGCGGACGCCAGAACAGCAGATTGGAGATATAGACATTGCTGTCGTCGCAGCCGATGGCCTTGAGCATCCTGTCGAGCAGCTGGCCGCTCTCGCCCACGAAAGGCAACCCTTGCGCATCCTCGTCGCGGCCGGGTGCTTCGCCGACGATCATGAAGGCGGCCTTCGGGTTGCCGCGCGCGATCACCGTATTGGTGGCGGTGGCCTTCAGCGCGCAGCCGTCAAAGGCTTTGATCGCGGCTTCCAGCTCGGGGATCGTGCTGCAGGCCTGGGCGGCCTTAGTGGCGGCGGTTTCCACCGCCTGACCCGACAGCAGGGCCGGATTGGGCAGCTGGGTGGCGCGCGAGGCCTGGAAAGCTGCCGCACCAAAGGCTGGGCCGGTCGCCGGAGTCGCGGCCGGCGATGCCGCTACGGCAGGGTTCGCTGCCGGCGCGGGCGCCGGCCTGGGTAGCGGCGCAACCGTGCGGTCGATTGCCACATCGCCGATCGCCTCGTCGACGCCGGCTTCGGCATAGAACAGGGCAATATCGAGCAGACTGGGAGGAAAATCAGGGGTTTCCGTGGCGTTCATCGGGCTCCGGCCGGGCGTCGCGCCGTTGGCTTGCACCCCATAGTCTGGTAAGCAGGCAGGGAGCGTCAAGCTGACCAGCAGCGACGCCCCCAAATAAAAAAGACATCACTTCAGAGGTGCCCCGTGTCTGAACGCGAATCGATGGAATATGACGTGGTTATCGTCGGCGCCGGCCCGTCCGGCTTGGCTGCCGCGATCCGTCTGAAGCAGCTGGCTGCCGAGCAGAATCACGACGTATCGGTTTGCGTCATCGAAAAAGGCTCGGAAATCGGCGCCCATATCCTGTCGGGCGCCGTCGTTGATCCGATCGCGCTGAACGAGCTGATTCCCGACTGGAAGGCCAAGGGCGCGCCGCTGAACACCCCGGTCACCGATGATCGCTTCTGGATCCTGACCGAAGCGAATCACATTCCGGTTCCCAATATCGCCATGCCGCCGCTGATGAACAATCACGGCAACTACATCGTCTCGCTGGGCAACGTCTGCCGCTGGCTGGCAACGCAGGCCGAAGAGCTGGGCGTGGAAATCTTCCCCGGCTTCGCCGCCGCCGAAGTGCTGTATGGCGACAAGGGCGAAGTGGTGGGCGTCGCCACCGGCGACATGGGCATCGGCCGCGATGGCGAACACAAGTCGGGCTACACGCCGGGCGTCGAGCTGCGCGGCAAATACACCCTGATCGGCGAAGGCGTGCGCGGTTCGCTGGCCAAGGAGCTGATGAAGAAATTCTCCTTACGCGACGGCGTCGATCCGCAGAAGTTTGGTATCGGCATCAAGGAGCTGTGGCAGATCGATCCGGCCAAGCACAAGCCGGGCCTGGTGGTGCATACACAGGGCTGGCCGCTGGACAACAGCACCGGCGGCGGCAGCTTCATGTACCATCTGGAAGACAACCAGGTGGCAGTCGGCTTCGTCATCCATCTGAGCTACGAGAATCCCTATCTCTCGCCCTTCGATGAGTTCCAGCGTTTCAAGACGCATCCCGACATCCGCGAGTTCTTCGAAGGCGGCAAGCGCATCTCCTATGGGGCGCGCGCCATCAACGAGGGCGGCCTGCAGTCGATCCCGAAGCTGACCTTCCCGGGCGGCGCCCTGATCGGCTGCTCGGCCGGTTTCGTCAACCTGCCGCGCATCAAGGGCAGCCACAACGCCATGAAGTCCGGCATGCTGGCCGCCGAAGCCGCGTTCGAGGCGCTGAAGGCTGGCGCCACCGGCGGCGACGAACTGGTCGCCTATCCGGAAGCCTTCAAGGCCTCCTGGTCGTTCAAGGACCTGTGGAAGGTGCGCAACGTCAAGCCGGCGATGAAATACGGCATGTGGATCGGCACCCTGCTGGGCGGCATCCACATGTGGCTGAACGATCTGGGGCTGGGCTTCCTGGTGCCCTGGACCACACGGCATACCAAGGCCGATCACGAGACCTTGAAGCTGGCCAAGGACTGTCAGCCTATCGCCTACCCCAAGCCCGATGGCAAGATCAGCTTCGACAAGCTGTCTTCGGTGTTCCTGTCAAACACCAACCATGAGGAAGACCAGCCGATCCATCTGAAGCTGAAGGACCCGTCGATCCCGATTGCAGAGAACCTGCCGAAATTCGACGAACCGGCGCAACGCTACTGCCCCGCAGGCGTTTATGAGGTGTTGCGCGACGACGCCGGCAACAACCCGCGCTTCCAGATCAATGCGCAGAACTGCGTCCACTGCAAAACCTGCGACATCAAAGATCCGGCGCAGAATATCAACTGGACCGTGCCTGAGGGGGGCGGCGGTCCAAATTACCCAAACATGTGAGCCATGACAGATACAGCCGCCTCCCGTATTCGCCTCTCCTCCTCGCTCGCTGCAGCCCTGCTGCTGGCGATCGTTCTGCCGCTGAGTGCCTGCGGCGGACCAAGCGGTTCGAATAAGGGTTCGACACGCGGCACGTATCGTCTCGACAGCCCGTATGGCAATTTCCTCGCTGCCCGCCATGCACGCGAGCACAACGACAACACCGCCGCCGCCAACTATTACCTGCGGGCGCTGCGCGACGACCCGGGTAGCAGCATGCTGGCCCAGGGCGCCTTCATTGCCCTAATCGCCGATGGCCGCGTGAATGAGGCGGTCACGCTGGTGCCGGTGCTGCGACAGATCAATCCGGCCGAATACCTGCCGCGCATGACCCAGGCCTCGGCCATGATGCTGGCGCGCGACTATGACGGCGTGCTGAGACTGGTGGCCGCCGGCCCCAGCGGCGGCATCCATGCCGCCTTCAATCCGCTGCTTGCCGCCTTCGCCCATGCCGGCAAGGGCGAAAGCGACCAGGCGATGAGCAATCTGCAGAAGCTGGAGCGCCATCCGCTGCTCAGCGGCGTCTATGTGCATCTCAAGCCGCTGCTGCTCGAAGTGGTCAACCAGCCCGAGCCGGCGGAGGCTGCCTATCGCGATGCCATCGAGGGCCGCGACCGCGGCGCCGGCAACCGGCTGGTGGACGGCTATGCCCGGTTCCTCGAACGTCAGGGCCGCGGCGCGGAAGCGCGCAGCCTGCTGAACGAACAGCTGGCGCTCAACCCCGACAATCCCGTGCTGCTGCATGCCCTACGCCGGCTCGACAGCCGTCGTGGCCAGGCGGTCGAACCCCTGGTCGGCAATGCGGTGGAAGGCATGGCCGAAGCCATGTTCGCCTCGGCCTCGGCGCTGGGCCGTTCCGATGGCGGCGAGCTGGCCGAGCTGCACCTGCAGCTGGCGCTGTTCATGCGCCCCGACCTGGACGATGCCCGCATGCTGCTGGGCGACATCTACGAGGGCCGCAACCGCTTCGACCAGGCGCTGAACATGTACAGCAAGGTGTCGACCGGCTCGGCCCTGACGACCAGCGCCCAGCTGCGCTCGGCCTGGTGCATCAACGAGCTTGGCCGCACCGACGAAGCCGCGCGCATCCTGCGCCGCATGGCCTCGGCCGAACCGGCCAGCCCGATGGCGCTGCTGACGCTGGCCGATATGTATCGCCAGATGGAGAAATGGCCCGAGGCGGCGAAGGAATATACGGCGGCGCTCGACCGCATTCCGCGTCTGGAACAGCGCCACTGGAGCATCCTGTTCGGCCGTGGCGTGGCCTTCGAACGCTCCAAGCAGTGGGACAAGGGCGAAGCCGATATGGTGAAGGCCCTGGAGCTGCAGCCCGACCAGCCGCTGGTGCTGAACTATCTGGGCTATTCCTGGGTCGACATGCATCGCAATGTCGAGCGCGCCACCAAGATGATCGAACGCGCCGTAGCACTGCGTCCCAATGACGGCGCCATCGTCGACTCACTCGGCTGGGCGCTCTATCGCCAGGGCAAATACACGGAAGCCGTGGTGCAGCTGGAGCGCGCCGTCGAACTCAAGGGCGGCGATCCGGTGATTACCGATCATCTGGGCGATGCCTACTGGCGTGTCGGCCGTCAGGAAGAGGCGCGGTTCCAGTGGCGCCGCGCCCTCGGCCTCAATCCCGAACAGGAACTGGGACTGACGGTCCAGCGCAAGATCGATCACGGTCTCGACCCGGTCGCCGCCAAGTAGAACGTCATGACGGCCGCGGCGCTGAGCCGGCTGGCGCCGGCCAAGATCAATCTGTTCCTGCATGTCACCGGCAAGCGCCCAGACCATGCGGAACATGGCGGTTATCACAGCCTGGAAAGCCTGGTGGTGTTTGCGCAGGATGCCGGCGCCTGCGACCGGGTGACCGCCGCGGCTGCCGAAGACCTGTCCCTGACCATCGAAGGCCCGCAGGCGAAAATCCTGCAGGCCGATGCGACCGACAACCTGGTGCTACGCGCCGCCGCCCTGCTGCAGCCGATGAACCTGCAGACCGGCGCGGCAAAGGGTGCGGCCCTGACGCTGACCAAGACCTTGCCGGTGGCCTCGGGCATCGGCGGCGGATCGGCCGATGCCGCCGCCACCCTGCATGCCCTGCGCGCGCTCTGGCAGATCGAACTGGATGACGAGGGTTTAAGCCGCGCCGCCGTCAAGCTCGGCGCCGATGTGCCGGCCTGCCTGCTCGGCCGCGCCGCGCTGATGCAGGGGATCGGCGAGCAGCTGACACCGGCGCCGACCCTGCCGCCGCTCTGGCTGGTGCTGGTCAATCCCGGCATCGCGCTGGAGACCCGGGATGTCTTTGCCGCACTGGGCGGCCGCTTCGGTCCGCCGCAGCCGCTGGAACGCCGGCCCGACAGCGCCGCCGATCTGGCCATCCTGCTGCGGGCGCGCCGCAACGACCTGGAAGCGCCGGCGCGGTTCATGGCGCCGGAGATCGACCCGGTGCTGGCGGCGATCCGGGCCCAGGCCGGCTGCCTGCTGGCGCGGCTGTCCGGCTCGGGCGCCACCTGCTTCGGCCTGTTCGCCGACAGAAAAGAGGCCGATTTCGCCGCCCGTAATATCGGTCGCGCCCATCCGAAATGGTGGGTGGCGGCGACCGCGGCGGGTTGAAACCCTCTTCCGCCCCCAGTATTGTCCGCCCCGCTTGACCTGCCCTGTTTCTACAGGGATCTGCTGGGGCGTAGCCAAGCGGTAAGGCAGCGGTTTTTGGTACCGCCATTCGGAGGTTCGATCCCTCCCGCCCCAGCCATTTCACTCCGCATAAATCATCTTCACGCTCATGCCGCCGTCGATGACGATGTTCTGGCCGGTCATGAAGCCCGCTGACGCGACATAGAGGCAGGCCTCGGCGATATCCTCAGGGCTGCCGATGCGGCCGACCGGATGCTGCTCGCGGTCTTCGTTCGAATGCTTAGGCGTTTCAGCGCGTTTGGAATACTGCCAGTCGCGTGTCTCGATCCAGCCGGGACTGATGCTGTTCACCCGGATGCGCTGCGGTCCCAGGCTGATCGCCATCGCATGGGTCAGCGCGACAATGCCGCCCTTGGACGCCGAATAGCCCTCGGTGCCGGGCTCCGACATGAAAGCGCGCGTGGAGGCCATGTTGATGATGCAGCCGCCGCTTTCGCTGCGCTTCACCATCTCGCGCGCCACCGCCTGGGAGCAGATGAACGTGCCGCGCAGGTTGGCGGCGATCACGGCATCGAAATCTTCCAGCGGCAGATCGAGAAACGGCTTGCGGATCATGAAGCCGGCATTGTTGACCAGAACCGTGGGGCAACCCAGTTCGCGTATGGTTTGTGCAATCCAGGCCTCCACGGCGGCGGGATCGGATACATCGGTCACCGCGAAACTGGCTTTGGCGCCGCGACCTTTCAGGATGTCGAGCAGTTCGCTGCCGGCATCATGGGCCGGATCGGCGATCGAAACCGCATAACCGGCATCGGCGAAGGCGAGCGCAATACCGCGGCCGATGCCCTGCGCCCCGCCGGTGATGGCCACAATCTTCATAGCGTCCTCCGCAAACGGTCCAGACCAACGCCGGGTCCGGCGTTTCGTTGCGGAGAAGTAGAAAAGCAACCGGCGCCGGATGCAATCCGGCGCCGGCCTCACGTGTTCAAAAGGCTTACTTCGCCAGCGGGCAATTGCCGTCGGCCAGCGGACGGAAGGCCTTCTCGGCCGGCACGGTGCCCGCCACCTTCAGGTAATCCCAGTCGCCCTTGGACTCGGCCGGCTTCTTGGCTTCCAGCAGATACATCGGATGCATCTTGCGGCCGTCGATACGGATGGTGCCCTTGCCGAACAGCGCGTCGTCGGTCGGCATCGCTTTCATCGCCGCCACCACGGCGCGGCCATCGGCCTGCCCGCCCACCTTGTCCACCGCCTTGAAATAATGCATCAGGCTGGCATAGACGCCGGCATGCATGTCGTTCGGCATCATCTTCTTGCCATGGCGGGCCTGGAAACGCTTGGACCATTCGCGCGTGCCGTCATTCATGTCCCAGTAGAACGGCGCGACCGACTGCAGGCCCTGCACCGCCTTCAGGCCGAGCGCCGGGACGTTGGTGACGCCGAAGATCAGGCCGACAATGCGCTGCTTCTCCGCCAGGCCGAATTCGGCGGCCTGCTTCAGCGAGTTGGTCAGGTCGCCGCCGGCATTGGCGAAGGCCACCACATCGGCGCCGGACGACTGCGCCTGCAGCAGGAAGGAGCTGAAATCGCTGACACCGACCGGATGACGGGCCGCGCCGACAATGGTGCCGCCCAGCACTTTGATTTCGTCGCTGGCCTGCTTTTCCAGATCATGGCCAAAGGCATAGTCGGCCGTGATGAAATACCACTTCTTGCCGCCCTGATCGAAAGCGGCGCGGGCCGCCGAATGGCCGTAGGACCAGGTGTCGTAGGTCCAGTGCACAAAATTGGCCGAGCATTGTTCGCCAGTCAGCAGCGAACTGCCGGCGCCGGAGCCGAGCACGGTCTTGTTCTTGTCTTTTGCGATCTGGTTCACCGCCAGGGCCACGGCCGAGTTGGGCAGGTCGGCGATCACGTCGACGCCGTCCACGTCATACCACTGGCGCGCCATGTTGGCGCCGACATCGGGCTTGTTCTGGTGATCGGCGAAGATCACCTCGACCTTGCGCTTGCTGGTTTTCATGTAGTCTTCGGCTGCCATCTGCGCCGCCAGCACCGAACCCGGGCCCTGGAAATCGGCATAGACGCTGGACATGTCGTTCAGCACGCCGATCTTGATCGGTTTGTCCTGGGCCAGGGCCTGATTCTGGGCATAGGGGGCGGTCAGAACGCCGGCAGCCAGCAGGGCCGCGACGCGAAGAGCGGTGCGCATGGTATTTCCTCCGTGGTTTTTTGTTACGGAGGATTATTGTTTGCAAGGCAAACGATCGTCAAATGCTATTTTGCCATGCTGCAGCGCACAGCGGAGAATTACGGCAGTTGCAGCAGCACCGGCAGCCAGCCGCCATCCTGCAACATCTCGATTCCCTCCAGAAGCGGAATCGCCAGCAGGAACCACAGCGCATCGCGGAAAGTGACCAGCACGAAACGGGTCTGCACGGTCAGTTCCTGGTCGGAATGCCAGGCGCCCAGACGCGGGCCCCAGCGCGGCACGCGGGCGGCATAGGCGGCGAACTCGGCCGGAAAGCGGGATTTCAGGAAGGCCTCTTCCTGCAGGATCACCACGCTGAACAGGGCAAAGACGAACAGGCCGAGCGCCAGACCGGTGACCAGATTGCCGGCCTGCAGGCCGACGCCGAGGCCGCCGATCACCGAAAACAGGTAGAGCGGATTGCGGCTCATCGAATACGGCCCCTGATCGACCAGCACCTGCTTCTTGCGCCCGCCGATATACAGCGAGCACCAGGTGCGGCCGGCGATGCACAGCACGATCAGCAGATAGCCGAACAGCTCCAGGCTTTCATGCAGGACGGTTTCCGACGGCCACATCGATTCGGTGAACAGCAGGACCAGCAGCAGAAGCAGGCCACTGCCGGAGGCGAACTGCTTGCGCCGGCGCTGCACCAGCGACAGGCGGTCTTCGACGACAGGCGGTGCGGCGGCGGCCGGCATGGGTGCGGACAAGGACATGGTTTCCCCGGAGCAATGGATCGGGGCGAGTATAGCACAGGCCAGCGGGCCGGCTCCGACCGCGCCGTGCGACCTGGAGTCGCGGTTACCGGTTTTTTACAGCGGCATGCAGGGCGCGGGCATAGGGCGCGGCCGGGGTCGACTTGACCCATTCGATGGCCCGCTTTTTCAGCGAGAAGGTATAGGCCTGGGTGCCGTAGATATCGACATCGCCGCCGAACATCTGCGCCGTCTTTTCGAAATAGTAGCCGGCATAGTGGCGCAGCTTGCCGCGATAGAATCCGACATCGTCAGCCAGGGTGAAATAGGTCTTGTTCGGCGTGATGGCGAAGGGCCGCAGCTTGGTGGACGGCGCCAGCATGTAGCGCGCCACACCCGATGCCACATCGGGCCAGAATTCATTGAAGCAGTCATCCAGAATGACGACGCCCTTCGGCGCCAGCACGGCTTCGATCAGACCGAAGTCGTTGACCACGCAGGCCTCGGTATGACCGCCGTCGATGGATGCCAGCCGCAGGGGGCCGGCGGCTCTGAGGATGGCTTCTGGCGTAACGTCGAAAGACGAGTGCTGCAGAATGGTGACGGCCCTGCTGTCGGGCAGCCAGCGGTGGAGGTTGCCTTCGAAGACGAAGCGGTCGCCGGCGCCGGACTGGTCGAGGTTCAGATGCTGGTCGCCGAAGACATCGATGGCAACCGCCTTCTCGCCGGTCCGCAAGGCCAGGGCCAGCAGGATGAACAGCTTGCCATGGTGCACGCCGATCTCGCCGACGCCGCCGGGGATTTCGGCATCGCGCTGCAGGCTCGCCAGCGTATCGATGAATTGCGCGCTGTAGGGAAACAGCCAGCCGCCAATGTGGCGATAGCCTTGCTTCAGATAGGTTTTCCGGTCTGCCGCCACACCCGCCTCCTCTGCCGTTGCCATCCTACTGAGGTAGCGACGGCAGATGCCCATGGGCGTGACCAAACTGTGGTCACGCCGGCAGCGGGAAAACGGTCAGTTCATGACGCGCCAGGCGCCGTCCGGCATCAGACAGGCAGTCCCATAACCACGCTGGGGCGAGCCGCCAACCGAGACGCCGCCCTGATACTCGCGGCAATACTGGCCGTTCGGCGCGACATAAACCGGCGAAGCCGGTGCGGCCGATATCATCGGCGGCGCTGCATAGACCTGGGGCGCGGCATAGACTGGCGGCGGCGCATAAACCACCGGCGGCGGAACATACATCACCGGGGGCGGCGGCGCGTAATAGTCGTAGCGATAATAGGAATAGCGCGGCGGCGGGCGGTGATAATGGTGGTGGTAGCGTGGCGGCCCGTAATAGCCGCGCCGGTAGTCACCCGAAGAATAGCCGAACGAGAAGCTGTCGGCCTTGGCCGGCGCCGGTGACAGCATGACGCCGGCGGCAACGATAAGGGCGGAACAGGCGATGGCACTACGAAGCATGGCACAGCCTCCTTGGGACTGCTTTCAGCGTTAAGCTCTGCTCCGATCATGGCGGATTTGTGTTAGCCGTGGTTGTGACTAAAAAAATCTGACGCCGGTGTGATCAGCGGAAACAGCGGTTTTCCTTTACTTAAGCCGGGGGCGATGCAACGTTGGACTGTCTTTGCTGCTTTGGTGCCGCTTATCAATGCTGCCGGCCGATCTTACCAGCCCCCTGCTGCTGCGGCTTCTGGATTACTGGAGCGGCCACCGCCTGCCGGACGGGCGTGCGCCGCCACGCAGCACGATCGATCCGCTGACCCTGCCGGGCGGCATCCTGCCCTGGTTGCTCTATATCGAACTGCATCCGGGCGACCCCATGCGCTATCGCTACCGGGTGGCCGGGACCGGCGTGACTGAACTGTTCGGCTACGACCCGACCGGCCGTTTCCTCGACACGCTGGGCGATACGCCCGAGATACGCCTGGCGATAACCCGCATGGAGGCGGTGATCGCCAGCGGCGAGCCCCATGCCAGCCGTTCGCCCTTCATGGGGCCGCGGCGCGAATTCATCACCGTGGAACGCCTGATCCTGCCGTTCACGGGCCATGACGACAGGATCGGTTTCCTGCTGGTGGCCCTGGCACCCCTGGATCCGCCGCAGACATGAAAAAGCCCGCAGCTTGCGCTGCGGGCCTGGTAGCGCCGGATTGCCCGGCCTCAATACATATGCTGGCCGCCGTTGATGCTAAGCGTCGAGCCGGTGATGAACCCGCCTTCGTCGGCTACCAGGAAGAGCACGCCGCGCGCGATTTCCTCGGCGCGGCCCAGCCGGCCAACCGGAATCTTGGCGACGATCTTCTCCAGCACATTGGCCGGCACGGCAGCCACCATGTCGGTATCGATATAGCCGGGCGCAATCGCGTTCACGGTGATGCCGCGCGCCGCACCTTCCTGCGCCAGAGCCTTGGTGAAGCCGTGGATGCCGGACTTGGCCGCCGCATAATTCACCTGGCCGTACTGGCCGGCCTGGCCATTGATCGAACCGATATTGACGATGCGGCCGAAGCCGCGTTCGCGCATGCCATCGATGGCGGCGCGGCACATGTTGAAACAGCCGCCCAGATTGGCATCGATCACCGCCTGCCACTGGTCATGCCCCATGCGATGCATGGTGCCATCGCGGGTGATGCCGGCATTGTTGACGATGACATCGATCGGCCCGAGGTCGCGCTCCACCTGTTTGACGCCGTTCTGGCATTCGTCGAAATCAGCGACGTTCCACTGATAGGTCTTGATGCCGGTTTCAGACTCGAAGGCCTTGGCGCGTTCGGTGTTGCCCGCATAGTTCGCTGCAACCTTGTACCCACTCTGATGCAGCAGACGGGAAATCGCAGCGCCGATCCCTCGGGTGCCGCCGGTGACAATCGCTACGCGAGACATGATGATCCTCCTGTTGAATACTTTTTTGCTGTTATGACGTCAGATGTTGGCAATTTCGGTACAGAAAAAAGGCCGGGATCTCCCCTCCCGGCCTTTTTCTTCATGCGATCAGTCGCGTTCGATGCACATCGCAATGCCCATGCCGCCGCCGATGCAAAGCGTGGCCAGGCCTTTCTTGGCATCGCGGCGCTGCATTTCATAAAGCAGCGTCACCAGCACGCGGGCGCCCGAAGCGCCGATAGGATGGCCGATGGCGATGGCGCCGCCATTGACGTTCACCTTGTCGGTATCCCAGCCCATATCCTTGTTCACGGCGCAGGCCTGGGCGGCGAAGGCTTCGTTGGCCTCGACGAGATCGAGATCGCTGGCCTTCCAGCCGGCCTTCTTCAGCGCCGCGCGCGACGCCGGGATCGGGCCGGTGCCCATGATCGACGGATCGACGCCCGACTGCGCCCAGCTGACGATGCGGGCCAGCGGCTTCACGCCGCGCTTCTTGGCTTCGTCCGCGCTCATCAGCACCACGGCAGCGGCGCCGTCGTTGATGCCGGATGCATTGCCCGCCGTCACCGAGCCATCCTTGGCGAAAGCCGGACGCAACGCCTTCATGGCTTCCACGGTGGAGCCATGACGGATGTATTCGTCATTCTCCACCACGGTGTCGCCCTTGCGGCCCTTGATGGTGACGGGAACGATCTCGTCCTTGAACTTGCCGGCCTTCTGCGCGGCTTCCGCCTTGTTCTGACTCCTGGCGGCGAATTCATCCTGCTGGTCGCGGGTGATCTGGAACTGCTTGGCCACGTTCTCGGCCGTGTTGCCCATGTGATAGCCGTTGAAGGCATCCCACAGACCGTCGCGGATCATGGTGTCGATGAAACCGAGGTCGCCCATCTTGTGGCCGGCGCGCAGGTAGGCTGCATGCGGTGCCTGGCTCATGCTTTCCTGGCCGCCGGCAACCACGATCTCGCTGTCGCCGTTCTTGATCGCCTGGAAGCCCAGCGCGACCGCGCGCAGGCCCGAGCCGCAGAGCATGTTGACGCCCCAGGCCGGCACTTCCACCGGCAGGCCGGCATTGATCGACGCCTGGCGCGCCGGATTCTGGCCCTGCGCCGCCGTCAGGATCTGCCCCATGATGACTTCGCTGACATCGGCGGCGGCAACCCCAGCGCGCTTGAGCGCACCATCGATGGCGACCTGGCCGAGATAATGCGCAGGCACGCCGCTGAGCGCACCGTTGAAGGAGCCGACCGGCGTGCGCGCGGCGCTGGCAATGACGATATCGGTCATGGGATGTCCCTCCAGACTGGACTTATATAATTGATATAGGTCGAGACGTTGATTTTGACGAAACGATAGCGGTCTTTTCGCAACTGCGGCAAGACCTGCGCCCCGGCAAAAGCGTGGCTCAGGCTTGCACTTTGGTCTTGCGACGGCGTACCGGCTTTGCGGACTGCTCCGTCGGCAGAGCAGAGGCCTGCCGCAGCCAGGCGGCCAGCGGCTGCCACAGCCCGGTCTCGGCGCGCGGACCGGCCACCATGCCGATATGGCCGCTGGCCGCATCCAGTCGTTGCCGATGCGGCAACTGGCCCAGTAAAGCGGCAGCCCCTTCCTTGGGCACCAGCTTGTCGCGTTCGGGCAGCACCACCAGTGTATCCTTGCGCCAGTCCTGCGGCCGCACCGCACGCCCGGCGACCTTCCAACGCCCCTGCACCGGCAGATTGTCGCCATACCAGCCAAGCAGACAGTCGCGCGCCACCGGGCCGGCGAGCGGCACGCCGTCATTCAGCCAGTCCTCCATCGCCACGAAGCGACGTTCGGCATCGCCGCCCGGCGGCATCGCCTGGAACAGCGTGAACTTCTTCAGGGCGGTGAGCGGATCGAGCGCCCAGAAGAAACCCTGCAGCGTATCGACATCCAGCATCGGCGGCGGCGCATCGGCGGCAGATGCAGGCGGCGGCACCAGCGCCGGTGCCAGAGCCTGCACCAGCGCTGCGTGATGGGCGCCGCCGGCATGGAAATCCCAGGGCGTTGCCAGCAAGGCAAGCGCCGCAACATCGTCAGGCGCCTGCAGCGCGGCAGCCAGCGTCAGGTTGCCGCCCATGCAGTAGCCCAGCAGCACCGGCGCACGGCCGGCAGCCTGCTTCACGGCGGCCAGCGCCCGCACCTGGCGGGCGATATAGGCGGTCAGGTCGAAGCGCTGCTCTGTCTCGCCCGGATCGCCCCAGTCGAGCAGGAAGGGCCGCAGACCCTGCCGCGGCAGCCAGCGCGCCAGACTCTGGCCCTCGGCCAGATCGAGGATATAGGACCGATTGACCAGCGAGGGCACCAGCAGTACCGGAAGGCCATCATCGGCAAACGACAAAAGCCGGCTGCTGCCCTCGCGCCACAGCACCGGCGGATCGGGCAGCCGGCGCTGATACTCATGCTGGCGGTAACGCAGCATGGCGCTGCTCATGGCGGTCAGGCGCGCCAGACCGGCGTCGATCAGTTCCGCGGTGAAGTCACTTGGGTCGACGCCTGCCAGGTCCGGCGCCAGCGCGGCGAACCGGGCCTGCAGCTGCGGATTCCAGTGCGGCGAGGCGTGCCTCGCAGTCGGCCAGACGGCGAGCGAGCTCAGCAACATCAGGTTGGCCGTCGCCAGATGCAGCGGCAGCGGACGCGGGCCGAGGCGTTGCGGCTCCGGGTGCTGGTTTTGCGACATTTCCGCCTCCTTGCCCCGCAGCCCAGGCCCATGGCTGCCCTGCCGTCTGGGGCTGCCCCGTCGCCTGACCCGCGGCGGCCGCGCCCTGCTTCCAGAGATTGAGCCAGGTGGCCGACAATTCAGCCAGTTTCGGGTCGGTGGCCAGCAGGCCGGCCTGCTCCTGCCAAAGATCGAGAAAGCGCTGCGCCAGCGCCTGGGCATCGCCTTCGCCGGAACCTGACTTGGGATCGCTCATGGGGTGCAGCCTACACCCAAGCACGCTTTCCCGGCCACCCTTTCGCGGCGCACAAGAGACTTGCGTATACAAAGGAATACGCGCGAAGATGTGTGATAACAGACCTAGGGAGCGTGGGAACCGTGGCCGAGACCGAGCAGACGACAGCAGCGCCGATCAAGATCAAAAAGTATGCAAACCGGCGGCTGTACAACACGGCGACGTCCTCATACGTGACGCTCGAAAACCTCTGCCAGATGGTGAAGGACGGTCAGGATTTCCTGGTCGAGGACGCCAAGACCGGCGAAGACATCACCCGCGGCGTGCTGACCCAGATCATCTTCGAGGAAGAATCGAAGGTCGGCCAGCAGCTGCTGCCGATCGGTTTCCTCCGCCGCCTGATCACCTTCTACGGCGACAGCCTGCAGACCCTGGTGCCGAGCTATCTCGAAATCTCGATGGCCTCGTTCCAGCGCAATCAGGACGAGATGCGCCAGTATATGGCCGAAGCCTTCGGCGAGATGTTCCCGTTCCGCAGCATCGAGGAAATGGGCCGCAACAACATGCAGATGTTCCAGCGCGCCATGACGCTGTTCAACCCCTTCGTGGCGGGCAGCGACTCTCTCGATGCCGACAAGGCCGCCGCTGGTGAAAAGCCCGCCGAGGTCGATACCCTGAAAAAGCAGATGGAAGATCTGCGCAAGCAGGTCGAAGCTCTTGCCCGAACCAAGGGGTGAGCGGGCCACACTCCCGCCTGCCAATCCGCCTCCAGTGAAGTCCGGCTCGCGCCGGGTGCGCGTGCGCCCGTCCATCACCTTTGTCCTGACCATGGCGGTCGGCCTGCTCGTCGTGCTGGCCGGCATCGCTTATGGCATTGCCATGCTGAGCGGCCGCCTCAATACGGTGGAACTGCTGCGCGACCGCAACGACCGCATCGTCAACCAGCTTGTCGAGCGCACCCGCGACCAGCTGGACCCGGCCGCCGACCAGGTGGAAGCGTTGCGCACCCGATTGCAGCGCAAACAGATCGGCGTCAACGACCTCGGCCGCCTGACCGATTACATGAGCGCGGCCCTGGACGCCCTGCCACAGGTCGACGCCCTCGGCTTCCTGCGCAATGACACCATCGCCACCCGCGTGATCCGCCAGAACGGCAACCTGCTGGCCCTGCATGACAGCCTGCGCGACTACCCCGACGCGGCCGCGCGGCTGGAGGCGCTGCGCCGCCTGTTCGAACTGCAGAACCGGCCCGACCTGCATGACAAGCCGGTGCACTGGGGCGACCTGATCTGGAATCCCGAAATCGGCCAGGCCCTCATCAATGCCCAGGCCCCGGTGGTGATCGACAAGGTCTTCGTCGGTCAGGTGCTGGCCGTGGTGTCGCTGGTGACGCTGTCGCGGCTGATCGAGACCGACAGCGTCGACAACGAAGCCGCCAACTTCATCCTCTATGACGACGATTTCGTGCTGGCGCATCCCACGCTGCTGAATCACGAATACGGCCTCTCGATGGAGAACCCGGTTCCGCGCCTGAACAAGATTCACGATCCCGTGCTGCGCCGCATCTGGAGCGGCCGGCTCGACCGCGTGATGGCGCGCAGCCTGCTCGGCGATGCCGACAGCGCCCATATCATCGAGGCCGAAGGTCGCCAGTGGATTTTTGTCTATCGCCGCATCACCAGCTTCGGCGACAAGCCCTGGCTGGTCGGCCGCTATTTCGCCTTCGACCAGATCGACCGCGAAATCAGCCGCCTGCAGCTGGCCGCCGCCGTGGGCCTGCTCAGCCTGGTGCTGTCGCTGCTGATCGCCTGGCGTCTTGCGCATCTGATCCGCCGGCCGCTGCTGGCCATCGGCGCCGCCGCCAACCGTTTGCGCAATCTCGACTTCGATGCGCCGCCGCTGGATCGCACGCGTCTGCGCGAGCTGGACGACGCCGGACAGGCCATCAACGCTGCCAATGCGGCGCTGCACTGGTTCGGCAACTATGTGCCGCGCAAGCTGGTCAACCGCCTGGTGCGCGAGGGCGAGGATGCCGTCAATGTCAGCAAGCTGCGCGACGTCACCGTCATCTTCACCGATCTGGTCGGCTTCACCGCCATGTCGGAGCAGATGAGCGCCGAGGAGACGGCGGAAATCCTCAACGACCATTTCGCCCTGGTCACTGCCTGCATCGAAGCCGAGAACGGCATTGTCGACAAGTTCATCGGCGATGCCGTCATGGCCGTGTGGGGCGCGATCAAGCGCGATGAAGACCATGCCGCCCATGCCTGCCGGGCGGTGATGGCGATCTGTCAGGCGCTGGCGGCCGACAATGCCCGCCGGGCCATGCTGGGCAAACCAACCCTGCGCATGCGCATCGGCCTGCATTCCGGCCCGGCGGTGGTCGGCAATATCGGGGCGCCCGGCCGGATCAACTACACCGTGGTCGGCGACACGGTGAACACGGCCCAGCGCCTGGAACAGCTTGGCCACGATCACCAGCTGGCGCACGAGCCGTTCATCGCCCTCGCCAGTGCCCAGACCGTGGGCCTGGCGCGGCTGGAGCCGCCGCCGCCGCTGGTCGGCCGGCTGGCTGTGAAGGGCCGCATGGGCATGGTGGACGTTTATCGCCTGGATCGGCCGTAAAATCCGGTCACAATTTTACATGATTAACCTCGCGTTTACCGAATCCCTGCTTGAGTCCGGGGCTTAAGGACGGGGTTTCATGGTCAATCCGGCGGTTATTGGGATCGGGGTCACGCCTGCGGGCGCGCAGCCGGATTCCGCCTCCGAAACCCGTAAACGCCAGCGTACGACCGCGGAACCCTTCCGCACCGAAACCGGCGATTCTCCCTCCACCCAGGGCAGCAGCCTGCTGCAAAAGACCCGCAGCGCCAGCCCGGGCGTGATGGAACTGCTGCGGCGGCGCAGCGATCGTGGCGAGGCCGCCGATCCGACGATCGAGATTCCGCCCCATCTGGAGCGCCGGCGCGCCTGGCGCGAAGCGTTTGGGGTCAACACCTACCATACCCAGCAGCTGGCCCAGACCGAGGAGGCCGAGCCCCCGGCCGAGGCCCGAAATGCGGCCCTGGGCGCCTATCGCAGCGCCGCCCGGCGCGGCCGCCTGGACCTCGACCTTGCACAGCAAGTCAGCGTGACCGTATAAAGGCCGCTTTCCAGCCTTCCAGCGGTTGTTTTCAATGTCTTCTGAACCTGCCGATCTGTTGATTATCGGCGGCGGCGTCAACGGGACCGGTATTGCCCGCGACGCCTCCGGCCGCGGCCTCAGCGTCGTCCTCGCTGAACGCGGCGACCTGGCCGGTGCCACGTCTTCCGCCGCCACCAAGCTGATCCATGGCGGCCTGCGCTATCTGGAGCATTACGAATTCCGTCTGGTGCGCGAAGCGCTCGGCGAGCGCGAAGTGCTGATGAAGATGGCGCCGCATATCATCTGGCCGCTGCGTTTCGTGCTGCCGCATCATCCGGGCCTGCGTCCGGCCTGGATGATCCGTATCGGCCTGTTCCTGTACGATCACCTGGCTGGCCGCCAGACCCTGCCCGGCTCCATCGGCGTCGACTTCGAGAGCGGCGACCTGCGTGGCAAACCGCTGAAATCGAAATTCAAGCGCGGCTTCGAATATTCCGACTGCTGGGTCGACGATGCGCGTCTCGTTGTGCTGAACGCCATGAGCGCCCGGCAGAAGGGCGCGCAGATCCACACCCGCACCGCGGTTACAGCCGCAAAACGCGAAGGCGGCCTGTGGCATGCGACGCTGACCGACCAGATCGATGGCAGCACGCGGCAGGTGACGGCGCGCGGCATCGTCAATGCCGGCGGTCCCTGGGTGCGCGAGACACTGACAGGCGCCTTCCGCCAGACGCCGAAGAACAGTGTCCGGCTGATCAAGGGCAGCCATATCGTGACGAAAAAGCTGTTCGATGGCGACCACTGCTACATTTTCCAGAATGCCGACAACCGCATCATCTTCGCCATTCCCTACGAGCGCGACTTCACCCTGGTCGGCACTACCGACGTGCAGCTCGAGAAACTGAACGGCCCGCCGCGCATCAGCGAGGAAGAGACCACCTACCTTCTTGAAGCCGCCAGCGAGTATTTCAGGCAGGACGTGACCCGCGACATGATCGTCTGGTCCTATTCCGGCGTACGCCCGCTGTATGACGATGGCGACAGCGACCCCTCCGCCATTACGCGTGACTATGTGCTGGACCTCGACGCCAAAACCGGTGAGCCGCCGCTGTTGTCGGTCTATGGCGGCAAGCTGACGACGGCGCGCCGCCTGTCGGAGCAGGTGATGGACAAGCTTCTGCCCTTCTACCCCAAGATGGGCAAAAGCTGGTCGGGCACCCAGCCGTTGCCGGGCGGCGATCTCGGCGCCCTCACCTTCGAAGCCTTTGTCGCCGATCTGAAGCATCGTTATCCCGGCCTCGACCCGGCCTGGCTGACCCGCCTGGCGCGCCGGCATGGCGCCGCGGTCAATGCCATTCTGGGCGATGCGCAATGGGCCGTCGATCTGGGCGAACATTTCGGCGGCGGGCTCTATGCCCGCGAGGTGGATTACCTGATGCGCCATGAATGGGCGCGCGAGGCCGACGATGTGCTGTGGCGTCGCACCAAATGCGGCCTTTGGGCCACCGCACTGGAACGCGAACGCCTGACCAACTGGATGGCCCAGCATCGTCCCAATATCGAGGCAGCCTGAGATGAAGATCGCTATCGTGGGTGCGGGCGCCATCGGCGGCTATTTTGGCGGCCTGCTGGCACGTGCCGGCCATGAGGTGACCCTGATCGCCCGTGGCGCCCATCGCGACGCCATCCGCGCCCATGGCCTGACGGTGGAGACCGCAGGTGGACGGTTCACCACCCATCCGGCCTGCACCGACGATCCGGCCGAAGCCGGTGCGCAGGATGTGGTGATCCTCAGCCTGAAGGCGCCGGCGGTGCCCGACATGGCGCAGAAGATGCTGCCGCTGTTCGGACCCGATACCGCCATGATTACGGCGATGAACGGCATGCCCTACTGGTATTTCTATCGTCACGGCGGTCCGCTGGATGGCACGCGGCTGGCCTCCGTCGATCCCGGTGACCGGCAATGGTCGTTGATCGGACCGGAGCGCGCCATCGGCAGCGTGGTCTGGGTTGCCGGCGCCATTTCCGCACCCGGCGTGATCAGCCATAGCGGCGGCAGCCGCCTGCCGATCGGCGAACCGGACGGCAGCAAATCCGCGCGCGTGCAGCAGTTGAGCAAAATCCTGACGGAAGCGGGTATAGACGCCCCCGTCGTGGACAACATTCGCCAGGAGATCTGGACCAAGCTGTGGGGTAACCTGTCCTTCAACCCGGTCAGCGTGCTCACCCATGGCACGCTCGGCGGCCTGGCGGCCGATCCGGATGCGAGAGCGGTGCTCGGCGGCATGATGACCGAAGCGCAGAAGATCGGCGAAGCGCTCGGCATCCAGTTCCCGATGACCATCGCCCAGCGCATGGATGCGGCGCAGAAGGTCGGTCCGCACAAGACTTCGATGCTGCAGGACCTGGAAGCCGAACGGCCGATGGAAATCGGCGCCCTGATCGGTGTCATCGCCGAGCTGGCCGGCAAGCTGAACATCGCCACGCCGACCATCGATACCGTACTGGCCCTGCTGAAAACCCGCGCCCGCGTGGCCGGCACCTACAAGGATTGACCCGGATATGAGCAGCTTCGACTGGCGCGGCCTGTCCTCCGAACAGATCGAGGCGCAGTTCAATCCGCGCAAGGCCGTGCCGGCTTTCGAGCAGCATTTCAACGCCTATGTCGAACGCTCGGCCCTGGCCAAGGCCGAGATCGGCGGCGACTACGATCTGCGCTACGGACCGGGCCCGCTGCAGACCTACGATCTGCACAAACCTGCCGTCGTGAAGCCCAATGCGCCGCTGGTGGTCTTCATCCATGGCGGCTATTGGCGCGGGCTAGACAAGAACACCACCACCTTCGCCATCGTGCCCTTCGTGAAGGCCGGCGCCGTCGTGGTGAACCTGAACTACGATCTCTGCCCTGCCATCACCATCGATGCCATCGTGCGCCAGATGCAGGATGCGCTGGTGCATATCGCCAGCCGCGCCGCGGACTGGGGCGCCGATCCGACGAAAATCCATGTCATCGGCCATTCGGCCGGTGCGCATCTGGCCGCCATGATGGCCGCCGCACCCTGGCCTGGCGATCTTCCTCCTCAGCCACCCATTGCATCACTAGGCCTGGTCAGCGGCGTCTATGAGCTGGAACCGGTGCTGCATGTCAGCGTCAACGCCGATATCCGGCTGGATGGCGCTATGGCCGTGCGCAACAGCCTGGCGCGCCAGTCGCTGAAGCTGGCTGGACGCGTCACCGGGCCGGTGCTGGTCGCCTGCGGCGATGCCGAGCCGGAGGGCTGGATCGCCCAGAGTGTGGATTTCCATCAGGCGCTGCGCGATGCCGGCACCAATGCCAGCCTGCTGCGCATCAAGGGTGCCGATCACTTCACCATCAAGTTCGATGGCGCCAACCCCTCGCATCCGCTGGGTGCGGCGCTGCTGCGCCAGGCCGGCCTCGGCCGCCTGTAAAAACCGGTCAGCGGCTGAGCTGTTCGTAGACCACGCGCGCCACCGGCAGCAGGGCTTCGCGGCCGCTCTCGCCGGTCAGGGCATAACCGAAACCACCATCGACCCAGTAGAAAGCTGCCGCACTACCCTCGCCGGCGAAGCGGAAAGATGTATCCGTGCTGCCCTCGCCCGAGCGCACATAGAGTGTCAGACGCTGACCCTGGCGATTTTCGTACATGAATTGCGCGGCGGCATGATTGCCGCTGGAGGCCGGCAGCAGGCGGCCCCCCACCAGGCCGTAGCCCTGGGCGATCAGGCTGGGCACCTTCAGCGCCGTGCCGACACGCTTGGACAGCCAGGCGACCAGATGCTGCTCTTCCTTGGCGGTGACTTCCACCGGATGCAGCACTTCGCGGCTGTATATCAGATGCGCCCGCGTCGCTTCCTGCGGCAGGCCCGCCACCGTGACGGCGGGCGACATATAGCCGCGACCGAACCAGCCGGCGCCGGCGCTCAGCACGGCAACCAGCAGCAGCGCGGCGATGCGCAGCATCCGGGCCGTCGCTGCACTGCGCTGACGCTGGATGGCAAACAACGCCGCCAGTTCGGCCGGCACCGGCTCATCCAGTGCCGGGGCAAAATGCGCGCGCAGATCTTCGGTCTGCTGCTGCCAGGCGGCAACCTTCGCCGCATCCTCGGCATGCAGGGCCAGATACGCCTCCACATCGGCGCGGCGATGGGCCGGCAGACGGTCATCGACATAGGCCTGCAGATCCGCTTCGGTCACGGTCCTTGCAGCATCGCCGGTCATTTCACTCTCCTCAGATGAACCGCCTGGCCATCCCTGCCTTCCGGTGGTTCGCCATCCATCAGACGACGCAGACGATCACGCGCCCGCGCCAGCCGCGACATCACGGTGCCAACCGGAATATCCTGCACCTTGGCCGCATCCTCATAACTCAAACCTTCCACCACGACCAACAGCAGCAGGGCGCGCCAGTCCTCGGGCAGCAGGGCCAATGCAGCATCCATGTCGCGCAATTCCAGGCGCTCCCATTGTCCGCCGCTGGCCTGCGGTTCGGCTGCATCCTCCAGCGCATTCCCGTCGGGCCGGCTGCCTTCGCGCAGCGACCGGCTGCGCCAGCGGTTATGCAGGATGGCGAACAGCCAGGGCCGCAGGCTGCCGGCATCGCCCCGCCGCGTGCCCCAGGCGCCAAGCGCCCGCTCGATACAGTCCTGCACCAGGTCGTCGGCACCATCGCGGCTGCGCGTCAGCGCCAGCGCGAAGCGACGCAGGCGCGGCAGCTCGGCTTCAATCGGATGCGGGGCGCGGCGGAACAGCATGCAGATGTCCAGGCGGTGAGCGGCGACAGCGGGGTAACGTCCCTGGGTCGCCGCCCGACCATACCCTCCGGATCAGGGCTTGGCGACGTGCCAGGCGCCGTTCAGGAAGCCGTCGCCGGTGGTGTCGCCCGGCTTGGTGTCGCGCACCCAGCCATAAAGCGGCTTGCCCTTGTAGGCCCACTGCTTGCTGCCGTCGTCGCGGGTGATCACGCTCCAGTCGCCCTTGGTCATGTCGCCAGCGGTTGCCACCAGCGGCGGCCAGTTGACGGCGCAGGGGCCGTTGCAGGCCGACTTGCCCGGCGCGGTGTCACGGTCGAAGGTGTAGAGCGTCATGCGCTTGGCATCGACCAGAACCGATCCCAGGGCGGTATCGCCGGGCACGGCCGGCGCGGTGGTCTGGGTGGCGCAGGCGGCAAGGCCGAGAACCAGCAGGCCGCTCAGCATCAGGTTGCGCATCATCATCGGGAAATCCCCTTTTTGGTTGGCCGGCCGCCCTCGCGGCAGCCGCTGGAGGGTTAGACCGCCGGCAGGCCGGTTTATTCCCGGCGATCACAAATAAATGCGCCGGCAAAACGGCCCTTGCCGGGGGCTGGCTGCGGACCTACCATTCGACTCATGCGGTTACTGGCGATCCCCACGCTGCTTTCGCTGCTGTTCCTGGCGCTTCCGGCGGCCGGGCAGAGCGTGGTCGACAGCCTGTTCGAGAAACTGCAGGACACCCAGAATCCCATCGAGGCGCGCCAGCTTGAGCGCAAGATCTGGGAAGCCTGGGGCAAGAGCGAGTCCGACACGCTGGATGCCCTGATGCAGGGCGGCATGACGGTGATGGAAAAGGGCGACCACAAGCGCGCCGCCGATATCTTCACCGCCATCATCGAACTGAAGCCCGATTTCCCCGAGGCCTACAACAAACGCGCCACCGTGCGCTTCCTGGCCGGCGACTATGCCGGCTCGGTGGCCGATATCGAGCGCACGCTGAAACTTGAGCCACGGCATTTCGGCGCGCTGACCGGTCTGGCCCTGATTATGGAGCGGCTGGACAACCTGGAAGAAGCGCTGCGCGCCTATCGCCGCGCCATGGCCGCCAACCCGCATCTGACCGACGGCGCCGACAAGCTGAAAGAGCTGCGCCGGAAGATCGACGCCAAAGAGCTTTAGGCCGCCTTCATTTCTGGAAGATGAAGAAGACCGCGCCGATCAGGCACAAGAAGGCGGCCAGGTAATTCCAGCGCAGCCCCTCGCCCAGATAGAACACGGCAAAACCGGCGAACACCGCCAGCGTGATCACCTCCTGCATGACTTTCAGCTGTGCCGCCGTGAAGCCGCCGGTGGTGTAGCCGATACGATTGGCTGGCACCGCCAGGCAGTATTCGAAAAAGGCGATGCCCCAGGAGATCAGGATCACCTTCCACAGCGCCTGCTCCTGGTATTTCAGGTGCCAGTACCAGGCAAAGGTCATCAGCACATTCGAACCGATCAGTAACGCAATCGTCGGCATCAGCCGGCCTCCACCCGCGCAATCCGCAACACATTGGTATTGCCCGGCGTCCCGAAGGGCACGCCGGCAGTCACGACCAGATTATCGCCGGGCTTTGCCATTTCGCTGGTGCGTGCAAATGCCACCGCCTTCGACACCATGTCGGAAAAGTTGATCGCATCCGCCGATACCACCGCATTGACGCCCCAGGCGATGCTGAGCCGCCGCGCCGTCTCGGTCAGCGGCGTCAGGCAGAGGATCGGCGACCGCGGCCGTTCGCGCGCGGCGCGCAGCGCCGTCGAGCCCGACATCGTATAGGTGACGATGGCGGCGGCGTTGATGGTTTCGGCCACCTGGCGGGCGGCCGCGGTGATCGCATCGGACGCAGTATTCTCCGGGTTATTGTGTTCGGCATCCATGATGCCGCGATAGAGCGGATCGCGCTCCACCTGCTCGGCGATGCTGTTCATGGTGCGCACGGCCTCGATGGGATAATCGCCGGACGCCGTTTCGGCCGACAGCATCACCGCATCGGCGCCGTCATAGACCGCCGTCGCCACATCGGAGACCTCGGCGCGCGTCGGTACCGGCGCCTTGATCATGCTTTCCAGCATCTGCGTCGCGACAACCACCGGCTTGCCGGCACGGCGCGCCGTGCGCACGATGCGTTTCTGCAGGCCCGGCACCGCCTGCAGCGGCATCTCGACGCCGAGATCGCCGCGCGCCACCATCAGCGCGTCACAGAGCGTGACGATCTCGTCCAGCGTCTCCACGGCCGAGGGCTTCTCGATCTTGGCCAGCAGCGCCGCGCGGCCCTGAATGAGGGCGCGCGCCTCGCGCAGATCATCGGGCCGCTGCACGAAGCTCAGGCCCACCCAGTCGACGCCGTGCTCCAGCGCAAAGGCCAGGTCGGCGCGATCCTTGGGCGTCAGCGCCGAGAGCGGCACCACCACATTGGGCAGGTTGACACCCTTGCGGTCGGACAAACGGCCGCCGACCAGCACCTCGGTCTCGGCCCAGCCGACGCCGATGGCCTTCACCCGCAGGCGCAGCTTGCCGTCATCGAGCAGCAGCTCGGCGCCGGGCTTCAGGCTGCCCAGCACTTCGGGATGCGGCAGTTGCACCCCCGTGATGTCGCCGGCGCCGGCCTGCAGGTCGAGACGGAAGCTCTGGCCCTGCAGCAGCTCCACCGCACCATCCCGGAAGGCGCCGATTCGCAGCTTGGGCCCCTGCAAATCCGCCAAAAGCCCGATCGGCCGGCCGCTGGTGATCTCCAGGGCGCGGACCGTCCGGATACGCTCCAGATGATCGGCATGGCTGCCATGGCTGAAATTGAGGCGGAAGACATCGGCGCCGGCCTCGAACAGGGCCCGGATACGGTCGGGACTGCTGGAACTGGGGCCTAAGGTGGCGACAATCTTGACGTTGCGTTCCCGATGCATACTCCCCCCAGCTCCAGAGGCCCCATCTTAGTCACCGGGAGGCACCATCTGCGACGAAAATATTAAGGATCAAGCGGTTGCGTTTTCTGCTGCATTTGCGAAAAAGACGCCGCTTCCCCGCCAGAGTCCCCAAGGACCAAAGGACCACGACCATGGATATCGCCCGCATCAGCGTCGGCAAGAGCCCGCCCTACGACATCAACGCCGTGATCGAGATTCCGGCCGGCGGCGTGCCGGTGAAATACGAACTGGACAAGGATTCGGGTGCGCTGTTCGTCGACCGCTTCCTGCACACCGCCATGTTCTATCCGGCCAATTACGGCTTCATCCCGCATACCCTGGGCGGCGACGGCGACCCTTGCGACATTCTGGTGGTGAGCCATGTGCCGGTGGTGGCCGGCGCCGTGATCCGCTCGCGCCCGATCGGCGCGCTGAAGATGGAAGACGAGGCCGGCGGCGACGAGAAGATCATCGCCGTGCCGGTCGACAAGCTGCATCCCTTCTACACCAATGTCGCGACCTACCAGGACCTGCCGGCCAGCCTGATCGAGCAGATCGAGCATTTCTTCGTCCACTACAAGGACCTGGAAAAGGGCAAGTTCGTGAAGAGCGCCGGCTGGGTCGGCCCCGACGAGGCCGCCAAGATGATCACCGAAGGCATCGTGCGCGCCGCCGGCATCAAGTAAGGCGCCCCACATACAGTGCAGAGACGGCGGCCACAGGCCGCCGTTTTCGTTCCCGGCATCGGATCTTTGGAGAATCTGCTGGTATCGGAACGGCCGGTCGCGCAGAGTCGGACCATGCTCTCCCCTGATCCGCCTATTGCCGCCGGCGCCGATCTTGACCGCATCACCGATGCGCGCCTGCGTCGCGCCCTCGACTGGTGGCGGAGCCTGCCCCGCAATGACGGCGGCCCCCTGCCCGACCGCAAGGATCTCGACCCGCTCAGCATCCCGGATCTGCTGCCCCATATCGTGCTATGGGACGTCACGCGAGGGGCAAACGGCTTCGACTATCGCGTGCGGCTGGCTGGCACCGCCATGGTGGAGGTGCACGGCTATGAATTTACCGGCCTGACCATGGCGCAGTTTCACGGGGCCGAAAATGCCAAGATCCAGCCCGAATATGATTTCGTCTGCCGCAGCGGCCAGCCGCACTATGTGGAGCGCAGCCTGTTCTGGATGAACCGCGACTATCAGCGCTACAGGCGCATGCTCCTACCCTTCGCCCATCGGGCCGCAACCGGCCATGATGACGCGGCGCTGATCCTGAATATCTCCAACTTCCTCGGCCGCGACCTCGCCTAGCCGCGATTATCTTCGAGCACCATCTCAGCGCCCTTCTCGGCGATCATCAGCGTCGGCGACGCCGTATTGCCCGAGGGGATCAGCGGCATGGCCGAGGCATCGATCACCCTGAGGCCATCCACCCCTCTTACACGCAGGCGCCCGTCCAGCACCGCCATCGGATCGCCGTCGACGCCCATCTTCGCCGTGGCCACCGGATGGAAGATCGTCGCACCGATCTGGCCGGCGGCGACGCGCATGTCGGCTTCGGTCTGGACCTGCGGGCCGGGCAGGTATTCCTCCGGCCGGTATTTCGCCAGAGCCGGCGCGGCGGCCAGTTTGCGCGTCAGCTTCAGGCTGTCGACCGCCACCTGGATATCGGCTTCGGTATCCAGGTAATTAGGCTGGATCGCCGGCGCCTGCTTCGGATCACTGGATTTGATCCTCACATGGCCGCGCGACGTCGGCCGCAGGTTGCAGATGCTGGCGGTGAACGCCGGAAAGGCATGCAGCGGCGAGCCGAACTTGTCCAGCGACAGCGGCTGGATATGAAATTCCACATTCGGCGTCTCATGCTCAGGCGACGAGCGCGTGAACATCCCGAAGGTGCTGGGCGCCATAGTGAGCGCTCCACGCCGACGCACCGCATAGTCCAGCCCCATCAGTGCGCGGCCGAACAGGCCGGCATCGTTGATGGTGCGCGCGCCCTTCACCTTGTAGATCAGCCGCAACTGCAGATGGTCCTGCAGGTTCGCGCCGACGCCGGGCGCATCCACCAGCACATCGATACCGTGCTCTTTCAGCAGCGCCGCGGGACCGATGCCGCTCAACTGCAGCAGTTGCGGCGAGTTGATGGCGCCGGCCGAGAGGATGATCTCCTTGCGCGCCTTGACGCGGCGGCGCTCGAAATCGTCCGACACGATCACGGATCTGGCGCGCGGCCGGCCGCTGTCGGTGGCGGTATCGAATTCGATCTTTTCGACATGGGCATTGGAGACGATGCCGAGATTGGGTCGCTGGTCGATCACCGGTCGCAGGAAGGCGGAAGCCGTGGACCAGCGGAAGCCCTTCTTCTGGTTGACCTGGAAATAGCCCGAGCCCTCGTTGGTGCCGAGGTTGAAATCTTCCGTCTTTGGAATGCCGATCTGCTCGCCGGCCTGCTGGACGCTGTCGAGCAGATCCCAGCGCACGCGGGCTTTTTCCACGCGCCATTCGCCACCGGCGCCATGCAGCGCCGATGCGCCGCCATGGAAGTCTTCGTGTTTCTTGAAATAGGGCAGCACATCGTCCCAGCCCCAGCCGGAGAGGCCCATCTGCGCCCAGGTGTCGTAATCCTGCACCTGGCCGCGCATGTAGACCATGGCGTTGATGGCGGTGCAGCCGCCGATCACCTTGCCACGCGCATAGCCGATGGCGCGGTTGTTCAGGCCCGGCACCGGTTCGGTCTGGTAGCACCAGTCGGCGCGCGGATTGCCGATGGCGAACAGGTAGCCGATGGGGATGTGGAACCAGACCCAGTTGTCGCGGCCGCCGGCCTCGACCACCAGCACCTTGTTCCTGGGGTCTTTCGACAGCCGGTTGGCGAGCAGCAGGCCGGCGGTACCGCCGCCGACAATGATGTAATCGAAGGTGGTGCCTTCAACGATTTCTTGGGCCTCAGCGGCCATGGCGTTTCCCTTTTCACTCGATCAGTAGGCGGAACACTACGCATGCTTAAACGTAAAGAATAGTGCCTTAAGCACGCCCAGCGGATGCGTCCTTGCCATAAATAATGTGAAAAATGTAAGGTTTTCCGGTGCGGGTGGAGTTGCAGGAACCCTGTGACTAGCTCCCCTAATAGAGGGGCTCCTCTTAGACAGCAGGGGGCAACCCCTAGCTTCCATTGCTATCCCACAAAGTGGGAGATAGTTGCTTATCAGTCTTTACACCCGCACCCCTTCACCGAGGTTGAAAACATTGGAAGACATTGCCCAGAAATACAAAGATAAAATATGGATAACCTATAAAACGCGGATCATTTCCGAAGCACGTTATCGAGTTTACGGCACAACATCCCACGCACTAAACTTATACCTTTCTCTTCATCTGATTGTTTATTCGATATGGGCGGAGAAATTCACCCATATTATCGCTTACTTCGAAAAAATCATGATTTGCTTAAGCATCGCGGTATTTGCATTTTCTATCGCCATATACGGATTCCGCTTTTTTGAGAAAGCAATTCAATTTCGCGAATGCTACCTAAAACTCCAGGGCCTTTTAGACGGCACCTTTTCCTATGCTGAATTAACCACTCGGTATCATGATATACTCTCGCAATATCCGAATCATTCCGAGCAGGACTATGATGACCTGATCGTCGTAAACTCTCACCTCAGAAACAGGCCAATAAAATCAAACCACGACGGACTCGATATAAAGCCAACATGGAAGAAAATTCTGGGATTCTATATAAGAAAAATAGTTTTCTACTTTTTTGTTATTGCCAGCGTGATATTGCCTTTAATTCCATTCGTCGCATTGCTTTGATACTGCGATGCGCCCTTATTTGATATTTAATGCAATATTTAAAGAAGAGTCGTTACTTGAGATATTTAAAGAGCATCTAGATAAATCCGGCGCAATTGGATTGGATGGGGTATCTCATCGGAATTTCTCAGAGCGCTTAAATCAAGAGATATCGATCATCTCTGAGAAGGTATCTCAAAATAGATACCAATATACGCCTTATAGAGAGAAACTGATCTCAAAAGGCGCCGGAAGACCCCCCCGCATTATCTCCATTCCAACATTCCGAGACCGCCTAACATTACGGGCATTGTGCAATTTCTTAATAGAACTATTCCCATACCTGAGAACAAAAAAACCACACGTCTATATAAAAGAAATACGAGACTACATTCGAACTTCTAAAGAGCCTCTTCATTTTCTCCGCTTAGACGTAAAAGAATATTTTCCATCAATTTTACACGACGTACTAATTCGGAAAATTCGAAAGCACACTCAGAAAAAAGAGGCGATAGAGCTAATTCGGAAAGCCTTAAAGACATTCACGGGTAAGAGAAAAAATGAGAAGGGCGTCCCGCAGGGACTGAGTATATCAAATATGCTGTCTTCTGTTTATTTGGCAGAAGTCGATAAAGTGCTTTCTGAAAAATGGAAATACCTTCGATACGTGGATGATATCCTTATCATTTGCCCAGAGGGGGAAGTTCTTACGGCGTACAGCGCCGTAAAGCACCTCACCAAACCATTAGGACTGGAATTTCATCCTTTGGAAGAAGAAGGAACAAAAACAACAACCGCATCAGTTGATGAAGGCGTTTCCTATTTAGGATTCCATATAACGCGAAGCTTAATCTCTATCAGAGAGACTTCTTACAAGAAGATGTACTCAACAATCCTTTCGGTTCTAACGGCACACAAGCACAAGCCTAATGAATCAAAGCTTATATGGCGCCTTAATATCAAGATCACTGGCTGCGTGTTTAACGAACAAAGATACGGGTGGGTTTTTTTCTTTTCGCTATCGGAGAACTTAAAACAATTTGAAAGTCTTGATCATTTTATTATCAAACAATTTAAAATTCGGGGCTTGAGCCATCTCATTCCAAGATTAAAGAAATTCGTGCGCGCTTATCACGAAATTCGCTATAGCAGCGAGAACACGTCGTACATCCCAAACTTCGATGCATATTCTCCAAGACAGATCGTAGAAGCATTAAGCCAAATGACTGGCACTTCAGTTGAAGATTTGATGAAACGACCTGAAGATGAGAACAGGAAGCAATTCTTCCGCATCCTCCGAAGAGAGGTTACGGAACTTGAGCGAGATTTAATGGATCCCTCCTCATAGTATTTAACGATTCGGTTAGCATGATGGAAACTGCGCAGCGACGATCCTATATTAGCTAACGATACCGCGATGCCCCTACAGGGTTACCCGCTCCAAAGCCCACTGAAAATTGAAGCCGCTGAGATAGCCGATAACGCCCACCACTTCGCCGATGGAATAGAGTCTCGGCACAGGTTGGACGTCATTCACATCCGCGTCAGCAAGCTGACCGCATAGCCTCATCGTGCTATTCACAGCCATCCCGCATTTCGGAGGCCCCATCATGCTCTTCATCGTCACCGCCAAGGACCGTCCCGGCACCGGCATGCGCCAGAAATGGCGCGCCGCCCATCTGGAATTCGTCGCCGGCTGCCGCGAGGTGTTTCGCTATGGCGGACCGATGATCGATGACAGCGGCGCGGTGATCGGCAGCCTGATGGTGCTGGAGATGCCCGACCGCGCGGCGCTGGATGCCCATCTGGCCCGCGATCCCTATTTCCGCGAGCCGGTGTTCGAAACCGTCGAGATCGTGCAGACCCGGCAGATCGTACCGGAACTGCAGCCGGGCAGCCTGAATGCCGAACTGGCGAAGCAGCGCGCCACGGCCTGAGGCGCCAGGCTACACTCTCGTCATGCCACGCCTGCGTGGCATTCACGACTCTTTGCCGAAACCCAAGACGTGGATGCCACGGCCTTGCCGTGGCATGACGGTGGGGGGATTTGGCGTTGCCCCCCAAAAACACCGGCCGGCCTGCTAAATTTCCGGATACCTGCGGCGGCGTTACTGTTTGTCTGCCTGCCGCCACGGCCACGGCCCGGCCAGACTATGGCCATGCGCCGCTATCCTCGTTCCCATCCCGCCAATTGCCGCCTGCCGCGGCCCGTCAGCCCGCCACATCACCGTGCCGCGCTGCTGGGCCTGTTGCTGCTGGCGCTGCTGCCCGGCGCCGGCAATCCGGCTGGTGTCGCAGCGCTGGCCGCCGTGCTGCTGGCCGCGGCGATGATCCTGCAGATTCGCAGCCGCCCCGCCACGCCGGTCCTGCTGTCTCCGCCCACCATGGTGATGCTGAATGGTGTCCGCTGGGAAGTCGGGCGCTGGGAAGTCGGGCGCTGGGACGTCAGGGGCGGGCCGCCGCGCTGACCCATCCTTACGCTGCTGGCTGGCGCTACAGCGCCTGCCCCGCCGCGTGGCCGGAACTCCACGCCCACTGGAAATTGAAGCCGCCGAGATGGCCGGTCACGTCCACCACCTCGCCGATGAAATAGAGGCCGGGCACGGCTTTCGCCGCCATGGTCTGCGACGACAGCGCATCCGTATCCACGCCGCCGAGCGTCACTTCCGCCTTGGCGTGGCCTTCGGTGCCGCCGGGCTGCAGCTGCCAGTCCTGCATCACCGCCGCCACGCCGCGCAGGCGCGCATCCGACAGGTCCGCCATGCGCGCGCCGTCTGAGACCGCAATCTCGGCCAGCCGCTGCGCCAGCCGCCGGGGCAGCAGGGTGGCAAGCACGGTGGCGAGGTCGGCTTTCGGGCGCTCGGCGCGCGCCGCTTTCAAAAGCGCAAAACCATCCCGGCCGGGCAGCAGGTTGAGCCGCACCGGCTCCGTCCGTCCGCGCTGCTCCCAGTAGGAGGAAATCTGCAGGATCGCCGGCCCGCTGAGGCCCTTATGCGTGAACAACAACGCCTCGCGGAAGGACTTTTTCCCGCAGGCGGCTTCCGAGTCTTCCACCGCCACGCCGGCCATGTCGGTCCAGCGGCCGGCCTCGCGCGGATCGAAGGTGAGCGGCACCAGCGCCGGCTTCGGCGCGATCACAGCGAGGCCGAACTGCCGGGCCAGATCGTAGCCCCAGCCGGTGGCGCCCATTTTCGGGATGCTGGGTCCACCGGTGGCGATCACCAGCTGCGTGGCCTCAAAGGACTCGGCATTCGCCGTCCCGACGCGGAAGCCGCTGTCGGTTTTCGCGACTGTGGCAATGGAGGTGGCGAGCCGGATATCGACCTGGCCGGGCCCGTGTCTGCATTCGTCCAGCAGCATCTGGATGATCTGCTTGGAGCTGCCGTCGCAGAACAGCTGACCCAGGGTTTTCTCGTGCCAGGGAATGCCGTGACGATCCACCAGGGCGATGAAGTCCTGGCAGGTGTAGCGCCTGAGCGCCGATTTGGCGAAATGCGGGTTCTGCGACAGGAAATCGTTCGGGCCGGCATGCAGATTGGTGAAGTTGCAGCGGCCGCCGCCGGAAATACGGATCTTCTCGCCCGGCTGGTCGGCATGATCGAGCAGCAGGATGCGCCGGCCGCGCTGCGCGGCCACACCGGCGCAGAACAGCCCGGCGCCACCGGCGCCGATGATGATGGCGTCAAACGGCTGCATGGGGATCAGAACTTGCGCGCCGCCACGATGTAGCAGGCAATCGTCGCCTCGCCGAGCGAGCGCATGGCTTCCAGCCGGTGCAAGCCGGCAATCAGCACATAGCGTTTTTCCTTCTCGTCGCGGCGCACCTGTATCGGCGTGGTCATGCCGCCATCGACCAGAATCTGGTCGGCCAGCGTCGAGACCTTGGCCGCATCCAGGGTGCTTTTGAATTTCGCCGGCACGTAAATCTCGGCGAGCTTCACCGGAATGGCTTTCATCATGCGGCCTGGTCCTCGTATGCGATCTTCAGCACTTCGATCTGTTCCGGCCCGTGCGGCGTGCGCAGGTCGACGATATCGCCGGCGCGCGCCTTCATCAGGGCGCGAGCGACCGGCGAAATCCAGCTCACCTCGCCCTGTTCCAGCCGCGCCTCGTCGATACCGACGATGCGCACGGTCTTGTTTTCGCCATGGGGATCGACATAGGTGACCGTGGCGCCGAAGAAGACCTGGTCGCGGTTCTTCTGCAGCTTCGGATCGACCGGCTCTGCGATTTCCAGGCGTTTGAGCAGGAAGCGGATGCGGCGGTCGATCTCGCGCAGGCGTTTCTTGCCGTAGAGATAGTCGCCATTCTCCGAGCGGTCGCCGTTGCCAGCGGCCCAGGAGACGATCTCCACCACCTTGGGCCGCTCGACGGATTTGAGCTGGCGCAGTTCGCCCTGCAGGCGCTTCAGGCCGGCAGGGGTGATGTAATTCTTGGCGCCAGCCGGGATCGGCGGCGCGGCGTCTTCCAGGTCGTCGTCGGGGTCGTTGTCCGACTCTTTGGTGAAGGCCTTGCTCATGGCGCGATCCTATCATGGCATGGCATAAAGCAGCCATGTCCCAGCCGCCGACCATCTATGTCGATGCCGATGCCTGTCCGGTCAAGGCCGAGATTTACAAGGTGGCCGAACGCCATGGCGCCGCCGTGGTGGTGGTGGCCAATGCCTGGCTCAACGTGCCGCGCGAGCCCTGGCTGCGGCTGGTGGTGGTGGAAGCCGGGCTGGACAAGGCCGATGACTGGATCGCCGAACAGGCCGGCCCCGGCAGCATCGTGATCACCGCCGATATCCCGCTGGCCGCCCGCTGCGTGAAGACCGGCGCCACGGTCCTGAGCCCGACGGGGCGCACCTTCACCGAGGCCTCGATCGGCATGGACCTCGCCACCCGCAACCTGATGACCAGTCTGCGCGACGCCAGCCCGACCGAGCGCGTGGGCGGCGGGCCGCGGCCGTTTTCGCAGAAGGACCGCTCGGCCTTCCTGCAGGCGCTGCACGAGGCCATCGTGACGCTGAAACGCGCCGTCTAGCCCCGGCCACGGCATGGCGAATCCCGAGTCGTGGCCGGAGGTTACCGGAAAATAACCCCGTATTCCGGTTGGACGGGAAAACGGCGATAGGACGGGCCCGACCCACGGTCTAGATTGCCCGCCACGGATCAATCGGACATCCAATGGAACAGCTCGGCAGAACCTCAATCGGGGGTGAACTCAAGGCTGCCGCCCATGCCGGGCGGCGCCATATTCCGCTGCGCGCCGGGCTGGCGCTGCTGCTGGCAGCGATTCCGGCGCTGACCATCCTGATCGCCGCCGGCATTCTGCAGATCTACGGCGCCGAGCTGATCGCGCGTCGCGCCGCCGAACAGCTGCGCATGGCCGGCATCCAGCTGGCCAACCGTCTCGACACCGGCATGCATCACCGCGCCCAGGAGCTGGTCCTGCTCAGCCGGCTGGATGTCATGCGCAATCCGAACTGGCAGCCCGACGCCATGCGCGCCGAGATCGAGCGGCTGAATGCCGGGCCGCGCGGCGGCAAGCGCTATGCCTATCTCGGCGTCACCAATGACAAGGGTATTGTCATCGCCGCCAATGATGGCCTGATGGAAGGCGCCGACGGCTCGTCGCGCCCGGTGTTCCAGCAGGGCATCAAGGGGCTGTGGTTCGGCGACGTGCATGAAGCCGTCATGCTCGACAAGATCCTCAATCCCGGCGGCCGCGAGCCGCTGCGCTTTGTCGATATCGCGCTGCCGCTGACCGACAAGGGCGGCAAAACCATCGGCGTGCTCGCCGCCCATATGGACTGGCGCTGGGCGGACCGCCTGCGCCATGACGTGCTGCAGAGCCTGGGGCTGGACCGCACCGATATCCAGGTGGCGCTGGTCGACAAGGATGGCGTGCCGTTGCCCGGCTCTTTCATCAATGAAAGCACGACGGCCAAGCCGCTGCTGCGCGATCTGGTCGCCGCCAGGGATGCCGGCGCCATGGCCGACTGGCCTGATGGCCGCTTTCTGACCGTGGCGGTGCGCTCGCCCGGGTATGACAGTTTCCCCGGCCTGGGCTGGCATGTGGTGCTGCGCCGGCCCGAAGCCAGTGCGCTCGCCACGCTGCATCGCTTCGAACGCAATCTCTGGCTGCTCGGCCTGGGGCTGGCTGCCGTCTTTGCCGTGGCCGGCTGGAGCCTGGCCGGCTATCTCGCCCGGGTCTTCACCGGCGTCAGCGACACCGCAACGGCGATTGCCGGCGGCGCCCGCGACATCGCCTTCCCGCCGCTGCCGGCCGTGGCGCCGCGCGAACTGACCGACCTGCATGCGGCGATCCGCACCATGGCCGCCGCCCTGATCGAGGCCGAGCGCCATATCCGCGCCGACAACCGGGTGCTGGCCGAACAGGTCGCCGCCCGCACCACCGAGCTGCAGCGCGCGATGGAACTGGCGCAGAGCGCGACCAAGGCCAAGTCGGATTTCCTTGCCAATATGAGCCATGAGCTGCGCACGCCGCTGAACGCGCTGCTCGGCATGATCACCCTGATGCTCTACCGGCCGCTGGACGACGATGCCCGGCAATATGCCCAGGTGGCGCAGGAATCCGGCCGCCACCTACTGGCGCTGATCAACGACATCCTCGATCTCTCGCGGCTGGAGTCGGGCGAGATCGAGCTGATGCCCGAGGATTTCGCGCCGGAGCCGCTGTTCCGCGGCGCCATCGAACTGGTGCAGCAGCGCGCCGCCGAAAAGGACCTGCCGGTACAACTCACCATCACCGGCTCGCTGCCGGCAGCCCTGCGTGCCGATGCACGCCGCCTGCGCCAGGTGACGCTGAACCTGATCGGCAATGCCATCAAGTTCACCGACCGTGGCCGGGTGGATGTGCAAGTGGCCTGCCGACCGATCGACAACGGCCGCTTCGAGCTGAGCTGCGCCGTGCGCGATACCGGCATCGGCATGACCGAAGAAGACCTGCAGAAGCTGTTCAAGCGCTTCAGCCAGGTCGACCTGTCGATGACCCGCCGCCATGCCGGCACCGGACTCGGCCTGGCGATCTCGCGCCAGCTGATCCAGGCCATGGGCGGCGACATCCACGTGGAAAGCCGCTACGGCAACGGGACCACCTTCCGCTTCACCATCCTCTGCGACCGCGCACTGGGCATGCCCGACGCCGCCCTGGATGGCGAAGGCCAGCCGACCCTGCCCCGCCTCGGCCTGCGCGTGCTGGTCGCCGAGGACCATCCCGGCAACCAGATGCTGGTGCGCAATCTGCTGGCGTTGATGGATTGCCGCGCCGATATCGTGGAGAACGGCCGCGAGGCGGTGACGGCCGTGACCCAGCGCGGCCCCTATGACGTGGTGCTGATGGACGGCCAGATGCCGGAGATGGACGGCATGAGCGCCACCCGCGCCATCCGCGCCCTGGACGGCGCAGTGGCCAAAATCCCGGTGGTGATGCTGACTGCCAATGCGATGAAGGGCGACCGCGAACGCTATCTGGCCGCCGGCGCCGATGATTTCGTGCCCAAGCCGATCGACCAATTCGATCTGGTGCGGGCGCTGCGACGGATTGCCAATCCCCAGGACGATGCCGTGATGGCGCCGACGTCAGCGCCGGCAATACAACTGAACGCCCGCCAGGGCGCCGCGCTGAGCAGCCTGCTGGGCAAGCTGCGGCAGCGCTGAGGCCGCGTTACTGGCCCGGAACCCGGGTGATAGTCTTGATCGGGCCGCGCGGACGGCCGGATTTTTCGGCGATCTCGCGATCCTGCCCCTCGAGGAAGGCCTTGATGGGGGCTTCGCCATCCAGACCGCCGATCAGTTCCGACGGCACGCGGCGGTTCGAGGTCTGCGCGCCATCCTGATAGATGACGTGAAACAGGATGAAGGCGGCGTTCGGATTGATTTTCTTCTTGGCCATGGGGCTACTCCACAAAAACTCTAGGCGGCCTCAGGCCGGATCGGACGTCACGCCGCCATCCGGGGCATCATCGGTCTGACCGCTTTTACGCCGTTCCGACTCTTCCTGGCGCTTCTGCAGCTTTTCCTGCTTCTTCTGTTCCTTGGCGCGATCGCGTTCGGCGCGCTGCTGATTGTAGTTCGGTTTGAAAGCCATGACGCTCTCCTGCAATAAGGCATACCTGCAATGAGGTATGGGGATAGAAAAAGGGGCGCCCGTCGCCGGACGCCCCTTCGCCTAAATCCGATGATGGATCAGACGGCCTTCAGATTCACCGCCGAGGTCTTGCCGCGCTTCGGATCGCGCTGCTCCTCGAAGGAAACCTTCTGGCCTTCGTTCAGGCCGGACATGCCAGCGCGTTCGACGGCGGAGATGTGGACGAACACGTCCGCGCCGCCGTTCTCCGGCTGAATGAAACCGTAACCCTTAGTGCCGTTAAACCATTTCACAGTGCCGACGGCCATGTGCTTATTCCTCGTTCAGATGGTAACAGCGGCGCACTCATGTACGTCGCATCAGACTATGTCCAGGATGGCAGAGGTCTGGACCCATCCGAAATGATCGAGGGGGGTAGCAGGCCGGCAGTCCAAGTAGAATGACGAACCTAACATAGGCGGTTTTGCCATTCCTGCAAGGCTGACGGCACCCAAAGTGCCGCCTGCCTGGCACAAGTCCATAGCTTCAAACGTAAAACCGGGGGGTCGGTTCCCTGCCCGGGGCTGAAAAAGACCGCTTCCGGCCCCAATCGGCCCGGCCGGCGCGCCGTCCGGCACAGAAGGGTATGCAGACCGCCCGGTTCGGGGCAGCATGGGGGCGGCAGAGATTGCCGTTGATTCGCCGCCCCGGGTGCGGCTATTCAACCGCAAACTCCAAGGGGTGGGTCCCTTAAAAAATGACGGCATACGGGGCATTCCGTGAAAATGCGGTGCAGCAGCAGCTGCATGGCATCTTTTTCGATCTGTGGCGGTTCGGCAGCAACGCCCTGGTGGGCTGGCGGCCCAGCCGGCGCGGCATCGAAATCATTACCGTGCCCAAGGTCCGCCTGTTCAGCGACCATGCCCGGCATCTGTCGGTGTTCGGCGAGGGCAACCTGATGAATGGCGCGGAGCTGGACGATGCCGCCCGCCTGCTGGACGTGCAGCCGGTCGAGTTGCGCCTGGAGATGCCGGTGGGCTATGGCCCCGGCGAAACACCGCCGGCCCTGGTCGAACAGGTCTTCAGCCTGTTCACCGTAACCCGCACGCAACATCGTGCGGTACTGCTGATCGACATCGTCGAGTTTTCCAAGGCCAGCCCGGAGCTGCAGGCCGCCCAGCTCACCACCCTGGAATTCTCGCTCAACCTGGCCGAGGAGATGGCGCGGGTACAGGGCCTGGCCGTGAGTTTCGGCCGCACCACAACAGGCGACGGCTTCTATGTCTGGAACGAGCGCCAGGGCCTACGCGCTGATATCGATTTCTTCTGCGCCGTTGCCATCTTCCAGATCCTGTTCTCGGCCCTGAAGCGTACGGTGACAACGGCCTCGACGGTGCCGGTGCTGCGTCTATGCCTGAGCATCGGCAGCCATTTCCTGTATCACCAGCCGCGCAAGGACGGCAGCGACGGCGGCTCCTTCATCGTCGGCGATGTCACCATCCAGGTGGCCCGCCTGATCAGTACCGCCCTGTCCGACCAGTTGCTGATCGGCGACTTCGAGCGCCCGCTGGGCCTGGGGCAGAAGCATTGCGACACCGAAACATTCCTGATCGCAACCAGCGAGCGGCTGTCCAATCTGGGCGAGCTGCGCATCCTGGGCTATCGGATCGACCGCATTGCCTTCTACCTGACCGGCCCGCTGGAGGATGGCCGGCACCGGCCGACGCTGATCACCATCACCGACAAGCATGGTTTCAAGCATCGCTGCTACAACGCCAAGCTCAATGCCTTCCCCGATCAGGGCGAGCCGTATTACTGCGGCCTGCAGCATGCCGATCTGATACGCAGCACCACGGCGGCAACGCCGGAAGACTGAAAGCGGTCAGTCGGCAGTGCCGCTGTCGCGCAGACAGGAGGTCAGGTCGAGGCCATCCAGCTTCGCATTGGCCATGTTGGCCCGGCTGAAATCGGTGGTGGCATGGCGGCCGGTAAAGCGTCCATCGCCTAGGTAGATCGGCAGGCTGCCCGAGGCCGCATCTGACAGGTTGCCCCAGCGCAGGTTGGCCTCCACGAAGCGCGCGCCGGAAATCCTGGCCTGCGCGAAGCTGGCGCCTGCCAGGTTGGCGCGCACGAAATTCGCCATCAGCAGGCTGCACCGGTCGAAACTGCAGCCACGCAAGTCGCTGTCGGTAAAATCGGCGCCATCAAAATTCATGCCCGAGAAATCGTGGTAGGCGACCATACGCCCCGAAAGATTGAGCTGGCGCCCATTCTTGCCGCCCGACACCATCCAGGTGCGATGCTGGTCCACTGCATCGGCCAGGTCAGCGGCGAAATCATACTCTTCCACCAGCTTCTGGTTCTCGGTGTCGAAACCATCCATCCCGACGCCGCGGATCACCGCATCGGCAAAATTCGCGCCCACCGCCACCACACCGTCTACCGTGGCATTGACGATCTGCGCGTTGCTGAGATTGGCGCCCACAAGCCGCGTGCCGATCAGCTTGGAGTCGCTTAAATTCGCCCCCTTGAGATTGGCATAGGACAGATCGGCGTTGCGCAGGTTGCTGCCGAAGAAATTCGCACCCGACAGATCAGCGCCCACCAGCGAAGCGCCACTCAGGTCGACGCCCGAGAACTGCGCACGCGCGGCCGTGGCATATTCCAGCAGGCAGTCGGTCAGATCGGGGATTTCGCTGCCCACGCGGGTCTGCCCGCCGGGCCGCATCATCACGCCGCCGCGGAAATCGGCGTCGATCAGGACGGCGTTGTTCAGGTTGGCGCCTTTGAGATTCACGCCGCGCAGGATCGCTTTGGTCAGGTTGGCGCCCTGCAGGTCGGCGCGAGCCAGATCGGCCCCGAACAGGTCGGCTTCCAGCAGGTCGGCACGCGACATACGGGCCGAACGCAGGTTGCTGCCCGCCAGTTTGGCCCGCTGCAAGGTGCGGCCCTCAAAGTTGGCGTTCTCAAGGTTTCGATGGGTGAAATCGAGGACCTGCATCACGTCTGCGCCCTCCCGCAGCAAGGCAGGATCGTACGCTATCAGATCTTGATCGGACAGAGAGGACATGATCGTGGAACGTGTTTTGTGTCTGGGCCTTTTTTCGCGCCCGTGTTTAGCACATTCCGCTCGCGTCAAAAGTGCAATGGAAAAATTATGATTTATAGAAATTCCAAACAAAAAACGGCCCGGACTCGCGATCCGGGCCGTCTGAACGGGTGGGTTTGCCCCAGGCGGAAGCTTCAGAGCCCCTTGACGATGTCTTCCACCATCTTCTTGGCATCGGCCAGTAGCATCATCGTATTGTCCTTATAGAACAATTCGTTATCAATACCGGCGTAGCCCGAGGCCATCGAGCGCTTCACGAACAGCACGGTCTTGGCCTTGTCCACATCCAGGATCGGCATGCCGAAGATCGGGCTCTTCGGATCGTCGCGGGCAGCCGGGTTGGTCACGTCATTGGCGCCGATCACAAAGGCGACATCGGCGGTCTGGAATTCGGAGTTGATCTCCTCCAGCTCGAACACCTCGTCATAGGAGACATTGGCCTCGGCCAGCAGCACGTTCATATGGCCGGGCATGCGACCCGCCACCGGATGGATGGCGTATTTCACTTCCACGCCCTCTTCCTTCAGCTTGTCGCCCATCTCGCGCAGCGCATGCTGGGCCTGGCTGACCGCCATGCCGTAGCCCGGCACGATGATGACCTTGCCGGCATTCTTCATGATGAAGGCGGCGTCGTCAGCCGAACCCTTCTTGTAGGGACGGTCGACCTTCTGGCCGCCGGCCGCCGCGGCGGTATCGCCGCCGAAGCCGCCAAGGATGACGTTGAACAGCGAGCGGTTCATGCCCTTGCACATGATGTAGGACAGAATCGCACCCGAGGAGCCGACCAGCGCGCCGGTGACGATCAGCGCCGGGTTCTGCAGGGTGAAGCCGATGCCGGCCGCGGCCCAGCCCGAATAGCTGTTCAGCATCGAGACGACGACCGGCATGTCGGCACCGCCAATCGGGATGATGATGGTGAAGCCGACGATCAGCGCCAGCACCGTCACCGCCCAGAACAGTTCGCGGCTCGGGTTCATGCAGAAGGCCACGACCAGCCCGACAATGATCAGGCCGATCAGGGCATTCAGGAAATGCTGCCCCTTGAAGATCACCGGGCTGCCGGAGACCAGGCCCTGCAACTTGGCAAACGCCACCAGCGAACCGGAGAAGGTGATGATGCCGATCACCACGCCGAGCGACATCTCGATGCGCGCCGCCACCGTGATCACGCCGGCAGCATTGACGATGCCGTAGGGCGCCGGATTGTAGAAGGCAGCCGCGGCCACCAACACGGCAGCGAGGCCGACGAGGCTGTGCATGGCGGCAACCAGCTGCGGCATCGCCGTCATCTGGATACGGCGGGCCAGCACGGTGCCGACGGCACCGCCGATCACCAGCGCCACCAGCACCCAGACGATGGTGTCGCTGAGCGCGCCCAGATTGGCGATGGTGGTCAGCACGGCAATGCCCATGCCGACCATGCCGTAGGTATTGCCCTTGCGGCTGGTCTCCGGCGACGACAGGCCGCGGAGCGCCAGGATGAACAGGATGGAGCTGACGAGGTAGAGCAGCGCGGTCAGTTGGATCGGCATGGCGCGGCCCTCACTTCTTTTCTTTTTTCTTGTACATGGCCAGCATGCGCTGCGTGACCAGGAAGCCGCCGAAGATGTTCACGGCAGCCAGGGCGATGGCAAGCAGGCCGAAGACCTTGGAGGCGTCGAATACCGCCGACGCGCCGGCGGCGATCAGCGCACCAACAATGATGACCGAAGAGATCGCATTGGTGACGCTCATCAGCGGCGTATGCAGGGCCGGCGTCACGCTCCAGACCACGTAATAGCCGACGAAGCAGGCGAGCGCGAAAACCGTCAGCAGCGAGAAGAAGGAATAAATCTCACCCATGATCAGTTCCCCTCTTTCAGCATCGCATGCACCACCTGGCCATCGCGGGTCAGGCAGGTGCCGGTGACGGTTTCGTCTTCCGGATTGAACTTGAAGGTCTTGGCGTCCTTGTCCCAATGCGGGCTGAGGAAATTCCACAGGTTCTTGGCATAAAGGTTGGAGGCATCGACCGGGACGCGGCTGGGATAGTTGGTATAGCCGACGATCTTGACGCCGTTGACCACCACGACCTCGTCGGGCTTGCTCAGCGGACAATTGCCGCCGGCTTCCACCGCGAGATCGATGATGACCGAACCGGGACGCATCGACTTCACCATTTCTTCCGTCACCAGCACCGGAGCCGGACGGCCAGGGATCAGTGCGGTGGTGATGATGATGTCCTGCTTCTTCACGGTTTCGGCCACGAGGGCCGCCTGCTTGGCCTTGTACTCGGCCGACATTTCCTTGGCGTAGCCGCCGGCGGTCTGCGAGCTGCGAGCTTCCTCGTCGTCGACCCAGACGAACTTGCCGCCCAGGCTTTCGACCTGCTCCTTGGTGGCCGGGCGCACATCGGTGGCCGACACCACGGCGCCGAGGCGTTTTGCCGTCGCAATGGCCTGAAGTCCTGCCACGCCAACGCCCATGATGAAGACACGCGCCGGGGCAATCGTGCCGGCCGAAGTCATCATCATCGGGAAGGCGCGGCCGAAATGGGCCGCCGCGTCCAGCACCGACTTGTAGCCGGCGAGATTTGACTGCGAGGAGAGAATGTCCATCGACTGCGCGCGCGTGATGCGCGGCATCAGTTCCATGGCATAGGCATTCACGCCGGCGGCAGCATAGGCCTTCACCTGGTCACGCTGCTGCAGGGCCTGCAGGCCGGCAACCAGCACGGCGCCCTTCTTCAGCAGCGCCAGTTCATCGCTGCCTTCGGCCGCCGTCATCGGCCGCTGCACCTTCAGCACCATATCGGCGTCGCCGATCGCGGCTTTGGCATCGGACGCAATCTGCGCGCCCATGGCGGTGTATTGGTCATCGGGGATATCGGCGGCGAGACCGGCGCCGGTTTCGACCACCACCGTGCAGCCAAGGCCGACGAATTTCTTCACCGTCTCCGGCGAGGCGGCGACCCGCTTCTCACCGGTGCGGCGTTCCTTCGGAATACCGATTTTCATGCAGATCCCCCCGAACGCTTAAAAACAAAGACGGCGCCGATAGGGCGCCGCCGGGCCGTCTTAAACCACGAAAATTGCCAGCAGGATGAGCAGCACGATCGTGGCAATCGAGCCCCAGGTGGTCATCTTCATGAAGCCATCCCAGGATGCCTTGTGCTGGCTGATGTCCATGGTGCCCATCTTGTGTTCTTCGGCCATAACGCCCTCTGTCTCTCAGGGATTGTCGTAAACGTTGAATCGGGCTGGGATATTACGCTGGCGTCCAAAGCCGGCACAACCCCTGCCGCAGCGGCGGATGGCCGGAAAGGCCTGCGAAATCAGGCGCTCAGGCCGACCAGCTGACCCAGCCCCCGGCTGGACTGGCTGATGGCGTTGCCGATGGCGGCCTGGTAGGCCTGCGTCGCCCGGCTGGCTTCGCCGGCCGGAGCAGTGCCCCCGCTGCCTTTATCGGTATCCTTTTCCGCCTGTTCGGCGCGCTTCTGCTCACGAATCTGGGCCAGAGCCTCCAGCCGCAAAGCAGCCGCAGCGGCGGCCACAGCGCGGTCGGCGCCGGAAGGATCGGCCGGCGCCAGAGCTGCGGCCGCCACCTGGGTGGCTTTCTGCAGGGTGGCCTCGGGGTCATTCTCCGCCCCGATATCGATGGCAACCTCGCCACTCACCGCATACATCTGGCCATCGGGACCGCGGGTGTAGCTGTAGGACGGCGCACCGGCATGGGCGCCGCCGACGGCCGCATGGGCGCGCTCATGGGCGCGCACCTTGGCATCGATCTGTTTGAGTTCGGCGACCGCCTTCTGCTCTTCCTCGGTCAGCTCGCCCGGCGACTTGGCGCCGCTGCTGCCCCCGGAGGAGGCGCTCTGCTGGGCGCCGAGCAGTGTGGCGCCGCTGGAAAGGCCGCCCCCCGTGACCACCGGCTGGCGCGCCAGCGCCCTGCGCTGCTCCGGCGACTGCCCGGCGATGCCGCCGAACACGGCTGCGCCGGGAAATGTCGCCGGATCGAGAGCCGGAGCATTCCCGGCTTTCGCAGGGCTGGCGGCAATGGCCGACGAAAAAGATGACAGGCTGTCGATCATGCCGCCATTTTCAGGCCAAAGTGGCGCTCCGGCAACCGCAAATCGGTTCAGACCCGGTCCCGCCCCACCCGTTTCAGCGGCCGGCCGCGCAGCCGTCCGGGCCGGGCCGGTGGCAGCACGGTGTCAGCCTGGACGCCATGGGAGCCATAGACTTCGTCATCGCCGCTGCGGTGACGATCGAGGTCGCTTTCGAAGGCGGCCGGTTCATGGGTTTCGGGCGGATGGCTGGCAGGGGTCTGCGGCGGCATTTGCGGTCTCCTCTCCTCGGAGTGAAACCCACAAGGCCAGCTGCGGTTCCCGGGCTTCAGGCCGCCTCGGGCAGTTCCAGCCCGGCGGATTTCAGCGCCGCCGCCTGGCGTTTGGCCAGCGCCGTCGCGTCAAAACCGGCGATCAGGTCGTGGAACAGCCGGTGCCAGTTGATCTCGGCCTTCAGATGCAGGAACACACCCCCGAGCCCGATGGCGGCACGATCCATGAAAACGAATTCACGCGGTGGCGTGACGCCACCCAGCGTTTTCAGCTTGCGGTGCACCTCCTCGGCCACCTCGCGGCCATAGACGCCGCTCTGCTCCATTTCCTGGATGCGACGCGGCCGGTCTTCCAGCAGCGGCGCATAGACGAACTCGGCCCATAGGTTGAGCGTGTCGATCACGTCATTGCTCAGGCCGGAGAAGCCCCAGGTTTCATAGGCATGCACGGCCAGCGCACGGTCATTGGTTGAGATGGCACGATAGAGGTCGATCACGCCGGCAACGAATTTCGCCGGAAAGATACGCACGCAGCCGAAGTCCAGCAGGTTGATGCCGAAATCCTCGCGCACCGTGTAATTGCCCAGATGCGGATCGCCATGGATCACGCCGCAACGGTAGAACGGCACATACCAAGCGCGGAACAGGTTCATGGCGATGGTGTTTCGGGTCTCCTGGGGCGCATCCTGGAAATCGAGCAGACGCCGCCCCTCAAGCCAACTCATGGTCAGCAGGCGCTTGGTGGTGAGATCCGGCAGGGCGACGGGGACATGCACCTGCGCCTCGTCGGCCAGCATGGTGCCATAGAGCCCCATATGCCGGCTCTCGCGCTCGTAATCCAGCTCCTCGCGCAGCCGTGTGGCGATCTCGTCGTGGATATGCGTGGTATCGATGGCCGCATCGTAGCGCTTGTAGATGGCGAAGATCAGCTTGAGCTGCTTCAGGTCCGCCTCCACCGCCGATGACATGTCGGGATACTGCAGCTTCACCGCCAGCAGCCCGCCATCCCTGACGGTGGCGCGATGTACCTGGCCCAGGCTGGCCGCTGCCGAGGCGGCGAGATCGAAGCTCTTGTACTTCGTCTGCCATTGCGGCCCGAGTTCGCTGACCATACGGCGTTTAACAAAGGCCGGCCCCATGGCTGGCGCGTTGGCCTGAAGCTGCGCCAGCTCCTGCACATACTCCTTGGGCAGCGCATCGGGGATGGTGGACATGATCTGCGCCACCTTCATCAGCGGGCCCTTCAGCCCGCCAAGCGCGGCGCGCAGATCGGCGGCATGCCGGCCGCGATCCATCTTTACGCCCAATACACGCTCAGCCCCCAGCCGCGCCGCCAGACCGCCAACGGACGCACCGACCCTGGCGTAACGGCGGACCCGGCCCAGCGTGCTGTCGCGTTCTGACATTTAAGAGAGCTGTTCCAGTTCGTCGATGAAGCCGCCGATCACGTTCAGGCCCTTCGACCAGAAGGCCGGATCGGAGGCGTCGAGACCGAAGGGCTTGAGCAGCTCCTGGTGCCGCAGCGTACCGCCGGCCTTCAGCATGGCGAAATACTTCTCCTGGAAACCCTGCTCGGCATCCTGGTAACGGGCATAAAGCGCGTTCACCAGGCAGTCGCCGAAGGCATAGGCATACACATAGAAGGGCGAATGGATGAAATGCGGGATATAGCACCAGAAGGTGCTGTAATCCGCATCGAATTTCAGCGCCGGGCCAAGGCTTTCCTTCTGCACGCCCATCCAGATCTCGCCGATGCGATCCGGCGTCAACTCGCCCTCGCGGCGGGCGGCATGGACCTGACGCTCGAATTTGAAGAAGGCGGTCTGACGCACCACGGTGTTCAGCATGTCCTCGACCTTGGAGGCCAGCATCAGTTTGCGGCGTTCCGGACCGGCAGCATCCAGCAGGGCGCGGAACGTAAGCTGCTCGCCGAAGACCGAGGCGGTTTCCGCCAGCGTGAGCGGTGTATCCGACATGAGAGGACCCTGCTCGGCGGCCAGCAACTGGTGCACGCCATGGCCCAGTTCATGGGCCAGCGTCATCACATCGCGCGTGCGGCCCTGATAGTTCAGCAGCAGGTAGGGATGCGCACTCGGCACGGTGGGATGGGCAAAGGCGCCAGACGCCTTGCCCGGCCGCGCCGGAGCATCGATCCAGGCATTATCGAAGAATTTCCGGCCTAGATCGGCGAGCTGCGGCGAAAAGCGGCCATAAGCCTTCAGCACGATGTCACGCGCCTCATCCCAGGCGATCACCCGGTCGTTGTCCTCGGGCAGCGGGGCATTGCGGTCCCACCAGTTCAGCTTCTTGGTACCCATCCACTGGGCCTTCAGCTTGTAATAGCGGTGCGAAAGTTTTGGATACGCGGCGGTGACCGCATCGGTCAGCGCGTTGACGACTTCGGGTTCGACGCAGTTGGACAGATGGCGATAGGCCTCGGGCGTCGGATACTTGCGCCAGCGGTCTTCGACTTCCTTGTCCTTGGCCAGTGTGTTGGTGATCAGCGCGAACAGCCGCACATTCTGCTTGAAGACTTTCGCCAGCGTCTTGCCCGCCAGCTTGCGGGTCTTGGGATCGGTATCCGAGAGCTTGTGCAGCACCTGTTCGGCGGTCAGCTGCTCCTTGCCATAGGGGAAGCGCAGGCCGGCCATGGTCTCATCGAACAGGCGATTCCAGGCGGCCCGGCCGGCCACGGCCTTTTCATGGAGGAGTCGTTCCAGTTCATCTTCCAGCTGATGCTCGCGGAACAGCCGCAGGTCGCGCAGCCAGGGCTTGTAATGCGAGAGCCTGGCCGAGGCCGCGTATTTCTGCTCCAGCGCTGCGTCCTCGATGCGGTTCAGCTCCAGCGTCAGAAACAGCAGCTTGGTGGTGATGTCGTTCAGCTTCTCCTGCATGTCCTGGTAGAAGCCGGCGACCTTGGGATCGGCCATGTCGCCGGCATAGGCCAGCGAGGCGTAGGAATACATACGGCCGATCAGATCCTGCATCTGCTCGTATTCCGCAATCACGCCGGCCAGATCGTCGCCCGACGCCGTTCCGATCCTGCCCTTCCAGGTCTGCTCCAGCTTTGCCGCGCCATCGGCCACCCTGGCCAGATCGCGCTGCAGTTCCGCCGAGTCCAGACCAGGGTAGAGATCAGTCAGATCCCAGACCGGCAGGGCGCCGAAATCGTTGGCGGCAACAGGGGCAGCGGGAGAAACGGCAGCAGGGGAAGCCATGCGGAAACCTCGTTATGCGGTTGCAGCATTATATGGGCGCTGAGTCCGGGTTTGACCAGCCCGAGCCAGGTAAAGCGGCTGTTATCCCAGCAGAAAATGCGCGTGCGCGGTCGCCACCGGCCGGGCCGGGTCGTCCTGCCAGGCCTCGGCGCGGACATTGGCGATACGGCGGCCATGCTTGGTGATGATCGCCCGTGCAAAAGTCTCGACCGGGCGGGCCGAGCGCAGATAGTCCACCGAGAGATCGATGATCTTCGGGATCGTGTCGGTGTCGCCGGCCCAGATCAGATGCACGATAGCCGCCGATTCCAGCAGGGCGCCGACCACGCCGCCGTGCAATGCCGGCAGACGCGCATTGCCGATCAGCTTTTGATCGGCGGGCAATACACAGACTAGTTCGCCATCCCGCTCGCGCACACTCAACCCGAGGAAACGGAAATACGGCACGGCCTCAAGAAAGGGCGAGAAATCGCGCTTCGCCCGCGCCGCAGCGATCAGGGCCGGAAAATCCTGGCTCATGACGCCTGCCCTGGAGCCGGAATGTCCTTGGGCAGCGGCGGCTTGTCGGAAGAGCCGATCATGAAGGTGGCGACACAGCTTGCCACCAGATCGTCGGGAGTATCCGGATGATAGGCGCGCGCCCGGATGAAGGCGATCGACCGGGTCAGCTTGTAGCATTCTGCCGTCGCATACAGGTCTTTCTGTGCCATCGCCGGCTTCAGATAGTCGATGCGCAGATCCAGCGTGGCAATGGCCTGCAATTTCCGCTGCGCCGTGAACAGCGCAACGAAAACCGCCATACCGGCGACGCTGTCGATCAGCGAGGTCACGGCACCCCCATGCAGCACGCCGCTGACCGGGTCGCCGACCAGATCGGGATTATAGGGCAGTGACAGCGTGACATGCTCACGCGTCGCCTCGATCACTTTCACGCCCAGGGCTGCGCAATGCGGAATACCCTGCAGGACCATGGCTTCGACCACCTTCGGGTCGAAGCTTTCGGTCGTGATCTGCGGCACTTCACTCATGGCAGACTGGGCTCATCCGACCATGTTGTGATAGCGGCGATACCAGTCAACGAAGCGCGGGATCCCGACATCGATCGGCGTTGTCGGCTTGAAGCCCGTGTCACGCTGGATCGCCGAAATATCGGCATAGGTGGCCGGCACATCGCCTTCCTGCAGCGGCAATAGCTCTTTTTCGGCTTTCTGGCCGACCGCCTGCTCGATCAGGTCGATCATGCGTAGCAGCGGCTCGGACTTGTTGTTGCCGATGTTATACAGGCGATAGCGGCGGCCGTGTTCATCGGCCGGCGGCGGATTATCCAAGGTCTTGATCACGCCGGCGACGATATCGTCGATATAGGTGAAGTCGCGCTCCATGTTGCCGTAATTGAACACCTTGATCGGGCGGCCTTCGAAGATCGCCTTGGTGAAAATGTACATCGCCATATCCGGCCGGCCCCAGGGACCGTAGACCGTGAAGAAGCGGAGACCGGTCTGGGGCAGACCGAAGAGATGCGCATAGGCATGGCTCATCAGCTCGTCGGCTTTTTTGGTCGCGGCATAGAGCGAAATCGGCGCGTCGACCCGGTCTTCCACCGCAAAGGGAAGCTTGGTGTTGCCGCCGTATACCGATGAGGACGAGGCGTAGACCAGGTGCTCGCAGTTGGGCAGGCTGCGGCAGAGTTCCAGGATCACGGTATGGCCAAGCACATTGGCGCGGATATACGCGTATGGATTGGTCAGCGAATAGCGCACGCCGGCCTGGGCAGCCAGATGGATCACCTTGCGGATATCAGCGCCCTTGACTGCTTCGCGCACAAGATCGGGCTCGGCAATATCCACCTGATGGAATCGGAAACCCTTATGAGCCTGAAGCTGTTCGAGTCGTGCGTGTTTGAGGCGTGGATCGTAATAATCGTTCAGGTTATCGAGGCCGATCACCTCGTCACCGCGCTGCAGCAAGGCCTGCGCGACATGAAACCCTATAAATCCTGCGGCGCCGGTGAGCAGAATGGCCATGGATGATCCAGAACTTGATATTGCGGTGCGTTGACACCCCCGCGCTGTCTATCAGAATCAGATGAAAGAGCAACCCGGCCGCACCATGTGGAACACAGCACGTTTTAGTCCTCGACCCGGCGCCGCGAGCGCCCTATAATTAGGTAAGCAATACTGACCTATTTGGCCGGTCGCCGGAAGCGACCGCTCAGAGCGCGCTTTAAAGAGTTCAGAGCTAAGGTATCGGGAGGATATCGAATGCTGGCGAATGTCACGCTGGACGATAAATACACCCTCGAACGCGGTCGCGTCTTTTTGACCGGAACCCAGGCGCTGGTGCGCCTGCCAATGCTGCAGCGAAAGCGCGATCTGGCCGCCGGCCTGAACACCGCAGCCTTCATCTCCGGTTACCGCGGCTCGCCGCTGGGTCTGTTCGACCAGCAGCTCTGGAAAGCGCGTAAATTCCTTAAAGCGAACCACATCGAATTCCAGCCGGGTGTGAATGAAGACCTGGCCGCCACCTCAGTCTGGGGCAGCCAGCAGCTCAACCTGTTCCCCAAGGCCAAATACGACGGCGTCTTCTCGATCTGGTATGGCAAGGGCCCCGGCGTCGACCGTTCGATGGACGTGTTCAAACATGCCAATTCTGCCGGCACCTCGCCCCATGGCGGCGTGCTGGCTTTGTGCGGCGACGATCACGGCGCCGCCTCCTCCACCGTGGCGCATCAGTCCGAACATATGATGATGGCCGCGATGATGCCGATGCTGCATCCGGCCAATGTCCAGGAGTTCATCGATTACGGCCTGCTCGGCTGGGCGATGTCGCGCTATGCCGGTGTCTGGGTCGGCTTCAAGTGCCAGACCGAAACCGTCGAAAGCTCGGCCAGCGTCTCCATCGATCCCGGTCGCCTGCAGATCAAGTATCCCACCGATTTCCAGATGCCCCCGGGCGGCCTGAACATCCGCTGGCCCGATGCGATCCTGGAGCAGGAAGACCGGCTGCAGCGCCACAAGGCCTATGCTGCCCTGGCCTTTGCCCGCGCCAACAAGATCGACCGCGTGGTGATCGACAGCCCGCGTCCGCGACTTGGCATCATCACCACCGGCAAGTCGTATCTGGACGTGCGGCAAGCCATGGAAGACCTCGGCATCACCGAGGAGATGGCTGCCGATCTGGGCATCCGGCTCTACAAGGTCGGCATGGTCTGGCCGCTGGAACGCGAAGGCGCCCGTCATTTCGCCGAAGGCCTGGAGGAAGTGATCGTCGTCGAGGAAAAGCGCGCGATCATCGAGAACCAGCTGAAAGAGCAGCTCTACAACTGGCGCGAAGACGTGCGCCCGCGCGTCATCGGCAAGTTCGATGCCGACGGCAAGTGGCTGCTGCCCTCTTCGGGTGAAATCTCGCCAGCCATTGTGGCCAAGGCGCTCTACACTTGGCTCAAGCGTTACGGCACCAATGCCCGCATCGAGGAGCGCATCGCCTTCATCGAGCAGAAAGAGCGCGAGACGGCGGCCAGCAGCATCGGCAAGACCCAGCGTACGCCGTATTTCTGCTCGGGCTGCCCCCATAACACCTCCACCCGCGTGCCCGAGGGCAGCCGCGCCGTAGCCGGCATCGGCTGCCATTTCATGTCGCTGTGGATGGACCGCTCGACCGCGACGTTTACGCAGATGGGCGGCGAAGGCACGCCCTGGATCGGCCAGGCCCCGTTCACCGAGGACAACCACATCTTCGCCAATCTGGGCGACGGCACATACTTCCATTCGGGTCTGCTGGCGCTGCGTGCCAGCATCGCGGCCAAGGTGAACATCACCTACAAGATTCTTTTCAACGACGCGGTCGCCATGACCGGCGGCCAGCCGCATGACGGCCAGCTCACGCCCCAGCAGATCAGCCTGCAGGTCTATGGCGAGGGTGTGCGCCGCATCGCGCTCGTCAGCGACGAGCCGGACAAGTATCCGGTCGGCACCGAATGGGCGCCGGGCGTCACCTTCCATCATCGTGACGATCTGGATGCCGTGCAGAAGGAACTGCGCGAGATCGAAGGTTGTACCGTCCTCATCTACGACCAGACCTGCGCCGCCGAGAAGCGCCGCCGCCGCAAGCGCGGCACCTTCCCCGATCCGGACAAGCGGGTGTTCATCAACGAGGCGGTCTGCGAGGGCTGCGGCGACTGTTCGGTCAAATCCAACTGCGTCTCGGTCGAGCCGCAGGAAACCGAGCTCGGCCGCAAGCGCAAGATCAACCAGTCGTCCTGCAACAAGGATTTTTCCTGCGTGAAAGGCTTCTGTCCCAGCTTCGTCACCGTGCATGGCGGCAAGGTCAAGCGCGCCAGGGTGAAGGTGCAGCACAACCCCGAAAACGCGGCCGACGGTCTGTTCGCCAACCTGAAGGCGCCCGAGACCGCGCCGCTGGACCAGCCCTACAACATCCTGATCACCGGCATCGGTGGCACCGGCGTCGTCACCATCGGCCAGATTCTGGGCATGGCAGCCCATGTGCAGGGCTATGGCACCAGCGTGCTGGACTTCACCGGCCTGGCGCAGAAGAACGGCGCCGTGCTCAGCCATGTGCGTATCGCGAAGAACCCGGAAGATATCCATGCCGTGCGCGTGGCGGCCGGCGGTGCCAATCTGGTGCTGGGTTGCGACATGGTGGTGGCAGCCGGCGACGCGGCTCTGGAGAAGATGCAGCGCGGCGCGACCCGGGCTCTGATCAACACGCACCTGACGCCAACGGCCGCCTTCCAGCTCAACCCGAACCTGCAGCTGGACGACAACCAGATGACGCAGGCGATCCGCAACGCCGCCGGCGAGAACCTGTCGGAATTCGTCGAGGCCACCCGCATCGCCACCGCACTGATGGGCGACGCCATCGCCACCAACATGTTCATGCTGGGCTATGCCGTGCAGCGCGGCCTGATCCCGGTGTCGCTGGACGCCCTGTTGAAGGCGATCGAACTGAACGGCACGGCCATCGAAGGCAACAAGACGGCGCTGAACTGGGGCCGTCTCTATGCCCAGGATGCCAAGGCGGTCGACGAGATCGCCCGTCCGGCCATCCCGGTCTCGGAATTCAAGACCTTTGCCAAGACCACCGACGAACTGCTGGCCGACCGTATGCCGCGGCTGGTCGCTTACCAGAGCGAAGCCTATGCGCAGCGCTACAAGGCGCTGGTCGAAACCGCCCGCGCCGCCGAAAACAAGGCCAAGGGCATGACCGGCTTCGCCGAGGCGGTCGCACGCTATGCCTACAAACTGATGGCCTACAAGGACGAATACGAGGTTGCCCGGCTTTATACCGACGGCGAGTTCCTGAAAAAGCTGAACGCACAGTTCGAGGGTGACTTCACACTGAGCTTCCATCTGGCACCGCCACTGATCAACCCGCCCGATCCCGAAACCGGCGTCGCGACGAAACGGCAGTTCGGTCCCTGGATGATGCGGGCCTTCACATTGCTGGCCAAACTGAAGGGGCTGCGCGGCACGAAGCTCGATGTCTTCGGCTACACCCACGAGCGCCAGATCGAACGCCAGTTGATCGCGGATTATTTCGCCCTGATCGAAGAGCTCTGCGCCAAGCTGACGCCGGACAACCACGGCCTTGCCGTGGCACTGGCGAAAATCCCCGAGGACATCCGCGGTTACGGCCATGTGAAGGTGAAGCACCTGAAGGATGCCAAGGACAAGGAAGCCAAGCTGCTGGCGAGCTTCCGCAACCCGGCGCCGCTGGCCACAGCGGCGGAGTAACCCGGGCAGAATAAACCGGATGTGATGGGATACCGCTGCGGCATGCCGCAGCGGTATAACCCGAAAGGTAATTGCGCCGCCCGTCCGGCCGTGGCTTGATCGCGCCATGACGACACCTGCCATTACACCCGAAACCATCCGTCTGCAGCGCAATGAAGGAACCAGCTTCGCGCTGACCGTCTATCCGGCCGCCGATGCCGGGGCGCCGGCGCTGCTGATCGAACCGGCGATGGGCGTGAAAGCCGGCTATTACGACCGTCTGGCGCAAGCTTTGCGCGAGGCCGGCTGCCACGTCACTGTTGCCGAACTGCGCGGCCATGAAGAAAGCGGCGGCCGCCGGCCCGGACGCGATTACGATTTCGGCTATCACGAGATGCTGACCGAAGACTGGCCGCTGGCCGTCGCCGCCGTGAAGGCGCGCTTTCCGCAGGCGCCGCTGTATCTGTTCGGCCACAGTCTCGGCGGCCAGATCAGCATGCTCTATGCGGGGCAGCAACAGGCACAGCTTTCCGGCCTGATCCTGGTGGCAATCAGTTCGGTGCACTGGAAACTCTGGGGCTTCGGCTTCCTGCTCTACAGCCAGGCCGCAACACTTACCGCACGCCTGCTCGGCCATTTCCCCGGCCAGAGCTTCCGTTTCGCCGGCCGCGAAGCGCGCGGCGTGATTGCCGACTGGGCGCGGCAGGCGCGTACCGGCGATTTCATCCTGGGCAGCCCGCGCCTGAACCACAGGGATGCACTGGCCAGCGTGACACTGCCGGTACTGGCGATCTCGCTGCAGGGCGATTTCTTCGCGCCCAAACGCGCAACCGACGGCCTGGTCGGCAAGATGCCGCAGGCCCAGTTGAGCCGTCACCACCTCGATCCGAAAGCCATGGGCATCGACGGGGTCGATCATTTCCGCTGGGTGCGCAAGCCAGAAGTGGTGCTGCCGACCGTGCTGGCGTGGCTGAGCCAGCGCTGAAGCCTTGCGCAACCGGGTCGGATCGGCCAGAACCCGCCCATGCTGACGCTCAAGCCGCTCTACACTCCCTATCTGGAAAGCCTGTCTGCCAGTCCGATGGCGGTTCTGGCCGAGCATCCCAACCGTGCCGAGGTGGCCGAAATCGCCGCCGAAATGGCAACGGCCACTCTCGACCTTTATGAGCGGACCCGCGCCACCGATCCCTGGTTGAGCTATTTCGCGCTGCGCGAGACCGATAATGCCTTGGTCGGTACCTGCGCTTTCAAGTCAGCCCCGGTGCAGGGCCTGATCGAAATCGCCTATTTCACCTTCCCGGGTTACGAAGGCCAGGGCGTGGCCAGTGTGATGGCGCGCGAGCTGCTGAAAATCGCCTTCAACGAATATGATGTGAAGGTGGTGCTGGCCCATACGCTGCCGGAGGAGAATGCCTCGACGGCGATCCTGCGCAAACGCGGCTTCGCGTTGATTGAAGCGGTGGACGATCCCGAAGACGGCCCGGTCTGGCGGTGGGCGCTGGCGCGGCCGTGACGGAGTGACCTAGCGCCCCTCGTGGCATTTCACCTTGGTGGCTTCGCCACTGTCGGTGATGTCGCTTTTCTCGCGATAGATTTCCATGGTGCCGCGATTCTTCAGGCGGCACTCGCCCAACGGAAACCAGCTCGATTTGAGCTGCACGATGATGACCTCGTTCGGCGCCAGACGGTCAGGCGCGCAATAGCGGTTCACTTCGCGCGGCTTGGCGATCAGGGTCGAATTGACGCGGCCCTCGCGGCGGATACCGATCGGCCAGTTGTATTCGGTGAGGTTGGCGACCGTGACGCAGGCCTGGGCGTCTTCGTTGGTGAGCGGCGGCACCAGTTGTGGCCGTTGCTGCGCACCCGCTTCCAGAGCGAAAAGCGCCGCCAGTCCGCAGATCAGGCTGGCGGCGGCGCGCATGCTTACTCGGCCGCTTCGGCGCCGGCGCTGTGATCGGTCGTCATGCCCAGCGCTTCCATATAGACCTGCAGCAAGCTTTCCTGCTCGGCCAGATCGGCCTTGTCGAGTTTGCGCAGGCGGATGACCTGACGCAGAATCTTGATATCGAAGCCATGCGCCTTGGCTTCGGCGTAGACTTCCTTGATGTCGTCGGCCAGCGCCTTCTTCTCTTCTTCCAGACGCTCGATGCGCGCAACAAGCTGGTTGAGCTGATCTGTCGAGAAGTTGCCGGAAATGAGTTTGGCCATGGCAGGCGACCTTTGCAAAACAGTGAAAACGCGGTTGGCGCGGATTATAGCCAGCATGGCCCGCCCGCCTACCACTTGCTCTCGTTCGGCCGTCAGTTATCCACAGGAATGCGTCGCCTGTGGACAGATCGCGGTTATCCCTAGTGCTTGTGGGTTTTCTGCGATTCCGCGAAGGCCTTCTGCTGCTCCGGCGAGGCTTCCTTCTGGTATTTCGCCTGCCAGTCGGCATAGGGCATGCCGTAGATGGTCTCGCGCGCCGCCATCTTTTCGATGGCGATGCCCTTGTCCTTGGCTGCGTCCTGATACCAGTTGGACAGGCAGTTGCGGCAGAAGCCGGCCAGGTTCATCAGATCGATATTCTGCACATCGGTGCGCTCGCGCAGATGCTCCAGCAGCCGGCGGAAAGCGGCGGCCTCCAGCTCTACTTGCGTCTTGTCGTCGATTGCATCAGCCATCGCGGCCTCCTTTTAACCCGGTATTTCGAAATTCACCGTCTCGGTGATCAGCCAGTCGACCACGGTCTTCAGCGCTGCCGGCTTGTCCATGCCAGCATGTAGCGCGTCACGATAGACTTGCAACTGCCGCTGGGCGGAGGTGCCGCGCGAGAGGATACCCCGCGCCCGCTCTACTTCAGCCAGGCAGCCCATCGCCAGGGCCTCCTCGCGCACCAGCTCGATCAGTTCCTCCAGCAACCCCGCATAGGGCACCGCCTCGCCCTTGCCGAAATCGACCAGCTTGCCGGCGATTCCATAACGCTGGGCCAGCCAGCGGTTCTCGTCGATCAGCGCATTGGCATAGAGACGCCAGCGCTGGTTCTTCTGCCGCAGCCGCAGCAGTGCGGCCAACAGGCAGCGGTACAGCGCGGCGATGCTGATGCCGTCATCGAGTCTTGTACAAACATCCGTGACGCGAAGTTCCAGCGTGGGGTAGCGCGCCGAAGGACGGATATCCCACCACAGCTTGGTCGCATCCTCGATCAGGCCGGCCTGGGTCAGGCGGTTCACCAGCCGCTGGTATTCGCCCCAGGTCTCCAGGCGTTCGGGCAATCCGGTGCGGGGCAAACTGTCGAATACCGACAGACGGTAGGACTGCAGCCCGGTCTCCTCGCCCTGCCAGAAAGGCGAAGACGCCGACAGCGCCAGCAGATGCGGCAGGAAATAGCTGACCTGGTTCATCAGGTCGATGCGCAGGTCCTCGTCCGGGATGCCGACATGGACATGCATGCCGCAGATGATCAGCCGTCGCGCCACGCCGGCCAGGTCTTTCGCCAGCCGGTCGTAGCGCTCGCGGTCGGTATGCTTCTGGTCGCTCCATTTCGCAAACGGATGCGTCGAGGCCGCAATCGGCGCCAGGCCATGCTTGGCCGCCACCTCGGCAATGGCCGAACGCAGGCGCACCAGATCGGCGCGCGCCTCGCCCATGTCGCGGCAGACCTTGGTGACGATCTCGATCTGGCATTTCAGGAATTCGGGATTGATCTGGCCGCCGACCAGCGACTCGCATTCGGCCAGCAGCGCATCGGGCGGCTCCACCGCCAGCACGCCGGTCTGGCGATCCACCAGCAGGTGCTCCTCTTCGATACCGATGGTGAAATCGTCGACCGCCATTCTTCCCCCGATGCCGGTTGCGTCAGGCGGCGCCGACGGCCGGGCGCAGCAGCCCCGCCTCGGTCAGCATGCGGCGAAAGCAGCGGTCCAGCCGCCCCGCCCATTCATTGATCCCGGCATCGGTGCTGACCAGATCCTGCCGCACCTCGATCATCACATGATGCAGGCCCTTGTTCTGGCCATGGGCAAAGATCGAATAGCCGGAATGGTCCTTGCCGCTATAGGGCTCGTTGTCGCCCACCACCAGGTCGCCTTCGTCGCGCAGCGCCTTCAGCAGCGGCTGGGCCAGGCGGCCGTCGCGGTCCCAGACCACGCCGATATGCCAGGGGCGATCCAGGCCCTTCACACGCATACGGGGCGTGAAGCTGTGGATCGACAGCAATGCCGGTTCGGGCACGCGCTGGCCCGCCGCATCCAGCGTGTCGGCAATCGCTGCATGATAGGGATGGAAATACTTGTTCAGCCGGCGCTCGCGCTCGGCCTCATCCAGGTTGCGGTTGCCTGGCACGATGGTGCCGTCACTCACTTCGCAGATCAGCGTCGGATCGTCGGGCCGGCGGTTGCAGTCGATCACCAGACGCGACACGCCGCTCAGTACGGCCGGCGCATCGAGAGTCTGCGCCAGCTTCTCGGTGATTGCCGCGGTACCGGGATCCCAGCCGATATGGCGCAGCAGCTCGTCGTCCGGCAGGCCCAGATTGCTCATCGCTACCGGCACGCGGCGCGAGGCATGGTCGCAGATCAGCACCGCCGGCGCGCGGCCCTGCGGATTGAGCACGCGGAAACTGGGAGGGTCTTGTTCGCTCATCGGTCGGGAAACGCTTCGGATATGAAACAGCCCGGCCGGCTGGGAGGAAATCCGGGGTACCAGGTTTGCATAACGGCGTCAGGCTGCACTAAGGTTGCGGCGACATTTTGGCAATCATAGACGAAACGAAGCCGTGCTGCACCATATCGCCATTGTCGGCAGTGGCCCTTCCGGGCTGTTTTGCGCCGATGCCCTGATCCGCCAGCGTCCGGAGCTGAAAATCGACGTGTTCGACCGGCTGGCCACGCCTTATGGACTGGTACGGTTCGGCGTCGCCCCGGATCACCAGGGCACCAAGGCGGTGACGCGGCAGTTCGACCGTCTGTTCGCCAACGAAAATGTGCGCTTCCTGGGCAACGTCGCGGTGGGTCGCGACCTGCCGCTGGCCGAGCTGCGCAACCATTACGACGCCGTGGTGCTGGCGCTGGGTGCCCATGCCGACCGGCCACTGGGCGTGCCGGGCGAGGATTTGCCGGGCTGTTATGGCTCGATGGCCTTTGTCGGCTGGTATAACGGCCATCCGGATTTCCGCAATCTCGAACCGCTGCTGGACCGCCCCGCCGTCGCCGTGATCGGTATGGGCAACGTCTCGGTCGATATCCTGCGCGTGCTGGGCAAGAGCAAGGCTGAGATGGCGAGCAGCGACCTGACCGCCCATGCGGCCGAGGTGATCAGCGCCGCGCCGCTGACCGATCTCTATGCGTTGGGCCGCCGCGGCCCGATCGAGGCGAGCTTCACCAGCGCCGAGCTGGCCGAGATCGGCCGTCTGGAACGCGTGCGGCCGGTGGTGAACAAGGCCGACCTCCCCGAAGGGCTGCCGCCGGGTATCGATCCCGCCGATCTGAAGGTGAAGGAAAAGAACCTTCAGTTGCTGCATGAATTCGCCGATCGGACCGACGACAAGCCGATCCGGCTGCATTTCCTGTTCCACCAGCGCTCGGAAGCCGTGTTGGGCAATAGCCGGGTCGAGGGCCTGAAGCTGGTCGGTCAGGACAAGCCGCTGGAGATCGGCACGCTGATCCGTGCCATCGGCTATTACACCGCCGCCGATGGCGACCTGCCGCAGAGCGATGATCGCGGCGTGATCGCCAACGACCAGGGCCGCATCGCGCCGGCCCTGTATGTGGTGGGCTGGGCCAAGCGCGGCCCCAGTGGCACCATCCCGACCAACCGTGCCGATTCAAAAGCCGTGGCCGATCTGCTGATCGCCGATTTTGCCAATGACACCACGCCGCCGAAGGAAGGCTCGGCAGCGCTGGATATCTGGCTGAAAAGTCGTGGCGTCCATGTCATCGACTGGGCCGGCTGGAAACGCATCGAAACGGCGGAAACCGCAAATGTCGTTCCAGGCGGCAGCCCGCGCGCCAAGCTCTGCGACTGGGCGACCCTGCGGGAAACGGCAAAACCGTGAAGCTCTACAATCTCGACGCCTCACCCTTTGCCGCCCGTGTGCGCATGCTGCTACGGGCGAAGCAGGCGACACTTGAATTTCTGAAACCGCCGGCGCCGGCCGAATACCGCACCATCACGCCGATGGGCAAGGTGCCGGCGCTGGTGCTGGATGACGGCAGCATCCTGCCGGAATCGGAAGTGATCTGCAGCTACCTCGACAACCAGCTGCCCGGCCCGTCACTGTATCTCGAGACACCATCCGAGCGCGCCAAGGTCGCCCTGATCGTGCGTCTGGTCGATCTCTATGTCGCACCATCAATGCACGACTTTTTCATCCTGCTGTTCACCGACCCCACGAATAAGGCCGCCGTGGCGGCGCTGATGCCGGGGCTGGCACGTGGCCTGAAATATCTCGACCATTACGTGGCGCAGGCGGGCTGCGCCGCCGATGCGCGCTTCAGCCAGGCCGATTGCGCACTGGCGCCGATGCTGCTCTATGCAGCCGATGTACTGCCCGTGGCTACGGGGCAAAGCCTGCTCGATAAACGCCCGGCCCTCGCCGCCTACTGGCAGCGGATCCAGACCCACCCCATTGTCCTGCCGGTGCTGGATGAAATCCGTGTCGCGCTGAAGAAATATCAGCCGATGCTGGATAAGATGCAGGCTGGCACCGCCGTCTAAAGATCGCCGATCCGGAAATCCAGGTTCAGCACCTTCGGATACCCCTGGGCATTCGGCGGCATTACCATCGGCTGTGCCAGGCGCATGGCGCGCAGGAAGGTTTCCAGCGCCGTGCGATAAGCGGCGGCCTCAGGTCTGCGATCACGGACGATGATGTCCCAGTTCTCGACCATCGCCCGCATGTCCCAGGGATCGTTCTTGCCGAACGGCGGCGCCATCATGCCGTTCGGCAGCACGCTATAGCGACCGTAGATGCGGATATCGGCAAACTGCGGCGCATCGAAATCGATCACCCAGGCATTCACCACCTGGCTGAGGAAAAAGTCGCTTTCCGACTGGGTCATCGTCTCGCCAGCCGCCCCGGCGGCGCCGGTGGCTGGTGCCTGCTGGCGATTGCCCGCCTGGGTCTGCGCCTGCCGCTGCGGTGACGGCGCCGCCCCGGGCGTCCGCGGGCCGATCTGCGCTGTCGGCGGTTCGGGTTTGGGCTGCTCGGCCGTCTGCTGCTGGGTACGGGCGCGCGTGCCAGAGCTGGGCGGGGCTGTCGACCTGTCGGTGACCGGAGCGCCGCGCTGCAGGTTGGGAATCTGTGGCGGCGTTTCCGGCGGCCTTGGCAGTTCCGGCGCCGGGGCTGGCGGCGCCTGGGCGGCCGGCGGCGTAGGCTGCGGGGGTGGCGCCGGTGCCGGCCTGAGCGGTGGCGGCATCACGAATTCGGCGATCACCGGCGGCGGTTCCGGCTGGATGCGCCAGGTCCAGGGTTCAAGCAGCATCAAGAATACAATCAGGCCATGCAGCAGAATCGACAGCAGCGCCGCCAATGCCAGCCGGCGGTCGTCCCAGTCGCGCGCGCGATATTCGGAAAAACTGGCCATGGCAGAGACTTAGCGCTGACGTAGCGGCAGGCCAAGGGTTTTGCCCGGCTCGCCTGCCTCGGCTATAACCGATTGTCCGACAATGTAGAAGCTTCCGGAGAGAAACGTGACCGATCCTGTCTCCTATGCCGTCCAGGACGGCATCGCCGTCCTCACCATTGAAAATCCGCCCGTCAACGCGCTGAGCCAGGGCGTGCGCGCCGGTATCATCGCCGGGCTCGACAAGGCTGATGCCGATGGCGCTGTGCAGGCGGCCGTGATCATCGGCGGCGGCCGCACCTTCATCGCTGGCGCCGATATCAAGGAATTCGGCAAACCGCCGCTGCAGCCCTACCTGCCCGACGTATTGAAACGCATCGAGGCCATGACCAAGCCTGTCGTGGCCGCGCTGCATGGCACGGCGCTGGGCGGCGGCTTCGAGGTGGCGCTGACCTGCCATTGGCGCGTCGCTGTCGACACGGCCCAGGTCGGTTTGCCGGAAGTGAAGCTGGGCGTCATCCCGGGCTCGGGCGGCACCCAGCGCCTGCCGCGCCTGATCGGGCCGAAGCTGGCGCTCGACATGATCGTGCCGGGCAATCCGATCCCGGCGAAGAAGGCGCTCGATCTTGGCGTGATCGACCAGATCGTTGGCCCTGACCTGCTGGCCGGCGGCATCGCCTTCGCCAGAACGGTGGTTGCCGAGAAGCGTCCGCTGCGGCTGGTGCGCGACATGAACGACAAGGTCAGCAGTGTCGACCCGGCCGTGTTCGAAGAGTATCGCAAGAGCATCGCCCGCAAGGCGAAGGGCTTCCTGGCGCCCTGGCGCTGCATCGATGCGGTGGAGGCTTCCACCAAACTGCCGATTGACGAAGGCCTACTGAAGGAGCGCAAATACTTCTTCGAATGCATGGACAGCCCACAGCGCAAGGGCCAGATCCACGCCTTCTTCTCCGAACGCGAAGCCGCCAAGATTCCCGGCCTGCCCGAGGACGTGAAGCCGAAGCAAATCAAGTCGGCGGCCGTGATCGGCTCGGGCACCATGGGCGGCGGCATCGCCATGAACTTCGCCAATGCCGGTATCCCGGTGAAGCTGCTGGACATGTCGCAGGAAGCGCTGAGCCGCGGTCTGGGCGTGATCGAGAAGAACTACGCCACTTCGGTGGCCCGCGGCAGCATGAAGCAGGAGGCGATGGATCGGGCGATGAAGCTGATCTCCGCCACCCAGCATTTCGAGGATATCGGCGATGCCGATATCGTGGTGGAAGCCGTGTTCGAGGAGATGGGCGTCAAGAAGGACGTCTTCGGCAAGCTCGACAAGATCATGAAGCCCGGCGCGGTGCTGGCCACCAACACCTCGACACTGGATATCGACGAGATCGCTGCCAGCACCAAGCGGCCGGAAGCGGTGATTGGTACGCATTTCTTCAGCCCGGCGAATGTAATGAAGCTGCTGGAGAATGTGCGCGGCGCCAAATCCTCGCCCGAAACCATCGCCACCGTGATGGGCCTGGGTAAGACCCTGAAGAAAGTGGCGGTGCTGGCCGGCAACTGCGACGGCTTCATCGGCAACCGCATGCTGCATGGCTATCTGCGGGAAGCCAACTTCCTGTTGGAAGAAGGCGCCATGCCTGAGCAGGTCGATGCCGCGCTGGAGGAGTTCGGCCTCGCCATGGGGCCATTCCGCATGGGCGATCTTGCCGGCCTGGATGTCGGCTGGCGCATCCGCAAGGGCAAGGCCCATCTGCGCCCGAAGGACGAGCGCTATTCGAAAATCGCCGACCAGCTCTGCGAACTGGGCCGCTTCGGCCAGAAGACCGGCGCGGGCTTCTACAAATACGAAGGCCGCGATGCCGTGCCCGATGCGGCGGTCAAGGACATCATCCTGGCCGCCTCGAAGGAGCAAGGTATTGAACGGCGGACGATTTCCGACGAGGAAATCGTCCAGCGCTGCATGTATCCGCTGGTCAACGAGGGCGCGAAAATCCTGGCGGAAGGCATCGCCATCCGGTCCAGCGATATCGACATCACCTACCTTTTCGGCTATGGCTTCCCCGTCTATCGGGGCGGGCCGATGTTCTGGGCCGAACAGATCGGCCTCGACAAGGTGCTCGCCACGATCCGCGGCTTCCACAAGACCCACGGCAAGTTCTGGGAACCGGCCAAGCTGCTGGTGGAACGCGCCGAAGCCGGCAAGGGGTGGTCCGACCGCTAAGGTTGCCACCGCCTGCTTTGGCATCATTCAGAAGGTGCGTAACAGTCCGATGTCCGAAGCTGCTGTATCCATTCCGGGCGCCGCCGACCCTATCGGCGCCCGGCGCACTTTTGCCATCATCGCACACCCGGATGCCGGCAAGACCACGCTGACCGAAAAACTGCTGCTGTTCGGCGGCGCCATCCATCTGGCCGGCGCCGTGAAGGCGCGTGGCGAGAGCCGCCGCGCCCGCTCCGACTTTCTGAAGATCGAGCAGCAGCGCGGCATCTCTGTTTCCACCTCGGTGATGAATTTCGAGTTTCGCGGCTGGACCTTCAACCTGCTAGATACGCCGGGCCATGAAGACTTCAGCGAGGACACCTATCGGACGCTGACTGCCGTTGACAGTGCCGTCATGGTGCTCGACGCCGCCAAGGGTATCGAAACCCAGACCCGCAAGCTGTTCGAGGTCTGTCGCCTGCGCGATGTGCCGATCGCCACCTTCGTCAACAAAGTGGACCGCGAGGCGCAGGATCCCTTCTCGCTGCTGGATGAAGTGGCTTCCACGCTGGCGCTGGAATGCGTGCCGGCCAACTGGCCGATCGGCATGGGTCACGACTTCCGCGGCTGCTACGACCTGTTCGGTAAGCGCCTGCTGCTGGTCGGCAAGGACAATAAGAATCTCGAGCCGGAAGTGATCATCCTCGACAAGGGACTCGACGACCCGCGCGCCGCCGACTACATCCCCGAGGCCCAGCGCGCCAAGCTGCTGGAAGACATCGCATTAATCGAAGGTGCCTGCGCGCCCTTCGATGTCGAAGCCTATCGCCAGGGCCATATGACGCCGGTCTATTTCGGTTCGGCGCTGAAGAATTTCGGCGTTGACGAATTGCTGAAGGGCCTGGGCGAGTTCGCCCCGCCGCCGCGACCGCAGCCAACCGACAAGCGGATCGTGCAGCCGACCGACAAGGGCGTCACCGGTTTCGTGTTCAAGGTCCAGGCCAACATGGACAAGAACCATCGCGACCGCGTCGCCTTCCTGCGGCTGTGCTCGGGCCACTTCAAGCGCGGCATGAAGCTGAAACAGGTGCGCAGCGGCAAGCCGATCACCGTGAGCAACCCGACGCTGTTCTTCGCCCAGGACCGCTCGCTGGCCGACGAGGCATGGCCGGGCGACATCATCGGCATTCCCAATCATGGCACGCTCCGGGTGGGCGACACGCTGACCGAGAGCGAGGACCTGCGCTTCACCGGCATCCCGAATTTTGCGCCGGAAATCCTGCGTCGCGTGCGCCTCAGCGACCCGATGAAGGCCAAGCACCTGCAGCGCGCGCTGGAGGACCTGGCCGAGGAAGGCGTTACCCAGGTGTTCCGCCCCCGGATCGGCGCCGACTGGATCGTCGGCCTGGTCGGACCCCTGCAGCTCGACGTGCTGGCAGCCCGTCTGGCCGAGGAATACAGCCTGGAGGTTGGCTTCGAAACCGCCCCTTACGACACCGCCCGCTGGGTAGATGCGGCGGAAAAGCGCGATCTGGACGAGTTCATCGAGCAGAATCGCGGCGCGCTGGCCGATGACCGCGACCACAACCCGGTCTTCCTGGCCCGCAATGCCTGGGAGCTCTCCTATATCGAGAAAAAATGGGATAAGATTCGGTTCCATGCAACGCGGGAACGTTCTTAACCATATCCTCGACCGCCGCCGGCTGCTGATCGGCCTGGGCGCGGCGGTGCTGTTGCCGGCCTCTGCCATTGCGCAGGAAAAAGAGAAAAAGAAAAAAGAGAGCGACAAGCCGGTCGAAAAGCCGCTGGTCAACACCTCGGTGCTGATCGTCGACGCGGTCACCGCACCGGTCAACGGCCCGCCCGGCGCCCGGGTCATCATGACGCTGAACATCGACTGTGGCAGCATCGAGAATGCCCGCAAGGTCGACGACCTGATGCCGCGAGTCTACAACGCGGCGATCATGGAGCTGAATCGCGAACCGTTGGGCAAAGAGGGCCGGGTCTACGACAAGGACCTGGAAGGCCTGAAGCGCCGCCTGGTGTTCCAGATCAACCGTGCGCTCGCCGGGCCGCAGGTGGTTGGCGTCTATATCCGCTCCCTGCAGGATGTGCCGGTGATCAAGCCGCCGGCACCGCGCACCTGAACAAACGGCTCAGTCTTCGTCGGCATCCCGGCTGAACAGGATCGACTTGGCCTGCATGTCGTCGATGCTGCCCATCAGGTCGGCAATCTTGGCTTCCAGCAGATCGGCCGCCTGACGCGCCAGATGCAGCTCTTCCTCCACCGCCTGCAGCATGGCCTGCCGCGCCGCACCAATGATGGCGCCGTTGGGCTGGGCCGGGAAACTAACGCACTTGGCGACGAAACGGCGCACCGCCGAGGCACTGGGCAGGCTGCCCAGCACCAGGCCGGCCGGCAGGGCCAACACCAACCAGGCTTCGTCCTGGCTGACCACCGCAAAGTCACCCTTGGCAAAGCCCGGCTGCGGCGGCGCATCCTCGGCCTGACCCGGCACGTTCACCGGCGCCGGCGTCCAGCCGAAGGACAGGAATTCCTGCTCGCCGGCCGATGCCGGCAGCGCATCCTGCTGCTGGTCCTGATCGCTCACGCCTGCCTCCTCATTGCCCCGTCGACGGCCACCGCATTGGCCCGCAGATTCGCCACCGACAACGTGCCGACCACGATACTGGAAACACCGGGCAGAGTCGCGACCATTGCCAGCGCCGCAGCCGGATCAACCGCATGGCCGCTGGCCAGGGCCTTCTTGATCAGCACGCCCTTGCCAAGCTGCGATGCTCGCACCGCCACCGGCGCCTCGGCCTGCTGGTCGGGATTATAGGTCAGCATCAGGATATCCGTGCGCTCCATCATGCGGAGCGCACCGGCCACGGTCTTGCCGGAAAACCCGCTGGCGCGGATCAGACCGCGCTGTTTCAGCCGGGCCAGTTCCTCGGCGGCGGAATCGAACCGCCCGGCATCTTCGCCTTCGCCATCGGAATGCAGCAGAACCGCATCGACAGCGTCGGTGCGCAGCCGCTTCAGGCTGCGTTCGACCGAGGCGCGGATCGCCGTCGGTGAAAAATCGAAAACCGACACGCCGTTCTCGAAGCTCTCGCCGGCCTTGGTGACGATGGTCCAGGCATCGCGGCCGCCGCAGCGCGGCAGCAGCGCGCCCAGACGCTCTTCCGCAACGCCATAGGCCGGTGCGGTGTCGATGAGCGTGATCCCCAGGTCGCGTGCGACATTCAGCAATGCGATCACGGCCTCGTCGTCGGGCAGATCGAAGCCGTGCGGATATTTCACGCCTTCGTTCCGCCCGATCTTCACGGTGCCGAGGCCGAGCAGGCTCACAGAGAGCCCGGTGCTGCCGAGAGGTCTCATGTCCATGCGACAGCCTCCCAGGGCGCGGCCGCAATTGCCGGCACGGTCCAATCAGCCACATCGAAAGCGGCCGCGCCCGATGGGGGCGGCAGTTCGGCGAACAGCAGGTCAGCCAGTTGCGGCGCCAGCGCCAGCTTGGTTGGCCAAGCCAGAAGCACGCGGCCGGCACGCTTCAGCACCGGGCCTTCCGGCTTGCGGCCGTCGGCCATCGCCCCTTCGGCGCGGTCGACACGCCAGCCGGCAAAACGGCTACGGCTGAAATCCAGTTTCGGCAGCAGCATGGCGAATTCTTCACGCGCCGCGGCGATCAGTTCGGCCTCGGTCTGCGCTACGCCCTGCTCGGCGATCAGGCCGCCGACATACCAGACCGGCGTGCCGTCGCGGCGCCGATGCGTGGTGATGGTGACGCGCGGCTTGTCGCTGGCATCGAAGCAATGGGCCCAGAGCGGCGCTGGCACATGGTCGACCAGCAGCATCTGCAACGGCCGGCGCTGTGCCACCTGCGGCGGCAGCCCCAACTGCGCGATGATCGTCTCATTGCCGGCACCTGCCGTCGACATCACGGTGCCGGCAGTGATGCGGCGTGGCCGGCCTTCCGCATCGTGAGAGGTGATCGCCACATGATCCTCGGCCGGCTCGATCCGCGCATCGGTCGCATGCACGATGCAGCCCTTGCCAAGCCCGGCCAGGGCCGTCAGCAGACTGGGCACATCCAGCACGCATTCATCCAATGCATAGACGGCAGCCACATTATCCGGGTCCTGCAAAGCGACAGGCCATTGCCCGGGCGCCAGCGCATCGACGCGGCCCCGCAGCAGCTTGCTGCCGAAGAAACCGGCGATGCGGCTGGCCAGCGTCCTGCGTGCCCAGAACAGATGATTGGCGGCACTCAGCTTCGCGGCGCGGAGATCCAGTTCGCCGCTGCCGGCCAGACAGGCCCGCCAGCGCGCGGGCATATCGGCCAGCGCATCGGCATCGGCATTGAGCTTGAGGTCGAGGGCGTATTTCAGCCCGCCATGGATGATGCCCTGCGAGGCCAGCGTCTGGCCGGCGCCGAGCGCCTTATGCTCCAGCAACAGGGCGCTGTAGCCCGCCTTGCGCAGGCGCGCCAGCAGCCAGAGGCCGGCAATGCCGCCGCCGAGGATCGCGACGTCGACATCGGGCCTGCTCATGAGGAAACCGTTACGACCGCAGCCGGGCGATGGTCGCCGTGGTGCTCTGGCCCGGAATCTGCCGCGACACCTTCACCTCGCCGCCATAGGCACGCACAAGGTCGCCGCCCACCACCTGATCGATCGTGTAGTCGCCGCCCTTGACCAGCAGGTCGGGCTTCAGCAGTTCCAGCAGAGGGATCGGCGTCTCTTCGCTGAAAATCAGCACCATGTCGACCAGGCCGAGCGCCGCCAGCAGCTGGGCGCGATGACGCTCGTCCTGCACCGGGCGGCTGTCGCCTTTCAGCTTCTTCACGGAAGCGTCGGCATTGATGGCAACGATCAGGCGGTCGCACTGACCACGCACTTCACCCAGCAGCGCCAGATGACCGGGATGCAACAGGTCGAACACGCCGTTGGTGAAACCGATACGCTCGCCGCGGCTGCGCCACAGATCGGCGCGGTCCTTGGCCTGCTGACGCGTCATCACCTTGGCATCAATGCCATGCGGATCGGGCATATGCAGAGCTGCGCGCAGTTCTTCGGGATGCACCACTGCGGTGCCGATCTTGGCCACGACGATGCCGGCGGCGGCATTGGCCAGGCGCGCCGCCTGCGGCAGGCTGCGGCCGACGGCGAGGGCCGCAGCCATGGTTGCCACCACTGTATCGCCGGCGCCCGACACATCGAAAACCTCGCGCGCCTCAGCCGCCAGATGCAGGGGCGCGTCTTTCTCCTGAACCAGGGTCATGCCCTTGGCGCCGCGGGTTATCAGCACATTGGCAATGCCGGCTTCTGCGGCCAGCTTGCGGCCGGCAGCCACCGCGCTCGCGTCGCTGTCGCAGGGCTCGCCGCTGGCCAGCGCCGCTTCCTGACGGTTCGGCGTCACCAGCATGGCGCCCTTGTAACGGCGATAATCGCTGCCCTTGGGATCGACCAGTACCGACTTGCCAGCCTTGGCGGCTGCCTTGACCAGCGTGGCAACCAGTTTGTCGGAGACCGCGCCCTTGGCGTAATCCGACAGCACCACGACGCCGCAATCGGCCAGCGCCTCGGTGGCAGCCGCGATCAGCGCGGCAATCGCCTCGTCCGATGGCGCACCACGGCTTTCATGATCGACGCGCAGCAACTGCTGCCGGCTGCCGATGAAGCGGGTCTTCTCGATGGTGCGGCGGGTCTCGTCCACCACCAGCAATGCCTCGATACCCGGCTCCAGCGCCAGCGCTTCGTTCAGGTGATCGGCGGCTGTGTCGTCGCCCACCAGGCCGAACAGCGCCACCTTCGCCCCCAGGGCGGCAATATTACGGGCAACATTGCCGGCGCCGCCGGGCATGGCGATCTCGCGCTCGGCCAACATCACCGGGATCGGCGCTTCCGGCGAAATGCGCTCCACCCCGCCATAGACGAAGCGGTCCAGCATCACATCGCCCACCACCAGCACCCGGGCGGCGGTGAAATCGGCGGCATCGGCGGGAAAATCGGACATGGCCTTCGATACACCGCCTAAAGGCCGATTTCCAGCCTTCAGGTCTGCAGCAGCCGGCGGTCGCCCCCCTCCAGCACCAGGGCGGTCAGCCGTCCGGTGGTATAGGCCCCGGTATCGACACCGATACGGTTTTCACGCCATTCCACCGCATGCACGATGGTATGACCATGTACCACGATCAGGCCGTGATCGACCTCCGAATCGAGGAAGAGGTCGCGGATCCAGATCATCTGCTCGCGGCTCTGGCGGTCCAGCGGCAGGCCCGGCTTGATCCCGGCATGAACGAACAGGTAGTCGCCGAACTGCACCTGTTCGACCAGGCCCATCAGGAACTGTTTGTGATGCCGCGGCATTGCCCCCATCAGGCCGCGCTGGGCGAACAGCAGCTCGTCGAATGACGCCGGGATCTTCACCTTGTAACTGCGCAGCGTGGCGTCGCCGCCATTGGTCAGCCAGAGCGACGCGCCATAGGGTGCATCGAGGAACTGCAGCAGCATGTCTTCGTGATTGCCCAGCAGCGCAATGCTCTCGATACCGGGGAAGCGCGCGCGGCACAGACGCTCGATCACCTGGGCGGAGTCCGGCCCACGATCGACATAATCGCCGAGATAGACAATGGCGGTCTTGTCCGGCGCTGTCCTGAGGTCGGCTTCGATCAGGCCGTGCAGCTGGTCGAGCAGATCGACGCGGCCATGGATATCGCCGATGGCGTAGACGCGTTGGCCGGGCGGGAGTCTTGCCTCCCCGATAAACATCGGGTGTGCCTATTGCGGCGAGCGCTTGGCGAGAATGCGCTGCAGGGTACGGCGATGCATCTTCAGCCGGCGCGCAGTCTCGGAAACGTTGCGGTCGCAGAGTTCGAAGACGCGCTGGATATGTTCCCAGCGCACGCGCTCGGCCGACATCGGTTCGTCCGGCGGCGCCGGATGGGCCGCGTTGCCGACGCGCAATGCGCGGTCGACATCGTCGGCATCGGCCGGCTTGGGCAGGTAATCGGCAGCGCCGGCCTTCACGGCGGCAACCGCCGTGGCGATGTTGCCATAGCCGGTCAGCATCACCACGCGGGCATCCTGGCGCGCCAGACGAATGGCGCTCACCACATCCAGGCCGTTGCCGTCGCCCAGCTTCAGGTCGACCACGGCATAGGCCGGTGGCTTGGCGCGGGCCATCTGGATACCGGCGGCGACAGAGTCGGCCGTCTGCACCTGGTAACCACGCTTTTCCATGGCGCGGGCCAGCCGCATCCGGAGCGGTTCGTCGTCATCGACAATCAGGAGCGTCATCTCGGTCATAGCGACTCACTCTAGCCCGGCCAGCGGATCAGGCAAAGCGTCAGGATGTCCGCTTCACCAGATCCCGCGGCCAGCTGACCGACACCTGCGTGCCGCCGCCCGCGCGATTGGCAAAGGCCACGGAAGCACCGCTGCGGCGCAACAGGTTCATGGCGATGAAGACGCCGAGGCCCATCCCGCCGCTGTCGGGCCGGCTGGTCACATAGGGTTCTCCCAGCGCCGACAGGATATCGACATTCATGCCCGGGCCATCGTCGAGGATGCGCAGCCGGATTGTCCTGTCGTCCCAGCCGACCTCGACCGCCACACGCTGGCGGGCGAATTCCATCGCATTCTGCAGCAGATTACTCAGGCCATGGATGATCTCGGGCCGACGCGGCAGATTGGGCGCACTGCCTTCGCCGGTCAGCGTCACCGCAAACTGGATGGGCTCGCGCCGCCAGGGCTGCGCCGCCGTCTCGACCAGGTTGGCGATGCCGAGATCGGAGAAGGCTTCGGGATCGGAGGTGTCGGACGGCCGGCGCGACAGCCGGGCCAGAATCTCGCGGCAGCGCTCAACCTGACTTTGAAGCAGGGCGACGTCTTCGGTCAGCATGCTGTCAGCCGGCAGTTCGCGCGCCATTTCCTTGACCACGACGGCAATGGTGCCCAGCGGCGATCCCAGTTCATGGGCGGCGGCGGCGGCCAGTCCGCCCAGCGCAGAGACCTGCTGCTCGCGCGCCAGCGCCATCTGGGTGGCGGCGAGTGCGTCCGACATGCGGCGGGCTTCCTCCGCCACCTGCCAGGCATAGGCCGCGATGAACAATGTGCCCAGCACCAATGCAATGAGGTTGCCCCATTGCAGCAGCGGCGGCTGCAGGATCTCGGACGGATCGTGCCAGGGCAGCGGATAATGCCAGATCGTCATCAGCACGGTGAGCGCAAAGGCCAGCACGCCGAGAATCACGGTGGACCGGAGATTCAGGATCGTGGCCGAGACGGTGACCGGCACCAGGATCAGCACGGTGAAGGGATTATCGATGCCGCCGGTGAAGAACAGCAGGATGCAGAGCTGCACCAGATCGAAGGCCAGATAGCCGGCGGCGCCGTTGGCGCTCAGGCGCTTGGCCGTCGGGTAGACGATGAACAGCACGATGTTGAGCAGCGCCGAAACGGCGACGACGCCCAGCGCCGGCAGCAGCGGCAGCCGGAAATTCAGGCCGAAATGCACGAACAGGATGGCCAGCAGCTGGCCGATGATGGCAATCCAGCGCAAAAGCACCAGGGTCTGCAGGCGCACGCGGCCGGCCGGTTCGTCGGCCTGCCCCACATGGGGGCCGAGACGGTCGCGCAGGGTCTCCAGCAATGCGGCCATGGTTACCGCATATCCTCATGCCAGGTGCGGCCGTCGCGTTCGATCAGGCCGATGGCGGCCGAGGGCCCCCAGCTGCCGGCGGCATAGTGTTTCGGTGCATCGTCCTGCGCGCTCCAGGCGGCGAGGATCGGTTCGGCCCAGCGCCAGGCGGCCTCCACCTCGTCGCTACGCATGAACAACATCGGGTTGCCACGCACCACATCCATCAGCAGGCGCTCATAGGCATCGGGCTGGCGGCCACGAAAGGCTTCGGCGAAGCTGAGATTCAGGGGCGCGGTGCGCAGGCGCATGCCGCCCGGCCCCGGCACCTTGCTCATCATGTGCAATGCAATGCCCTCGTCTGGCTGAAGGCGGATCACCAGCCGGTTCGGCGTCACGTCGCGCGCCGCCGCCGGGAAAATCAGATGCGGGACGGGGCGGAACTGCACCACGATCTCGGAATGGCGTACCGGCAGGCGCTTGCCCGTGCGCAGGTAAAACGGCACACCCGCCCAGCGCCAGGTTTCGACTTCGGCCTTGACCACGGCGAAGGTCTCGGTGCCGCTGGCCTGGCCCAGTTCCTCGGCATAGCCCTTCACGGCCGCACCATCGACGGTGCCATGACCATACTGGCCACGCACGGTCTTGTCGGCGATATCGCGCTCGGTGATCGGCCGCAACGCCTCCAGCACCTTCAGCTTCTCGTCGCGCACCGCATCGGCGGTGAACTCGTTCGGCGGCTCCATGGCGACGAGACACAGAAGCTGCAAGAGATGGTTCTGCACCATGTCGCGCAACGCGCCGGCATGGTCGTAATAATCCGCCCGGCCCTCGACGCCGATCTTCTCGGCCACCGTCACCTGCACATGATCGACCACGCCGCGATGCCAGACCGGTTCGAACAGCGCATTGGCGAAGCGCAGCGCCATCAGATTCTGCACCGTCTCCTTGCCGAGATAATGGTCGATGCGGAAGACACGCGCCTCCGGGAAGGCGGCGGCGACGGCGGAGTTGATCGCCTGCGCCGAGGCCAGATCCTGACCGATCGGCTTTTCCAGCACCACGCGGGCCTGCGCGCGGTTCAGCCCGGCTTTCGCCAGCTGGGTGCAGATGCTGCCGAAAAAGCGCGGCGCCATGGCGAGGTAGAAAACGACGATGCGGTCGTCGCCGCCATCCAGCGCGGCCTTGAGGCCCTGGTAGTCGTCGCTCTTCTGCGCATCCAGCGATAGATAGCAAAAGCGCTGGAGGAATCGCTCGGCGCGCGCGGCGTCGAAATCGTCGGCCGCCACATGCCGGGCCAGCGCAGCACGTGCCATGTCGCGGTAATCGGCGTCAGACATGTCGCCGCGAGCGACCGCAAACAGCCGCGCATCGTCATTGAGCTGCCCGGCGGCGTCGCGGTGATAGAGCGCCGGCACCAGCTTGCGCAACGCCAGGTCACCGGTGGCGCCGAAGATGACGAGATCGAAGGAAAAACTGCCGCTCGGATTGGTCATGCAGCGAGCGTGGCACTCTCGCCGCGCCTAATCAATCCTCAAGGAAATGCGGCTCGGGCCTGTCATGCAGGGCCTCGAAATGCACCAGTGCCGGCGCAGGCCCCAGTGGCACCGGCCGGCCGTCGCGAAACGCCCATTCGCCGCGATCGCAATCCTGTGCCGTCACATAGCCGTTGATATACAGGCGACGGTCCCGCGCCGAGACATTCGGACCCGAACCATGCACCAGATAGGGCGACCACAGGGCCAGATCGCCCGGCGCCAGTTCCAGGTCCACCACCGCGGCGGGATCGAGCCCCGCGATCCGCAGAGCCTCGTCCTGCATTCTCTGCTGCAGGATCGGGCCGTCGCCACCCAGGGCCAGGTCGCCCAGCCGATGGCTGCCGGGGATGACCCGCATGGCGCCGCTCTGCTTCGTATGGGGATCGATGGCGAGCCCGGTCTGGATGTAGCTCTGCGCCAGATTGCGAAACGCGCTCGGCGGACGGCGGAAACGGCTGTCCTGGTGGTAGGCGAATTCCACGCGCAGCCCGCCCGGCGGCTTCCAGTGCATCTGGTTGATGATCTGCTTGAGATCGGCGCCCAGCAGCGGCGCCAGCAGGACGGCGAAGCGCGGATCGAGCCGCACGGCGTCCAGAGCCGGTTCTTCCCAGCTCGGCCACTGCACCATGCGCAGGATACGGCCCAGATTGGGGTCCTCGCCCAGCCGGTACATCAGGTTGCCATGGCGCCAGCTGCGGCCCCGGGCGAGGCCGCGCGCCTGCACCCGGTCGAATGCCTCGGCGATCCCGGCCACTTCGCCGGCGGAAAACAGCCCGCGGACCACCGCATAGCCGTCCCGCTCGTAAACCGAGCGAAGCTGGGTAGGGTCCGTCGGCTGATCCTCGGGGATTATTTTACGGTCCAGGGCTGCGTTCATCTGTGGATAACTGCGAGTCGGCCTCGCAGACTTAAGGGCTTAGCGAAGCCATTTCCAGAGATTCTTGTGGATAATAAAAGAGTCCGGTTGACCCCGAACCGATTTTGTCGCCTTTACCTGATTTAGCGGCCAACGCCAACTATGGGGGCTAAATATGGTGTGGACTGACGAGAAGGTGAAGCTTCTGGTACAACACTGGGAAGCTGGCCAATCCATCACCCAGATCGGCAAGCAGCTCGGCATGACCCGGAACGCCGTGGTGGGCAAGGCCCATCGCATCGGTCTGGCCAAGCGCGCCTCGCCGATCATGCGGGCTGACAAGCCGGCCCAGCCCCGTGCGGCGGCCAGCCCGGGCGGCGGCAGTGCCGCGTCCGGCGGCGACGTTCACCGAGCCCCGGCCCCGGCCCGCGCGCCGGTCCAGGTGAAGGACGAAGCGGCGACACCCCATGCCCCGCACAGCCACAGCCCGCAGGCCCCGCTGACGGCGGCGATGCTGGCGGCGCTGACGCCCAGCACTGGCCCGCGCTGCAAGTGGCCGATCGGCGACCCGAAGACCTCGGAATTCGATTTCTGCAGCCACGTGGCGCTGCCCAGCAAGCCCTACTGCGCCGCCCATTGCGCCGCGGCCTATACCAACTGGAATCCGGAGAGCGCCGTCGAGGCGGTGAAGGCGATCAACGCCGCCTGAGCCAAATCGAAGGTCCGGTTTCCGCAAAAAGCCCGGCAGGGAAAACCTGCCGGGCTTTTTCGTGTGCTGCGGGATCAGGCCGGAACGTATGTCAGCCTGATCGTCTCCTCGCCGATGCGGTCGCTGGCCACAAGGCGAAGCCGCGGCCGCGGGCCGGCGAAGAAAGGCGCGCCACGCCCCAGCACGACCGGGTGGTAGTACAGCCGGTATTCATCGATAAGACCGAGCCCGCTCAGGCTGTGGGCCAGCACCGGTCCCGAGACGGCGATCTCACCGGCATGCTGATCCTTCAGCCCGCGCACCGCTGCCCCGAGGTCCCCCTCGACAAGCGTGGCATTGGGGCCGACCGACTTCAGCGAGCGCGACACCACCCATTTCGGCTGGCGCCGCCACACGGCTGCAAATTCGTGTTCCGCCGCAGTCCACTCGGGATGGTCTTCATCCCAGTAGTGCATGATCTCGTAGATGCGGCGGCCGTACACGCTGCCCGCCAGATCCCGCACCAGCTCTATCCAGTGACGGAAGAGCACGGGGTCTGGCGCAAACTCCTGATGGTCGACATAGCCGTCCAGGGACAGGTTCATTCCGAAGACGAGCTTCGCCATGCCGGTGGAACTCCTGCAGCGCCAGGACCGGCCTACTCAGCCGCCTGGGCCATGCGGCCTTCGCAGTTGATCATCCACGGGATGCCGAAGCGGTCGGTGACCGTGCCGAAACGTTCGGCCCAGAAGGTCTCGGTAAGCGGCATGGTCGGCGTGCCCTTGTCGGCCAGCGCCTTGTAGATGCGCTCGGCCTCGGCCACGCTGTCAACATTGAGGGTAACCGAGAGGCCGGCCGGCTTCTCGAACATCGCCGGCGGTGAATCTGACGCCATGAGCATCACGCCGCCGACTTCCAGGCAGGCATGCATGATGAGGTTTCCCATGCCGGTCATGTCGGGGGCACAGCCCTCTGCCGGCGGCGTATGGCCCTCGGGCATCGGCGGCGCATCGCTGTATTTCATCAGCGCCGTCAGCTTGCCGCCGAGATGCTTCTCGTAATAGCGCATGGCATCGGCGCAGTTGCCGTTGAACATCAGATAGGGATTGATCTTCATGGCCGTATCCTCCTCTGGGTGATTACGAAAGCGCGCGCAGGTCGCCGCGCAGATGGTCGGGGTCGGACACGCCGAGCAGGCGGTCGATGGCTTTATGGGTGCGCGTCCAGATCGGCAGGGCCGCCACCAGCAAAGCGCGCCCGGCCGCAGTAAGTTCCAGGCGACGGCTGCGCCGGTCTTCGGCGTCAACCAGAATTGCCAGCAGACCGCGACGTTCCAGCGGCTTGAGATTGGCGGTCAGCGTCGTGCGGTCCATCGCCAGCAGTGCCGCCACCTCGGCCATTGGCGCCGGCTCGGGCCGGTTCAGCGACATCAGCAGCGAAAACTGCCCGTTGGTCAGCGCCACCGGCCGCAACGCCTCGTCGAAGCGCCGCGCCAGGGCACGCGCCGCACGCTGCACATGCAGGCACAGGCAGGTGTCGCGCACGAACAGCGTCATTTCCAGCGGCAGCGCGCCCATCGGATTGCGGTATTCCGGCATCTTGCGGATGTCAGGCTTGGCCGTCGCGGGGGCAGGTTTCTTTGACATGCCTATATTATGTTGATATCAACCTATTTGAGTCAAGCGCTGAAACGGGAGCAGCCATGCTGCTGCGGGACAGGACGGCAGTCATTCACGGCGGCAGCGGGGCCATCGGCGGCGCCGTGGCGCGGGCGCTGGCCCGCCAGGGCGCCCGCCTCTTCCTTGCCGGCCGCAGCGCGGCGAAACTGGAGGCCGTGGCACGCGACATCCGTACCGCCGGTGGCCGGGCCGAAACCGCCGTGGTCGACGCTCTGGATGAAACCGCCGTGACGCAGCATGCAGCAGGCGTGGCGCGGCAGGCCGGTCGCATCGATATCGCTCTGAACGCCGTGGGCGTGGCGCATGTGCAGGGCGTGCCGCTGGCCGAACTGTCACTGGAGGACTTCTTCCATCCGGTCAGCGTTTATACCCGCACCAATTTTATCACCGCCAAGGCCGTGGCACCGCATATGACGGCCGACGGCGTGATCCTGATGCTCACCACGCCGGCCGGTACCATGGCAGGGCCGGGCTTCATGGGCCACAGCGCCGCCTGCGCGGCAGTCGAAGCGATGAACCGGCATCTCGCCGGCGAACTCGGCGCACAGGGCATCCGCACGCTTTGCCTGCGCGTCCATGCCACGCCGGAAACCCTGGCCGCCGGCTCACATGCCAAAGCGGTCTTCGGCCAAGTGGCCGAGCGCGCGGGCCTGCCGGTGGAAACGATGCTGCAGGGTGCGGCGCAGTCGACGCTGCTCAAACGGCTGCCGACGCTGGAGCAGATCGGAGAAACCGCCGTCTTCCTCGCCTCCGGCCATGCCGGCGCGATGACGGGATCGGTGGTGAACCTGACCTGCGGTGCCGTGTTACACTAAGAGATCAACCAAGGGAGAAACGTGATGAGTTATGTCGATGGGTTCCTGTTGCCGGTGCCGAAGAAGAATGTGGCCGCCTACAAGAAGATCGCCGCCAAGGCCGGCAAGATCTGGATGGAGCATGGCGCGCTGCAGTATTTCGAATGCGTCGGCGATGACATCAATCCGGCCTTCGGCCTGCCCTTCCCCAAGATCATGAAGCTGAAGAAAGGCGAAGTGCCGTTCTTCTCCTTCATCATCTACAAGTCGAAGGCCCAGCGCGACCGGGTGAACAAGAAGGTGATGAGCGATCCGCGCCTGCACGCGATGGCGCCCGACAAGTCCAAGCCGGTCTTCGACATGAAGCGCATGTGCTTCGGCGGCTTCAAGACGATCGTCAATCCAAAATAGGCGCGAATTTGCAGGAACGGTCTCAACCAAGCAATGCGGCCAGGCGCGTCGCCAGGTCCTGGACGCGATAGGGTTTGCCCAGCATCGCTTCCGGATCATGATCGATGGTGTCGGGAAAAACCGCGCCGGGGAAGCCCGAGGTGAACAACACCTTCAGGCCAGGCCGGCGCTGGCGCGCCGCACGGGCCAGATCATAGCCGCTCATGCCGCCCGGCATGACGATATCGGTAAACAGCAGATCGATGACGATCCCGTCATCGATCTGCCGCAGCGCCTCGTCGGCATTTGATGCCTCGATGGTCCGATAGCCGAGCTTGGCCAGCTGCAACAGCACGACAGAGCGAATATCGTCGTTGTCCTCGACCACTAGGATGGTCTGCAGGTTACGGCTGACCGGTCTGCGGACCTCTGCCGGTGTATCGGAGGATGCCGGCAGGTTGTCGACGACCGCCATCTCGGCCGCTTTGGCGCGCGGCAGGTAGAGGCGGATGGTCGTGCCATGTCCGACCTCGCTGTAAACCTTGATATGCCCGCCTGACTGCGACAGGAAGCCGAAGACCATGCTCAGGCCCAGGCCGTTGCCGCGCCCGACATCCTTGGTGGTGAAAAAGGGCTCGAAAATCCGGTTGATAACGGCAGGCGGCATACCGAGCCCTGTATCGGTGAGGACGACGGAAACATAATCGCCGGGTTCGGCACCGGGATTGATCTCGGCATACATGCTGTCGAGCGCGACATTGGCGGTTTCCAGAATCAGGCGGCCGCCGGCCGGCATCGCATCGCGCGCATTGACGGCCAGATTGACGATCGCCGATTCCAGATTGGCGGCGTCGATGAACACCGGCCAGAGATCCCCCGTCGGTGAAAAAACGATCTCGATATGCTGCCCCAGTGTCCGTCGCAGCAGCGGCGTGAAGCGCTGCAGCAGGTCGTTGACATCTACCACGCGGGGGATCAGCGGTTGCTGCCGCGCAAAGGCCAGAAGCCGCCGCGTCAGGTCGGCGCCGCTTTTTGCGGCATGCAGGGCATCGTGGATATAGCGCCGGCTCTCCGGTGTCAGTTCGGGCTGGTCGACGATCAGGTCCAGGCTACCGACCATGACAGCCAGAATATTATTGAAATCATGGGCGATGCCGCCGGTCAGCTGCCCCACCGCATCGAGACGCTGCAGGTGGCGCAGCTTTTCCTCGACGACCCGCTGTTCGGTCACGTCGCGGCCGATGAAGAAATGCAACTCGGTTTCCGTTGACCATACCCCGGTCCAGGACAGGTTGATAACGCGCCCGTCCCTGTGCATGTAGCGGCACTGGAAATTGCGCATCTCATGCCCGCGCCGCGCCAGCCGCATTTCGGCGCGCGTGCTGTCGAGATCGTCGGGATGGATGAAGCCGACAGCGCTCTGCCCGACCATGTCGGCCGGATTGCGGCCCAGGATGGCCTTCGCACTGGGGCTGACGCGGACAAAGCAGCCGGCACGGTCGACGACCAGAATCAGATCGAGCGAGGTCTCGAACAGGCGCTGATTGATGGCCGCGACGACACCCGAATCCTCGACGGGACGATCTGCATTCGCCGGTGCATGCGGGCGGTCGATCATGGTAGCGATTTCCTCCGGCGCTGACGCATCCTGCAATCGCTTGCCTGAACCCTCGCCCCCGATCCGTACACGGTCAAGGGGTTTCTGCCGTCCCGTCGCCACCGCATGGTGAATGGAGGTCTTTGGAGGATTTTCAGATTGCGCCGTCTTGATGGTGATGCCTCCGGACAGCACGACGATATGCGGCCCCATATCCCGGCCACAAACGGGACGATGAGCACTGGCGGCGACCTTCCGGCAGATGTCACACCGTAAACTGGCGGCGCAGTAAAACGTCCCCTGTCTCCCAATGCTGCCCTTGACTTTAAGGACAGAGATCGTACTTTTTATGTTCTCATTTCCGGTCCTGGAAATCGTGAATACGGAGATATGCCTGCGCCGTACCCGGAGCGCGCTCTTAAGCTTTACAGATTCATGGAATGAAATGGGCGCTGCCGGAACAATCCGCAGCATCCGGAAGCATTGGGAAGCGTCGGGAACTGGCGGGAACCGTTACGAACCCGGACGACCCCAGATGAGCCCGGAACAGACCAATTCGCAGCGTTGCCGACACTGCTGACAGTGCAATCACTGCCAGCACCATGAAAAGCCGGACAGGTGGTCCCTGCCCGGCCTCACTATTACAAAAAGCATGCGGCTGTTTAGTCGCTTAATGCCGCAAAGCGGCGCTGGTGGTGATCGGCGTTGCCGAAGGTCGTGTCGATCATCATCAGGCGCTTGAAGTAATGGCCGACATTCAGCTCGTCGGTCATGCCCATGCCGCCATGCACCTGCACCGCCTGCTGCCCGACGAACTTGCCCGAACGGCCGATCTGCACCTTGGCCGCCGCCGCCGCCTTGGCGCGCTCCTTCGGCTCGGCATCGGCCTTCAGGCTGGCCAGCAGTGCCAGCGAACGCGCCTGCTCCACCTGCATCATCATGTCGACCAGGCGATGCTGGATCACCTGGAACTCGCCGATGGCACGGCCGAACTGTTTGCGCTGCTTGGCATAGGCCAGCGTCGTCTCATGCACCGCAGCCATGGCGCCGACGGCTTCCGCCGCCAGATAGGAGATCGCCTGGTCCACCACCGCTTCCACCGCCGGCAGCGCCTTGTCCGGATCGCCCAGCACGGCTTTCACCGGCGCATGGTCGAAACGGATGTCGCTGGCGCGCTTGTTGTCCACGGTGCGGTAATCCTGCCGCGCCACACCGGCGCCCGAGGCATCGACGACGAACAGGCCGAGACCCTCGGCATCGTCATGCTTGCCGGCCGTGCGCGCCAGTACGATCAGGCTGTCGGCCGAGGCCGCATCCCAGACGACGATCTTCTTGCCGTCCAGCACCCAGCCGTCGGCAGTTTTCTTGGCCGTGGTCTGCACTTCGTTGAGCGCAAAGCGCGCGCCATGTTCGGCGAAGGCAAAGGCCCATTTCGCCTTGCCCTCGGCAATCGCGCCTAGCCATTCCTCTTTCTGCTGGGTGTCGCCCACCGCCTGGATCAGGCCACCGCCAAGGATGACGGTGGAGAAATACGGCTCGGCCACCAGATGGCGGCCGAAACGCTCGGCCAGCAAAGCCACATCCACCGCGCCGCCGCCCATGCCGCCGGCCTCTTCGGGCAGCGGGATGGCCAGCCAGCCCAGTTCGGCCATGGTTTTCCAGTTGGCGTTGTCGTAGCCGAGATCGGTCTTCACCAGCTTGCGCCAGCGCTCGAAATCATACTTGTCCTGCAGCCAGCTCTCGACGCTGTCGGCCAGCAGATTCTGTTCCTCGGACAGTTGGAAATCCATGTGACGTTCTTTCCTGGTCTCTTGATGTATGGATGCGGTTACAGGCCCAGCACCATCTTGGCGATGATGTTGCGCTGAATTTCATTCGAGCCGCCATAGATCGTGGTGGCCCGATAGTAGAGGTAGGCTTCCATGCGCCCTTGCGCGTAATCGGGTCCCACCGGCGGCTGGTTCGAGCCATCGGGACGATGCTCGTAGGGTGCGGCGTAATAGCCCATCGCCTCGACCGCCAGTTCGCTGATGCCCTGCTGGATCTCCGAGCCGCGGATTTTCAGCATACTGGCTTCCGGCCCCACGCCCTTGCCGGCATTCTCGGCCGCCAGCACCCGCAGGTTGGTGTATTCCAGCGCCAGCAGATCGATCTCAATGGCGGCAACCTTGTTACGGAAGCTGTCGTCCTGCAGCAAAGGCGCCCCAAAGGCCTGCTCGGCACGGGCGATCTGCTTGAGGCGCTTCAGGCGCTGCTTCGAGGTCGCCACTTCGGCAATGCCCGTACGCTCGTTACCGAGCAGGAACTTGGCATAGGTCCAGCCCTTGCCTTCCTTGCCCACGAGATTCGCCTTCGGCACGCGCACATTGTCGAGGAACACTTCGTTGACGCTGTGACCCTCGTCGATGGAAATGATCGGCCGCACGGTGACGCCGGGATCGCGCATGTCGATCAGCAGGAAGGAGATACCCTCCTGCGCCTTGGCCTCGAAGTCGGTGCGCACCAGGCAGAACATCATGTTCGCGTGCTGCGCCTGGGTGGTCCAGATCTTGTGGCCGTTGACGACGTAATGGTCGCCCTGCAGCTCGGCTTTCGTACGCAAGGAGGCAAGGTCGGAGCCCGAGCCCGGCTCGGAATAGCCCTGGCACCACCAGTCGTCCATGCTGAGGATGCGCGGCAGGTATGTCTTCTTCTGCGCGTCGGTGCCGAAGGTGTAGATCACCGGCCCGACCATGGCATGACCGAAGGGCACCAGCGGCGGCGCATCGGCGGCGGCGCATTCTTCATCGAAGATGTAGCGCTGCACCGGCGTCCAACCCGGGCCACCATGCTCTTTCGGCCAGAGCGGCGCCGACCAGCCGCGACTGGCAAGGATCTTGTGCCAGGCGACGAAATCAGCCTTGTCCATATGGATCATGCGCCGCGTCTTCTCGGTCAGCGCCGGCGGCAGATTGTCGCGAATGAAGGCGCGCACTTCGTCGCGGAAGGCGCGCTCGTCTGCCGTGAATTCGAGATCCATGGCGATTTCTCTCCCTGTAACGGGGAAAGGTTAAGTCCAGCCGCTCCGGCAGGCAAGCGGGTGACGCTGGGGAAGCCCTTGCAATACGAAGATTCACTTGCTCAAGTCCCGGCTGAACAGAAGGACAGAATCATGACATTCGATCCCGCCGCTGCCGGCTGGAAGCAGCGTTCCGGCCAGGGGCCGTTCACCATCGAGGTCGGCCCGATCTGGGTAAAGCGTGAGGAAGACGGCAGTTCCGCCTACGGCCTGCTGGCGGAAGAGCGCCACACCAATTCGCGCGGCGTGATGCATGGCGGCATGCTGATGACCTTTGCCGACCATACCTTGGGCTGGGTGGTCTGGGACCTGGTGGAGCGCAAGGCCTGCGCCACCGTGTCGCTGAACAACCAGTTCATCGCCGCCGTGAAGCCTGGCGACTTCGTCGAGATGCGCAGCCATGTCGTGCGCCAGACCCGCAGCCTGATCTTCATCCAGGGCACCGCCACCGTGGCCGGCAAGACCGTGCTAACGTCCGAGGGTATCTGGAAAGTACTGGGCGTCGGCTAACGGCGTCGCTGCACCAGCTTCTTGGCCGGCAGCAGGTCGGCGAATTTCGGTTCGCGCTTCTGCTGGGTCGCCGTGACCGCCTCCATCAGATCGGGCGTCAGGAACATGCCGGCCTGCCAGACCTGCATGTAATCCAGCGCATCCGCCGTGCTGTGGTCACGGGTGTAGTTCAGCATCTGCTTGGTGCCGTGGATGGCCAGCGGCGACTTGGAGGTCACGGTTTTGGCCACCTGCAGCACGGCCTGCAGCATCGTGGCATGATCGGGGAAAACCGCATTGACCAGGCCGGCGCGGAAGGCCTCCTCCGCCGGCATGCGCCGCCCGGTATAGGCCAGCTCGCGCACCAGTCCCGACGGCATCAGATGCGGCAGGCGCTGCAGCGTGCCGACATCGGCGGTCATGCCGATGTTGATTTCCTGGATGCAGAACCAGGCATCCTGCGTGCAGTAACGCATGTCGCAGGCCGAGATCATGTCGACGCCGCCACCGACGCAGCCGCCCTGAACTGCCACCAGAACAGGGACCCGGCACCGGTCGATGACGGCGAAGGTTTCCTGCATCTCGGCGACCGCACGACGCATCTGCTCGCCGACCCGGCCGCGGTCGCCCTGCAGCATGTCGCCGGCGAAGACGGCGAAGGCGGAAAGGTCCAGCCCGCCGGTGAAGGTTTTTCCGGTGGAGGAAATCACCACGGCGCGCACCTCCGGCCGGTCCTCGATCTCGGCGAAGACATCCACCATCTCCTGCCAGAAGGGTAGCACCATGGCATTGGCCTTGTCGGGGCGGTTGAGGACGATCTGCGCCACCTGGTCGGCCAGGCTGAAATCGAAGGTCTTGTAGGTCATGGTCTGCTCCCTAGGGCCTGACGCAACGTCAAGCTGGTTTGCCACGGTCTGCGCCGCTAGTCTCCGGGGAAAGATTTAAGGGAGGAACCATGCCGATTGTCTATGAGGAACTGGTCGCGCTCGACATTCCCGCCCGCGAGGTCAGCTATACCGACCGTGAGACCATGCTCTATGCGCTCTCCGTCGGCATGGGCCAGGATCCGATGGACCTGGACGAACTGCCCTTCGTCTTCGAGAAGGACCTGCGCGCCCTGCCCAGCCTGTCCACCGTGATCACCTGGGACGACAGCTGGACGCCGAAGACCGGCATCAACTACGTGATGGTCGTGCATGGCGAGCAGCGCATTACCATCCACAAGCCGCTCAAGGCCGCCGGTGCGGTGACGTCAAAGGTCCGGATCAAAGACGTGTTCGACAAAGGCGCCGGCAAGGGCGCCATCATGCTAGTGGAGAATGTGCTGTGCGATGCACAGAGCGGCGAGACGCTGGTGACGCTGCTCTCCACGACGTTTGCCCGCGGCGATGGCGGCTTCGGCGGTCCGGCGCGCAGGCCAGAAGAGCTGCCACCCAAGCCACACACGATCCCGGACCGCCCGGCCGATGCCGGCGTGACGCTGAAGACCCAGGAGAACCAGGCGCTGTTCTATCGTTTATGCGGCGACCGCAATCCGCTGCATGCCGAACCGGCATTCGCCAGCGCCGCCGGCTTTCCGCGCCCGATCCTGCATGGTCTGTGCACCTATGGCATCGCCGTGCGTGCTGTGGTGAAGGCGGCCTGCGACCATGACCCGTCGCGCATCGCCGACATCAACGCGCGCTTCACCGCGCCGGTTTTCCCGGGCGAAACCATTCACACGGAAATCTGGCGTGACGGCGACATCGTGTCCTTCCGTGCCCGGGTGGCCGAGCGCGACGTGGTGGTGCTGGATCACGGGCGGGTGGAACTGCGCGCCTAAAAAGAAGGCCGTTAACCGCGCTTGAAGCGGAAGTCCGTCGGATTGCTGTGCTCGCCCGGCAGGTCGTCGAGACGCAGCGGCTCCAGCTTCGGTTCGGCTTCCGGCCGGCCGAACAGGAAACCCTGGCCATAGTCGATGCCGAAATCGAGCAGCAGGCGCGCCTGGTCCTCGGTCTCCACCATCTCGGCGACCGTGCCGATCTTCAGTTCTTTGCAGAGCCAGACCATGCCCTTGAGGATGGCCTGGTCGCGCGGCGACCCTTGCGTCTGCAGCGCCTTAACATAGGCACCGTCGATCTTGACGTAATCGATCTCCAGCGCCTGCAGATACGGGAAAGACGCCGCCCCGGCGCCAAAATCGTCGAGACAGACGAAATGCCCATCCTCGCGCAGCTGCCGCACCGCATTGGCGGCATGCACCAGATTGGTGATCTGGGTCGATTCCGTGATCTCGAAGATCAATTGCCGCCGCAGGCTCGGATCGGCCGCTGTGATTTCGCGCAAAGCCGCCATGAAGACTGCGCTTTCCAAGCTGTGGCCGGAGAGGTTGACCGCGATATCCAGCGTGTCGCCCTGACGCCGGCGGTCGCCCAGCATGGTGAACACGCGCTGTACGACGGCGAGGTCGAATTCGCCAATCATGTGCACGCCTTCGGCCAGCCGGATGGTCTCGAATGGCGAACCGCCGTCTTCAAACCGCGATAGCGCCTCGTAATGATGCAGCGTCCGGGTGTTCAGCCTTACGATCGGCTGGAACACCAGCTGGAACTGCCGGCCCGAAACGGCGGAACGCAGAGCCTGCACGCGCGCCACCGTGCGCTGCAGCAGCGCCTTCAGGCTGTCCTCGGTGGATTGCAGCGTGAAACCCGAGGCTCCGTCGCTGGCAAAGCGCTCGACCGCAAAGGCCATGGCGCTGGCGGCATCGTCGTCGCTCATGCCCTTGGCATGCAGGTCGAGGGTGGCGCCATGGATGCCCAGCCTGTCGACGGCAACGGCCGCTCCGGCGCTCTGCTTCACCAGACTGCGCACCTGTTCGGCAACCGCATCTTGGTCCAGGCTGGCGGCATGCAGGATGCCGTATTTCTCGTCGTCGATCCGGCCGGCCGTGTCGCCGCCCATCGATTTGGCGCGGATCAGCGCGCCGACATCCTCGATCAGAGTCTGGCTGTCATCGCCCAGGCTCTCAGCCAGTTCGCGCAGGCCGACGATTTCGATCAGGGTGAGCTTGACCTCCGAACCCAGCTCGCGCGCCAGCTTCAGCCGGTCACCGGCGCGGGCCTCGAAGGCCTCGGCATCCAGCAGGCTGGCTTGGTAGTCGCGCTTGTTTTCCAGCGCGGTTTCGGCCAGCGGCAGGCGGGCATTGGACAGCGTGAGATAGTACCGCCCCTCCAGGCGCGGCAGGCAGCAGCCGCCCAGCACGCAGATCGGACCAACCGCCCCGTCGATGCGTAGCAGCTGTACCGTGACCGGATCGATCCGGCCGCCGACCGCCAGGCTGCCCAGCAGGTTCATGATGAAATGCCGGTCGGCCTCGGCGACCATATTGGCGAAATTCCGGCCGATCAGGCCCTCGGCCTCGCAGCCGGCAATCAGCCGCGCCGCGCCTGAGGCAAAGGTAATCTCGCCTTCCGCACCCACTTCCAGCATGAGGTCGGCCGCGGAAAAGGCGAAAGCAACGAAACGATCGCGCTCCGCCCGCATATCCTTGGCGCCGGCGCCGCCCATACTGGCCTCTTGGGGAAGGGTGAAAATCCGCCGCCGAGTGTGCCAGCCGCCGCGATGCAGCGCAACCCTGCCTCCGGTGCAAACCCTTGGCCGGATGAGGCAGATTGGCCTGACGTTGCGCCACGTTGCGTTGGCCCCGCCCGCTTCCTACAATGGCACAAGTTTCCGGTCCTCAAACGCGGCCGGCCCAATGTCTAGGGGGAGAAAGAAAGCAATGAACGCACCGTTCTGGGAAAAATCCTATCCGGCCGGCGTCACCTGGACGCAGAATTTCCAGGCCCGCCCGATCTGGACCCTGCTGGATGACGCCGTGGCGCGCTTCGCGCCGCAGCCCTTCCTCGATTTCATGGGCAAGTCCTACACCTATGCCGCCGTGTCCGACCTGGTCGACCGCGCCGCCAAGGGCTTCCAGCAGCTGGGCGTCGGCCCGGGCGTGCATGTGGGCCTGTTCCTGCCCAACACGCCACATTACGTGATCTGCTTCTTCGCCATCCTCAAGGCTGGCGGCCGCGTGGTGAACTACAGCCCGCTCGATGCCGAGCGTGAGCTGCGCTACAAGATCGAAGACAGCCAGACCGACATCATGGTCACGCTGGACCTGAAGGCGCTCTACACCAATATCGGCAAGATGGTCGGCACCACGCGCCTGAAGAAGGTTGTGGTCGGCCGCCTGCCCGACGTGCTGCCCTTCCCCAAGAATTTCCTGTTCCCGCTGGCCAAGGGCAAGGAGATCGCCCAGATCCCGAAGGACGACAAGCATGTCCGCTTCGCCGATCTGGTCGCCAACGATGGCCGCTACACGCCGCATCCGGTGAAGGATCCGGCCGAGGAAGTGGCGATCCTGCAGTATACCGGCGGCACCACCGGCCAGCCCAAAGGCGCCATGCTGACCCACGGCAACATCACCTCCACCGTCCATATGTACGGAAGCTGGACCGCGGAGGGCATGACGCTTGATGACGGCAAGGAGCGTGTGCTGATGGTCCTGCCGATGTTCCATATCTACGGCCTGAGCGCGGTGCTGCTGCGCATGCTGACCATCGGCGCGGAATTCATCCTGCATCCGCGTTTCGAGCTGAAGGCGGTGGTCGAGGATCTGCACAAGAAGAAGATCACGATCTTCCCGGGCGTGCCGACCATGTATGCCGCCATCGTCAACCTGCCCAATATCAAGGATTACGATCTCTCGACGGTCAAATTCTGCGCCTCGGGCGGCGCGCCGCTGCCGGTGGAAGTGCAGGACAAGTTCGAGCAGATCACCGGCCACAAGATGATCGAGGGCTGGGGCATGACCGAGACCTCGCCGGCCGGTACCCAGACCGTTTACGGCAAGCGCAAGCGCGGTTCCTGCGGCCTGCCGCTGCCCGGCATCACCATCGAGATCGTCGACGTCGACGATCCGCTGAAGGTCAAGGGCGTCAACGAAACCGGCGAAATCTGTATCACCGGCCCGAATGTGATGAAGGGTTACTGGAACAAGCCTGAAGCCACGGCGGAAGCCTTCGCCGGCGGCCGTTTCCATACCGGCGACGTCGGCTATCAGGACGAGGAAGGCTATATCTTCATTGTCGACCGCAAGAAGGACATGATCCTGTCGGGCGGTTTCAACGTCTATCCGCGCAATATCGAGGAAGCCATCTACGAGCATCCGAGCGTGGAGGAATGCACCGTGATCGGCGTGCCGGACCAGTATCGCGGCCAGTCGGCCAAGGCCTTCATCAAGCTGAAGCCCGATGCCCAGCCATTCACCTTCGAGCAGCTGAAGGATTTCCTGAAAGACAAGCTGGGCAAGCACGAAATGCCCGTCGGCATGGAAATCCGCGAGGCCCTGCCCAAGACCCTGATCGGCAAACTGTCGAAGAAGGAACTGGTCGAGGAAGAGAAGAAGAAGGCCGAGGCTGCAAAACCGGCCACCTGAGCCGCAGCATTGCTGAAAAAGCCCCGGATTTCTCCGGGGCTTTTTTTATGGCTACTCCGCAGCCCTCGCCGAGGTCTCCAGCGTTGCATCCCAGGCCCGCAAGGCCTGGGCCGCGGGCTGAACCCGCGCGCGCTCCGCAGGGTTCAGGCCGGTGAGCAACGGCAGCATCGGCCCCATATCGGCAATGCCGGCCAGCGTGACCGCATCGTGCAGGGTGCGGATCGGACTGATGCCGTCGCGCAGGTCTTCCACCGGCATGAAGGCTTCGCGCAGATGTTCGGCCTGCGCCCAGTCCCCGCGCTGGATCGCCGACAGGATCGCCATCGAACCCCGCGGCGCGATACAGACCGAACCCGACGTGAAGCCGCCCAGGCCAAAATGGCGCAGATGCTGGATTGCCGGACGTTCGCCGATGCCGCTGATCACCAGCTTGGGGTCAACATGGTCGAGCAGGCGCTTCAGATAATCGTCCTGCAGCGGATCGGCGCGCACGGTGCCGTACTTGACCGCACAGACCAGCCCTTCTTTCACCAGCCGACCGGCGGCTTCCGGCGCGATGTAGTTATCCGACTTGATATAAAGGATGACCGGCTTGCCCATGGTGACGGCGGCACGGCGCAGGCCGATCTCGATCCCATCCGATGTGGCCGGAAAGGTCATCGGCAGGGCCATGGCGGTCGGCACCTTGGATCCGCGCAGGATTTTCGCCTGGTCGATCAGCTTGCCGTAATCGGGCCCGAAAGAGGGAATCAGCCAGGTATCGGCGCCCACGGCATCGATCAGGAATTCCAGCACCTCGGCATATTCGCTGACCGGCAGATTGTAGACATTGGCATTGCCGCCATACATCAGGCTGCGGATGCCGCCAACCTCCATATGGGCGATCAGCTGCCGATTCGCGTCTTCATTCAGCGTCAGATCGGAATAACGGGCCAATGGCGGCACCGCGAACACCGACTTGCCAAGGTCGGCCGAAACCACAGGCGTTGTTTTCATTATGTTTGCTCCAAACGGGCGTTCCCCTTAGTAATAGAGTAATCATCTTCCGCATCCTGCTGCAAAGCGAAATGTCGCTTCCCGATCCCACCGTCATTGCTGAAAAAGCCCATCTGCTGCCAATCCTGCGCGCGGCCATGCGGGCTATCGATGCGGGGCTGTACCAGCAGGCTGAGGACTTCCTGAACAGCCTGCTGGTTCAGGAACCCGACTTCGCTGATGCCATACACCTGCAGGGCTATATCGCCCTGCAGCGCGGCGATCTGGCCACCGCCCGCCAGCTGGTCGAACGCGCGATCGCCATCGACTTCCATTTCGAGAGCTATCACCTGACGCTGGGTCATATCCTGCTGGCATCCGGCGACCGCGCCGGCGCCAAGGAAAGTTTCGGCGCCGCCATGGTGCTGAATCCCAATATGAACGACGCCTATATCGGTCTCGCCCATGCCTTTCTGGCCGATGGCGAGGTGGAAACCGCCGTCGGCGTGATGTTCAGCGCCCTGAGCCAGACAACCAAGCATGCCGAAACCAATTACATGCTGGGCTATGTGCTCATGGCCAAGGGCGATGCCAAGCAGGCCCTGGGTTACTTCGGCCGTGCCTACCAGTTTGCGCCCGATAACACCCGCTACAAGATCGGTTTCGCCCGGGCCCTGCGCGATGTGCGCATGAAAAAACCCGATCCGGCGATGGTGGCCGCCGCGTTGCCGCTGCTCGGCACGCCGGGTGTGGAGCCGCGCGACCTGGCCCCGGTGATCGAAAGCGCGATCTGCCTCGACCCCACCTTCCTGGGACTGCAAAGCATCGACAGCCTTCCCGCCATCAAGGTGGCCGCTGTGCTGGCGGTGCCGCACTGTCCCGATCCCTTGCAGACGCCAGGCCTGGCAGAATGGCTGGAGCATGGGCTGGTGACGGATCCCCGCATCGAGCAGAGGCTGATCGCGTTGCGGCGCGGCCTGCTCAGCCTTGCGCTGGAACAGCCGGCGATCCTGCCGCGTTACGCCCGGCTGATCGGACTGATGGCCACACGGGCCTTCCAGGCCGAATATCTCGACCCCGTGCATGACAGCGAGCGCAGCCGCCTGGACAAGCTCGACCGGCATCTCGCCGCCGCCGACCCTGCCGAGGCAGCCGTCGCTTTCGGGGTCTACGCCTTATACGAGCCGCTTTACCGGCGCAGCGATGCCGCGCGCCTGGCAGCTGCTGAATGGCCGGCGGAGTTCGCCACACTGAAACGACGTCAGCTGGACGAGCCTCTGCTGGAGCGCCGCCTTGCCGCCGATCTGCCGGCCCTGATGCCAATCGAGGATGCGACCAGCCGCGCCGTGCAGGAAATGTACGAGGAAAGTCCGTTTCCGCGCTGGCACCAGCCGGTGCTTGGCAGCGGCGTCAACGTTTCGCTGCGCCTGCGTTCAGCCCTGCCCTTCCAGACTATTCCCAGCGGGACCGGTGCCAGCCCGGATATTTTGGTGGCGGGCTGCGGGACCGGCCTGCATGCGATCCTTGCGGCGACCAGCTATCTCAATGCCAAGGTGCTGGCGATCGACCTGAGCCGTGCCAGCCTGGCCTATGCCAAACGCAAGGCCGACGAACTGAAGATCGGCAATGTCGAATTCGCCCAGGCCGATATCCTGCGACTGGGCAGCATCGAACGCCGCTTCGACGTGATCGAAAGCTTTGGCGTGCTGCACCATCTGCGCGATCCGGCCGCTGGCCTGGCGCAACTGGTCATGCTGCTCAAGCCCGGCGGCCATATGATGCTCGGCCTGTACAGCGAACTTGGCCGCCGCGATGTGGTCACGGCGCGCGCCCTGGTGGCCGAACGGGGCTATCGCGATACGCCAGACGATATCCGCCGCTTCCGCACCGATCTGCCGCAGCTGCATCCCAAGCTGTCGCGGCGGCTGGGCGTTTCCAGCGCCTATTATACGCTGAGCGACCTGCGCGACCTGATCTTCCACCGGCAGGAGCATCGCTATACCCTGCCGCAGCTGGGCATGCTGATCGACGACGCCGGCCTCGAATTTCTCGGCTTCGAGTTCAATTCGCCCAAGCCGCTCACCGGCTATCGCGCGCGGTTCCCCGACGACCCCACCGCCACTAGTCTGGCGAACTGGGAAAAGATCGAGACGGAGAATCCCGATCTTTTCGCCAATTGCTATCGCTTCTGGGTTCGCCGCAAGACGTAAGGCTCAGGCGCGCCCGATATGGCCGCGGAAACGCTTGGCTAGATCGCGTGTCGCCTTGGTCAGCAGGCCCTGATCGACGCCAACGGCGACGAAGGTGAAGCCGGCATCGAGGTAGCGTTTCGCGTCATCCTCGTTGGGCGCCAGAATGCCGGCGGGCATGTTGGCTTCCTTGCACAGCTTCAGCGCCCGCATGATCTCGGCCTGCGCTTCCGGATGCGCGGCGTTGCCCAGATGACCCAGGCTGGCCGACAGGTCGGCCGGGCCGATGAAGATGCCGTCCACGCCTTCGACCGCAGCGATTTCAGGAATCCGGCCGACGGCTTCCTGGGTCTCCACCTGCAGGATGACGCCCAGCTCGGTTTCCGCCTTGGCATGATAGTCGGTCACGAGGCCATAGCGGTTGGCACGCTGGTTGCCCGACACGCCGCGCACGCCCTTGGGCGGATAGCGGGTGGCGGCGATCGCCTTTTTCGCCTCGTCCACATTCTGCACAAAAGGCAGCAGCAGGTTCGGCGAGCCGATATCCAGGAAGCGCTTGATCATCACCGTGTCGTTCCATGGCGGGCGCACCACCGGACTGGCCGTATTGGCGTCGATCTGCATGGCCTGCAGCTGCTGCAGCACCATCGGCAGCTCGTTGGGCGAATGCTCGGTATCCAGCACCACCCAGTCGAACCCGGCTGTGGCAAGGATTTCAGCCACGATATTGCTACATAGCGAACACCACAGGCCGATCTGGGGACGGCGCTCTTTGAGGGCGCGTTTGAATGTATTGACGGGCAGTTGCATGACTGGCCCTTCCTCCCTGAAATCTTTAGACGGACCGTCCTACAACAATGAATTAATCACCGCGATACAAGAGGAATCTATGCTAAAAAACGCCCGTATCAGGGCAAAAGACAATCCAGGAGGGCGCCATGGCGCAGCTGCCAACCGCTACTCAGGGGCGCGGCACGACCAGCGGCCCCGAACACTCGGGCAGCAACGAGTATCTCACCTTCGCCATCGACGCGCAGAACTACGGCATCGACATCCTGAGTGTGCGTGAAATCCGCGCCTGGACCGAAGTGACCAATCTGCCCAATACCCCAGACTTCGTGCGCGGCATCATCAACCTGCGGGGCGCGGTGGTGCCGATCTACGACCTGCGCGTCCGCTTTGGCGGCGGCCGCACCACGCCGACCAGCATGCATGTGGTCATCGTCGTGGTGGCCGCAACCGGTACCTTCGGCCTGCTGGTCGATTCCGTTTCCGACATCCTGTCGATTAACGAACGCGACCTGCAGACGGTGCCGGAGACCGGGATGGAGGCCGACTACAAATTCCTCAGTGCCCTGGTGGCGCGCGAGGACCGCATGGTTTCCATCCTAGACCTCGACCGCCTGGTCAATACCGCCACGGCCGCACAGATGCAGCAAATCGCGGCCCAACAGGCTCAGGGGCCGGTGGCGCCATAGTTGCATGCGCAAATATCTCCATATTCGGGGATTAAATATTGATAACGCTGCCCTCTTGGAGCGGCACACCGCATAAAGACCGGCTAGGGTCTCCCCACTGATATTGCCGCCGCGCCCCAGCGGCGCACCTGAGGGGAACCGTCCTGATGCCGACCTTATCGATCCGAACCACCCTGGGCCTTGTCATCGGCGTTCTCGGCTTGATGCTGATTGGCGTCAGCATCAATGCCGTATCCACAGCGCTGGACCGCAATCGCGCGGCGCAACGGGTGGCGACACTGGCGCCGATCAGCCAGGCGCTCTTCACCAGCCTGCAGCAGCATCGTCTTGAGCGCGGCAACATCCTGATCTCCTACCGCGCCGAAGCGCCGGCACCGAAGGAGACCGTCGACAACATCACCACCTACCGGGATGGTGCGCGGAATGCCTACAACACCGGCTATGCCATGCTCTCGGCGCTTCCCGCACAGGCCGGCGCCGCCCCCATCCAGACAAGACTGAAAACCACGCATGACGCCGTGGAAGCCCTGCGGGCGAATATGATGGCCGCGATCAACCAGCCGCGAGCCCAGCGCAACCCGCAGGCTGCGCAGGAATGGACGCGTGTCACGCAGGCGTTTCTCGATGCTGTCGAAGCCGCTTCGGAATTTCTGGAATCCTCGCTGCAGCTGGTTGATCCGACGGTCGATCAACTGCTGAGCGCCAAGCAGAATGCCTGGACGATCCGAAACTACGCGGGTTCGCTGGTGCTGCGCATCCTGACGACAATGTCTGGCGGCCAAACCTGGACCATCACCGATGTCTCGGCTCATGCCGATGATGCCGGCCGCGTCGCAACCGCCTGGGGCGTTGTCAGCGCGATTGCCGCCCGCAGTGACACGCCGGCCAGCCTGCGCGAGGTGGTAAATACTGCAAAGACCTTCTTCTCCGGCCAGATCGCCAGCGAGCGCGAAGTCATCGTCAAGGCGTTCACGGCCGGCCAGCCCTCACCGGTTGAGCAGGCGAAGTACCAGCCGACGGTGACGGAAAGCCTCAATATGCTCAACGCCATCGCCAACACGGCTCTGAACGAGCTGATCAAGCGCGCGAATACCCAGATGGCCGATACGCAACAGAGCCTGATCCTGAACGGCCTGCTGCTCGCAGCAGCCATTGCGGTCACCGTGTTCGGCTTCCTGATCGTGCAGTGGCGCGTCAGCGGTCCGATCGTGCGCATGACCGGCGCCATGCAGGACCTGGCCAGCGGCAATCTGCAGACCGAGATTCCCTATGTCGATCGCGGTGCCGAAGTAGGCCAGATGGCAAAGGCCGTGCAGGTCTTCAAGGACAGCATGATCGCGCGCGAACAGGCCGAAACCGACATTACGCAGCAACGCGAGGAGTCCGAGCAGCGCCGCATCCAGCGCGAAGCCCGCGAGAAAGCGGCCGGCGACGAGATCGCTGCGCTGGTCAACAAGGTAGGCCAGGGCGACCTTAGTGGCCGCATCGACGAAACCGGCAAGGACGGCTTTTTCCTGAGCACCAGCCAGGAACTGAACAGGCTCGCCGCAACCCTGCAGACCATGACCGGCGAATTGGCCGGCACCATGGGCGCCATGGCCGGCGGTGACCTGACCAAGTCCGTGCAGGGCAATTACGAGGGCGTGTTCGGCCAGATCAAGACCGGCGTCAACGGCATGGGCGAGCGCCTGCGCGATTTCGCCGGCCGTCTGGCGGAGAATGCCGAAGCGGTGAATGCAGCGGCAGCCGAAATCTCGACCGGCAGCCAGGATCTGGCCAGCCGTACGGAAAGCCAGGCCGCCAGCATCGAAGAAACGGCGGCCTCCATGCACGAGATCACCGCGACGGTGAAGCAGAATGCCGACAACGCTCAGGCCGCCAACCAGCTGGCGACAGCAGCGCGCGATACCGCCGAAAAGGGCGGCAGCGTGGTGGCCAATGCCGTCACTGCCGTGACGCAGATTGAGAGCAGCGCGCAGAAGATCAGCGACATTGTCGGCCTGATCGACGAGATCGCCTTCCAGACCAACCTGCTGGCGCTGAATGCTTCGGTGGAAGCGGCGCGTGCGGGCGAGGCCGGCAAGGGCTTTGCCGTGGTGGCGCAGGAAGTGCGTGCGCTGGCGCAACGCTCGGCCAATGCGTCGAAAGACATCAAGGCATTGATCGCGGAATCGAATGCCCAGGTGAAGACCGGCGCGACCCTGGTGAACCAGACCGGCGCATCGCTGACCGAAATCGTTGCGGCCATCAAGAAGGTATCGGACATCGTGGCCGAGATCGCCGCCGCCAGCCGCGAACAGGCCACCGGCCTGGATCAGGTCAACACCGCGGTGGGCAATATGGATGAAATGACCCAGCGCAACGGTGCCTTGGTCGAAGAAACCTCGGCCTCGGCCCAGGCGCTGGCCAACCAGGCCGCCGAACTGGCCCAGCTGGTCGGTTTCTTCAAGCTGCGGGGCTGATCGGCAGCGACTCCGGCGAGGCCGCAGACCCCGCCGGAGAATCGTCTCCGGAAAACGCCGGCCAACGGGGAATTTCAGCACGATTCCAGCAGCTTTCCGCCCCGGGCGAGCATGGGTTGACGGGGGCGGCTTTGCCCGGCATGGTCGCGCCCGATTTTGCTGCTTCCAATGCGGGATTTTGACGACATGCTGCAGGCCGCCACCGCCTTCCCCCGTCACACGGCTTCCGCCAGCCATGCCGACATGGCCAATGCCATCCGCGCCCTGTCGATGGATGCCGTGCAAAAGGCCAATTCGGGCCATCCGGGCATGCCGATGGGCATGGCCGATGTCGCGACCGTTCTGTTCAGCCGTTTCCTGAAATTCGACCCGCAGAATCCGACCTGGGCCGATCGCGACCGCTTCGTGCTGTCGGCCGGCCATGGTTCGATGCTGATCTATTCGCTGCTGCATCTGACCGGCTATGCCGACATGACGCTGGACGAGCTGAAGAACTTCCGTCAGATCGGCGCACGTACCGCCGGCCATCCGGAATTCGGCCATGCCGCCGGCATCGAGACCACCACCGGCCCGCTGGGCCAGGGCATCGCGACTGCCGTGGGCATGGCGCTGGCCGAACGCGCGCTTGCAGCTCAGTTCAGCGACACATTGAGCAATCACTATACCTATGTGATCGCCGGCGACGGCTGCCTGATGGAAGGCATCAGCCACGAGGCCATTTCGCTGGCCGGCCATCTGAAGCTGAACAAGCTGATCGTACTGTGGGACGACAACCAGATTTCCATCGACGGCCCGACCAGCCTCTCGGTCTCCGACGACCAGATCAAGCGCTTCCAGGCCAGCGGCTGGAACACCATCGCCGTCGATGGCCATGACGCCGATGCCGTCGCCGCAGCGATTGCCGCCGCCCAGAACAGCGACAAGCCGAGCATGATCGCCTGCCGCACCGTGATCGGTTACGGCGCGCCGACCAAGGCCGGCACGGCGGCGACCCACGGTTCGCCCCTAGGTGGCGACGAGATCAAGGGTGCCCGCGAGAAGCTGGGCTGGCCCCATGCGCCGTTTGAGATTCCCGAGGCGATCCTGAAGGCCTGGCGCAGTGTCGGCGCCGCCGGAGCCGCGAAATTCGCCGCCTGGAGCAAGCAGTTCGCCGCCCTGCCGGCCGAACAGCGCGCCGAATGGGAGCGCCGCTTCAAGGGCGACCTGCCCGCCACGTTCAACCAGACCATCATCGACTACAAGGCCAAGCTGAGCGCCGAGAAGCCGAAATGGGCGACGCGCAAATCCTCGCAGATGGCGCTGGAAGTGATCAATCCGGTGGTGCCGGAAACGCTTGGCGGTTCGGCCGATCTCACCGGCTCGAACAACACCAAGACCGCAAGCCTGGCCCCTATCAAGCCCGACGACTTCAGCGGTCGCTACATCTATTACGGCGTGCGCGAGCATGGCATGGCGGCGGCGATGAATGGCATCGCCCTGCATGGCGGCTTCATCCCGTATGGTGGCACCTTCCTGGTCTTCACCGACTATTGCCGCCCCTCGATCCGCCTCTCGGCCCTGATGCACCAGCGCGTCGTCTACGTGATGACCCATGACTCGATCGGCCTGGGCGAAGACGGCCCGACGCACCAGCCGGTGGAACATATCGCCTCGCTGCGCGCCATGCCGAATCTGCTGGTGCTGCGTCCGGCCGATGCGGTGGAAACCGCCGAAGCCTGGCAGGTTGCCCTGCAGAGCAAGGATCGTCCGGCCGTGCTGGCGCTCACCCGCCAGGATCTGCCCACCGTGCGCAACACTCATACGGCCGACAATCTGGTCGCCAGGGGCGGCTACGAACTGGCTGCCGCCGATGGCGCGGCCAAGGTGACCTTGCTGGCCACCGGCTCGGAAGTCGCTATCGCAATGACCGCCCGCGATCTGCTGCAGAAGGACGGCATCCCGACCCGCGTGGTCTCGATGCCCAGCTTCGAGCTGTTCGACGCTCAGGATGTCACGTACCAGGAGCAGGTGCTGGGCCCCAATACCGTGCGCGTCGCCGTCGAAGCCGGTGTGCGTCAGGGCTGGGACAAGTATCTCGGCATCAAGGGCGGTTTCGTCGGCATGAGCAGCTTCGGTGCCTCGGGCCCGATCGACCAGCTCTACAAGCATTTCGGCATCACGGCGGAAGCCGTGGCGGCGGCGGCCAGGCAGCGCCTGTAAGGGCCGCGCCGCGCGCCTGCCGCACCGAACCCGTTTTCCGGTCCCGTCTCCGAGTCAGGGTGGCCGGGAACCCGGCTGCATGCTATAGCAGCCAGCGTAACTCATTGATTGGGACGGATTTCCGGTGACCTCGCCCACCTCCTCCGACAGCCGCCCGGCGGCCGCAGCCAGCAGCAGCAGTCTGCTGCGGCGACTGTTCGTCGAGCAGGTGCGTCCGCATATGGGTTCGCTGGCGCTGGCGCTGTTGAGCATGATTGTGGTGGCGGCCATGACCGCCGCCACGGCCTGGCTGCTCAAACCGGCCATCGACCAGGTCTTCACCCAGCGCGATCCCTACTGGACCACGATGGTCCCGCTGGCCGTGATCGTCGTGGTGGTGGTCAAGGGCGTGGCGAGTTATTTCGAAGGCACGCTGATGACCAGCTTCGGCGAGCGGGTCATCGCCGATACACAGATTCGGCTCTACAGCCATTTCATCCGCGCCGATCTCGCCTGGCTGCACGAGATGCATTCCGGCAAGCTGATCGCCAGCTTCCTCTACGATGCCGGCCTGCTGCGCGAAGCCGTCACCAAAGCCATGACCGGTATGGTCAAGGATGCACTCAGCCTGATCTTCCTCACCGGCGTCATGTTCAGCATGAACTGGCAGTTTGCGCTGATCGTCTGCGTCATCTTCCCCTTTGTCGGCCTGTCCACGCGGCGTCTGGGCAAGAAGGCACGCAAGAATTCGGCGCGCGGCCAGCAGGAAACCGGCAAACTGACCTCGATCCTTAGCGAGACCTTCGAGGGCGCACGGATGGTCAAGGCCTATGGCATGGAGCAGCGCGAGATCGAGCGGGCCCGCGCCTCGGTCGATACCCGCCTCAGCCATTTCATGAAGGTGGTGCGGGCCCGCGCCGCCGCCAGTCCCACCACCGAGGCACTGGGCGGCATCGCGGTTGCCGTGGTGATTTATATCGGGGGCAACAGCGAAACCCTGACGCTCGGCACGCTCACCGCTTTCATCTATGCCGCCCTGACCGCCTATCAGCCGCTGAAGTCGCTGGCCACGATGCAGACCTCCATGCAGGAAGGCTTGGCCGCCGCCGAACGCATCTTCGGTATTCTGGACATCCAGCCGAAGATCGCCGAGCGCCCTGATGCCAAGGCGCTGCAGGTCCCGGCCGGTGAAATCCGCCTGGACAATGTCAGCTTCCGCTATGCCGAGGACAAGGCGGCCCTGCAGTCGATTTCGCTGCTGGTGCCGCCGGGCCGGAAAGCCGCCCTTGTCGGCGCATCCGGCGCCGGCAAATCCACGCTGCTCAATCTGGTGCCGCGCTTCTATGACGCCACCGAAGGCCGTGTGCTGATCGACGGTCAGGATGTGCGCGATGTAACGGTTGCATCGCTTCGCCGCAATATCGCCCTCGTCAGCCAGGAATTGACCCTGTTCGACGACAGCATCCGCGCCAATATCGCCTATGGCCGGCCCGATGCCAGCCAGGCGGATATCGAGACTGCCGCCCGCCATGCCGCCGCCCATGACTTCATCACGAGCCTGCCGCAGGGCTACGACACCATCGTCGGCGAGAACGGCGTGAAACTCTCGGGCGGCCAGCGCCAGCGCGTCGCCATTGCCCGCGCCATGCTGCGCGACGCCCCGATCCTGCTGCTGGACGAAGCCACCAGCGCGCTGGACACCGAATCCGAACGCCTGATCCAGACGGCCCTGAGCGAACTGATGCGGGGCCGGACCACCCTGGTGATCGCCCATCGCCTGTCGACGGTGATCGACGCCGACGTCATCTTCGTGCTGGATCATGGCCGCCTGATCGAACAGGGCAGCCATACCGAACTGCTGGCGCGCAACGGCATCTATGCCCGCCTCTATGCGACGCAGTTCGCTGTCGAGGCGACCGCCTGACTATGGCCGGGTTGTGGAAGCGCATTCAGCGAAGCAAGCCGGCTGTGCGACTTGCCGCCGATGCCATCGCCTTCTATGTCCGCCTGGTGCACCGGACCACGCGCTGGGAGACCCGCGGCACTGACCATCCGGCCGGTTACTGGACCCAGAACAAGCCCTTTGTTCTCGCTTTCTGGCATGGCCGGCTGCTGATGATTCCGCCGGTCTGGCGTCGCGATCGCATCATGCACATGCTGACCTCCCAGCATCGCGATGGCGAACTGATCGCACGCGCCATGGATCCGTTCGGCATCGGCACCGTGCGTGGCTCAAGCGCCAAGGAGGGCGGCAAGGACAAGGGCGGGCGCGCCGCCCTGCGCATCATGGTGCGCCAGCTGAAGCTGAACGAGTATGCCGGCTTTACACCTGACGGCCCGCGCGGTCCGCGCATGCGCGCTGGCGCCGGAGTCGTGGCCGCCGCCCGTCTGGCCAAGGCACCGATCCTGCCGGTGACCTATGCCGTTGTTCGCCGGCGCGTGATAAACTCCTGGGACCGCTTCATCCTGCCATGGCCGTTCAACCGCGGCATCTACCTCTGGGGCGAACCCATCGACGTGCATAGCGACGAGACGGAAACACTGGAGCAGGCCGCCTTGCGGCTCGAGGCGGCATTGAACGCGCTGTGCGCCGAGGCCGACCGCTATTGCGGCCATGTCCCGATCGAACCGGCTGCGCCGGCACCCGATCCCAATGGCTAGGCGCACACCGGGCTTCTGGCAATCCGGCACCAGCTCGCGCTGGCCGACCCTGCTGCGTCCGATCTCGGCCCTCTACGGTGCTGGCAACCGTTTGCACCAGCGCATCGCCGGCGTGCAGGAGACTGCACGCCCGGTCATTTCCATCGGCAACCTCGTCGCCGGCGGGGCCGGCAAGACCCCCACCACAATCGCTCTGGCTGCCCGCCTGAAAGCCCTGGGCCAGCAGCCTCATATCATCAGCCGTGGCTATGGCGGCACCCTGACCGGACCCCTGCAGGTCGATCTGGCCCGCCATACGGCCGCGGAAGTGGGCGACGAACCTCTGCTGCTGGCCGTGGCCGCCCCCACCTGGATTGGCCGTGATCGCCCCGCTGCCGCCCGTGCCGCCGTGGCCGCCGGTGCCAGCTGCATTCTGGCCGACGATGCCCATCAGACCTATGCGCTGGGACGCCGGCTGAGCCTGCTGGTGATCGATGGCGGGTATGGACTGGGCAATGGCCAGCTGCTGCCGGCCGGCCCCCTGCGCGAACCTGCCGAGGTCGGCATTGCGCGCAGTGATGCGGTGGTGCTGATCGGCAAGCCGACGGTGCCGTTACCCGGTTTCGGGTCCCGCCCGGTTTTTACCGCCACGCTGGATGCCAATCCGGCCGATGCCGTGCGTCTGCGCGAGCGCCGGGTGCTGGCCTTTGCCGGCATCGCCCGGCCGGAAAAGTTTTTCACATCCCTGCAACAGCTGGGCGCCACAATCGTCCGGATGGAAACCTTCCCCGATCACGCCCCCTACACTGAAGATACCATCATGCGACTGGTGGAAGCCGCGCATCGCCTGAACGCCATTCCGGTGACGACGGCCAAGGACCAGGTGCGCCTGCCGCCTGCCGCGCGGGCCATGGTGGATGTGCTGCGCGTCAACCTGACCTTCTCGGCACCCGAACGGATTGACGCCTTCCTGACGGACAAGCTCAGCCGTGTTTGATCGCGCCGAGCCGCATGAATATGTCGCCTACTGGGGCGCCCGTACGGCACTCGCGATCTTCGGTGCGCTGCCGCTCGATGCCGCATCGGCCTTCGGCGGCTGGATCGGCCGCAAGCTGGGTCCCCGCTTCGGCATACGCAAACACGCGCTGGGCAACCTGCAACGCGCCATGCCCGACCTTTCGCCGGAGCAGCACCAGGAGATTCTTCGCGGCATGTGGGACAATCTCGGCCGCGTGATGGCCGAATATGCCCATCTGGACGATATCGGTGCTGAAATCGCAGCCCGGACCGGCCGGGTTGAGATCATCGGCCTGGAACATATCGATGCCATCCGCCAGACCGGCAAGCCGACGATCCTGTTCTCGGCGCATTACGGCAACTGGGAACTGCTGGGGCTGGCCGCGACCCATTACGGCCTGCCGCTGGTGCAAGTTTACCGCGCCGCCAACAATCCGCTGACCGAAGAATTGCTGCAGAAACAGCGCCAGGCCGTGGGCGGCCGCCTGGTGCCCAAGGGCATGCAGGCCGCGCGCGAACTGCTGAAGGCGCTGAAGCAGAATGAAAGCCTAGCCATGCTGATCGACCAGAAGCTCAGCACCGGCATTCCCGTGCCGTTTTTCGGTGAGGAAGCGATGACCGCGCCGGCGATTGCCGAGTTGGCGCTGCGCGCCGACTGCCCGGTGGTGCCGGCTTATGTGCAGCGCCTGGATGGCGCCCGGTTCCGCGTCACGGTGGAAGCGCCGCTGCGGCTGGAGAATACCGGCAATCGCGAGCGCGATGTCTACAACGCCATGCTGCTGCTGAACGGCAGGATCGAAAGCTGGATCCGCGCCCATCCCGAACAGTGGTTCTGGGTTCACAAGCGCTGGAAGCGCTGACCGTTACGGTTTCGGCGGCAACAGCCGCTGCGGATCGATCCGCACATCGAACCAGTTCACCCGCCAGTCCAGATGCGGGCCGGTGGCACGACCAGTCGCCCCCACCGTGCCGATCTGCTCGCCCTGCTTCACGCGCTGCCCAACCTTCACGGTCACCGTCTGCAGATGCGAATAGGCGCCGTTGATGCCCATACCATGATCGATGATCACGGTACCGCCGGTATAATAGATATCCTTCTCGGCCAGCGTCACCTCGCCGTCCGTCGTCGCCACCACCGGGCTGCCGGCCGGCGCCGCGATATCGAGGCCGAAATGCGGCTGCCGCGGCTCGCCGTTCAGAATGCGCTGACTGCCGTAGACACCGGAAACCGGTCCCTGCGCGGGCCAGATCCAGCCCTGCATGAAGTCCTGCACCGGCATATTGCGCTGGCGCGCCGCCGCGATCTTGGCATTCTCGCGTTTGATCCGCTCCAGCAAACCGGGCGGCGGCGTCACCTGCGCCGGCGGCAGGCCGTCGATACGCTGGATGTCGTATTGCCGTGGCGCGATGGCGAGCGAAACCGTCTCACTCTGCCCGCCGGCGTGGCGGATCGTCAGGTTCGCCTGCGCCGGTTCGTCGCGCCCGAAGCCGAAGACAAAGCGGCCGTCCTTCGCCACCGGCACCGGGCGTTCGCCCAGCATGAGCTGGATGCCCGGCTGCGCCGTACCGATCACTAGGCCGCCCTGGCTGAAATCGCCCTGCCAGGACAGACCCGCCGGCGCGCTATTGGCCCATGCTTCATGAAGAATGGCCGGCCCGTTCAGCAGCAGAAGCAGTGCGGCCAGCCAGCGGATCATGCGCGCTTCACCGGATCGGTCACCATGCCGCGGGTCGCCACCACGCCATCGGCATAGGCCTCCTGGCGGTCGACGCTCCAGTAGCGCAGACGCTCCAGCGGAATACGCTGGCCGGTCACCGCGCAGATGACATAAGACCCCGGAAAGACGATGTCGAAGGTGCCATCGCGGTAATGCACCCGGGCTTCGGTTTCACGCGGTAGAGGCGGGCTCTGCATCAGAACAGGCTTTCCTGCTTGGTTGGTTTCGTCACCGGCGCCGGATTGCGCCGGGGTGCAGTTCCGCCACCGCCGACGATCTGCGCATCGCGGCGGCCGTCCTGCATCTCGATGGTGACGGCCGCCCCCGACACCATGGCGGCGGCATCCTTCAGCGCCCGACCATCGGCGCCATAGACGACGGCAAAGCCGCGTGACAGCACGTTTCTGTAGGACAGGCTTTCCAGCAGTTTGGCCGGCTGGGTCAGGCGCTGCAGGGCATCGGCCTGACGCTGGCGAATGGCGCGCAGCAGCCGGGCATCGGCCTCGGCCAGACGACGGCGATAATCCGCCGCCTCGCGCCGGAGCAGCGCAGGCCGCAGCTTGGCCATCATGGTCTCCATGCGTGACCGCTGCGCCGCCACGCCGACGCGCAGCGCATGACGCAGGCGGTCGGACAGATCGTCGAAGCGCTGCCGCGCCATGTCGAGCTGCTCGCGCGGGCCGCGCAAACCGCGACCCAGCGCATCCAGATGCTGGCGCTTTTCGCGCGCCATACGCGCCATGCCGCGGCGCATGCGCTCGTCATAGCCAGCGACGGTGGAGACCAGTTCCATCCGCACCGGCACAGCCATTTCCGCCGCGGCCGTGGGCGTCGGCGCGCGACGGTCGGAGGCGAAATCGATCAGCGTGGTGTCGGTCTCGTGGCCCACGGCCGAGATCAGCGGGATATCCGAGGCGGCGGCGGCGCGCACCACGACCTCCTCGTTGAAGGCCATCAGATCTTCCAGACTGCCGCCGCCGCGCGCCACGATCAGCAGGTCGGGCCGCGGCACAACGCCGCCTTCAGGCAGGGCATTGAAACCGCGGATGGCATTCGCCACCTGCGCCGCCGCACCCTCGCCCTGCACCAGCACCGGCCAGACCAGCACATGGGTGGGGAAACGGTCGGCCAGGCGATGCAGGATGTCGCGGATCACGGCGCCGGTCGGCGAGGTCACCACGCCGATCACACGCGGCAGATACGGCAGGGGACGTTTGCGCTCGGGCGCGAACAGCCCTTCGGCGGCCAGCTTCTGCTTGCGCTGCTCCAGCAGGGCCATCAGCGCGCCCAGACCGGCCAGCTCCATGCGCTCGACCACCATCTGATACTTGGAGCGGCCGGGATAGCTGGTCAGCTTGCCCGAGCAGATCACCTCCATCCCGTCCTCGGGCTTCACCCCGAGGCGGGCGGCACTGCCCTTCCAGCACACGCCGTCGAGGACCGAATCGGCATCCTTCAGCGAAAAGTAGAGATGGCCGGAGGCAGCCCGCTTGAAGCCGGAAATCTCGCCCCGGACCCGGACCCAGCCGAACCCCTCCTCGATGCTGCGTTTCAGCCGCAGGGAGAGCTCGGTAACCGTATATTCCGGGACATTTCCGGGGGCCGCGGGCGCGCCCACATCCTGCTCAAAATCGCTCATCGGGGAAGCCTTGCGTCTGCTTCGGCCATGATACAAACATTGCCGCCATTCCTCCAGTCGCCCAATCATCCCAGGGGACAGACATGAACCTTCTCGTCATCGGATCGGGCGGGCGCGAACATGCCCTGTGCTGGGCCCTTTCCGCCTCGCCGCTGGTCAACAAGCTGGTCTGCGCGCCGGGCAACCCCGGAATCGGCCAGGTGGCCAAGCTGGCCGCGGTCGATCCGCTGAACCGCGATGCCGTGCTGCAGCTCTGCCGCGACGAGCATATCGATTTCGTCGTGGTCGGCCCGGAAGCGCCGCTGGTGATCGGCCTTGTCGATCATCTGGAGGCCAACGGCTTTGCCTGTTTCGGCCCGACCGCCGCCGCGGCCCGGCTGGAAGGTTCGAAAGGCTTCACGAAAGACATCTGCGCCAAATACGGCATCCCGACGGCAGCCTATGGCCGCTTCAAGGATGCAGCGTCGTCGGAAGCCTTCATCCGCCAGCAGGGCGCGCCCATCGTGGTGAAGGCCGATGGCCTGGCCGCCGGCAAGGGCGTGACCGTGGCGATGACCCTGGACGAGGCGCTGGAGGCCAATACGGCGCTGTTCGCCGTCCCCGGTGCTGAAGTGGTGATCGAGGAATTCCTGGAAGGCGAGGAAGTCAGCTTCTTCGCCCTGGTTGACGGCAAGTATGCCCTGGCGCTGGCTTCGGCGCAGGATCACAAACGCGTCGGCGATGGCGATACCGGGCCGAATACCGGCGGCATGGGCGCCTATTCCCCCGCGCCGGTGCTGACGCCGGCCCTGCAGCAGGAGGTGATGCAGCGCATCATCCTCCCCACGGTGGATGCCATGATCCAAGAAGGCGCGCCCTTCAAGGGCGTGCTGTTCGCCGGCCTGATGATCACCAGGACCGGGCCGCAGCTGATCGAATACAATACCCGCTTCGGCGATCCGGAATGCCAGACCCTGATGCTGCGGTTGAAATCCGACCTGCTGCCGGCGCTGATCGCGTCGCGCGACGGCGTGCTGAAGGATTTCGATCTGCGCTGGCGCGATGAAGCCGCGCTCTGCGTGGTGATGGCCGGCGAAGGATATCCCGGTGAACCGCGCAAGGGTACGGTCATCGAAGGCCTTGATGCCGCTGCGACCGAAGCGGACACGGTTATCTTCCATGCCGGCACCGCCGCGCGAGCCGATGGAGCCATCCTCGCCAATGGCGGGCGGGTGCTGGGTGTCTGTGGCCTGGGCAGGACCATCGGCGATGCGCAGGCGCGCGCCTATGCCGCCGTCGACCGCATCCGCTGGCCGGAAGGCTTCTGCCGCCGCGACATTGGCTGGCGCGCCATTGAGCGCGAGCGGAAAACCTGACCGCAGACCAACAATAACAACAGCATCCGCCCGTCTTTCAGAGGGCGGTTGCGTCCCCCTGTCCCGCTTGTCTATCGTAGGCCTTGAGCGGCGCGTATTGGCGCTCCAACGACAAGAGGAAACAGGGTATGAGCGATCAGGACCGCTTCGTCGGCACCATGCCGGTGCAGGAGCGTCACAAGTTCGATGAAGGTGCGCTGGAGGCCTGGCTGAAGGCCAATTTGGCTGACTATCGCGGCCCGCTGACGGTGCACCAGTTCAAGGGCGGCCAGTCCAATCCCACCTTCATGCTGGTGACGCCGGCAAAGAGATACGTGCTGCGTCGCAAGCCGCCGGGCAAGCTGCTGCCATCGGCCCATGCGGTCGATCGCGAATACCGTGTTATCACCGCGCTGGGCCAGACCGATGTGCCTGTCGCCCGCACCTATGGCCTGTGCGAGGACGACAGCGTCATCGGCACCGCCTTCTATGTGATGGACTGCGTCGAAGGCCGCATTCTGTGGGACCAGCGTCTGCCTGGCATGAATCCCGAAGAGCGCGCCGGCATCTTCGATGCGATGAACCGCACCATCGCTGCCCTTCACAAAGTGGATTACGCCGCTATTGGCCTGGGCGATTACGGCAAGCCCGGCGATTACTTCGCCCGCCAGATCGCCCGCTGGAGCAAGCAGTACAAGGCCTCGGAGACGGAATCGATTCCGGCCATGGACCATCTGATCGAATGGCTGCCGGCCAATATTCCGCCAGGCGAGGAAACCAGCATCGTCCATGGCGATTACCGCATGGACAACATGATCTTCCATCCGACCGAGCCACGCGTAATCGCGGTGCTGGACTGGGAGCTTTCAACGCTGGGCCACCCGCTCGGCGATTTCAGCTATCACCTGATGTCCTGGCGGCTGGCGCCCGAAACCTTCCGTGGCGTCGCCGGTGTCGACTTCGCTGCCTTGGGGATTCCCACCGAGCAGGACTATCTCGCGACCTACTGCAAGCGCACCGGCCGCGACGGCATTCCGCATCTCGACTTCTACATGGCCTATAACATGTTCCGGATCGCCGGCATCCTGCAGGGCATCATGGGACGGGTGAAGGACGGCACCGCCGCCAGTCAGCATGCGATCGAATCCGGCAAACGTGCCAAGCCGATCGCCGAGCAGGCCTGGGCGCTGGTGCAGAGGATGACGGGGAGCAAATAAGGCATGGCAGCGGCCGACCTGACCCCCGTACAACCGCAACACCGGTTCGACGAGGCCAGGTTAACGGCATATATCGCCAAGCATCTGCCCGAATTCAAGCCACCGCTGAACGTGCAGCAGTTCAAGGGTTCGGTGGCCAATCCCGCCTTCATGCTGCACAGCCCCGGCCGCAATGCCGTACTGCGCAAGCGCCTGCAGCCACGCAAGGGCATGTCTCTGGCCGAATCCATCGACCGTGACTTCACCCTGCTGCGCGCCCTGCATGCGGCCGGCATGCCGATCGGGACGCCGCTGCATGTCTGCACCGATGACACGGTGATCGGTACGCCCTTCTATCTGCTGGATTATGTTTCAGGACGGCATTTCCGCGACCCCAACCTGCCCGGCATGGACGCCAAACAGCGGCAGGCCCATTACGAGGCGATGGCCGACACGCTGGCCCGCGTGCATGGCCTGCTGCCCGGCCAGACCGGCCTCCCCGCCAACGGCAGCGGCCTGGATTACCTGAACCGGCAGGTGACGGCGCTGATCGAGCAGTACCGCAGCAACCAGACCGAAGAGATCAGCGCCATGGAGCGCCTGCTCGCCTGGCTGCCCGATCACATTCCCGACGACAATGTCACCAGCCTGATGCATGGCAACTTCCGGCTCGACAGCCTGACCTTTCATCCCACCGAGCCGCGTGTGGTGGCGATCCAGGACTGGGATCTGGCGCTGCTGGGCCATCCGCTGGCCGATCTGGCCATTCACTGCATGCCCTGGCGCGTCACCATTCCCGGCATGGGCAGCCTGCAGGGTATCGACTTCCTCGACACCGGCATTCCCGGCGAACCCGATTACATCGCCGCCTATTGCCGCTGCAGCGCCCGCGACAACATTCCGCACTGGAATTTCTATCTGGCCTTTGCCCTGTTACGCGTCGCTGTCACGGCACAGGGCATTATCAAGCGCGGCCAGGCCAATGGCGCCGCCACGCCGGCCATCAAGGCTTATGCCGCGCTCGGACGCTCCGTGGCCAATCAGGCCTGGACCCTGGTCGACGGCGACGAGGAATAAAAAGCGCCCCGGACAGATATGCCGGGGCGCCCTTTCCTCACTGCGTCGTGAAGGCTTACATCCAGAACGGCGGTACGCCGTAATAGTCATGCACCTTGCGGCCCCAGCTCTCGTCTTCCCAGTTCAGCCGGTCGTCGTTGCCGTAATTCGGCGCGCCTTCCAGCTTCTTCTTGTCCAGGTTGACGACATAGCCGCCCTGCTTCGCATCGTATTTCAGCATGCTCCAGGGCAGCGGGTGGTGGCGGTCGCCGATCCCCAGAAAACCGCCGAAAGACATGTCGGCATAGGCGACCTTGCCGGTGGTCTTGTCGATCATGACGTTGTTGATCGACCCGAGCTTGTCGCCGCTGGGATTGTAGACGGTGGTGCCTTCGACCTTATCGGCCGAGATCAGGCGGTCAGCCATGGTAGTTTCCTCCGTTATTGAAAGATCAAGGGAGCTGCCTCGCTCCCATGCAAACCTAACGGGGTCGCATACGGAGGGTTCCGATCCATCGCGGTCTTTGCTGCACTTGACACAGCTACCCCTTCGGTCACCGCCTGATCGCACATATTTCGGGAACCTTGTAACCGCTCCGTCATTCGGGATTGCAGGTGTTCAGGTGCCGGCACAGACTGTCGGCAGGCAATCAGCCTCTAGCGAGGCCAGTCTGGGGCGTGATGGCCGGGTCGGCCGCGCGGGGAAATATGTCGAAGCGTGAGAAGGCATCTTTGGAAATGAGCGGGACCGGCGCTGAAATGCCTGCGCAGGATTTCACTGCCGACTCCGCTCAGCCAGCAGAGCAATTCACCGCGAAAACCCTGCAAAGCCAGCATTTCAACGACTGGCTCGACCGCGCCCTGCCGCTGCTGCAGGAACAGCTGTCCGATCTCGGAACCAGCAATATCACAACCGCCAAAGCCAGGCCAAAGCACTGAAAACGCTATAGATTTTAGCGGTTTTCCGGCTTTCCCGGTCGCAGCATTGTCACGGCATGTCCCAGCCTTATCGCTGGCTGCGAGCCGGTCCGAAGCCCATCCTCTGTGTCACTGACGACGCACTGTTCATCCAGTCATTACGTCAAAAACACATAAGAGGACGTCTCCCATGACCGACAATATTCACGGCCTGCTGCTGGAAACCCTCCCCTCCCTCAAAGCCTTTTCCATCATGCTCACCCGCGACCGCAGCTGGGCTGAAGACCTGACTCAGGAGACCGCCATGCGCGTCCTGGCCAAGTCCGACCAGTTCCAGCCCGGCACCAATTTCAAGGCCTGGGTTTTCACCATCATGCGCCATCAGCATATCGATCAGGCTCGCCGCCGCCGCCGCGAAGCCACGACATTTGGCGACAACTCTGCCATCGAGAACCTGATGGCCGTGAAGGCCCCGCAGGAAGACAGCCTGGTGCTGGGTGAGCTGATGACCGCCATCGGCAAGCTGAACAAGGCCCAGCGCGAAACGCTGGTGCTGGTCGTCGGCCATGGCATGTCCTACGAGGAAGCCGCCAAGGTCTGCAACTGCCCCATTGGCACCATCCGCAGCCGTCTGGCCCGCGCCCGCCAGGAGCTGGAGCGTATGATGGTGGGCGAGGAAGAATATGCCGCGCGTCTGCCCGACATCACCCGGGCCCAGCGCCTGGCCGAACTGCATCACTAAGCAGCCGTCCATCCCGACATAAAAATGGCGGCAGGAGCGATCCTGCCGCCATTTGCTTTTTTATGGCGTCGTCTTCAGCCTTCGAGGCCGCGGAAGGCGCGCAGCGCGAAATCGGCGGCGCGGCCGTAGATCGCCGCCTTCCAGGGCGTCGTATCGGTATAGAAGGCATCGCGGATCTTCTGCTTGATCTGCTTGGCCAGAGGCGAGGACAGATCGCCACCGCCGCGCGCGAACAGCCAGTGGTCGCCACGCAGCGCCTCGGTCACCTGCTGCCAATGCTGGGTGCCGTATTCAAGCGCAATGGCCGTCACTTCGACAGACTTCGGCAGGTCGAGGAAAGCCTCCGGCACCGTGCCGGTGACGCGTGCCGAGGTGGAACTGCCGTCGTTCGGATTGGTCACTTCCGGACCGAACATGGTCTTGGCCCGGGTGTAATAGGCCGGGTCTTCCGGACCGACATAGATCGGCTCGCCATAGCCCATGGGACCAAGGCCGGTATGGAAGTCGATGCTGACCAGCTTCTTTGCGCTGGCCGGTACATGCTCCTTCAGGATGCGGCGGAAGGTCTCGTTCGACCAGGTCGGCTTCTGGCCGCCGAAGAACAGGCCGTCCGGACGCGAATACTGGCCGCCCGACATCGCCGACTGGAAGGCGAAGGCGCCGTGCTTCGTCTGGTAGTCCAGGATCGCCTGGTCGGCGGCCGCACGGCCCTGGCCTTCCCAATGGGCCGGCAGCAGCAGGTCATGCACTTCCTCATAGGCCGCGTTCTTGGGCAGCGGCTTGGAGAAGTCCTGGAAGTTGCGGTTCAGGTCGACGTTGTCTTCCGTCACCCGGCGCACATGGGCGAAGCCATGCGGATTGATCGCATGGATCATCACCGCTTTGGTCTTCGGCGACATGGCGCTGAACAGCTTGTCCCTGAAATGGCCGATCTGCGCGCCGGAGCCGCAGAAACCTTCGGCGCCATGGGTGCCCGAGGTCGTCATGTAGACGCTCTCGGCATCCTGCGGGCCCAGGCAGGCCACATCGGTGGTCAGGGTCTCGCCGTTCGGTCCCTTGGCTTTGGGATTCTCGTAAACGGTAAGCGTGGCGCCCGCCTCCTTTGCCGCAGCACGGAACTTGTCGCGCGCCTCGGCATAGGTGGCGGAAAAGTAGGTTTCAACAGTCATGGGGAGGCTCTGCTTTTTTGTGGTCGAACTTTAATTCCAGCGGTCCAGTTCAAGGCGGCCAATCTGGTTGCGATGCACTTCATCGGGACCGTCGGCGAAGCGCAGCGTGCGCGCCTGCGCATAAGCCGCCGCCAAGCCGAAGTCTTCCGAAACGCCAGCCGCGCCATGCACCTGCATGGCCCAGTCGATCACCTGGCAGGCCATCAGCGGCGCCGCCACCTTGATCATGGCGATTTCCTTGCGGGCCGCCTTGTTGCCGACCGTGTCCATCTTCCAGGCTGCATGCAGCGTCAGGAAACGGGCCTGGTCGATCATGATGCGGGCATCGGCGATGCGCTCCAGCGTCACGGTCTGCTCCGCCACCGGCTTGCCGAAGGCGACGCGGCTCTTGGCGCGCTTGCACATCTTTTCCAGCGCACGCTCGGCCTGGCCGATCAGGCGCATGCAGTGATGGATGCGGCCCGGACCGAGGCGCCCCTGGGCGATCTCGAAACCGCGGCCCTCTCCCAGCAGCATGTTGGAGGCCGGCACCCGCACATTGTCGAACACCACCTCGCCATGGCCATGCGGCGCATCGTCATAGCCGAACACCGGCAGCATGCGCAGGACGTTGACGCCCTTGGCATCGCGCGGCACCAGGATCATCGACTGCTGCTGGTATTTGTTGGGATTGTTGGCGTCCGACTTGCCCATGAAGATGAGAATCTTGCAGCGCGGATCGCCGATACCCGAGGTCCACCATTTGCGACCGTTGATCACATAGGAGTCGCCGTCCTTGCGGATGGAGGACTCGATATTGGTGGCGTCTGACGAAGCCACCGCCGGTTCGGTCATGGCGAAGGCCGAACGGATCTTGCCGGCCAGCAGCGGCTCCAGCCACTCCTTCTTGTGCTCGTCGGTGCCATACCGCTCCAGCACTTCCATGTTGCCGGTATCGGGCGCCGAGCAGTTGAACACTTCCGGTGCCCAGTGCACGCGGCCCATGATCTCGCAGAGCGTGGCATATTCATGATTCTTGAGGCCGGCGCCGCGATGGCTTTCCGGCAGGAACAGGTTCCACAGTCCCTGCGCCTTGGCTTTTTCCTTCAGCTCCTCGACGACAGCCGTCGGCTGCCAGCGATCGCCCTTGGCCACTTCCTCGTGGAAGCGATGCTCGTTCGGATAGACATGATCGTCCATGAAGCGCGAGACTTTTTCTTGCAGGTCCCTGACGCGGTCGGAGAATTCGAAGTCCATGTGTTTCTTCCCTGTTTCTAGTTAACCGATAGCGGATACGCGGGGGAGTTTAGGCCCGCGCGCCGGCTTCGGCTAGGGACTGGACCAATATCGGCAGTGGATCAGCGCCCCAAAATGATCTTGGGGTTCAGCGCCTGGCCGCGAAAAAGTCGCGCAACAATGCAGCAGAACTGGTCTCGGCGATGCCGCCATAGACCTCGGGCCGGTGATGGCATGTCGGCTGTGCGAAGACACGCGCACCATGCGCCACGCCACCGCCCTTGGGGTCTTCAGCGCCGTAATAAAGCCGGCGTAACCGCGCGAAGCTGATCGCTGCAGCGCACATGGTGCAGGGCTCCAGGGTGACGTAGAGGTCGCAACCGCTTAACCGCTCCGCCCCCAGGGTGGTGGCGGCACGGCGGATCGCCAGCACCTCGGCATGGGCGGTGGGGTCGTTCAGCGCCCGCGTCTCGTTGCCGGCCCGGGCGACCACCTGGCCGGTCACCCCATCCACGATCACGGCGCCGATCGGCACCTCGCCGCGGTCTTGCGCGGCGCGGGCTTCGTTGAGGGCGATATCCATGGGTGTCTGGGTCATCGGGGCGAGCCTGCGGGAGCCGTCTTCCGCCGTCAAGCAAGCCGGCCCTCTCGTCAAGCCAGCCGGGCCGGCCTATAAGACCCTATGGCCACGCCCAAATCACCCCGCAGCCCCCTGATCGGCATCACCCTCGATTCCGAAGAGCCCGGCGGCTATTCGAAATTCCCCTGGTATGCCCTGCGGCAGAATTACTGCTCGGCGGTGACCGAAAGTGGCGGCGTGCCGTTGGTGCTGCCGCATGAACCGGCGGCGGTGGACCGCTATCTCGACCTCTTGGACGGCCTGATCGTCACCGGCGGCAATTTCGACGTCGACCCGGCCCTGTTCGGCGCCGCCACGCGCCATGAAACCGTGAAGCTGAAAGGCGCCCGTACCCAGTTCGAATGGGCGATCACCCAGGGCATGCTGAAACGCGACAAGCCGGTCTTCGGCATCTGCGGCGGCCAGCAGCTGCTGAATGTCGTGCTCGGCGGCACGCTGATCCAGCACATCCCCGACAGCGTGAAAGAGCCGCTGCCGCACGAGCAGCCCAATCCGCGCGACCAGGCCGGCCATCCGGTGAAGGTGAGCGCCGATACCCTGCTGCGCCGGATCGTCGGTGCCGATGAACTGCCGGTCAATTCAGCCCATCACCAGGCCGTCGAAACCGTCGCACCCGGCGCGGTCTGCGATGCCGTGGCGCCCGACGGCGTGATCGAGGGCATCGAGCATCCGGGCTATCGCTTCTGCCTCGGCGTGCAGTGGCATCCGGAATTCTTCATCAGCGAGGGCGACCGCAAGCTGTTCCGCGCCTTCATCGAAGCCTGCGCCACATGAGCGACGAGACCGAAAAGGGCGAACGCATCGCCAAACGGCTGGCGCGCGCCGGCATCTGCTCGCGCCGCGACGCCGAACGCTGGATCGCCGAAGGCCGCGTCATCGTCAACGGCAAGAAGCTGGATACGCCGGCCTTCCTGGTGAAGGACGGCGACGACATCCGCGTCGACGGCAAGCCGCTGGCCGGGCCGGCCAAGACCCAGCTTTGGCTCTATCACAAGCCGCGCGGCCTGATGACCACGCACAAGGACCCGCAAGGCCGGCCGACGGTCTTCGACAACCTGCCGCCGGGCCTGCCGCGCGTCATCTCGGTGGGCCGGCTGGATTTCAATTCCGAAGGCCTGCTGCTGCTGACCAATGACGGCGAACTGGCGCGGCGGCTGGAACTGCCGGCCACCGGCTGGCTGCGGCGGTATCGTGTGCGCGTCAACGGCCTGCCGCACAAGCAGCATCTGGCCGAACTGGCCGAAGGGATCACCATCGAGGGCGTGGCCTATGGGCCGATCACCGCCACGGTGGAGCGCAGCCAGGGCGACAACTCTTGGCTGGTCGTCGGCCTGCGCGAAGGCAAGAACCGCGAGGTGCGCCGCGTGATGGAGCATCTGGGCCACCAGGTCAGCCGCCTGATCCGCACCGCCTATGGCCCCTTCCAGCTTGGCACCATCGAACCCGGCAAGGTGAAGGAAGTGCCGGGCAAGGTACTGAACGAGCAGCTCGGCATCGGCAAGTCGCAGCAGTCGCCCGCGAAAAAGGCGGCGGCCAAGAAAGCCTGACATGCGCATTGTCGGTGGCAGCCATCGCGGCCGGGCGATTGCCGCGCCGCCCGACCGCACCACGCGGCCGACCACTGACCGCGTGCGCGAATCGCTGTTCAACATGCTGCTGCATTCGCCCAGCCTGATGACCGATGCCGGCAAATCCCGGCTGGAGGGCGGTATCGTGCTCGATCCCTTCGCCGGCTCCGGCGCCCTGAGTTTCGAAGCGCTGTCGCGCGGCGCCCATCATGCCTACCTGTTCGAGATCGATCCGGCGGCCCGCCGGGTGATCCTGCAGAATGGCCGTGAGCTGGGCTTCACCGACCGCATCACGCTGCGGGGCGCCGACTGCACCCATCCCGGCCCGGCGCCCGCCCCCGCCGACCTGGTACTGATGGACCCGCCCTACCGCTCCGGCAGCGGCACCCAGGCGCTCACCGCCCTGGACCGTGAGGGCTGGCTCAAGCCCGATGCCCTGGTGATGGTGGAAACCGACGCGAAAGGCAGCTTCGCCATTCCGCCCGGCTTCAGCCTGCTGGAGGAACGCCAGCAGGGTCCGGCGCGGCTGACCTTCCTGCTCCGGCAGGGCTAAGACCGGGGCCAATTGCGGCCCGTTCAGAGCCAAGTGAAGGCCGATTAAGGACCTATTCGGTCCAGCGCAGAGCGAATTCAGGCCGATTGCAAACCAATTCTGTCCCGCTCAAAGCCGGTTGAGGCCCGTAAATTCCAATTATAGTATTGATTCTATTATAGAATCAAAAACCGCACCCATTCACGATGTCCATCAGCAGAGATCACGATCATACCCGGATTGCGGCACGTCATATAGGAACATTATAGGAACGTATGGATGAAAAATCAAGCGGCTGCCTGCGCTCTGCGTTCGCATCCAATAAAAACCGGCTTTTTGGCTAAGACAACTTTTACGACTGCCAATATAGTATTTTCAACTAATCAGTGAGCGATTCGCCCAACCTGCGGTCGCTGCGGACAGACCCGGAAGGAGGACTGCAATGCTTGATCTCGACCGTAACCCGGCAACCTCAGTCCTGGTGATACGGCCCTCCGCGGCCGATATCGACGGCATCCGCAGCCTCGCCTCGCTGGTCCAGGCCGACCTGGCGACGCAGGTTGTGCTGACCGAAACCAGCGCCCTGGCCCGCCAGCTGGCGGTGACCCAGGAATCGCTGGCCAGTCTGCGGCCCGATGCCATGGGCCAGCTGCTGGAGCGGCACTAAGGATTAAGGCTGCCGCTCACCACATCGAGGCTTTGGCGCGCTCCGGCCATTCGCGGTCGTAGACCTCGCCGCCGACGCGGCCCTTGCTGAGTTCGGCCAGGATCTGGCCGGCGGTCGGCAGCGATTTCGGATCGACATGCAGCGCCGGATTCCACAGATCGGCCCGCACGATGGCACGGGCACACTGGAAATAGATGCTGTCGACCGCGATCACGATCACCGAACGCGGTGCCTTGCCTTCCATTTTGAAACTGTCGAGCAAAGCAGGATCGGTATCGAGATGCGCCCGCCCGTTGACGCGCAGCGTATTGCCCGAACCCGGAATGACGAACAGCAGGCCGACGCGCGGATCGCGCACGATGTTGCGCAAACTGTCGACGCGGTTGTTGCCGCGCCGGTCGGGCATCATCAGCGTCTTCTCGTCATGGATGCGCACGAAGCCGGCCAGATCTCCGCGCGGCGAACAGTCGAGCCCTTCCGGTCCGGCGGTGGCCAGCGAGACGAAGGGCGAGGCTTCGATATAACGGCGATAGGCCGGCGCAATATAGTCGATTTCCTTGGCCAGCGAGGTTTCCCCCGGCTGGCCGTAGAGCGTTTCCAGCTCTTCGACGGTTTTGATGATGGTCATGGCAGGCATCCTGTGGCGAGAGGGATGACGGATGCCGTTTTCTGCCACGGGCTTTCAGAAAGCGCCACCGATCTTCGCCATGAGGGTCGACGATTTTCGATGACATTTTGCGCGGCGGATGCCGGCACTATAATTCATTGCCGGGTTAACGCCGCCCGAACAGCTTCTCGATATCGGCGAGCTTGAGTTCCACATAGGTCGGCCGGCCGTGATTGCACTGGCCCGAATGCGGCGTGGCTTCCATCTGGCGCAGCAGCGCGTTCATCTCGTCCAGCGTCAGGCGGCGGCCGGCGCGCACGCTGCCATGGCAGGCCATGGTGCCGCAGACCTCTTCCAGTTTCTCTTTCAGCGGCAGCACATTGTCGTATTCGGCAATCGCATCGGCGAGGTCGCGCACCAGATTCTGCACGGCCACATCGCCAAGCAGCGCCGGCACCTCGCGCACCACCACGGCGCCATCGCCAAAGCTTTCCAGCACCAGGCCGAGTTCAGCCAGCTCGGCGGCCCGCGCTGTCAGCCGCGAGGCTTCCGCCTCGTTCAGCTCCACCACCTCGGGCAGCAGCAACGCCTGGCGCGGCACCTTGCCGGCTTCCAGATTGACCTTCATGCGCTCGTAGACCAGGCGCTCATGGGCGGCATGCTGGTCAACCACCACGATGCCGTCCGCCGTCTGCGCCACGATATAGGTCTCATGCACCTGGGCGCGCGCCGCGCCCAGCGGATAGGCCTGCAACTGCACCGGCGAGACACCCTGTTCCTCAGCACGTGCACCAGGAAGCAGGCCGTCATCATCAGGCAACCCGGCCTCGTCCCGGGAGAAATCGCCCTGCGGCGCGTTATACAGCGCGGCCGCCTCGGCCAGGCCGGGGACCGAACTGGGCCGCAGGTTGTCATAGCCGCGCCAGCGCGAGCCGTTGCCAAATGGCAGCGCCAGGCTCGGCGCACCCTGCGGACGCAGCGCGCCCAAAGCGGCCTGCGCCACCGTGCTGCTGGCGCGATGGCCGGCCTCGGCCAAGGCATGGCGCAGCGCGCCCACGATCAGGCCGCGCACCAGGCCGGGATCGCGGAAGCGCACTTCCGCCTTGGCCGGATGCACGTTGACGTCGACCTGCTCGGCCGGCACTTCGAGGAACAGCGCCACCACCGGATGCCGGTCATGGCTGAGGAAATCCGCATAGGCGCCCTTCACGGCGCCGACGAACAGCTTGTCGCGCACCGGACGACCGTTGACGAACAGATACTGGTGCTGGGCATTGCCGCGATTGTATGTGGGAAGCCCGGCATGGCCGGTCAGTTTGATGCCTTCGCGCTCGGCTTCGATCTGCACGGCATTGTCGGCAAAGTCGCGGCCGAGAATCTGTTCCAGGCGCCCGAGCCGGCGGGCAAAGAGTTCGCCCTGCACAGCATCGGCACGGAAGCTGGTGCGACCGTCCTGTTGTAATGTAAACGCGATGCCGGCATGCGCCATGGCCAACCGCTTGACGATCTCCTGCACGGCCAGGTCTTCGGCGCGGTCGGTCTTGAGGAATTTCAGGCGCGCCGGCACGGCATAGAACAGGTCGCGCACCTCGATGCGGGTGCCGGGACCGGCAGCGGCCGGTTTAACGCTGCCAACCTTGCCGGCATCGACCTCCAGCGCCCAGGCAGAGTCGCTGGCTGGCTGCCGCGAGACGATGCTCATGCGACTGACCGCGCCGATGGACGGCAGCGCCTCGCCGCGGAAGCCCAGCCACTGGATATCCAGCAGGTCGTCGCCCGGCAGCTTGGAGGTGGCGTGACGCTCCACCGCCACCGGCAGATCGTCGCGCGCCATGCCACGGCCGTCATCGCTGATGCTGATCAGACTGCGGCCACCATTGGCGATCGCGATATCGATGCGCTTCGCACCGGCGTCGATGGCATTTTCCACCAGTTCCTTGACCGCACTGGCCGGCCGCTCGACCACTTCGCCGGCGGCGATGCGGTTGACCAGGGTTTCCGGCAGACGCCGGATGCCATTGGGAACGGCCATATCAGCCACCCTGCTTTGGCGTTTCCAGGCCAGCCGGCTGTCCCACCACCACGATCAGATACTCATTGCGGGCGAACAGGCGCTGCGCCACGCGACGGACGTCATCCTGGGTGATGGCTTTGATCAGGTTGGGATAGGCATCAATGTAATCGGGGCCGAGGCCGGTATTCTGCATCGCCACCAGCATGCCGGCGATAGCGGCATTGGAGCTGAGCCGCAGCGGGAAAGATCCGGTCATGAAGGATTTGGCCGAAGCCAGTTCGGCATCGCTGACGCCGTCTTTGGCCACCTTGGCCAGTTCGGCGCGCACCAGCCTGAGCGCATCGCCAACCTGGGCATTGCTGGTGGCCAGCGACCCCGACAGCAACGCCGAGGCCTTGTAGGGCGTGAGCTGGGTGCCGACCGAATAGACCAGGCCGCGCTTCTCGCGCACCTCCTCGAACAGCCGCGACGTCATGCCGCCGCCGCCGATCACCTGATTCAGCACGGTGGCGGCGTACCAGTCGGCATCTTCGCGCGCGATGCCGGGCGCACCCAGCAGCACAATGCTCTGCGGATTGGGGAACGGAATCACGACGGGCGTTGCCGCGGTCTGCGGCACCACCGTGGCCGGCAGCACCACCTGCGGTTCCGCCGGCAGGCTGCCAAAGGTCTGGTCCACCAGGCGCGCCAGCTCCTGCGGCGTGATATCGCCGACCGCGCCGATCACCAGATTGCTGCGGGCCAGCAGGCTACGGGCGAAGCCGGCCAGCTCCGGCCGGTTGATCCGCGTCAGGCTTTCGGTGGAGGGCGATGAGCGGCGGCCATAGGGATGGTCGCCATAAGCAAGCTGGGAAAACCGCTCGCCGGCCAGCGCGTTCGGGCTCTGCCGGCTGCGTTCGTAGGCGACGCGCGCCTGGGCCTTGCTGCGGCTGAGCGGCTCGTCGTCGAAACGCGGCGCGGTCATGCTGAGCTTCAGCAGCTCAAAAGCACGCTCGCGATGCTGGATGAGCGTGCGCAGGCTGACGCTGGTGTAGTCGCGGTCGGCACTGAAATCGATGCTGATCGCCTTTTCCTGCAAGGCCTCCTGAAACGCATCGGTGTCCAGATTGCCGGCGCCCTCGGTGAGCAGGCCGGTGGCAAGGCTGGCCAGCCCTTCCTGCCCGGCCGGATCGCTGGACGAACCGCCGCGCCAGGCCGCCTGCAGACCCAGCATCGGGATTGCCGGTTCCTGTACCAGCCAGACCGAGATGCCCAGCGGTGTTTTGATCTGCTCGATCTTCGGGCCGGCCCAGGCGGCGGTCGCGGCGCAGACCAGTGCAAGCCCGAGCGCGAAGCCACGGAAGGAAGACAGCATCGCCATTCCGGGTTCCTAACCTTGCTTGGGTAGCAGATGGCCGGTCACCGACCGGCGCAGATCGAAGACATAGCGCGCAGCCGCCAGCACCTGCTCGGCGGTGACCGCATCGACCAGACGCGGCCAGGCTTCGACATCCTCTACCGTCAATCCGCTGGTCAGCGCCGCGCCGAAGGTGCGCGCCGCGCCCGACAGGCTGTCGCGGGCGAAAACGGTTTCCGCCTGCATCACGGTCTTGGCGAGCTGCAGTTCTTCGGCCGTGACGCCCCGGGCCAGCACGGCGGCAATTACCTCATCCAGCGCGGTCTCAACCTCTTCCAGCTTGCGGCCCGGCTTGGGCGAGGCGCTGAAACCGAAGGTGGCGGGATCGAGCGAGAGCGAGGAATACCAGGCGCCGGCCGAAACCGCCGGCCCTTCGCCCTGCACCATCGCCTTGTAAAGCCGGCCGGTCGCCGCATTCAGGATTTCCGACAGCACCGACAGCGGCAGGGCATGCTGCTTTTCGCCGGCACTGCGCGTCGGCGCCAGATAGGTGCGGCGCATGGATGGCTGCGACACGCGTGCGTCGCTCATGCTCAGGCGGCGCGCCGCCAGCTGCTGCGGCTCCTGCGGCCGGAACCGCGCCGGGATCGGCCGCATCGGGATCAGGCCGTAATATTTCTCGGCCAGGCGCTTCAGCTCCGGCAGCGTCACATCGCCGGCCACGATCAGGATGGCGTTATTGGGGGCATACCAGGTGCGATAGAAACTCATCGCATCCTCCAGCGTCAGGCGCTGGATTTCCTGCGGCCAGCCAATCACCGGGCGGCCATAGGGATGGCTGAGATACTGGGCGGCATCCAGCTGCTCGCCGAACAGCGCGCCGGGATTGTTGTCGGTGCGGCTCAGGCGCTCTTCCATCACGACCTGCAATTCAGGTTTCGCGTCGGCCGCGCGCGGCTGCAACTGGTTCATGCGCTCGGATTCCATGCGCATCACCAGTTCCAGGCGGTCCTTGGCGATGGTCTGGAAATAGCCGGTATAGTCCGACGAGGTGAAGGCGTTGTCGCGGCCGCCCTCGCGCGCCACGATCTTGGAGAACTCCGCCGGCGGTACGCTCGGCGTGCCCTTGAACATCAGGTGTTCGAGATAATGCGCCACGCCGGAAACGCCGGGCTGCTCGTCGGCGGCGCCAACCTTGTACCAGACCATGTGATGCACGATGGGCGCGCGGTGATCCTCGATCAGAATCACCTGCATGCCATTTTCCAGCACCAGCTGGCTGGGGCGAAAGACCTGGGCTCGGCTGTCGCCGCCCCATCCTGCTGCGCCTGCAATCAGTGCGGCGGACAGGGCAACAATCAGGCGATGCAGCAACGCGGTCTCCGTATCAGAAAATACCCTCGAGCGGGCCGCGCTCACGGCGCTTGATCAGCGGCACGTCACCGGCTGTGGTCGGCTTGCCCGTCGCGGCATTCTCGCGCAGGCGCTGGGTTTCCTTGGCCGGATCCAGCGGTGTGCCCGGCTGTTCGGCCGACTGCCAGAAGATCAGGCGGTCGACCAAGCGGCGGTCGCGTTCGGCCAGCTGGGTGAATTCGTCATTCACCTTGCGGCGGATATCGGGATCGGCATTGCTGGCCTTGGCCTGCTGCAGCAGGGCGGACTCACCGGCCGAGCGCGGCTGCTGCGCCACGGCGACGCGGTTCATCGGCGTCAACTGACCGGCAGCATCGGTGCTGGTGCCCGACAGGGCGGCGGCAGCCCGATCGCGGGCCGGCACTTCCTGGGGCCGCGGGGCGCCCGGCTCGGGCGGCCGCAGGCCGAATTCGGGCGGCAGGACCAGAGGCGCCTTGGTGACCACGACAAATTCGTCCGGGGTTTTCTTGTTCAGACCCAGCGCATCGCGGGCACCGCTGCAGCCCCCCAGGATGAAGGGGAGCGCCAGCACGGCCCAGGCGAGCGACGGACGGCCCATCGCGGGGCGGCCCATCGACGGGCGGCAGCCGGCCTTGTTCGGTCGACGCATGGCGGAACGATCCTTCTCAGTAACGGAGCGGGGGATTTTACCCTTGCCCAAGCCCTCCGCACAAGGGCGGCCGGAGCTTGGCAAACCGGCAAAAACACCGGGGCGTCAGCCGCCGATGACCATATCCGGCGGCAGACGAATCGTGGCCACCGTACCGGCTTCCTCGCGGCTGTTGATCCGCAGGGTGCCGCCATGCAGTTCGACGAATTTGCGGCTGATCGCCAGCCCCAGGCCGGTGCCCTCGCTGCGGCGGCGGATATTGGGGTCGCCCTGCCAGAACGGCTCGAAAATCCGCGACAGGTCTTCGGCGCGGATACCCACGCCGGTATCGCGTACGGTGATCTCCACGCCGCCATCGGGCAGCCGTCCGCCGCCGACCTCGACCTGACCGCCGGCGGGGGTGAACTTGATCGCATTCGACAGCAGGTTCAGCATCACCTGCTTGATGGCGCGCGCGTCGATCCGCACCGCCGGCATCTCGTCGGGGAAGACATCGAGCAGATCGATCTCCGCCTCCTGGGCCCGCCCCTTCACGATGGTCAGGCAGTCGCCGATCACATTGGGCAGCGCGCTGGTCTCCAGCGACAGCTCGTAGCGCCCGGCCTCGATCTTCGACATATCCAGGATGTCGTTGATGACATGCAGCAGATGCCGGGCGCTCATCACGATGTCTTCGGCATAGTCGAAATAGCGGTCCGAATTGGCGCCCCACATGCGCAGCGTGATGACTTCCGCAAAGCCGATGATGGCATTGAGCGGCGTGCGCAGCTCATGGCTCATATTGGCGAGGAATTCCGACTTGGCGCGATTGGCGGCAATGGCATGTTCGCGCTCGCGCGCATAGGACGCCGCCAGCCGCTCCAGATCCTCGGCCTGGGCCCGCAGCCGGCCATTGGCCTCGTCCAGGGCCTTTTCCGCCTGCTTGCGCTCGCTGATATCCAGCGTGATGGAGAGAATGCCGCTGGGCTCGCCATTGCTCTTGTGCAGCGGCACCTTGTTTTCCAGCATGGTCAGGATCCGGCCATCGGCCAGCCGCAGGCTGCGTTCGCGATTCAGCACGGGGAGTCCGCTGGACAGCACCGCCTCTTCCATCGCCCGGCCGAAGCTCACGAAGTCCTCGCGATCCTCCGCCGCAATGCCGCCCAGCGGCAGATCGTCGATACGCTTGCCGATGATCTCGTCCGGTTCCAGGTCGAAGGTCTCCGCGACCTGGCGGTTGACCAGCAAATACCGACCATCGATATCCTTGACGCTGATCGGCGCCGGCGTGGCATCCAGCACGGTGCGCAACAGTTCGCGGCTGCGCTCCACCTCGGCCAGGTATTCGCCGCCGGCGCGCAGGATTTCGTTCACCCGCTCGGCCAGCAGGCCGAATTCGTCATCCGCATGATTCTTCGGCACGGTGATGCGGGTTTCGTCGGGCCGGCGCGGATCGGCCTTGCCCAGCTGGGCCACCAGATTGAGCAGCGGCCGCGTCAGCGTGAAATAGAACAGCACGGCCAGGATCAGCGCCAGCACGAAGTTGCGTACGAAACCGGTGAGCACGACCACCCAGGTTCTTTCCAGCACGCTGCGCGCCAGCAGGGTGCCATCGACCGCCACCCGCATCTCGCCCACCAGGTCCTGGTCGCGCGGGCCGTACAGCGGGCGGACCACCACTTCATCGGTGCTGGGCAGCATGGTGGCCAGGCCGCTGGGCGGGGTGACGCTGTGAGCGCGCTCCTGCATCGCCATGCGGCGGCCGTAGTTGTCGTAGATTTCGGCCCGCCAGATCGGCTTGTAGAGCAGCAGGCCGCTGACCACACGGGCCGCCAGCTGCTCGTCCAGCGCATAGGCGGCCTGGGACGCGGCATCGTTCAGCATGTCCATCACCTGGGTGACGGTCGCCTCACGCTGCTCGACTTCGTTGCGAATATCGAGCACCAGCTGGAACAGGCTGGACAGGAAACCAAGCAGCAGGGTGGCGATCACCGTCGCCTTGACCTGCTTGGCGGAAAGCTGATGACGGACAGCGGACAGCCGCCGGGAGGATGAGGTCATGCTGCGCCTGCCGGCCGGCCGGCACGTCGCTGAACCAGACGGCGCGCTCTGTCGTTCCGCTTTTCCAACCGGTTATTCCGTTCGGATACTCGCCGCGCCCGAAGCATCCTGCCTCTCGTGGAACTCGCCCCCAAGGGTGAATGCTGCCACCATTCTTTGACCGGCGCAACGAATCGCCGGAACATATATTGAAGGTAGTGTTTTCGGTTCTGCGACTTATTCGCCGTGAGGTCTTTCGGACCGCGGCAGGACCGTATCGAGCAGCAGCAGCCCCACGCCCACCACAATGGCGCAATCGGCGACATTAAAGGCGGGCCAATGCCAGCCGAAGGCATGGAAATCGAGGAAATCGAAAACCGCGCCGAACCGTATGCGGTCGATAATGTTGCCGATGGCGCCGCCGATGATGCCGCCGAGTGCCAGTGCCGTCAGCCGGTACTCGGCCCGCCACAGCCAGATCGCCAGCCAGACCAGAACGGCAACCGCAACGGCGATCAGGGTCCAGCTGCGCAGGGCGCTGTCTTCGCGAAACAGGCCGAAGCTGACGCCGGTATTCCAGACCATGACCAGGTTGAAGAACGGCGTCATCCTGATCCCGGCCGGATTCTGCTGCATCAGATCGAGGAAATAGACCTTGCTGAGCTGGTCGGAAACCAGCACCAGCACAGCCGCGATCAGGCCAAGCCGCACGGCCATCGGGCGGCTCATCACGACAGGGCCTCGCTGCAGCGCTTGCACAGATCGTCATGGCCCGGCACATGACCGACTTCCGGCAGCACCTGCCAGCAGCGCTCGCATTTCAGGCCCGAGGCCTGCTGCGGCACCACGGCAACGCCCTTCACATCCTCGCTGCGGAAGGCTTCGGCCGGACCGTCGCCCTCACGCAATGTGATGCCCGAGGTGATACAGATCTCGGCGAAGTCGAGGCCATCGAGGGCCGCGATATCCTCGGCCGTCGCATAGACCACCGGATGGGCCTGTAGGCTGGCGCCGATACGCTTTTCCGCACGCTCGATCTCGATGGCGCCGGTAACAGCGCGGCGCACCCGACGCACGCGCTCCCACTTCGCGCCCAAATCGGCATTCAGCCATTCGGCCGGCACCGCAGGGAAGAGTTCGCGATGCACGCTGCCGTCTTCCGACGGATAGCGCGTCAGCCAGGCCTCTTCGGCGGTGAAGCTGATGAAGGGCGCCAGCCATTTCACCAGGCAGTCGAACATGCTGTCCAGCACGGTGCGGGCGGCACGACGGCGGATGCTGGTCGTCGCGTCGCAGTAGAGTGCATCCTTGCGGATGTCGAAATAGAAGCCCGACAGGTCGACTGCGCAGAAATTATACAGCGCCACATACATGCGGTGGAAATCGTAAGCTTCGCAGCTTTCGCGCACCACCGTGTCCAGCTCGGCCAGGCGATGCAGCACCCAGCGCTCCAGGTCCGGCATCTGGGCATGCGGCAGCCGCTCGGATTCATCGAAACCGGCCAGGTTGCCGAGCAGATAGCGCAGCGTGTTGCGCAGGCGGCGATAGGCATCCGACTGGGCCTGGATGATGGTCTTGCCGACGCTCAGATCGTCGGAGTAATCCGACGACACCACCCACAGGCGCAGGATGTCGGCGCCCGACTGCTTGATGACGTCCTGCGGCTCGGTCGTGTTGCCGAGCGACTTGGACATCTTGCGGCCCTTCTCGTCCAGCGTGAAGCCGTGCGTAAGAACCGCATCGTAGGGCGCGCGGCCACGGGTACCGCAGCTTTCCAGCAGGGAGGAATGGAACCAGCCGCGATGCTGGTCCGAACCTTCCAGATACAGCGAGGCCGGCCATTTCAGGTCGGGGCGCTGTTCCAGCACGAAGCTGTGCGTCGAGCCGGAATCGAACCAGACATCGAGAATGTCGGTCACCATCTTCCAGTCGGACGGATTGTACTGGTTGCCCAGGAAGTCGGCCGGCTTGGCGGTGAACCAGGCATCGGCGCCGCCCTTCAGGCAGGCTTCCACGATGCGCTCGTTGACCTCTGGGTCCTTCAGCAGCTCGCCGGTTTCCCGGTTCTCGAACACGGCAATTGGCACGCCCCAGGCGCGCTGACGGCTGATCACCCAGTCCGGGCGCTGCTCGATCATGGCATAAAGACGGTTGCGTCCGCCGGCCGGATAGAATTGGGTCGCGTCGATGGCGGCCAGCGCCTTCTTGCGCAGGTCGTTGGTGGTCATCGAGATGAACCACTGCGGCGTGTTGCGGAAGATCAGCGGCGCCTTCGAGCGCCAGGAATGCGGATACTGGTGGCGCAGACGGCCCTTGCCCAGCAGCGCGCCGGCTTCGATCATCACCGCGATGACGCGGCCATTGGCGTCGCCATCCTTGCCGGTATCGTCCAGCACGCGGGCCGGATGATCGCCGCCGAAGACCGGCACGTGATGGAAGTAACGGCCATCGGCATCCACCGTATGCGGCACTTCAATGCCGTTGGCGGTGCCGAGATTGTAGTCGTCGGCGCCATGACCCGGCGCGATATGCACAAAGCCGGTGCCGGCATCCATGGTGACGAAATCGCCATGCAGGACAGGCACATTGAATTCATAGCCCTGGCCGCGTAGCGGATGGGCGCAGATCGTGCCGAGCAGGTCGGCGCCGGTCAGGCTGGTCAGTTCAGTGAACGCTTCAATGGCGCAGGCCTTGGCGATGCCTTCGACCAGGTCTTTTGCGACGATCACCTCGTCGCCCACCTTGGCCAGCGACTTCTCTGCAATCGCATCGATGCGCAGCCGCACATAGGCCGCGTCCTTGCTCATGGCGATGGCGCGGTTGCCGGGCATGGTCCAGGGCGTGGTGGTCCAGATCACGATGGATGCGCCCTCGACCGCCTTGGTCGAAGCCTTCACCACCGGGAACTTGACGAAGATGGTGGACGAGGTGTGCTCGTGATACTCGACTTCCGCCTCGGCCAGCGCCGTGCGCTCGACGATCGACCACATCACCGGCTTCGAACCCTTGAACAGGCCGCCGTTCATCAGGAATTTCTGGATCTCGCGCACGATCTGGGCTTCGGCTGCGAAGCTCATGGTCGTGTAGGGATTCTTCCAGTCGCCGATCACGCCCAGCCGCTTGAATTCCTCGCGCTGGATGCCGATCCAGTGTTCGGCGAAATCGCGGCATTCCTTGCGGAACTCGTCGATCGGCACGTCGTCCTTGTTCTTGCCGGCGTTGCGGTACTTTTCCTCGATCTTCCATTCGATCGGCAGGCCGTGGCAGTCCCAGCCCGGTACGTAATTGGCGTCGAAGCCCATCATCTGCCGCGAGCGGTTGATGACGTCTTTCAGGATCTTGTTCAGCGCGTGGCCGATATGCAGGTTGCCGTTGGCATAGGGCGGGCCGTCATGCAGCACGAACTGCTCGCGGCCTTTCGAGTCCTTGCGGAGCTGCTCGTAGAGGCCGAGCTTTTCCCAGCGGGCGAGGATTTCCGGTTCCTTGGCCGGCAGACCGGCCTTCATCGGAAAATCGGTGGTGGGCAGGAATACGGTCGGGCGATAGTCGGTGGTCATGGCTCAACTCGGGTAACGCGCCGCGGGCGCGGTGGCCGGCGCGAATTTTAAGGAAAAAGTCGAGAGAATCCCGGGCCTTAGATAAGGACCGGGCCGCTAATTCGCGGCCGCCGCAGCGCGCGGGATATGGCAAATTGCCCAAGCATGGCGATGGTTTAGCATTTGGGCCGGGGACTGTCGAGATGGCCGCCCGACGCCGGCCCGATGGTCAGCGGTGAACCACCGCCTCGATCCGGTTGCCCGCAGGGTCGCGCACGAAGGCGGCAAAATAGCTTGGATGGTAATGGTGACGCAGGCCGGGCGCACCGTCATCGCTGCCGCCATGCCGCAGGGCCGCCACATGGAACGCCTCGACCGCGGCGCGGTCCACAGCCTTGAAACACCAGTGCCGACGCGGATCAGGTCGCATCTCGGCAGACTCATAAATCGAAATGTAACTGCGCTCGGGCACCATCCCGTCAGCACGCAGGCCATAGCCGCGTGCATCGGCCCGGGCGTAGACCAGCGGATAATCCAACGCCTGCATCACGGCATCGTAGAAGCCGGCCACGGCGGCGATATCTGGCACCGTGATCGAAACATGATCCAGCATGGTCAGCGCAACATTGCCCTCGCCGCTGCCACATCGGCGGCGATCTGGCGCTTCAGCGGTTCCGGGCCTTCATATTTCATCTCGGGCCGCAGGAAGTCGTGGAATTCGACCCGCATGGACTGGCCGTAAAGGTCGCCACTGAAATCGAACAGATAGACTTCCAGCTTCACATCGGTCTGATCGAAAGTGGGACGGATGCCGAGACTGGCGACGCCATTATGGGTCTCGCCAGCAACAACCGCACGCACGGCATAGATGCCGAATTTCGGCACCTGGAAATCGGTCATGGCCACATTGGCGGTGGGATAGCCGAGTTCGCGGCCCCGCTTGTCGCCATGCTCCACGGTGCCGATGATTTCCCATGGCCGGCCGAGAATGCGGTTGGCGCCAGCCACATCGCCAGCTTCCAGCAGGCGACGCACGCGGGTGGAAGAATAGGTCTCGCCATCGCCCTGCGCGGATACCACCGTGACGCCGATATGATGCGTGGCGCCGAGTTCGCGCAGCATGTCGGTATTGCCGGCCCGTGCCTTGCCGAAGGTGAAATCGTAGCCGACCACCACATGGCTGAGGCGCAGATCGCGCGCCAGGATATGGTCGACGAAATCCTGCGGCGACTGGCCGGCCAGTTCGGCCGTGAACGGCAGCGCCAGCGTCGCCTTGACGCCGAGGTCATTGAGTATCCGCGCCTTGGTCTCCAGGGCGTCGAGCCGGAAGGGCGGCGAGGATGGCACGAAGAAGCGGCGCGGATGCGGCTCGAAGGTCATCACCGCCAGCGGCTTTTGCGTGCGCTCGGCCTCGGCCTTCGCCGCAGCAATCAGCGCACGGTGGCCCAGATGCACGCCGTCGAAATTGCCGATGGCCGCCACGGCGCCATGAAGCGCGGGCGGGAAACTGGCGCTGGAACGAAGAAGACGCATGCTGGCCGTGAATCCCGGGGAAAGTCCCGGCGCCGTTACCTGGCCTTGCGGGAGACCATCATGGTGGCGGCGCCGTCGATCACCACAGTATCGCCTACCCGGCATTCGCAGGCAAAGGTCACACGGCGCTTCTCAGGAATGATTTCGCTGACCGTCACCCGGGCCACCACGGTGTCGTCGATGCGCACCGGCGCCTTGAAGCGCAGATCCTGCGAAACATAGATGCAGCCCGGACCTGGCAGCTTGGTGCCCAGCACCGTGCTGATCAGGCTGGCGCCCAGCATGCCATGGGCAATCCGCCCCTTGAACGGCGTGGCGGCGGCGAAGACCTCATCCATATGCACCGGGTTGGTGTCGCCCGAGACATCGGCGAAAGCGACGATGTCGGCCTCGCTCACCGTCTTGGTGAATTCTGCCGTCATGCCGACCTGCAGGTCTTCTAGGTAATAGCCGTGCAAGGCCTGATAGGTCATGGCGGGTCCTTTATGGGCGCCAATATCGGCGCGTGAGCGGGCGGTTGACGGACTTTTTTGTGGCGGCGACTATAACCGCCCCTTCGCAGGCCGGGCAACCCGCCCGTTCGCACCTGCAGCATAGACATTTGTATATCAGACCAATGGTAGATATCCGTCCGCTGACCACGTTTTCCGCAGCCCAACGCAGCGGCATCAAATATGTGCTGACCGATATCGACGACACCCTGACCAGCCATGGCCGGCTGACGGCGGCAGCGTATACGGCGCTGGAGCGGCTGAGCGAGGCGGGCTTTCTGGTTATTCCGATCACCGGCCGGCCGGCCGGCTGGTGCGACCTGATCGCGCGTTTCTGGCCGGTGGATGCCATCGTCGGCGAAAACGGCGCGCTGACCATGCGCTACGACCGGACGAAGAAGCTGATGCACCGCCGCTTCTTCCAGACCGATACCGAACGCCGGGCGGCACGGCTGAAGCTGGATGCGCTGGCCGAAACGATTCTGCGCGAGGTGCCGGGCACGGCGCTGGCCTCCGACCAGCAGTATCGCGAATGCGACCTCGCCATCGATTTCTGCGAGGACGTGGCCCCGCTGCCGATGGCCGAGGTCGACCGTATCGTTGCGCTGTTCGAGACGGCCGGCGCCACCGCGAAGGTCAGTTCGATTCATGTCAACGGCTGGTTCGGTCATTGGGACAAGCTCACCATGACGCGCGTGCTGTTCGAAGAAGCTTATGGCCTGCAGCTGGACGCCGTGCGTGACCAGATCGTGTTCGCCGGCGACAGCCCGAACGATGCGCCGATGTTCGGCTATTTTCCCTACAGCGTCGGCGTGGCCAATGTGCGGCCGTTTCTGGACCGGATTGCGGCGAAGCCGGCTTTCGTCACGGAGGGTGAAGGCGGTAGCGGCTTTGTCGAACTGGCCGACGCCCTGATCGCGGCGAAAGGCGCCTAGGCGGCCTTGGCCAGTTTCGGCGCGCCGAACAGCAGGCCCTGACCGAGCGGGAATTCCAGGTCGCTGAGCTTCAGCAGATCGGCTTCCGATTCCACCTTCGACAGCACCGGCAGCATATTGCTGCGCTCGCAGATTTCGCGCAGGTCGGCGAGATCGACTGGCGACTTCGAGATCGCGCCGATATCGCTGAACACGGCGGCATTGAACTTCAGAAAGCGCACGCCATGGCGCGCCAGCTGGGCGAAATCGACGTCGAAGCGGTCGATGCCGTCGACCGACAGCGCAAAGCCCAGCCCGGCAATCTGGCCCAGCCGGTAAAGCCCGGTGCGATCCAGCGCCCGGACGCCCTCATAGGCGAATTCCAGCACGATATTGGCGGCGTGTTCGCGTTCGCGCTGCAGGAATTCGAACAGCGGATTGAAGGTCTCGATCTGCGCCAGCATCGCCGGCGACAGGTTGAGGAAAAAGCCGACATCCTTGGCGCGCTGTTCCAGCTTGCGCACCATCTGCACGCCGCGCAGCAGCATCAGGGCATCGAATTCGGCGCGCAGGCCGGCGGCTTCCAGCGCCGGAATGCAATCGGCGGCCTGATAGGCCTTGCCGTCGGCATCGCGCGGGCGCGCCAGCAGTTCGAAGAAGCGGATGCGTCGCTGCGGCAGGCTGACGATCGGCTGCACATGCAGTTCGACGCGGTTGTTGTTCAGGGCATCGCGCACCGCATCCAGCAGCGTGCCGTCATCGGCCGGCTCGGGGATACTCAGCGGCGCAATCGTCAGTCGCGGCTCGGCGCGGCCGCCTTCATTGGCGACAGGCCGCAGCACCGGCGCCGCCGGCACAACGACACTGATCGGCGTGGCAGGCGGCGCAGCCGAGAGGGAGGGAGAAACGGCCGGCATGGCTTCCGCCGGATGCAGGCCGGCATCGGTCAGACGCACAACCTCTTCCGACAGGGCATCGATCTCGGCAATCAGGCGCTGCTGAATACGGCGGCGCATCCACATCTCGCGCAGCGCCCAGAAACCCATCAGCAGCGTCAGCGCCACCAGGGCCGGATGCTCGCCGCTCAGGCCGGGCACCAGACGCGTCAGCGACACGCCGCCAACCAGGGCGGTCAGCGACAGCGCGGCGAAGGTGAGCAGTCCGGTCAGCGACATGTCTTCGGGCCTCGGAGGGCAAAGCGGAACGGGCCGAATTGGCTCTGGCCCGCCGATATATCAACGCTATAGTTAGGCCTGAGTTGCGTTAATGGAGGATGAATCCATGGCTGCCCCCGACCGGGACGAAGGGAATCAAGGTCTTGCCGCACGACAGGCGGCCCGCCTGCCCCTGCGCCGCCGCCTGATCGGCGGCCTGCTGTCGCTGCCCTGGATCGCCGCCGGCCTGACCCTGCTGTGGCCCGATCCCGGCGTCCTGGCGCAAAGCAAAACCCGAGGGAGCACCGGCATGAGCGCCTATGATTTCACTTTCACCGGCATCGACGGCAAGCCGCTGCCGATGACGCAGTTCAAGGGCAAGGTGGTGCTGCTGGTCAACACCGCCTCGCAATGCGGCTTCACCCCGCAATATGCCGAACTCGAAACGCTGTACAAAACCTATCGTGACAGGGGCCTGGTGGTGCTGGGGGTGCCGTCGAACGATTTCGGCGGCCAGGAGCCCGGCACGGCGGCGCAGATCAAGGATTTCTGCGAGGTGAATTTCGACATCGATTTCCCGATGACCGACAAGCAGGCGGTGATCGGCCCCGGCGCGCATCCGCTGTATCAGTGGATCGGCAAGGAACTGGGCGAAGGTGCCCTGCCGAAATGGAATTTCCACAAATACCTGATCGCCGCCGATGGCAGCCTGGCCGAAGTCTTCCCCACCCCGGTCAAGCCGACCGACCCCAAGGTGACCAAGGCCATCGAAGCCGCGCTGCAGAAAGCGAAAGTCTGACGGTTCTTTTACCGGCAGATATGCCGTAAAGCTGCCGCCATGAACTACCGCCACGCCTTTCATGCCGGCAATTTCGGGGACGTGCTCAAGCATGTCGTGCTGCTGGAACTGCTCGATGCCTTCCACCGCAAGGCCAGCCCGGTGCATCTGCTCGACAGCCATGCCGGCATCGGCCTGTACGACCTCGCCGCCTCGGAAGCCCAGCGCAGCGGCGAATATCGCTTCGGCATTGGCGCCGTGCTGTCCGATCCCGCCGCCGGCAAGCTGCTGCCGCGCTACAGCGCCGCGCTGAAGCGCCTCAATCCCGAGCTGCAGTCGGGCGGCAGCGGCCTGCGGATCTATCCCGGTTCGCCCTGGCTGCTGGCGCAGAGCCTGCGCGACGACGACCGGCTGACGCTGTGCGAACTGCATCCGCAGGATGCCGAAATCCTGAAGGCCGCCATAGCCGATGAATTCGGTCATGACCGCCGCATCCAGATCCAGCATCGCGACGGCTTCGCCGGGCTGAAGGCGCTGACGCCGCCGACGCCGCGCCGCGGTCTGGCGCTGATCGATCCGGCCTTCGAGGGCAAGGACGAATTCGAGATCCTGACCAAGGCCGTGCTGAACACGCATCAGCGCTGGACCACCGGTCAGCTTGCCGTCTGGTATCCGATCAAGGAGCAGCGCAGCATCGAGCGCTGGAAGACCGACCTGGCCAAAGAGCTGAAAAGCGAAACCGTCTGCGTCGAACTGACCGTGCGCCCGGCCAAGGACGCCGCCCAGATGAGCGGCAGCGGCCTCATCATCGTCAATCCGCCCTGGCAACTGGCGCAGACCCTGCAGCCGATGCTGGATTTCCTGAAAAGCCGCCTGATCCGCGAAACCGGCGGCGGTGCCCGCATCCAGACGCTGGTGAAGGGCGACTAGCAGTCCCTGGACTAGTGGATGGTCCCCGACGACGGATCATCATCGTCGTCGTCCTCATCATCCTCGTCCAGATCGTCATCCTCGTCGCCGATATCGTCATCGGGATCGGGATCGTCGTTGCTGGCGCCACCCGGCGGCGGCGTCGCCACCGGCCCGGCCTGGTGATGACTCAGCTTCCAGCCCTTGCCCTCGCGCACGAAGATGTTGGAGGCGATCAGATACTGGTCCTCCACCCGCTCGAAGCACAGCACCAACGCCACATCGCCCCACAGCGTGACGCGCGGCGCCATCATCTGCAGCGCCGGCTGCGACGGATTGGCCAGGATGCGGCGCCAGCCTTCCAGCACGGCGTCGCGGCCGGTCAGCGGCGGCCAGCCCGGATGGATGCAGCAGATCGGCGCCGCCTTGGCCCACAGGCCGGCCATGGCGTCGTTGTCGCGGTTGGCAAAGGCGCGGTAGAAGGCGGCATTGGCCTCCAGCAGCGCGGTTTCGTCATCGGGCGGCTTGCTCATTGCCACCCAGTTTAGAATGAGCCGCCCCCGGACGGTAGTGTCCCTTGCGGCCAGTATCTTGCAGCCTGGCTTGCCGAATGCTTCCCTGCCCGCCGACGTCACCCCTGAACGCCCGAGCCGGAACCGCCATGGCGCATGATTTTTCCATCCTGATGGTCTGTACCGGCAACATCTGCCGCTCGCCCACCGCCGACGGCCTGCTGCGCCACCGGCTGCGCGATGCCGGCCTGGGCGACCGCGTGCTGGTCGACAGCGCCGGCACCCATGACTACCACATCGGCGACCCGCCCGATCCGCGCAGCACCGCCACGGCGCGCGGCTATGGCATCGACCTGAGCCTGCTGCGCGCCCGCCAGGTGACGGCCGATGACTTCGCCGGCTTCGATCTGATCCTGGCTATGGATGAAGGTCACCACAGCCAGTTGCACCGGCTCTGCCCGCCGCCATACAGGGACAAGGTGAAACTCTACCTCTCCTATGCGCCGCAATTCGGTCGCATCGTGCCCGATCCCTATTACGGCGGCCCCGACGGTTTCGAGACGGTATGGCGCATGTGCGAGGCAGTCACCACGGCGTTACTGGCGGAAATCCGCACCCGGATCGATACCGGAAGAAACACCGCAAGCTGATGATCGAAAAGTAACATTCTCAGTTGCAGGCTTTTGCCTTATATCTCCGGCGTTACAATCGAATACCAGGGAATGCCGCCATGCGTGTTGTCTTGAGTCTTGCTCTTCTGCTTGCCGCCACGCCGGTTCTTCCGGTGTTCGCACAGAGCAATCCCGTCGCCGTGGCGCAGGAGGCCTGCATGCGCGAGCTTCGCGCCAGCCTCAAGGCCGGTCAAAAACTGACCGACCAGCAGCGCATGGTCGCCGAGGAACAGTGCCGCGCCCGCGCCGAAGCGGCGCAGCCCCGGAAGTAAACCTCAGCCTTTTATGGCGTCCGGTCTGGGCCCGCCCGTGGCCCAGTCGAGCAGTTGCACCGTGTGCAGCACCGGCACATCGATGCCGCTCGATATCTGTACCAGACAGCCGATATTCCCCGCCGCCACCGCATCGGGCGACACGCTGCGGATATTCTTCACCTTGCGATCCCGCAGCTGCCCCGCAATCTCGGGCTGCAGCAGGTTGTAGGTGCCGGCCGAGCCGCAGCACAGATGCGCTTCCGGCACATCGCGCACGGTGAAACCGGCCTGGCTCAGCAGCTGTTTCGGCAGGCCGGTGATCTTCTGCCCGTGCTGCAGCGAACAGGCGCTGTGATAGGCGATGGTCAGGGCCGTCGCGCTGCCGTCAGGCTTGATGCCCAGGGTGGTCAGCACCTCGGTCACATCCTGGACCAGCGTCGCAACCTTTGCAGCCTTCTCCGCCCAGACCGCATCGCTGCGCAGCATGAAGCCGTAATCCTTGATCGTCGTGCCGCAGCCGGACGCATTGATCACGATGGCATCCAGGCCATTCGCCTCGGCCTCGTCGTGCCAGGCGGCAATATTCGCCTTGGCCATGGCATGGGCATCATGCTCGCGGCCCATATGATGCGGCAGCGAGCCGCAGCAGCCTGCGCCGGCCGCGACCACCACCTCGCAGCCATGCCGCGTCAGCAGGCGGATGGTGGCGTCGTTGATCGCGGGATCGAGCACGCGCTGGGCACAGCCGGTCAGCAGCGCCACCCGCATGCGGCGCTCGCCTTCCGCCTGGAACACCTGCGGCTTGTCGCGCTCCGACGGCACCGGCAGCGTCTTCGGCGCCAGCGCCACCATCGCCTTCAGCCGGGCCGGCAGCAGGAAGCGGAACAGTTTCCCGACCTGCGCCAGACGCAGCGACAGGCGGAACAGGGTCGGATTGGGCAGCACGCGCGCCAGCACGCCGCGCAGGACCCGGTCCACGAACGGCCGCTTGTAGGTCTGCTCGATATGGGCGCGGGCATGATCGACCAGATGCATGTAATGCACGCTGCTCGGGCAGGTGGTCATGCAGGACAGACAGCTCAAGCACCGGTCGACATGACGCACGGTCTCTTCCGTGGCCGCCTGCCCGCCCTCTAACATTTGTTTGATCAGATAGATGCGGCCGCGCGGGCTGTCGCGTTCGTCGCCGAGCAGCACATAGGTGGGACAGGTGGCGGTGCAGAAGCCGCAATGCACGCATTTGCGCAGGATGTCGTTGGACGCGGCAATGCCCGGATCGGCAAGCTGGGCGATGGAGAAGGAGGTTTGCATCGTCAGGCCCCCGCGACCATGCGGCCGGGATTGAGAATGTTTTTCGGGTCGAAGCTGTCCTTCACCCGGCGATTGAGCGCGGCCAGCGCTTCGGCCTGCGGCTGGAACACGTCCTGCGCCGCCCGCACGCCGGCTTCGGCGCGGATCAGCGTGGCATGGCCGCCATGCTGGGCGACGATCCGGCGCACCAGCGCCGCATGGGCATCCGTTGCCGGCGGCAGGGTGAGCCAGACCAGGCCGCCGGCCCAGTCGAAGAAGAACTGCGCCGCCGGTTCGGCCGCCGCGATCTCGGCCGTTACCCTTGCACCGTCCAGCGGCGCCACCGACAGCCGCCACAGCACGCGTTCCTGCGGCAGCACAAAGCAGGCCACATCGCGAAGCTCGCGCCACAGCCAGGCCGAGTTCATCGAATGCAGTTCTTCCAGGCCGCCGAAGGGCTGCAGCAGCTCGCGCAGGGCGGCGCAGCGCGCCGTCACCGAAATATCCGTGCCTTCGACGCGGATCGCCGTCACGCTCCGGCCGGCCTGCGCCACATAGCCCACGCCCGACCGCGCGGCGATGCCGGCCGGCAGATGGGCCAGACCGGAGACTTCATGGGGCGAAGCCGCCGCCGTCGCCATCACCTGTGCGGCTTTGGCGTCGTCCAGGCCCAGCACCAGCACGGTGCGGGTCTTCTCCGGCGCCGGCAGCACCTTCAGGGTCACCTCCGTGAGCGCCGCCAGGGTGCCATAAGCGCCGCAGACCAGTTTCGGCAGGTCGTAGCCGGTGACGTTCTTCACCACCTTGGCGCCGGCCTTGAAGATTTCGCCGCGACCGGAAACGGCCGCGAAACCGAGCAGATGGTCGCGCACCGCACCGGCCTTGAAGCGGCGCGGACCGGCAAGATTGCAGCCGATCATGCCGCCGATGGTGCCCCGTCCGGCCGGGCCGCCCCAGAGCGGGCCGAGATCCGGCGGCTCGAAGGCGAGCATCTGGTTGCGCGCGCCGAGCAGCTTTTCCACATCGCTGACCAGCGTGCCGGGCCGGAGCGTCAGCACCAGCTCCGCCGGTTCGTAATCCAGGATGCCGCTCAGGCGGCTCAAGTCGAGCGCATAGGCGCTCTGCGCCGGACGACCGAGGCCGTGCTTGCTGCGATGGCCCTGCAGCTCCAGCGGCTTGCTCTCGGCAACGGCCCAGCGGATCACATCCACCACATCGGTGGTACTGGCAGGAATGAAGGTCTCAGGCATCGGCTTAGAATCTCGGCAGATCGGGGAAAGCAAGCTGGCCCTTATGCACATGCATGCGGCCGAGTTCGGCGCAGCGGTGCAGCACAGGGAAGACCTTGCCCGGATTGAGGCGGTGATTGGGATCGAAGGCGCATTTGACCCGCATCTGCTGCGCCAGGTCGTCCTCGGTGAACATCGCCGGCATCAGGTCGCGCTTTTCCACACCCACGCCATGCTCGCCGGTCAGCACGCCGCCGACCTCGACGCAGAGCCGCAGGATATCGGCGCCGAAATCCTCGGCGCGCTGCAGCTCGCCGGGATTGTTGGCATCGTAGAGGATCAGCGGATGCAGGTTGCCATCCCCGGCATGAAACACATTGGCCACCCGCAGGCCATATTTCTCCGACAACAGGCCCATGCGGGTCAGCACCTCGGGCAGCTTCTTGCGCGGGATGGTGCCGTCCATGCAGAGGTAATCCGGCGAGATGCGGCCGACGGCAGGAAATGCCGCCTTGCGCCCGGCCCAGAAGGCGACGCGCTCGTCTTCGCTCTGCGAGACGCGGCAGCTCACCGAGCCGCAGGCTTCGGCAATCGCGCGCACGCGGGCCAGAAGATCGTCCACCTCGGCGGGCGGACCATCCAGCTCGATGATCAGCAGGGCCTCGACGTCCCGGGGATAGCCCGCATGCACGAAATCCTCCGCCGCATGAATCGCCGGGCGGTCCATCATCTCCATGCCGCCGGGGATGATGCCGTTGGCGATGATCTTCGCCACGCAGTCGCCGGCGGACTCCGATGTCGGGAAACCGGCCAGCACGGCGCGCTGGGTGGTCGGCTTGGGCAGGATCCGCACGATGACTTCGGTGATGACGCCAAGCAGCCCTTCCGAACCGCAGATGATGCCCATCAGATCATAGCCTTCGGAATCGAGATGCTTGCCGCCGAGGCGAATGATGTCGCCGTTCATCAGCACCATCTCGAGGCCGAGGATGTTGTTGGTGGTCAGGCCGTATTTCAGGCAATGCACGCCGCCGGAATTCTCGGCCACATTGCCGCCGATGGTGCAGGCGATCTGGCTGCTGGGATCCGGTGCATAATAGAAACCGCGATGCTCGACCGCACGGGTGATGCCCAGATTGGTGACGCCGGGCTGCACGACGGCACAGCGGTTGTCCCAGTCGATATCGAGCACCTTGTTGAACTTGCCCAGGCCGAGCAGCACACCATCGGCCAGCGGCAGCGCGCCGCCCGACAGCGACGTGCCGGCACCGCGCGGCACCACCTTCACATTGCGCGCATTGCACACCTTCAGCACCTCGGCCACCTGCTGCGTGTTGCTGGGCAACACGGCCACCATCGGCAGCTGGCGATAGGCGGTGAGGCCATCGCATTCGAAGGCGCGGAGCGATGTTTCATCCACGATCACGCCCTCGCCCGGCACGATGCGGCGCAGGTCGGCGATCAGCGCCAGGCGCTGGGCGAGAATATCGGTTTCCGGTGTCGGCATCAGCATGGGGCGCCTCCGGTCAGGATGTCGGTCGGGCAGCCGCATAGCGCGCAGCCGCAGCGGCGATATGACTGCGGGCGGCATCGCCCGCCGCCGTCGCATCGCCAGCGACGATGGCATCCAGCAGCCGGCGATGTTCGGCCTGGGATGCCGCTGCCGCACCGGCCGTGCGGGCCGCCGGCCGCCAGGTGAGTGCGCGGGTGGCCGAGAAATGCTGGGCCAGGAAGGTGGCGAACTGCGCCAGATAGGGATTTTGCGCCGCCGCCGCCACGGCGGCATGGAAGCTGTCATCGCTGGCGGCGCCGGACTCGTCGTTGGCCTGCAGCGCCGCTTCCATGCCGGCATAGGCGGCGCGCAGGGCGGCGATGTCCTGGCTGCTGCGGCGGCTGGCGGCAAATTCCGCCATGCCGGCCTCGATCACGCTGCGCAGCTCGAAGACATGCAGCAAGTCCTGCGCCGTCAGCAGGCCCGGTGGCGCAATGCGAAAATTGGCCAGACCCGGATTGAGCGCCACAAAGGCACCAGCGCCCTGACGCGTCTCGACAAAGCCATCCGTCTTCAGCCGGGCGATCGCCTCGCGCACCACGGCGCGGCTGACGGCAAAGCGCTCGACCAGTTGTTTCTCGGTCGGCAGGCGGTCGCCGGGCCGGAAATCCCCCGCACGGATAGACTCAGACAGCCGTCCGGCCAGCATGGCACTGAGGCCGGTGCTGCGGGGCAGGTCGGAGACGGCGGGATCGCTGGACAAGGCCATGGGGACTCGGGGCGCAAATTTGTCTGACAAGCTGACAACTTGTCAGAACCGCCGCCCCCGTCAAGTCCAAAGAACGGGGCAGGCGCAAAGCAAAAGGCCCGGCTGTTTCCAGCCGGGCCTTTTAAAACATCAGCAATGCGAGGGGCTTAGCCCTGGCGCGCCTTAAACCGCGGGTTGGTCTTGTTGATCACATAGACCCGGCCCTTGCGGCGGATGACGCGGCAATCGCGATGGCGAGTCTTGGCCGACTTGAGCGAATTGACGACTTTCATGACACCCTCAAAACCAACAAAAAACCAGGCGCAGCGCTTTGCCCGCCCGGCGGAAAAGTGGGCCGGACCATACCGGGGGGTCCCCCACCTGTCAACCGGAAACCCCGCCGGAAAATCCGGCCCTTAACCCCTTAGAATTCCTGCCAGTCCTCGTCCGTGGCGGCCTTGGCCGCCGGCGCTGCGGCCACGACCTGCGGCGCCGGCCTGGCCGGACTCGCCGCGGGCTTGGATACAGGCTTTGCCGCCGGCTTCGTGGCGGGGGCCGATGCCACCACCACCGGCCGGCTGGCCACGATCGGGGCCTCGCTGCCGGTCTTGAAGAAGCTGACCAGTTCGGCCAGCTGATGCGCCAGGTTGTTCAGGGCCTGGGCCGCCGCGGTGGTCTCTTCCACCAGGGCGGCGTTGCGCTGGGTGATCTCGTCCATCTGGCCCACGGCGGTGTTGATCTGGTCGAGGCCGGTGGCCTGCTCGCGGCTGGCGGCGGCAATCTCGGCCACGATATCCGACACCTTCTTGATGGCGCCGACGATCTCGGTCAGCGAGCCGCCGGTCTGGTTCACCAGAGTGGCGCCGGTCTTCACCTGCGCGTTCGATTCCGAGATCAGACCCTTGATGTCCTTGCTGGCATTGGCCGAGCGTTGCGCCAGCGCACGCACTTCCTGCGCCACCACGGCAAAACCCTTGCCGGCCTCGCCGGCACGCGCGGCTTCCACCGAGGCATTGAGCGCCAGCAGGTTGGTCTGGAAGGCGATCTCGTCGATCAGGCCGATGATGTCGCTGATCTTCTGCGCACTCGCCTCGATCTGCGTCACCGCGGTCACCGCATTCGACACCACGGTGCCGCCACGCTCTGCCGTGTCGCGCGCCGCGGTGCCAAGCTGGTTGGCGGCCTGGGCATTATCGGCGTTCTGCCGCACGGTGGTGGTGATCTCGTGCATCGAGGCGGCGGTCTCTTCGATGCTGGCCGCCTGGCTTTCCGTGCGGCTGGCCAGATCCTGGCTGCCGCTGGAAATCTCGTTGGCGGCGCCCTTCACCGACTGCGCCGTCTTCGAGAGGTTCATGGCGAACTCGCGCAGGCGCGACGCCATGGTATTGGCGCTTTCCTTCAGCTGGCCGAAAACGCCGCGATATTCGCCCTTCACCGATTTGGTCAGGTCGCCGCCGGACATGGCGCCCATCACATCGGCCATCTCGCCGGCCATGGTCTGCAGCGTCGCGGCCAGGCGGTTCAGCTCCTGGCTGGTGGAAAGGAAGAAGCCGTCCTTGCCGGCTTCGCTGATGCGGCCGTTCAGATCGCCTTCCGCCACCTTGTTCACCAGGATGGCGATTTCCTCGCCGGCGGCCTTTTCGCGGGCCTCGCGCTGGCTGCGCTGCTCCTCGGCGATGCGGCGCTGCTCGGCGATATCGGCCTCGGCCTGTTCGCGGGCGATCATGTTGTCCTTGAACACCTGCACGGCCTTGGCCATTTCGCCGATCTCGTCCTTGCGCTCGCTGCCGGTGACGGCGACGCCGGTGTTGCCCTCAGCCAGGGTGTTCATCACGCCGGTGATGCGGCTGATCGGCCGGGTCAGCGTGGCGATGACGATATACAGCGCCAGCAGCACGGAAACCGCGATGGCGGCGACCGTGATGGTAATCAGCAGCGGCCGCTGCGTGTTGTAGAATTGCGTTAGGTTATTGTTGACCTCGATCACGCGCTGGGCATTGCGCTGCGTGATCGCCTCGACGGCACGGTTGAGCGCCTGGCGGTTGGCACGGTTGGCATCGTTGTCGCCGAATTCGCGCGCCTGGCCCGGGGCGCCTTCGATGCCGAGCCGCGCCAGCTCGCGGCGGAACTGCACGAACTGGCCGACCACGGCCAGGAACTGCTTGGCTTCGTCGCTGCTGGCGGCCTGCGGGCCAATCAGCGCGGTCCAGTCCTTGACCAGGGCCTCGATCTCGCCGGTGAATTTCACGATGCCGGCGGAATAGGGCCGCGCCGCCGCCGCATCCGACATGTAGACGCCGCGCGAGTCCATCACCACGGCATAGACCAGCGCATTGAGCCGCTCGCCATACTGGGTCTGCTTGGCAATGTTCTCCATCACATTGGTCTGCTGCTCGAACCGATCGAGCGAAACAACCCCCATAGTCCCCACGGCAGCGGCTGCGATGGCCAGCAACGCAACGACAGCGAGTACACGCGGACCGATTTTGAGATTGGATGCGAGCGACATGGCAGTTTCCCCACCGAATATTCCGATTGTGTGACGCTCTGGCGTACCACAAGGTTTTGATCTGGCGGGGTTAATTTTCACACACCCAGGCTCACGCCTGCGATATTCATTATACATACCACTTTGTACAACCGCTGTATGCTCGCATAAGTTTAAATCGGCCCTGCCCGGAACCGGCCGAACAGGGTCTCCATCGTGCAGCCGGCGTCAGCCAGCCCGCGCTACAGCGCGCCGATTTTTTTCAGAACACTGTCCACGCGCTGCTGAAGCAGGACGGGCGAGACCGGTTTGGCCAGATAACCGTCTGCACCGGTCTTCTTGGCCGCCAGCACGGTTTCCTGCTGGATGTCGGCGGTCAGGAAAATCACCGGCGTCTGCGAGAGCGACGGGTTGGCCAGCGCGCGCAGCTTGGCCAGGAAGTCGAGTCCGCCCATCGGCTCCATATGGATGTCGCACACCACCACGGTGGGGCGCGTGCGCAGGACCTCGTTGAAACCGTCCTCGCCATTCTCCGCTTCGTCGACACGGTCGAAGCCGAGCTGGCGCAGCATGCCGCAGATGGTCAGCCGCGTATGCTTCTCGTCCTCGACGACCAGAATCCGCGACTTGGCGTAAACCGTTTTCTTGTCCACCGCACTCTGCATTCTGTTCCCTATAATGCTAGAATTTCCGGCATCAAGCCGTGCAGCTCTTCGTAACTCGGCGCCAGCAACCGCGCCATAACCTTCGCCATCGCCACATCCTGGGCATCGCAGGCATCCTGCAGGTCAGCCGCGACCTGGCCCAGGCGCTGCGCGCCGACGGAATAGGCCGCGCCCTTCAGGGCATGGGCGACACGGCGGATATCGGCATAATCCCCCGTCGCCGCCGCCTGGTCGATAGCCGTGATCTTGTCCGCCGTTTCGGCGACAAACTCCTGCAGCAGATCCTTCACCTTGGCATCGAAGCTGCCAAAGCTGCTGCGCAGGGTCTGGGGATCGAAAATATCGACATCCCAGCCGATGGCGGGCTGCGCGGCCGCCTGCGCTGCATGGCGCGCCCCGGCCGCCGGCCGGCGCAGGGGCAGCGCCTCGGGCAGGAAACGTGCCAGGGTCTCTCCCAGGTGACGGGAATTGATCGGCTTGGTCAGATACTCGTCCATGCCGGCGTCGATGCAGCGCTGGCGGATGCCGGGCAGCGCGTCGGCGGTCAGCGCGACGATCGGGATGCGTTTGGCGCCGGTCGACGCCTCCATCTGACGCACATGATGGGTCAGCTCGAACCCGTCCATTTCCGGCATGTGGAAATCCGTCAGCAGCAGGCCGTAGGGCGAGTTTTTGTAAAGCTCCAGCGCCGCCGTGCCGTTCTCCGCGATCTCGCAGGCCAGCCCCAGGCGGCTGAGCATCTGGGCAATCACGGTCTGGTTGGTTTTGTTGTCCTCCGCAACGAGGATGAGCGCGCCGGCCTCGCGGGCTTCTTCCAGCGGCGGCGGCGCGAAGGCCATATCGTCCCGTTCGATATTCTGAATCTGGAACTGCGTGGCCGGTACCAGGCCGAGCGCAACGGCAGCGGCGCGCCACAGGATCGGACCCAGGATCGGATAGGTCAGCGCGATGCGGAAATGCGTGCGCTGCGCGGCATCCAGCGTCGAGATCAGGTTGCGCGGCGCGATCACCGCATAGCAGGCCGTCTGGCCGAACTGGTTCGCCAGCCGCAGGCTGGGCAGGTCGGCGCAGCGCGGATCGACCAGAACCAGGTCGAAATCCTTGCGGCCCAGCCCGGCGGCGTCCTGGTAGCTTTCGGCAATGGCAATGTCGGTGATGTCGCCGGCCTCAAGGTAACGGCGCGCGACCGTGGCCTGCACCGGCGGCAGGCCGAGCAGCAGCACGCGCGTTCGCGCAATGGGTTCCTGCGGCTGCGGCCGGACGGGCACGGTCTCGGCCGGCGGCAGCGGCAACTCGAACCAGAAGACGGTGCCCTTGCCGGGCGTGCTGGAGGCGCCGATGCGGCCTTCCATGATCTCGCAGAGCCGGTGGCAGATCGACAGGCCGAGACCGGTGCCGCCGAACTTGCGGGCCGTGGAGGAATCCGCCTGGACGAAGGGCTGGAACAGCTTGTCCACTTGCGCCTGGGTCAGGCCGATGCCGGTATCCTCGATCTCGAACCGCAGGGCATCCCTGCCCCCATCGCCCATGCGCAGGCGAATGGTGACCTGGCCGACTTCGGTGAACTTGACGGCATTCGAGCCGAGGTTCAGCAGCACCTGCCGGATGCGGGTCGGATCGCCGATGCGCTGGTCGGGGATCGACGGATCGATGTCGAGCACGAATTCCAGGCCGCCATTATCGGCCTTGGGCGCCAGCAACTCGCCGACCCCGCCGATCAGATCCGTCAGGCCGAACGGAATGCGTTCGATATCGAGTTTCCCGGCCTCGATCTTGGAGAAATCGAGAATGTCGTTGATGACGGTCAGAAGCGATTCCGTAGAATCGCGGATCACCTTCGCCATGCGGTGCTGGTCGGCATCCAGCGGCGTGAGTTCCAGCATCTCGGCCATCGACATCACGCCGTTCATCGGCGTGCGGATCTCGTGGCTCATGGTGGCGAGGAAGGTCGATTTGGCCTCGGTGGCGGCCTCCGCCTGGTCGCGGGCGACACGCAGTTCCACCTCGGTCTCGCGCCGCGCCGCCACTTCGCTGCGCAGTCGCGCCGTATAGATCACGCCGACGATCAGCACGAGGGTGACCATAAAGGCGATGCCGAGATTGCGCTGCAGCTGTTCATTGGCTGGCGCCAGCACGGTGGCCTCCGGCAGGCCGACATAGGTATTGAACGGCCAGCTCTGCCCGGCGATCGGACTCATCGCCGCGATCAGCGGGCCGCCGCGCTGGCGCTCGACCCGGCCTGACGGCGCGCTGTCGGTGAGCACGCCATACATGGCCGCCGCGTCGCCGTCATTCAGGTCGGCGACCCTGATGTAATCCGGGGTGCCCGTGGCTGCGCCCGATCGCGCCCGCGCCACCAGGGCCGGATGCCACAGCACCTCGCTCTCGCGGTTGGCGATGAAGATCTTGCCGCGCAGGCGATCCGCCTCGACCTGGATCAGGCCGCTTACGGTGCTGAAGGGAATATCGAAGCCAACGACGGCATCGATCCAGCCGAGATAGTCATGCAGCGGCACCGCATAGGTGATACGGGGGTCCGCCTGCGCATCGCCCAGATGCGGCGGCAGCCAGACCGGCTGGTTGCGCTCCATGGCACGCTGGAACCAGTGCTGCCGGCGCGGATCGTCGGCAGGCGCGTCCACGATATGCCCGGCCGGACCGCGATCGATAATCCGGATGGTCGGCGCGGCGCCGCCTGCGGCATTCGGGGCGGGCACTTTTTCCACGGCGTAAAAAGCGCCATTGGGAAAGCCGATGTAGATTCGGCTGAGCATCGGCGTGCGCTCCAGCAGCGCGCCGGCAATCGGAATGAACAGGGACACCGGATCGTCCCGGCCATGAATCTGCCGCACGATGTCGCGCAGCATGGTGCCGGCCAGCAGCAGCGGCTCGAAATGCCGCACCATCTGCTGATTGAGCTGGGTGGCCTGCTGCCGTGCGTTCAACAGGCCGTCATGGACCAGGGTGGCGCGTTCCCGGTTGTAGAGATAGGCGATGACGCCGATCGCGAGGGCGCAGATGACGGCGAGCAATGCGAACTGCGCGGTCAGGACGCGCGGATTGGCATTCCATTGAACGGTGGAGGCCTGCATGCGCAGGATGGACGGATTGCTGCTCAATAAACTTGGCGGTCTGTCATCCGAATGAATGCCAGAACAAGCCCCCCTGTAGGTACCACCCAAAGTTTATCTAAAAGGTCTGTTTCCCTTTGTCATGGGGTTTCCGTGCCGGACTCGCGCAAACAAACGGCCTGCCCAGATTTTAGGCAGGCCGCTGTTGGATTTGCGAAAACGGTTGGGCGCCGCGGTTCAGGCCGCGGCGGCGTCGATCTGCGGCACACCGCGGTTAAACAGGCGGTTCACATCGATCAGGGCCACCATGCGGTCTTCATGGGTGGCCAGCGCGCTGAGGAAGGTCTGCTCGACATCGGCTGCGGTGGCCGGCACCGGCTGCAGCGCGGAAGAGTCGAGGGCCAGAATATCCGACACCGTATCGACCAGCAGGCCGACGGACTCGCTGCCGACTTCGACAACGATCACGACATTGGCGCTGGTCGGCGTGGTGGTGCCGCCGCCGAGGCGGACGCGCAGGTCGAAGATCGGCACCACGGCGCCGCGCAGGTTGATGACGCCGCGCACGAAGGGCGGCGTGTTGGGCAGCGGCGTCACATCGGTCCAGGCGCGGATTTCGCGCACGCTGAGCAGATCGAGGCCGTAATTCTGGTCGCCGATGGTGAAGGTGAGCACTTCCTGGCTGCCGCGCAGCTCCATGGCCTGCAGCGCGCCACCCTTGGCGGCATCGGCAGTGGCAGGAACGGAGGAAGTCGAAACGGTCGCGGGCGTGGACATGGCGCTCACACTTTCTGCTGTGGCTGAACTTCTACGGTCGCTGAACTCGGTCATTATGCCGGCCATGACGCCGCCCCGGTATCAAGGACGACGCAGGCCCGGTGGGGGACTGCAGATACCCTTCGTTATCCATCCGGCAGCGAACCTGACACGGGGCGCAGCTTCAGGGCATCCACGCGGCGTAAATTGGCAAACTTCGCGGTTTCCTGCAAAGGAATTCGCCGCTTAACCCGTTCAGGTGACTAAGAAATTAGGTCTGCCGCACCGGCGGGGCCAACAATGAGTGGTAGGTCGCTTACAGCACCAGCTCTATGAGTTGTGGCCCGTGATGTTCCAGTGCGGCGGCGAAAGCCCGGCTGAAGGCATGCATTTCCTCCACCCGCACGGCCGGCACGCCATGGCCCTTGGCCAGCGCCACCCAGTCCGGATCGGGACGGTCCAGCGTCAGCATGTCGATGGCCCGCGGTCCCGGATTGGCGGCGCCGACATTGGCCAGCTCGTTGCGCAGGATGGCGTAGGAGCGGTTGGCGAAGATCACCATGGTGACGTTGAGCTGCTCGCGCGCCATCGTCCACAGCGCCTGCAACGTGTAGAAGGCGCTGCCATCGCCGGTCAGCGTGACGATCTTGCGGTCGGGGCATGCCAATGCAGCGCCTATGGCAACAGGAAGACTGTAGCCGATCGAACCGCCCATGTTGTTCAGCCAGTCATGCGGGCCGGAGGCTTCGGCGGCGGCGAAGATACCGCGGCCCGAGGTGACGGACTCATCCACCACCACGGCGTTGTCGGGCAGCAGCGCGGCAATGGCGGCGGCGATCTTCTCCAGGCTTGGCGCGCCCTCGGGCAGGCCGGGTTTCTCCGGCTGGCGCTGGGCCTCGACTGTTTTCGGCGCGCCGACGGCATCGGCCAGGCGCTCCAGCGCATCGATCAGGTCGTCTTCCACCTCGGCCACCGCCGTGATGGTGCAGCTATCGGACGTCAGCACACTGGGCTTGCCCGGATAGGCGAAAAAGGCAATCGGCTGCTTGGTGCCGACCAGCACGGCCTCGCGCACATCGGCGAGATACTTCAGCGCCAGGTCGACCACAAAGGGAATGCGTCCCACGCTGGGCAGTCCGCCACCGCGCTCGATGCGGGCGCTGAAACCGTTATTCGACAGCCGGCAGCCGGTGGCGGCGGCAATGCGTGCGGCCAGCAGCAGGCCCTGCCGCTGCAACGCGATGCCGCCCAGGATCAGCATGCCGTTCGGTCCGGCCTTTTTGAGCGCGGCCGCGGCAGCTTTGATCTGCGCGTCATCGGCCTTCACCCGTGGCGGCACGGCAACGGGCTTGGCCTCGCCCTGCGGCGCGTCGTTCCAGGCGGTGTCGGCCGGCAGGATCAGGCTGGCGATCTGGCCGTTACGGCTTTTCGCCGCCGCCACCGCTTCCGCGCCCAGTCCGGCGACGTCACCCGCCGTATGGCCGCGCCCGATCCAGTGCGATACCGGCCGCGCGATGCCTTCGATATCGGCCTTCAGCGGTGCGTCATACTGCAGATGATGCGTCGCATGTTCGCCGATCACGTTGACGATGCCGGAACTGGCCTTGCGCGCGTTATGCAGGTTGGCCACGCCGTTGGCGAGGCCGGGCCCCAGATGCAGCAGCGTTGCCGACGGGCGGCTCGACAGGCGCCAGTAGCCATCGGCCGCGCCGGTCACCACACCTTCGAACAGGCCCAGCACGCAGCGCACGCCGGGCACGCGATCCAGCGCCGCGACGAAATGCATCTCGGAAGTACCGGGATTGGCGAAACAGGTATCGACGCCGGACGCGACAAGGGTGCGGACGAGGCTTTCGGCGCCATTCATGGCGGACTCCTGGAATAAAGGCTCAGACGGTGGCGAGGGGCGAGGATGGCGAACCGACCGCACCGGTGAGGCGCAGCGGCGGTGCGGTCAGCAGGAAGCGGCTGCGGTTGCTGGTCTTCAGATACGCGGCAAGTTCGGAGAGATACCACAGCTCGCCCAGCGGCACGCCCAGCTTGAACAGGCAGTGTTCATGCAGCGGCAGCATGGCATGGCTGCCTTCCACGGCTTTCGCCGGCAGGCCTTCTACCGCATAATTGTCGGCGATCAGGCAGCTGACCTTGGAGTCGGTGATCCAGTTGCGCAGCTTGGCGTCGCGGCCATCGATCACGGCGCAGGAATTCTCCAGCCGGTGATGGTCGGGCTTGCGGCCCATCGACAGCAGCACGTCGCCGAAGCCGGTGTAGAAGCACAGCATGTCGCCCTGCTCCACACTCACCTTCTGCTTCTCCATGGCCGTCATCAGCAGGTCGTAGCCGACCCAGGTGCGCGCATCGCCGCATTCGTCATGCAGGTTGACCAGCACACCACGGCCCTGCATGCCATGCCTGGCGAAATTGTGGATACCGAGTGGCTCGGTGCCCTTGGAGGGGAAGCGTTCCAGCCGCGGCTCGCCCACATTGCGATCTTCCACATCGGGCACATCGCTGCCGCCGCGCCAGCCGTTGTAGAACACGCGTTCGGGCGTGCCGTCGCCATCGGCATCGAACATCGATCCGATATGGGCAAAGCTGTCCCATTGCGTGGAATACTGCAGGTACAACAGCGCCGCATCGTCGCTGGAAACGTCGGTCAGCTTCGGATCGAACAGCGACAGCGGCAGCGCCATGTTGGCCCGGCCCTCGCGGTTGACGGCAAACAGCTGCGGCGGGAAGCGGCGCGGATTGAGCAGGTTGCCGCCCGGATATTCCAGCGGCAGCGACAGGCAGAAGGTCTTGCCCTCCCGCACCTCGGCGATGCCCTGCTTCACTTTTTCGGCGGTGATCCAGTTGACGCGGCCGATACGGTCATCGGCGCCGAACTCGCCCCAGTTCGACCCGTCGGGCCGGTTCTTCCAGCGTGCTGTCATTTTGGAGAGACCCTTTTAAACGTGGATGGCCGGAACAAGTCCGGCCATGACACTACTCTTGCCCGCGTGTTTTCAATCGCCTCAGGCGGCAGCGCGTTCCCGCATCGCACCGACCGAGTAATGCGGCCAGCGTGCTTCCACCGCTTCATGCAGGTCCTGGCACTGGTGCAGGGCGAAGAAGGCTTCCGCCACCAGGAAGACCGGGCCGATCAGTGCCTGCAGTGCATTGTCGGCCAGCGCCGGACGACGGCCTTCGAAGCCGTGGCCGACCAGCTGGAACACCCAGCCGCCGACGAAGAAGCCGACGAAGGCGATCCAGCCGATCATGCTGCCCTGCATGGCCACCTGCTCGGCCAGTTGCAGCAGCACGAAGGAGAATAGCGCCATCACGCTGCCGATGCGGCGATCGAGCCAGATGTAGAAGATGCCGGTGGCGAACCACAGCACGGTGGCCGCCGTGATCGTGGTCTCGCCGCCCCAGAGCGTGAACAGCTTCACCCAACTCAAGGGGATGAAGATGGCGAACACGATGGCCGGAATGCCGATGAAATGCGTGGCGCGGTTGCGCATGTCGCGGTGGTAAGCCGAATACATCGCCATCTGTTCGACGAAGAACGGGTTCATGGCGGTTTCCTCCATTTTTTATCGAGCCTCCGAGTCGCAGCCGCGGCCCGGAAAACTCCTCTGCTGTGGATAACCCTAAACACCCCTAAAGCATTGTCAATCGTGGCGTTTTCGAGCTTCCGTAAGGTCACGGGGAATATCGTTGAACTCATACAGGCCTCCGCCTATTCTCGCGGCGTCGCAAGCAGTCTGGCGGGAGAGCCGGCCGGCCCGGGTTTCATACGGGCAGGACGCGCCGAAGGAGCAACCGCCCCGGAAACTCTCAGGCCAACGGACCGACCGGACTGGCGACACTCTGGAAAGCGGATCGGGAGTCCAACCCCGGTCCCACCGAAGGAGTAAGGAGTGGTTTTCCAACCCCTCCGAATCTCTCAGGTTCCCGGACAGAGGGGGCGAACGGCGAAACCATCCGCCGGTTCGACTCTGATTCTGTCCACAAGGGAACCTCGCTTGGGCGATACCGAAAATCTCCGTTTCACGCCGCTGAACGCGCTGCATAAAGAGCTGGGCGGACGCATGGTCCCCTTCGCCGGCTATGAAATGCCGGTGCAGTATCCGGCTGGCATCCTCACCGAACACAAGCATACCCGCAGCCAGGCCGGCCTGTTCGACGTCTCCCATATGGGCCAGGTGCGCCTCACCGGCGCCGATCCGGCCAAGGCGCTCGAAGCCCTGGTCCCCGGCGATCTGGTGGCGCTGGAGGTCGGCCGGATGCGCTACACGGTTTTCACCAATGATGCCGCCGGCATCCTCGATGACCTGATGGTCAACCGGCGCGACCGCGACCTCTTTGTCATCGTCAACGCGGCCTGCAAGGAACAGGACATCGCGCATATGCGCGCCAGCCTGAAGGGCGTCGAGGTCGAATATCTGGAAGACCGCGCCCTGCTGGCGCTGCAGGGCCCGGCCGCCGTCGCGGTGCTGGCGCGGCTGAACAGCGTGGTGCCGGCGATGAGCTTCGGCATGGGCGCGACACTGGCGCTCGGCAAATACGAGGCCTTCGTCACCCGTTCCGGCTACACCGGCGAGGACGGCTTTGAAATCTCGCTGCCCGCCGACCAGGCGGAAGACTTCGCCCGCTGGCTGCTGAGCCAGTCCGAGGTGAAACCCATCGGCCTCGGCGCGCGCGACAGCCTCCGCCTTGAGGCCGGCCTTTGCCTCTACGGCCATGACATCGACACCACCACCTCGCCCATCGAGGCCGGGCTGAACTGGACAATCTCCAAGCGCCGCCGCGAAGAGGGCGGCTTCCCGGGCGCGGAGGTCGTGCAGCAGCAACTGAAAGACGGCGTCAGCCGCAAGCGCGTCGGCGTCCAGCCCGAGGGCCGCGCGCCGGCCCGCGAAGGCACCGAAATCCTCAACAGCGATACAGGCGAGAAGATCGGCGTCATTACGTCTGGCGGCTTCGGCCCCAGCGTCGATGCCCCGGTCGCCATGGGCTATGTCGCGACCCAGTATGCCAAGCCCGGCACGCCGCTCAGCCTGATGGTGCGCGGCAAGGCGCTGCCTGCAAAAACCTGCACCCTTCCCTTCATCACCAAACGCTACGCGAAGTAAGGAGACGATCCATGACTGCCCGCTATACCAAGGACCATGAATGGATCCGTCTTGATGGCGATGTCGCCACCGTCGGCATTTCCGACTACGCCCAGAGCCAGCTCGGCGACGTCGTCTTCGTCGACCTGCCGGCCAAGGGCAAAAAGGTCGATGCCGGTGCCGAAGTCGCCGTCGTTGAATCGGTGAAGGCCGCGTCGGAAGTCTACGCGCCGGCCGGCGGCGAGGTGGTGGATGCCAACCAGGCCATCGTCGACGATCCGTCACTGGTCAACCGCGCCGCCCAGACCGACGGCTGGTTCGTCAAGCTCAAGCTCGCCAATAAGGCCGAGCTCGACGCCCTGATGGATCAGGCCGCCTACGACGCATTCCTCAAGACTCTGTAAGAAGGAGCGCCTCCCCATGCGCTATCTCGGTCTGACCGAAGCCGATCGCGGCGCCATGCTGGACACCATCGGTGTCGGCGGCATCGATGCCCTGTTCAAGGATGTGCCCGCCGGCGCGCTCAATCCCGCTCTCGACCTGCCGCCGCATCAGGGCGAGCTGGAAGTGGAACGCGCCTTCGCCGCCATGGCGAAGAAGAGCGTCTCGCCGATGGACGTGCCCTTCTTCCTCGGCGCCGGCGCCTATCGCCATCATATTCCAGCCGCCGTGGATCACCTGATCCAGCGCTCGGAATTCCTCACCTCCTACACGCCCTACCAGCCCGAGATCAGCCAGGGCACGCTGCAGTATCTGTTCGAATTCCAGACTCAGGTGAGCATGATCACCGGCATGGAAGTGGCCAATGCCTCGATGTATGACGGCGCCACCTCGGCGGCCGAAGCCGTGCTGATGGCCCAGCGCATCACCAAGAAGTCGAAGGCCGTGCTGTCAGGCGGCCTGCATCCGCATTACCGCGACACCGTGGCGACGCTGATGGATCAGACCGACCAGCCGCATGTGGCCGCCCCGGTCGATCTCGCCGGCACCGAAGACCTGGGCAAGCTGATCGACGACCAGACCGCCTGCGTCGTCGTGCAGAACCCGAGCGTCTTCGGCCATCTGCGCGATCTCAGCGACCTGGCCAAGGCCTGCCAGGCCAAGGGCGCGCTGCTGATCGTCGCCGTCACCGAGATCACCTCGCTCGGCCTCGTCACCCCGCCGGGCGCCATGGGCGCCGACATTGTTGTTGCGGAAGGCCAGAGCATCGGCGTGCCCTTGAGCTTCGGCGGGCCTTACGTGGGTCTGTTCGCCACGCGCGAGAAATATGTGCGCCAGATGCCGGGCCGGCTCTGCGGCGAGACCGTCGACCAGGACGGCCGCCGCGGCTTCGTGCTCACATTGTCGGCGCGCGAGCAGCATATCCGCCGCGAGAAGGCGACCTCGAATATCTGCACCAATTCCGGCCTCTGCGCGCTGGCCTTCACCATCCATATGAGCCTGCTCGGCGAAGCCGGCTTCACCCAGCTGGCGGCGATCAACCACGGCAAGGCCGTGCAGCTGGCCGAACGGCTCAGCGAACTGAAGGGCGTCGCCATCGTTCCGCAGGCCTTCTACAACGAATTCGCCATCACCCTGCCCAAGCCGGCAGCCGATGTTGTCGAGAAACTCGTCGAGAAAAAGATCCTTGGCGGCGTGCCGGCCTCGCGGCTCTTCCCGGGCGAGAAGTCGCTCGCCAATGTCCTGCTGCTCACCGCCACCGAAACCAATACCGACGGCGACATGGACAAACTTGTCGCTGCCCTGAAGGAGGTGCTGTGATGCTGAACCGTCAGGGACGTCCGACCACGCCGCATGCGGCTGCCAACAGCGCCGCGACCGGCACCATCACCGGCAATCGCGGTCTGCAGCAGGAAGAAGCGCTGATCTTCGAAATGGGTGAGGACGGCCGCACCGGCGTCGATCTGCCGCCTGCCCCGAATGTGAAAGCCCGCCTCGGCGGCCTGAAGCGCACCGGCAAGATCGGCCTGCCGGGCCTCTCCGAGCCACAGGTGATCCGCCATTTCGTGCGGCTGTCGCAAAAGAACTATTCCATCGATGCCGGGCTCTATCCGCTCGGCTCCTGCACGATGAAGCACAATCCGCGCCTCAATGAAAAGATGGCGCGCCTGCCGGGCCTGGGCGACGTGCATCCGCTGCAGCCGGTCTCCACTGTTCAGGGCGCCCTGCAGGTCATCGATACACTCGCCGGCTGGCTCAGGACCCTGACCGGCATGCCGGCGGTGGCGATGTCGCCGGCGGCCGGCGCCCATGGCGAGCTCTGCGGCCTGATGGCGATCCGTGCGGCGCTGAAGGCGCGCGGCGATGTGCGCAAGCGCATCCTCGCGCCGGAATCCGCGCATGGCACCAACCCGGCGACGGCGGCGCTCTGCGGCTATACCGTCGACCCGATCCCGGCGACAGCCGACGGTCGCGTCGACCTCGACGCCCTGCAGGCCAAGCTGGGTCCGGATGTAGCGGCGATCATGCTGACCAATCCGAATACCTGCGGTCTGTTCGAGCGCGACATCCGCAAGGTCGCCGACATGGTGCACAAGGCGGGCGCCTTCTTCTATTGCGACGGCGCCAACTTCAACGCCATCGTCGGCAAGGTGCGGCCGGGCGATCTCGGCATCGACGCCATGCATATCAACCTGCACAAGACCTTCTCCACGCCCCATGGCGGCGGCGGCCCCGGCTCGGGACCGGTCGTCTTGTCGGATGCGCTGAAGGATTTCGTGCCGCTGCCCTATGTGCTGCATGGCAAGGATGGCCTGACCCTGGTCGAAAGCGGCGATGCGAAAAGCTTCGGCCGCATGAAAGCCTTCCACGGCCAGATGGGCATGTTCATCCGGGCGCTCGCCTACATGATGAGCCATGGCGCCGACGGCCTGAAGCGGGTGGCGGAAGACAGCGTGCTCTCGGCCAACTATGTGATGGCCAGCCTGAAAGATGTAATGAGCCCGAGTTTCGACGGCCCCTGCATGCATGAGGCGCTGTTCGACGACCGCTTCTTAAAGGATACCGGCGTCACCACGCTGGACTTCGCCAAGGCGATGATCGACGAGGGCTACCATCCGATGACGGTCTACTTCCCGCTGGTCGTGCATGGCGCCATGCTGATCGAGCCGACCGAAAGCGAGAGCAAGGACAGCGTCGATGCCTTCGTGAACACCTTGCGCGGCCTGGCCGAGAAGGCCAAGGCCGGCGGCGACAATGTCGCGATGTTCCAGGCGGCGCCGCAACTCACCCCGCGCCGGCGTCTGGACGAGACCCGCGCCGCGCGGAGTCCGGTCCTGCGCTGGAAGCCGGGCAGCAACGGCGCGCCGGCCGACAAGGCAGCGGCGGAGTAAGGCCGCGACAGAGGCGAAGTAAAAAACGCCCGGTCAGAAATGGCCGGGCGTTTTCTTATGCTGGAACGATGCGCTTATCCGATCCGACCGATGCGCTCGGCAAACGACTGCGCCTCATGGGATTGCACCGGCATTTCGGGCAGCGGCAGCATGATCTCGTAGCAGGTGCCGGGCTGGCCCTGGCGAATCCTGAAGCTGCCGCCAAGCTGCGACACCAGACTGCAGGTCAGTCGCATGCCCAGGCCGGTCGCCGCCTGCGGGTCGAAACCCGGCGGCAGGCCGATGCCGTCGTCGCGCACGATCAGATGCAGCATACCGTCCAGGCCGCGGCCGCAGGCGATCTCGATGGTGCCGCGGGCCTGGCTGGGATAGCCATGCTTGAGCGTGTTGAAGACAAATTCGTTGATGATCATTCCGGCCGTACTGGCGATCTGGGCCGGCACCAGGATCGGATCGACATTGACCAGCAGCTCGTGGCCATGATCCTCCACCAGGGCTGCGAAAATCTCGTCACGCAGACCGCCGAGGTAATCGGTCAGCGACACCAGTTCGTCCGCGCCGGCCTGCGACAGGCGCTGGTGCAGCCGGGCGATCAGTTGCAGCCGGCGGGCGGCGCGCGCCAGTTCCAGTCGGGCTTCGGGATCGCTCATCCGCGTCAGCGTCAGGGTGAGCAGGCTGCCGACCAGTTGCAGACTGTTGCCGATGCGGTGATCGGCCTCCTTGCGCAGAATATCCGACAGACCGGCCGCCGCATTCAGTCCGGGCGGGGCAGTGGCGTCAGGATTGTGGGCGTCAAGATGACGGGTCAGGGATGAAGGCAGGGTCATAGCGTCTCTCCGATTCCCCCACCAGGAACAGGAATGACCCTAGACCGTGCTTTTCAAAATATCCATTTATATTAATGACTTAATATACTCAAGGAACCCCTTTTGAGGCTTTGTCGTTTCTTACTCATTCTACATCAAATGAGCACCGGCCTGCTTGCCGGTGAAAGGCTATGAACGACTCCCAAGCCCGCGGCGAACGCCTGCAAATCATGCTGACCCCCGATGAACTGAAGGCCTTGGACGACTGGCGTTTCAAGATTCAGATGCCCAGCCGCGCCGCCGCCGTGCGCGAACTGCTGCGCCGTGGCCTGGCATCTGAAGGCTTCGACCTCGCCAATCGCACGACCAAGTCGAAAAGCTACGGCGTCATCGAAGGCGAATAGGCCTTACAGAGTCAGGCTGAGCTGGGGCGAGGCCCCGGTCCCCTCTTCCGCCCTCTCGTCTTCTCCCAGTGTCGACAGCGTCACGCCGAGCAGGCGGATGCCCTTGGGCACCGGGAACAGCGGCTGCATCAGCGTCTCGACGATCTGCGCGATCTCGGCCTCTGACGACACCGGCGCCGGCAGGGTGCGGCTGCGGGTGATCTGCTGGAAGTCGGCGTATTTGACTTTCAGCGTCACCGTGCGGCCGCGGATGTCGGCCTTCTCGCAATAGCGCCAGACCTTGGCGATGATCGGCTGCAACTCGATCTCGGCCTCGCCGCTGGTGAACAGGTCGTCCGAAAACGTGTTCTCGGCGCCCACCGACTTGCGGATGCGGTCGGGCCGCACCTGGCGTTCATCGATGCCGCGCGAAATCCAGTAGTAATACCGCCCCGACTTGCCGAACTGCTGCTGCAGGAATTCCATCGTCTGCGCGCGCAGGTCCAGACCGGTCTGGATGCCGAGCCGGTTCATCTTGTCCGAGGTGGCCGGCCCGATGCCGTGGAAGCGGCCGACCGGCAGCGTCTCGACAAAGCCCGGCCCCATCTTCGGCGTGATCACAAACAGGCCATCGGGCTTGTTCTGGTCAGACGCCAGCTTGGCCAGGAATTTGTTATAGGACACGCCCGCTGAAGCTGTGAGCTGCGTCACGGCTTTGATCCTGGCGCGGATCTCTTCGGCGATCTGGGTGGCGGAGTCGATACCCTTCAGGTTCTCTGTGACATCCAGATAGGCCTCGTCCAGCGACAGCGGCTCGATCAGTGGCGTGTATTCGGCAAAGATCTCGCGGATCTGCTGCGACACGGCGCGATAGACGCTGAAGCGGTGCGGCACGAAGATCAGTTCCGGGCATTTTCGTTTTGCCGTGACCGATGCCATGGCCGAGCGCACGCCGAACTTGCGCGCCTCGTAAGAGGCCGCAGCCACCACGCCGCGTTCGCGCGAGCCGCCCACCGCCACCGGCCTGCCGCGCAGATCTGGATTGTCACGCTGTTCCACCGAGGCATAGAAGGCATCCATGTCGACATGGATGATCTTGCGGATGCGTGGAGTCATGCCTTCAGATGCCGGCTCGGGCGCCGGCGTCAGGTCAGGTTCAGTTGCCACGACACGCCGAACCGGTCATTGACCCAGGCGAACAGTTTGCTGAAGCCGTAATTGTCCGGCGGCATCAGCTCCGCTCCGCCCGCGGACAGCGCCGCATGCAGCCGGCGTAGTTCGGCCTCATCCTTGCAGTCGACGAACAGCGACACCGCTGGCGTGAAACCGAAGGCATGCTTCACATAACTGTCGATGCAGATCACCGGCTGGCCGGCCACCGTGAAGTCGGCGCGCAGCACCGAGCCTTCGGGACCCGGCCCTTCCGCACCATAGCGCTGGATGGCCGTGACCGCCGCATCGGGAAACAGCGAGACGTAGAAGGTCATCGCCGCTTCGGCCTGGCCGTCCTGGAACATCAGGAAGGGACGAATGGTGGTCTTGGACACGACATACTCCGACGATTCGAACAAAGGACAGCCATTATCCGAGCTTAAATCCTCCTGCCTGTCAAAACCTGTCAGGTTTTCGCCGGCCGGAAGTGAACGCTTGGCGGTCTGCCGCCTTTTCCCCATGACAGGGATCAACAGCGCCTTCAACGGGCTGGCGCTCCCGCCCGCCCGGCAGAGCGGCGTCTCGGTTTCGGCCTGAGGGTGACGGCGTGTTATATGGCGCTGTCCTTACCTCTCCGCCTTCACCGTCGTATAGCTGGCATTGCCCAGGCCAGTGCCGATGGTCAGCGCCGCCCAGTGCTTCACGTCGCGCATGCGCCAGACCTCGCTCAGACCCTGCACCACGGCGTCGTTATGCAGCGCCACCTCGATACTCTGCCCGTCGATGCGCGGCAGACGTTCGCGCAGGGCATCGGTCAGGTTGAAGTCTTCGGCCTCCCAGTTGCCGGGCAGGTTCTGGGCGCCGCGCTTGATCCAGCCGTCTTTCGCGATCAGGCCGGGACAGCCCACCGCGATCACCGGCGCCAGCCGCCACTTTTTCCGCCCGGCCTTGTGCGTCAGTTCGCGCAGCATGCCGCCCAGATGATCCAGCGCCTCCTCGCGTCCCGGCCGATGGTCGCGGTGCCGCCAGTGCAGCAGCTGCACCACGCTGGCGCTGTCGCCGAACCGGTCGGTCTTCTTCAGGGTGACGATGCCGCAGCGGAGATTCGTGCCGCCGATATCGATGGCGATAAAGCCGTCATGCTCGGCCATGGTCTCCGGCGCCAGCAACTGCAGCCCGCCGAGCAGGCCGGCCTCGTCCGGATGATGGCTGAGCGGCAGCAGATCGACCGCGATCTCCGCCTCGCGCAGCAGCATGGCGGCGCGCAGGATGGCGATCTCGCCCACGCGGCTGCGGCGCAGGCCGCCGCCGACCACGATGCGCTCGACATCCTGCCAGGATTTCTGTTTCAGGAACCGCTGCACCACGGCGGAGAGGTTCTGCGCGAATTCCTCGATGGCGCCCTGGACGATGGCGGCGGCGCCGAGGTCGTCGCCGGTCAGGATGGCATCGAATTCGGTTTTCGACATGTCGCGGGCGCGGGTGTCGCGCAGCTCATGCTCGGTCAGGTCGCGGCCCTCCTTGCGCAGCGCGTCGATCAGCGCGCGGAAGGCCCGGCCGCTGGCCTTGTCGCCGACAAACCCTTCGGCATCGCGGAGTTCCAGGTTGTAGCTGTCGACCCGTACGGCCGGCAGGTCGGCGGCGCCGTGATGCGGCAGGGCCACATGCGCGGGCGCACGGCCGTTATCGCCCTGCAGTAGTTTCTGCGGGGGTTTTGTCTTCGCTGTCTTGGTTTTATGGCTGGCCGCCACATCGTCCTCGCATCGCTGCGCGGACGGTCAGGCGTCCGCCTGGATCAACGCTCGATGCGGGCCAGCAGTGCCATCAGCAGCCAGGCCAGCAGGCTGAAGCCCAGCGCCGGCAGCAGGATGTCGCTGGCGGCAAAGGCCCAGTCGATGCCGCAGGTGGTTGGCGTGCCGCTGCCGCGGCTCATGTCGATGGGGATATGGCCCTGCGCCGCCGGCACCGGCTTGCACAGGCCCATCGGCTCGTAGCCGTTGGTGCGCAGCAGCAGCACGGCGAACAGCAGAACCGGCAGGCCGAAGCCGGCGCCCAGACTGACAGCCAGGCGGCCGGCCAGGGTGCGGGGGCGGATCAGGGAAGACAGACGCGACAGCAAAGCGGACTCCGGGAAAACGACCGGGTTTCGATAGCAGGGCCGGGCCGCAGATGCCACCTTGAAGTCCCGCTCTATGTTCCTATATTGTTCCAATCTGGCCCCGAAGTCGAGCAACGAAGGAGGTTAGGGGAAACACAGGATGCGCCAACAGACACGGCTCAGGATGGCTCAAGATGGCAAGGTTTGGCTCATGTTGGCGCCGCGCTGGCTCCAGATGGCTCCAAATGGTTCCAGATGGCTAGATCTGGCGCGAGTTGTCAGGGTTTGCAGGTGTTTTCGGCTTTGAAATGGCGGAAATCTGCCGATCTTGCCAGGAGAAGACCAGGGTCGCCGCCAGCGCGCCCAGCAATGCCAGCGCCATGTCGGACTGGGTGTCCCATTCGTCGCCCTGGGTGCCGAGGAATTCCTCCGCGCCGCCGCCCATCACCAGCGCCGCCAGCCATTCGATCAGTTCGTAGGTGGCGCTGATTGCCAGGCAGATGCAGACGACGAGGAAGATGGTCAGTTTCGGCCGGTCGATACGGAAGACCCGGATCAGCAGCTCGCGCGCGATGATGGCAGGCACGAAGCCTTGGGCGAAATGGCCGATCTTGTCATAGGGGTTGCGGTCGAGGCTGAACCACTCCTGCAGCCAGAAACCGAGCGGCGTGCGGGCATAGGTATAGGCGCCACCCAGCATAAGGATCAGGCCATGCAGCGCGATCAGCGCCATCGTCAGGTCGGTCAGGCGGAAGCTCTGCCGCGTGGCAAACAGGATCGGCCAGGCGATCACCGCCGGCGCCACTTCCATCGCCCAGGTGACGCGGTCATAGGGATTAAGCCCGCTGAGGACGAGGCCGAGGGCCCACAGCACGGTGAGCAGCCAGAACATGCGGGATGATGACATGCCTGCGTTATGCAGCCTTCGACCAGGTGCGGTCAACCAGCGCGACGATGGCGCGCATGATAGCGGTCAGGTCGTAATCCTTGGGCGTGAACACGCCGGCGATGCCGGCCGCCGTCAGCCGCGCCGCATCCTCGGGCGGAATGATGCCGCCGACAACGACGGGCACATCGCCGATACCCTCCGCGCGCATGCGCTGCATCACATCGGTGGCGAGTTCGACATGGCTGCCCGAGAGAATGGAGAGCCCGACCAGATGCACGCCCTCTTCCAGCGCTGCGGCGACGATCTGCTCCGGCGTCAGGCGGATGCCCTCGTAGACCACTTCCATGCCGCAGTCGCGCGCCTTCACCGCGATCTGCTCGGCGCCGTTGGAATGACCGTCCAGGCCCGGCTTGCCGACCAGCAGCTTCAGCGGTCGACCGAGACGCTTGGCCACCGCCGCCACTTCGGCGCGCAGGTCGTCCATGCCGTCGTTGCTGAGCGCGCCGCTCGCCGCCGAGACGCCGGTCGGCGCGCGGTATTCGCCAAACACCTTGCGCAGGGTCGCCGCCCATTCGCCGGTGGTGACGCCGGCCTTGGCCGCCGCGATGCTGGGTTCCATGATGTTGCGGCCATCACGCGCAGCTTTTTCAAGTTCGACCAGCGCGGCCTCCACGGCAGCCGTGTCGCGCGCGTCGCGCCACGCTTTCAGCCGCGCGATCTGGTCGGACTCGGCCTCCGGATCGGCCGCCATGATGGCGCCGCCCTCGGTGCCGACCAGCGGCGACGGCGCGCTCTCGGTGAATTTGTTGACGCCGACCACGGTGATCTCGCCGGTCTCGATGCCGCGCACGCGGCCGGTGTTGCTTTCCACCAGCGCCTGCTTCAGATAGCCGCTCTCCACCGCCATGATCGCGCCGCCCATATCGCCGATGCGCTTCAGCTCGGCCCGCGCAGCATCCTTCAGTTCGTTGACCTTGGCCTCGATGGCCGGATTGCCGTCGAACAGGTCGCCGTATTCCAGCAGGTCGGTTTCATAGGCGACAATCTGCTGCAGGCGCAGCGACCATTGCTGGTCCCACGGCCGCGGCAGGCCGAGCGCCTCGTTCCAGGCCGGCAGCTGCACGGCCCGGGCGCGCGCTTTCTTGGACAGCACCACGGCCAGCATCTCGAGCAGGATACGGTAGACGTTGTTTTCCGGCTGCGGCTCGGTCAGGCCCAGCGAATTGACCTGCACGCCATAACGGAACATCAGCGCCTTGGGATCGGTGACGCCATACCGCTCGCGGCCGATCTCCTCCCAGAGATCGACGAAAGCCCGCATCTTGCAGATTTCGGTCACAAACCGGATACCGGCATTGACGAAGAAGCTGATGCGGCCGAAGGCCTGGGCGAAATCCGCCTCCGGCACCTGGCCGCTGTCGCGCACGGCATCGAGCACGGCGATCGCCGTGGCCAGCGCATAGGCCAGCTCCTGCACCGGCGTGGCGCCGGCCTCCTGCAGGTGATAGCTGCAGACATTGGTGGGATTCCACTTCGGCAGCTCGCGATAGGTGAAGGCGATCACATCGGTGATCAGCCGCATCGAGGCCGCCGGCGGATAGATATAGGTGCCGCGCGACAGGTATTCCTTGATGATGTCGTTCTGCACCGTGCCGTTCAGGTCGGCGCGGCTGGCGCCCTGTTCCTCGGCGACGGCGATATAGAGCGCCAGCAGCCAGGCGGCCGGGGCATTGATAGTCATCGAAGTGTTCATCTGCGCCAGCGGGATCTGGTCGAACAGCACCCGCATGTCGCCCAGATGGCTGACCGGCACGCCGACCTTGCCGACCTCGCCGCGCGCCAGGATATGGTCGCTGTCGTAGCCGGTCTGGGTCGGCAGGTCGAAGGCCACCGACAGGCCGGTCTGGCCGCGCCCCAGATTGGTCCGGTACAACGCGTTGGAGGCCGTCGCCGAGCTGTGACCCGAGTAAGTGCGGAACAACCAGGGCTTTTCCCGGTTATCCTTTTCGCGGCTGCGAAGGGCGGCCGGCTTGCCGGCATCGGTCGGACGAGTCGCGGACATAATTTTATTCCGTGTCAAGTTGACGTTAGGTTATTTAGTTTCTCGTTGCGTCAGAACAGGGAAATATCATAACCTCTGCTGCATTGCAAAACGATCTTGCCATTTTTTCGCCACTGCAAAAAGATAGCAATCGTCTTGTCAGGTACCGTCTCGCGGCGCCGCAGCAAGGCTAATCCCGGCCGCTGTGGCCCAACAAGACCAGAAATCACGCGTTAAGCGTAACAGGGAAACAACGAGGGAGTTTCACCATGTCCAATGCGGGTGGATCGGTGGTCGCGCTGGCGACCAGCAACGGCGCTCCAGCCCAAGCCCAGGCCACGGCGGCCAAGGGTGTCCTGAAAGACCTCTACGAGGTTGGCGAGATTCCGCCTGTCGGCCATGTGCCGAAGCAGATGTATGGCTGGGCGATCCGGCGCGAGCGCCATGGACCGCCGGAGCAGTCGATGCAGCTGGAAGTGCTGCCGACGCCCGAGATTGATGCCGACGAGGTGCTGATCCTCGTGATGGCGGCCGGCGTCAACTACAACGGCGTCTGGGCCGGCCTCGGCGTGCCGATCTCGCCCTTCGACGTGCACAAGGCGCCCTTCCACATCGCCGGCTCGGATGCCTCAGGCATCGTCTATGCCGTCGGCCGCCGCGTGAAGCGCTGGAAGGTTGGCGACGAGGTCATCGTCCACTGCAACCAGGATGATGGCGACGACGAGGAGTGCAACGGCGGCGACCCGATGAATTCGCCGACTCAGCGCATCTGGGGCTACGAGACGCCGGATGGCAGCTTCGCGCAGTTCGCCCGCGTGCAGTCGCGCCAGCTGATGCCGCGGCCCAAGCATCTGACCTGGGAGGAAAGCGCCTGCTACACGCTGACGCTCGCCACCGCCTATCGCATGCTGTTCGGCCATCGCCCGCATATCCTGCGGCCCGGCCAGAACGTGCTGGTCTGGGGCGCCGCCGGCGGCCTCGGCTCGATGGCGATCCAGCTCATCGCCATCTCGGGCGCCAACGCCATCGGCGTGATCTCCGATGACTCGAAGCGCGACTTCGTCATGAGCCTCGGCGCCAAGGGTGTGGTCAACCGTAACGACTTCGACTGCTGGGGCCAGTTGCCCCCGGTGATGGATACCGAGAAATACGCCGAATACATGAAGAAGTGCCGTGCCTTCGGCAAGGCGATCTGGGACATCACCGGCAAGGGCAATGACGTCGACTTCGTGTTCGAGCATCCGGGCGAGCAGACCTTCCCGGTCTCCTGCTTCGTGGTGAAGCGCGGCGGCATGGTGGTGTTCTGCGCCGGCACGACCGGTTTCAACATTACCTTCGACGCACGCTTCGTGTGGATGCGGCAGAAGCGCATCCAGGGCAGCCATTTCGCCAACCTGCTGCAGGCCAGCCAGGCCAACCAGCTGGTGATCGAACGCCGCCTCGATCCCTGCATGTCGGAAGTCTTCAGCTGGGCCGATATCCCGCGCGCCCATACCAAGATGTGGAAGAACCAGCACAAGCCCGGCAACATGGCGGTGCTGGTCAGCGCCAAGGTCCCGGGCCTGCGGACCCTCGAGGATGCAATCGAAGCGGGGAATTCATAATCCCTCTCGATGCTGACACGGCTGGCGGAAGCGATTCCGCCAGCCGCACCAATTCATACTGACTGCGAGTGCACCATGTCTGCTGCCCCCAAACTGCCTGCCGCCGAAGCCCTGCTGATCGACTCGCTGCTGCAGGTCTGTGGCAACGCCTTGCAAGCCGCCGAGCAGCTGGTGGCCCATGCCACGGCGGCGGTGGCGCAGCTGGTGCGCGGCGCCGACGGCCATATCGATGCCGCGCGGCTGGAGGACGAACAGTTCGCCGCCCATGGCCTCGCCTGGTTTGCCACCTATGCCGCGACCCTGAAAGAGACCCTGCACTGGGCCCAGCGCCTGCAGGCCGAGGGCAAATTCCGTGAGCTGGAGCAGCTGATCGTACAGGCCGGCTTTGGCGAATATCTGGCACAGATGCAGGGCGGCATCAGCATGAGCCAGGTGGAAATCTGCCGCCCGGCCAATCTCGGCGTCACCACCGAGGCCCTGCAGGCCTTTGCCACCAAAGATGTCGTCGCGACGCTGGTCGCACGCGGCAACACCACGGCGGTGCGCAGCCGCATCGCCGAGCTGATCAAGGACGGTCTCGACACCGGCGATTTCGGCGAGCTGGGCCTGGACGAGACCATGGCCATGGTGCGCGAGCAGTTCCGCCGCTTCGGCGAGGACAAGGTCATTCCCTTCGCCCATGACTGGCACCGCAAGGACGAGTTCATTCCGATGAGCGTGGTCGACGAGATGGCCGAGCTCGGCGTCTTCGGCCTCACCATCCCGGAGGAATACGGCGGCCATGGCATGGGCAAGACCGCCATGTGCGTGGTCTCGGAAGAACTCAGCCGCTGCTATATCGGCGTCGGCAGCCTAGGCACCCGCGCCGAGATCGCCGCCGAACTGATCCTGCGTGGCGGCACCGAAGAGCAGAAGAAGCAGTGGCTGCCCAAGCTGGCGTCCGGCGAGACGCTGCCCACCGCCGTCTTCACCGAACCGAACACCGGTTCCGATCTCGGGTCCTTGCGCACCCGCGCCGTGAAAGATGGCGACGTCTACAAGGTGACCGGCAACAAGACCTGGATCACCCATGCGGCCCGCACCGATCTGATGACCCTGCTGGTGCGCACCGATCCGAACGAGAAAAGCTACAAGGGCCTCTCGATGTTCCTGGCCGAGAAGCCACGCGGCGACGACGCCAACCCCTTCCCCGCCGAAGGCATGACCGGCGGCGAGATCGAGGTGCTGGGCTATCGCGGCATGAAGGAATACGAGATCGGCTTCGATGGCTTCGAGGTGAAAGCCGAGAACCTGCTGGGCCAGCGCGAGGGCCAGGGCTTCAAGCAGTTGATGGAGACCTTTGAGTCCGCCCGCATCCAGACCGGCGCGCGTGCGCTCGGCGTGGCGCAATGCGCCATGGAGCTGGGCCTGAAATACGCCAACGACCGCATCCAGTTCGGCAAACCGATCTACAGTTTCCCGCGTGTGCATGGCAAGATCGCCTGGATGGCGGTGGAAACCATGCTGGCGCGCCAGCTCTGCTATTTCGCCGCGCGCGAAAAGGATCAGGGCCGCCGTTGCGACCTGGAGGCTGGCATGGCCAAGCTGCTGGCCGCGCGCATCGCCTGGGCCAATGCCGACAACGCCCTGCAGGTGCATGGCGGCAACGGCTATGCCGAGGAATATCCGATCAGCCGCGTGCTCTGCGACGCCCGTATCCTCAACATCTTCGAGGGCGCCGCCGAGATCCAGGCGCAGGTGATCGCCCGCCGCCTGCTGGAACAGCGCAACGGCTAAATGAAATCCGTCGTCGTCGGGTTGGCGCCGCAGACCAGCACGGCAACACGCTCGCTCTGCTGCGGTTTGTAGGCACCGCTCAGCAGCGCAGCGAAGGCCGCCGCACCGCCCGGCTCGGCCACCAGCCGCAGCTTGTCCCACAGCGCCACCTGCGCCGCGCGGATCGCCTCGTCGGGCACCAGCACGGATTCGGCCACGTTCTTCTGCGCGATCGGAAACATCAGGCCGCCGATCTGTTTCGGGGCCAGTGAGTCCGCCGCGATGCCGCCAGCCGGCGCGTCCACCGGCCGGCCGGCCTTGAGCGCCATGTTCAGGGTCGGCGCCAGTTCCGGCTCGACCGCCACCACCTTCACCTTGCCGCCATACCAGGCGGAAATCCCGCCGATCAGGCCGCCGCCGCCGACGGCGACCAGCAGCGTATCGATTTCCGGTTCCTGGTCTTCCAGCTCCAGCCCGACCCCGCCCTGCCCCAGCAGCGTCTCCGGCTGGTCATAGGCATGCACGGCCAGCGCACCGCTCTGGGCCAGCCACTGTTCCGATGCCGCCAGCGCATCGGCATAGCGGTCGCCGCCCACCACCAGGTCGGCGCCATAGCTGCGGATGCGGGCGATCTTCATCGGAGCTGCGATACTGGGCACGAAAATCTTGGCCGGCTTCTGCAGCACCATGGCGGCATAGGCCACCGCCGCACCGTGATTGCCACCCGATGCCGCCACCACGCCGGCCGCCGGCACCGCGCGGCGCAGCAGATTGGCAAAGGCGCCACGCGCCTTGAACGAGCCGGAATGCTGCAGCAGTTCGAGCTTCAGTTTCACCTGCGGCAGCGCGAGGCCGAAATCGGCGCCGGCCACCCCGATCACCGGCGTGCGCCTTACATAGGGTGCAACCAGCCGGGCAGTTTCAGCGATGGTCGAGCGGTCAATGGCAACGGCAGTCATGTCTGGCCCTCGGGAATACTGCCAGATTTATACTCAAGGCCGGCCGCTGCCGCCATCGCCGCCCGTATCTTCCAGCAGCGTCATGATCGTCTGCATGGCGCCCAGCAGGCGGTCCCGGGTCTGTTCGTCCAGGGTCTGCAGCATGCGCGCGATGTCGCGACTGGCGGCACGGTCCAGCGGCGCGAAGGCCGCCCGACCGGCCGCCGTCAGGCGCAGATGATATTCGCGCCGGTCGGTCATGCTGGCCTCGCGCTGCAGCAGGCCTCGTGCGCGGAAGCGCTGCAGGATGCGGCTGAGATAGCCGGGATCGAGGCCAAGATGCTGGCCGAGCGCCGCCGCCGTCATCGCTGGCCCGTGCGCCAGCTCGAACAGCACCCGCACCTCGGTCAGCGAGAAGCTGCTGCGCAGCAGGCCATCTTCCAGCACGCCGATCCGGCGGGTGTAGAACCGGTTGAAGCTGCGCACGGCGGCGACAGCATCGGGCTTTCGCTGCCGCGCCATCACAGCTTCCGCAGGATCGGAGCTGGCAGCATGGCCAGTCCGAAACCGGCCAGGATCAGGGCGATACCGATCAGGTGGAATATCCGCACCGGCTCGCCCAGCAGCAGAAAAGCGAGCAGCGCCGTGAACACCGCCACCAGATGGAAGGACACGCCCGTCACGGCAGCCCCCAGCACCGCGACGCAGCGGTTCCACAGGATGAAAGCCAGCAGCGAAGCGAAAAGCCCGATATAGAGCACGGCAGCGATGGACGCCGGATCGAAGGGGATAACGGCCCCGGAGGCCAGTTCCCAGATCCAGAACGGCGCCAGCACCAGCAGGCCTGTCATCATGGTGGCGCCCAGAAAGACCAGTGGATCAAGTGTGACCGCGCGACGGCGCAGCAGCACGGAATAGAGCGCGTAATTCAGGATCGCCAGCAGCACCAGCAGATCGGCCGGCTCGAACCGCAACCGCAGCAGGCTCTGCAGGTCGCCACGCGCCAGGATCCAGCAGATGCCGATAAAGGACACGACAATGCCCAGCAGGGTGCGCGGGGGCACGGTCTCGCGCCCGAGGATGAAAGCCGCCAGCGGGATCATCAGCGGCAGGGTCGAGTTGAGGAAGGCGACATTGGCCGCCGGCACGCTGCGCAGCGCCACATAGGCCAGCGCGTTATAGCCGGCGATGCCGAAGCCGCCGCAGAGCAGCACCAGCCAGCGCTGCCGCCACAGCAGATCACGCTGTCGCCACATCCGGCCGGCGACAAAAGGTAGCAGCAGAAGCAGCGCCACCAGCCAGCGCCCGACCGCCAGGGTTACCGGCGGCATGGTCTCGGCCAGACCGCGGCCGAGCACCAGATTGCCGGCCCAGAAGGCCGGCGGCAGCCAGAGCAGCATCGTCGGATGCCGCCAGACCGATTGCAGCCATCGGGTCATGGCTCAGGCCGGTCCGAGGCCGATGCGCATGCGTCGGTTATGTCGCCCCTTGTTCTCGATCTTCAGAATCTGGATCGGCCGCGAGGCGCCGGTCGACGCCAGATGGGTCCCGCCGCAGGCCTGGCGGTCGAGTCCTGCGATTTCAACGATGCGCACCATGCCGTCTTCGGTTGGCGGCGGCGTCACCGAGCGGGATCGCAGCAATCCCTTTTCGTCATAGGCATCATCAAGCGCGATATAGCTTTCCCGTACCGGCAGGTCCTGCCGGATCACATCGTTGATCGCCGGCTCCAGCGCCCGCAGGCGATCGTTGTCGGCATCGGGCAGATCGAAATCGATCCGCGCCGTGCCATCGGCATTCATCTGCACGCCGGTGACCAGCGCGCCATCGAAAGCCTGAAACACCAGGGCATTCACGATATGCAGATCGGTATGCAGCTCGCGCTGGGTCTGGCGGAAGGCGGCATCGACTTCCGCTTCCACCTCACCCGACAGCTCGACCGGCTGCTGCAGCTTGACCCACAGCCTGCCGCCGATGCTCTCGAAGCCCTCGACCGCCACCTCGCCGCCGCTCCAGCGCAGCAGGCCCTGATCGGGCAATTGCCCGCCGCCGCCGGGGTAGAAGGGCATCTCGGCCAGCCGCACCAGACCGGGCCGGCTTTCCAGCACCGGGCTGCGCAGGACGAAGGTTTCGGGATTCACATGACAGAAGTATCGCGACATCGGGTCCTCAATCGTCGTTGTGCTGACGATAGGGAAACCGGGCGGCCGGCTTCTTGGCGAAAATTGCGCGGCCGGTCTTCTATTGAATCTGCGCGGCGACGAACTGCCGCGGGGTGATGCCATAGACCCGGCGGAAATGCCGGTTGAGCGCGCTCTGGTCGAAGAAACCGGCGGCAACGGCGGTTTCTGCAATCGAAAGGCCGGCGCGCAGATGCCGCAACGCCGCCCGCAGGCGCACCTGCGTCAGATAGGCATGCGGCGTCAGTCCGGTCGCCCGCCGGAACAGGCGGATCAGCTGGAAGGGGCTGAGGTTGAGCGGCAGGCTGAGGTCATCGAGGCTGAGGCGCTCGGTATGCCGTTCCTCCATGACCGGCGTGATCCGGCGCAGCAGGCTGGCATCGGCCGGTTCATCCTCCGTCCGGGCGCCGCTGCCATAGCGGTGGGTCAGGGCGGCAAAGCCCTGCGCCAGCAGCTCCTGCTGGCGCAGGCCATCATCGGCCTGTTCCAGGGCGCAGTGCAGGGCGCAGAAGGTGGCGATCAGCTCCGGGTCGCGGAACAGGTTGGCGGTGAAATAGGCCGGGCCGGCGAGGCCGGCGAGCCGGGCCGCCTCGGCGATCGCCTCCCGCTCCATATATAAGGAGCGGTAGCGCCAGCGCCGGCTGCGCGCCATACGGCCGGAATGGGGCTCGTCGGGGTTGAAAACCAGCAGCACCCCTTCGCGCGCCTCTTCGGTATGGCCGCGGCTGGTGAATTCGGCCCCGCCCGCTTCGGTCACCGCCACCACCAGGGCATCGTGGCTGTGCGGGGCATAGTCATGCCGGGTGAAATCGGCATGCAGCAGGCTCAGGCCTGGCATATGCCGCGCCTGCCAGTAATGGACCCTGTTTTTCGGTATGACGGCCACCGGTACGCCTCCAGTCCGGGGCAGGATAGCAGCGCCCTGCCGGCAAAGCATCCCGGGAGCCGCCCGGCCTGCGGCCTTGCGTCGCGCCCGGAATGACCCGGAGCCGTTGGATTGCCGGGGCCGGCGCTATATCCTCATGGCATGCAGAATTTTGTCCATATGCTGATCCCCGCCTTTGCGGTCGCCACCTTCCTGGTGCTCTGCGTCGGCATTTTCGCGCTGTTCCGCGGCGGACGGTTCAACCGCTCCTATTCCAACCTGCTGATGCGCTGGCGCATCCTGCTGCAGTTCATCGCCATCATCCTGATCGGCGTGGCCAGCTTCGCCTTCCGCAACTGACCGGGATTCTGTCGCCATGGTGAAGCTCGACCGCATCTATACCCGGGGTGGCGACAAGGGCATGACCTCGCTGGGCAACGGCGAACGGGTGCCCAAGCACGATCTGCGGGTCGAGGCCTATGGCGCCGTCGACGAGGCCAACGCGGCCATCGGCCTGGCCCGGCTGCATACCGGCGGTTCGGACCTGGACGCCATGCTGTCGCGCATCCAGAACGACCTGTTCGATCTGGGTGCCGACCTGGCGACCCCGGAGGACGAGGAACAAGACCCCCGCCGCCGGCCGGCCCTGCGGGTCGACCAGGTGCAGGTCGACCGCCTGGAGGCCGAGATCGACGCCATGAACGCCAATATCAGCCCGCTGACCTCGTTCATCCTGCCCGGCGGCAGCCCCGCCGCCGCCCATCTGCATCTGGCACGCACCATTGCCCGGCGCGCCGAGCGGCTGGTGACGGCCCTGCAGGATGCCGAGCGGATCAACCCCGCCGCGCTCAGCTATATCAACCGGCTGTCCGATCACCTGTTCGTCGCCGCCCGCCATGCGAATGAGGATGGCACCACCGACGTGCTCTGGGTCCCGGGCCTCAATCGCGGCTGAACCGGCCATTCCGGCCCGGCAAATTCTGCCGGCCCGCCCCCTGCAATGATGTGACACGGCAGAAGCTGCCGTGTTTACCTTACCCGGCAACATTGTAAAACTTCCTGAAATAATAATGCCTTAGGTCCCAACCGGGAAACTGGCACGCCGCTTGCTGATGCTATGGCAAATCGGTTCCAAGCCAGGAGGCAGTGTTATGTCCATTAGCGGTTCCTTGCAGACGGCGATTACCGGCCTGAACGGTCAGTCGACTGCCATCAGCTTCATTTCGGACAACGTCGCGAATGCGAGCACCATCGGTTACAAGAAGGTGGAATCGCGGTTCCAGACCCTGGTAACCCAGTCCAGCGCCCAGGCGAATACGCATTCGCCCGGCGGCGTGATCAACCAGCCCTTCTTCGCCAACAACGCACAGGGCGCGATCCAGCAGGTGTCATCCACCACCTCGATCGCCCTGGTTGGCGGCGGCTTCATGCCGGTCTCGAAGAAAAACGGCGAAGACTCCACCACGGGTCTGCCGAGCTTCGAAACCACCAGCTATTACACCCGCGTCGGCGACTTCAACCAGAACGACGACGGCTACCTCGTCAACTCCTCGGGCTTCTTCCTGCGCGGCTGGCCGATCGATCCGGTCACCGGCGTGGTCGACAGTTCGGCCACCGAGGAAGTGCGCGTGTCCAACCTGCTCGACGCGCCTGTCGCGACCAGCACGGTGGAATACGCCGCCAACCTGCCCTCGAATGCTCTCAATACCTCCGACACCCTGCCGGCGACGCTGCCGATCAGTTCGATCCAGGTGTTCGACGCGCTGGGCAACGCCCGCACGCTGAACCTGGAATGGACCCGTATCGGCACCGGCATCTGGACCCTGGAAGTCGGCTCGCCGGGCGCGGATACCGCCGCCGGCGCCACGGTTTCCTTCGGCCCCGCCACGGTCGTCTTCGGCCGGTCGCTGGGTTCGGCCGCTGGCGGTGCCCTGGTCGATCCGGGCACCATCTCGGCGCTGGAAAGCGCCGGTGGCCTGACCTCCACGGCCGTCGCCAACGTCAATGACAACGCCGCCTATGACTTCGTTGTGAACTACGGCGCCGGCAACCAGACCATCCGCCTGGATCTCGGCTCCTACGGCAACTCGGTCGGCACGACCTCCTATGCCGGCGACACCCTGACGCTGAACAATTTCCAGCAGAACGGCGTGCCGCAGGGCAACTTCAAGAACCTGGCCATCGATAACGACGGCTTCGTCTCGGTCACCTTCGACAACGGTAACGTGAAACAGTTCTACCAGATCCCGGTGGCGAAGTTCCGCGACCCGACCGAACTGGACCGCGTGGCCGGTAACGCCTTCGTCGAAACCCCGAGTTCCGGTGCGGCCGTGCTGTCGCAATCGGGCTCCAGCGGCGCCGGCGACTTCATCTCGGCTGCCATCGAAGGCTCGAACGTGGATATCGCGGAAGAGTTCTCCAAGCTGATCGTCGCCCAGCGCACTTACTCGGCCAATGCCCGGCTGATCACCGCCTCCGACGAACTGCTGCAGGAAACCATCAATATCCGCCGCTAACTGACCTGACCGCCGGACGGGCCCTCCGCCCGGCGGTCATCATCTCCGCAAAGTCACAAAGGATTTTCTGTCATGTCACTGAGCGCCGCCCTCAACACTGCCGTGATCGGCCTGCAGACCCTGCAGAGCCAGACGCGCCTGGTGTCGGGCAACGTCTCGAACGCGCAGAATCCCGACTACAGCCGCAAGGTCGCCGCACTGACCACCTTCGCGGCCGGCGGCATCCCCGGCGCCTCGCTGGTGTCCAGCATCACTCGCGTCGCCGCTCCCGAGCTGCGCCAGGATGTGCTGAAGGCAACCGCCGATTTCGGTCGCCTGGACCAGCAGCTGCAGTATGCCAAGGAACTGGCCGAAACGCTGGATGCCACCAACACGACCGGCGCCCAGCCCACGCTGCTGGCGATGATGACCCGCTTCGAAGATGCCTGGAAGCAGCTGGAAGCAACGCCTGAAAACAACGATCTGAAGAGCCAGGTTGTGCTGCGCGCCAGCGAGATGACGACGGAAATCCGTCGCCTGAACGGCCTGCAGTCGCAGCTGATGACCCGCGCGCAGCAGGATCTGCGCGAAGACGTCAACGCCATCAATCTCTCGACCATCGAGATTGCCAAGCTGAACAACAAGATCGCCTCCCAGAAGGCATCCGGTGCGCCGATCGGCGATCTGGAAGATCTGCGCGATGCGGAAGTGGCCAAGCTGGCCGACAAGGTCGGCATCCGCACCCTGCTGAACGACCGCGGCGAAGTCTTCGTCTATACCGATGGCGGCGTGCAGCTGGTGGGCACCACGGCCCAGCAGTTCCAGTACCAGTCCACCGCCGTCGCGCCCGCCACACCCGGCATTTATATGGCCAACAGCACGCTGGACGTGACCGGCGGCTTCCTGAACGGTTCGGTTCGCGCCTCTGTCGATTATCTCGACACCACGGCGGTCGGCCTGGCCAACCAGGATCCGAATGTCGCGACGCTGCAGAAATTCTTCAACCAGCTCGACTCATTCGCCGTGAACCTGGCCAACGTGGTCAACGAGGCCTACGATTCCACGGGCGTCAATCAGTTCTTCAGCTTCATCGCTCCGGCCACTCCGGGCCTGGAAGCCGGCTTCATTCAGGTCGAACCCACCCTGACGGCCAGCCCCTCAACCCTGGATGCCACGGTTGCCGGCACGGTCCAGCAGGCGATGCGCAACCGCTCGCTCTATACCAACGAAGTCCAGCGCACCACGACGGCCGCCGCCGGCGCCGTGGTCGGTCCGCCGGCCTCTTATGCCGTCACCGCCGACCCGAACGGCCTGACCATCTCAAACGTTAATATTTTCGGTCTGGCCAACGGTATCATGGCCTATACCGCCCGCGCGGCCTCGCTGAACGAAGCCAACCGGGACACGGCTGAACGCGTAGAGCACACCCTGGACCAGAAGGTCCGCAACCTGGTGGGCGTTAATATCGACGACGAGCTTGCACAATTGCAGGTTCTGCAGAACAATTATGCCGCGCTGGCGAATGTCATGAACACCGTCACGCAGATGTTTGACCAGCTGGTCAATATCGGGAGGTAAGCATGGTCGCTCTGATCGGAAATACGCAATACGCGACCCAGCTGGACATCACCCGCAGCATCCGTCTGTTGAACCTGCAGCTGGGCAAACAGAACCAGCAGCTGGCGTCTGGCCGCTATGCCGACGGTCTGGTCGGCGTGTCGGACCGCGCGCTGGAACTCGGCCAGCTGAAGACCGAGCTGGGCTCGGTGAACAATTACAAAAGCGCTGTGCAGACCGCGCAGAACCGCGTCGAGCTTTACGCGCTGACCATCGAGGAAATCATCGATATCGCCACCGAGGCGCAGAATACGATGATCAAGAACCGCGATGCGTTCTTCGCCTCGACGGCCGCACCCCGCACCCAGGCCGAATCCCTGCTCGATCGCATCGGCGGCCTGCTGCAGACCCGCGACGGCGACCGCTATATCTTCGCCGGCACCAACTACACCCAGAACCCGCTCAGCGGCGCGCTGTCCGGCATGCAGGATGGCGCTACCGGCCTGGTCTATCCGGCCGGCGCAGTGCCGGCTGCCTATACCCAGAAGACGGCGACCGAGGTCTATCCCTCGGGCGACTACGGCGCCATCACCACCTTCTACATCAACTCGACTCCGGTTGCGCCGACGGTCTATGACGATTTCTTCGACACGACCGGCACCACGCTTTATTCGGATGATAACGAGCAGATCAGCTACGGCGTCTCCGCTGCCGAAGACGGTTTCCAGAGTCTGATCGACTCGATTATCCGCTTCCGCGACGCCACCGCCGACCTGACGACCAATCCCGACATGTACCAGCAGCGCGTCGATGATGCGCGCACCCAGCTCAACGGCGCCATCACGCAGCTGAAGTCGATTGCCTCGCGCAACGGCTACAAGCAGCAGCAGATGCAGGAAGTGATGGAGCGCCACGACCGCTCGCTCGACGTCCTGAAGGTCCGCGTCGGCTCCATCGAAAATATCGACCTCGGTGAAGTCTCGGTCAACATCAAGAACCTGCAGACCTCGCTGGAAGCCAGCTACGTCATCACCCGCGACAGCCTGCAGCTATCGCTGGTGCAGTACCTGCGCTAAGCGCTTTTTCCGCATTTTCCGGTCCTGAACGACGCCTGGCGGGCTGGTTCGCCAGTTGCGATTCCATCGCCATTGCCTATAGTCCGGGCCATGGATATCCAGCTTTACAACACGCTCACCCGGCAGAAAGAAGCCTTTGCACCGCGCGATCCGCAGCGGGTGACCATGTATGTCTGCGGCCCCACGGTTTACAGCTTCGCCCATATCGGCAATGCCCGTCCGGTCGTGGTGTTCGACACGCTGTACCGCCTGCTGCAGACGGCCTATCCCAAGGTCGTCTATGTCCGCAACATCACCGACGTGGACGACAAGATCAACGCTGCCGCCAAGGCCGAGGGCGTGCCGATCGGCACCATCACCGAGCGCTATCACCGGATTTACAGCGAAGACATGGCGGCACTGGGCGCCCTGCCGCCGGTGATCGAACCGAAGGTGACAAAGCATATCCCGGCCATCATCGCGATGGCCGAGCGCCTGATCGCCAACGGCCATGCCTATCTGGCCGAGGGTCATGTGCTGTTCAATGTGCCGTCCTATGCCGATTACGGCCGGCTCTCCGGTCGCAATCGCGACGAAATGATCGCCGGCGCCCGTGTCGATGTGGCGCCCTACAAGCGCGATCCTGCCGATTTCGTGCTGTGGAAGCCGTCATCGCCAGACCTGCCCGGCTGGGACAGCCCCTGGGGCCGCGGCCGGCCCGGCTGGCATATCGAATGCTCGGCCATGATCGAGCAGAATCTGGGACGCGAGACCATCGACATCCATGGCGGCGGCATCGACCTGACTTTTCCGCATCACGAGAACGAACTCGCGCAGAGCACCTGCGCCAATGGCGGCACGCAGTTTGCCCGCTTCTGGCTGCATAACGGCTTCGTCAATATCGAATCCGAGAAGATGTCGAAGTCGATCGGCAATGTGCGCCTGGTCCATGAGCTGCTGAAGCAGGCGCCCGGCGAAGCCATCCGTCTGGCGCTGCTGTCGGCGCATTACCGCCAGCCGCTGGACTGGACTGAAGCCGGCCTGCGTGACGCGAGGGCCCAGCTTGACCGCCTGTATCGCACGCTGGACAGCCTGAAAGACGTGCAGGGCAGTAACGGCGGCGCATCGGCCGGATTCATGGCCGCGCTGGCCGACGATATCAACACGCCAAAAGCGCTGGCCGAGTTGCATCAGATCGCCAATGCGGCGAACAAGGCCACCGATCCGGCCGAACGGATGCGCCTCAAGGGCGAGCTGCTTGGTGCCGGGCAACTGCTCGGCCTGCTGCAGCAGGATCCGGCCGCCTGGCTGAAAGGCGATGTCGCTGCCGATGTGGATGTGAGCGAGATCGAAGGGCTGATCGCCGCCCGCAAGGAGGCCCGTGCCCGCAAGGACTGGGCAGAGTCCGATCGCATCCGCGACACGCTTGCGGCCCGCGGCATTCTGCTGGAAGACAAGGCCGGGCAGACGACATGGCGCGTGGCGTCGTAAGGCCGCGTAAAGGATCCAGGCGATGAGTGAGTCGGTAGAGCAGGTTCAGCAGCAGATCATCGAGGATTTCGGTCTCTTCGATGACTGGATGGATCGTTATCGCTTTCTGATCGATCTCGGCCGCGCCCTGCCGCCCTATCCGGACGCCCTGCGCACCGATGACTGGCGGGTGAAGGGCTGCATCAATCGCGCCTGGCTGCATGGCGAGGCCCGTGACGGCCGCGTGTATTATCAGGCCAGCAGTGAATCCGAAATCGTTGCCGGCCTGATCGCATTGCTGCTCAAGGTCTATTCCGGCCGCACGCCGCAGGAAATCGTCGACAACCCGCCCGATTTTCTGCAGAAGATCGGCGTCTGGGAAAACATCACGTCCAACCGCATCAACGGCCTGAACGGCATGATCGCGCTGATCCAGTCGGTGGCGAAGGCCGAGCTGAAAGCGGCTTAAGCGCTCTTCCGGCCCGCTTCGATCTGATCCAGCGCCTTCACCACCGCCTCGAAGGGCAGCAGCACGGCATTGTGACGCGCCTTGTGCTCGCGCACCGGGACCAGAACCTCAAGATCGTTGAACACCCCGGCAGCGAAATCCGCGCCCGGCGGCTGGCCGTTATCCTTCAGCATGGTGCGCATGATGCCCGCCAGGCTGCGCAGGGTGGCGGCGTCCTGGCCGATGATATGCCGGCCCAGGATGCTGGCGGCCGCCTGCCCCAGGGCGCAGGCCCGCACCTGCTGGCCATAGGCGGCCACCCGGCCGTCCGGGGCCAGGCTCAGGTCCACGGTAATCCGGCTGCCACAGAGGGGGCTGTGATGGGTGACGGTCGCATCGGGGGCGTCCAGCCGCGCGGTCTGGCCGATATGTGCCGCAAAATTAAGGATTTTTTCGTTGTAGAGGGCATTCAGCATGGCGCGTAGGGTACTCCTCCGGCGGGTCGGCTTGAAGCCCCGCCCACCCGACGATATATAACGGCCCATCTTTCAAGAGCAATCCGGCATCGACGCGGCCTCCGCCGCCACCCAGCCGGCAGGAGCAAAACCAGTGTTCGCCAAGCGCATCTCCATTGAGCAGGTCGAAGAAGGCAAGGATCTGGCCCCCAAGTTCGACGCCGACGGCCTGATCGCCTGCGTGACCACCGCCGCCGAAAGCGGCGAGGTCCTGATGCTCGGCTACATGAACGCCGAAGCACTGCAGAAGACCATCCAGACCGGCGAGGCGCATTACTACAGCCGCAGCCGCAAGGTGCTGTGGCACAAGGGCGCCACTTCGGGGCTGGTGCAGAAGGTGGTCGAGATGCGCATCGATGACGACCAGGATGCGGTCTGGCTGCGGGTGGAGATTCCCGGCGATGCCTCCTGTCACGTCGGCTATCGCTCCTGCTTCTACCGTTCGGTGCCGACCGGCGCTGCAGGCGACAAGCCTGTGGAGCTGACCTTCGAGGAGCAGGAAAAGGTCTTCGACCCAAAGGCGGTCTACGGCGACGCGCCCAACCCGACCATTCTGTAGTCTGGTCGCCGAGCCTGTCGGCGACGAAGCATCGGCCCAAAACAACTAGCAATCGCAGAAGCATGATTGTGCTTCTGCGACAGCAAACCTATCGTTTATGGTGTTGGTTTATAATACAACCAAACCCGCGCATCCTCACGTCGCATGCCCGGCAACGACACAGACCCGGATGACCCCGAAATCGATCATCGGCAAGATCGGAAGCTACCTGTTCGGTGACGACGCCAAGGCGGCAGAAGCTGCAGAGGCCGGCAATGCGCGCCGGGCTGCGCTGGCACCGAACCTGCCGACAAGAGTGCCGGCCGGCAGCATGCAGCTGATTGGCCTGACCAGCATCCAGCAGGCTCTGGGCGAGGCCTGGCCGGCGCAGGCCGAGCAGATCTACCGCAAGATCGATGCCATCCTGCGACGCCGGCTGGAGCTGACCGATGCCTTCTACAAGGTCGATACCGAGAATTACCTGATCCTGTTCACCCGCCTCGCCCGTCGCGAGGCCGAATTCAAGGCCAGGGTAATTTCCGAGGAAATCCAGAAACTGGTCTTCGGCGAGCTGCTGCCCGGGCACGAGGTGACGGTCTATTCCGCCACCGCGGATATCGACCGCGGTCTTGTCCTGGAAAAGATCGGCTCGCTCAAAGATCTGCTGGACCATGTGCGGTCCACGTCGATGGCCGAGTCCGGCAATGTCACCCTGTTCAACGATCATGGCGATGGCAAGCTGCCGTCGACCCGTCCCGCCGTGGTGGGGGCTGGCCCGGATATGGCTGATCTCGATCAGCCGCTGGCCGGCCTGTTCCAGAAAAAAACCATTGCCGCCTACCTGAAGGAATGTCGCGCCGGCTTCTATCCGGCCTTCAGTCTCAGACGTCGCAACTTTTCATCCTACCAGACTGCAATCCTGCATGAGCCCAGCGGCAAACCGGCCGGTACTCTGAGCGATCCGTTTCTGGATACGCCGGAAGACCTGTCCTTTCAGCTCGACCGTTTCATCCTCACAGCCGGCCTGCTTGGCGCACATCGTATGCTGACCGGCGGCAAGCAGGGCATCGTGATGATATCGGTTGGCTTCGATACGCTGGCGGTTGCCAAACTGCGCGAAATCTATTTCGCCCGTCTCAAGGAAGTGCCCAGCGGCGTGACCAAGTTTCTGGGTATCACCATCCGCGATATCCCGCCCGGAACGATGGCCAGCCGGGTTGCCGAGCTGATCTCCTATATCCAGCCGTTCTGTCATACACGCCTGCTGCGCATACTGCCCGATCCGCGTCTGATCGAACTCTATGCCGATACCGGTTGCCACGGCTTTGCCACCTGGATTCCGGAAGATGGACCCGACATGGCCAAGCCGTTTCATGTGCTGTCCGGCTTTGCCAAGCGTGCCGCGTTGCACCGGCTGGAATGCATTCTGACCGACATCGCCAGTCACGATGCCCTGTCGACCGGCATTGCGGCAGGCTTCACTTATTTCTCGGGCGAAGCCGTTGCCGGGATGATCGAAACGCCGGGCTTTCTGGACGGGATCAGGACCGACCATATCCAGCGTCAGCCCGGCACCGCGCCGGCCTCTTAAAGCCCGAGGGATCCGTAAGGGTAAAAGCGCACAGCCTCGCCCGGCTCCAGCCGCAACTGGTCTTCAGGCAGCTCCAGAAGCCCGTCGGTACGGGTCAGCGAGGTGATGACACCGGCACCATCGACCGCGTATTTCTCTGCACGCCAGCCACCCTTGCCATCATCGCTCAGGGAGACCCGCACCCATTCGCGCCGGTCGGCTTTCTTCTTGTAGGAAAAGCCCGCAGTAACCGGGAAGCTGCGCAGCGGCTCAGGCTGCCCGCCTCCAAGCCGCTGCAGCAGCGGCCGGGCGAAAAAGCAGAAGGTCAGCAGCGCCGCAACCGGATTGCCCGGCAGGCCGAAGAACGGCACGCCAGCGATCTGGCCCAGCGCAACGGGACGGCCCGGCTTGATCGCCAGACGCCAGAAATGCAGGCTGCCATGCGCTTCGATCGCCGCCTTGACGTGATCTTCGTCGCCGGTGGAAACGCCGCCCGAACTGATCACGGCATCATAGCCGGCCGCCGCATCGGCGAATATGCCAGCCAGATGATCGCGGCGATCGGGCTGGATGCCCAGATCGCTGACAACGAAGCCCGCCGCCGACAGCAGTGCCGCCAGCAACGGTCGGTTCGCATCGTAGATGCCGCCCGGCGGCAGCGCACTACCCGCTTCATGCACCTCGTCGCCGGTGGACAACAGCGCCACGCGCAACGGCTTGTATACCTGCAGCGCCGCGTGGCCGCCGGCGGCCGCCAGGGCCAGGTCGGGTGCGCTCAACAATCGCCCGGCCGGCAGGAGCCCCTCGCCCTGCCGCAGATCTTCACCGGCTTCACGGCGGTTGGCGCCACGCTTGATGCCCGGCCTGATGACAACGGCGTCACCATCCAGCCGGCAGTCTTCCTGCATCATCACCGTATCGGGGCCGCCCGCCTCACCTTCCGGCATCACAGCGCCGGTGAGGACCCGCACGGCCGTACCGCGGGGCTGCGATGCCGGGAATGGATGACCGGCAGCCGCACGGCCGATCACCGGCAGACGGGTTTCCGCATCTTTTGCCAGATCGCCATGATAAACGGCATAGCCATCGACTGCAGAGTTGTCGCGCGGCGGAACCGATACCCTGGCCATGACCGGCGCCGCCAGGGCCCGGCCGCGGCATTGCGCCACCGGCAGGGTCTCGATTGCCGTCACCGGCGACAGGCGCTGCGCCAGATCAGCCAGCGCATCGTCCAGTCGGATCAGGGCATCGCCATGGGCGAAACAGTCATTACTCAGCTGCGCCACGGCGCGCCTCGCCGGCTGCGGCCGACAGCCAACCGATAATGAAATCGGCGATCTGCTGTGGCTGATTGGCATCCAGCTGCGGCACCCGCAGATCGGGCACCGGGCCATCGCTGGCGACAGCAATGACATGAGGATCCTCGGACTGCAGCATCGGCTTGCCGACGGATGCGCGCCAGACTTCGATCTTGGCATGGGAAGACTGCTTGAAGCCTTCCACCAGCACCAGATCGACCGGACTGAGTCTGGCCAGAAGGTCCTCAAGCGTCGGCTCGGGCGCGCCCCGCAATTCATGCATCAGGGCAAAGCGGTTGGCCGAACTGATCAGAACCTCGCTGGCGCCGGCCTGGCGGTGGCGATACGAGTCCTTGCCCGGCTGATCGACATCGAATTCATGATGGGCATGCTTGATGGTGGACACCTTGATGCCACGCGCCACAAGCAGGGGAATAAGCTCGGCCAGCAGCGTCGTCTTCCCGGCGCCGCTCCAGCCGGAAATACCCAGAACCTTCATGACGGCTTCTTCCCGCTCGCCTTGAACTCGGCAGCGGCGCGTTCGGCCAGATAATCATCGGTCATGCGCACATCCGGTCGCGGCGCCCCGGCATACGGGTCGATCTTGACCTCGCTCTGCACGATGATGCGGCAATCGCCGCACATGCGCACGCGATTGATCGTATCGGCATTGTACATCCAGTGCTTGCCCTCAAGCTGGGCGACAATGCGCTCGATCGTCGATTTGGTACCGAACGGCTTGGCGCACCGGACGCAATGGAAGGGCTCTTCTTCCTTGATCAGCCGCTGCTGCATCGCGGCCGGCGTAAAGTTCACGCGCGGATCGAGGCTGATTACCTTTTCCGGGCAGGTGATCTTGCACAGACCGCACTGCACGCAGGCATCCTCGGTGAAGCTCAGGCGCGGCCGCTCCGGATCGTCGCTCAGCGCGCCGGTCGGACAGGCCGAGACGCAGGCCAGGCAGAGCGTGCAGCCATCAGCATTGATTTGCAGATTGCCAAACGGCGCACCGGGCGGCAGCGCCACGGTATCCGCTGGCTGCGGCGCCACCTTATGCAGATGGCGGAAAGCCAGGCGGGCAAGATCGCGGCTACGCCCCATCGGCAGGTAACTGGCGCCGCTGGTGCCCTCACGCTGCGGTAATGCCGTCAGGGCCGTCGCCAGCTGATCCGGATCGTCGGTCTCGATCAGGCCGACGCGGCCGCCTTCATAACCCAGGCCGACCAGCACGCTTTCGCTGAGCGCCATCTGCCCGGCCAGGCCGCCAAGGTCCTCGCGCTGCTTCATCGGCGCCAGAACGCGGATATCGGCAGCGCCATAGGCAAAGGCCGAGGCAAAGAAGGCCACGCTACATTCGCTGACCGCATGCACGGCGAAGGGCAGAACCCGGGCCGGCAAGCCATCGCCATAACGGGCCAGGGCATCGATCAGCGGGGCGCCATGCTTGGCGTCATACAGCAGGACCACCGCCTGGCGGCCGCCAGCCTCGCGATAGGCGAGCAGCAGGGCCCGCAGCTGTTCCGTCAGATTGGCAGCCGGCGGCAGGCGATAATCGGCAGCGCCAGTGGGGCAGACGGCGCCGCAATTGCCGCAACCGCCACAGATATAGGGATCGATCGCCACATGATCGCCGGCCGGTGTGATCGCACCGGTCGGACAGACATCCAGGCAACGCGTGCAGCCGGTCTTTTTCGAGCGGGAATGGGCGCAAAGTTCGGCATGGAAATCGACATAGAGCGGCTTCTCGAAGCTGCCCGTCATGTCGCTGGCTTCAAACAGCAGGCGCTGCACGGCCGCTGCATCGTTCGGATCGGCGCGGAAATACCCGTCGCGCTTTTCATGGGCCGAGAACAGCGGGGTGCCGCCGGTCAGGTCGATGATGATATCGCAGGTCGAGCTGGCGCCGTTGCGGGGAGAGCCGAATTGCAGGCTGCGGCGGGAGGACGGCAGCGGCAGCGCGTAATCGTCGATCACCAGCTCGAACTTGCCGAGGTAGCCGCGCGCACCAGCAATCCGCCCCTGCACGATCGGCAAATCCATGATGGCCTGGCCGGGAATGTCCCTGGGCCGTTCCAGCATGATGGTGACATCGAGGCGGTCGCTGATCTGGCGGGCCGCCGCAATGGCACGCTCGTCACGGCCATAGATCAGCGCCACACCCTGGGAATTCATGGTGATCGCCGGCACCGCCGGCACGGGCACTGCGGCGGCCGCGATCAGGGCGGCAATCTTCGGCGTGGCGAAGGCGGCTTCTGACGACCAGCCGGCGGTTTCACGAATATTGACGTAGGAGACCGGCGTGGCGCTGCCGACTTCCGCGCGCTGCTCGTCGAACAGCGGGCTTTCCTGGGTGCAGGCGACGGTCAGCGGCTCGCCGGCCTTGAGCGCGTCCTGGAACAGTTTCAACTGGGTGCGGCACAGATGCGTGGCAACGTCGGAATCGCCACCAGGCGTCGCGCCACAAGCCTTCGCCAAGGCCGCACCATCCAGCGGCATCGTCCCTTCGCAGTTGCACACGAGGACGCGTTTGCCGTCCAGCCGCATCGTCTGTTTTCCCACCCGATTATTTGGCAAACCAACCATCTCAACTATAGTGTTGAGAGGACAGGAAAACCAGCCGGAGCCCCCGCTTGCGTATTGTCGTTTTGCTGCTGATTCTGAGCCTTTCCGCGCTTTCGGATCGTGTCATGGCGCAGGCTGGCGACCTGGAGCCGCCGAGCCTGGAACGGGGTGCCGAGCTCTGGGGCAAATGCCGCGCCTGCCATACGGTCGCCGCAGGGGGGCGCAATCTGGTCGGCCCCCGGCTTGCCGGTGTGTTCGGACGCAAGGCCGGCAGCGTTGCGGATTACCGCTATTCCGAGGTGATGAAAAAATCGGATGTGGTGTGGACCGAGCAGACGATGGACGCCTATCTGGCCGCCACCCAGGACTTCATGCCGGGCAACAAGATGTATGGCGGACTGGCCATTGCACAGGACCGGGTCGACCTGATCGCCTGGCTGAAACAGGAAGCGGCCAAATAGTCGCACCCCCTTCCCTTTTGCCCTGAAAATCCCTTATAATTCAGGAAGATAGTTTCAGCTGGAGACCGCCCCATGAAGCCCTTTATCGCTGGCATCATCGCCGCCCTCGTCATCGCCATCGGCTCAGCTTTCATTCTGCAGATGGTCAACAAGCCGGCCGATGTCGCCTTCAGCACCGATGGCGCGCGCGTCACCCACGAGACGCACCAGAACTGAAGCTTCGCTTCAGGACTTCGGCGCCGGAATCAACTGCCCAGTTTCCAGCGACCACAGCTTGATCACGGTGTCGTAGCCGCCGGATACGGCGCGCTTGCCATCGGGCAGAAACGCGACCGACCAGACCGGTTTTTCATGGCCGGCAAACTGTTTGAGCTGACGTCCTTCTTTCAGATCCCATAACCGCATCAGCTTGTCGCCACCGCCGGACAGCGCATAACGACCATCCTTCGAGATCGCAATCGACGTGATGAACATGCCATGACCGGCAAGGCTGCCGGTTTCGCGACGATTGACCAGATCCCAGCGCTTGATTGCGCCATCGGTGCTGCCCGTGAGCGCGGACTTGCCGTCCGGCGAAACGGCCACGGCATTCACGCTGCTCTCATGGCCGGTCAGTACCGCCAGTTCCTTGCCGGTTGCAACATCCCACAGGCGTGCGGTCCGGTCATACGCGACAGACACCAGCTGCTTGTCATCCATGGCAAAGGCCACCTGCATGACATTGGCCTCGTGGCCTTCAAAACTGCGCTCCAGCTTCATCGTCGCCAGGTTCCACAGTTTCACGCTGCGATCCCAGCTGGCCGTCGCCAGCCAACGTCCGTCACGGCTGAGACTCATGCCGGCGATGTTGTTGACATGGCCGGTCAGACGGCCGGTCTCCTTGCCGCTGGCGAGATTCCATCGGATCACCGTATGGTCCCAGCTGACGGACAATGCATCCTTGCCATCGGGCAGAAAGGCAACAGCGTTGACGCTGGCGGTGTGGCCATCGAAGACCTTGAGTTCCTTCTGTCGGGCAACGTCCCAGAGCCGCATGGTGTAATCCCAGCTGGCCGAGAGCAGCGTTTTACCGTCCGTCGAAACCGCCACGCCATTCACCATGGCGCCGTGGCCCTCCATATCGGCACGGACCGCAACAGGCGTTGCCGCAATCAGGAAAGCCGACATAAAAACTGCATATCGTTTTCTGTTCATTCCAGGTTCCTGCAACTTTGTGTGCGCTGCTGCGTTTATCTTGACGCTGTGCGGCCTCATTGCAAGCACGGACCGGCCCTGTGCGTTTGCACAAATTCGATGACTGTCGTCACCGGCCGGCCTCCCGTCAGGGCCATGATCTTGCCGCATACCGTGCCAGCGCCCTAGATGGTGCTGCGTAACCCCCGGACCAGCAATCACGATCAAGGAGCAAACGATGGGCGCCCCCTTCACCATGAAACCCCTGCCCTATGCCGACGACGCCCTGGCGCCGGTGATCAAAGCCGAAACCATCGGCTTTCACTATGGCAAGCACCACACGACCTATCTCAACACCCTCAACAAACTGCTCGCCGATGATCCGCTGAAGGATAAGAGCCTGGTCGAGATCATCAAGGCAACCCATGGCAAGGCCGACAAGGCCACAATCTTCAACAATGCCGCCCAGGTCTGGAATCATGATTTCTACTGGGACAGCCTCTCGCCCAAAGGCGGCGGCAAACCTTCAGGCCGGATTGGCGACCTGATCAAGGACAGTTTCGGCGACTATGAGACATTCAAGAGCGAGTTCGCCAATACCGGCGTGACGCAATTCGGTTCGGGCTGGGCCTGGCTCTGCCTGGAAGGCGGCAAGCTGGTGTTCAAGAAAACCGGCAATGCGGAAAATCCGCTGACCATGCAAGGCGTGACGCCGCTGCTCACCCTCGATGTCTGGGAGCATGCCTACTATCTCGACTGGCAGAATCGCCGGCCCGATCACCTGAATGCCGCCATCGACAAACTGCTGAACTGGGAGTTCGCCGAAAAGAATCTCGGCTGATCAAAAACGCATACAAAGAAAAAGGGCGGTGGAAATCCACCGCCCTTTTTACATTCACAAGAGAATGCGGTCAGTCGTCGCCGCCCACTCGGGGCTGCGCAACATCCTTGGCCCAGAGGCTGTGATGTTCCTTGGCCCAGTTGGTGTCAACCTGACCGCTACCCATGGCATCGAAGGCGCCTTCCATACCGATGGTGCCGATGTAGATATGGGCAAGAATGACCGCGACCATCAGGATACCGGCAATGGCGTGCACCAGCTGGGCAATCTGCATGCCCGCAATGTCCGTCACATAGAACGGGAACATCAGGATATAGCCGCTGACGGCCAGCGCTGCCGAACCCAGCACCACCGACCAGAAGATGATCTTCTGGCCGCCATTGAACTTGCCAGCCGGCGGATGCACACCCTTCTTGAGGATGCCGCCGCCCTGCCTGAACCATTCCATGTCGATGGCATTGAAGATGTTGTGGCGAATCCACATCACCGCCATCAGGAAGACGCCAAGCACGAACGGGAAGCTGAGGAAGTTATGCGACAGCTTGCCGAATGCCGAGAGGCTGGTGAAGGCTTCCGGCCCCATCATCGGCAGAAGCAGACTGCGGCCGAAGGACAGGTTGAGGCCGCTCAGGCCAAGAATGATAAAGCAGATCGCCGTCAGCCAGTGCGAGAACCGCTCGACCGCCGAGAAGCGCTCGACCGTACGGCCCGACATGCCGTGCTCGACCTTGATCCGGCCCCGCAGCGCCAGAAACGCCGCGAGGGCGATCACGGTGATCGCCAGAACCCAGCCGCCGATCGACTTCACCGGGCCCTGCGAGGCCTGGCGCCAGTCGCGACCCTCAGGCTGGATCAGCACGCCGGACTTCGCATCCGGAATCGACACGCGGCCGGCTACCGGGCCCTTCAACTGCTGCATCAGCAGGGCGTCGTCGGCCGGCGCCGCAGTCTGCTGCGCCGAAACCGGTACGGCGACCGCGACCATGAGGCCGAAAACCAGAGCCGCCCAGAGGGTGCGCTTGGAATGCAAAATGCGCATCTTGTTTCTCCTATCTGACGCGATCAGGCCGAAGTGCCGGTCTTGTAGGCCGTCGACCAGCCCCAGGCGCCAGAACCGTAGCCACGACGCGTGACGCGCTCCTTGTAAATGCTGGCGATCACATCGCCATCGCCGGCCAGCAGCGCCTTGGTGGAGCACATCTCGGCGCACATCGGCAGTTTGCCTTCCGACAGGCGGTTGGCGCCGTATTTGACATACTCTTCCTTGGTGTTGTCGGCTTCCGGGCCGCCAGCGCAGAAGGTGCACTTGTCCATCTTGCCGCGACTGCCGAAGTTGCCGACCTGCGGATACTGCGGGGCGCCGAACGGGCAGGCATAGAAGCAATAGCCGCAGCCGATGCAGAGATCCTTGGAATGCAGGACCACGCCTTCGTCGGTCTTGTAGAAGCAGTCGACCGGGCAGACCGCCATGCAGGGCGCGTCTTCGCAATGCATGCAGGCCATCGAGATCGAGCGTTCACCCTTGGCGCCGTCATTCAGCGTGACGACGCGGCGACGGTTGATGCCCCAAGGCACCTCGTTCTCGTTCTTGCAGGCGGTGACGCAAGCGTTGCACTCGATGCAGCGCTCGGAGTCGCAGAGGAATTTCATGCGGGCCATGGTGTGTTCTCCCTAACCGTCGCTCAGGCCGCTTCAATGCGGCAGAGCGTGGCCTTGTTCTCATGCATGTGGGTGACAGGATCGTAGCCGTAGGTGGTCACGCCATTGACGGACTCGCCAAGCACGATCGGATCGGCGCCCGGCGGATAGTTCTTGCGCTGGTCCACACCCTGCCAGAAGCCGGAGAAGTGGAACGGCAGGAAGACCACACCCTTGCCGACGCGCGGCGTAACCATCGCCTTGACCTTGGCCTTGGCGTTGTTCTCGGGGCCGTAGACCCAGACATTCTGGCCTTCCTTGATGCCAAGGCGGGTCGCATCATCCGGGTTGATCTCGACGAACATGTTCTGCTGCAACTCGGCCAGCCACTTGTTCGAACGGGTTTCCTCGCCGCCGCCTTCGTATTCGACCAGGCGACCGGAGGTCAGGATCATCGGGAAGTCCTTGCTGACATCCTTGTCCTGCAGGCTCTTGCCCAGATGCGGCAGACGATAGTCGCGCCGGTCGGCCATGGCGGGATACTTGGCGACCAGGTCACGCCGCGAGCTGTAGATCGGCTCACGATGCACCGGGATCGGATCCGGCAGACCGAAGGCATTGGCGCGGGCCTTGGCATTGCCCATCGCCTGCACGCCATGCGCCATGGTGACACGGATGATGCCGCAGCTCAGATCGATGGCCCAGCCAACTGCATCCGGGTTGTTGCCGCCGATCTTTTCGATCGTGGCGCGCTCGGCATCGGTCAGTTCCTTGTCCCAGCCCATCTTCTTGAGCAGGCCGTAGGTGAACTCGGGGTGACCGTCCTGGATCTCCGAATCCTTGGGGAAGGAACCGTCGGCCAGCAGCGAGACGCCATTGCGTTCGACGCCGAAGCGGGCACGGAAGGCACCACCGCCGTCCTTCACGGGCAGGCTGGTGTTGTACAGCACATGCGTGCCCGGATGCTTCATCTCGGGCGTGCCCCAACAGGGCCAGGGCAGGCCGTAGAATTCGCCCTTGAGCGGGCCCTTGGTGGCGCGGAGCGAGATCACGTCGAAATCGCCCTGGTTGGCCATATGCTCCTTCAGACGCTCCGGCGACTGACCCGAATAGCCGATCGAGATCGTGCCCTTGTTGATTTCGCGCAGGATGTCTTCGACATTCGGCTCGTCGCCGGCGTCGATCTTGATGTTCTTGAACAGCTCCTGCTCAAAACCGAGCTTCTTGGCGAACTTGTAGAGGATCCAGTGATCCGGCTTCGACTCGAAGACCGGCGGCACGATCTGTTCGCCCCACTGCAGGGAGCGGTTGGACGCCGTGCGGGAACCGCGGGTCTCAAGCTGGGTGCAGGCCGGCAAGAGATAGGTGCCGTTCTTGCGATCGGGCAGCGCCGCAGCCGTGGTCGGATGCGGATCGACCACGACCATCAGCTCGACCTTCTCCATGCCGGTGCGCATCTCGGGCATGCGCGGCACGGTGTTGCCGCCATGGCCCCAGAAGAACATCGCCTTGACGTTATCCTGTTGCTCCAGGTCCTTCTTGTCGACCAGGACGGCGTCGAACCAGCGGGTCGACGGAATGCCCTTGGTCTCCATCATCTTCTTGTCCTGGAAACGACCGAGCAGATAGTTGTAATCGACGTCCCAGACGCGGGCCCAATGCTTCCAGGCGCCCTCGACCAGGCCGTAATAGGCCGGCAGAGTGGTGACGTCGAGGCCCAGATCCGTGCAACCCTGCACGTTGCAATGGCCGCGGAAGATGTTGGCGCCGCCGCCTTCCACGCCGATATTGCCGAGCGCCAGCTGCAGGATCGACAACGCACGCACGTTGGCCGTGCCGACCGTGTGCTGGGTCACGCCCATGCACCAGATCAGGGTGGCCGGCTTGTTCTTCGCCATCGTCTCGGCGACGCGCTTCATCTGTTCGCCGGGAACGCCGGTGACCTTCTCGACTTCGTCCGGCGCCCACTTGGCGACTTCGGCGCGGATGTCATCCATGCCGTAAACGCGCTGGCGGATATATTCCTTGTCTTCCCAGCCATTCTGGAAGATGTGCCAGAGCAGGCCATAGATCACCGGGATATCGGTGCCGGGACGGATGCGCATGTATTCGGTGGCATGCGCCGCCGTGCGGGTGAAGCGCGGATCGATCACGATCAGCGGGGCGCGGTTACGCTCCTTGCCGCGCAGCACGTGCTGCAGCGACACCGGATGCGCTTCGGCCGGATTGCCGCCCATGATGACAATCGACTTCGAATTATGGATGTCGTTGTACGAATTCGTCATCGCGCCGTAGCCCCAGGTATTGGCGACGCCGGCGACAGTGGTCGAATGGCAGATACGGGCCTGGTGGTCGATATTGTTGGTGCCCCAGAAGGCCGCAAACTTGCGGAAGAGATAGCCGCCTTCGTTGGAGAACTTGGCAGAGCCGAGCCAGTAGACCGATTCCGGGCCGGACTTCTGGCGGATTTCCATCAGCTTGTCGCCGATCTCGTTGACCGCCACATCCCAGCTGATGCGAGTCCATTTCCCGTCCACCAGCTTCATCGGATATTTCAGGCGACGGTCGCCATGGGTCAGTTCACGGATCGCCGCGCCCTTGGCGCAATGGGTGCCGAGATTGATCGGGCTGTCCCAGCTCGGCTCCTGGCCGACCCAGACGCCGTTCTCGACTTCCGCCGTCACCGTGCAGCCGACCGAACAATGCGTGCAGATGTTTTTCTTGCGCACGATATTCCCGGAGGCCGAGGGAGCGGCCTTGGCCTGCTTAACCATCGCGGGCGACAGCGCGGAAACCGCCGCCAGGCCGCCTGCTGCAAGGCCGGATGCCTTGAGGAAGCCGCGGCGATCCATGGTCTGCAGCGTGGCGCCGGCGAGAAGGCCGGTGAGCTTGCCTTTAGGGGCAACGCCGGCGGTGGAGCTTTTCTTGATCAACATTGGGACATCTCCGTCTAACGCGTGCTGGCGCGTCGTGGCAAACTCAGAGGCGATTGCTGTCGTAGTAGCGTTTTACGTGCTCGGTTTCCTTGTAGCGCTGCTTCTTGCGGGTCTCGGCATTCTCGGGCGCAGCCTCGGCTTTGGTCGCAATCACGGTACCCACCGCAGCGGCGGCAGCGACACCAGCGCCGGCGCCAGCCGTACGCAGGAAGCTGCGGCGGTCGATCTGGTCTTTCTTGTCGGTCTTGCTCATGGCTGGTTCTCCAATTCGCGATATCGGCCCGCCGCTCACGCGGCCAGGGCAAAAGCCTGGGTTTCAATGGACATGAACAGCCGGCCGGCCGTGCCGAGCGGCTGATAGAGCCTGGCGCCCGACGCCTGCTCCAGATCGGTGAAGAAACGCTCGCCCCAAGGCGCCAGATGCTGCCGGAACAGGCGCTCCTGGGTGCTCAGTTCAGCCGGGCCGCGACCTTCGCCACCCTGAATCAGCATCGTCATCAGCTCGCACAGCGCACCCATATGGTCTTCGGGTTCGGCCACATCATCGGCACGGGCATAGCCGAGCCTTGCCATGTCGCCCCGCAGCTTGGCCAGCGGGCGCTCGTAGAGGAAACCGGTGCGGTAGAAGGAAGCGTAGGGTACCAGCTCGCCGCGCGGCAAACCGACAAACAGCGCGTCATATTCATCCTGCGCGCGCTCCAGCGAAGTTGTCCGCGCCCGTTCGGCCAATTGCGCCAGGGCCAAGCCCATTGCGGTGTCGTCGCCTTTCAGCTGGCCCAGCGCCGTCAGCAGCGCCGTATCGGGACACCGCGCGAGGCTGCGCCCCAGAAGGGCATAAATCTGCGCGCGCCACAGGTCCTCTTCAGGAATAACGGGTGCGGCACCGATCGCCTTGGCATCGGGGTAGAGATCGGGGCGAAGCTGCTGGCGCGTGACCTCGCCGCCGGTGGCCTTCTCGATGGCGAGCACAAACTCGCCCGGCACGCGGTCAGCTTTCTTCAGCCAATGCCAGACATTGGCCTGCTTGACCCCCAGCAACCGTGCCAACTGGGTTTGGCCGCCGACGATGGCGATAGCGTTTTCCAATGCTGCGGTCACGATTCCTCTTCCCTGCCGGCACCCTACAAAATGTTTTGTAGAGCGCCAATAAAAATCGGAATAACTCACTGAAAAGTCAGGAGTTTTATTGCAACTGCGAAATTTTGAAAGCGACTCTCAATCGCATTAGGAATGATTATCAGTCTTGATAATGCCGCAGCCTTAAATTGCCCGCGTGGCTGTGTTAGGGGTGGCGCAAGCAATTGCAAAGACTGGATTCGCGCCAGTCGGGCACGACTGCAAAGGGAACAGCGTTTTCATGCCGCATGACACCCCCCTGATCACCATGCTGGCGCTGGCTTTCGTGATCGCGTTTGCCTTCGGCATGATTGCGCAGAAATTCCGTCTCTCGCCGCTGGTCGGTTACCTGCTCGCCGGCATCGCGGTCGGTCCGTATACGCCGGGCTATGTGGCCGACACCGTCCTGGCGCAGCAACTGGCCGAGATCGGCGTCATCCTGCTGATGTTCGGCGTCGGCCTGCATTTCTCGCCCAAGGACCTGATGCGCGTGCGCTGGGTCGCCATTCCCGGCGCGCTGGCCCAGATCCTGGTCGCCACCCTGCTTGGCCTGCTGACGGCACAGGCATTCGGCTGGGGCCTGGGCGGCGGCATCGTCTTCGGTCTGGCGCTTTCGGTGGCCAGCACCGTGGTGCTGCTACGGGCGCTTGAAGCGCGCAACGAGGTCGACAGCGACCACGGCCGGATTGCCGTCGGCTGGCTGCTGGTGGAAGACATCTTCATGATTGCCGCCCTGCTGCTGCTGCCGCCGCTGGCAGATATTCTTGGCGGCCGGCCAAGCAGCAGCAGCGACAGTCTTGCCTTCACACTGCTGATGACAGTGGTGAAGGTCGCATTATTCGCGGCGCTGGCGCTGGTGGTGGGCAAGCGCGTCATCCCCTGGCTGCTGCAGCATGTTGCCGCCACGGGTTCACGCGAGCTTTTCACGCTGTCTGTGCTGGCCTGCGCTTTGGGTATCGCCTTCGGCGCCGCGCTGCTGTTCGACGTGTCTTTCGCGCTTGGCGCTTTCTTTGCCGGCGTGATCATGAACGAATCCGAACTGAGCCACGACGCAGCCCAGCGCTCCCTGCCGTTTCAGGATGCCTTTGCCGTGCTGTTTTTCGTCGCCGTCGGCATGCTGTTCGATCCCAGCATCGTGTTCGAAGCCCCGCTGGCCCTGCTGGCAACCGTGCTGATTATCGTTTTGGGCAAATCGCTGGCGGCTTTTCTGATCGTGCTGGCTTTCCGCCACCCGCTGACCACGGCCCTCACGGTGTCGGCCAGCCTGGCGCAGATCGGTGAGTTCTCGTTCATCCTGGCCGGTCTGGGCGTTTCGTTCGGCCTGCTGCCGCCGGAAGGACGCGACCTGCTACTCGCTGGCGCCTTCCTGTCGATCACGCTCAACCCTCTGCTGTTTCGCGCCCTGGAGCCGCTGGAAGTCTGGCTGCGCGAACGCCCGGACCTGCTGCGCAAGCTTGGCGCCAAGGATCAGGACAAGCCTTAGGTCCAGTTCAGCTCGGCAAGGCGCCGCCATGACGGCGACGCTGCGGCGCAGAGCTCTCCTGCTCCTGTGCCTGCGGTTTCTCGTCAGGCACAAATGACGCGAGCGGTGTCTCATCGAGAGCCGGCAGTTGCTCCGGCGCGCTATCATTCGGCGGCGGCTGCTCTTCAGCACTTTCTGCCACCGGTTCTGTCTTTGGCTGCTGGCTGTAGCCCGCGAAAATCTGTTTCGCCAGCTTGGCCACATCGTCGGTCGGCAAAAGGTCGCCATACCCGGGCGCCGTAAAATCCCAGTTGTATTCGACCAGCGGCTGGTAATTCACCACGCTGGGCTCGATCAGCCAGAGCTTGCGCAGGGCAGCGGCGCGCAAGGCCGTCGGCACGCCTTTTTTCAGGAAAACACTGAAATCGCTTTGTTCCGTCAGGCTTTCGATCGGCGGCAGCGAGGCCGGATCGAATACAGCCTCTTCATCGACCACTGGTTCTGCGACAGGCTTCGGCTCGACCGTTGCCTCGCGCGCCTCGGCTTTGCGGCGCGACCAACGCGAGAGGAAGCCACCCTCTTCTGCGGTATCAAGCGACGGCTTGTCCGGTTTACTCATCTTCCGGCACCTGACGCAACGGATCGGATTCATACAGGCGCGTGCGGCGCGCCAGCGCTTCCGGATCGGCACGATCCCGCTTGCGCTTGTAATGCTCCTTAGTCGGCGGATGGCGCTGCACGTAATCCGTCACCCAGTCCAGGATGGCGTCAGGCATGGCGACAAAATCGACGATGTCGTCGCCGGTATCGTTATGGGCATGCGCCTCGCCCGGATCGACAGAGGCGCCGTGCAGCTCAATGCCAGGCGCGGAATCGCTGCTGCGCAGGAAGACCCACACAGCCGGCTGCGCGCTTTCGATATTATAGGCGTAGGTTTCGGATTCATGCCGATACAGCACCAGTTCGGCCTCGCCGGCATAGTACTGCACCCAGCCCTCACCCTCGGCCAGCCTGGTCCAGGGCTCAGAGCCCGGTACGCCAGGCAGTACCTGTACCGGACGCCAGCTGTGATCGATCCAGGGGTTGTCCAGCGTGCGGCGCTCCAGGATCACGCCGATCCGGAGGCTTTCGGTTTCCGGCGGTCTGACAGTACCGGTCATGCTTCAGCTTCCCGTGTTGAGCGGCAAGTTTACCACAAGATTGTGCGGCTTCAGCCGCAGCGTGCCGTGATGATCGACGGCAACGCCCAGATAGACCGGGCGCCCGGCGACCCGCGGCAGCATCAGCGACGGATCGCGGAATTCCAGGCGAAACAGGGCCAGAATCTGGCGGAGATGGTCTTCATCGACCGATTGCCCTTCATACAGGGCGTTCATAATCGTGCTGGCTGTCGTATCCAGCCCGATATGCCAGACCCAGCGTTCGTCGCGAATAGTCTGCACCGGCGTGACCTGCACGGCGGCGCCGGTCAACCGCTCAACCCACAACTCGATCACCCGTGCCAGGGCGTCGTGGCCCGGACGGGTGAAGCTGAAGTCCAGGACGAAATCATGGCGGTCGCTGCGCGCCCAGTACTGCCCGGCATTTTCGCGGGTCAGGATATCCATATCCACGCTGCGCAGCGCCGTACCCGCTTGGCTGACCAGGGCGCCAAGCGAACCATAGCTGTCCTTGGCCGCCAGCATTTCCACCGTCTCTTCATCGGCCAGCAGGATGGCGCCATCGCGCAGCGTCACTTTCTGCACCCGGAAAAACAGCTCTGCCGCACGGGCGCGAAAGGCATCCTCCTTGCCATCCAGCAGATCGCGCAGGATCGCCGCGGCGAGATGATCCATGAACATGGCCGGCACGGCCGGCGCTTCCTTGCGGAACAGCCCCATATAGGCGGCCTCGACGCTGCCGCTGCGGACCAGATGGTCGCGGAAGCGCAGGAAGATTTCGTAATTCTGCCGGGCATCCGCATCAGCCAGCGTTCCAAGATCCGTCGCCGTGACCGTGCGCAACGGTGCTGCCAGCAATCCGGCATGCAGAGCACGCTCGGCATCGCAGGCCTCGTCAGGCGGCAGCATCTCCGGGCGGCTGAGATAGGCCCGGATGAAATCTTCGCCAATACTCAGGCGACCGTCAGGATTGCGGTCAAGCAGGTCATAACCACTGCTGATCCAGAAATCAGGCATCCGGTGCGATCTCCCAGATCTTGGTATGCGGTTTGTCGCCCGGCGGCGATACAATGCGGAACTGCTCACGGATGGCATCGCCATCCATGAAGCGGCTGAGGCTGAGCAGGGTATTGACCGGATGCTCGCTGAGCGAAGCGGTATAGTCGATCTCTTCCTTTGCCGCCGCCCGAGCCTCAGCATGGCTCGGCGCGCCGTATTCTTCGACCAGGTGCTGCGCAAGGGCTTCGATGACGGCGGCATACTCCTCGGCGGTGATCGTCGATACCGTGACCAGGGTGGACCAGCCGAAGCTGCCCAGACCCAGAAAGCCATTGGCAAAAGCCTGGCGCTCCTGCCGACTGAGACTCTCCGGATCGGCATCGGCAAAGGCGAAGGTGCCCGGCACGGCCCATTCGCCGGGCTCGGCTGCGGCTGTGAAGACCCGCTGATCCGAGTCATCGAACCGGATCGCACGCAGCAGCTTCATGACGGCCGCACCAGGTGTTCGGGCAACGCCCAGCTGGGCTGGCGCAACGCGTCGCGCAGAGTCCGCCAGGCTTTCGCCGCGCCATCCTGCTGCCAGACGTCGCCATTGGCTTCCACCTGCAACGCCTTGTCGTTCAGGTCGTGCAGTACCGCGCGGCGGACCGGCTCGAAGCCTTCCTCCTGCCAGCGATCCAGCCAGTGCAGCGTATGGCGCGTAAAGGATTCGATCAATCTGGGCACAGTGATCTCGCCGCAGCCCTCCTCATGCAGGTTGGTATATTCAAGCTCCACACCCGGCGCATCGTCCTCTTCGCGGGGCGGCACCATCTGCACCGTGATGCCGATGACCAGCCAGTCGGGCACATCGGCCATGCCTTCCTTTTCCACCAGTGGGCCATGGCCGATACGCACGCCGCCGACACAGGCCTCGTTGACCAGCAGACGGTCGGGCCAGGCGATGCTGGCCGGCGTTTCAGCCGGCGCCAGTCCGGCCAGGCCGTCATGCAGGCCGAGCAGCCCGACATAGGCGAGGGTCAGCGCCGGCTGCACGGGATCGAGCGGACGCAGCAACAGCGCCGCCTCGCAGCGATCCGTGCGGTTGATCCAGAGCAGCAGGCCGTCCTCGGCGCCATCGTCGGCCGCCTTGCAGGCCGTGGCAAAGGCATCGGCCGCGCAAAGGCGCAGCGTGTAGCCCGGTGGAACATTCGGCCAGTCAGCCGGAGTCATGCCCGCTCTCCCAGTATCGTCAGCAGCCGTTCGGCTTCGGCCAGGTCTTCCGGTGTATTGGCGTTGAAAAAGGGATCGACCAGATCCACCGCAAAATCAACCTGCACCAGCTTGTGGCGTCCCGTCCAGCGGTCGACCTTGCGGATATCCTCCACCGTCACGGCATGATGCAGATCATCGAACAGCCGCACCGGCCAAAGGCCGATCACCGGATAGGCCTGGCCATCGGAGGCCGCGCAGGCCAGATCGGCGCCGGCTTCTTCGCGTGCCGCCAGCAGGCGCGCCACCAGATCGCGCGGCAGGAACGGTCCGTCGCCCGGCACAGTAACGATATCGGCGATATCCGGACGGTTTGCCTTGGCCCAGGCCAGGCCCGAGAGCACCCCGGCCAGCGGCCCGACAAAGCCATCGACCGCATCGCCGGCAACCGGCAAGCCAAAGCTGGCAAACCGCGCCGGGTCACCATTCGCATTCAGCACCACCCCATCGACCTGTGGCACAAAGCGATCAAGGATATGAGACAGGATCGGACGCCCCGCCAGCGACTGCAGGCTTTTGTCACCGCCGCCCATCCGGCGGGCGAGACCGCCGGCCAGCACAACGCCCAGAACGGTTGCCATTATGCCGCCTCGTCGTCGCGGCCGCCCTTGCGCTGCGACCGCGCCCCCTCTTCCGCAACGGCGGCAGGATCGGCATCGAAACGCAGGCGTTCAGCACCGGCCAGCGCCACAAAGCGTTTGCCCTTGGCACGGCCAATCAGGGTCATGCCGATCTGGCGCGCCAGCTGCACGCCCCAGGCGGTGAAGCCCGAACGGCTGATGAGGATCGGAATGCCCATCTGCGCGGTCTTGATCACCATTTCCGAGGTCAGCCGGCCGGTGGTGTACATGCTTTTGCCTGCCGCCGAAACGCCATGCACGCGCATGTAGCCGGCGATCTTGTCGATCGCATTATGCCGACCGACATCCTCCATATAGATCAACGGCCGGTCGCCCTCGCAAAGCACGCAGCCATGAATGGCGCCGGCCTCGAGATACAGCGACGGCTGCAGGTTGATCTTTTTCGACAGGGCATAGATCCAGGATGTGCGCAATTCCGCCTGCGGATCCAGCCTCACGCTTTCCACCGCATCCATCATGTTGCCGAAGACCGTGCCCTGGGCGCAACCCGAAGTCTGGGTCTTCTTCTTCAGACGCTCCTCGTAATCGGTGCGCCGGGCCGTACGGACCACGATGGTCTCGATCTCGGGATCAAAATCGATACCGGTGACCTCATCATCGGGCAAAAGCATGCGCTGATTGATCAGATAGCCCAGTGCCAGATAATCGGGGTAGTCGCCGATCGTCATCATGGTGACGATCTCCTGCCCGTTCAGGAACAGCGTCAGGGGGCGTTCGACCGGCACCTTGGTCTCGACGGGCCGGCCGTCATGGTCGATACCCTGCACCGTCTCGGTCAGGGCGGGGTTCTGCGGGTCCGGGGCGACCAGGAAGTCTGTCAGCTGGCGAGTCATGGCTCCCTATATAGGGCAGAGTTCAGCCGGTGGCGATGTACTGCCGCAAGGCTTCGGCTTCCATCTGGGTGGCGGCGATGCGCCGTTTCACCACATCGCCGATGGAGATCATGCCGGTCAGGCGGCCGTTATCCACCACCGGCAGATGGCGTATGCGCCGCTTGGTCATCAGATGCATGACATCTTCGATGGTGTCGCGGCTGGAGCAGACCATGACATTCTTGGTCATGATCGTATCGGCGCTCTGCTGCAACAGATCGATGCCGATCATCGCCAGGCCGCGCACGATATCGCGCTCCGACAGAATTCCGGCAATGCCGCCATCGGGTCGCAGCACCAGCACGGCACCGATGCCTTTGTCTGCCAGCATCTGGCAAACCGATTCGATCGTATCCCCGGGCTTGGCGTGAACCACGCTGCCGGTCTTGTCCTTGAGGATATGCGCAACGGTCATGCTGGTTTCCTCCTTGGCTTGGCGCCTGGTGGCGCAGTCGTTTCTCGGATGCGTTAGATGTCCTTGGGCAGAATGTCGACAACAGGGTGCTTCAGGCTGCGGAACCCGGCAAATCCGGGACGGCAGTATGGTCGGGTGCTGAAGCCAGAACCCATGGCGGCCTCCCGTCGCAGCGTCTTCTGGATACGGTGAATCCGCAGCCCGGACACTGTCTCGGCACCAGTCTCGGTCAAGCCCGCAAGGATGACAAGGCCGAACCGTTCGGCCTGCCTTAAGCTATTGATGGATCATTATCTTCCCCACCCGGTCGGAGCCTTGCGGGCGGGGGTGGCATCGGTTATGGTCCGCGCCGTTTTCGACCTCCGGCCGTGGTCTTCACCATCCAGCCGGTCCTCGCGGAGAGGTGCCAGAGTGGTCGATCGGGACGGTCTCGAAAACCGTTGTGCGTGCAAGCGTACCGTGGGTTCGAATCCCACCCTCTCCGCCAGCCTCCACTTTCAACACGTCCCATAACGTCCATCGTACCTTGCGCTCAGCCGCATGCTTGCTGCATTTTCGTAGCGTCGGTTGTCCCACTACGTCCCACTCGTTCCAGCGTGTCGCGGGGTAGCGTTGGGGGTACGGCCTCGAAAATTTGGGGGTATCGGGTTTTTGCCATGCTGACTGACGTTGCAGCGCGCCGCGCCAAGCCGAAAGAGAAGCCATTCAAGCTGTCAGATAGCGGTGGCCTGCACCTGCTGGTCAACCCGAATGGCAGCAAGCTGTGGCGTCTCAAATACCGGTATCCAGGGCCTGATGGAAAGCCCAAGGAAAAGCTGCTGGCGCTCGGCCCATACCCCACCATCGGGCTGGCCGAGGCGCGCGAGAAACGCGACGACGCCAAGCGCCAACTGATTGAGGGCCGCGACCCCAGCGTGGAGAAGCGCAGGCAGGTGGCGGCCGTGGTGGAAGCCACGGGCACGCTGTTCCAGGATACCGCGAAGGAATGGTGGGAGGTGCAGCGGCCCGGCTGGGGTGAGCGCCACGCGAATGATGTTTGGGATAGCCTGGTGGCCGATGTGTTCCCGATCATCGGGACGCTGCCGATAGCCAGTATAGAACCGCCCCTGATCCTGCAGCAGGTGCTGCGGCCGATTGAGCGCCGCGGCGCCGTCGAGACGGCGCACCGGGTGTGCCAGCGCATCAGTGCGGTGTTCGTTTTTGCCATCGCCAGCGGCACGGCCAAGGCCGACCCGGCGGCGGTGGTGAAGGGGGCGCTTAAGCAGGTCATCAGAGGCCGCCAGCCCAGTGTCACCGACCTTGACCAGGCAAGGGCCATGCTGGCCGCCGTAGAGGCCCAGCCAGGGCATCCGGTCACCAAGCTGGGGCACCGGCTGCTGGCCCTCACGGCGGTGCGTGTCGGCTCGCTGCTGGGCACCCCGTGGTCAGAGTTTTCAGATATCGACCCGGCCAAGGCCGTATGGATCATCCCGGCCGACCGCATGAAGCTGAAGAAAGAGGCCAAGGCCGATGAGGCCCGCGAGCACTGGGTGCCGCTGTCCACCCAGGCGCTGGAAGTGATCGCCGCGCTGCGCAAGGCCTCCGGCGCCGGCCAGCTGGTGCTGCCCAACGACAGGTTCCCGGCGCGGCCGATGAGCGAGAATGCAATCGGCTATATGTTGAACCGGGCCGGATATCACCAGAGGCATGTACCGCACGGCTGGCGCGCCACATTCAGCACCTGCATGAACGAACGGTTTGCGGCCGACCGCGCGGTGATTGACCTGATGCTGGCGCACGTCCCCAAGGATAAGGTGGAGGCGGCCTATAACCGCGCCGCCCACATCGAGCGCCGGCGTGAACTGGCGCAGTTGTGGGCCGACCTGCTGCTGAAGGATGCCGCGCCGGCCTGGTCGCTGCTGACTGGACCGAAGCGCCGCTAGAGCAATCTGCTGGCGGCCTGCGCGGCCCGGATGATGGCGACGATATCCCGAGGCCTCACGACAGTGCAGCGCGCCGCCACAGCCGCCTGCATGCGCTTCGGGATATCGTAATGCGGCATGTCACCACCGTGGAACCAATGGCGCGCTATGCCCAGATCGGCCGCCATGGCGTGCAGGCCGGCGACGCTGTACGGGTCGCAGATGAGGTGGCGCTTATCGTCGGTGAGGTAGCGCACGGCCATCCATCAGCTTAGAACCGTTAGTAAGTGCGGATCGGTGCGGGGCGATTGCGTCCTCATAGGTTGCACCAAGAACACCGCCACTGTTCCAATGCAAAGCTGCCTGATACCACGCATCCCACATGATAGCGTTGCGCTCTGTCAGAACCATGTCGAATTTCCAGACAGTCTTGCGGTCCTGAATGAAGTTTCGTATGGCACCCATTTCTTCTGAAATGCTCATCATCTTGGTGACCAACGCAATAGCCTCAGGCTCTCGTTCCGTCGCCTTGGCGGCCACCACAGAGAAATTACGGGCGGCAAGTGCGCGCACAAACTTTCCGGCAGTGATCGCCGCCGCTTGTGTAGCTTGATTGTGGGCTTTTAATATTTTGGCATCAGCAGGTGACCACGGCGCGCGCGTTTCAATCGTTGCGCATATCTTTTGCGATATAGCTTGCACTTCACACTCAACTTCCGCGGCTCTGTCTGGAATGGATTTAAGAAACTCTATTGCGCGCAGTACAGGTGAAACATTCCCTGCACGCTCTGCCCAACTTTTCGCATATGCCTCTAATTCCCTCACTAGGGCATCACGCTCATTCATGGTATCAGCGGTCATCGCTATACGCTCCCCGTAAACCGTGGCATCTCCGCCGCTTCGTGCTGGGCCTCGCGCTGCATGGCGAATTTCAGCAGCGCCCAAAGCACCTCAGACGGCTTATAGCGGTTGCTGACGTGGAAGAATTCAGGCGCCGTGCCGCGCATCATGGTGGCGCGTCGCATCTCTTTGGCATCCATCGTGATGATGATTTGCCGGCCGCCATCCGGCAGTGCGCGCTGTTCCAGGTACATCATGCCACCATCGTGATGGGTTTAACGCCGTAGCCCACATACAGCGGGTGCTGCGGTGAACCGTCGCCGTTCAATTTCAATGCGTGCGGGATTGCGCCGGCGTCACGCACCAGCTGCAACACCTCAGCGGAGCGACCCGGCTTTACGCGGTCGCAGTGATTTCCCCAACCGCAAACCACCAGGCCGCCTTCACGGGCGATGCGCTTAACTGTGCCGGAAATCCATTCATTGTTCTCAGGCCCAATGGGATCGGGCTGGCCGTATAGGTTTTCCGGCTCGGTGTCCCTCCACCCATAGGCATTCAGGATGATGACGCCGCCAAATCCCAACATCACCGCGCGGCGCTGGCACCGCTCTACGGTGGGGTCATTGGCCAATTCATCGGCCGTGCTCGGATTGAGCATGATGAAAACGATGACCGGCAGTCGTGTATCCCAGATGATGGAAAGCCGGTACCGCCAGCGCCTGCACTTGCTGAAGATGGCGGCGCGTGTGGTCAGCATGTCTGCGGTGGTCATAATGGCTTCCTCTTCCACCAACCTGGTTGAAGAAGGAAATGGCGCGGCCGAACCTTTGGCAGCAACACCACAAACCCGCGCTCACGATGGCGCTGCAGTGTGCGGGCCGCCTTGTGCCGGAGGATGATCGGCCGGAACCATTCCCACCACGATATGGAATACTTGGCATAGGCGAGATTATCGCCCTCGCGGTGCTTGATGAGTGTTCGGTATACTAGGCGCATTGTCGCCTACTCGCTGGTGGTGGGGTGTGGGGCGACTGCGAGCATGGCGGCATACTGCTTCTTGAAGCGCTGCCATCTAAAGTTTCCTTCTGGGTCCATCGCTTCGCACATATCACTTGTTGGCTCAACCGGCACCAGCCTCCACCTTTCCGGCACCACGCCGCGCTGGGAGAGGGCGGCTTGTGATCGACGTGGGCAAGGATCGCACCGGGTCTTATCGGTCGGGTATCCGACTGGGGGACAGCCTTCGCATAATTTGGTGCCAAATGCAGCCTCAAGAACTTCCTTCGCGTCACGACGCCAAGCCAGTTTGATTTCGTCCGGCAACCCATCCCACGTATCGACACCGTCCATGTCGTCACGGGCCGCGCATTCAGACATTTGCTTGGCGGCAGCCTCAATCCGCTCATCCGTCACCAAGGGAGCCTGCTGCGGCTGGGAGCGGAGAAGCGCCTCTATTTCCTCAGCTATCGCATGGAAGACAGGTAGTGTGTCGGGTGAATAATTCCTCAGCCATTTTACGCGCTGTTCCGCTGCTTCCACAGGGTTCATCATAGCGTCTGCCATCAGTCCACCACCGCGCCGGCAGGCACTTCACCAGGCGCCGGGCGCCGCGTACTGACCGACCACACCATGCGGTCTGGCCTGCTGCGTGAAGGGCCGTACTTAGCATCTTCGCGCGCCACCAGCAGCGGGCCGCCGGGAAAGACGCGGTGGATATCGCCGGCCTTAACGTCCTTCAGGCCAGCTGCGGCATGCCATGCGCCGTTGCGCCAGATTTTCAGGTTCTCTGCCATAGCATTCACTCCGTTGTGAGAGGCCAGCTTTCGCCATTCGCCGGCCGCTTGCATCCCTTCACAGCCGCCAATGTGTTTTCGTTTCCGTTCCATCCGGCGGCACCGGGCGGCAGCTGGTTGGCTGGCGCCACAACAACCAATCCGGCTGCGGCCAACTCATCCAGCGCCGCCTTGTTCGTGCATGATGTGAGGGCGCCTGAAAAACAGGTTGGTTGGTCCGCCGAACGCGAACAGACACACCAATATGATTTCTGCGTCGCGCGAAATCTTCGCCATCAGATTTTCACTCCCGTTGCGCGCAAGCGCTGTTCAACGAATTGCCGCGCATGGTGGTCGCCACCGAGCACGATGGAAAACTTGTCTTCCTCGCCACCAGGTGCCGGGATGAGCGCAAGGAACATCGCCTTGGCATCATGCTTCCGGCACGCGGTGGCGAACGCTGCCTGGAAGGCGCGCACGTCCCAGCGGACGGTGCCGTTGTGCGGCTCAATCGTGCCGTTCTCGATACCGTGGGCCATGATGAGGCAGATGCAGAGCGCGCGCGCCGGCCTCATCGAAACGTGGGCGTCCAGGCGCTGGCCTGTGGTCTTGTTCCAGGCCCAGCCGAAGCCGTCGCTATCGCAGGCGCCAGCCCAGCCTGGAGGAAAGGCCAGCAGGGCGGCATCAACGCTTTCAACAAAAAAGAACGGCACGCCGACCGCCTTGGCGACCTCCTTTGAAAGGCCATTCAATTCATCCATGGCATCAGTGGCATCCTGGATAAATCCCGCCTGCAGGCGCTTAATCAGGCTTTCGGTTTCGAGATGCATCTAACTCATCCTTGCAATGATGTGCCAAACCAGTGGAATACCGAGCGCCGCCACCACGGCGACGATGGCCCAGCCGCGGCCGTCCTGGTGCCGCGTGGTCACACCTCCACCACGCGGATGCGCACGCAGCGCAATCCGCTCCGATAGAGGCGCTTCCATGTCCACTTTGGGCTGTACCTTGTCAGGCATTCTTTGATGCACTGGCTGCGCGTCCAGGCTGCGGTGCCAACCAGTAGGGCGCCCGTGCGTGACCTGATAACCCACCCATCGTGATTGCGTCGCCGGCCATTCATGCGATGCCCTCCGGCGGCTGAATGCCGGGCCGCATCGCGGTGTGCTCACCAGTCCGCGCTGCGTGCCAATTGCACAGAGCGGCAGCGGCGGCGATGATCCGGTGCAGCTGCGCTTCATGCGGCGGCATATCATTCGGCGGGTTGTGCAGCGCCTTGCCGGACAGGTGGGCAACCAGCCAGTACCAGTCCGCGTCCGTCTTCCCGGCATCGTGCTGGCTGCCCCAACGCTCGCGCTGGTGCACGGCTTCGATGGCGACGCCATAGACAAACTTGTGAACCTCTGGGGTATTCAGCAGCGCGGTGAGGCGCTTCACCTCCGCTTCGGCCAAGGCTGCTCGGTTCACCGCATCGTTGGCAATCGCCTCCACATCAGCCTTATGCTCCATAACGGCGAGTGTATGGCGTGCAATTCTGCGCCAACGATCCATTGTTTCCTGGAACCTGGAAACGGAACTGAAATCAACTCCGGCGATATCGGCTAGGCGCTTCACCTCGGCATCAACCGCCGCGAGAACGTAAACTTGCGGCATCAGCGGCCACCCTTCCGATTGACGCGGCGCGCCTTCATCGCCGCCGCCGCTTCAGCCTTGGCGTGTTTGTCAACGTCAGCAAAGAATGCCGCCACCGGGATGCCGAAATAGCGCGCCAGCGCCAACAGGCTGTGCGCCGGAACGGGCGAAACGCCATTCTCGTATTTCTGGACCTGCGACCGCTTCACAGCCACCACAGCGCCCATCTGACCCTGCGGCAATTCCAGGGCCTCGCGTTCACGGCGGATCACACCGCCAACGGCTTTGTTGATCCGGTCAACCGGCATGGTTCACCCCCAGCAGGATGCGCTGCATTTTCTTGTAGGTTTCTGGTGCTGCACCACGGAACGACGGACCCAACTCACGGCGCAGCGTGGCTTCCAGATCGGCCCAGTTGCGGACGATGGCCGACCAATCCCGGCTCACCGTCAGCATCTTGAACAGCTGCGAACGCCACATTGGGAAGCGGTCCAACAGCAGCACACAGCGGCGCAGGTCAGCAGGATCACGCGGGTGCGCCTTGGCGAAATGCGGGTCAGTGATCTTCAGACCCAGCATGCGAGCGCCGAGCACCTTGCTGCTGCTGCCAACTTCTCCGTTGTGCAGCCAGTCGCAGTACCGAACAAATGTGCTCGGCCGTGGCATCAGGCTTTCACCCGAATGAAGCGGAAGCCGTTGCCGGGACCGCAGTTGCCGACCGCGGGCCGACTGAAAGCGTGGTTGCGACGGGTGGCACGGCTGACGCGGCCCGCGGCGGACTGCTGGGCTTTCTGCTGCTGACGCGCGCGGCGCTTGTTCGCGCTGACGGCGGCCAGGTGGCGCTGGCGCCTGTCTTCGGCGGTGATGGCGGGCGTGTTGGCCTCATCAAAGACCATGACCACTTCGCGTTTGTTGTCCATATTCCGTTACTCCTGTGCGATGGCGGCACAAGTGCCGTTATCAAACCAAAATGAATTGCCGACGCCGAGGCGCGCGAGATTGGGGACCTTGTCGGGTCCCTCTGCCTTGATGCCGGCGAAGAACGGCTGCCCGCGCTTCACCAGCAGCTTCAGCAGGCCGCTGACACGCTTGTTTTCCAGGACTTCCATGGCGTCGATTACCACCGCCGCGCTGCCATCCATTTCAGCGAAGGCAAGCTGTATGCTGGTGCGCACCATGAATTGTTCGCTGTCCGCCAGCAGGACATACGGGCGGCCGTGCAACTCGGCGGTCATCTCCGGCGTGACGGTGACCGTGGGCCATCCCGATGCGGCGCTGTATGTCAGCAGCAGAGTGTTGAAGCCCTGCAGCTTGCGTTCCATCACGGTGCGGCGGACGCCTTTCTTGGCGTCCAGTGCGTCCACGATGTTGGCCGTGGAGGTGATGACCTTTTGCAGGCGGTTCGCCTCGGTCCACTTCTCCCAGGCATGCAGCCGTTCTTCGGCCAGGCGCACGGCCTCGCGCGCCTTATTGACTTCCTCCGCCGTAACGGTCCCGGTGGACTGGCGCGCGGCGGTGAAATCACCAGCGGCGGTGCGCGCAATCTTCAGCTGGACTTCCAGCATGGCCAGGTCGCCGGCGGCGCGGTCGGCCTCGGATTTCGCGTTGGCGTATGCCGTCTGCGCATCGCCATAGACCTTGGCCACCATGGCTTCCTTGGCCTGGTCAATCGACGGCAGCGCATCCAGCTTGTACTTGCCGGCGCCTTCAACGCGGACGGCGAGGCGAATATTGCATGCCGGGCAGTGGGTGCTGTCCGTACCGGCCGGCGGGGTGGATGCATTGAACGCCACCAACGCATCGGCCGCGGTCTTGGCCTTACTCTCGCTGGTGGTTTTTGCCACCGTCACCTTGGCTTCCAGATCGGCCACCTTGGCCGCCTCAGCCTGCAGGTCACCCAGCTTACTGCTGTCAACTGCCTGCCGGCTCACCGCGTCTTCCAGCGCGGCCTTGGCGGCCGTCACGATGGCGCCCAAACCATCCTTGCTGGCCTGCGTCAGTGTTTCTTCCCAACCATTGGGCAGCCAGCTTTCGGCCTTCTTGCTGCCCCATTCGCCGGCGCCGGTGACGTGGCCCCAGTTGGCCTTACTGTCGCGCATCTGGTTGGTGTATCGTGTCAGCGTGGCATCCCAGCCATCGCGCGACACTTCCTTGAAGATGGCCGCCGCTTTGGCGGTCACATATTCGACCTGCTTTGCCTCGCGCTCATCTTTCGGCTCGCCAGTCCAGTTGTAACCGGGCATGAACATGCCAAAGAGGCTGTAACGCAGATCGGTTTCGGTCGGGTCGGCCTTCAGCACCTTGCGCAGCGCTTCGATACGGTCGGCTTCCTTCAGGTCCACCCAGTGCAGCAGCCCAACCGCATACAGGCTGGCTTCCGGCGGGGCGTCGCCGGCGGAGGTGCGCTCTGCCTTGGGCCAGATCGCCGTGGCCATATGGCCGTTCGCGCCCGTCGCCATGGCCGAGGCCTTTGCGGCACCGGTGCGCACCAGCATGCCGCTTTCGCCTTTCTTCAGGCCGAGCGGCATGACGTGGCCGGACAGCACCGCCGCGATGGCGCGCAGGGCAGATGATTTGCCCTGACCATTGCGGCCCGCCAGCAGCGCACCCGGCGTGGCGGCGATATCGGCAGACGCGCAACCCTGGAAGCCTTCCACGATGACGCGCATTAGCGGCGGCCCTTCGTGGCGGCCTTGCGCTTGGCGGCCTTCGGTTTGGCTGCAGCCTTCTTCTTCGCGGCAGGTTTCCGAGGGGCGTTTGCGGCCTTCTTCTTCGCGGCGGTCTTACGCTTGGTGCCAGCAAAGTGTTTACGGATGAATTCGGCGTCGCCCTTGTCGGCTTCGCGCATATCCGCGATGGTCGGCAGTCGCTTCGCAACCTCGGTGATATTCACCGTTTCAATCTGGTTGCCATCAGGGCCGTCACGGAACTGCGGAGTGCCGACCCGGTAGCCACATTTTTCCAGCCATGCGGTAAGTCGCGCAATGGTGTGGGTCTTACCGCAGGCGCGCGGCCCGGTGAGGGTCAGGGTGAACATAGAGCCACGGCGATGGCATGCCCTGACCTTAAAGCCAGCTTCACCAAGGAAAATCACTATCGCGTCCATCATGTAGCCGTCAGGCCCTTCAAGACGCCCGGCGCCGCCGCGCTGGACGAAGCTTTGCGCCAACGCTTCCGCCTCTTCTTTCCGGCTCTGCACCGGGCACGGCGCGCCATGCAGGTCATCGTGCGGATACAGGCACGGCATTTCCGAGCGGGCCGCGTTGTCGAATGCGCCGCGCAGGCTCCACGCTTCCGACCACCAGGCCTTGAAGCTGTTCCAGGTCCGACGCAGCCACGACGGCTGATTGGGAACTGGCATGCCGGCGCCGGGGTTGATTTCAGGGTGCGTCATTGGTTTCTTCTCCGGTATTGACCGGCTGGCCGGACTGGCCGCCGAGAATGGTCTTGATGAAATCGGGGTAGACAGCTTCTTCCGACTCCACCCGCATCGGCATCAGTACGCCGAAGAACTCAGGCAGATGCTTGATGAGAACCACCATCGGGGCCTTGGGGTCGGACTGCCAAATCGTGAGGTGCTGAGGGTCGCCATCTTCGCAGCGGTACAGGCCGGCGGCGTACTGAGCGACGCTTGAAAAATCAGCCATGTACTGGGCACGGACCTGGAAGTAAGACGGCGCCGGCGGATCGCGCGGCACCACGCGCTGCCAGATGGGGTAATCCAGAGCGATCGGTGCCTTGTGGGCGAAAGCGATATAGTCGCGCTCCACATCAGATGTTTCGTCCAGCAACTGCGCGCCGGTGGCGAGATAGACGGTGTCGCCAATGAAATGCAGGCGCTTCGGCCGCGTCTCCATTTCGCCGGGGCTGGCGGCGTCATGCTTTATGAAGCCGACCAGGCGCCGCGGCAGAGGGCAAATCCAGCGGCCGTTCGTGCTGCCTTCCTTGTCCCAGATCGCAACGAGACGGTGGCCATCGGTGGCCACCAGGATCACGCCGCCATCGGGGTGCTTATCGACCAGCACACCATTGAGGTAAAACCGCGCGTCTTCGGTGCTCACGAACGGCTGCAGCATCGCTGCATAAGGCGCCGCGAAATGGCAGTTACGCTTGATGCCGGTGACGCCATCGGTAGGCATCATCGCAGTAGTCTCGGACATAGCGGCCTCGCTGTTTCGGTAGGTTTACGTTGTAGCGGCTTCTATGCCGCTACCCTGACAAGCGTTTACTCGGGGAAACCGTAATCAGCATCCGCGCCGGCCGGCTGCTGCAGCACGGGCGGCGGGGTGTCACCGCCCGTGCTGCCCTCGCCTTCATCGGCGGTCATATCGAACGGGATGCCGGTCTGCGCGGGCGTCTCGGCCGCGGCCGTCGTCTGCTGCGTGGCAGCGGCAGGCTGCTGGCCGACATCTGCGGCCGGCTTCGTGGTGCGCGGTTTGCGCGGCGCTTTATCGGTGGCCGCCGGCGGCAAGACTTCGCCCGCAACTTTGCGCGCGGCATCGCCAGCAGCAACATTCTCGGCGGTCGGGCTGGGCACCACCGGGGCGGCCGGCGTGATATCCACCATGTCTTCCACCTCATCGGCGGTGTGCATGCCCATCAGGATATCGGGGGCGTACAGGCGGCCCAGGAAGGCAGCGGAGCGGTAATGGCCCATCAGGTCCCGCATGGTCAGCCATTTGCTGCCGGGCTTCGTGTACCAGCCTTCCTTGACCGCCATTTCAATGGTGACCTCGGGGCCTTCCAGGCGCTCGCCAGTGGCCTTGTCATAACACCAGGCCACATACCGCTTGTTGCGGACTTTCATCTTAACGGTGGTCTTCGTGCGGGAACCCTTCGGGCCTTCCCACTTGTCCACCTCCACTTCGGTTTCGCCAAGGTCTTCCACGATGAAGCGGAGCGGCGAGAACCGACCACAGCTATTCAGGGCCGCGATGATGTACTGAGAGGCCCACGACGGCCGACCCTCGATAATGTGCAGGTTCTGCATCACCATCAGGATATTGGCATTGGCGCGACGACTGATATCCAGCGCGATGAGCGCGTTGCCGGTGTTGCCTTGGTATGCAGCCGGCACCATGTTGCTTTCGGTCAGCGGGCGCACCATGCGCTGGGCCAACTCGAAATTCTCCACGGAGTCAAAGACGCCCGCCGGGGCCACGCGGCCCATTGTCTGGGGCGGCATCACCGCCAAGGCGGTGTTATGTGCGGTATCGGTGGCGGTCATGTCAGTGGCCTTTCTCTTGCTTGTGGCTGGTGCAAAACTCGGTGCCCCATGCAGAGCAATAGTCCGGGCCGCACATCATGGAATTCGGGTTGGGCAACCAAATCCATGGATTGCCCGTTTTCTGGAACGCGAGGATTTCACGCTTGGCATGTTGCGCTGTGTGCCATGCGATGGTTTCCGCCTGTGCCACCGGGTATTCCACCAGGACCGGGTCAGGCTGAGGCTTGGTCACGCCAACGCGCTGCACGAAGATTTCCCGCAGGCGGCGCGTGACGCGACCAGCTGCACGGTTCAAGAGCGAGTACCCACCGTACTGCGCCTGGTTGGCGCGGTGCATCGTGCCAGTCTTCAGGTCATCAATGCTGGCGCCGGCCGGCAGGATCACACCCGGCGCGGCTTCTTCCTCCGGCAGATCGCTGCGCAGGTCCAGCGTGCCAGCCAACTGGAAGCCGTCGCCCAGGTCGGCCACGCCAAATTCTTCCATGGCGACCGGCCGCAGGTCAGGCATCTTGTCCAGCACCACCAGCGCCTGTTTGCAGGCCTGCAGGATGGCAGCATCCTTGTTCCGGGTGGTGTCATCCCAGACCACGGCGCCTTCGCTAGCGGCCATTTCGGCGCTAATGGTGTCACCGGCCAGGCCGCGGAAATCCGTGCCGGCCGGGTCCATGCCGGCCATGCGGTTCTTAAGGCCATGCGCCAGCAAGGTGTGAGAGGCTGTACCGATGATGGCGCCGATGCTGGGCAGGGTCTTGCGCAGTGTGTAGCCAGCGGCCTCCACGATGGCGGGCCACCCGCGCGCGACGCTGCGCCGGCTGCAGTCGCTATACTGCGGCATGCCGCTGCAACGGATGACGGTTGGCTTGGCCATCAGCGGTTACCCCGCCGGTGCTGTTCTCGGTGGTAAGACAGAAGCGCTGCGACGATGGCCAACGGCACCGTATTGGCGCCCTTGTCGCTGTAGATCGCGCCGGAGTGCGTCCCGGAATGTATCCGCGCGCCGGCTGCGCGTTCGTGACGCTGCAGGCTGATTTTCGGTCGGCGCCAGACACTGACCATCAGGTTGGCCGGCACAGCGGCGAACGCATCCGCCTCGCTGCTGGTGTAGCGCATCAGATCGGTGGTGATGTGCTGCCCTCTGGTGCCATCCGGCCTGGTGTATTCCAGCAGCTGGGTGGCCGCATCCCAGGCGATGAAGCGGTGGCCGTGCAGGGCGCACCACACTTTGGCATCGTCCTTCCTGCTGCCGACAGTCCCGCCCAGCAGGGAGAAAATCAGCGCGTCATACTCCGGTGTCTCGCAAACGTGCGTCACCACACCACCCCCAGGGAGAGAATGAGAAGCGCGCATGCCGCGATGGCTTTCAGTCTGTCTGCGGTGGTCATGGCAACCGCCCCAGCGGGCCGGACAACCGCCGCGCCTCGGCCCGCTCGCGCTGCTTAGCGCGCGCGAGGCGAAGGCTATCAATGATGTACGGAACGGCCTCACGTTCCGGCATATCGGGCGGCACCTCTACAGTATAGAGATAGTATCCACCCTCTTTTGGGGTGGACATGAAGCGGACCATAACGCTGCCGGTCATCAGGCGAGCACCTTGCACACAGCCGCGGTGAGGCGCATGACGCTGGCGGCGTGCCACTGCGCCGCAGCCGATGCCCTGAAGTAATCCCCGAAGAACTCGTAACGCTCGCTTTCCGCCGGATGGTTCTGGGTGGCGCGGATATCGAAAGTCCAGATGCGTTTGCCGTCAGGGTAGCGACCATGCACACGGCGATAGGTGGAGGTGTCTACGTGGATGCTCATTTGCGCTTGCCCGGCTTGGTCAGCTTCTCGAAATTCTCGACCACGTACCGGAGGGCTTCGCGGCCCTCTTTCTGCTTGCGCACGGCATCATCCCACCGTGCGACGTGCAGGACACCCTTGATGTGCTTTTCAATCAGCTGCTGGATGACGCGCGGGTCAAGAGCATCCAATTCCCACGACTGGTTTCCAAACTGCCGGGCATAAGACGCAAACCGGCTATCCGTCTGTTTTGCCGGATTGGGCGGAGGGTTGTATTTGCGCACCTGGTCCATATTCAGGGCGATGCGCAGCACTTCCACCTGGTAGTCGCCTTCCCGCACAAACATATCCATGCGGTCTTTGTTATCCCGCGTCATGTCAATGCCACTGGGATCGTGGTCACCGAGGTGCAGGATAAGCGGGCGCTGCCCACCAACGCTGTACTGTTCAAAGCGCTTTCCAGCCCGCCACGCCTCTGACTGACTGGTGTTGCCACGGCAGGCGAAATAGGGCACTGCATACTGTTCGCAGATGCGCTCAATCACACCTACCAGCGCCTCTTTCTCCACCCATACTTCAACGCGATATGGCTGGTCTTCCCACAAATCAATGCGGAACTGGTCCGCCGAAGCCACCAGAATATCTGACGGCTTTTCCCAATGCGGAAGGGCGATCAACTCGCGCGTGCGATCTTCCATCATCTCCCAGTCAATCTGACCGGCGAGACGCGCCTTATTGATGATTTCCCCGAGACGCTTGTATTCGTTCTGCCTGTTGGGCAGCAAATCGCGCGACACAAACTGATAGAACAGCGAGCGCAGCGTAAGCACCAGGCCCTCGGCCTCATACTCGGAAATGATTTCGTTCGCCTGGTCAATTATCCGCTGGATAGCCGGCGTGAACGTTGTGTTGATATAGGCTTCGTAAGGCATCAGACAGGTGCCCCCACCATGGTGGCACCGTTCTGCACGGCGAATGACTGCGCGGCACTGATGCTGATAAACCAGCATTCACGTCCACGCAGGATGAAGACGTGGCCGCCGCCGTCCTGCCGGTCGTATGTCAGCGCAGGCCGCTTCACTGCAGCACCGCCGCATCCATGATGGCGCGCAACTGACCGGCGGTGACATTGATCTTGACCACCTGATTGTCCGCCATGCCGGCCAGGCCGGACATATCGGCAAGGATGGGCGCCAGCGCAGACTGCAGCGCATCGTGGCGGCGGCGGATGGTGGCCTGTTCTTCCACAGCGCTCTTGACGGCAGATACAGCCGCCGCAGCGGGTTGTTTGGTGGTGCTCATCGGTAATCCCCATCAACGGTGTGATCCGTTGATGGCCACCATAAGAGGCACCTTTTACCTTGTGAAGGTGATTTGTACCGTTACCTTAAAAAAATATGCGCCGCTCTGGGCGGCGCACATATGACGGCGATTTGTGTTGAAACTTACAGGCGCTTCAGCAGCCCCAGAACGCGACCGGCAACTTTCAGTTTGCTGGGCGCTATATCGCCATCAGGCGGATATGCCGGATTGTCTACAGCTACGCGGACCTTGTCGCCGTCTACTTTCTTCACCAGGCGGCGCACCACCAATGAGGCGTCGCTCATCTTCAGAATATATACGCCGGCGCCGGTCGCGTGATGGACGCTCCAATCCACCAGCACCGGTTCGCCGGCAGGCAGAGTGGGAGACATGGCGTCATCGGTCGGCACGTACCAGCCAGTGTCTTTGCCGTGGAAGGCTGCGGGCAATTCGTTCTGCGCAGCTGGCTTTTCATTAAGCAACTCATGAACCGTCATGCCGAGCGCGCGGGCAATAGGTTCAATTTTATTTAACCTCGGGTCATGGGTGCGGCCGGACAGCAGGCGCCGCACTGTATCGCGCTTTACCCCGGCGCTGTCTTCTAGGTCTTTTATAAATTCTATGCCCTGCTTCTTCATGGCGGCTTCGATATTCCGCCCCAGCGCACTTATTTTTTTGGTATTTACCGGGACCCGTGGTCTAGCCATAAAACGCCTCTCGCTCCTTATCCGTCCGGCAGTTTGTACCGAAGTTGTAACGGTACATTGCCACTCCTAGCGGCACTTATCAAGGGTACCAAGGGTATTCTATGGCCACTCAGAGGGGCTTTGTACCCTTCCCCTATATTGAATTACGGTACTTGTGCCGTTATTAAGGTCACTTCTCACCGGTAATGCCGGCGTCAGATGGGGCCTGAGATGGATCAAACCGACAATCGCACCAGCGAGAATGCAGCGCCAATTCCGATGGTGCTCTACTGCCCCGCCTGTGATGTGCAGCATGTTGACGAACCGAACCCGTCGCAAGGCTGGAACAACCCGCCGCATCGCAGCCATCAGTGCCAAGGGTGCGGCCATGTCTGGCGGCCAGCCGATGTGGCAACCACTGGTGTGGTGGCGCTGCTGACCGCAGGCAAGGCCGATGGTTCTGCCAGCCCCATCGTCGCACGCTATCAGATGCGCGCCGCCGCCGGCTTCCCACACCGTCCGCTGTGATCCTCATGCGGCGCCGCAAGAAACTGCAAACGGAAATCCCAGCGCCCCAGCAGCCGCCGCGCACCACTGAGGTGACGGCGCTTACACAGAACGCAATCGACTTCCTGCGATATCACCGCGTGACGGTCTATCGCTCTGGAAACACCCACCTGAAGGTCAACGACAAAATCGTGACGCCAGAGTGGACGCGGAGAATTGCGCGCAGCATGGGCTGGGTCAAAGGCTGGACCAAGCCGGATGCCCCGCGGAACGACGCGCGCGAGACACGCGCCACGGCATCGCAGATCGCCGCCACTCGCCAACTGGCCATTCCTGGTATCTGAGGCGCGCGTGCAAATCCGCAATATCGTTCTGCGCCCCGACCAGCGCGTTTGGATTGAAGCCATTCGGAGTCATTTCAGCCAAGGCAGTAAATCGCCTTGCGGTCAGGCCCCTACTGGCTTTGGAAAAACTGTTGGCATCAGCTATGTGGCCGATGGCGTCGCGCGCAAAGGCAACCGCTGCTGCGTGCTGGTGCACAGGCAGGAACTGATTGTCCAGACCTCAGTTGCGCTGGCCAAGATGGGCGTATGGTTCCATATCGTCGGCCCTAGCAAGGTCATCCGCGCCGCAGTGGAAGCCATGCTGGCTGAGACGGGCCGCAGTTTCTACAACGCAGAGGCCCCCACCGGTATTGCCAGCGTGCAGACCCTGGCGCGCCGCATCGGTGTCGGTTTCATCCCCTACCACTTCCTGTTGGTTGATGAGGCGCACCACGCGGTTGCGGGCCTCTGGGAAAAGATACTGGCGGTTCATCCCGCTGCTTTCATCCTTGGTGTCACCGCGACGCCACAGCGTCTGGATGGCCGCGGCCTCGGCGTACATGCCGGCGGCCCGTTCACCAGTCTCATCCTTGGCCCATCGGTGGCCGAACTCATCAGCAACGGCTACCTGGCTCGGCCGCGCGTTTTCGCGCCCCCTATCCAACTGGACCTGACTGGCCTGCGGTCGGCTGGTGCGGACTTCCGCCGTGAAGACGCAGCACAGCGATTGGACAAACCCAGCATCACCGGTGACGTGATCGGCCACTATGCCCGCATCTGCCCTGGTGTGCCTTCCATCGCGTTCTGCGCCAGCGTAGAGCACGCGGAACACGTCGCTTCCCAATTCCAGGCAGCTGGGTGGCGCGCAGCCAGTGTGGACGGCAACACGGATGGTGGTGTGCGCCGCGCCCGCATCAAAGCGCTGGGTGACGGCAACCTGGATATCCTCACCAGCTGCGACATTATCAGCGAGGGAACCGACGTGCCGCGGGTTGGCGGCGCCATCCTGTTGCGGCCGACGAAGTCAGAGGCAATGTACCTGCAGCAGGTCGGCCGCGCGCTGCGCAGCTATGATGGAAAAGACTGCGCATTCATTCTTGACCACGTCGGCAACAGCGACCGCCACGGCCTGCCGGATGAGGACAGGGCCTGGTCACTGGACGGCCGAGCTAAGCGCGGCAAGAAATCGGATGGCGGCATGTCCGTGCGCAGCTGCATGGAATGCTATGCCGTGTACTCGGCCGTCCATGGCGCCTGCCCGGATTGCGGCCACAGCCCGGTTGCAGCCCCGCGCCTGATCGAGGTGCGCGACGGCGAGTTGGTAGAGGTGCAGCAGCGCGCCGCTGCCCGTGACCGCCGCCGGGCACAGGGCATGGCGAAGACTTATGAAGAACTCGTGGAACTTGGCCGCCGCAACGGCAACGCCAACCCCGAGGCGTGGGCACGCTACGTGCTCGCCGGCCGACCCGGCCCGATTGTCCCGAACCCACTCCCCGAGGAAGGAAGCCTGTTATGACCGATCATATTGCGCGGTACATGGCCGCCATGCACGCCATGCAGTCCGGTGTTGCCATGCAGCAGAACATGGGCAGTGCCGATGGCTCGCCAAAGCACCTCCGTGTTGGCGTCAACTCCGCGCAGGTCGGCATTGCCGCTCTGGCCACCCTGCTGATTGAAAAGGGTGTGTTCACCCGTGAGGAATACGAAAAGGCAAACGCCGATGCGATGGAAGCCGAGGTGGAGCGGTATGAGGGCGTATTGTCCGCCGCTCTGGGTCGGAAAGTGACGCTGGCTTGACCGGGCATGCATACCCCCCCCCCCCCCCCGCAAGAATTGGGCCTACTACAACGAGATAGACCCGTTCAACGTTTTTTGGCTCCGAGAACTTATCAAGGCCGGAGAAATAGCACCGGGATGCGTGGATGACCGAGACATTCGAGATGTTACACCAGATGACCTTACCGGGTTTACACAATGCCACTTCTTCGCTGGCGTCGGCGTCTGGTCCTACGCACTCCGAAGGGCAGGTTGGCGAGATGATCGCGCTGCCTGGACCGGTTCCTGCCCTTGCCAACCTTTCAGCGCGGCAGGCAAAGGCGCTGGGTTTGCTGATGAGCGGCACCTATGGCCCTCATGGTTCCACCTCATCCAACAGCATCGCCCTTTCGTCGTCTTTGGTGAACAGGTTGCAAGCAAAGACGCAGACGTGTGGATCGACCTTGTACAATCTGACCTGGAAGCGATGGAGTACGCCATCGGGGCGGTCCCGTTTCCGGCTGCGGGCATCGGTGCGCCGAACGTGCGCGACCGCCTTTACTGGGTGGCCGACACCGATAGCGGCAGACAGCCGTGGGCGAGCGGGAGCGGCGGCGCACAAGGACAGCGAGCTTCCGAACGCAGTCAGCAAGGTGGATTGGTCGCTGGCATCGGGCTGGCCAACACCGCGAACAGCGGACGGCGAGAAGAATATCAGGACCATGCAGGGCGTGCTGTCGGAGATGGAGTGGAAAGGCTCGCCTCAGGACACTGGCATGGCGGCGATGCTGGCGGGGTGGCAGACGCCGACCGTGGACGGCTTCAGGAAGCGTGGCGGAGACAGGTCGGACGAATTGGGGAACCAGGAGTTGGTCAAGAACGTGGACCAACCAGCGCGGTTCACGGCTACTGGCGAAATGCTGATTGGCTTCTCTGCCGGGATGGACGGTGGCGGCCTGTTGGACCCGGCACATTCCCGCTGGCTCATGGGGCTGCCGCCCGCGTGGGACGATTGCGCGGTTACGGCAATGCACTCAATGCCGAAGCCGCGACGGCGTTCATCCAAGTCTACATGCAAGCGAGAGGGATAACATGACCCCGCAGATTTGCGCGCTGCTAATCCTCGCCATCGTGATGTGCTTCGCCATGTACCGCGGCTGGCTCGGCACGGGCATCGCGTTCGGTATCGCAGTGCTGCTGCACGGTTGCAGCATGGCGGCCGGCAATGGTTGACAATCTCCGCCCGGAACCGGCGCCGCGCGGGCCGGTGCTGCACCAGCTGAAGATTTGGCCGCCGCAATTCGACCCTGTGGACGATGGCCGCAAGCAGTTTGAGGTGCGGTGGAATGACCGCGATTACCGCGTGGGCGACGTGCTGGACCTGCAGGAATGGGACCCAGCCGCCAAGGCCTATACCGGCCGCGCCACCAAGCAGGTCATCACCTACCTGCTGCAGGGTGAATTCGGCCTGCAGGCGAACCAGTGCGTGATGAGCATTCGCCCGGCCACGGGAAAAGACCTGTGGAGGGTTGCCCAGTGACTGCAGCCAAGATCACCAACGATGCGGATGCCCGACGCGCGATTTCCGAGGCCAAGACGCGCATGGCGGATTTCGATGATGCATATGAGCGCGGCGACCTCCACGCGGCCGAGGGCATCGCGGAGGAATGCAGCTATATCGTCTCCGCCCTGAAGCGGTTCTGCCGCGAACAGCGACGCCAGCCAGCTGCGCAGGCCAGCGATGAGTGAAACCACCGTTGTCCAGAAAACCCTGTTGGCGCTGGGCCGGCTTCCCCTGCGTCTGTGGCGGCATAACACCGGGCAGGCATGGATGGGTAAGGTGATCCACCTCACTCCCGGTCAGACGTTCACTGCGAAGCCTGGTGACGTGGTGGTGCGCGGCGCGCGCCCGGTGCGCTTTGGCCTCCCCGGCAGCGGCGACATTATCGGCCTTGTTGGGCCGGCCGGCCGGTTCCTTTCGGTGGAGTGCAAATACGAGGACGGCGAACAGCGGGAACAGCAGCAGAAATTCCAGGCCATGGTGGAGCGCCATGGCGGCATCTATGTGCTGGTGCGCGACCCTGACCAGGCCGTTGACCAGGTCATGCAGGCCTTGGTGGCAGCCGGTATCACTGAGTTTGGGGTGCGGCCGTGAGCAAGGAAGTATCCCCCTGGAAACATGATGACTTGGCCAATGACCTTGCCAATCGGCTGCGTGGCAATGGCCGCATGGTGTGGACGAACATGCAGATGGGGCCAAGCGGCAGCCCGCGGCCCGACGTGTTCACCATCGCATCCAGCTTCGCCAGCCCAAAGCCGATATCCTATGAAGTTAAAATCAGCCGCAGCGATTTCCTGAAAGATGTGGGCGCCGGCAAATGGCACTCCTATCTGGCGTTCTCCACGGCGGTCATCTTCGCCGCGCCTGTCGGTGTGATCGAGAAAAAAGACCTGCCGGCCGGCGCCGGCCTGATGCTTCGCGGTGCTGACGGTTGGCGTACCGTGGTAGCCCCACGTATGCGGCCGTTCGAGAACATGCCGGCCGATGCATGGATGAAGCTGCTGATTGATGGCCTGCCGCGGATTGGCGGGGTACCGGCACAGCGCCGTGATGAAACGTATACCGCTCTGCTGCGCGGAAACGAAACCATCATGAAGCGTTACGGAAAAGCTGCGGCCCACGTCATCCGTGACATTGATATGGGCCACTATCACCTGGACCGCCTGAAGGAACAGCAGGCCGCTGCAGAGGTGAAGTTGCGCGATGTGCGCCGAGAGGCTGACCGCGTTGCGGCCGAGGCGCAGGCAAGGGGTGAGGCAGCTGCCGCAGCGCAGATGTCAGATTTCAACCAGGCGCGAGCGGAATTGTGCAAGGCGCTGGGCCTGCCGCCTGAAACCAATATCCGCCGCGTGCAGCAAACTATCTGGAATTTGCGCGAGGCCCTGACGGTGGACGCAGCGCGCCAGCGTCTCACTCGCGCCCTTCAGGATATCCATCAAATGGCTGGCAGCATGCTGGCCACAGAGAATAAGCACGCACCGGTTGGCGAGTGAGGGTTATCAGTGTCGCGTATTGATTTCGATGCCGTCAACAAAGCCACGCTGGCTGACCTGCGCGGCCTCATCCAGGATTGGGTGCCCGGCGGTCGCTTCGAGGGCGACGAATACGTGGTGGGCGATTTAAACGGCCGCAAGGGCAAGTCCACCAAATTCAACATGCGAACCGGCAAGGGCGGCGACTTCAGCAGCGCGTCCGGTATGGCCGGTGATCCAATCGGCATTTATGCCCTGGTGTTCAAGGTGGAGCGTATTGACGCCGCCCGCGCGCTGGCCACCCGCTACGGCCTGGAAGGCGGCGACGGCACCAGCTTGCCTGCGACCAGGCCAGTGCACGATGTACCGGCCGAACTGCCAGCGCCCGACACAGATGCGGAGAAGTTGGAGAAGGCTGCGGCCGTCATGGCGGTAGTCACCGGCGTTCGTGACACGCCCGCGCAGGCCTATCTGCTTTCGCGTGGACTGCGTGGAGCGCCACCGGGCACCATCAAGTGGTGGCCGGAACAGGATTACGTCAAAGACGGCAAGTTGAAGAAGCGCGCGAGGCCGGGTTACGGCGCGCTGGTCTGCGTGGCCTATGCACCTGATGGTTCTCCCGCTGCCCTGCAGTGCATCCACCTCACGCCCGATGGAAAGAAAGACACCACCAAGAAAGTCATAAAGCGCAGCTATGGCCTTGTGCGGGGCACAGGTTGGTATCTGCCCGGAACCAACCCCGGCGTGGGGCCGATGCTGGCCGCCGAGGGACCGGAAGACGGCCTGACCCTGCGCCAATGCACCGGCCTGGACGTAATGGTGGGCTTTGGCATCAACGCCATGGCGAGCCTGCCGCTGCCCAAAGACCGGCCGACCATCTTTGTGCGCGATAACGACGAAGTCGGCAGCGATGCCGACAAGTCCGTGGCCAAAATCGTGTTGTCGTGGCTGGACGCCGGCGTGCAGCTGATGATGACCAGGCCGCCGGATGGTGTGAAGGATGCCAACAAGCTGCTGGAAGTCTCCGGCGATGACGCCGTGGTGGCAATGGTCAATGCGGCCATGCCGGTGCGCGACGCGCGGCACGATCCACCTTTGCCGGAAGATACTCGGCCCGCACCGCCACCGCCTGCGAATGAGCATGAAGGCATCGTGGAGATGCCGCCGCCTGAATTCCAGGAATGCAGCGAGTTTCCACCCACCGATACCGGCAACGCCCAACGCATCATAAAGCGCTGGGGCAGCATCCTCATGTATGTGCCCGGCATTGGCTGGCACATCTATGGCCGCGGCGTCTGGGATGCCGGCCTGGCTGACATGCGCGTGCTCAAAATGGCGCAGGTGACAGCGCTGGATATCAAGCAAGAGGCACCATTCCTCACGCCGCCGGAGAACCGCGACCGCATCAAATGGTGTCTGAAATCGCAGATGGGCGGGCAGATTATGTACGCCATCAAGCTGTCTGCGCCGCATGTCAGCCGCGGCACCGCCGCGTTGGACGCTGACCAATGGCTGTTCAACTGCCTGAATGGCGTAGTGGACCTGCGGACGGGCATCCTGCAGCCGCACAATCCTCTCCACTACATCACCAAGCAGGCGCCGGTGGAATTCCACCCGGAAGCCAAGTGCCCAACATGGGATCGGTTCTTGCGCGAAATCTTCGCGCCACACCCGGATATCATTCCTTTCGTGCAGAGAAGCGTGGGCTACAGCCTTACCGGCGATATCAGCGAACAGTGCATGATGATCGCGCACGGCTATGGCAGCAACGGCAAGTCCACATTCTTGGAAACCCTGCAGGCCGTCATCGGCCCTTACTGGGCAAAGACACAGGCCGAGACGTTCGCAGCGAAAGACCGACAAGCGCCCGGCGCACCCAACCCCGCTGTGGCGGCGCTACGCGGCGCGCGCTTCGTGACTGCATCGGAAACCAATGAAGGCTTGCGGCTAGATGAAGGGTTGGTGAAGGAAGTTACCGGTGACGCCTTCATCACGGTGCGCAACCTACACCAGGCGCCATTTACATTCCGGCCGCAGTTTAAAATCTGGCTGGGGTCCAACCACAAGCCTGAAATCCGCGGCACGGATCATGGCATTTGGCGGCGTCTGCGGCTGATACCTTTTGATGCGAAATACTATGACCGCATAGACCCTGAAGCGCCATTAAATGGCCCGTTCAAGGATAAGGTTCTGCCAGCGAAGCTGCGCGGCGAACTGCCCGGTATCCTCGCGTGGGCTGTGCGCGGCGCAATGATGTGGGCAAAGCACGGCCTGGAACCGCCGCAGAGCGTCCAGGTCGCCACGATGGAATACCGCGCGGAAATGGACGTGCTGGGCAGCTTCATCGGTGAGGCGCTGTCCGCACGGCCCGGCAGCGCGATGCCCTTCAGCGAACTGTATTCTGCTTACACCAAGTGGATTGGCGACAACGGGCACGGCGCCATGTCGAAAAAGCGCCTTTCCTCAAAACTGCGCGAACGCGGTCTTAAGACTGATCGGGACGGCCACGGCCAAATCCGGTTGGTCGGCTTTGTCCTGCGTGATGGCTTCAACCTCTATGACAACAGCGGCCGTTATTACCAGGGAGACATGCCGGTATGAAGGCGCGCGACCTTGTTGCGGAACTCACCACCACGCTGAATGGCAGCCGCAACCTTGATATCGCTGTTACGCACGAAGTTGGCCGCCTGCAGCAATTCGGGTGTTGGGTTGACCCATACACCCGCAATAGCGATATCGCCACCCGTCTCATTCCTGCAGGCCTCACCTTGGTGCTGACCAAAGAACCGAATGGTGAGGCCCGCGCGCAGCTGTTCCATAACCGTGGTGACCGCTTCTATTTCCAGCAGGCAGCTGCCAGCCCGGCGCTGGCAATTGCAGCTGTGTCCCTTCAGGCGAGGGCCGTTCTGGCCATCGGAGAATTCGCACGATCGCTCACGCTCGCATGGCCGTGCGCAAAACCACCATGGGGGCTGTGATGGAAGATGAAATGGTTTTGTTCATTAACCCGTCCGTTATTGAAGGCGAGCACCGCCTACAGCTGCTTGAAAGGCAGCTCGCAATGCACCCGCGCCTCATACTGGAGGATAAGCCGCCGCGCGATATTGATCGTGCGTCGCCTATTTACACGATCAATAAGCCAGAAGATGACGTGGTGGTGACCCCGCCGCGCATCATCTTCCGAGGCAACCATGAGGGCGTGCCGCGCAATCGACGCGAGCGGCGGGCCATGGCGAGAGGCCGGCGCTGATGCCGAAGCGACCACCCAACGCTGATATCTGCGGCAACTGCAATGCATGGTGCCGCGTTAAGGCAAAATCGCACGTCGGCTTCTGTGGACGCTCTGGAAAGACCCGCATTGTTACATGCTTTGCGGACTGCGCCGCGTGCCGCCTATTCGTGCGCAGAGTGCCACTCACAGTGGCATCAGAGGTGGACGAAAAGCCGCAAATCACGTATGCAAAAAATGCCGGTGCGACTCGCGCCGCGGGGGCCTGATGGATACGGAAATTTTACACCGCCACATCGCTGCGCTGGCGCACGCTTTCACGCGCGGTGGCCTAGTGGTGACCCTCGATAATGACCCGGAAGCCTATCGGGTCCATGTCGGAACCTTGCTTGAATACAACCTCAGCACCCCGCTTAACATCGCATTCAGCGAGATGGCGCGCGGCAACTTCCTCTGGCTGAAATTCACCACGCCTGCCGGCTTCACGGTCGGCATAGAGGCTGCGCGCATCGTCTCAGCGCCATGGTGGCGCGGCGGTGTGCATCGGCTGCTGCGCAACCAATCATTGTTCGCCACGAAGCAACACGCGCTGCCTGTGATATCCGCATTGCCGCACGCGAACATTGCTGGCCGGCTCGCCTATCTCGGCGGTGGTTGGGTGCATGATGAATGGCGCGGCCGAGGCGTCATGTCGCTGGCGGTGAAACTGATCCTGGCCCATGCGCTGCGTCTTCACACCATAGACCACGGGTTTGCATTGATCCGCGCGAACCATCTGCCTCTGGCACTCGCGGAGGGTGGTTACGGCTTCACAGAAGCATCCGAGGTGCCCAACGCATACTGGTCTGGGTCACCCGTCCCGGAGAATTTGGCCCTCGTATCCGTCCCGCGAAGCGTGCTGTTGCGCCGAATAAATGCGCAAAAGGGGTACAATCTCGCCCCTCGCGGCGGGAAAATCCCCTGAATACCGCCGTTACAACCTCCGAGGGCTGATATTGACAGGTTGTGCCCTTGGGTTTATACCCAAAGACCTTGGGGGATAAACCAATGCGACCGACCAAAGACCCGTCATACCGCGAGCAAACTAAGGCCCTGGGCCTCCGCCTCGGCGCCGCCGTCCACCGCCGGTGCAATATCCTTCAGCTGAGTGTGGAAATCGTCGCCAAGGGCATCGGCCGCGACACTTCCGCCCTGTACGCCCACCTCCGCGGCGAAACCCGATTTTACTACCAGGACGCCATGACGCTGGATGCGTTCTTTGCCGAGCGCGGCGCGCCGGGCCTGCTGGCTGACCTCGCCGCCCCCGCCACCTGGCTGGCCGAGGATATCAAGTTTGACCTTGACCTGCTGAAGCCGTCCGCGCGCCGGCTGCTGTCGTTGCAGAACAACCTGCGCAATGGCGGCCTGCGCCTCATCACCGAGTTGGCCGCCTGCGACCTGCTTTCTGACGTGCACATCATGACCGCTACCGATGCCGGCGTGAAGGTGACGCACTGCGGTGACCATATGAAGGTGGTTGATCCCTCGGTTGTCACCATGGACGTGCGGGACCTGCAGGATAAGGCCTATGGCGCTTTCATCCATGAAACCGTGCCGCCGCTGGTGAAGCGTGGAGAACCGTCGCTGCAGCGCATCCGTTCTGCTGACGGTCAGGTGGAATACCTGCGCACCGCTGTGCCGGTGGATGACGCCCGCCTGGTTGCGGTGACGGACATTATTAAGCTGCCGGAGAATTACAAGCTGACGTGAGTAAGTGCAGGCAAAGGGGGTAAGGGTGAGTATTTTGACAGACCAGGTTCCGCCATCCGCCGGCGACGCATCCGTGGTGCATTTGCGGCCTCACGCCGGCCGCGAGAAACCGGTAGCGGCACCCATCAGTGCCGATGACGCAGCCCAGCTGGTCGCGCAGTTGGATCGTCGGGAACTGCTGCGCTTCGGTTCGGCCAGCTTCCGCCGCGCCTATGAGCGCGACGGCGTGGCGGGCGCCGAGGTGGAGAACCGCAACGCCCTGCTGATCGCGCAGGCGTGCATGGACAAACTGATGCTGGCCGGGCTTTCGGCTGTATAGCTGACGGCAGTAATCACCGACGCAGGGCAAATGTGCCGCACAGCAGCATGACGGATAACGTGACGCATATCGGGGTGGTGGCCGTCCAGGGCGGGCCGCCGATCCCGCTCACCATCGCCAACCAGGCATACGAGGTGTATTGCCACCTCTATGGTGCTGACCTGTCGCTGGCCCGCCTGCAGGCCCGCGGCGGCTTTGAACAGGGCGAGTTGATCGCCTTCCTCTATGCGCGCGCATTCCCGCGTGACCTGTGGCGCGATAAGGTGTCTCAGATTTTAGGGTGGGTGGAGGCGCAGCAGCGCCATGGCCTGAAGGGGCCAACATTCTGATGGGCGCGGACCCGATAGACACAGGCCTTGGCATCGTTGACCGGATCGAGCGCGCCAGCGGCATGCTGCACCGGCCCGGCCAGCTGCGTCGCCTGAATGACCCGGACCATATGAAGCGGCACTGGCAGCGATACTTCGCCATGTACCTGCGTCGCCACCCGCCTGCTGGCCCCGCGCGCGGCTTCTCCGCCGTCTACATGGCGCTGATGCTGACTAGGGCTTGGGATCGTTGGGACCATCTCTATCAGCGGCGAGTGCTGCCTAAATTCGCGGTTCGCCGCGACGGAGACAAAGTCGCCATCGTCTTCAATCCAGACCGATAATATTCCTATTGCGTTCCCTGATCGGTCCCGGATATGAGTCCGGCCGATGGACCGCCCAAGCCGCAACACCACCCTCCGCACGCTCGGCCAGTACCGCACCATGCGCATCGGCCTGGAAGCCGTGTGCAGCGACGCGCGGCGCCAGAACTGCGCCACCAGGTGGGACGTGGTGATATCGGATGCCATTGCACTGCTTGGTGGCAGCGCTTCGCCGGAACAGGTGTTTAAGCTGGCGAAGTGCCCATCGTGCCGGTCATCGCCGCGGTGGCTGGACCCGGTAGTGCTGGCAGAGCCTAAAGGCGGGAAGCCAACCTGGGGCTTCGGTCAGTGGGACCGGGGCTGATCGCCGGCGCCATCACGGCACCACCAGCTTGCTGCCGTCATAGCGGCCCACCACCTTGTCGTCGCGGTGATCGCGCACCTCCACCTTGGCGCGCTTCGTCTCATCGCCCTGCGTCACCAGGCATTCGGCGGCCTTCACGAAACCGGTTTTCGTCTGGAAGTCGATGCCGCGCCATGTCGGCCCGTCCACGATTAACTGCACCCCGGTTGGCTTCACCCCCATGTCGCGCAGGATGCCGGCCTGCTGCGCCCTGGTGAGTTGCTGGCGGCATCCGTCCGCCCGCGCCTGGTCGGGCGCCGCCTGTGCGCCGAACGCCCCCAGCGCCATCAGGACGGCCGTGGTGGTGGTGATCCCCTTGCGCATGCTCGCCCCCTATCGTCTCGCGCCATCCTACGCGGCGCCGGTTCGCAGTCAAATTGCGTTTTGCGGCAGAATTGCGGCCCTCCGGTAGGGGCAAAGCAACAATATTACCGCGATAATCATTCAGATCATTCAGACGCCGAATGATCGCCGAATGATTGGATTGCGGTTTTCCGCCAATATCGGACGATTGACTATAAAATACAGTTTTTCCCTTACGTGCGCGCGTAAGAGAGAAAATATGGAAAAACGTTCAATCGTTCAGATCATCCGAAAATCTGACCCGAGAGGGTGAAAACAGCCGCTATTGCGGTTACGGCACATTTCACCTATTCTGCGCCCTCTGCAACGCTGGGAAGCGTCGCCGCTCATGATAGACGTTAAGTTGAACCTGGACCCGCTCCGCCTCGCCCTGACCGAATTACAGCGCGAGGCCTTCCCCTATGCGACCAGGCAATCAGTCAACCGCACAGCAGCTGCCCTGGAAGGCTACGCCGTCACGAAGGTGTCCAAAGCCATGGGCATCAGACGGAAGCCCGTCAAGGCCGCCTACAGCCGCACCAGGGCCTCTCTGAAAGACCTGGTGGCCGTCGTCTCGGCATCCGGTCGCCCTATAGCCCTGATCGAATTCAACGCCCGCCAGACACGCAAGGGCGTCAACCACACCGCATGGGGAAAGCGCCAGAACGCTGAGGGCGTATTCATCACCAAGATGAAATCCGGCCATCGCGGTGTGTTTAAGCGCGTCGGCAAGAAGCGCCTCCCCGTGAAAGAGCTATGGGGACCTAGCGTGCCCAAGACCATGGCCGATGCGGCCGTGGCAACCGCTCTGCAGACATTCGGCCAAGACCGTCTTGAACGCGAGATGAAAGCCAATCTGGCTTGGTACACGAACAAGACCATTGCCAAACACAATCGGAAGCGGTGAGCGCATGCAAAGTAAAACGCAAGTATTGCCTTATCAGCGTCAAGTATTCGATGACAGCACGCTAAAGGGCGGAAAACAGGCAAATCTAGAGCGATCGCCTTCTATATCAACAGCTTACGGGTCCTTCCACCCCCCGGCACCCCTTGCGGGTAACGCGGCCTCGCGGGATATGTCTAAGTATTCGCAACTAAAAGTAAAGTAATACTAGGAGTTTTCGGCCCGCCTATATTTGGCGCGGCTGCACGGTGATGGGGTGTGCAAGTAATGAGCGCGGCCAAGGGCCAAACGGTAAGTAAATCCGAACTATTGGAAATCATCGGTACCACCCATGTGACCATGGATGCGTGGATGCGCGACGGCATGCCGGTGGAACAGCAGGGCGGTACAGGAACTGAGTACCGCTTCAACACCGCCGCGGTGGTGCGGTGGCTTTGTACCCAAGCGGCCGAGACGGGCCGGGTGCCTGGTGCCGGCAACCGGAAAGCCGTGCGCGATACCGGCGTGGTGGGCGGCGTTGAAAGCCAGGCCGAGGCGGAACGCCGGCTGGCCATCGCGCGCGCCAACACGGCCGAGGCCGATTACCTGCAGAAGCGTGGCGCCATGGTCCTGGTGGCCGAGGCGGTGGCCATGGTGGAGGGCGAGTACGCCACTGTGCGCGCCAAGATGCTGGCCATGCCTTCCAAGCTGGCGGCGAAGCTGAAGGCCTGCCGCACCGTCCAAGATGTGCGGGCCATGCTGGACAGTGGCGTGCGCGAGGCGCTGGAAGGCCTGGTGTATTCCCCGGACAAGGGCGAGGTGGATCACCCGGAGGAAGGCACCGGCGGTGCCTGACGTTCGCCCATATCCTCGCGGGCCGGCTCCGCCGCCGCCCGGTCTGCTGGCCAGCATCATTGATGACACGCCAGTGTCCACCATCACCATGCTGGAACAGCGGGCGCTGGTGCGGTCAAAGGCGCTGCTGGCCGAGGCGATGCAGCGCGCCCGCAAGCGAGGGCTGCGGCCACCGCCGCGCTTAAGCCTGTCTCAGTGGTCGCAGGAACACTTCTACCTGTCGCCGGAGAATAGCAGCGAGCCGGGCCGCTTCACGCCCATGGCCTTCCAGATCGGCATAATGGATGCCATCACCGACCCCGCGGTGGAACAGGTCACGGTGATGAAGTCGGCCCGCGTGGGCTACACCACCATCCTGACTGCGGCGAACGCCTACCACATCGCGCAGGACCCGGCGCCCTGCATGATCGTGCAGCCCGCGGTGGAAGACGCGGAGGAATTCAGCAAAGACAGCATCGCGCCGATGATGCGCGATTGCCCATCCGTGGCCGCCCTGTCCTCGGCCGGCGGCAGCAAGGATGGCAAGAACAATATCCGCCACAAGATGTTCGCCGGCGGCGCCTCGCTGCGCCTGGTCGGTGCCAACAGCCCGCGCGGCTTCCGTCGTGTCACCATCCGTATCATCTCGTTTGATGAGGTGGACGGCTACCCGGTCAAGGGCGCGGGTGCCGAGGGCGACCAGATCAAGCTGGGCATTAAGCGCACAGAGACTTTCTGGAACCGAAAAATTATCATCGGCAGCACGCCCGGTGTTAAGGGTGCGTCGCGCATCCATTCCGAATTCGAGAAATCAGACAAGCGCCTATACCATGTCCCCTGCCCCCAGTGCGATAAGCCGCAGGTCCTGGTGTGGGGCAATCTGAAATGGCCCAAGGGTGAACCGGAGAAAGCATACTTCCTTTGCGATAGCGGCGCCGGCTGCATCATTGAGGAAAATGATAAGGCATGGATGATCGAGGAAGCGCAGCGCCGGGCCGCGGCCGGAGATGCGCGCTTCGGCTGGGTTGCAACGGCGCCATTCAGTGGCCATGCCGGCTTCCACATCTGGGCCGCCTACTCGCTGTTCCCGAACGCGGCGTGGGGTAAGCTGGCGAAAGAGTGGCTGGAAGTCTACCGCGATCCGAAAGAACTGCAGGTGTTCATCAACACCGTGCTGGGTGAGGTTTGGGAAAACACCGGCGAGCGCGTGGATGATGGCATTCTATTCGCCCGCCGCGAAAACTATATGGTAGCGCCGCGCGGCGTGCTGGCCTGCACTGCCGGCGTGGATATCCAGGGCGACCGTATCGAGGTGGAGAAGATCGGATGGGGCCTCGGCGGCGAAAGCTGGGGCCTTGGCAAGTGGGTGCTGCACGGCGACCCGACCGGCCAAGATGTATGGGATGCGCTGGATGAAGTGCTGAAAGAACCGATACCGCGCGAAGGCGGCGGCCCAATGAAGCTGATGGCCGTGGGTATCGACTGCAACTATCTCACGCAGAAAGTGGCGACGTTCTGCCGGCCGCGCTGGGCACACCGGTGGTGGGCTATGCGTGGTGTGGCGGGTGCGAAGAAACCAATCTTCCCAGTGCGGCCAGGTAAGTTGCGCATTGAAAAACTGTCATTCTTCAACGTTGGCGTGGACAACGCTAAGGAAGATGTTTATGGCTCGCTGCGCGTAACCGCACCGGGTCCCGGCTTCGCGCATTTCAACATGACTTACGATGCCGAGCACTTCGACCAGCTGACGGCCGAAGAAGCCAAAGTGACCTATGAGCGCGGCCAGCCGACGCGCAGCTGGGAACTGAAGCCGGGCAAGAAACGCAACGAGGCTCTGGATATGCGCGTGTATGCCTATGCCGCACTGGAAGGCCTGCGCATGATGGGTCTTTCGCTGAAGGCGCTGGCGCGGCGGCAGGGCATCACCACCGACAAGGTGACCATCACCGCGCCGCAGGCTATTGAGCGCCCCGGCGACAACGCGACCCAGACCAACGGCGCCGCGCCGTATCAGCAGGCGACGGCCACGCAGGTTGCAGCGGCACAGGTGGTGCAGCAGGCCGCGCCGCCGCGGGCGAAGAAGAAAGCGCGCCGCAGTGTCTCGCGGTCAAGTTTTGTGAGATAAATCAACACCGAGCGAGCCTTGCCGGCATCGTGTAGTGACGATCATTCTGTCAAGCCTCTGGCGCGTCGCGACATCACTCGCCGGCTTTCCATTTCCTCAAGCTGCCGTAAATATGTAATACCGGCTTCGCTATTTGGGATTGGCTTGCCTGTATGGTCCACCCGGCGGCCAAGGGCATCAACGCTTAGATATGGCGTACTATCATCCGTCAGGTCGACCATGATGGGATACACCTTGGGCGATATCTCTATTGTCATGACTTCGCCCTCTCCGACTCACCATCAAAGGCCGCGGCCATTCCAATGCCGCCAGTCAAATTGCCGATCACGCTCCCCCTGTAGAACCGCGCGCCGTCTGGTGAGAATTGCTGATCGGCGCCTCTTACCGGCCGCCACCGCTCATGCGGGCTGTTCCTTGCCTCGACCCGGACAACGATATCTTCGCCATCCCTAAAGTATCTCCATGGTGGGCATGTTCTCTTGCGCCGCAGCGCTGCGCGGTAGGCGACGGACTGCCTGCGCCTTCCCATCACTTCGCATCCTTGAAATAGCGGCGCTCGGCCTCGGCAACTTCTTCAGGATAGCCGCCATTAACATCGCGCACGCATTCCTGCCGGAACTGTTCGCGGGTCAATCCCTTTCGCACGGCGGCAAGGATTTCGCGCACGTATTCTTCGTCCACCTCGTAAGCCATGGTCAGCCATCCAAGCCAACAATGCGCCGCGCCTCATCAAGCGGCGTGCGCCCCTGGTGAGCCCGAATGAATTCAAGGTCACGCCGTGCCTGCGACATGACGCGGTCGCCGGCCGGCCCATCAACGTGCTCACCAAATCCTTCCGCCGCGATCAACTCCGACAAATCGGGGTTGGCGTTCTTGATGTAGCCGTACAGAACAGCCTCCACCTCGCGCAGCTTATCGTTGTTATCGACCTTCAGTCCGGCTTCACGCATGCGCTTCATCAGGTCGTTGGCCATGTCGCCAACAATCTCGGCAACGGCCTTGGCGTGGTTGTAAAGGCCATCTGGCGATTTATCAGAGCACCGTTCAAGGTGAGACCATTGGCGGTTCAATTCGGCGGCCGGAATAAAGTTACGGATTGTCATTTTGTAGTCTCCCCATCTGGTTAAAGTTTACTGCGCAGCTGCATGCTACGCAACGTCAACGGTCGTTAGGTGGTGCCAGAGTCCATGGCGATAACCGGGCCAATCAAGAAGCGGGCCAGTCTCTCCGCCAGCCAAATAGCGCTGGCGGTGCTTTCCCCAGTATTTCACAGCAGTATATTTCTCGGTGGTGTGGCCGATGACGCAACCATAACTGATATCATCAAACCCGCTTCCGTCCGCTTCGCGGTGCCGGTCGGTGTAGGAGAACTCAGTGCCAACCGGCAGGTCTTTGAGGAATATTCCCATTGTCAAAACTCCGGCGCCGGCCGCTCACCAGCCGGCTGTGGCGCACGGCGCCAGTGGATGCTGCCCATGCTGGTCTTGCTGCTACCAACAATCTTGACCTGCACCAGGCCTCGTGTTTCCAGGGCGGTCAGCGTCGCTCCGGGATCACCGTTGCCTGCGCATTGCCACTTACCCCAGTCCACTGGTGCGCGGTCCAGCATGGCCTGCATGCTCTGTGTCAGCTTCGCCATTGCTCACCCTTCCATCGGCTGCAGCACAACCATGCGCCGCACCGGCCGATACCCGGCTTCCCGCAGCCGCGCTTCGGCCTTGGAGAAATCTTGGTGCATTTGCTGACTGTCAACAAACGTGCGCGCGCCGGCGATGCACCAGGACGTTTGCACCCGCCCGGACTTGCTGAAGCCACAGAAGAACCGGCCGCCCTTCACCTGCAGAACGATGGCGCGCTTTGCCATCTCGCGCATGTCCACTTCACACTTGGCCGCATAGGCCTGCAACTTCGGATCGGCAGCGATCATGGCGGCGACCGCGCGGGCGCAGTCAGAGGCATGACGGGTCAAGACGTGGACTCCGCCGCCAGTGCACGGCGTGCCCACTCCACCGCCTGCATCGGGTTTACGTCACGGGCATCGGCAAACCAATAGGCGAACACCTCGCCCCATGTCATTGCCTCGTGGTGGGGCATCCGCGCGCATTCGATGTGAAGCGCCCAAGTACCGCGGCGCTGGCGCATCATCACCACCTGTTCGTCAATATCAATGATGCGGTTGCAGAGGCGGCAGCGGTGGCGGTGATGGCGGCGGTTATTGGCATAGTCGCAGACCCACCAGCCAGACCGCATGAAGCTGTCCAACATTGCGGGTTTCATTGTGATGGGTGGCGCCTTGCGCGGGCAATAGTCCGGCGTTCGGTGTGTGCTCACGACACCCTCTTGAAGTCCATGGCGACTATGCCACGCGGAGTGACGGCGACCTTATGCACCTCGGTGATGTGATCGAAGTGCTGCCCGATGGTGTCCGCGACGGCAACGGCCAGCTTCTGGATTTCTCCGGCGGTGCGCAGCGTTTCATTCACGTCCACCACAATGTCGATACTGTATTTTGCCATGGTCATTTTTCTCCGTGCGTGCGGTTCCAACATTCGGCCGCTACGTCGGGATTGTCGGCCGGCTTCACTTCCATGCGGCACTGTTCGATGCGATTACGCAGGCCGCTGACCCATTCAATGGTTGCGGTCTTTGGGCCAGCCTGCATGACTTTGCCGTAAAGGATGCTCGCGCCCATCGCGCCAGTATCGAACCATGTCTGGACGAACGCGCCTTTCTTGAAGCGCCATTCTGTTGGCATAGCGGCCTGTTTGTGGTGGGTCATGTCACGCCACCGCCGGAATGCGCGTGAGGCGGCGGTCAACAGCAAAGCCCCAGCGCGCGCTATAGCGCTTCACGCAGTATTCAGCACGCCGTAGGCTGAATAGCTTCAGCCCTAAGTCTCGATATGCCGCCACCTCGACAAGGCCGAGACTTTCTCGCACACACATGACGGCGTGAGCCTCGGGGAGACCTAGTGCGCGGAGTTTGTGCAAGAACAGTTTGGCGGCGGCCCGCTTAACGGAAGCGTTCATCTGGAAGTCCCCATCTATCAGCCCGACCCCCATAGCCGGACTGATTACGGTACATAGTACCTTTATAAGGTGATTTGTCACCTGTTTTTTATGAATAACGGCCCGGCGGCGTTTATCCCACAATATCTAGCGGTTAGTATCCCGCCGAAACCCGTATCTGGTGGATTATGGCCTGCACCCCTGACGAAGTAGCCGCACTGCGAAAGCGCATCCGCGACCTGCGAAACATCCTCTATAGCGGCGTGGGCGAGGTGCAGCACGGCGACAAACGAACGCGGTTCAATTCTGTTGACGATGTGAAAGAGGCTCTGCGCGAGGCCGAGGCCGAGTTGGCCGCGTGCCTGGGTGATCGTCGGCGGAGTCGCATCGTCAAGGTGTGGGCATCGCGGGGAGTGGGCTGATGGCGCGCCGCGGTTCCGTTCCCTCTGTTCCGCGTCGCGCACCTGCGGCGCCGCAAGGCTTCTTCTCCAAAGTCCGCAGCATGTTTGGTGTCAGCAATGCGGAACCGGCATACGACGCCGCGCAACCAAGTCGTCGCACGCGCAGCTGGGGCACTGGGCTGACCGGTCCCAACAGTGTTGTGCTGGGTAACCTCGCGGTGCTGCGCAATCGAAGCCGTGATATTTCGCGCAAGGTCCCGCTGATCGCCGGTGCGTATGACACCATCGTGGCCAACATCGTTGGCACTGGTTTCACGGTTAAGTCGCTGCATGAAAGTGAAGCGTACCGCGACACGGCTGCAGAACTGTTCAATGACTGGTGCACCTATTGTGATGCCAGCGGAAATTCTGATTTCCAGGGTCTGCTTTCTCTTGCCGTGCGCGGCCGTTTCGAGGCCGGCGAAGTCTTTATCCGTCACCGTGCGCGGCGACCGGAGGACGGCTTTGATGTTCCCTACCAAATCGAGTTGCTGGAAGCGGAGATGGTTCCGCTGGACAAGAACGAAGTCTTGCCCAACGGCAACCGCATCATCGCTGGTATCGAGATTGACCGCCTGAAGCGTCGCGTCGCGTATCATGTCTACCGGGAGCATCCGGGCGATGCCGCGCTGATGGGGTCCGCCGGCGACACGGTGCGCGTACCGGCGAGTGAAATGCTTCACTACTTCAAGCAGGTCCGCGGCGGTCAGATGCGCGGCATTCCGGTGACCGCGCCCGCCCTGCTGAAAATCCGTGACTGGCACATCTTTGATGATGCCACTTTGACGAAGGCCCAGACCGCGGCCCTGATGGCAGGCTTTATCACCTCCCCAGAGAACAACACTCTGAATGAAGACGAAGACGACGACGACGCCGATTTGGGCGAGGCCGTCGCCAAGTTGGAACCGGGCAGCCTGGTTAAATTGTTGCCTGGTGAAGAAATCGAATTCAGCGCGCCGGCGGACGCGGGCGCGACATACGATCCGTTCACTAAGATGGTGCTACGGTGTATCGCCGCTGTGTTCGGCCTCACCTACGAACAGCTGACCAATGACCTTTCGCAGGTCAATTTCAGCAGCATTCGCGCCGGCCTGAATGAAGCCCAGCGGAAATTCCGCATGGAACAAGCGCACCTTATCCATCAGCTGTGCCGGCCGATCTGGAACCGCTTCATTGAAACGGCTGTGATTGCCGGTGAACTCAGCGCGCCAAACTACACGCTGCAACCGAAGCGGTTCACCAAGCACAAGTGGCAGCCGCCGGGTTGGCAGTATGTCAATCCTCAACAGGAAATCGCTGCCGTCAAAGAGGAAATTAAAGGCGGCCTCAATAGCCGTCAGGCAGCAGCTGCCGAACGCGGGCGCGATGTTGTCGATATCGACCGCCAGAACGCAGAGGATGCACAGCGCGCGACCGCGGGCCGCCTTACCTACGATATCAGCAACGCCGTGCCGGCCAGCGACCGCATTGTGGGCAGGAATGACAACGGCCCGCCCGGCGGCTTGTCCCCTGACGAACAGGATGCGGCCGACAAGAAGAAAGAAGCTGCGCGCGAAGGCGCAGACGTGACCGAATGACTGCGAAGGGGCGAGCGGTGGGAAAAGCACCGGACGATGGTCAGCGGCTGACGCGCGTGGAAACCGTGCTGGATCATATCGCAGCGCAGGTGGACAAGTTGGCGGCCCTCGGCACGGCAATTGTGCAGCTGCAGGGCCAGCAAACGGCGCATAGCGCTGAGGTGCAGCGGGCCTTCCAGGAAATGGAACGGCTGCGGTTGGCTTGTGCGAGCGAGGCCAAGGCCAACGCGGAACATCACCAGGAACTGCACGAACGCATCACCCGCGTGAAAGAAGAAGTCCGCAAGTGGGTGTACATAATCACCGGCCTTCTGGTCGGTGTATCGGTGGCCTGGGGCATCTTCGCCTGGCTGTTCAAGGCGGAACTCATCAGCGCGATTGCGGCCGGCGCCGCGGCGGGCGTGTTGAAATAAAATATACCATTAGCGGTACATATTACCTGTTGCTGTACAATATCGTGTTTTGTGCCGTTGATTGAAGAATGACTGTGTAGCAGTATCCACCTGTCAGCACCGCTGGATAGCGGCGCATCCCTTAGATGGAAGTACCGATGCCGCAACGGTCTGTTGCACATCCGATGGTGACGCGGTCAGCCCAAGTGCTGGCCCAGTCCATCAACGAAGCGGAGCACACTGCAGAGGTGGTCTTTACCACCGGTGCTGAGGTGCGCCGCTTCGATTGGATGGACGCCTATATGGGCGGCCCCGGCGACTACATCGAAGAACTGGAAGTCTCCAACGATGCGATTGACCTCACCCGGCTGAATGCCGGCGCGGCATTCCTGGACACTCACCAGCAGTCCTCTTCCAAGCACATCGCCGGCGCCGTTGTCCGTTCGTGGATTGAGAACGGCGTTGGCAAGGCGCTCATCCGCTTTGACGTTGGCAGCGAACTCGGCGCCGAGATGTGGCGCCAAGTCAAAGGCCGCTTCCTCAATTTCGTGAGCGTTGGTTACACCGTCCAGCGCTACCAAGACTTCATGCGTGACGGCATGCGCGTAATGCGCGCCATCCGCTGGACCCCCGTTGAAATCTCGGGTGTGCCCGTTCCGGCGGACGCTGGCGCGGGCTTCCGCAGCGGCGGCCACACCTCCGCTTGCATCATCGACCGCGAAGAACCTGCCAACCACGGAGCAACTGACATGCCGGGTGACCCCAACACGCCTGCTGGGGGTAACACCCAGCTGGACGAAGCCGCAATCCGCGCGGCTGCCGCGACGGATGCGACCACCGCCGCCAACACGCGCACGGCGGAAATCATGGACCTCTGCACCCTCAGCAAGCGCTCGCTTGCGGATGCACAGGCCTTCATCGCCTCCGGCAAGCCGGCCGCGGAAATCCGCAAGGAACTTCTGACGTCCCGCGCCGCCGCCGATGAACAGCGCGATATCTCCGGCCATCAGCCCGGCAACACGCCTGGCGGTGGCGGTGGTGACTTCGTCGCCGGCGGCCTGCGCGCGCGCATGGAAGCCGGTCTGAAGCAGCGCGGCATCACGCCGGCTGCGCCCATCAACGTGGGGGCCTGATCCATCATGACCACCTACTCAGAAGGCAACTACATCAGCGACGTTCTGAAGTCCGAACAGTCGCAGCATTTCTGCCGCGATGTGGGCGTGATCGCCCTGGGCGCTGACCTGCTGCTGGGCACTGTCCTGGCCAAGAGCCTCACCGGTGCTGTGACGGTCGGCGCCGCGGTCGGTGCCAAAGTCGGCGGCGGCGCCAACTCCGGCGGCGGCACGGTCACCATCGCAGACCCCGCCTTTGGCCCGCTGGTCAAGGAAGGCGTCTACAAGCTGATCTGCATCGCGGCTGCGTCCAACAGCGGCACGTTTGAACTGCGTGACCCGCAGGGCGACGTGGTCGCCAGCAACATCGTGGTCGGCACGGCAGAGGTGGGCGACCACCTGAAGCTGACCGTGAACGATGTGGGCGCCGATTTCGTGGTGGGCGATGCCTTCACGATCCCGGTCACCGTGGCTGAAGCCAGCATCAAGTGGAAGCGGATCAACTTCGCCGCCACCGATGGCAGCAACATTGCTGCCGGCGTGTTGCTGCAGCCGGCCAAGGCCGCGTCCGCCGACGTACCCAACACTCTCATCCTCGCCCGCGGCCCGGCCATCGTGTCGGAACGCGGCCTGGTCTGGCCTGTCGGTGCCACCGACGCCCAGAAATCCGATGCACTCGCGCACCTGAATGCGCTGGGCATCAAGTCGCAGAAGGGGGCTTAAGGCCATGCCGTCGCTTGATATCTTCCACGACAATCCCGCCTTCAGCGTGATTGAACTCACCGACGCCATCAGCGTGGTGCCCAACCGTTACGGCCGCCTGAATGAACTCGGCCTGTTCAACGATCGTGGCGTTACCACCACCTCGGTGGCCGTCGAAATCAAGAACGGTGTGCTGAACCTGCTGCCCCCGATGCAGCGCGGCGGCCCGGCCAGTCAGGGCACCAGCGGCAAGCGGCAGATGAAGTCGTTTGAAATCCCGCATTTCCCGCACGAAGACTTCGTGACCGCCGGTGAAGTGCAGGGCATTCGCGCATTCGGCAGCGCCACGGAAACCATGGCTGTCATGGACGTGGTCAACGACAAGCTGGCCACCATGCGCGGCAAGCACGATATCACCCTAGAATGGCTGCGCTGCGGCGCTCTCCGCGGCCAGATGATGGATGACAAGGGCGAAGTCATCCTGAATTCCTTCACCGAATTCGGCGTGACCGAAAAGGTGGTGGATTTCGTGCTGGGCACGGACACCACCGATGTGGAGGCCAAGTGCCGCGAAGTCAGCCGGCATATGGAAGTGAACCTGCTGGGCGATACCATGACCAGCGTTCACGCGCTGTGCAGCAGTGGTTTCATGGACAAGCTGTTCAAGCACCCGCGGGTGCGCGAGGCTTACCAATTCCAGAACGGCACCACGCTGCTGCGCAACGATTTGCGCAAGCGGTTCGAGTACCAGGGCATCGTGTTCGAGGAATATATCGGCACTGCCACTGATGCCGATGGCACGGTGCGGCCGTTCATCCCCGCCGGCGACGCGCGGTTCTTCCCGCTCGGCACGTTCCAGACGTTCCGCAACTACTACGCGCCGGCGGACTTCATGGAAACCGTCAACACGATGGGTCAGCGCACCTACGCCAAGATGGCGGTGGATGCTGAATTCCAGCGCTGGGTGAAAATCCATACGCAATCCAACCCGCTGCCGATCTGCCTGCGCCCCGGTCTTCTGGTGCGCGGCCACAGCAGCAACTGAGGGGGGTGGTACCGGGACCCGTAATCCCGGCGCCAAGCAGCGGAAACGCTGCACCAGGCCGGCGGCGTTGCTCATCCGTCGCCGGCCATTTTCTTCTGGGGGTCCTGAGTGTCCATCTTTGCTTTAGCCGCTGACATGAATATGGCTGCCTGCACGGCGGTGTTCGGTCAGGACGTGGTCTACAAGCCGGCTGGCAGTCAAGACACCCACACCATTCCGGGCATCTTTGATCGCGCTCACACCATTGTGGATGACAGCGGCGAAGTCCCCGTAAGCACCACCAAGCCGGTCATCTCGCTTCGCAAGTCGGACCTGGACGCGCTCGGCCTGGGCATGCCCGAGGAAGACGCGGTGTTCGTGATCGGCTCCGAGGAATTCCAGGTAAAGGAAGTCCACCCGGACGGCGAGGCGGAATACCGCATGGTGCTGATGATCGCCGCGCCTGATGAGGATGACGACGATGCTTGAGCGTCAGCGCATCCGTAATCAAGTCGTTGCACTTCTGCGGGGCAACACCGCTGCAGGCTCGCGTGTGTACCCGGCGCGCGTTACGCCCAATGACGCGCGGAAGCTGCCCGCCATCAATGTGTACACCACCACCGACCGTGGCGCACTGATTTCTGAGGCTGGTGGCAATCCCGTTTTCCGCATGGTCACCACACTCATTGTGGAGTGCGAGGTTGCGGAGACGAAGCAGTGGGATGATGTGGCCGATGCATTGGCAGAGCAGGTGGAAACCCTGCTGCTGGCCAACGGCGATTTCGTGAAAGAATTTGAGGCCATCCCCACCTACAACACCAGCATTGGTGTGAAGGATGGCGGTGAAAAGGCTCACTGCCGCGCCGTCATCGCGCTTGATTTGCAGTACACCGCGTCGATTGAACCGACCACTGAAGACACGGTGGGCCGCATCGCTCTGCGCCTGGACGCTATCGACCCGGCCGACCGGAACCGCACTGAAGGCGGTGGCCCCGGTCCCGATGGCCGCAATGAAGGCGTCCTGGATATCCGCTCATCCGACTACATCGAACCGCCGCAGCCGTGACGGAGACACGCATGTTTGTTCATCCCAATCCCAGCAAAAAAGTGAACGGCGAAGCGCTGAAGGTCTATGACCCGCAGCGCCTGGACTTCCTTCCGGTTGCCGGACGCGAGGTTGCGGAAACCACCTACTGGTACCGCCGCCTGGCCGACCAGGACGTGATGCCGGGCAAACCGGTGGAGCAACCGCCCATGCTGGAAGGCAGCAGCAAGCTGGGGGCCATCGTGGATATCGACGGCACCGAAGTGAAGCTGGGCGCAATCGTGACCGCCGCGCACCAGCGCAGCGGCCTCACCCCCGAGGACTGGAACAATCTGAAGCCGTCCAAGCGCGAAAAGCTGCTGGCGGCTGAAATCGAGCATATCCGCGCCGCGATGGCGCCGAAAGCGGAGGCGTAATCAATGCCCGTCAGCATGAATGTGATCCCGTCAAATATCCTTGTCCCGCTGTTCTATGGCGAGGTGGACAACAGCGCCGCATTCACCAATCAGCAGACGTACCGCGCGCTGATGCTGGGTGAGAAATTTACCGCCGGGACCGCGACCGTAAATGCCCCTGTGCTGACCACCCGCACCGACCAGGCCAAGTCCCTGTTCGGTGTCGGCAGCCTGCTGGCGCGCATGTATGAGAGTTTCCGCCTGAATGACCAATTCAGCGAAGTGTGGTGCGTGCCCCTGGCCGAGAACGGCGCCGGCGCCGCTGCGACCGGCTCGGTTGCCTTCACCGGCCCGGCGGCTGCGTCGGGTACCGTGGAACTCTACATTGGCGGCCAGCGCATTCAGGTGGGCGTGGTGAGCGGCGATACCGCCACCGCCATCGGCGCCGCCGTGGCCGCAGCCATCAACGCGCTGACCACTCTCCCCGTTACCGCCGCAGCCGGCAGCGGCACTGTCACCCTTACGTCCCGCTGGAAGGGCTTGACCGGCAACGATATTGACGTGCGTCTGAATTACCGCGGCGCGGCCGGCGGCGAAGCCCTGCCGGCTGGCGTGGGCGCGACCGTCACCGCCATGTCCGGGGGCACCACCGCGCCGGCCTTGGCCACCGCCTTGGCGGCTCTGGGTGATGAGCGGTTTGATTATATCATTCTGCCCTACACGGACAGCACCAGCCTGGACGCCATCCGCGATTTCCTGGGTGATATCACGGGCCGTTGGTCCTACAGCAAGCAGCTGTATGGCCATTGCTTCAGCGCGGCGCGCGGCACGGCCGGCACGCTGCAGACGCTGGGTTCCAGCCGTAACGACCAGCACACCAGCATCCTGGGCATCAATGGCAGCCCCACCCCGCCGTGGGAAATCGCCGCCGCGTTCGGTGCGCAGTCCTGCCGCTCCCTGTCAATCGACCCCGCGCGCCCGCTGCAGACCCTGCCGCTGATCGGCGTGCTCGCGCCCACTCTCACGGCCCGTTTCGACCTGACCGAAAAGCAGACCCTGCTTTCCAATGGCATCGCCACCACGATGACCAACAACGGCGTGGTCTGCATCGAGCGCGCCGTTACCACTTACCGCCAGAATGCCTGGGGCCAGACCGACCGGTCTTACCTGGACGTGGAGACGCTGACCACGCTGGCCTACGTGCTGACCTTCCTGCGCAACCGGATCACGCAGAAATTCGCCCGCGTCAAGCTGGCGAACGATGGCACCCGGTTTGGCCTGGGTCAGGCCATCACCACGCCGCGCGCCATTCGCTCGGAACTGATCGCCGCCTATGCCGAACTGGAAAGCCTCGGCCTGGTGGAGAACCGCGAGGCCTTCAAGGCGGCGCTCATCGTGGAGCGCGACCCGAACGACCCGAACCGCATCAACGTGCTGTACCCGCCGGACCTGGTCAACCAGCTGCGCATTTTCGCCGTGCTGGCGCAATTCCGCCTGCAGTACCCCGAGGCCGTGAACTAAGGAGACTATCCCATGGCGAACAAGCGCATTGCCGGCACTGCATTCTTGCTGGTGAACGGCAAACAGTACCCCCTCGGTGGTCAGTTGACGGTCAGTGCCGCCGCATTCGAGCGCGAGGGCAAGGCCGGCTTGTCCGGTGTCACCGGTTATGCCGAGACGCCCAAGGTTCCGTTTATCGAGGGCGAATTTCACGTACCCAAGGAACTGTCACTGAAAACGGTGCGCGAAATCACCGACGCCACCGTGACAGCGGAGTTGGCCAACGGTCAGGTCTACACGGGCCGCAACGGTTGGACCGCCGGCGCGCAGGAACTGAATGCCGCTGAAGGCACCATGCAAATCCGGTTCGAGTTTCCCGAGGAACTGGACGAAGGCTGAGACGAAACGACCACTAGGAGCGAACGATGAGCGAAGCACCGAAAACCACAACCGTAAAGCTGTCCAAGGCCATCAAGGCCCACGGCAACGAAACCTCCGTGCTGGAAATCCGGGAACCGGACGGCGACGATATCATGGAATGCGGCATGCCGTTTTCTGTGGTGTCCGATGCCACTGGAAAACCGCCCAAGGATGGTGAGGAAGTGCCGCCCGCCAAGAGCCGCGTCCAGATGGATGCGCGTGTTATCGGCGCCTATATCTCACGCCTCGGCAACATTCCGCCGTCCAGCGTGTCGAAACTCTCGGCCAGCGATTTCATGTCGTGCTTCAGCGTTATTTCCGGTTTTTTCGGGGGCATCGCGGAGACGTAGGCGGCAGGTACGCCGAACTGGCGTACTTCTACAAGTGGCCGCCCAGTGAGGCCATGAGAATGCCTCTCTCCAAGATGAAGTGGTGGTATGCGCAGGCCACCAGGATTTCGCACCAGTTGAGGCCGAAGGATGACGGCAAAACTTAATGTAGACGCCATCATCAGGGCCGTTGACCAATTCAGCGGCCCGATGCGTCGCATTGTGTCCAGCATGAAACCGGTTGGCAGCGGCGTGGCCGGCGTCGGTCGCGCCGCGGCGGGACTGGGCACCGCGCTGAATGCTGCCGTTGCGCCGCTGGGCCTGATCGCCGGCGGCGGTGCAGCTGCCGGCATGGCCGCCATGATGCGGCACTTTGTGACCGCCGGCAGCAAGGTGAATGACCTGTCAAAGCAGGTCGGCATGCTGCCTGAGAAATTCCAGGCCCTTGGGTACGGCGCCAAGTTGAACGGCGTTGAAATGGAAGACTGGGCCGCCTCTGTCACAAAGGGCAATAAGACCATCGGTGAGGCAGCCGCCGGCGTGGATAAATCTGCGCAGGAAATGTTCCGGCGCCTCAATATCAACTTGCGTGACGGCAAGGGCAATATCCGGCAGATGGCTGACGTTCTGCCCGAGTTGGCGGACGCCATGCAACGGATTGATGACCCCACCATGCGCACGCGCGTGGCCATGGAGGTGTTCGGCAAGAGCGGTGCCAAGCTGATCCCGATGCTACAGGAAGGCGCAGCCGGCCTGGCCAAGCTGGAAGCGGAGGCCATCCGGCTCGGTATCGTGATGAATGGCGATGCCATCAAGACCGCTGATGACCTAGGGGACAGTTTCGACACTTTGCGGATGACGGCGGAGGGCGCCGCATTCGCTGTGGCAAACCGGATTGCACCGGCCATCATCCCCCTGGTTGGTCGCCTGACCGAGTGGATTGCTGCCAACCGGGAACTGATCGCACAAAAGGTGGAGGGTGCGGTACTGCGGATCGTGGAGGCAATCGACCGCTTCGACTGGGATAGTTTCTGGGCAGGCCTGCAGAGCACCGTTGATGGCATCGCCTCGTTGGTCAACTTCCTGGGCGGCTGGGAAAATGCGCTGATCGCCCTGGCCGTCCTGATGAATGGCAGCCTCATTGCAGCCGTTCTGAATGTCGGCATGTCCGTGATGAACCTCGCTGTATCCATTCTGCCGCTGGCCATCAAGGCATTCGCAGCGCTGTCAGCCGTCATGACCGCCAACCCCATCGGCCTGCTGATTGCTGGTTTTGCCGCCCTCGCCGCCGCCGCGTACCTGATGTATGACAACTGGGAACCGGTAGCGCAGTTTTTCAGCGACCTTTGGGACGGCATCAAGGAAACTTTCGGTTCCGCGGTGGCTTGGATCACTGAGCGTGTCCAGGCGCTTGCTGGACTCATCAGCGGCCCCATCAAAGCGCTGGCCAATCTGATGCAATCGCCTGTGCAGGCAATAGGCGCCGGCTTGTCCGATATGTTCGCGCCCATCCGCGAGGCCAACGCCGGCCGGCAGAGCATATTCGCCAACGCTGGCCAGCGCAGCCCTCTCATGGACAACATGGCGGCCGGCAGCGGTCAGCAGAATGGCAAGGCCACCATTGATGTGAACTTCGCCAACCTGCCGACCGGCGCCACGGTGGAAACCAAGCAGTCCGGCGGGGGCTTGGACCTCGGCGTTGAAACCGGCCAGCAGTTGGCGTGGGGCGGCCGATGACGTGGCGCCAGAACCTCCGCCCGGCCAGTTTCCGCAATGTCAAATTTGAGATGGCGTTGCATGATTTCGTGACCGGTCGCCGTGGTCACCAGCATGAATACCCTTACCGCGACAAGCCCTATTTCGAGGATTTGGGCCTGCGTGCGGGTGAGTATTCCGTCAACGCCTACATCATTGGCGACAAGTACATGGAAGGCCGAGACGCACTTATCAAAGCGTGTCAGCAGGTCGGCCCTGGCACACTGATGCATGCATATCTGGGTTCTCTGGAAGTCGTCTGCACTGAATGCAAGCTGACGGAGACGGATGCTGAAGGCCGTATGTGCCGGTTCCAGCTGACGTTCGCTGAAGCCGGAGAGAACATCTATCCCGGCGCCGTCCGAGACTACGGTTACAGCATCAACAGGTCTGCTGATCGCGCCGGAAACCTGGCTGTGTTTGACTTTGCGAAGCGCTTCAATGTGGCAGGCCTGCCCGATTATGTCAGCACCGATGCGCTTGATGTTCTGAGCGACGTGGCCGGCCTCGGCAGCGGCCTCAGCGGTGGTTTCAACACCACCCGTGCGTCTCAGGGTATCATGTCTCTTGGCCCTTCGGGTCTGCGTGACAGCATGCTGGTTGGCCAGCGCGTGCTGGCGTTGTCCCGCGCCTTCAGCCTGGATTTCGCCGGCCGGCCTGATCGCACTGCCGGCGCCACCAGGTCATTCAGCCAGTACAGCACGGCCCAGCGCAGTGCCAACGTCCCGCGCACTACTTCCAACCGCCTGCAGCAGGTGACCATGCTGGATGCGCTGGGCAGCCTCATCACGCGCGTGGGCCTGATCGAGGAAGGCCGGACTTTCGCTGATCGGGAATTTGACAGTTACCAGGGTGCCGTCAGCGCCTCTCAGAATTATGCCGACCGCATGGAGGCCAGCCACAATATGCCTGGCGGCATGTCGGATGAGGTGTATCAGGGCATGGTGCAGGTGCAGGCCGACGTGGTGGAGTACACCACGACGCGCAGCGCTGTGCTGCCGCAGCTGCGGCAGTTGGAACTGCCGAACAACCGGCCGGCCTTGGCCGTGTCCTATGAGTTATACGAGGACGCCACCAAGGATGCCGATATTGTGGCGCGCAACCGCCTCCGTGATCCCGGCGCGGTTCCGGGCGGTGTGCCGCTGGAAGTGCTGCAGAAATGATTGAACTGCGGCTTAACGGTAGCATCCATGGTGGCTGGAAAGAAGCCAAGGTGACGCGCGCCCTTGACCGCGCGGTCAGTGATTTCAGCCTGACTGTTTCAGAGAAGTATCCAGGCCAAGCCAGTGCCATGGATATCCGCCCTGGTGATGCCTGTGTGGTTACCGTGAATGGCCAGCCCGTCATCACAGGGTATGTGGATGATGCCGAACCGGAACACGACGCCACCAACCACGAGGTGGCGTTTCTCGGCCGCAGCCGGACGCAAGACCTGGTGGACTGCAGCGCCCTTCACAAAAGCGGCCAATGGTCCGGCCGCCCGTTATCCGAAGTGGTGCGCGCGTTGGTGCAGCCATTCGGCATTAGCGTAGACATGCGTTCCGACAAAAACAGCATCATCAGCGATTTCCAGTTGCAGCAGGGGGAGACTGTCTTTGCCGCAATCGAAAGGGTGTGCGCCATGCAGGCGCTTTTGGTCTGCGACGATGCGGGGGGAAATCTCATCATTACCCGCGCTGGCAATGAGCGCAGTGCGGGCCAAATCCGGTTTAAATCAGACCGAAGCGAGCAAGCCCGCAATAACGTCCTATCCAGCAAAGGCCATTTCAGTTGGCGCGAGCGCTTCAGCCGGTACGTTGTTAAAGGCCAATCCGCAGGCACGGATAATTGGTTTGGGGAAAAAGCTGCTGGCGTCCAGGGGGAAGTAACTGACCCTGAAATTAATCGCTACCGCCCGCTGGTGGTGATTGCTGAAACGCAGGTTGGTGGCGCGTCCGCGACAGAGCGCGCAGCATGGGAGATGAGCACCCGCCGCGGCAAGTCCACCATGATGGAATACAAGGTCCAGGGCTGGACCGTGTCAGAGGGCGGCGCGCTGTGGATGCCAAACACCTTGGTTGCAGTGGATGACACTGTGAACCATATCCAAGGCACGCTGCTGATTGCATCCTGCACCTATGAAATCGGGAAGTCCGGCAGCACCACCACGCTTAAGGTGTGCCCGCCAGAGGCATTCGATGTGCTGCGCGATATAGAGAAAAAGGGTTACACATCAAAATGGGGTGACCTCCGCCAGCAAGGCCAAGGTCAGGTGCAGCGCTGATGGACGTTCGCGCTCAAATCGACCGCTTGATGGCGCCTACTGTTGGCCGCATTCGCAACATGATCGCGCGCGGCGTGATCCTGGCTGTGAACGACGCTGCGAAACTGCAGGCCGTCAAGCTGGGGCTTATGGCCGACGAAACCAAAGATGGCGTGGAGCACTTCCAGAACTATGGTTTTACGGCCGTGCCGCTGGCCGGCGCAGAGGCCGTGGTGCTGTTCGTCGGCGGTGGCCGTGACCACGGCCTGGCCATTGTGGTGGAGGATCGTCGGCACCGTTTAAACAGCCTGCAGCCGGGCGAGGCGGCGGTGTACACCCACCGGAATGCGGAAGGCGAAGGCCTGCGCATCGTTCTGCTGGACAACCGCACTGTCCAGATTGTCGGGAAAAACATCGTTCTTGCGGCCGAGGAAACTGTGTCGGTGATCGCGCCCGAAGGCTTCAGCATTGACGCGCCAAAGACCGAGGCAACTGGCACCATCAAAGACCTTATCGGTGCCAGTGGTAAGCGAATGGACGAGATGCGCGCCACCTATAACGCGCACCGCCATTCCGAAACCGGGACGATAACCGGAACCCCTGACGCGGCGATGTGAAGATGGCGACTGCAGCAGATATCATGTTGGGCTGGAATGGCGAGGTTATCGCCGCCGATATCATGTTGGCTGGTTCCGACCTGAAGCGTGGCGATGACCTGGCAACGTCGGTCATCATCAGCCTTTTCTCTTGGCGCCGCGCGGCGGACGATGACCAGTTGCCTGATTACCAAACCGGTAAGATGGGTTGGTGGGGTGATACGTTCCTGAATGATCCGGGCGACAAGATCGGCAGCAAACTGTGGCTGCTGCGCCGCGAGAAGCTGACAAACGAAGTGGTCAACCGCGCGGTGGATTACACCAGGGAAGCGCTGGCCTGGATGCTGGAAGAAAAGGTTGCGTCCCGTATCGACGTGTCCGCCGTCCGCGATATCGACAGGCTTGAACTGCTTGTGACCATTTACCAGGTGGACGGCACCGCGTTGCCGCTGCGCTTCCAAGGCGTGTGGCAGGCTATTCAAAAGGGTGTTTCAAATGGCTGATACCAACTTCGCAATCCCAGACCTGGTTACGCTGAAGCAGCGCTCCGAGGCCGCCATTAACGCATATTTGCCCGGCGCAGATGCACGGCTTCGTCGCAGTGTATTGAATGTTATCGCCACCGTCATGGCTGGTATGACGCACGGCCTTTATGGTCACCAGAACTTCATCGCCAAGACCGCCATCCCGCTTTATAGCGAGGATGAGTACCTTGACGCTTGGTGTCAGGTTTGGGGTATCCAGCGCAAGCCGGCATCTCAGGCCGCGGGCAATGTCACATTCTCCGGCGTCAACGGCGCTGTGATCCCGCAGGGCACCGCCGTGCAGCGTGGTGATGGCATCGTGTACACAACTGACGTTGGTGTGACCATGACGGGCACCACCGCCGATGTGGCGGTTACAGCGGCGGTTCCCGGCCTTGCCGGCAACGCGCTGGCCGCTGTGGCGGTGTCTCTGGTTAGCCCTCTGCCCCTTGTACAGTCTGAGGCGTTGATTGCTGATGGCGACATTACTGGTGGCGCCGATATCGAAGCGGACACCGAGTTGCTGGAACGGCTCATGGAACGCATTCAGACGCCGCCGCACGGCGGTGCAGATGGTGATTATGTTCGTTGGGCCAAGGAAGTGCCCGGCGTCACGCGCGCGTGGGAAGACCCGCAGGCAATGGGTCCGGGCAGCATGACGCTTCGGTTTACCATGGATGCCGCTTATGACGACGGCATTCCGCAGCCCGCCGATGTGGATGCTGTTGCGGCTCATATCGACACGCAGCGTCCGACGACGGTTTATGAAATGTATGTGGTTGCGCCGGAGGCTGCGCCGCTGGATATCACCATCGCCGGCCTTACACCGGATACGCCGGAAATTCGAGCGGCCGTCCTGGCCGAACTGGATGATATGTTCCGACGTGACGGTGAACCCGGCGGCACGATTTATGTTAGCCGCATCTGGGAGGCCGTTGCTCTGGCGGCCGGCGAACGCCACCACCGCATCACCACGCCAACCAACCACATCACTTTTGGACCCAATGAATTGCCGGTGCGCGGCACTGTGACGTATGCATGACCTGCGATATCAGCACTGAGGAATATCAGCAGCGCGTAAAGGCGCTGTTCCCGCCCGGTCCCGCATGGGATGCTCCGGCCGGGTCAGACCTTGATAAGTTGCAGGCCGGCATCGGTGATGAGTTTTCAACCGTCCACAATCGCGGGTGCACGCTCGCGCGGGAAATGAACCCTGGCAGCACCGTGGAGATGTTGCCGGACTGGGAGAAGACGGTAGGGCCAGATGTATGCTTGCCGTCTGGTGCCACCAGTATTGCTGCGCGTCGCGCGGCCGTGGTGGCGAAACTCGCGGCAACCGGCGGACAGCGACGCTCCTATTACGCCGCGCTAGCGGCCAGCTTCGGCTACAGCATTGAGATTGTGGAATACCGCCCCTTCCGTGTCGGCCGCGAGTGCGCTGGCGACGCCATCAACAATGATGGTGGTGGTGATCCTTATGACCCATCGTCCTGGACCTACTGGTGGACCGTTCGCGCGGAAGCCGGAATGGTCATTCCATTCAGGTCGGGGCTTGGTGCGGCGGGCGAACCGCTGGCCGTCTTCGGTGATGACCTGCTGGAATGCATCATTGACCGGTACAAACCCAGCCACACCAACGTCATTTACCAGTATATTTCGCCTCCCTGAGTTGCCATAACGGCACTTGTGCCGTAATATTTCACCGCTTTGCAGCGCCGGATGGCGCCGCGTCCCGATGATGGAAACACCAGATGCATCGCATTGACCACCCCACCGCAGCTGAGAACGAAAATGGCGTAGGCAAGGATGGGTTTACCGAGGGCAACCCCGGTACCGGCACCCCGGCCACGGTGGTCACCGGGAAATTCCTGAATTCCATCCAGGAAGAAATCGCCCACGTTGTCGAAGAAGCCGGCATCACGCTGGACGATGAAGATAACGAACAGCTGTATGATGCCATCGCGGCCATGATCGCTGCGAATATGCAGAACGGCCAAGAGATTATCACCGCCGGCGAAGATATCGCCATTCGGGACCTGATCTATCAGGACATTTTCAACCAGCGCGGCGGTGGCGCAACCAAGTGGTACAAGGTTGACGCGGATGCGGTCGGCCCGGTTCGCATCTCCCCTCGCCTCGGCATTGCCGCCGCCGCCATCGCCAGCGCCGCCACCGGTCTGGCGCAAGTGCGCTCCGGTCGCGTTGGTGGCTTCGGCGGCCTCACCGCTGGCGCGCCCATCTGGGCATCTGCAACCGCTGGCGCACTGACCCAGACGCCGCCCGCCATCCCGGCCACCGGCACTCAGATTGCTTCGCGCCTGGTCGGCTATGCGGCAGACGCCACCAACGTTGATTTCGTCCCGGTTGGTGACACGATTTTCACCAAGTATGCCGATGACCTTGCAGTTGGTTCCACCACCACCGTGGAACACTTCACTGATGCCGGCGCGCGCGAGCGCGAACCGCATGCCTATGTTTCGGTGGGTCAGGTTATCATCCCGCAAGGCACCGGAACCATCGTCGGTAATATGACCGCGCTTGGTGGTATGGCTGCTGCTTTCGATGGCAATACCAACCAGCCGGACTCCGCCTGCGCCCGCGGCGCTCTGGCGACAGACAGTTACATTGGCAAGAACTGGGGCGGCGGCGTCACCAAAAAGATTTCCCGCGTCGATATGTACCCGACGAACAATTACGGCTTCAACAACAACGCCGCCGTGGGCGACACCATCAACATGAAAATCCAGGGCAGCAACGATGGCAGCACCTGGGTTGATCTATACACCGAGAGTTTCGTTGAAACGCTTGGCGTTAAAAGCATCACCAGCGGCATCAACCAGACTACCGCTTATCAGTATCATGCGGTTCACCTTGGCAATAACCCCACAGGTTACATGGGGATTTGCGAAGTCATCTTTTATGAAGAACAGGTGGCCCGTCAGGAACCTTGCCTACTCGGCTCGGATACCATCAACGGCGCCGAAAGCAACCTGGTTGCCGTCCGCTACGATGACGGTGCCGGCGCGAACGCTGACACCAAAACCACCTTTAAAAACCGAACCGGTTCCACCCGCGACCTCGCGGTGGAAGTCGTCCTGTAACCTGAGAGGCAACCCATGGACCTGCTGCTATTCTTCATTGATGCGTGGGGTGCTGCGGCCGGCACCCTTATGGTCAGCCAGTCGCTGAAACTCATCTATGCCCTGGTGGGCTGGCTGGCAATCATGCTTGCGTTGCGCATCTTCGACCTGCTGCGCGGCGTGCCGTTCCGCAGTGTTGATACCAGCCGCCCCGAGATGCACGGCTACTATGGTTTCCGCTTCCTTGGGACGTGCCTCTACTTTGCCGCCGTGATGGCCTTCGCCTGCCTATGCCTGGTCATCATCGTTCCGACCAGCAGCGCTACCGCACAGGTTTTCACTGGGAAGTATGATGCCCAGATCATGGGTGCATCCAAGCGCTACCTGCCGGGCGTGCCGTGGAAGCTGTGGAAAGCGCAGCTGTACCAGGAAAGCCGCCTTGACCCATTCGCACGCAGTCCGGTTGGTGCTGAGGGCCTTGCGCAATTCATGCCGGCCACCTGGGCGCAGGTATCAAAGGCCATGGAACTCGGCGGCGCCAGCCGTACCGATGCTGCCGCTTCAATCCATGCCGGCGCATTTTATATGGCCAGTTTGCGCCGGCAGTGGAGCGCGCCTCGCCCCGAGGCCGACCGTCACGACCTTGCCATGGCCAGCTACAACGCCGGCATCGGTCACATCTTGTCCGCGCAGCGCGCGTGCGGTGATCCGGCGGGATACACCGCCATCATGTCCTGCCTGCCGCAGATCACCGGCCACCATGCGCGTGAGACGCTTGGCTATGCGCCCGGCATCCGCCGTTGGTGGGCGAAGATGGAAGCCAGTTGATGAGCGGCAGCGCGAGGCTCTGGACAGCAATAACGCTCTGGGTCCTGGCCGGCCTGTCCGGTTCCGGCGTGCCATGGCTGTCCGGGTTTCTGTGCTGTGCAGGTTTCGCTGTCATCATGCGAGAGGGTCAATAATGCGTAAATTCTTCTCTGCTGCAGTCGGCATGTTCACCGGTGGTGGCGCGCTGCCAATCATCATTGGTGGCCTTCTCATCGCCGGCGTGATTGGAGGTGGCTACCTCTACATTCGCGCGCTACAGGCCGAGGCGGAAAGCCTGACCATCCAGCGCGACGATGCGGCCAAGGCCGCGCGTATGGCGGTGTTGACCCACGAAAATTACAAGACCGATATCGGCCGCGCCCTTTCGGCCGAGCGGCGCGAAACCGCAAAGCAGTTGCAAAGGGCCGCCAAGACCGAAACCCGAAAAAGTGAGGTGATGAATGCGCCGCAAGTTGATGATGGCCCTGTTGCCCCTGTGCTCCGCCGTGCTCTTGACGGGCTGCGCGGAGATGTACACCGCCCCGCCACAGATCGCGGTGGAGCGCCAACCGGTTCCGGCCAGCATGCTGGACGCGCCGGCGAAGCCGCTGCCGCCCGGTGACGGCGCCACGCAGCGCGATGTGGCGCTGTATGTTCTGACCCTGGACCTGCACGCAGATGAACTGGCCGGCAAGCTGGCGGCTCTGCGTGAGGTTGTGACCGTGGTGGGGGAATAATGCTGTCCGCTCTGCTGATCCTCTCCGCCGCCGTCGTCTGGGCCGTCTGGCGCCGCGTTCTTGGCGGCTGGCTTTCTGTCCCGCGCTGGTCGGCCGTGGCGGTGGGTTTCGCGCTCGCCGGCGCCGCATGCTGGCTGATGGGTCTGCCAGCCTGTCTGGCCGTCGCCATGTCGGCAGCGCTCATCTGGACGCCCGGCCATGGCTGTTACCAGGATATGGGCAACGGCCCCAAGGTGGATGATGAATGGATGCGGCACCTGCTGCAGCTGCTCCCTTGGCCCCGCGGCATCGGCACTACCGGGTACGATTTCAGCGGCATGGCGATGCTCTATACCGCCATGGCCGTGCCGGTGGCCATCCTGCTGGCGGTCGCCGGCGCCGGCTCGGCCGCGTGGCTGTACCTGGCCACCGGCCCCGTCATCGCGCTGGTCTACTACGCGGGCAGCCGTGTGCCTGGCTGGGGCGGTCGCCCTGGCCCCGATGGCCCGGTATTCGGGCCGGTGGATGGCTATACTTCCTTGGGGGAGTTGGTCAGCGGCGCGGTGCGCGGCGGCGCTGCAATTGCCTTGCTGACGGTGGCATAGCCGCGCGGGGGCACCGCGCGGCGACCAGTACAGACCCGGCTTAAACGGCCGGGTCTTTTCCTTTTGCGACAGAGAACACCAGGCCGGACTGGGCCATGGCCGTGCGGATATCGTCGGTGATATCCGGCACATTCAGCATCATGCCGCTGATGGGCCGCCTGACGCGCACCAGGTTGGTGTAGCGCTCCGCCAGCACCTCGGCCGCCTGCCACACCGGAACGGGCTCACCAGGCTCTGGCAGCGGCGTGGCGGGGTGCTGCACCACCACGCGCGGCGCCGGCGGCGGCTGTTCCGGCTCGTGACGGCGGGAAGCCTGTTCTTTCTGCTGTTCCAACATCTCGCACAGCAGCACGATGTAGGGCGGAACGGTGCGGTTCCGGTTCACGTTCGACCATGCTTTGGTACTTTCCTCGCTGGCGTGCAGCGTGGCTGCGGCTTCCGCATTGGTCTTGATGCCCATGCGGTCTTTCCAGGCCTGAAACTCCGGGGCCTTCCAGCCGCCCTCTGCCGGCGCCGGGTCGGCCGGCTGCATGATGGCGGCCGGTTCGGCCTCGGTCTGGGTGATAGAGGGTGCTTCGCTCACGTCTGATGCTCCTATGCAACTTTGGAAAGAGAGGTGGTTGCCGGGCTGGTCGCCGCCCCGCTGTGGCGTCGCCAAGCGGCCACGGCCGCGTCGGCATATTCGTGGGTGAGGCCGCCGAACAGCTGCGCCATGATCGCTGCATGGCGCCGGCCGGCATCCGCAGCGGCCCGCGGATTGTTCGTGGCAAGGTGCTTGCCGTATTCAAAGGTGAGGAAGGCTTGGTAGTCTTCCAGCGTGGGGCCATTCAGCACCACATCAGCCAGCGTGATTGCGCGCATCAGGCCCGGCCTCCCTGGACGATTTCGATGTGATGGGGCTTGCCGCTGGGGAGGCGGCCGACCGCCACCGCGCTACCGGTGGCCAGCATGGCGGCCACCAAGTCATCGTCCGCGTCAGCGAAAGGCAGGCCGCAGTGACCGCACCGCCACCCGCCGCTGCCCGTGCGCACCAGGGCGCCGCCATGACCGATGGTGACGCCGATGGCGGATTTTACTTCGTCGCGCGTGGGCACGGTCATGCTGCAACCCGCCGCTCGGTCAGCGCATAGTCACCCCACTGTTGCGCCATGGCCTCTGCCATCGCCGGGAAAAATCGGCTGCGTTCTTTTCCACGATCGCTGCCGGGAGACATGCGCCAGACCTTGTTCCAGGCCTTCCATTCGTCGCTACCGCGCACCGGCTCCGGCAGTCGGTTGGTTTCAACCAGCTGCGGAAGGCCGCGCAGGTACCAACCCGTCGTCTTGTATTCTGGGTGGCCGAACCAAAACGGATGCACCAGGTGCGGCTTTGGCAGATCGGCCGGCATGCGCCTGCGCGCAATGTCATGCATTTCAGGGTTTTCGACTGCCACCAGATCGACTGGCGCCCGCCAGCAAGCTGTGAACAGGTCTAACCCGTCATAGAATTCATCCTTCATGCTCTGCCATGTACGGCCGCGCGGCAGCTGCTTTGGCGGGGTCATATCTCCTTTGCCAGAAAGCCACCGCCGACCAGATCGGCACAGCCGCGTGCACGGTGGGTGCATCACCACCAGCAGGTCCCAACCGTCATTCAGGATGGTTCGCACGTCGCCGGTGATGTGGCGGTTGCTGCGGGTTTCGCTGGGAAGCAGGTCGCAGGACCATGCGTCAAAGCCGCGGGCCAAGAAGGCGTCGCGCACCACGCCGCTATATTCGCAGCCGATGAGAACACGGGGAGTGGTGGCCATCTCAGGCCTTCCGCGACCAAATCATAACGCAGATTTCAGCCAACCTTTTCGCAGTGGCTTTATCGGCCTCGATATGCAGGTTGGCGCATTCTTCCAAGATGGCCTTGGTAAGCAGCTTCACTTTATCTGGCTTCGTCATCTCGTTTCCCCATCTTCGCGCCTGCGCCCCATCGCGCCGGTGTGTCAATCCATATTCCGGTACATAGTACCTGTCAACGGTATTTCTCACCTGTTGATGAAAGAAAAAAGGCCGAGCGCGAGGCCCGGCCTTTCGTGGTCTTGGGGATGGGGTCCCTGCGACCAATGGGAAGTGCCCGAAGGATCACCGCCCGGCCGCGGCGTCTAGAACACCGTGGCAGCGCGTTTATAGCGCATGGATGCTGAAAAAAACAGGGGTCCGGCACCGATTTGTACCGAACCCCTAGTTAGGGAGGAAACGCCCGAGAAGGGCATGCAACAGGCCCGGAAGCATGCCGCGGGGCTGACTATGGCCCAGCGGCTCATCGGCCGTCAACAGGTGAATTGTGCCGTTGACTTTCTCCGGCGGTCGCTGCAGGCTGGCGGCGCTGATGTTCCAACCGAACAGGGGAGGCCGTCATGCTGAAGTCCGCGTAGTGAGCGCGTCACCTAATCAACGATGTGTACATAGGCGTTTTTCAGTTTCGAGTGTGAGGGCCGGCCCGGCCCTGCGGTATGGCTGGTACGGCTCGCGAGGCTCCCAGAAATCCCGCCTAGAAGGTTCAGGGGTGCGGTGGCTGGATTAGATACCCAGCTAGCAGAGGCCGCACCCCGGCCAGGGCGTGAATACCCGGCTCGCCGCCGGCTGTCGTTTGGTAACGCGCGCGGCGGGCAATGAGATGGATGGCAGAGCGCGGTAACCCACCGTCACCCGCGCCGAGGCCATCCAGAGGCGGCCGAAAGCTGCCCCAGCTGGTGGAAGGCCGGCATACTATGATGGGGACTTAGAAGTGCAGCAGCAGACCGACAAAGCCGCCGTGGCCGACCAGGACGATGAGGTGGACCGCATCATTCGGCTGCCGGAGTTGATGCGCATTACCAGCTTCGGCCGGTCCAGCATCTACCGCAAGATGGCCAACGATCCCCGCCCCGCCCTGCAGGCTCCCGGCGCCCCTCTGCCCTTCCCGCAGGCTGTCAATCTGGGCGAGCACGCCGTAGGCTGGTGGCTGTCCGAGGTGATGGCCTATATGCGCAGCCTGCCGCGCGTCGGGTCCGATACCCCCAAGCGGAAGATGCCGCATGAAGTAAAAAATAATGGGGGTACGGCTGGGGGTATCAACGCAGCGGAGCGGCAGGCAGCCGCATAAATATCAAGTACTTAACCTAATCCGTTCTACGGTCACCCTCTCCGCCATCTCATCCCGCAGATTTGTCAGACGGCAGAAAATTCCGTGCCATGAAGCGGTCGACCGTCTCCAGGATCAGGGTCTGAGCCTAGGGGACAGTAAAGTCCATGGCTCAGATCCCGTCGTGCATCACTGCTGCGCTTTCCAGACGTCGAGGATTTCCGAACCGGTCGCCGCCCACACGCCTTTATGTTTCAGGATGTGGTCCAGTGCCGCTTCGAGGGCGGCGATGCGATATGGCTGGCCGATCACCCAGGGGCGCAGGGCGATCGACATGATGCGCCCACCCTGCTTTACCGCCTCCTCGTAGAGGACGTCGAACTGGTCGATCACCTGCTCGGTGAATTCCCGTTCGGTGTGGTGGTTCTTGATCAGAATACTGAAATCATCCACGTCCGGGGAATGCGGCATGCAGTAAAGCGGCCCCGACGCCGTCTTCATGGCATAGGGCATGTCATCATTGTCCCAGTCGCAGACATACTCGACCTTGCGGGCGCTCAGCAGATCGGGGGTAGCAAAGGATTCGGACTTGGCCGGCGACAGCCAGCCGCGCGATGCCTTGCCCGTCGCCTCGCCGATCACCTTCAGCGCCGCGTCGACATGACCGGCCTCTACAGCCGGGTCTAGGCCGCCATGATGCAGATGGTCCATATCCACACCATGAGCGATGATTTCCCAGTCCCGCTTCAGAATATCCTTGACCAGCGGGGGATAGCGTACGGCTACAGCCGCGTTGATCGCGGCGGTGGCTTTCAGCTTGCGCTGGTCCAGCACCTGCATCAGCCGGTAAATGCCGACGCGGTTGCCGTAGTCGCGCAGCGTATAGTGGCGCAGGTCCGGATAAGCCGTCGCCATCGCGCCAGGAGGCGCGAAGGGCTTGTTCGACATGTTCAGCGGAAACCATTCCAGCGCCGGCAGGATGAACAGCGCCACCCTGGCCCCGCCCGGCCATTCCACCGGCTTGCGTCGCGGCAGGATCGACCAGTCGTAGCGGTCGTGGTCCATGCCATAGCGGCGATTTTCGTATTTGAGGTAATCCGGCGGCAGGGTCATGGCGCGTCTCCCACCGGCTGCGAAGCTCGGGCAAAGTCGTCGTAGTGGTTTGCGATGAAATGCTGCGCGATCTCGCGGCCGGTGGCGAACCACACCTTGTCATGGCCAGCGATATAGGCCAGCGCTTCCTCGAAAGCCTTGATCCGGTACGGCCAGCCGACCAGGTAAGGATGCAGCGGGATGCACATCACGGTGCCCGACTGCTCACCCTCCTGATACAGCCGGTCGAACTGGGCCTTGATGATTTCACCATAGTGACGCGGACTCACCAGGTTGACGTTGTAGGCAATCACATCGTTCATCTCGAGCGAATACGGCAGAGCGATCAGCTTGCCGTTCCGGACCTTCAGCGGGCAGGGCTGATCGTCATGAAACAGGTCGCAGACGTAGCTGAGGCCCATTTCCGCCACCAGTTCCATCGTGCGGTCGGTATAGGTCAGCGCCGGCGCCAGCCAGCCATCGAGTTTCTGGTTCGTGTAGGTGCGGATCGTGTCGATCGAGTCCTGGATGACCGCCCGCTCCTGCTCCTCGCTCATATTCATCAGGTAGCGCGTGTTGTAGGTGCCGTGGCTGTAGAATTCCCAGCCGGCTTTCGAGCATTCCTCGATGATCTCGGGGCAGTGCTGGCACATCGCCACGTTCAGCGAAACGCTGCCACGGATATTGTGCTTGGTCATCGCCTCCAGCATGCGCCAGAAGCCGCTGCGGTTGCCGTAGTCGCGATAGGAATAGCCGGAGACATCCGGTTTCGGCCGCCCCCAGGCGGACCGCGACGGATTCACCGGCGGATCGATTTCATAGAACTCGATATTCGGCGCCACCCAGAAGGCCACGCGGGCGCCATTGGGCCAGCGTATTTTCGGGCGCGTCTCGCTGTAGGGCAGATAGTCATAGAGACCGGGATCGCGGAGCATGGCGGTGCGCCTTATTTCTCGTCGGGCTTGTACTGCTGCATGAAGGCGAGGGCCTCGGCGACCGGAATGACATCCGCATACTTGATCGACATGTCATACAGGTTGGCGAAATGCGGACTCTCATGTTTGTCGGATACGCATTCCTCCGGCACTACGGTGCGGAAGCTGCGCGACAGGCTGTCCACGACGGTGGCGCGGACACAGCCCGAGGTCGACCCCCCGGTCACTACCACGGTATCCACCTTATGGAAGGTGAACAGCGAACCCAGGTTGGTCTCGAAGAAAGCCGAGGCCATGCGCTTGTTCACGATGATGTCGCGCACATGATCGATCTCGCAGCGCTCGTCGAATTGCGAGCGGCGCGAGTCGACCTTGATATTCTGCAGCGAATCCGGCGTGTTGGTTCTGGTGCCCCAGATGCCGCAGTCTTCGCCCGATTCCATATAGGCCACGTAGGTCCAGACAACGGGGCAACCCTTCTCGCGAAACAGACGCGCCAGGCTGTTCACATGCTCGATCTGACGCGGATCGGTCTCGTAGGCTGTCGCGAATTCACCAACGCGGGTATAGGCATTCTGCAGGTCGACATTGATCAATGCGGGCTTGCGACCGAAACCGAAACGGCGGCGGGTCGGATTGGCTTTGGCCGCTTCGAAGAGTTCGCGCGCCGTCTTGTTCGATGTTTCCATGTGTCTCTCCAAATGCTTCAGCAACTGCGGCCAATGTCGGATAAGCTATCTTCACAGGCACGGCGAAGATAGAATCCCGTTTACTTGATCCACGAAAAATCCAAAAAGTATTGTGCTTCGAAAGTCGCGATCTTCTCGGCATAGCTCTTGGTCAGGCCGATTTCATCCACACCCTTCAGCAGCGCTTCACGCCAGAAGGCGTCGACCTTGAAGGCGATCTCGCGGCTATCGGACAGCGCGATGGTATTCCGCTCAAGGTCGACCGTCAGACTGCCGTCGGGCGTCTGCTCCACATGCTGCATGATCTCTCGCACCACCGGAACCGGCAGGCGGACCGGCAGAACGCCGTTCTTGAAGCAGTTATTGTGGAAGATCTGGCCAAAACTGGGCGCAATCACCGCGCGAAAGCCATAATCGTAAAGGGCGTAGACCGCGCCCTCGCGCGAGGAGCCGCTGCCGAAATTGCTGCCCCCGATCATGATCCGGCCCGCTGCGTAAGCGGGCTGATTCAGTACGAAATCGGGCTTCTGTTCGCCCGACTCGCTGAAACGCAGGTCATGGAACAGGAACTGGCCGTAGCCTCCGGATCGCGGATATTTCAGGAACCGTGCCGGGATGATCTGATCGGTGTCGACATTGTCCTGGTCATAGGGAACGGCAACAGCCGTGAGCTTTGTGAACGGGTCCATGCCTATTTCCCCAACCGGCGGATATCGGTCAGCTTGCCGGTGATTGCGGCAGCGGCGGCCATGGCGGGGCTGACCAGATGCGTACGCGCGCCCACGCCCTGGCGGCCGGCGAAGTTACGATTGGACGTGGAAGCGCTGCGCTTGCCCTTGCCGACGGTATCGCCATTCATGCCCACGCACATGGAACAGCCCGGTTCGCGCCATTCGGCGCCGGCATTGCGAAAGACCTGGTCCAGCCCCTCCGCCTCGGCCTGTGCCTTCACCAGACCCGAGCCGGGCACCACGATCATCGGCACGGTGACATTGCTGCCCTTCAGGATGTGAGCCGCGCTGCGCAGATCCTCGATGCGGCCATTGGTACAGGAACCAATGAAAACCACATCGATCGGGATATCCGTCAATCTCTCTCCTGGCGTCAGGCCCATATAGTCGAGGCTCGTCCTGATATGGTCGCGCCGGGCCGTATCGGTTTCGGCAGCAGGATCAGGAACAATGCCATCGATCGGCAGTACGTCTTCGGGCGTGGTGCCCCAGGTCACCATCGGCGCGATCGAGGCCGCATCCAGCGTGACCTCGCGGTCGAACACCGCGCCATCATCGGTCGGCAGCGTGCGCCAGTAATCGACCGCATGATCCCACAGGGCCTCGGATGGGCTGTAGGGCCGGCCATGCAGGTAGTCATAGACGGTATCGTCGGGTGCGATCATGCCAGCGCGTGCGCCCGCCTCGATCGACATGTTGCAGACCGTCAGCCGCTGCTCAACCGACAGGCCGCGGATGGCCGAGCCCGCATATTCGACGACATAGCCGACGGCGCCGGCGGTGCCGATCTTGCCGATGATGGCCAGGATCAGGTCCTTGGAGGCAATCCACGGCGCCAGCGCACCGTCTATGGTGATGCGCATGCGCTGCGGTCGCTGCTGCCAGAGCGTCTGGGTCGCCAGCACATGGGCATTTTCCGACTGGCCGATACCGAAGGAAAAGGCCCCCAGGCCGCCATGGGTGGAGGTATGGCTGTCGCCGCAGACCAGCAGCAGGCCTGGCAGGGTGATGCCCTGCTCCGGCCCCACGACATGCACGATACCCTGCCGCGGGTCACCCAGCGGGAAAGTCCGGACGCCGCTGTCCTTCATGTTCTGCTCGAAAATCCCGAGCATGCGGGCAACTTCCGGCGTTGGCTGGATCGGTGAGGCGGCACCCCGGGTCGAGACGTAATGGTCCGGGGTGGCGAAGGTCTGGCGTGGCCGCAATACGCTCAGCTGCTTGTTCCGCAGCATCTCGAAGGCGTGGAACGAACCGTCATGGACGATATGGCGATCGACATACAGCAGCGATGGCCCGCCCTCCTGCTCATGGATGACATGCCTCGCCCAGATCTTGTCGAACAGGGTGCGCGGCGCTGCGTCCGGCTGCGGGTCCCGGCCTGCCATGATCCTGCATTTCCCTCGAAGCAAAATGGGCGTCCGGCAAAACGCTAGTACACAGATTGAAATATAACAATTATATTATTGTAATGTATTGATGAGGTTTATTTATGAAAAATATCACGATCAAACAGCTCCGCGCCTTTATCACCGTCGCCCGCGAGAAGAACTTCACCCGGGCGGCGAGCCAGCTGGGCCTGTCGCAGTCGGCGCTGACCATCGCGGTGCGGCAGCTGGAGCAGGAAATCCGGCTGAAGCTGTTTGACCGCTCGACGCGCTCGGTGCAGCTCACCACCCACGCCAACGCCTTCCTGCCGACAGCAGAGCGGCTGCTGGATAACCTGTCGCGCGCCCTGCAGGATCTCAGCGCCATCGCCGAGCGGCAGAAGGGCACTGTGGTGGTGGCAGCGTCGGCTTCCTTCCTGTGCTGCATCCTGGCGCCGACGGTGGCGGCGCTGACTCGGAAATATCCCGGCATCCACATCAAGCTGCTCAACACCCCGGAAAATCTGGCCCGTCGCGTGCTGGAGGAAGAAATCGACTTCGGCATCGCCCATGTCTGGAAGCCGGTGCAGTCGCTGGAATCGCATGCCCTGCTGGAAGACCGCTTCGGCGTCGTCTGCCCGGCAAAGCACCCGCTGATGAAGATCGCCGGTCCGCTCTCCTGGGCCGATCTGCGCAAGCAACCGCTGGTCAGCATGGCGCAGGGCGCCTCCTCGCGCGAGATCATGGACCAGCACAAGAGCGTTTCAGCCCAGCTCGAACCGCCGGTCTGCGAGGTCAGCAGCATCTTCGCGCTCGGCGCGCTGATCGAGAACGGCATGGGAATCGCGACAATCCCCGAACTGGTCGCCCGCCCGATCGTCTCAAAGACCCTGGTATTCCGCCCCCTCACCCGCCCCAAGATCGAGCGCGAACTTTACATCGTGAAGCGTCGCGGGCGCAGCCTGACCCCTGCGGCTATCGAGCTCATCCGCTTCATGATGCAGACACTGGCCGAGATTGACGACAACCCCAATGTCAAAATTCAGCCGGCCGACGCTATCCTGCGCAGCGTTTCCGGTCAGCACGACTAGTCCCGGCGTTAGTCTTCGCCGCGACGCTCAGCGGAACAGTGTGTCCACGAAGGCCGCACCGATCCCCACCTTTTCGTAGTGGTCACGACAGAGCGCGATATAGTCGTGCACATCGAAATGGCCGACAGAGCCGCCGTTCTCGTCCAGCCAGATCAGCGGTCCGGTCACGGTGAAGAAAACCTTCATCGGATCCTTGTGTTCATAGGCCACCAGCGTATGGCCCTCGCCCGGCGTCTCGTAGACAAAATCGCCCGCCGTCGCCGTCCAGTCATGCTCCAGGTAGCCCCATTTGCCCGAGATCGTATAGGCAAAGACCTCATGCGGGTGGTAATGCCGGTTCACCAGGCCGGCGCTTTTCGCCATCAGGATGTCGCACCACTTGTTCTGCGATGGCGAAATCCATAGCGGCCGGGACGACACGGTATCGGTGAAGGGCACATAGAGGCGCTCGTCATCGGTCGGGGCGTTCTTTGTATAGACCTCGGGCAACGCATCGGGTTGAAACACCTTGGCGATCGGCTTGAGGTCTTTCCAGAATTCGGTAGTGGCAAGTTCGGGCATGGGGCAATCCTGTCTTGCGGGGTTGAAATTCAGATATGCATTCCGCCATCCGCCATCAGCACGCTGCCGGTGGTGAAGCTGCTCTGGTCGGAGGCGAGGAACATCACGGCGCGAGCAATCTCTTCAGCCTGCCCGTGGCGGCCAAGCGGAATGATGCTGTCCAGCAGCTTGGTGCCGTCGCGACCAGTCGCTGCGGTGATGCCCTTCTCGATATCGAGCTGGAAGCCGTTGTCAATCGGCCCCGGCGCAATCACGTTGCACCGGATGCGGCGCGGTGCGGCCTCCTTGGCCACCGTGCGCATCAAGCCGATCACCGCATGTTTGGATGTGGCATAGGCACAGATGCCGGGATCGCTGGTCACGCCGACCACGCTGGCGGTGATCAGGATACTGCCGCCGTCATTCATCTGCGGCAAGCCGTATTTGCAGGCCAGAAACGAGGCCCGTACGTTCACGGCCATTACCGCATCGAACACATCTTCCGGATAATCCGTCACCGGCCTGATCACGCCGCTGATTCCGGCATTGCTGAACAGCACGTCGATTTTCCCCCAGCGCTGCACGGTCGCGCCGATATACCCCTGCGTCGCTGCGCTGTCAGCCACATCGGCCGCACAGGTCGCCACACGATCCGCCGGCGCGCCCAGAGCAGCCACCGCCTTGTCCAGCGCCGCCGCCTCGCGGTCGACCAGCATGACGCGGGCGCCTTCACGTAGAAAATCCTTTGCACTGGCCAGGCCAATGCTGCCGGCCGCACCGGTTACGATACAGATCTTGCCGTCCATCATGCCCATGGCTGCCGGCCTCAGATCGGATAATGGCCGGGCTGGGTCTCGATGGTGATCCAGCGCAGATCGGTGAATTCCTCCACCCCGGCCTTGCCACCAAAGCGACCATAGCCGGAGGCCTTCATGCCGCCGAACGGCATCTGCGCCTCGTCATGCACGGTGGGGCCGTTGACATGGCAGATACCGCTTTGAATGCGCCTGGCCACGCCCATCGCCCGGGCAACGTCGCGGCTGAAGACAGCCGCGGCAAGGCCGTATTCGGTATCATTGGCAACCTGGATAGCCGCGTCGTCGCCCCTGGTGCGCACCACACAGACCACCGGGCCGAAGGATTCCTCGTGATAGATGCTCATGTCGGGCGTCACGTGATCCAGCACGGCAGCATCCATGATCGCGCCTTCGGCGCGGCCACCGGCCACCATACGGGCGCCTTTCGCCGTGGCATCGGCGATCAGGTCCTGTACGCGCTTCACCGCTTCGACGCTTACTACAGCGCCGAGCGGCGTATTGCCCTTATGTGGATCGCCGGCGACCAGGGTGGCGGCTTTGGCAGCGAACTTGGCCACAAAATCATCGGCAATCTTCTCATCGACCACCAGGCGTTCGGTCGACATGCAGATCTGGCCCTGGTTCATAAAGGCCCCGAAGGCGGCTGCCTTCACCGCCTCGTCGAGATCGGCATCGTCGAGCACCAGCATCGGCGCCTTGCCGCCCAACTCCAGCAGCACCGGCTTGAGGTAGCGCGCCGCCGTCTGGGCGATGATACGGCCCACCTTGGTCGAGCCGGTGAAATTGACGCGACGCACCGCCGGATGAGCGATCAGCGCCTCGACAATCGCGCCGGCATCGGCCGGCGCATTGGTCACCACATTGATCACGCCGGCCGGGAATCCGGCATCGACCAGGCATTCGGCGATCAGGCGATGCGTGCCCGGGCAGATTTCTGACGCTTTCAGCACGACGGTATTGCCGCAGGCCAGTGGCAGGGCCAGGGCGCGCGTACCGAGGATCACCGGTGCATTCCACGGCGCGATGCCGAGTACAACACCGGCCGCCTGCCGCGTCGCCATCGCGATGCAGCCCGGCTTGTCAGACGGAATGACTTCGCCGCCAATCTGGGTGGTCATGGCGGCGGCCTCGCGCAGCATGCCGGCCGCCAGATGCACGTTGAACCCGGCCCAGCCCCCGGTGGCGCCGATTTCGGCCGCCATGCAGGCGATGAAGTCGGGCGTCCGCGCCACCAGCGCATCGGCGGCCTTCAGCAGCAGGCTGCGCCGCGCATTCGGCCCCAGCGCGGACCAGGCCGGAAAGGCTTTTGCTGCGGCATCGGCAGCCGCAATCGCATCCGCAACATCGGCGGCGGCGGCCCGGCTGGCCACACTGCCGTTCAGAGGATTATGCCGTTCGAAGGTGCGCCCCTTGGCGGCTGGAACTGTCTTGCCGTCAATCAGCAGATCGATCTGGAACATGCTGCAATCTCCGTTTCGTAAAAGCGTACAATCAGGGAACCGCCCGCGCAGCCCCCAGATAGGCGTTCTGCACTGCGGGATCGTTCTGCAGTGCCGTCGCACTGCCCTGGCCGACAATGCGGCCGTTCTCGATCAGGTAGCCGCGATCAGCGATGGCCAAACTGCGTTTGGCATTCTGCTCGACCAGCAGCACACCGATTCCGGCCTGCTGGATGCGGGTCAGCGCGCTGAACAACTCGCCGCACATCAGCGGAGAAAGACCGAGCGAAGGCTCGTCCAGCAACAGAATATCGGGCGCCGACATCAGGGCCCGGCCAATCGCCACCATCTGCTGTTCGCCGCCGCTCATGGTCCGCGCCGCCTGCGTCATACGCTCGGCCAGACGCGGAAACAGCATCAGCACGCGCTCCAGATTGGCCGCCTCACCCGCCCGGGCGCGCCGGGCATAGGCACCCAGCATGAGATTCTCGCGCACGGTCAGATCGCCGAAAATGCCCCGGCCTTCGGGCACCAGCGCCAGGCCGGCCTCGACGATGTCATGGGCCGGTAATCTGGTCAGGTCGCGACCCGATAGCATGACGCGGGCGCCCGGCGCAGCGGGCTGGATCGCGGCGATCGCCTTCAGCAGCGAGGTCTTGCCACTGCCATTGGCGCCCAGGATAACGACGATCTCGGAGGTCGCGACGCTGAGCGCGACATTGTCGACGGCACGATGCTTGCCATAGGAGACGGACAGATCGGCGACCTCAAGCATCGCTGTCCCCCAGATAGGCACGGATGACTTCGGGCTCGGCCAGCACGCCGGCCGCCGTCCCTTCGGCGATCTTGCGGCCGGTATTCATGACCACGCAACGGTCGCAGAGCGAGCGGATCGCATCCATGACATGTTCGACCATCAGGATGGCGATACCGTCGCCACGCAACGCGCGAACCAGTTCTATGCCCTGCAGCAGTTCCGTGGGGTTGAGGCCGGCGAGCCACTCGTCGAGCAACAGCAGTTTGGGCTGTAAGGCCAGAGCGCGCGCCAGCTCCAGCCGCTTCTGGTCGATATAGGTCAGTTCCGAAACCATGGTGTTGCCACGACCGTTCAGGCCCACGCGTTCCAGCAGGCTGTCAGCGCTCCGCGCGGCCTCGGTGCCCCAGGCGCTGCGCGTGCCGAAGGCCAGCCCGGCCAGCACATTCTCGCGGCAGGTCATCGAACCCAGCACGCGGACCAGCTGGAAGGTGCGCGCCACGCCTCGTCGGGCAATCTTGTATGGCGCCAAGCCCTGAATGGCATGGCCGTGCAGCGTAACACTGCCGTCATCAGGCTTGAGGGCACCGGAAATCAGATTCAGCACGGTGGTCTTGCCAGAGCCATTCGGCCCCAGCAGGCCGACAATCTCGCCCGGCCCGACGGTGAGATCGACATTGTCGACGGCAACCAGGCCGCCGAAGCGCCGGGTCAGACCCTGCACGGCCAGCAGCGGAATGGGATGCGTCATGGCCGCTTCCCCCTGCCGAAACCGCGGATGCCGGCTCGCCCCTGTTCCAGCAGGCCGGCAATGCCGTTCGGGATCGCATAGACGATCAGCATGAAGGCCAGACCGATCAGGATGCTGAAATGATTCGGGAAGTTGGCCAGCAGGAATTCGAACAGCAGGCTGAGCGGAATGACACCCAACAGCGGGCCATACAGCCGGTGCACACCACCCAGCAGCGCCATGATCAGCACTTGGAAAGACGTCACCGGATTGAAGGCGATGGCCGGATCGATATAGGTCCAGCGCGGCGCCATCACCGCCCCCGCCAGCGTCATGAACGCGGCGCTGAGCACGAAGAGCGAGACTTTCGCCATCGTGGTGTTGATGCCGACATGACGGGCGACCATTTCGTCGTCACCGATCACGCGCAGGGCAAGCCCCAGCCGCGACCGCCGGATCAGGATTCCAGCCAGGAAAACCAGCCCCGCCAGGGCCAGAAGCTGCCAATAAATCTGGTTGGTGGTGATGTCGACAAAGACATAGCGGCCAAGCGTGCGGGTCTTGTTGACCTCGAACCAGGTCACCAGCTGGCGCACCAGTTCGGCTAGGCCGAAGGTGAAGATGACAAAATAGACACCGGACAGCCGCAGCGTGGCGAAACCAACGGCCAGGGCCAGCAAGACACCAATGGCCAGGGCGATCAGCAGCACCAGCGGCCAGGCCAGAACTTCGCCCAGAACCGCCACGGTATAGGCCCCGATGCCGAAGAAGGCGACCGTGGCCAGCGAGACATAGCGTGTGGGGCCCGAGAACAGCGCCCAGGCGGTGGCCAGCACCGTGTAGTTCAGAATGCTGATGGCCAGGGACAGCCGGTAGCCATCGGCCACCAGCGGCACGCAGGCCAGCAGAGCGATGACGGCAATCGCCCCGATGATGCGGACGGACAGCGACTGCATCACCGGTTGCTCCGGCCGAACAGGCCCTGCGGGCGCACCAGCAGGACGAGCAGGAAGATCGCGTAGGTGGCGGCGAGCGTCAGTCCCGGATCGATCCAGGTGGCGACGAAAGTTTCAGTGAGACCAAGGATCAGGCCGGCGACCAATGCGCCCAGCATATTCCCTACTCCACCCATGATGACGATGATCAGCGCTTTCATGGTGAAGACCACGCCGATATTGGCATTGAAGGTCAGGAACATCGAAACCAGCACACCACCAGCCGCCACCAGGGCACCGCCCACAGCAAAGGCGATGGCAGCAGCCATGCGGACATCGATGGCAACCAGCTGGGCGGCCACCGGATCGACCGCCACGGCCCGCAGGGCCGTACCGGCCCGGGTGCGGGTCATCGCCAGATAGAGCGCGAGGCCGATCACGGCAGCAAAGCCGAGTGCCAGCAGACGGTTGGCGGCAATGGTGACGCCGAAGACATTCACTGGAATGGCCAGGAAGGAATAGCTGTAATAGGCACCGCCGAAGAGTACGAGCATGACGCCCTGCACCACGAACAGCAGGCCGAAGGTGGCGAGGATACTGTCGACCTCCAGCGCATCGCGGGTCTTGGCCCGACGCACCAGCGGCACCAGCAGGATACGGTAGATCAGCCAACTGACGCCCAGCGCCAGCGGCACAATGATGAACAGGCCGAGTAGAGGATTGAGGCCGGCCGCCGTGAACAGCCAGAAGACGGCAAAGGATGCGGCGACCAGGATTTCGCCGTAAGACAGATTCATGATGCGCGCGACGCCGTACTGGAGCGTCAGCCCCATGGCCACCAGCGCATACATGCCGCCGAGCGTAATACCCGTCAGCAGGGCCTCAACAAACATGGACTGTAACCTTTAAACGCAGAAAATCAGGCGCGGCGGCATGAACCGCCGCGCCCGCTCAGATCACTTCCAGGGTGCTTTCGGCATGACCATCGGGCTGGTGCCCGGGCCCGCCGGCGCCACGCCGGTGAAGACGCCGTTCTGCCACTGGCCTATATAGGCAAAAGTCCCCTTCGGCGGCATGTTGTCGACCAGCTTGAACTTGCCCAGCACGGTGTCGAAGGTGCCGGTCTGCAGTTCCTTGATGATCGCCTCACGGTCGATCTTGCCGACGCGTTCGACTGCCTGCTCCAGCATCTGCAGCGACACATAGCCGAGCTGGCTGCCCCAGTAGTCCGGATCGCGGTTATGCATGGCGACATGCTTCTTGCGATACTCCATGGTGCCCTGGTTCTTCGGATCCCAGCCACCCAGCGTCATGATGCCTTCGGCATTGGCGCCAAAGCGCTGCGGGAACAGCGGGAAAGCCGTACCCACGCCGGTGAACATCACCTTCGGCGCATAGCTGGCGACCTTGGCCTGGTCGTTCAGCGCCACCGTATCCGGCGGATAGCTGAAGGCGATGAAGGTATCGGCCCCCGAGCGCTGGGCTTCGCTGATCAGCGGCGACATGTCCTGGGTGCCGACCGGATAGCTCTTGTCGACCACCAGTTTGAAGCCGGCCTTGGTGAAGCCGTCACGAGCCGCCTTCGACAGGTCGATGCCGAAACCATCGGCCACGCTCAGCATGGCGATGTTGCTGTTGATTTTGCCATCCTTCTGCTGCTTGGCCAGCAGTTCGACCAGGGCGTCGATATACTGCACGCTGGTGCCGAGGAACCAGAAGCTGTTCGGCCAGCGCTTGGCCAGTTCGACGGCGCGATCGGTGACGGCGCTGAAGGTCAACTGCGGATAGCCGTATTTGTTGAAGACTGGGCCGACCGCCAGGTTCAGGCCGGTACCCCAGGGCGGCAACAGCAGATCCACCTTGTCCTGGGTGATCAGGCGTTCGACTGCGCGCACGGCTTCTTCGGAATTGGAGCGATCGTCGTATTCGATCACTTCCACCGGCACGCGCTTGCCGCCGACCATCAGGCCGCCCTTGTCATTCAGTTCCTTGACCCAGAGCTGATAGTTCGGAATCTGCGTGATATTCGCACCGCCGGCATTCGGGCCGGTCTTGGAAATCGCATAACCGATCTTGATCTTGTCCTGCGCAAGCGCCGGCTGGAAAACCGCGCCGAGCAGGCCAACAGCCATCGTCGCCGCCAGCAGGCGGATTTTGTTTTTGGTCATTTATTCCTCCCTAGCGATGTCCGGCGTCGCCAGCGGCAGACACCCGGTCACCTGTCGTGCCGTCATGCTGAACACCAGCATGCCGACCGTGCCGCGAGACTACGCGCGGCCCCGGCGCATATCTTGCCTGAGAAGGAACCTGATTTTATCCCAGAGTGAACCGCCTCTGGTGCCCACGCTCCGTGCTGCGATGCAGCAAACTGCCGATCACCCAAATGAATCAACGGATCATGCGATTATTGCGATCCGCGTGCTTTCCGTCTTAACGCCGCACGGCCTTCAGGGTTAAACTGGCAGAAAGTTGGAAGTCCAACGAAGGGGAGGACAGTGAGCGCCATCGCGGTGGTTTCCACATCGCAGGTCGCGCCGGCCGACAGGCTGGCGCTGTGGGGCGATTTCGTCGGGCGGCATATCGGCCACCTGCAATCCGATACTTTTGGCGATCAGACGTTCGACGGGCGACTGGAACTCGGCGATATCGGCGGCATGAAGCTGTGCCGCATCGTCGCCGGCCGCCATCGCGTGGTCCGTACGCCGAACCTGATCCGCCATGATGACCGCGGCTACGTAAAGATTGTCGCCCAGATCGAAGGCGCCGGCCGCTTTGAGCAGAATGGCCGCAAGCTGGTGCTGACGCCCGGCGAGTGGAGCATGTATGACACGACCAAGACCTATATCGTGTCGAACCCCGAACCGATCAACCAGCTGGCCCTGCTGCTGCCACGGGACCGCCTGACCCGCGTGGGCGTCAATCTTGATGAGATGTCGGTTCAGCGCTTTTCCGGCCGCAGCGGCGTCAGCCGCCTGGTCTTCGACCTGCTGTCCTCGGCCTTTGCCGAACTGCCCACCCTCACCGGACCGAATAACGGCTGGGAATTCGCCGACACGATGTCGAACCTCGTGCGGCTCACCATGCTGGACCGGCAAGGCCGGCCCACTGAAGAAGCGCTGCAGGAAACCACCCGCGACCGGGTGAAAGCCTTTGTCGCCGCCAACCTGCAGGACCCGATGCTGTCGATCGAACGCATCGCCGAGGCCGTGGGCTGCAGCAAGCGCAACCTGCACAAGCTCTTTGCCCGCGAAGACGAAACCCTGAACAGCTATATCTGGAACAGCCGGCTGGAACGCGTGCGCCAGGACCTGTCCAACGGCGCGCTGCGGCATCGCTCGATCACCGACATTGCCTTTGCCTGGGGCTTCAATTCGTCCACGCATTTCAGCCGCAGCTTCCGCGACCGCTTCGGCGTGGCGCCGCGCGCCTACCGGACGATGATCTGATCTAACGACCGACTGCGATTCCTTCGCGGCGCGGGTCGGCGCCACCGATCAGGCCATCGGGCCGCACTTCGATTCCCTGCAGGCCACTGTTCAACTCGCCCAGCGTCACCTTGTGGCCCCGTTGGCGCATGGCATCGGCAAGGCCGGCTGCCGCCGTATCCTTTTCCAGTTCCAGGCCGACATTACGGTCCAGGTAATGCGGCAGGCTGATCGCCTGCTGGATATCCAGATTCCAGTCCAGCACACCGATCACGGTTTGCGCGACATAGCCGAGGATGCGGCTGCCACCCGGCGAGCCGACCACCAGTCGCAGCGAACCATCAGCATTGAACACGATGGTTGGCGCCATCGAACTGCGCGGTCGCTTGCCCGGCTCGATGCGGTTGGCGACCGGGCGGCCATTCTCTTCCGCATCAGCGGAGAAATCGGTCAGCTGATTGTTGAGGATGAAACCACGCACCATCTGGCGTGAACCGAAGACATTCTCGATCGTCACCGTCATCGCCACAGCATTGCGCTGGGCATCCACTGTAGAGACATGGGTTGTGGACGGCAGTTCGATGGCATTGTCACGACCGAACAGCAGGCCATGGCGTGTCGGCGGATTGCCCGCTGCGGCAGGATCGACACTGCCCCGCTGCGGATCCAGCAGCCGGGCACGGCCGGCAATGTAGCCGCGCTCGGTCATCCCGCTGAGTGGCATCTGCACGAAATCCGGGTCGCCCACATAGAGGTCGCGGTCGGCATAGGCGAGCCGTTCGGCCTGCGCCACCAGATGCACGGCGTCGGGTGACAACGGCGCCAGCTGCGACAGGTCGAAATGCCCAAGGATGCCCAGCGCCTGCAGCATGTTCACACTGGAGGATGGCGGCGGCATGGTGCAGACCCGGTAGACCCGATAGGGCGCGCAGACCGGGTCGCGCTCCTTGGCGCGGTAGCCGGACAGATCCTCCAGTGTCATGCCGCCGGGATTGCCCGGAGCAGTCCGTACGGCCGCCACAATATCGGCGGCGATCTCGCCGGTATAGAAAGTCTGTGCGCCCTCGCGGGCGATGCGCCGGAAGGTTTCGGCCAGCGGCGGGTTGACCAGCAGGCTGCCGACCGGCTTCGGATTGCCGTCCGGCCGATAGAACAGGTCGCGCGCCTGGAGAGAGTTCTGGAAACTGGTATTCTGCCGCAGCAGCTCGTAGAGCCTTGGCGAAACCGGAAAACCGGCTTCCGCCAGCGCGATGGCCGGCTGGAACAGATCGGCCCAGGGCAGCTTTCCGTATTCGCCGTGCACCTGCTCAAACAGCCGCAGCATGCCCGGCACGCCTACCGAGGCGCCGCCAACCACGACATCCATAAAGCGTTTGCGATCGCCGGCCGCATCGTAAAACAGCCGCCGGTCGACTCCTGCCGGCGCCGTCTCGCGGCCATCGAAGCTGCGCAGTTTTTTCTGCGCAGCATCCCAGATCACCATGAAACCGCCGCCGCCGATGCCCGCCGATTGCGGCTCGACCAGATTGAGCACCAGCGCCGTGGCAATCGCGGCGTCGACCGCCGAGCCGCCCCTGGCCAGGATAGCCGCACCCGCTTCGGCAGCATGAGGATTGGCAGCGGCCGTCATATACTGGCTGGCACGCACCGCCGGCTTTTCCGTGCGGCCGGTGGCGGCTTCGGGTGCGATGCCGTCAAAGTTCTTGGGCGCCGGCTGGGCAAACGCAGCGGTGGCAAATGCCATCGCCACAAAGCCGGTCGCCAGACGCAGGAGCAGAACCACGCTCAGTCTCCGGTGGCCGCAGACGGCAGGGCAGCCAGCGACACCCGCACGCGGTTGCGGCCCGATGACTTGGCGGCATAGAGCGCGCCATCGGCCCGGTCAATCGCATCCTGCACATCGCGGTCTTCTTCGCGCAGCACCGTGCAGCCGAGACTGATGGTCAGCGACAGCGACTGGTTCCCATCGACCTGCACCTGCGTGCTCTCGATCATGCTGCGGGCGCGCTCGGCATAGGCCGCAGCCGCGGCCACATCGCTCTCCATCAGCAGAATGACAAATTCCTCGCCACCGAAGCGTGCAACCAGATCGGTGTCGCGGGCTGCCGCCTGCAGCTTGGTGGCAACTTCGCGGATCGCTGCGTCGCCGGCCGCATGCCCGTAGGTATCGTTGACTTTCTTGAAATGGTCGATGTCGGCCACGACGATGGCGAGGTTGCGCCCGTAACGGCGGACGAAGGCCACCTGGCGCTCGGCAGCCGACAGGAAGGCGCGGCGATTCAGCAGGCCGGTCAGCGGGTCGGTCTCGGCCAGCAGGCGCAGGCGCTCGATATCGAGCGACAGCTCGCGCGTCTCGGCCGCATGGCTTTCGGCATCGCGTTCGGCCGCTGCACGCTGCTGCTCGGCCTGCCCCACGCGGCGCAGCAGCGAACGCAGCGCCTGCGACAGATGCACCACTTCAAGCGCCCCGCCGACGCGCGGCAGGGTATGGACGCCTGCATCGCGGCCGATCCTGTCGGCCTCCCGGGTGATTTCATGAATCGGCCGGGTCAGACGGCCAGCCATCCACCAGGCGAAGAACAGGCCGATAATGCTCAGGACGATGCCCGTAACAAGGATCGAGCTCACCAGGCTACGAACAGGAGCATTGGCCACATCGGTTGGCAGTCGCGCCACCACCAGCCAGCCAAGGCCGGGATAATCGCGATACCCACGACCAACAGCGTAGCCGGTCAGCCATTGATCGGCATCCGAACCATAGGCCAGCCCCGAGCCCGACGGCGTGGTGCGGATCATGGCAAGCTGCTCGGGGGTCAGCGTCATTGTATTGAGCTGCCGGCCGAGCAGAACCTTGCCCCTCTCATCCAGGATGCTGACATCGGCCGCGGCAAATTGACTTTCCGCCGTCAGCAGCGAGCGGCGCACATCCGTTGCCCAGTCCCAGCTTAAATGCGCGCCCAGCACGCCGATGACGTCACCGGTGGCGTTACGCACCGGATAGGCGACATCGACAAAGCGGAAGGGTTCGGCATCGGTACGCGGGCCCAGCAGCTTCGCCAGCAGCAACGCTTCATGCACATCGCCGACGAAAGGCTTGACGAGACCACTGGTGAACCAGGGGCGCTGGGCCACGGATTGCCCGACCAGCATATCCTTGGTGGCCGCCACCACGGTGCCATCCGTGCGGGCGAAGCCGATCCAGGCATAATCGGGAAAACTCTGCTGCAGGCGGTCGAGGATGTTCTGCAGGGCAGCGGGATCGTTCTCCCAGACATTTCGCAGAACATCGAGATCGGCGATGGTGCCGATCTCGCGATACCGCTCGGCCATGCCGAGATCGAGCCGTCCGGCCAGCACCACCGCCAGTTCGGTGAGTTCGCTGCGCACCATCGTGGAAACCAGGCCGCGACCAAGCCAGGCCGCGCTGATCGTCGCACCCAGCACAAGCAGCAGGGCAAGCGTTGCCGTCGCCAGCGCGACCTGCGCCCGGATCGTTATACCGTCAAGCAATTTCCGAAACTGCACGGCGACAGGCCCGCTTTCCGGCGGCCAACCGCCACCGGAATTGATTTTCGTCCGGTTTGCGCCCTAAATCAACGCAGAACGCATACCACCTTAGGCGCCGTAGAGACCCTTATACTGGTCGCGCAGCAGGTTCTTCTGCACCTTGCCCATGGTGTTGCGCGGCAGGTCGTCGACGAAAAACACGCGCTTGGGCAGCTTGAACTTGGCCAGCCGGCCATCCAGTGCCTTCAGCACGCCGGCTTCGTCCAGCTTGTGGCCTTTTTCTGCCACGATCACCGCTGTGACGCCTTCGCCGAAATCGGGATGCTGCAAGCCGATCACGGCCGATTCGATCACGCCCGGCATGGCATCCAGTTCGGTTTCGACTTCCTTCGGATAAACATTGTAGCCGCCGGAAATGATCAGGTCCTTGCCGCGGCCAACGATATGCACATAACCGCGCGCGTCGATCTTGCCGAGATCGCCGGTGATGAAGAAGCCGTCGGCCTTGAACTCGGCCGCGGTCTTTTCCGGCATGCGCCAGTAGCCCTGGAACACATTCGGACCCTTCACCTCGATCATGCCGATCTCGTCGCGGCCGAGCAGCTTGCCAGTTTCCGGATCGGCGATGCGCGCCTCCACGCCGGGCAGCGGGAAACCCACCGTGCCGGCGATGCGTTCGCCATCGTAGGGGTTGGAGGTGTTCATGTTGGTCTCGGTCATGCCGTAGCGCTCGAGGATGCGGTGGCCGGTGCGGGCCTCCCATTCGCGATGCGTATCGGCCAGCAGCGGCGCCGAGCCCGAGACGAACAGGCGGATATGCCGGACCAGATCTTTCGTCAGCGCCGGGCTCTGCAGCAGGCGCACATAGAAGGTCGGCACCCCCATCATGCTGGTGGCGCGCGGCAGCTGGCGGATCACCTCGTCACCATCGAACTTCGACAGGAAGATCATCGAGGCGCCGGACAGCAGGATCACATTGCTGGCGACAAAAAGTCCGTGCGTATGGAAGATCGGCAGAGCATGCAGCAGCACATCCTTCGCCGTGAAGCGCCAGTAGTCCACCAGCGTCGCGGCATTGGAGAACAGGTTGCGATGGCTGAGCATCGCGCCTTTCGAACGGCCGGTGGTGCCCGAGGTGTAGAGGATGGCCGCCAGGTCGTCGGCCTTGCGCGGCACCGGCGTGAAGTCGGCCGACGCGGCATTGGCCTTGTCCATCAGGCTGCCGTCGCCCTTGCCGCCCAGGGTCAGGCAATGGGCGACCCCGAGCCTCGAGGCCAGCGGTGCCAGTTCCTTTTCGGCGGACGGACGACAGACGACGATGCGCGGCTCGGCATCGCCGATGAAGTATTCCAGCTCGGTCAGCGTGTAGCCGACATTGAGCGGCAGATAGACGCCACCGGCCGCCACCACGCCCAGATACAGGATCAGCGCTTCGGCCGACTTGTCGACCTGCACGGCCACGCGGTCGCCCGGCTGCAGACCCAGCGCGGTCAGCGTGTTGGCGATCCTTGCGGCCAGCGCAAAGGTATCGGCATAGCTGAAGATCCGGCCCTCGCCGGTTTCCATAAAGGTCTTGGCCGGGTCGGTCACCCGGGCACGAATCAGGCTGTACAGATTCTCGGACATGGCTTTTTTTGCGCGTTTCCTGTGGGACGATTATCCGTACTAAATCGCCCTCACCCCGGTCCGCGCAAGCCCCGGCCGGTCGCTGCCAGCCTGTTCAATACGTTTTAATCCGGGTCAGGAAACCGCCGTCTCCAGTTGATCGGGGGCCAGCAGCCGGTAACCGACACCCAGCTCGGTCTGGATGTAGGTTGGATGGGCCGGATCGCGCTCGATACGCTGGCGCAGCTTGCGCATGAAAATGCGAAGATAGTGCACATCCTCGGCATGCTCGTCGCCCCAGACCTCGCGCAGCAGCTGCTCATGCGTGACCACCTTGCCGGGATGGCGGGCCAGATGCTGCAACAGGCCATACTGCTTCGGCGTCAGCTTGACCTCGGCGCCCTCCACCACCACGCGGCGACGCGCCAGATCGACGGCCAGGCCGCCGACCTCCAGAACCGGCTCGTCGGCCGTGGCCGGGGCACGGCGCAACACGGCATTCAGGCGAGCGAGGAATTCGGCGATGCTGAACGGCTTGGTCAGGTAGTCGTCGGCGCCGCATTCGAAGGCGCGCACCTTGTCCATCTCGCGGTTGCGCACGGTCAGCACAATGACCGGCAGCCAGCTCCATTCGCGCAGGCGGCGCAGCACGTCCAGACCGTCCTGGTCGCCCAGTTGCATGTCCAGCACCACCAGGCTGACATCCGTCTTGGCCAGCAGTTCCAGCGCCTCGGCGCCGCTGGCGGCCTCGATCACATCGAAATCATGCAGCGCCAGCGCCGTGCGCAAAAAACGCCGGATCTGGGTTTCGTCATCGACAATAAGAATTCTGCGCGGATCCGTCATGCGGCTTCCCCTTCATCGGCAAGCGTCAGAGTTTTGGCAGGCGGCATGCCAATATGGAAGATGGCGCCTTCATCGGCGCCCCGGCTTTCCGCCCAGATTTCGCAGCCCGCCGCTTCCACGAAAGCGCGGCTGACCATCAGCCCCAGTCCGTTGCCGGCAACATGGCCCGATGCGGCATCGGTGCGATAGAACGGCGCGAAAACGCGCTCGATCTCGTGATGCTGCAGGCCGATGCCGGCATCCTGCACGCTCAGCACCACCCGGTCACCCTGCAGGGCGCCGCGCACATGGATCGGCGAGCCGGGTCGGGAATATTTCGCCGCATTCTCGAGGATATTCACCAGCGCCTGCTCGATCAGGACAGGATCGGTCTCGACCATCGGCAATTCCAGCAGGCCGCTGGACTCGACGCTGTGCCGCACCAGGGCTTTCTGCGCCTGGCGGAGCGCCGCATTGGCGATGTCGGCAACATCCACCGCCTCTACATGCGGGGTCAGCCGACCGGCCCGGATACGGGTGAGGTCGAGCATGCGGCGAATATAACGCTCCAGGCGTTCGGCCTCCTCGCGAATGGTGGATTGCAGTTCGGCGCGGGTGGCGTCGTCGCAGAGCGGGCCGAATTTCTCCAGTGTCGTCACCGAGCCGAGGATGGAAGCCAGCGGCGTGTGCAGATCGTGGCTGATCGAGCCCAGAACGGCTTCGCGCAGGTCTTCCGCTTTCGCCAGCACCCGGGTTTCTTCCACCGACAGGGCCAGCCGCATGCGCGCCAGCGCCGAACCGGCCTGCTCCATCATCGCCGCAATCGTCAGGGGATCCAGATTGGTTGTCGGCGCCGCGGCCAGCCGCACCAGACCCAGCGGCACGCCGCCGCTGCGCAGGGTGTAATGCAGATCGTCATCCTCGGCGCCGGAATGAACCCGTCGCCAGATTTCCTGCACCCCGGCATCCGGGCTGGTATCGCCAAAGGCGCCTGCTTCGGCGATCCGCACCAGTCCACCCTGCTGTTCGGCATAGAGTGACAGCGCACTGCCGATGCCGGTGCTCAGTTCCTCCGCCAGAACACGCGGCGTCTCGGTCGGGTCGACGACGGCGCCGATGCGGCGATTGAAGGCGAGAAGGTATTTGATGGTTGCCTCCCGCTCACGCGAGGCGCTGGCGGCACGGCGGGCGAAATCAGCCAGTTGGCTTGAAACCACGGCGACGCCGGCAAACACAGCGAGGTCGGCATATTCCTGCGGGTCGGTGACGGGAATGGTGAAGGGTTCATAGAACAGGTAGGAGCTGGCGATCAGGGCGGCCAGGGCCGCGACCAGGGACGGAACAATGCCGCCGAAAATGGCGGCTGCCAGGATGGCCGGCACAAACAGGATCGATGCCGAGAAGCTGATGGCCTGATGCAGCAGATAGGCGACCAGAGCCGTCAGCATGACCAGCGCCATGGCCAGCACCGACTGCAGCGCAAGCCGACCCGCCCGCGTCCTGGCGGGGGCTTCGGCAGCGGTCAGGGCAGCCAGAGGGAAAACCATGGCTGATTATCCCACAGGGCGCTGGCCGGTACAGGCCCCAGATCGGGCCTGCGTCAATTGATGCAGGCCAGCTGGGCCGGGCCAAGCTGTGCCATGCGCGCCTGCAGGATGCCGGTCCGGCGCTGGACATAGGCACCGGGCGATGCGGCATTCCAGCGGTTCGGACTGGGCAGGATGGCGGCCAGCCGGGCCGCCTGCTGGTCGCTCAGCCGGGCCGGAGCCTGGCCGAAATGGGCCTCCGCCGCGACTCCGACCCCGAACAGCCCCGGCCCCATTTCGGCAATATTGAGGTAAACCTCGATGATCCGCCGCTTCGGCCAGAATGCGTCCAGCGCCAGAGCCAATGGCGCCTCCAGAGCCTTGCGGACAAAGCCGCCACCGGGCCAGAGGAACAGGTTGCGGGCCACCTGCATCGGGATGGTGCTGGCACCGCGCAGCCGGCCGGTCTCCTCGTAATCCTCCAGGGCATCCTGCACGGCGCCCAGATCGATGCCGTTATGCAGGCAGAAGCGGCTGTCCTCGGCACCGATCACCGCCCGGGCCAGCGCCGGCGCCACGGCCGACAGCGGCACCGGGCGGTAGCGGACCCATGCCCCGCGCTCGGCGCTGCGGATCAGCATCAGCGGCGTGACCGGCGGGTCGACGAACCGATAGAGCAGCAGGCCGCCACCCCAGAACACGGCCAGGGCCAGCAGCAGGAATAACAGCAGGCGGATCAGGACTCTCATGGGGCAAGCAGACCGTGGGATTTGGGGCGATGACAACCCCTGGGCGGGATATTCAATCGGGTGGACAGTCAGCCCGGCGCGGGCTTAACTGGCCGGAACGGGGAGAAAACGTTTCATGCTGCAAGGCAGTGCCATCCTGCTGCTGTCGCTGGGCTATCTGGGGCTGCTGTTCGCCATTGCCCATCTTGGCGACAGACTCGGCCCGCGCTGGTATGCCGGCCGCAGCGGAGCCACCATTTACGCCCTGTCCCTGGCGATCTACTGCACCTCCTGGACCTTCTACGGCTCGGTCGGTCGCGCCGCCCTGTCCGGCCCCGATTTCATCCTGATCTATGTCGGCCCGATCCTGGCCATCACGTTGGCCTATCCGGCGATGTCCAAGATGATCGGCATCGCCAAGAAGCAGAACGTCACCTCGATCGCCGACTTCATCGGCTCGCGCTACGGCAAGAGCCGCGCCGTCGCCGTGCTGGTCACGCTGATCGCGGTGATCGGCGTGCTGCCCTATATCTCGCTGCAGATGCAGGCGGTCAGCGTCACCTTCGAAGTGCTGGTCGGCAGCGACATGGCGCAGCTGCTCAATGCCAGCCTGCCGCCGCCCTGGCGCGATACCGCCATGTTCGTCGCCGGCATCATGGGACTCTTCACGATCCTGTTCGGCGTGCGCCACGTGCAGGCGACCGAACAGCATCGCGGCATGATGCTGGCGATTGCCTTCGAATCTCTGGTCAAGCTCGCCGCCTTCCTCGCCGTCGGCCTGTTCGTCATCTACGGCCTGTTCGATGGAGGCAGCGATCTGCTCGCGCGCGTAAAAGACGCCCCCGGTCTGGCCGACCGCCTGGGCAGCGGCCTGGGCAGCAACTGGATCGTGATGACCATCCTGTCGGGCTTCGCTTTCCTCTGCCTGCCGCGCCAGTTCCATGTTGCTGTGGTGGAAAACGGACACCCGAACCAGCTGAAAGCGGCACGCTGGCTCTTCCCGCTGTACCTCGTCATCATCAACCTGTTCGTGGTGCCGATTGCCGCCGCCGGCCTGCTGCTGACACAGACCGGCACCAACCCCGACTTCTTCGTGCTGACCCTGCCGATGATGGCCGACCAGCTGGCGCTGTCGGTTTTCGTCTTCATCGGCGGCCTGTCGGCGGCAACCTCGATGGTGATTGTCGCCTGCATGGCGCTGTCGATCATGGTCTCGAACGAACTGGTCACGCCTTTCCTGCTGCGTTCGCGCGCCGGCGGTTCGCGCGAGGTCGGCCAGATCGTGCTGAACGTGCGCCGCACCGCCGTGATCCTGATCCTGATCGCGGCCTACATCTACCACACCTGGATCGCCGGCTACCTGCCGCTCGCCTCCATCGGCATGATCTCCTTCTGCGCGGTGGGCAATTTCGCGCCGCCGCTGCTGCTGGGCCTGTACTGGCGGCGCGCCCATCGCTACGGCGTCATCGGCGGCCTGCTCGCCGGCTTCGCTGTCTGGATTTATGCCCTGCTGCTGCCCTCCATCGAGGGCGCGGCGACCGGCCGCCCGGTGGTGGCGCCGCTCACGGCCCTGCTGCCAGCACCGTTCAACGGCTTCGATTTCATCCTGCAGGGCTTTGTCGTCGGCGTCATCGCCAACACCCTGCTGCTGGTCGGCATTTCGTTGCTGTCGCGGCCCAACCGCCACGACCAGGAACAGGCCGATATCTTCGTGTCCGGCGGCGAAGGCCTCCCCGCGCCCGCCATGGCGGAAGATGGTCAGGATCCACGGATCGACGAACTGCGAGCCCTGGCCTCGCGCTTCATCGGCGCCGAACGTGCCGAACGCGCCTTCGCCGGCCGCCGCATGAATCCGGCCGAAGCCATGGCCTTCACCGAACATTTGCTGGGCGGCGCCATCGGTGCCGCCTCGGCCCGCATCGTGATGGCCTCGGCACGCGGCAAGAACCTGCTCAGTCCGCGCGCCGCCCGCGCCATGCTGGGCGAGGCATCGGAGGCGATCCGCCATAACCTTGACCTGCTGCGTACCACGCTCGACCATATCAGCCAGGGCATCGGCGTGTTCGACCGCGCGCAGAAACTGGCCGCCTGGAACGACCGCTTCTTCGATCTGCTGGGCCTGCCCGCCAATCTGGCCGAGAATGGCGTGCCGCTGCCCACGCTGGTGGGTGATGGCGCATCGGACCTCGCGGCCATGCTGGCCTCCGGCGCCAGCGGATCCCGCATCCTCGAACGTCGCCGGCCCGATGGCAAGGTGATCGAAATCCGCGTCGATCCGATGCCCGATGGCGGCTTCGTCGCCACCTGTACCGATGTCAGCGAACGCGTGCGCGCGGCAGAAGCTTTGCGCGATTCCGAACGCGCCATCCGCATCTACACCGACAACGTGCCGGTGCTGATCGCCTATGTGGATCGCGAGGAGCGCTACCGGTTCACCAACATGCCGTTCCGCCGCGCCCTCAATCTGCCGCAGCAGCATATCGACGGCCGCACGGTGCGTGAGATGCTGTCGTCCGAACGTTACGAGCGCCTGAAGCCGCATATCGAGGCGGCCTTCAAGGGCCAGCGCCAGAGCTTCGAGACCGAATTCCCCACCAACGACGCCAAGATCGAAATCGCCCAGGGCACCTACATTCCGCACATCGACGAGCGCGGCAACGTGCTCGGCTTCTTCCTGTTGTATCAGGACATCACCGAACGCCGCCGCGCCGATGCCGCGCTGCGCGCCGCCTATGAAGGCCTGGAACGCCGGGTCGCCGAACGTACCGCCGAGTTGCAACTGGCCGTACAGGAGCTGGAAGCCTCGCGTTCCCAGGCTGAGGCCGCCAATCTGGGCAAGACCCGCTTCCTTGCCGCCGCCAGCCATGACCTGCTGCAGCCGCTGCATGCCTCGCGGCTGTTCACCGCCGCCCTGGCCGAGCGCGAGCCGGACAATCCGCTGGTCGGCAAGATCGATCATGGCCTGAGCGCCGTCGAAGCGCTGCTCGATACATTGCTCGACATCTCCAAACTGGATGCCGGCGCCGTGCAGCCGGAAATCCGCCCGGTGGCGCTGAACCCGCTGTTCGACTCGATCACCAGCTTCTTCGCGCCCCTGGCGGCGCGGCGCGGCGTGACGCTGAAAGTCGTGCCGACCAGCGCCACGATCAGCACCGATCCCGCATTGCTACGCCGCGTGCTGCAGAATTTCGTCGCCAATGCCATCCGCTATGCCAGCCCGGAGCGCGCCAACCGCCGCGTGCTGATCGGCTGCCGGCGCCAGGGCCGCCAGATCCGTATCGAGGTCTGCGACAACGGCCTCGGCATTCCGGCCGACAAGCGGCATGTGATCTTCCAGGAATTCGCCCGGCTGGATCATGGCGGCGATGCCGCCGAGCGCGGCCTGGGTCTGGGTCTCGCCATTGTCGAACGTATCGCCCGCATGCTGGACAATCCCATCGGCCTGCATTCCGAACGCGGCCGCGGCTCGATCTTCGGCATCACCGTACCGCGCGCCGCCGTCGAGCCGGCGGAACAGACCCTGCCCGCCGCGCTGCCGCCGATCCCCGCCGGTTCGCTGCGCGGCAGCTTCGTGCTCTGCATCGAGAACGAGGCCGGCGTCCGCGAGGCGATGACCACGCTGCTGGAGGGCTGGTCCTGCCAGATCGCCGCCGTCGGCACCATCGCCGCGGCGCGCCAGGCCGTGGCCGCCGCCGGCCGCAGCCCCGATATCATCCTGGCCGATCTGCATCTCGATGAAGACAGCCCCGATGGCCTGGATGCGATCGCGCAGCTGCGCCGCGACTGGGGCCAGCGCCTGCCCGCCATCCTGATCACCGCCGACCGCAGCCAGGAGACGCGCCATCGCGCCGATGACATGGGCGTCGACGTGCTGCACAAGCCGGTGAAGCCGGCCGCCCTGCGCGCCCTGATCAGCCAGCGCCACCGGCCGGCCGGCACGCTGGCGGAAACCGGCGACTGAGTTTTCTAGAAATCTAGAGCGAGAAGTGCCTGGCCGCGATCACGGCCTGGGTGCGGCTGCGCACGCCGAGCTTCTTGAGGATCGCGGTGACATGCGCCTTCACGGTCGCCTCGCCCACCGAGAGTTCATGAGCGATCTGCTTGTTGAGCTTGCCCTTGCTGAGCAGGGTGAGCACGCGCAGCTGCTGTGGCGTCAGTTCGGCGACGCGGCGGGCGAAATCGTCGGGCATGCTGGCGGCCTCGCCGCCCTCCACTTCGGGCGGCAGCCAGACCTCGCCGTCGAGCACCGACTGCAGGGCACTGGCGATGGTTTCGAGCGCGGCAGACTTGGGCACGAAGGCGGCGGCGCCGAATTCGATGGCGCGGCGCATGATGGCGGGTTCGCGGGTGGACGACACGATGGCGACCGGAATGGCCGGATGGCTGGCGCGCACGGCCGCCAGGCCGGCGAAGCCGTCCATGCCCGGCATGTCGAGATCAAGGATCAGCAGGTCGACGCTGTCGCGGCCGGCCAGCGCAGCCCGCGCGCCATCGAGATCGGCGGCGCCGATGACCTCGACGCCGGTCATCGCCTGGCGCAGGGCCTGGCCCAGCGCCTCGCGCACCAGCGGATGGTCGTCGGCGATGATAATTGTCAGCGCCGGTTCTGTGCCGGCCTTGCCTGCTCCCGTCATGGTTACGACGGTAAACCACTGCCGCTGCGGCAGCAAGCCGAGGCGGGCCTCGACCAAAGAGTCAGCCGAAACGGCGCGCGGCCTGCGGTCCGACAGTCGGGCGCGGCGGCGCCATCCCGGTACACCCGGCCAGGGTGAAGATATCGAAGGGCTGGGCGCGGTAGACGCCGATGGCCCCCTGGGTCCGGAGCCGCGCCGCGAAGCCGGGATCGTCGGAGACCAGTTCGACGACATTGGGCAGCCAGGTCTCGCGCACCAGCCGGGCCTCGGTGCCGAAGGCGGCGGCGATGCTGCGCTCGCCCGACCAGCCGAACGGATAGACGGCGACGACGCGCCCGGCAGAGTCCGGCGGCAGTTCGGCCCGGCGCAGCGTCAGGCCGAAGATCGTCGCCCAGACCAGCAGCACGGCGCCGATAAAGCCGAGCGCCAGCCAGTGCAGGCCCCAGGACAGCACGGGGCGACCGCCGGTCATGGCATCAGGCGGCGGCTGGCGCCACGCGGACCAGCGGGCGTTCGTCAATCGGCCAGTGCACGATGGCCGCAAACACGCCGAGGCCGAGCGAAATCCACCACACGATGTCATAGGAGCCGGTGAGATCGAACAGCCGGCCGCCGAGCCAGACGCCAAGGAAGCCGCCGACCTGGTGGCTGAAGAAGACGATGCCGAACAGCGTGGCCATGTAGCGCGGGCCGAAAATCTGCGCCACCAGGCCGGAGGTGAGCGGCACGGTGGAGAGCCAGAGCAGGCCCATGCAGAAGGCGAAGATCAGCACGCTGACCTGGGTCATCGGCAGCAGCACAAAGACGGCGATCACCACGGCGCGGGCCGCGTAGATGAAGCTGAGCAGGTATTTCTTCGACTGCTTGCCGCCCAGAACGCCGGCCGTATAGGAGCCGACCACATTGGCCAGGCCAACCAGCGCCAGCGCCCAGGCGCCGGTGGCCGGATCGAGGCCGCGATCGACGATATAGGCCGGCAGATGGGTCTGGATGAAGGAGACGTGGAAGCCGCAGACGAAGAAGCCGGAGATCAGCAGCCAGTAGCTTTTCTGGTTACCGGCCTCTTTCAGCGCCTCGCCCAGCGACTGTTTCGGCCCAGTGCCCTCGGGCGCCCGACCGGCCAGCACACTGGACAGCGGCACGATCGCCAGCGCGAACAGGCTGAGCAGCAGCAGCGCGATCTGCCAGCCCCAGGCGGCGATGAAGCCCTGGCTGAGCGGCACCATCAGGAACTGCCCCATCGAACCGGCGGCGGTGCCCAGACCCAGCGCCCAGGAGCGGCGCTCGGGCGACACCATGCGGGCGATGGCGGCCAGCGCCACGGTAAACGACGTGCCGGCCAGGCCCATGCCGAGCAGCACGCCCAGCGTGAGGTTGAGCATCAGCGGCGTGGTGGAATAGGCGGTGAGCGCGATGCCGGCGGCATAGAATATCGCCCCGATGGCCAGCACGCGGCCGGAGCCGTAGCGGTCGGCGATGGCACCGGCAAAGGGCTGGCCGAAACCCCAGAGCACGGTCTGGATGGCGATGCCGAAGGCGAAGGTCTCGCGGCCCCAGCCATTGGCGACGCTGATCGGCTCGAGGAACAGGCCGAAGCCCGAGCGCACGCCGAAATTCAGCAGCGCGATGGTGCAGCCGACGACGATGACCAGCATGGGCGTGCGCCAGGTCAGCAGGGCGGCAGGGGGCATGCTCATCGGACGTCTCTCCTGAACGGTCGTTCTTTGCCAGGCATCGGCTTTACCGAGCAGGCTTTACCGAGCATCTAGGGCGCGCCGCCGCCAGCGGGCAAGTTCAGAATTGTGACCCGACATTACGTCCTGCCGCATCCATTCGGCACTCAAACACCCTTATTCCGGCGCTGCGAGATCCTATCCCGCCCTATTGCGCGCTTATTCGGCGCTATTGGCGGCTTATTCCGTCTTATCCGAGCTTATTTCGCTTCACTCTCGCTCTCCTTGTCCAGCCGTGATACTTATACACGCGAACAAGAACATTATAGCAACATTTGGGCCGAAGGGCGAGTCCCCTTTTCGGGCCGGCCCGACCGGACGACTACACGGATCGCCCGGTGGCCTTTTCGATCTGTTTGGCAGTGCTGTACTGACTGAGCGCGTAGACGGCCCAGAGCGCGGCCGGGATCCAGCCGATCAGGGTGATCTGCAGGATCAGGCAGATGATGCCGGCAATCGGCCGGCCGATGGTGAAGAACAGCAGGAAGGGCAGGAAGATGGCGATCAGCAGGCGCACTTCGGGTCTCCGTCAGGCTTGAGTCGTGCGGCGAGTATAGCAGAGCCCATAGAAAGCCCCTCACCCTCCCGTCGCGCTGCGACGGACCCCTCCCTCTCCCACTTCATGGGAGAGGGTTAGGGGTGAGGGTCTTCACAAACAAAAAACGGCGCGCCGTTGCCAGCGCGCCGCCTTCGGTTCAGCCGAAGCTGAAAGGTCTTACTTGCCGAGGCTGGGATCGATCGCCTTGCAGGCGTCGACCAGGCCCTTCACGGCATTGGCCGAATGCTCAAACATCTTCTGCTCGTCGGCATTGAGCTGGATCTCGACGATCTTCTCCACGCCATTGGCGCCGATCACCACCGGCACGCCGACATACATGCCGGTCTGGCCGTACTTGCCCTTGTCGAGCCAGGCGGCGCAGGGCAGCACCCGGCGCTTGTCCTTCAGGAAGCTCTCGGCCATCTCGATGGCCGACGAGGCCGGCGCATAGAAGGCCGAACCGGTCTTCAGCAGCGCGACGATCTCGGCGCCGCCGTCGCGGGTGCGCTGGATGATCTTGTCGATCTTCTCCTGCGTCGACCAGCCCATCTTGATCAGGTCGGGCACCGGAATGCCGGCCACGGTGGAATAACGGATCAGCGGCACCATGGTGTCGCCATGGCCGCCGAGCACGAAGGCGTTCACGTCGTTGACCGAGACGTTGAACTCTTCAGCGAGGAAGTGACGGAAGCGGGCGCTGTCGAGCACGCCGGCCATGCCGATCACCTTGTTATGCGGCAGGCCGCAGACTTCGCGCAGCACCCAGACCATGGCGTCGAGCGGATTGGTGATGCAGATGACGAAGGCGTTCGGCGCATGCGCCTTGATGCCGGCGCCGACCGCCTGCATGACCTTGATGTTGATGCCGAGCAGGTCGTCGCGGCTCATGCCAGGCTTACGCGCCACACCGGCGGTGACGATGATGACGTCCGAACCGGCGATGTCGGCATAGTCCTGGGTGCCGCGCAGCTTGGCGTCGAAGCCTTCGACGGCGCCGGCCTGGGCCATGTCGAGCGCCTTGCCCTGCGGCAGGCCCTCGACCACGTCGAAGATGGTGATGTCGCCGAGTTCCTTCATGCCGGCCAGCAGGGCCAGGGTGCCACCGATATTGCCGCCGCCGATCAGGGCGATTTTCTTGCGCGCCATAGGGAAATCCTCCGGAAATGCATCGTCTTGGGGTGGGAAATGGTCGGCCCAAGGGGTAGCGGGAATCGCCGGGCCGGGCAAGGCTCCGGGGGCCCTCCGAAGGCCGAAGACGGCGGGGTTTCAGCAAAGAAACGGCCGCCGGGGTGAACCGGCGGTCCTAAGACGTGGATGGCCGGGACAAGCCCGGCCATGACAATTAAAGCGAGAGAATCGATTCAGTGTCATGCCCGGGCTCGGCCCGGGCATCTACGAGTTCTTTTACTTAGCGGGGCGCCATGCGCAGGCTTGTCCTTGCGATGCCGCTTCGCCTCAGCGGGATGCGACGAAGCGGTCCAGTTTGCCCAGCGTCTGCAGTCCCAGTTCCACGGCGCCGAAGCCCTTGGCCGTCTGGAATTCGGCTTCGGTGCTGAACACCATGCCCAGCGTGACCTTCGTTGCGCCGTCCCGATCCTCGAACACGGCCCAGGCATCGGCATGTTTCGGCCCGTTCTCGCCCCAGTGCAGCGTGTAGTCGAGCCTTTCCCCGGCCCGCACCGCGCCATAGCGATGGTGGTTGGGGAAGACCGTGCCATCCGGCCCGATCATGTCGAAGACCCATTCGCCGCCGGCCCGCAGATCGATCCGCGCCGTGCGGCAGGAATAGCCGTCCGGCCCCCACCATTGCGGCAGCGTCTCGGGGTTCATCCACGCCGCCCAGACCAGAGCGCGCGGTGCGCGGATCACGCGCTCCAGCACCATGGTCCGCGCGGCCACGGCGGCGAGATTGTCCAGCCCCGCGCCGAAACCCTGCCGGTATCCCGCTTCCATATTCTCGGCCAGCGAAGAGAGCTGCACCGTCACGACCAGCCGGCTGCGTTCCTCGGTCCCTGAGAGATCCGCCGTCACCAGGGCGGCCGACTGCGTCACGCCCTCGCAGGACACCACCTCGTAATTCACGCTGCGCTGCATTGGCTGGATGTCCAGCCAGCCAACCTCGCAGCGGATATCCGGTTGCCCCTCAACCTTGCAGAGCGAGACCTCGCGGCCGCCCACCCGGCTGTCGGCTTCCAGAAATTCCACGGTCACCGCGGGCGTGGGGGCGGCCCAAATGCTGCGCGCGGCCGGGGCCGTCCAGGCCTGCCACAGCACCGATACCGGCGCCGCCACCTCGCGCGCGAAGGTCAGCGTCGCAAAACGATTTGAATCCGGGGTCTGCGTCATTCCTTTTGTGCCTTCATCACGGTCATCACAAATGCATCCAGCCGGTCGAGCCGGCCTTCCCAGATGGCCCGCTGTTCCTCCAGCCATGTCCGCGCCGGGGTGAGGGCCTCCGGCACGATGGCGCAGGTGCGTGTCCGTCCGTCCTTGGAGGTCGAGATCAGACCCGCCTCTTCCAGCACGGACAGGTGGCGCATCACCGTGGGCAGCCGCAGTCCCGTGGGACCGGCCAGATCGGTGACCCGCGCCGGTTCCTCGGCCAGCCGGGTCAGGATCGATCGGCGGGTCGGATCGGCCAGCGCATGGAAGAGCAGCGAGAGATCGGGATCATACTTAGCCATATAGCTAACTATATGGACGCGCCGGAAGCTGTCAAGAACAGTTTGCCGATTGGCTAACTAATTGTGGGGCCAGAAAACGGCCGCCGGGGGTGAACCGGCGGCCTCTATATCAATTCTGTAAACGTCACCCTCGGATTTATTCCGAGGGTCCATCGGCGCGTGCCGATGCGTGGATTGTTGGGATGGACCCTCGGGACAAGCCCGAGGGTGACGGCATAGGGTTTTACCGCGGCGCCATACGCAGCGCGCCGTCAAGGCGGATGGTCTCGCCGTTCAGCATGGTGTTCTCGCAGATGTGGCGCGCCAGGCTGGCATATTCTTCCGGACGGCCCAGCCGCGACGGATAGGGCACCGACTTGCCCAGGCTCTCCTGCGCTTCGGGCGGCAGCGCGAACATCATCGGCGTGCCGAACAGGCCCGGCGCGATGGTGCAGACGCGGATGCCAAACGACGCAAATTCACGCGCCAGCGGCAGGGTCATGCCATGCACGCCCGCCTTGGAGGCGCCATAGGCCGGCTGGCCGATCTGGCCATCGAAGGCGGCGACAGACGCGGTATTGATGATGCAGCCGCGCTCCTTGTCGGCCATCTCGGGCTGCTGCTGCATGTGATGCGCGACCAGGCGGATCATGTTGAAGGTGCCGATCAGGTTGATCTGCACGACCTTGATGAACTTCTCCAGCGCCACCGGGCCGTCCTTGCCGACAGCCTTCATCGGGGTGCCGACGCCGGCGCAATTGACCAGCACACGCACCGGACCGACCTTGGCGATCGCCTCTTTCACGGCGGCTTCGCCGCCCGGGCCGTCGGCCACGTCGCATTTCACCGCCACGCCGCCGATCTCCTTGGCGGTCTGCTCGGCCAGCTCCAGATTCATGTCGAAGATGGCAACCTTGGCGCCGCCCTTGGTCAGCTCGCGCGCGGTGGCCGCGCCCAGACCCGAAGCGCCGCCGGTGACGATGGCGCCAACACCCTTGAGATCCATGGACTCACTCCCTTTGATCGTTATGTATCGTAACTATTCCGGGCGGCGGTTATAAACCAGCAGACGCGGATTTTCCATGATCGGACCGTCAGTCCAGCAGCAGGCGATCGTAGCCGCCATCGGCCCGCAAGCTGCCGAGGGCCTTGTTAAATCGCTGGATCAGGCTGGCGGCATCCGGGCGGGTGCGCGGCACCAGGACATACAGATCGGTGGCGCCGAACGGCGGCTCGTGAATGGCGACAACGGCCGGCGCCAGGCCCATCTTGGCGACCAGGGCGTTGCCGATCCGCTCGTCCTGGATGAAAAAATCCGCGCGGCCCGCAGCCACCAGCCCGGGACACATCGCCGCGCTGCTGGGCGTCACGCGCTGGACCTCGTCGCGATCCATCATGGTCTGCAATTCGCGCGGTGGCGCATAGCCTAGCGCAACACAGGCGCGGCGGCCGCGCAGATCCCGCGCCGCGCGATAGTCGAAGGGACGCTCTGTTGCGACGAACACGACCTGCCGCATATGGATCAGCGCGTCGGAAAACAGGAAATCGCGTTCGCGGTCGGGCGTGTGTACATAGGGGAACGTGGCGTCATAGCGGCCGCGCAGGGTCTCTTCATAGCCGCGCCGCCAGGGCAGGAAATCGACCCCCGCGGTTGCCCCCAGGCGATCGACCACCTGTCGCACCAGCATGGTGGCCAGGCCGCCGCCGGGCAGACGCGGATCGGCAAAGGGCGGATAATCCTCGCCGGTCACCAGGGCCAGCCGCTCGGCCGCCTGGCCGGGGTGGCACAGCCCCATGACCACAGCCGCCATGCAGATGACAAGCGCGCGCAATTCCATGTCCGGTCGAGAGCCCCCTCGCCCGAAGTATGGCATAGCGCCGCCCGGCTTGCAGTGCCCCGCTTGCAGCGCCGATCCGGGCTTCCCATATTGCTGGCGTGAGCCTGGACCCCAATCCCCCGACCTATCAGCTGCCGGCCGATCCGGCGCGGCTGGCCATCGAGCAGCCGCGGCTGGCGAAGCGCTTCTGGCGCAAGCTGAAAAAGACCATCGGCTATCTGCCCTTTGCCGAGACCTTTCTGGCGGCCTTCTTCGCCGCCGTCGATTCGAAGACGCCGACCGGCGCGAAAGCCATCCTGCTCGGTGCGCTCGGCTATTTCGTCGTCCCGGTGGATTTCATCCCGGATATCCTGGGCGCCTTCGGCTATGGCGACGACATCGCCGTGATCCTGGCCGCCATCAAGGCGGTGGAAGGCTGCATCACCGACGTCCATCGGGAAAAGGCGCGCACGCATCTGGACAAGCTGCGCAACCAGTCCTGATCTTGGTAAGCTGGCGCCATGCGCCGCCTGGTCTGTCTGCTTCTGCTGCCGGCCCTCCCCGCCCTGGCCCTCCCGGCTCTGGCCGACGAGCCGCCGGCGCCGCCGCTGTATTTCCGCGCCGGCACGATCCTGCCGGGCGGGCATCTGCTGCCGGCCGAAGTCATGCTGCCGCCACGCCCCGGCCCGGTGACCCTGATCCCGAGCGAAGGCCCGCCGCTGCACTGGCAGGTCACGGTCGCTCACGGCGAGACGCAATTGCTGGATGCCAGCGGCCGCTGGGCCGCGAAGGTGGAGTATCTCCGCCAGCAGCGCGGCGGCCACATGGTCTGCCAGACTTACCAGACCACGATCTCGCCGGAATGGTCGCGCGCCACCAGGGACAGCCAGCCGCGCGTGGATTACGCCCCGGCGGATGACCGCATCTACAGCTTCCGCGAAATCGCCTGCCCTTAAAACGGCGTTGAAAAGAACCGGGGCCCGTCTCCGGTCTGGAGACGGGCCCCGATCACATCAGCGCAAAGGCGCCGAAGGTTTACCGGTACGGCTGCAGGATCACGGTGCCGGCCGGGGCGGCGGCCGGAGCCGGCTGCACGTAATAGGTGCCCGGAACGGTCGTCGCCGGCTGCACGATCACGGCGCCGGTCGGCGTGGTGGTCGTGGTGGTGGTCTGCTGCACGACGGTGCCCGGCGCCGGCTGCACGGTGGTCACCGGCTGCGGCACGAACACGGCCGCCACCTGCTCCAGCTCAACGTTGATGTTGCTGCTGGGCGCGGTCTTGGTCACGACCGGATAGACCTTGGTGTTGCGGAACAGCACGCGACCGCCCTGCTCGATCCAGGCATTCACGACATAGGTCGCGTTCGGATTGAGCGAGCCGTATTCATAGGGCAGCGCGAAGCTGGTGACGGCGGCGCTGTTCGGAACGATGCGCTGCTCCGAAACCGGGGCCGGATAGGCCTGGCCGCGGGTGATGTCGTCGAGGCGGACGACGATCACGGAATCGGCCGGCAGGATCAGCCGTTCGCGATAGGATACGGTGCCGCTGACGGCATAGCTGCGGCTGGCGCAGGCGGCCAGCGACGAAACGGCAATGGATGCTGCAAATAACGTGAAGAATGTACGACGCGCAATCATGGCTTTTCTCCTTATGAGCCGTCGGGAATGGCGAGTGGACCGGCTGCACATAGGAACGAAGCTGTGCAGATAAGGTTCCGCTGTTTTCCGCGAACTGGTGTGCATCAAACGGAATCGTGTTCCGCGCAGTTCCGCTTCGTCGACATGATCATGTTTTTGTCGCAGGCCCTCCGCATGCGTCGGCCCGCGGGGCACCCGCAGCAGATGTTTGGCATTGCGGCTGAATAAAGGCGATGCCTAGAGATAGGCGATGAGACGGCCGCCGATGACCACGCCACACCAGGCGAGCAGCGAGAGCAGCGCACCGACACGCGCCGCCGGCGGCACATAGGATGTGGCACCCCACAGGTCCATGCTGCGCCAGGGCCCGAGATGGAACAGCGCCGCATTGGCCAGGCCGAGGGCGACGCAGACGAGCTTGATCTGGAAGGCCGGGTTGACGGCGATGCTGGTCGCCTCGGTGGTGAACAGCAGAAGCCCAGTCGGCGCGGCGATGAAAAAGCCGAGCATGGCGAGCGGCACGGCATGGCGGGCGTAAGCGCCGGCCGGCAAATACCGCGTCAGGCCGAGCAGACGCAGGTCGAAACCGACGATGCTGCCGACCAGCAGCACGAAGCCGAGAATATGCAGCACCTCGACGGCGGGATAGAGCATCAGCGACGAGCGCATGGTGTCGCCGACAACCGACTGCTCCAGCGCCACCAGCCAGGGATGATGCGAGGCGGCGTGCTCCACGGTCAGCGCAGCTCGACGGTGGTGCCGTTATGAGTGATGCGCTCGGCGCGCATCTCGTTCGGCGTCACCTTGCTGGGATAGCCGACCGCCACCACGCGGTCGCCGACCTTGATGTCGGAAACCGGTTTGCCGCGATTGACCATGCGATAGGGCGGCGACAGCGTCACCTGCCAGGTCTTGTCCGGCGTCTTCAGCAGGAATTCGGCATGGGGATTGTCGGGCGTGATCTTCTCCACCGTGCCATCGAGCGTCAGCACGGTGTTGGAGTCATACGAACCCCAGCCATGATGAGCGAGTGCCGCGGTGCTGACGCAGAGTGCGGCGGTGGCGGAAAGCAGAAGGCTGCGACGGAGCATGGGGGCATCTCCCTGTCTGGACGCCCCCATTCTCCGGCCATCCCGCCGCCCATGCAACGATATTAGTTCGCGGCCGTCTTCAACAAATCGATATAGAAGCGGGTGGCGCGCACCAGGTTCTCGACCGACAGCCGCTCGTTGGTGCCGTGGAAACCGGTGAGGTCCTGCGGCGTGATCATCATCGGGTTGAAGCGGTAGGCATTGTCGGTGAGCTGGCCGTAATGGCGGCTGTCGGTGGCGGCGATGGTGAGGCCGGGCGCCACCACCACCTCGCCGTAATTGCGCCGTACCGCATCGGCCATGGCGCGGAAGGCCGGCGTGTCGGTGCCGGCCAGCACCGAGGCATTCGAGGCCGTGCCCTTCACGGCGATGCTGACGCGCTCGTCGTCGATGGTCTTTTTCACATAGGCGATCACGCTCTCCACGGTATCGCGCGGATGCAGGCGGAAATTCACCACGCCCACCGCCTCGATGGGGAGCACATTCTCCTTGATGCTGCCCGACAGCATCGTGGGTGCCGTTGTCGTACGCAGCATGGCATTGGTGCTGGGGGCCTTGCCCATCTGATTCTCGATCAGCGGGCCGAACAGCCACTGGTTGGCGAACAGCAGGCGCATGCCGAACGACATGTTGCGGGCCAGCGCCTCGAAGACGTCGCGGGTCACGCCGTCCAGGCCGCCCGGCACAGGTGCGGCCTGCAGCTGGACCAGGGCCGAGGCCAGCACGCCGACCGCGGTCTCGCGCGGCGGCATCGAGGAATGGCCGCCAGCGCCCCTGGCGGTCAGCTCCAGCGTCAGGTAGCCCTTCTCAGCAATATTGATGCTGGCCGTCGGCGTCGCCACGCCGGGCACGATGCCGTCGAGCACGAAGCTGCCCTCGTCCAGCGTCCAGGCCAGCCGCACATTCTGGCTTTTCAGATGCGCGGTGACGGCGGCGGCGCCCTGCTCGCCGCTGACCTCCTCGTCATGGCCGAAGCTCAGGTACACCGTCTGCTTCGGCTGGAAGCCTGCTTTGATGAGGAAGGTGACGGCATCCATCATGGTGACGATGGCGCCCTTGTCGTCCAGCGTGCCGCGGCCCCAGACATAGCCATCGGCGATCACGCCGCCAAACGGCGGCTGCTTCCAATCCTTCTCGGTGCCCGGGATCACCGGCACCACGTCGTAATGACCGGTCAACAGCACCGGCTGCGCCGCCGGGTCCCTGCCGGACCAGGTGAACAGCAGGCTGTGGCCGCCGAGACGCTCGCGCTTCATCTGCGCATGGGCTTCGGGATAGGCGGTCTCCAGCCAGGCGATGAAACCCTCGAAGGGCGCCGGATCGGCGACGGCCGGCGGCTGCACCGAGATGGTGGCGAACTGCACGGCCTGCGACAGGCGCTGGGCCACGGCGTTGCCATCGACCGCATGGGTGGAGGCCTGCACGGCCGGCAAGGCCTGCGGCGTGAAGGTGATCGTGCGGTAAAGCACGACGGCGGCGAGCGCCACCACGACAACGCCCAGCAGGGCCAGCAGCTTCCGGATCATCACGACACCTCCGTGTTGCCGGCAGCCTAGCGCTTTGCCACCGGCTGTCCAGTTGACGCTAGGATATGAAAAAGGCCCCGGCAGTCGCCCGCCGGGGCCTCGTTCCATTCCGTAAACGCCGGACGCTTACTTGGCCCAGCCTTTCACTTCGCCGAGGCGGCCACCGTGTAATCGGCGCCGGTCTTTTCCTTCAGTTCTTCCAGCGAGACGCCAGGCGCGCGCTCGATCAGCACCATGCCGCCGCCCTTGCGGTCGATGGTGAAGACCGCGAGATCGGTCACCACCATGTCGACAACGCCGGCGCCGGTGAGCGGCAGATCGCATTTCTTCAGCAGCTTCTTCTCGCCGTCCTTGGAATTATGCTCCATGACGACGACGACGCGCTTGACGCCGGCGACCAGGTCCATGGCACCGCCCATGCCCTTGACCATCTTGCCCGGGATCATCCAGTTGGCCAGATCGCCATTCTGGGCCACCTGCATGGCGCCCAGAATCGACAGATCGATATGGCCGCCGCGGATCATCGCGAAGGACTGGTCGGAACCGAAGAAGCTCGAATGCGGCAGTTCGGTGATGGTCTGCTTGCCGGCATTGATCAGGTCGGCATCTTCCTCACCCTCATAGGGGAACGGGCCCATGCCGAGCATGCCGTTCTCCGACTGCAGCACAACGTCGACGCCGTCGGGGATGTAGTTCGACACCAGCGTCGGGATGCCGATGCCGAGGTTGACGTAGAAACCGTCCTTCAGCTCTTTCGCTGCACGGGCGGCCATTTCATCGCGGGTCCAAGCCATGATCTGTGTCTCCTTCTTGGCTCAGGCGCGCTTGCGCACGGTGCGGTTTTCGATGACCTTGGTGTACGGCGCGCCCAGGATGACGCGCTGCACATAGATGCCCGGCGTATGGATATTGTCGGGATCGAGCTGGCCGGGTTCGACCAGTTCCTCCACTTCGGCAATGGTGATCTTGCCGGCGGTGGCCATCGCGGGGTTAAAGTTGCGGGCGGTCTTGCGGTAGACCAGATTGCCGGCGGTGTCGGCCTTCCAGGCTTTGACCAGCGAGATGTCGGCGACCAGGCCGGTCTCCATGATGTAGCGCTCGCCGTTGAAGATGCGCTCTTCCTTGCCCTCGGCGATCAGGGTGCCGGCGCCAGTCTTGGTGAAGAAGGCCGGGATACCGGCGCCGCCGGCGCGGATGCGCTCGGCCATGGTGCCCTGCGGATTGAATTCGAGTTCCAGCTCACCGGCCAGATACTGCTTGGCGAAGATCTTGTTCTCGCCGACATAGGACGAGATCATCTTCTTGACCTGGCGGGTCTCCAGCAGCTTGCCCAGGCCGGCGCCATCGACGCCAGCATTGTTGGACACGCAGGTCAGGCCCTTCACGCCGCTGTCCATCAGCGCGTCGATCAGCCGTTCCGGCAGGCCGCAGAGGCCGAAGCCGCCGCACATCACCATCATATTGTCGCGGACGATGCCTTCCAGCGCCGCCTTCGCATTCGGGTAAACCTTGTTCATGCGCCTCTTCCCAGACTGGAGACCAGGCCCGGGCCCCTGCGATCCATGGTGGCCCAAGTCCCTGAAACGCGAGGACATTACTGGTGCGTTTGCGTTGCGGCAACGGTCGACTTGACGCGGACGCGGCAGACTGGCAATTTGTTGGGGATATGAACAAAACCCGCCGGCTACACATCCTCCTTCTTAGCTGCCCGATCCTGTAAGCAGGGTCGGGGCGCCGAAGAGTGCGTGTGTCGTCCATCAACCGGTCCGGTTTGTCATGTCCATCTCGCCAAACACTTACGCCTCCAGCTTTCGCACTGCGTCTCACGCGGTGCTGCTCCTGACGCTACGACTACAGCTTCGACTTACGGGCGGCCGCTGAACAGCGGGCCTCTGTCAGCGGCCATCCAAGGCCCGGTCGAACCCTAATTCCGTTTCTTTTCGCTTCAGGAGCGAAGCCATGAACAAGATGAATTTCCACAAATACCGACCCTTCCAGCCGATCGTATTGCCCGATCGCACCTGGCCCAACCGCACCATCACCAAGGCGCCGATGTGGTGCAGCGTCGACTTGCGCGACGGCAACCAGGCCCTGATCGAGCCGATGGGGCCCGAGCGTAAGCGCCGCATGTTCGATACCCTGGTGCAGCTCGGCTTCAAGGAGATCGAGGTCGGCTTCCCGGCGGCGTCGGATACCGATTTCGCCTTCGTGCGCCAGATCATCGAGGAAAAGCTGATCCCCGATGACGTGACGATCCAGGTGCTGACCCAGGCCCGCGAAGAACTCATTGCCCGCAGCTTCGAGGCGCTCAAGGGCGCACGCCGCGCCATCGTGCATCTCTACAACTCGACCTCGACGCTGCAGCGCCGGGTGGTCTTCGGCCTCGACCAGGCCGGCATCACCAAGATCGCCACCGACGGCGCGAAGATCGTGAAGCGCCTGGCCGACGCGGCACCGGAGACCGACTGGGTCTTCCAGTATTCGCCGGAAAGCTTTACCGGCACCGAGATCGATTACAGCATCGAGATCTGCGAAGCCGTGATGGATGTCTGGCAGCCGACGCCGCAGAAGCCGGTGATCTTCAACCTGCCGGCCACGGTGGAGATGAGCACGCCGAACATCTATGCCGACCAGATCGAGTATTTCCTGCGCAAGGTGAAGAACCGCGACTGCATCACGCTCAGCCTGCATCCGCATAACGACCGCGGCACCGGCGTGGCGGCGGCCGAACTGGGCGTCATGGCCGGCGCCGACCGCGTGGAAGGCACATTGTTCGGCAATGGCGAGCGCACCGGCAATGTGGATGTCGTGACCCTGGCGATGAACCTGTTCAGCCAGGGCGTCGATCCGGAACTGGACTTCAGCGACATCACATCCGTTGCCCGCACGGCGGAATACTGCAACCAGTTGCCGGTGCATCCGCGCCACCCTTACGTGGGTGAACTGGCCTTTACGGCCTTCTCGGGCTCGCACCAGGATGCGATCAAGAAGGGCATGACGGCACAGGCCCAGCGCAACGACGGCGTCTGGGAAGTGCCCTACCTGCCGATCGACCCGGCCGATGTGGGCCGCGCCTACGAACCGGTGATCCGCATCAACAGCCAGTCTGGTAAAGGCGGTATCTCCTACGTACTGGAAACGGATTACGGTCTCGAACTGCCGCGTCGCCTGCAGATCGAGTTCAGCCAGGTGATCCAGCGCATCGCCGATGGTACGGGCAAGGAAATCTCGCCCAAGCTGATCTGGGACACCTTCCAGAACGAATATCTGGAGCAGCCGGACGGCCGTTTCGGCTTCGGCAGCCATCGCACCCTGCCCGACCCGCATCAGAGCGAGCGCCGCAGCCTGACCGCCAGCCTCAAGGATGGCGGTCAGGCCGTCGAACTGGAAGGCCAGGGCACCGGCCCGATCGACGCCTATATCGATGCGCTGGCCCGTCATGCCGGCCTGACCATCAACCTGATCGATTACCGCGAACATGCCATCGCCCCGACTGCGGCCAATGGGGGCGCCTCCTCGGAGGCGGTCGCCTATGTCGAGGTCAAGCGGGCGGATGGCAGCACGCTGTTCGGGGTAGGACGTGACCGGAATATTGTCGCGGCCTCACTCAAGGCCGTCACCTCGGCCGCGAACCGGCTGCTGGCCGCCGGCTGAATCGGGCTGTCGCTGCCTAAACTTTTGGCAGGCCGCCGGGATTAGGGCAGAAAGCCGCGACGCGGCCTTTCCTGCCCGCCTCGGCGGCGGCTAAAGTGGTGGCCGACTCGCGCCGGACAACCGGCACGGTTCTTGAAGGGTAGTACAGGCGACGACGCGCCGTGCGGGCAACGACCCTGACAGCGGCCAACAACGCTGAGGAGTGAGACACATGAAACTGGTCATGGCAGTCATCAAGCCATTCAAACTCGACGAAGTCCGCGAGGCGCTTACCAGCCTCGGCGTCGAGGGCCTGACCGTCACCGAGGTTAAAGGGTTCGGCCGTCAGAAGGGCCATACCGAAATCTACCGCGGTGCCGAATACGCCGTTAGCTTCCTGCCGAAGGTCAAGATCGAAGTGGCGGTGAAATCCGCACTGGCCGATCGCGTGATCGAGGCGATCCAGAATGCCGCCAAGACCGGTCAGATCGGCGATGGCAAGATTTTTGTGGTCGATCTGGAAAAAGCCCTGCGCATCCGCACCGGCGAAACCGACGACGACGCGCTGTAAGATTTTCATTCATCCGTACAGATCGGCCCGGCTGGCAACAGCCGGGCCGTTTTGTTTCAGGCATCATTATTGTGGCGTCAGCAGTTGGTGCCGCCGCCCGGGCAGGTCTTGTATTTGCCCGGCTCATGCAGAACCGGGACTTTCGGCGGCGCTTCAGCGCAGGCCGCGAGTAGCGGCGCGGCGCCTGAAAAGACGAACAGCACGAGCAGCAATCGGAGCATGGGGCGCATCCTTCTTGTTGTCATGCCGGTTCAACTCGGCACAACACCCGACAGTTCCCATGCTCCTAGCCTACGGGCGGGTTAATCCTGCCGCTGCATCGCCTCGACAAGGCGCGTGATATTCAGCCGGTACATCTTCGTGAAGCTGTCAGCCTCCCCGCCGGGCGGCGACAGCGCATCGGAATAGAGCCGGCCGCCCACCTTCACCTTGGCCTCGCGCGCGATCTGTTCGATCAGCCGCGGATTGGTGATGTTCTCGAAAAACAGCGCCTGCACGCGCTGGCGCTTGATCTGCCGCACCAGCCGGCCGACGGCTTCGGCCGAGGCCTCGGATTCGGTCGTCACGCCCTGCGGCGCCAGGAATTCGATGCCGTAGCGGTCAGCCAGATAGCCGAAGGCATCGTGCTGGGTGATCGCCTTGCGATAAGCGCGCGGCAGACGCTCGAATTCCGCCGCCGCCCAGTCGTCCAGCGCCTTCAGCTCGGCGGCATAGGCGGCACCGCGCTGGCGATAATAATCGGCATTGGCGGCATCGGCGGCGGCAAGGCCGGACGCAACGGTGGCGATATAGGTCTGCATGCGCTGCAGGTCGTGCCAGACATGGGGATCCGCCACCTTGCCGTGATTGTGCCTGTCGCCCGGGCCGTGATCGTGCTCGCCCATCTGGCGCGGCCGGATGCCGTCGCTGGCGACGATGCGCGTGCCCCTGAAGCCCGACGCCGCCACCAGGCGGTCGAGCCAGGGTTCGAAATTCAGGCCGCTACTGACCAGGATATCGGCATGGGCGAGCGCGCGCGCATCGGACGGCGTCGGCTGGTAGACATGGGCATCGGCCATCGCCGGCACCAGCACGGTGACGGCGGTCCTGTCTGCGCCGATGCGACTGACGATATCGCCCAGGATCGAGAAGCTGACGACCACCTTTTTCGGCTGAGCCACGGCAGGCACGGCGAACAGCAGGGCGGCCAGCAGGCCGGCGATCAGCCGCAGCATCTCAGGCTTCCAGATGGCGACGCTGGCGCCACAGCATGATCAGGCCCTGGCGGCCGCAGCCGAGCGAGAAGAAATAGGCCGCGCCGGCAAATAGCACGATGGCCGGGCCGGACGGCAGGTCGGCATGGAAGGACAGCAGCAGGCCGCAGTAGCCTGACGCCATGCCGATGAAAGCGGCCACCAGCATGCCGCTGATCAGCGACCGGCTCCAGTACCGCGCCGCCAGCGCCGGCAGCATCATCAGGCCCACAGCCATCAGGCTGCCCAGCGCCTGGAAAGCCGCCACCAGGTTGACCACGACCAGACCGAGGAAAATGAAGTGATACAGCGTGCCGCCGCCGGACTGCACGCTGCGCAGGAAATCCGGATCGAAGCCATCGGCCAGCAGCGGCCGGTAGATGGCCGCGAAGACCAGCAGGCTGATACTGGCCACCGCACCGAGCAGCAGCAGGGCCGCTTCATCGACCGCCAGCACCGAGCCGAACAGAATCTGCATGACATCGACGGCGGAGCCGCGCGTCGAGATCAGCGTGACACCGAGCGCCAGCGCCACCAGATAAAATGCGGCAAAGCTGGCATCCTCGCGCTGGTCGGTGGCGCGCGTGGCCGCGCCGGCGGCGATCGCCACCACCAGGCCGGCGATCACGCCGCCGATGCTGATGGCCGGCAGCGAAAAGCCGGCGACCAGGAAGCCGGCGGCGGCGCCCGGCAGGATGGCATGGCTCATCGCCTCGCCGAACAGGCTCATGCGGCGCAGCATCAGCACCACGCCGATGGGCGAACCGCCGAGCGCCAGCGCGCAGCAGGCCACCAGGGCGCGACGCATGAAAGCGAATTCCGCGAAGGGACCGAACAGGAAATCGTACGCTGCAGTCATCGGATCAGGCCGCGTGACCGGGATGATGATGGTCGTGATCGTGGCCATGCCCGTCGTCGACGATGCACAGCGCCGCATCCTCGTCCCAGGATTCGGCCATGCGGCGGGCGGCGAGCTGGTTCTCCGGCGTCAGCACATCGTCGATGCGGCCCCAGGCGATCAGCCGGCGCGCCAGATAGACGGCCTCGGGGAAATTCTGCCGCACCAGATCGAAATCGTGCAGCACGGCAATCACCGTGCGCTGTTCGCCATGCCAGCGCTCCATCAGCGCCAACAGATCGGCAATGGTGCGGGTATCCAGCGCATTGAACGGTTCGTCCAGCAGGATGACGCGCGCGTCCTGCACCAGCACGCGGGCGAACAGCGCGCGCTGGGCCTGGCCGATGGAGAGCGTACCGAGCGGCCGCTTCTCGAAGCCCGAGAGGCCAACCGCATGCAGGGCATGGCGCGCGGCCTCGATGCCGTCCCGGCCGATACGGCCGAAGGCGCCGGCACGCTGCCAGTGGCCGAGCAGCACCAGTTCCAGCACCGAAATGGGATAGGCGCGATCCAGGCTGGCCTGCTGCGGCAGGAAAGCGATGTCGCGCGGCTTGAGCGCCCCGCGGGCAATGCTGCCATCGGCCACCGGCAGATGCCCCATGATGGCTTTCAGCAGGGTCGACTTGCCGGCCCCGTTGGGACCGACGATGGCGGTGAGCGAGCCCGGGGCAAAGCAGCCAGTGACATGATGCACCGCCGGATGGCGGTCATAGGCCACGGTCACATTGTCGAGGCGGATTTCACTGGCGGCCGGTGCAGGCATGGCGCTCATTCCTGCAGGGCCCAGGCAATCGCCAGCCAGAGCAGCGCGATCAGCGGCAGCAGCGCAACCAGCCGCATCCACCAGCCGGCGGCAAGCGCGGCAATGGGCAGGTCGAAGGCCTGTGAGTGGCGGTGGGGCTGCATGATGCGTCCTGAATGTGTTATTTTATAACATACGATCTTCAGGGCCCGTCAACCCTCTATGCCCTAAACCGGTCACATTCCGCTGCCAAACCCCGCCTGCCATCGTTAGGACGGCATGCTTTCCCTGTTTCCGGACCTGTAAACTCGTACCCATGGCCCCCCGTAAGCCGCGCCGCGCACCCCAGAAGACCTCCTCATCCGGCCGCAAACGCCGGATCCTGCCGACATTCGGGCAAGGCTGGCTGGGGCGGCTTGGCCGCTATGGCCTGCTGGCCGGTATCTGGGGCCTGGTCGTCGTGGGCGGCCTGCTCGCCTGGTATGCCTATGACCTGCCCGATTTCGAAGACCTTTATATCGTCGAGCGCAAAAGCTCGGTGACGCTGAAGGCCGCCGACGGCATGGTGCTGGCCACCTATGGCGACCTCTATGGCGAGCACCAAGCGCTGAAGGCCCTGCCGCCCAGCCTGCCGCAGGCGCTGATGGCCACCGAAGATCGCCGCTTCTATAGCCATTTCGGTATCGACCCGATCGGTCTCGCGCGCGCCACCTGGGCCAACCTGCGCGCCGGCCGCACCGTGCAGGGCGGTTCGACCCTGACGCAGCAGCTGGCCAAGAATGTCTTCCTCAGCCCGAACCGCACGCTGAAACGAAAAGTGCAGGAACTGATGCTGGCCTTCCGCCTGGAGCATCGCTTCAGCAAGGACCAGATCCTGGAGATGTATCTCAACCGCGTTTATTTCGGCGCCGGCGCCTATGGCGTCGAAGCCGCTGCACAGCGCTATTTCGACAAGCCGGCGGCCAAGCTCTCGCTGGGCGAAAGCGCCATGCTGGTCGGCCTGCTGAAAGCGCCGTCGCGGCTGGCGCCGACCGGCAACATCAAGTCGGCGCAGGCGCGTAGCGCCCAGGTGCTGCGCAATATGGCCGAGGCCGGCTACATCACCACGGAAGCGGCCGAAGCCGCGATCACCAAGCCGACGCAGCTGGCGCGCTCGCGCCTGCCGCTGCCCAATGCGCGCTATTTCGCCGACTGGGTGATCGACGAGGTCTACCAGCTGGTCGGCCGCGACCATACCGACCTCACGGTCTGGACCACCCTGGACAGCCGCCTGCAGGGCGGCGCCGAACGCTCTGTCGGCACGCTGATGGATCGCGAGGCGGAAAAGCAGGATGTCGACCAGGCCGCCCTGGTGGCGCTGGCGCCCGATGGGGCGGTGCGCGCCATGGTCGGCGGCCGCGACTATATCGACAGTCCGTTCAATCGCGCGACCCAGGCTCGCCGCCAGCCCGGCTCGGCCTTCAAGCCGCTGGTCTTCCTCACCGCGCTGGAACAGGGCATCCGCCCCGACGACCAGTTCATCGACCAGCCCATCGAGGTCGCCGGCTGGAAGCCGCGCAACTATGACGGCCAGTATCACGGCGCCATGACCATGCGCGAAGCGGTGGCACGGTCGATCAACACCGTCGCCGTGCAGGTGGATGAAAAGGTCGGTCGCGACAAGGTGATCGAGACGGCGCGCCGGCTTGGCATCACCAGCGACCTGAAGCCGCATCCATCCCTGGCCCTCGGCGCCTTTGAAGTGGGCGTGCTTGAGCTGACTGCCGCCTATGCCGCCTTTGCCAATGGCGGGTATGCCGTGCAGCCTTATGGCGTGATCGAAATCCGCGACAACCAGAATGTCGTGCTGTTCCGTCGCGATACCGGCGGTGCCTACGCCCATATGATCGGCGCCGATGCGCTGGGCGACCTGAACGATATGCTGCGGGGCGTTATCGAGCGCGGATCGGGCCGCGCCGCCGCCATCGGCCGCCCGGCGGCCGGCAAGACTGGGACGACCTCGGATTATCGCGATGCCTGGTTCGTCGGTTACACCCCCGATCTGGTGACCTCGGTCTGGGTCGGCAACGACGACAACTCGCCGACCAAAAAAGTCAGCGGCGCAGGCTTGCCTTCGCAAATCTGGCGGGCCTTCATGTCCGACGCCATGAAGGGACGTCCTGTCAGCGACCTGCCCCAGCCGCCGAGCCGCAGCTTCAGCCTGCCCTCGCTGTGGGACCGCCTTGTCGGCAGCTTCGGCAGCAGCCCGGCGCAGGCGCGCCAGCCCGCCGCCGTTCCACCACCGCCGCGCAGCCATATCGAACCTGCCGCCCCGCCGCCATCGGAGCGGCCGCCCTCGCCCGTCCAGCAATTCGCCGAGCCGCAGATGATCTGGCAGGTCGGGCCCCAGCCGGTGCGACCCTGATGCGATATCTCGCTGGTTTTCTGATCCTGCTCTCGGCAGCATGCGTCGCCATGGACGGCCATGCCATCGACAATGTCGCCAACCAGCAAGTCACCTTCACCTCCAATGACGGTTCGGTGCTGGCCGGGACCCTGACCATGCCGAGCAACCTGGCCGGCAAGATTCCGGCCATGGTGCTGCTGCAAGGCAGCGGACCGACCGATCGCGACGGCAACCAGCCCCCGGCGGTGCGCATCGATCTGCTACGCCAGGTCGCCGACAGCATGGCGCAGCAGGGCATTGCCACGCTGCGCTACGACAAGCGCGGCATGCATGCCAATGCCGCCGGCCTGCCGACCAGTCCGGACAGCTATGCGACTTATTTCAGCTGGGACCGCTTCGTCGACGACGCCTATGCCGCCTATGCCTTCCTGCGCGCGCAGCCGATGGTAAACATGGAGCAGACCGGCCTGTTCGGACATTCCGAGGGCGGACTGATCGCGCTCGATCTCAGCAACCGGCTGGTGGCCGGTGAAGCGCCGCGCTTCATGGTCCTGGCATCGACGCCGGGACGGCCGTTGGATGTGGTCGTGCGCGAACAGCTGCAACGCCTGCTGATCGATCAAAAGGCCAGCCAGAACCAGCGCAAATTCTTCCTTGAGTCCAACGACCGTATCGCCCGCACCATTCGGGAGACGGGCAAGGTGCCATCCGATGTGCCACCCGGGCTGGTGGCGATCTACCCGTCCTATATCGGACCGTTCTGGCAATCGCAGATGAAACTCGACCCGCCGACCCTGGTGGCGAAATACAGCGGCCCGGTGATGCTGCTGCAGGGCGAAGCGGATCTGCAGGTCTCGGCCGAACGCGATGCGGCGGCACTGGACCGTGCGCTGGCGCAGCGTGAACGCGACGATCATGCGCTGGTGCTGCTGCCGCAGGGCAGCCATAACCTCAAGACCCTGCAAGGCGCCAAGGATCCCGGCCTGCAGGGCGAGATCGATCCGACCGTGCTGACCCGCATGGGCAGCTGGATCCAGGCCCGTCTCAACCGCTAGCGGTCAACCGCCGAGCGCAGCCGCCGCACGATCAGCAGATAGCTGAGCAGTGTGCCTGTCCCCATGGCGGCCATCGTCCAGCTGAGCGGCAGGGCCGTCTCGTTCAGCGCATGGCCGACCGCGATACCGGTGACCGCCGCGCCGCTCATCTGCACGAACCCCATCAGCGAGGCCGCCGCGCCGGCCATATGGGCGAAGGGCTGCAACCCGCCGGCCTGGCCCTGCGGCATGGTGAGGCCGACACCCATGGTGAAGATCATCATCGGACCGATCAGGCTGAACCAGTGGCCTTCGCTGCCCGCCATCCACAGACCCGTTTGCAGCAGCGCCATGCTGACGCCGCCAAGGGCGCAGAGGACCGTGCCCAGCTGCAGCATGGTGTCGACGCCCAGGCGCGCGGTCAGCCGCGTGCCGATAAAACCGCCGATGATGTAACCGACGACGATGAACAGGAAGCAGTAGCCGAACATGGTTTCGGTAACGCCAAACACCGTGCGCAGCGTGAAAGACGAACCGGAAATGAAGGCAAACATGCCGGCATAGGAAAACGCGACGCAGGCAACATAGCCGCGGAAACCGCGATGGCGCGCCATGATCGCAAAGTTGCGCAGCATGGGACCGATGCGGGTCGCCACCGGATTGCGTTGACGGATGCTCTCGGGCAGAAAAACCAGCACGCAGAGGCCGAACAGGCCGCCCGTCGCAGCCATGGCGAAGAAATTCGCCTGCCAGCCGAACCAGCTATGCAGATAGCCGCCCAGGATCGGCGCCACCGCCGGCGTCAGACCCAGTACCATGGCCATCATCGACAGCGCGCGCGCCGCAGCGGCGCCCTCGAACAGGTCGCGTGCGATGGCGCGTCCCAGCACCACACCGGCACAGGCACCCAGTGCCTGCAGGAAACGCCAGGCGACCAGCCATTCGATGCTGGCGGCAAACGCACAGCCGATCGAGGCCAGCGTATAAAGCGCGACGCCGAACAGCAGCACCGGCCGGCGGCCGAACCGGTCGGACGCCGGACCATAGATCAGCTGCATCACTGCAAAGCCGGCCAGAAACGCGCTGAGCGTGAGCTGTACGGCCGCGGCATCCGTATCGAACAGGCCGGTCAGCACCGGCAGGGATGGCAGATACATATCGGTGCTGAGCGGGCCCAGCGCCGTGGCGCAGCCGAGCAGGAACACCAGGGCCGTCGAGTCGCGCGCCAGAGGCCGCCCGGATAGCCTCATGGCGTGCTCTCAGCCCTGCAGATGCAGGGTGGCGCCATGCCGGCGCAGCCAGCCGCGCGCCAGACGCAACTCGGTTTCACCGCCCAGCAGCCTGGCACAGAGCGACCAGAACGCATCGCTGTGGTCCATATGCCGCAGATGGGCCACCTCATGGGCCACCAGATAGCGGCCGATGGCCGGCGGCGCCAGGAGAAGGCGCCAGGAGAAGGACAGGTTGCCATGAGCGGAACAACTGCCCCAGCGACTTTGGGTGTCGCGCACGGTGACGCGCTGCACAGCCACATCGATTCCGGCCGCCATCTCGCGCGCCATGGCGCCGAACTCGTCTCGCGCCCGCCGCTTGAGCCAGTCGCGCAGGCGCCGCGGCAGATGCTCGGCCTGGCCGCTGATATGAATTTCGCTGTTTTCGACCCAGACCCCGCCGCGCGCAGCAGGGCGATGGCGAATGATGTGCGGCGCACCATAAAGCGGGAGGACAGCGCCGTCCTCCCAGGGCTGTGCCGCGGGCCGCTCTTCCTGACGGGCCATGATCCAGGCCACCTGCTCGGTGACGAATCGCTGCCCGGATTTCAGGCTTGCCCGAATTGGAAGCACAAGGACCACCGAACCATCCCGCGGCATAACCCTTAGGAGCATGCGGCGGGCGCGGGCGTCGCGTTTGACCAGGAAGGGGAATGTCTGCGCCCCGACCGTCAGCCGGTCGGCAACGATTTCCACAGGCGCAGAATAAGGCTTGGTCAACGGCCGCCCCTTGTCATATAACCGTCATAAATCTTACGTGCGATCGTCATCGTAGGAACCATAAAAAAGTCGGCCTCCCGACTCAGGGACGGGAATTTCTTTAGCATTGGAGACACCATAATGAAATCGACAGGGAAACTCGCGCGCGTCGCGCTCGCGCTGCTGGCCGGCACAGCCGTCGCCGCAAGCGCCGGCGGCGCCTTTGCCCAGGCCAAGGACAGCCGCATCGAGCTGCAGTTCTGGCATGCGATGACCGGCGCCCTGAACGAACGCGTCAATGACGTGGTCGAGGGTTTCAACAAGGGCCAGGACAAGTACAAGGTCGTTGCCGTCAACAAGGGCAGCTATCCTGAAACCATCACCGCCGCCATGGCGGCGTTCCGCGCCGGCAAGGGCCCGCATGTGGTGCAGGTCCAGGAAGTGGCGACCGGCACGATGATGGCCTCGCGCGCCGCGATCAAGCCGGTGTATGAGCTGATGGCCCAGAACGGCTACAAGTTCGACCCCGGTTCCTACATCACCGCAGTCACCGGCTATTACAGCACCTCGGACGGCAAGATGCTGTCCTATCCGTTCAACTCCTCGACCCCGGTGATGTATTACAACAAGGATGCCTTCAAGAAGGCCGGCCTTGATCCGAATGCGCCGCCGAAGACCTGGCAGGAATTCGAGCCGATGCTGCGCAAGCTGAAGGCTTCGGGCAGCACCTGCCCGTTCCAGTCCAACTGGCAGACCTGGATCCAGCTCGAGAACTTCTCCACGCTGCATAACGTGCCCTTCGCCTCGAAGTCGAATGGCCTGGACGGCTTCGACTCCGAGCTGCAGTTCAACAGCGCCCTGCATGTCCGTCACATCACCAACCTCGCCAACTGGATGAAGGAAGGCCTGATGGTCTATGCCGGCCGCAAGAACGAGCCGAACGCCAAGTTCGTCTCGGGCGAGTGCGCCATCCATATGGAAAGCTCAGCCGGTTACGCCACCTTCGCCCGCGGCGCCAAGTTCGAATGGGGCATCTCCATGCTGCCCTATTACAGCGACGTGCAGGGCGCACCGCAGAACTCGATCATCGGCGGTGCTTCGCTGTGGGTTCTGGGCAAGCACAAGACCGAAGACTACAAGGGCGTTGCCCAGTTCTTCGACTATCTGTCGTCGACCGAGAACCAGGTCTGGTGGCATAAGGCGACCGGTTACCTGCCGATCACGCCGATGGCCTATGAAGCCACCAAGCAGCAGGGCTTCTATACCGCCAATCCGGGTACGGACATCTCCGTGCAGCAGATGGCCCTGAAGCCGCCGACCAACAACTCGAAGGGTCTGCGTCTGGGCAATTTCCTGCAGATCCGCGACGTTATGGACGAGGAAATGGAAGCGATCTGGTCGGGCAAGAAGTCGCCCAAGGAAGCGCTCGACACCGCGGTGGAGCGTGGCAATCGCCTGCTGCGCCAGTTCGAACGCGACAACAAGCGGTCCTGATCGGTTGATTTACCACTCTTAACGGAAGCCCGCGCCTTGACTTTGCAGGGCGCGGGCTTTTCTTTGGCGCTCCATGGAAAAACGAGTCGTATTTGATCACAAGCTGTTGCCGTATCTGCTGCTCGCGCCGCAGATCGCCATCACGCTCATCTTCTTCTTCTGGCCGGCCAGTCAGGCGGTCATACAGTCCGTGCTGCGCGAGGATGCTTTCGGCACACGCAGCGAGTTTGTTGGCCTGGCCAATTTCCTCGCCCTCTTCGAGGACGAGTATTACGTCAACTCCTTCAAGATCACGGCCCTGTTCAGCACGCTGGTCACCGCGCTCGGCCTGTCCATCTCGCTGCTGCTCGCCGTTACCGCCGACCGCCTGGTGCGCGGCGCCACCTTCTACAAGACGCTGCTGATCTGGCCTTATGCCGTGGCGCCCGCTGTCGCCGGCGCGCTCTGGGGTTTCGTCTTCCTGCCCGGCCCCGGCGTCTTCGCCTGGCTGATGCAGAAATTCGGCGTCGACTGGAATTTCTATCTCAACAGCAACCAGGCCATGTTCGTGGTCGTGGTCGCCGCGACCTGGAAGCAGATCTCCTACAACTTCCTGTTCTTCCTCGCCGGCCTGCAGTCGATTCCGAAATCCCTGATCGAAGCGGCCGCCATCGACGGCGCCGGGCCGATCCGCCGCTTCTGGAGCATCGTGTTCCCGCTGCTGTCGCCGACGCTGTTCTTCCTGGTCGTCGTCAACATCGTCTATGCCTTCTTCGAGACCTTCGGTGTCATCCACTCGCTGACCCGCGGCGGCCCGGCCAAGGCCACCGAAATCCTGGTCTACAAGGTCTGGTATGACGGCTTCGAAGCGCAGGACCTGGGTGGTTCGGCAGCGCAGTCCGTCATCCTGATGGTGATCGTGATCGGCCTGACCGTGGTGCAGTTCCGCTACATCGAGCGCAAGGTTCACTACTGATGATCGAGCGCCGCCCCGTCGCCGTATTCACCGGCCACCTGACCCTGATCCTGGCGATCATCATCGTCGCCTTCCCGATCTACCTGGCCGTCATCGCCGCCTCGCATACCATCCAGGATGCGTCGCTGATGCCGCTGCTACCCGGCGCGGAGCTGCTGACCAACACGGCGCGCGCCCTGTTCGACGGCCCGCAGCTGGTCGGCGTCAGCGGCGCCACCCCGGCCATCGTCCTGATGTTGAACAGCCTGATTATGGCGGTGTCGATTGCCGTCGGCAAAATCATCATCTCGCTGCTCTCGGCCTTCGCCATTGTCTATTTCCGTTTCCCGCTGAAGACCTTCTTCTTCTGGATGATCTTCGTCACCCTGATGCTGCCGGTCGAAGTGCGCATCATCCCGACCTACAAGATCGTCGCCGATCTGGGCCTGCTGGATACCTATACCGGCCTGGTGCTGCCGCTGATCGCCTCGGCCACCGCCACCTTCCTGTTCCGCCAGTTCTTCATGACGGTGCCGGACGAACTGGTGGAAGCGGCCCGCATCGACGGTGCCGGCCCCCTGCGGTTCTTCTGGGACATCCTGGTGCCACTGACCCGCACCAGCATCGCCGCCATGTTCGTGATCCAGTTCATTTACGGCTGGAACCAATATCTGTGGCCGTTGCTGATCGCGTCGGACAGCAAATACCAGACCATCGTGCTGGCCATCGGCCGCCTCGTGCGCGCACCGGACGCCTACCTGGAATGGCCGGTCATCATGGGTATGGCCGTGCTGGCCCTGTTGCCGCCGGTTATGGTGGTGGTGCTGATGCAGCGCTGGTTCGTCAAAGGTCTTGTTGAAACTGAAAAGTGAGCGCCCTCATGGCGAAGGTGACGCTGAAAAGCGTAAAAAAGAACTACGGTCCTGTTAAGGCCATCCACGGCGTTGACATGGAGATCAAGGATGGCGAGTTCATCGTCATCGTCGGTCCGTCCGGCTGCGGAAAATCCACCCTGCTGCGCATGATCGCCGGCCTGGAGGCGATTTCGGGCGGCGAGATCCTGATCGGCGACCGCGTGGTCAACAACGTCGAGCCGGCCGACCGCGACATCGCCATGGTGTTCCAGAATTACGCGCTCTATCCGCATATGAGCGTGTATGAAAACATGTCCTATGGCCTGCGCATCCGCGGCATGGACAAGGCCGATATCGAAAAGCGCGTTCAGCGTGCCGCTGAAATCCTGCAGCTGCAGCCCTATCTGCAGCGCAGGCCGCGCGAACTCTCCGGCGGCCAGCGCCAGCGCGTGGCCATGGGCCGCGCCATCGTGCGCGAACCCAGCGTGTTCCTGTTCGACGAACCGCTGTCGAACCTGGATGCCAAGCTGCGCGTGCAGATGCGGCTGGAGATCAAGCGCCTGCACCAGCAGCTGGGCGTGACCTCGGTGTATGTGACGCATGACCAGGTGGAAGCCATGACGCTGGCCGACCGCCTGGTGGTGATGAACCAGGGCCGGGCTGACCAGATCGGCACGCCGAGCGATGTCTACAACCATCCGGCCACCACCTATGTCGGCGGCTTCATCGGTTCGCCGGCCATGAACTTCATCAAATGCCGGGTCGAATCTGGCACCGGCGGTGGCCCCAGGGCCGTACTGGCCGATGGCACAACCCTGGTGCTGCCGGCGGCCTGGACAATGCCAGCGGGCAACTATGCCCTCGGCCTGCGGCCCGAGCATTTCCGCCTGGTCCGCAGCGGCGAGACCCCGCATCTGCAGCTCAATGTCGATGTTGCCGAAGAGCTCGGCGCCGATACCCTGCTGCATGGCAAGATTGCCGGCGAAGAGATCGTGGTGCGCGTGCCGAGCCAGTCGGGCTATCACGACAATTCCAAGCCCGGTCTGGTGGTGGACACCGCGCGGGCGCATCTGTTCGACTCCGAAAGCGGCCTGCGCGTCGCCGTCTGACCGACTATCTCGGCCGGATCAGTTCAGATCGATGGTGCCCAGCGGGGAATCCGTGCGCAGCAGATTCGGCCGCGCTTCCTCGGCCGTGCGGCTGAGCGCACTGCAGCTATAGGTCACCCGGACCGGGGCTGCCAGCGAACAGGAATACAGGTCAGTCCGGTTCAGGGTCAGCTGCGGATCGCCACAGTGTTTCTGCACCAGCGCCCGCACCTGCTCGGCCTTATGGGTCAGCCGGTTATAGCAGACCGAAAAATACGGCCGGCCCGTGCGGGGATCGTTCATCGGCTCGCCAAGGCCGATTTCCATCTTGCTGCTGTCGCCGGGAACCCAGCGCCCGAGGTAATACGGGTCGGTTGCCGCGCCGGTACAGCCGGCCAGAACCGCAGCAAGAATGAGGACGCCGATGACCTGTCTGGACATGGGCGCTACTTTGCCGCGCCGCCCCGGGAACGGCAAGCCCGGCCCCTGACAAATCCGTCTTACTTCGGGCATAATTCCTTGAGATACAGGGCCGTTCTTCGAGTCCTGATGACAATGGAAACAGCATGACCTGGCGCGGCAAGACGGTGGTTGTCACCGGTGGAATGGGGTTCATCGGCTCGAATCTGGTGCGACGTCTGGCCGCGCAGGGCGCCGCCGTGACCGTGATCGACCGCATGCTGGCGCAATACGGCGCCAATCCCTTCAACCTCTCCGACCTGCCGGCACCGGTCGCACTGATCGAGGCCGATATTGGCGCTGAGGGCGCATTTGCCGACAGCATCGGCCAGGCCGCCGTGATCTTCAATCTGGCCGGCCAGACCTCGCATATGGACTCGATGCAACAGCCGCTGGAAGACATGCGGCTGAACCAGGAGGCCAATCTGCGCTTCCTGGAGCTGGTGCGTCGGGTCAATCCGCAGGCACGCCTGATATTCAGCTCGACGCGGCAGTTCTACGGCCCGCCCCGCTATCTGCCGGTCGACGAGGCCCATCCGATCGCGCCGCCGGATATCAACGGCATCCACAAATATGCCGCCGAGGCCTATCACATGCTCTATGCGCGCGTGCATGGCATGCGCACGACGGCCCTGCGGCTGACCAACGTGTTCGGCCCGCGCATGCGCATCAGGGATGCCAAGCAGACGTTTCTTGGCATCTGGGTCCGCCACGCGATCCAGAACACCCGGTTCGAGGTCTGGGGCGGCGAGCAGAAGCGCGACTTCACCTATGTCGAGGACATGGTGGATGCGCTGCTGGCGGCCGCCGACAGCGAGGCCGCCATCGGGCAGGTCTACAATATCGGCGGCTGTCCGCCGGTATCGCTGCTCGAACTGGCCGACCTGTTGATCGGCATCGCCGGCAGCGGCGGCTTCGACCGCAAGGTCTTTCCGGCCGAACGCAAGAAAATCGATATCGGCGACTATGTCGCCGATGATCGCGCCTTCCGCGCCGCCACCGGCTGGCAGCCGAAGACCACGCTGGCCGAAGGACTGCAGCAGACCGTTGCGTATTACCGCACGCATGCGGCCCATTACCTGTGAGCCCATTTACTGATGAGAATGCGCCGATGATTCCGCAGACCAACCCGAAAGCCTCCTACCTGGCGCAGCGCGAGGACATCGACGCCGCCATCCGCCGCGTGCTGGAAAACGGCTGGTATATCCAGGGCGAGGAAGTCGCCGCCTTCGAGAAGGAATTCGCGGCCTATACGGGCAGCCAGCATGCCGTGGCCGTGGCCAGCGGCACCGATGCGCTGATCGTCGCCCTGCGCGGCTTCGGCGTCGGGCCCGGCAATGCCGTCATCACGGTATCCCATACGGCGGTCGCCACCGTTTCGGCCATCGAGCTGGTCGGCGCCACGCCGGTGCTGATCGACAGCGACGACCACTACACCATGTCGGTGGCGGCCCTGGAGGCTGTGCTGAAATCCTGGCCGGCCGGGACGCCGAAACCCAAGGCGGTCATTCCCGTGCATCTCTACGGCCAGCCGGCGGCCATGCCCGAGATCGCCGCCATCGCACAGCAGCATGGCCTGCTGCTGCTGGAAGACAACGCCCAGGCCCATGGCGCCACCGTGGACGGCCGCATGGTCGGCCGCTGGGGCAAGGCCGCAGCCTACAGTCTCTATCCGACCAAGAATCTCGGCGCCATCGGCGATGGCGGCATCATCACCACCGACGATGCGGCACTGGCCGAGACGCTGCGGGCGCTACGCGAGTATGGCTGGCGCGAGCGCTATATCAGCGCCATCAGCGGCATGAACAGCCGGCTCGATCCGCTGCAAGCCGCCATCCTTCGCGTCAAGCTGACCCGGCTGGCCCAGGATACCGACCGCCGCCGCGCCATCGCCGCACGCTACGATGCCGGCCTGGCAGGCTTGAGCGGCCTGAAGACGCCGGTGCCGCGCAAGGGCGCCGCTCCGGCCTATCATCTCTATGTGATCGATGCCGGCAGCCGCCGCGACGACCTGCAGGCGAAGCTGAAGGACCGCGGCGTCGGCACACTGATCCATTATCCGGTGCCGGTGCATCTGCAGCCGGCCTACAAGGACCGCGTGCCGCTCGGACCCGGCGGCCTGCCGAATACCGAACGCGCGGCAAAGAGCGTGCTCAGCCTGCCGCTCTATCCGCAGCTCAGCGATGCCGATGTCGATACGGTGATTGCCGCAGTGAAGGACGTGTGGAAAGCCTGACCTAGGCCGAGCGCGTGATCAGGATGACCCCGACGCAGACCAGCGCAATGCCGGCCACCTTGGGCATCGACAGCGGCTCGTTGAACAGCCAATAACCCAGCAGCGCCACCAGCACGTAAGACAGCGCCACACTGGGGAAAGCGATCGAAACCGGAATCTTGCGCAGCGCGTACATGTAGCACAGCGCCGCGGCGAAATAGAGCGCAAGGCCGATGATCGACTGTGGCGACAGGAACTGCTGCAGCAGGGTCTCGCCCGACGCGCCGGACTTCAACAGGATCTGGCCGCCGACGCCCAGCAGGATGCCGGCCACCAGCGCCACATAGAACCAGGTCATGGCGCATCTCCGGGTCTGTCGGCCAGAGCGTTGCGCTCGACGTCACGCACAATGAACTGCGGCTTCTTGTTGATGGTGAGGAACAGGCGGCCGAGATATTCGCCCACCAGGCCCAGCATGATGAGCTGAACGCCGGCCAGCAGCAGGATCGCCGCCATCACCGAGGCATAGCCCTGCGGCGTGCGGCCACTGATCGCCTCGATCAGGATGACGACGAAGACCAGCAGGCCGAGCCCGGCCATGACGAAGCCGACCAGTGTGCCGATACGCAGCGGCATGACCGAGAAATTCAGGAACATCGACATGAACAGCCGCACCAGGCGGCGGATCGTGTAGTTGCTCTGGCCCTCGGCCCGCGGCAGATGGTGCACCTGCAGGCGGCCGATATTCTGCGTCACCTGCATGACCAGGCCATCGACATAGGGGAACGGTCCGGTATGCGACAAGATATTGCGCGCCGTGAATGCGCTCATGCAGCGGAAACTGGAGAGATACAGGCCCTTGGGCTTGTCGAGCAAATGGTCGGCGCACCAGTTGGTGAAGCGGCTGCCCAGATTGCGCCAGGCAGCATGCTGCTTGTCGGCATAGTAGGTGTAGACGACGTCGTATTTGTTGTCTTTGGCGTATTGCCACAGCCGCACGACTTCCTCGGGCGGATTCTGCAGATCGTCGTCCATGTTGATGATGTATTCGCCGCGGGCATGGCTCAGTCCCGCCATCACGGCATTATGCTCGCCGAAATTCCGCGCCAGGTTCACTACGGTCAGCGCCACGGCGTTCCTGCGGCACAGCTCGCGGCAGACCTCCAGCGAATTGTCGGGGCTGCAGTCGTTGACCAGCACGATCTCGTGGCCGCCAGACACCTCCAGCTTTGCCAGGGCTTCAACCAGGGTCGGCACGCTGGTGGCACCATTGTAGACCGGCACCACAATCGACAGGGCGAAGGCGGGTGCCGCCTGCGGCGCGCCGGAGAATGCTGTTGCGGTCATCTGCTGGTCGATCATGCTTTTCTGGCCTGTACCCAAACCGAACCGCCGAACGGCAGCCGCAGCCCCATCCGGGCCAGATGCCGTTCCAGCGCGGTGACGGCAAAAAAGAGCTTGTCCTGCCAGGCCGGGAAAGGCCGCACATCGCTGCTGCCCTGCTCCGTCCCGCCCGAGCCTCTGGCCGTCAGCCGGTGCAGCAGCATTAACGGAAACAGCAGGCTGTTCCAATAGCCGCAGCGCACCGCCCCGTAGCCCGCCGCCTCCAGCATGGCCTGTGTGCCGCCGGCGGTATAGCGCCGCGCATTGTGGACATGGGCATCATGGGCCGAGGCCATCCACTGATAGGCCGGCAGATTGAGCAGCAGCAGGCCGCCCGGCTTCAGGCAGCGCCGGAACTCGGCCAGGGCCGCCGTCTGGTCGACCCCGGCATGGCACAGCACATCGGCACTGACCACCGCATCAAAGCTGGCATCGGCATAGGGCATGGCGTTGACGGAACCGACCTCGACAGCCAGACCGGTCTTCTGGCGCGCCAGCCCGGCCGCTTCGGCATCGTATTCCAGGCCGCTCAGCTGCAGGGCGGGCACCATGCCGGATATACGGGCGAGCAGGCCGCCGGTGCCGCAGCCGGCGTCCAGCAGCCGCGCACCGACCGGCAGGCCGGCGGCGCCCAGACGGTCGATCAATCCGGCATGCAGAGCCCGGTACCACCACATGGTGGTCTCCAGCATCGCCATCCGGTGGTATTCAACCCGCTCCATGCATCCTGACCGTTTTTGAGATAAGTCCCAGTCGTAAGTGAAGATTTACCAAGCCGACCCTAGGCTCCGCCAGTCCGGATTGCTGTAATAGACCCATGAACCAGACCACGCCCCCACCTGATGCCCTGCAAAGACGCGGGCTGGACTGGCCGCGCCTGCTGCACGGCCTGGTGCTGGCGGTCTGTACCTTCTGGATTGCCGGCTATTTCCTGCCGCCGATCAACCACGATACCGCGGTCATCCTGTATATATCCCGCGTCTGGCTCGAAGGCGCCCGGCTCTATGTCGATGCCATCGACATCAACACCCCACTGGTCTTCGTGCTGCATCTGCTGCCCGAGGGCATCTCCAAACTGACCGGCATCGCCGGCACCACCGTGCTGGTCGCCCTGCTCGGCATCGGCATCGGCGCCTCCTTCATCACCTGCCGCGTGGTGCTGAATGCCAGCCTCGATCCCGCCCATGCCACGGCGGATGCGCTGCTGCCGCCCCTGCTGCTGTTCCTGCTGATCGTCTATCCCAACAACATGTTCGCCCAGCGCGAACACATCATGCTGATCCTGGCGATGCCCTATCTGCTGGTGGCCAGCGGACGCGCCGATGGCGAAGACCTGAGCCAGCGCCTGAAAATCGCTACCGGCATCATGGCCGGCCTGGGCTTCGCCATGAAGCCGTATTTCCTCGGCATCCCGCTGTTCGTCGAACTCTATATCGCCAGCCAGATCACCCTGCGGCGCAGCCTGGCCGATCCGGCGCCCTGGGCGGTGCTGGCGGTCTGCGTGGCCCATGCCCTGTTCGCCGTCATCGTCACGCCGGAATATTTCACCGTCGCCCTGCCGCTGGCTCGCGCCTTCTACAGCGAAGTCAGCCAGAACAACTGGTTCAGCCTGGCGCTGGGCGAGAACCTGGCCGCCCCCACCGCGATCCTGCCGCTGCTGGCCATCGCCGCCTTCGGCGCCATGCGCTCGCATATGGCCCGCGTCATTTGCCTGGCCGGTTTCGGCGGCCTGGTCTCGGCCTATGCCCAGGGCAAGGGCTGGCCCTATCACGCCCTTCCGGCCCAGGCCTTCACCCTGCTGCTGGCCGGCACCATCATCGCCTATGTGATGGACCATGTGGTCTGGCCCAAGCGCAGCGACAACCGGCCGGTCAAACTGTTTGCCGCCGCCCTGATGCTGCTGATCTTCTACCAGGAATGCCTGCACAGCCGGCCGTTCTTCAAACAGCTGGAATACCGCGAATCCGATCTGCGGCGCCTGATGCATGTGGTGAAGCAGGAGCGCCGCAACGACCGCATCCTGGTGCTGTCGCCCGGCATCTACCCGCATTTCCCGCTGATCAATTACCTGAAGATGCACATGACCATGCGCTTCGAGAGCACATGGCTGCTGCAGGGCGCCTATGCCGACTGCAAGGAACTGGCGCCGCTGTATAACCCGCCGGAAGCGATGACGGCGGCGGAGCTGTTTGTCTTCCGCACCGTGGCCGAAGATTTCTACAAGAAAAAGCCGTCGCTGCTGATCGTCGACAGCGTCGCCGGCATTCCGCGCTGCCAGGGCGAAACCTTCAATTATCTGGATTACTTCTCGCGCAATCCGCTGTTCGCCAAGCGCTTCGAGGATTACGAAAAGGCGCTGGATTTCGAGCGTTATACGATCTATCGCCGGCGCGACGGGCTGAAATAAGCCGCCAGCCTTCCCGCGTCAGACGTGGAAGCTCTCGCCGCAGCCGCAACGGCCCTTTTCATTGGGATTGCGGAATACGAAACCGGATTGCAGCTTGTCTTCCACCCAGTCGATCTCGGTGCCGAAGATATACATCTGCGCCTTCGGCTCGATCAGGACCGTGACGCCCTTGTCTTCCACCACTTCGTCGAACTTCTCGGCTTCGGCGGCATACTGGATGTCGTAGGACATACCCGAACAGCCCTTGGTCTTGACCGCGATACGCAGGCCAAGCACCGGCTTGTCCGACTGGGCGATCAGCGCGCGAACCCGCTCCGCTGCCGCATCGGTCAGCGTGATCGGTTTGAATTTGGCTACGGCCGTCATCGCATCGCTTCCTTACATCACACCCAGTTCGAGCCTGGCCGCCTCTGACATATGCTCAGGGCTCCACGGCGGATCCCAGACGACATCGACCGTCACTTCGCCGACACCGGCGATGGAGCGGCTTTTCTGCTCCACCTCGGCCGGCATCGACTGGGCGGCCGGACAGTTGGCGGAGGTCAGCGTCATGTCGATCTGGACATCCCGCGCCTCGTTCACCTCAACCTTGTATATAAGGCCCAATTCGTAAATGTTAACCGGTATTTCCGGGTCAAAGACCGTCTTCAGGGCCTCAAGGACCTGTTCCCGAAGCTCTTCCGGGGCCGGAACCGCCTGTTTCTGCTCTGCGCCTGCCGCCGACATCAGCCGAAAATCTCCCTGACCCGCTGCAGGCCGGCGCACAGCGCATCGACCTCAGCCCGCGTATTGTACATCCCGAACGACACCCGAACGGTGGCCGGCACGCCGAAGCGCTCCATCACCGGATGGGCGCAATGCTGGCCCACCCGCACCGCGATGCCCTCGCGGTCAAGGATAGTGCCGATATCGTGCGGGTGAATACTCCCCAGCACAAAAGAGATCACGCCGGTCTTGCCCCGGGCCGTGCCGATGATGCGCAGCGAGTTGATCGCCGACAGCTTCTCGGTGGCATAGGCCAGCAGGTCATGCTCATGGGCGGCAATGGCCTCCAGCCCGATGCTTTCGACATATTCTATGGCGGCACCCAGGCCGACCGCTTCGACGAAAGCCGGGGTACCGGCCTCAAAGCGGTGCGGGATGTCGTTGTATTCGGTCTTGTCGAAGGTCACCGACAGGATCATGTCGCCGCCGCCCTGCCAGGGCGGCATGGTCTCCAGCACCTCGGCCTTGCCATAGAGTACGCCGATGCCGGTGGGACCATAGAGCTTATGGCCGGTGAAGACGTAGAAATCGGCATCCAGCGCCTTCACATCGACGCGCATATGCTGCACGGCCTGACTGCCGTCGATCAGAACCTTCGCGCCCTTCTCATGAGCAACCTTCACGATCTCGGCGACCGGCAGGACGGTGCCCAGCGTATTGGAAACATGGGCGACCGAAACCAGCTTGGTCCTGGGCCCGATCAGCTTGACGAATTCGTCCCAGATCAGGGCGCCGTCATCGTCAATCGGCGCCACCTTCAGCACGACGCCATAGCGCTCGCGCAGGATCTGCCAGGGCACAATATTGGCATGGTGTTCCAGATGGGTGACCAGCACCTCATCGCCGGCTTTCAGATGCTTCCAGCCCCAGCTGTGCGCCACGAGATTGATCGCTTCGGTGGCGTTGCGGGCAAAAACGATCTCGCGGCTGTCGGCGCCGATATAGCGGGCGATGGTGTCGCGGGATTTTTCGTATTCGTCGGTGGCCTGCTGGCTCAGGCTGTAGATGCCGCGATGCACGTTGGCATAGACCCGCTCATACATGCGGGTCATGGCATCGATCACCACGCGCGGCTTCTGGGCGCTGGCACCGCTGTCGAGGAAGACCAGCGGCTTGCCATGCACCTTTTCCGACAGGATCGGGAAATCGGCGCGGATGCGCTCGATATCGAAGGCGACGGTTCTGGTTTTCGGCAGCGCGCTCATCGCACCACCCCTTCAGCCAGCCAGGCCTCGACAAACGTCTCGGCATGGTCGCGCAACGCGCCCTCCGGTACGGCCTCCACCACCTCATAGGCAAAGCCGCTGAGCAGCAGGCGGCGAGCCTCGCCGGCACTGATGCCGCGGGCCTGCATGTAGAAGAGCTGCTGGGCATCCACGTCGCCGATCGAGGCGCCATGGCTGCATTTCACATCATCGGCCAGGATTTCGAGTTCCGGCTTGGTATCGATCTGGGCGCGGTCGCCCAGCAGCAGGGTGCGGCTGAGCTGCTGTGCATCGGTCTTCTGGGCGTGCGGAGCAACCCGGATGCCACCCTGGAACACCGCATGGCCCTGCTCGTCGACCACATGCTTGAACAGCTGGTTGCTGCGGCAGTCGGGCGTGGCATGATGCAGGAACAGGGTGTGGTCCAGATGGGCCGTGCCGCGCGCCAGCACCAGGCCGCGCACATCCACTTCGGCATTGCGGCCGGTATATTCGATGCGCAGTTCGTGCCGCGCCATGGCGCCGCCGGCCTGGACCGAGACATGGGCATAGCGGGCATCGTCGCCCACGGCGACACGGCCCAGTGCCGCGTGATAGCTGGTCGCCGCTTCGCCCTGCAGGCGGATATGGGTGAGCTGTGCACCGGCGCCGAGTTCGATACCGGCAAAGATATTGCTCCAGCCTGCGCCGTCGGTGCCGCCGTCGCGATAGCTTTCGATCAGGGTGGCTTTGGCGTTTTTCCCTAGCCGAACCAAGTGACGCAGGTTGACGAGAGCCGGGGCCCCGAAAGCGACGATCTCGACCGGCTGGTCCAGCATGGCATCGTCCGCCAGCTGCAGCACCATGCCATCGCTGGCAAAGGCCGCATTCAGCTCGCTCAGCGATACCGTGCGGTCTTCCCCGGCGGCTGCCAGAACAGCCGGCAGTGCCTCGCCGGCCTGGCTCAGCGGCAGCAGCGTCACGCCCTTCGGCAGGATGCCGATGCGCGAGGCGGCGGCATCGAAGCGGCCGTTGACGAAAACGAGACGGTGACTGTCTGCAGCCAGGGCCGTGGCCTTCAGGCGCGCGGCATCGACGCTTCCGTCATTGGCCGGCAAGGCCCATTGCTGACGCTCCAGCGCGTTCAGGCCGGTGAATTTCCAGCTTTCCAGCTTCTGGTTCGGCAGGCCAAGACGGCGGAAGGTTTCCAGCGCCGCCTGGCGACGCGCAGCCACCGCCGGCGTCCTGGCGCCGGGCAGGCCTGCGGCCGCCGCTTCATAAGCGCCGGCCAGATGATCGATCAGGGGCAAGGCGGCCATGATGCTGTCCTCAGGCCGCGTCCGCCACGATATCGGCATAGCCCTTGGCTTCCAGCTCAAGCGCCAGTTCCTTGCCGCCGGTCTTGATGATGCGACCGCCGGCCAGCACATGCACGACGTCAGGCACGATATAGTCCAGCAGGCGCTGGTAATGGGTAATCACGAGTGCTGAGCGCTCGGGGCTGCGTAGGGCATTGACGCCTTCGGCCACGACCTTCAGAGCATCGATATCCAGGCCTGAATCCGTTTCATCCAGAATCGCCATGCTGGGCTCCAGCATCAGCATCTGGAACACTTCGTTGCGCTTTTTCTCGCCGCCCGAGAAGCCGACATTGACCGGACGCGAGAGGAACTTCTCGTCCATCTGCAGCTGCTTCATCTTGGCCTTGGCGATTTTCAGGAAATTCATCGCATCCAGGTCAGCCAGGCCGCGATGCTTGCGTACGGCATTGACGGCGGATTTCAGGAAGGTGGCATTGGCCACGCCGGGAATCTCGACCGGATACTGGAAGGCCAGAAACAGGCCTTCGCGGGCGCGCTCTTCCGGTTCCATCACCAGCAGGCTCTGGCCATTGAGAAGGATGTCGCCCTCGGTGACCTCATAGCCGTCGCGGCCGGCGATCACATAGGACAGCGTCGACTTGCCAGACCCATTCGGGCCCATGATGGCATGCACCTCACCCGGATTGATCACCAGGTTGATGCCGCGCAGGATGTCTTTACCGTCGACTTTGGCGTGCAGGTTCTTGATCTCAAGCATGGGGCAATCCTTGGGGCGTAATCTCTAACCGACCGAGCCTTCGAGGCTGACACCCAGCAGCTTCTGGGCTTCGACGGCGAATTCCATCGGCAGCTTCTGCAGCACTTCCTTGCAGAAACCGTTCACGATTGTCGATACAGCATCCTCTTCGGACAGACCGCGCTGGCGGCAGTAAAAGAGCTGGTCGTCGGAAATGCGCGAGGTGGTGGCTTCATGCTCGACCTTGGCCGAGCGGTTCTTCACTTCGATATAGGGCACGGTATGGCCGCCGCAGCGGTCGCCGATCAGCAGGCTGTCGCACTGGGAATAGTTGCGTGCGCCGGTGGCGCCGGGCATCACCCGCACCAGGCCGCGATAGGTGTTCTGCGCCTTGCCGGCCGAGATACCCTTGGAGATGATCGTGGACTTGGTGTTCTTGCCCATATGGATCATCTTCGTGCCGGTATCGGCCTGCTGGGCATTGTTGGCCACAGCCACCGAATAGAACTCACCCACCGAGTCATCGCCCTGCAGGATCACGCTCGGATATTTCCAGGTGATGGCCGAACCGGTTTCCACCTGGGTCCAGCTGATCTTCGAGCGGGCGCCGCGGCAGGCGCCGCGCTTGGTGACGAAATTGTAGATACCGCCCTTGCCGTTCTTGTCGCCCGGATACCAGTTCTGCACCGTGGCATAGCGGATCTCGGCATCTTCCATGCAGACCAGCTCGACCACGGCGGCATGCAGCTGGTTTTCATCGCGCATCGGCGCGGTGCAGCCTTCCAGATAGGAGACGTAGGCGCCCTTGTCGCAGATCAGCAGCGTGCGCTCGAACTGGCCGGTCTTGGCCTCGTTGATGCGGAAATAGGTGCTCAGCTCCATCGGGCAGCGTACGCCCGGCGGTACATAGACGAACGAGCCGTCCGAGAAGACGGCGGAATTCAGCGTGGCATAGAAGTTGTCGGTGACCGGCACAACCGAGCCGAGATACTTCTGCACCAGTTCGGGATATTCGCGCACGGCTTCGGACATCGAGCAGAAGATGATGCCCATATCCTTCAATTTGCCCTTGAAGGTGGTGGCGACCGAGACGCTGTCGAACACGGCATCCACCGCCACGCCGGCCAGGATCTCGCGCTCCTTCAGGGGAATACCGAGCTTCTCATAGGTGGCCAGCAGCTCGGGATCGACCTCATCCAGGCTCTTCAGCGTGTTTTTCTTCGGCGCCGAGTAATAGTGAATGTCCTGGAAATCGATTTCCGGGTAGCTGACCTTGGCCCAGGTCGGCTCGCCCTTTTCCTTGGCCATGCGCAGCCACGCCTTATAGGCACGCAGGCGCCAGTCCAGCATCCACTGCGGCTCGCCCTTCTTGGCCGAGATGAAGCGGACGGTGTCTTCGCTCAGGCCCTTGGGCAGCAGCTCGGACTCGATATCGGTAACGAAGCCGTATTTATAGTCACCGGCCAGGCCTTCGACGGTTTCGATGGTTTGGGCATTGGCAGCCATGGGGCGTGGCTCCGTATTTTAAGCGTTGGGCGCCGGCGCATTGGCGCGCGGCGGCAGGGGACTGAGGAAGTCGTAAGAAGGCCGCGCCAACTCGGCCAGCGTCACGCCTTCCAGCGCGCTGCGGATCGCCGTGTTGATGCGGTTGATGCCGCGGCGCGAAACACAGAGATTCTCGCGGTCGCAGGCGCTCGGCGTGTGATGGTCCGAGCACTGGGTCAGCGCGATCGGACCATCCAGCGCCGTCACGATGGCGGCAACGGAAACCTGCTCCGGCTGCATCGCCAGGCGGTAGCCGCCATGGGCGCCGCGATGGGATACCAGCAGACCGGCGCGGCCGAGCTTGGCCATGATCTTGGCCACTGTCGGTCCCGGCAGGCCCGTAGCCGCCGCCGCATCGGGTGCGTTATGCACGCCCGCGGGTTCGGCGGCGATATGGGCCATCACCATGACGCCGTAATCGGCCAGGCGGCTCAGGCGCAACATGTTGCAAATCCTTCGCAATTAGCAATCCATACCGAGCTGGTCCGGTTGGACGGCGGCAAATAAGACCAATCTGGTCTGGATTGCAAGATGATTTCCGAAAATCGGAAGTCAAGACGGGCATTAAAGGGGTTTTTTAAGGGGTCCCGGGGCAAGGGGTAAGGTTCAGTATGGAGGAAGGCGTGAATCGGAAGGAACGGCGGGCCCAGGGGAAGGCAGCGACAGGCGGCACGACCGCCTCGGCGCCCGGAGTCGCACCCGGGATCGTGCTGGCCGGCGCGCCCTTCAACGAGCGGGCCATCGCGCTGCACGGGGCCGGCCGCACCGCCGAGGCCATTCCCCTGCTCCAGGAAGCCGTGAGGCTCAGTCCCGGCCATGCCCCTTTCCACAGCAACCTGGGTGAACTGCTGCGCCTGACCGGCCAGGCCGAGGTCGCCATGGCCTCGCTGGACCGCGCGCTCAGCCTCAACCCCGGTTCCGCCGAGGCGCACAGCAACCGCGGCAACCTGCTGCGTCAGCTGGGCCGGGCCGAAGAGGCTGCCGCCGCCTACGAAACGGCGCTGACGCTGAAACCCGACTGGGCCGATGCCTGGAGCAACCTGGCCACGGCGCGCATGGACCTGCGCGACTATGCTGCCGCCATAACGGCGCTGAACCGCGCCATCGCGCTCAAGCCGCAGATGGGCTTCTTCCGCAAGAATCTCGGCCTCGCCCTGCTGGCCAGCGGTGACTATGAAAGCGCTGAAGCGGCTTTTGCCGCCATGGACAGCGCGCCCGTCAAACTGCAGGCCGGCCTGGACGTGGCGCTGGCGCGCGGCGACCTCGCCCGCGGCCGTGACGATCTGGAGGCCGCGCTGCAATGGTATGAACGCGCCTGGCGCCAGCAGCCCGGCCATGGCGAAGCCCATATGCGCTATGGCACGGCCCTGATGGTCAAAGGCGATTACCGCAATGCCTGGCCGCATTTCGAGGCGCGCTGGAGTCTGGCCGACACCGACCGCGACAAGCGGCCCTTCACCCTGCCCTTCTGGAAGGGCGAGGCGCTGCCGCCCGGCGCGCATATGCTGCTGTTCACCGAGCAGGGTGTGGGAGAATCGCTGGTGCTGTGGAGCCTGCTGCCCGAGCTGTTCGCACGCGGCATCACGCCGGTGATCGAATGCGACCCGCGCATGATCCCGATCCTGGCGCGCAGCTTCCCCGATATCGAATTGCACGCGCGCACCAACCCGCCGCAGCCGCGCCTGCTGGAACCCGATCTCACCGTGCAGGCAACGCTGTTCGATCTCGCCGCCGTGTTCCGGTCCAGCCCGGCTGACTGTACCGGCGCCCTGCCGATCCGGGCCGACATGGCACGCGCCGCCGCAATCCGCGCGCAGTATCAGGCCACCGATCCGCGGCCGCTGATCGGCGTGGCCTGGCATAGCGGCAACATCAAGCTCGGCGCGCCAAAGTCGGCGAAGCTGACCGATCTGGCGCCGATCCTTACCCTGCCCGGCTACCGCTTCGTCGACCTGCAATACGGTAACCGCGCCGACGACCGCGCGGCGCTGCTGGCTGCCCATGGCGTCGACCTGCTCTACGATCCGGCCATCGACCAGTTGAAGGATCTGGACGGATTCGCCGCCCAGGTGGCCGCGCTGGACATGGTGATTTCCACCAGCAACACCACGGCCCATATGGCGGCTGCCCTGGGCAAGCCGACCTGGCTGCTGCTGCACCGGGGCATTTCGCCGCACTGGTACTGGACCCAGGGCAGCGACACCACACCCTGGTATCCGACCGCCCGGCTGTGGCGCCAGCAGGCACGCAACGACTGGACCGGCCTGGCGGAAAGCGTCGCCCGCGAATTGCCCAAGGCACTTTCCGGGGCACTTTAACTGGCCGCTTCCCTCCGCTACATCATAATGCGATGACCGATCCGCTCAACGTCGCCTTCCGCAATGCCATGCGCCGGCTGGCCGCCACCGTCACCGTGATCTCCACGACGGCGGACGATGGCCAGCGCCACGGCATGACCGCCACCGCCGTCACGTCGGTCTCGGCCGATCCGCCGGCGGTGCTGGCCTGCGTCAACCGCTCGGCGGCGCTGCATGCCCAGCTCGGGCTGGGCAAACGGCTTTGCATCAACCTGCTCCACCGCAGCCAGCAGCGCCTGTCGGAAGTCTTCGGCGGTGCCGTGGAAGGCGAGATCCGCTTCACCGAGGGCGACTGGCAGAACGATGCCAGCGGCGTGCCCTTCCTCACCGATGCCCAGGCCAATATCTTCTGCGAGGTCGAGGCGCTGCATGCCTATGGCAGTCATTCGATCTGCATCGCCCGGGTGGTGCGGGCGAACTGTCGCAGCGACGTGGCGCCGCTGGTCTACCAGGACGGCGCCTATATGTGCACGGGCCCGATCACTCAGGAATAATGCGCCACCGCCTGCAACAGGCGGCGGAACTCGCTCACCACCTTGCGCTCGACCGTTTCGTTCAGCGCCACCACGCTTTTCAGGCGTCGCGGCCGCAACGGCACCACCGGCGCCGATACCGATGACAGCGCACGCGGCTGCGGCCGCGGCGGCACCGGAATGACCCGGCGCGGCAGCGGCGTCACCTTGGCCGGTCCCTGCGGCATCGGCGGCGCAGCCGAGCGGCCGAGCGGCGCGAGCTTGAGCTGCGGATGCTCGCTGAAGCCCATCGAGGCATAGACAGCGACATGCGATTTGCCGTCGGCATCCTGGTCAATCAGCAGCAGATTGGGGAACCGCGCCGCCAGCAGCGCGAAGGTTTCATCGCCGAGGAACGCCGGCTCGGGGATCGCGCACCAGCGCTTCTGGCCCTCGAAACCGAGCGGCCGGCGATGGGCGCGATAGAGCTTGCCGAGGCTGTCGGCAAACGGCGCATTCTGATGGAAGACCAGCACGATCTGGCGATGCAGATCAGCGGGGCTGAGGCGACGGCAGACCATCAGCGCCAGTTCATCGGGCCGCGCTCCCAGCGCCGCGGCAGCACCGAAGAACCCCAGCACCGTGCCAGCCGCACGGACATCCTGGGTCAGGAAGCCGAGGCGGTCGGCATGGCGCAGCGTGCCGATGGCGTTGAAGAAGCGCGGTTGCAGGCTCATGGTCGATCTCTGGCCGCCATTCTAGCGGTTTTCCCCTATCGCCGTCTTGGTTAACCGAGGAGCCGGGCCCACCAGCCGTAGCGCCAGCCGGCGATGCCGACCGCCACGAGCAGGGCCAGCAGGATATACAGCCCCCAGGGCCGCTGCTTTTCCGCGTAAGGATCGGTCAGCGCCCGTTCGGAACCGGCCGGCAGCTTTGCCAGCTGGGTCAGGCTGCTGCCGAAGGGGATGTTGATCAGCGCCCGCGCATTCACCGCCCAGCCATTGGCATCCAGCAGGGGGCCGAGATTGCGCTGCCGCAGCTTCATCGCCGCGATGATCATGGACGGACCGGAGATCAGCAGCAGCACGCCGAAGATGGCGAGCGGAATCTGCCACCAGGCCAGATTGAGGAAACCGGTGACCACCGAAGCCAGCGCCGTGCCGATGGCGCCGATGGCCAGGCCGATGGCGGCGAAGATGCCGGCGAATTTCGCCGCATCGAATGCCGGTGGCGGCGGCGCTGCCGCCGGTGCGGCCGGCGCGCCGCCCGAGATCGCCTGGCTGCCGGTCTCCAGCAGCTTGTTGGTCATCTGCTGCTCGTTGGCCTTGGAGCGCGCGGTGGCGAATTTCTCGATCTGCTCGTTGGCGAATTTTCCCACCTTGCGGAACGGCAGCCAGAAGGCTTCGCGGATCGAGATCGGATGGCTGACGATCTTGACGATCACCGCATCCCAATCGCGGCCCTGGCGGTCGTAGAACACGCCGTTGCGCCCGACCATCAGCTGGTCGGCATCGCCCGCCGTGACGGCGGCGGCAATCGTCATCTTTTCATTGGTCGGCTTGCCGTCCGAACCGCGCCGGGTGCAGTCGCAATAGAGCAGATAAATACGACTCAGTGAGGCCAGCGTGGCATGCTTGGCCGGATCGTCCACGGCAACGCAGAGATCGCAGGAGCGGCCGTCGATATACAGCGTGCCAACCTGGAAGATCGCCTTGCCGCGCCGGGTGTAGAAATCCTTGAAGGCGACGAAGTTGTTGAGCAACGGCACGAGGTCGCGCACATAGCGCGCCAGCGTCTCGACCGAGGCAATGGCCTCGAATTCCGGCGCCAGGGCCGCATCCGCGGCAATCAGCGCGGTGATCCTGGACTGCGCATCCATCGCCTTGATCTCGCGCACCCGGGCGATGCCGAGCGGTTCGACCAGGGCGCCGGCCTTGCGCGTCAGCCAGGTCATGGCGGGTTCGAGTTTTTCCTGCAGCATGCGCCAGTCGGCTTCGGTCAGCGTGCCGGTTTCGCTGCCCAGCAACGGCAGCACCGCAGCCTCGCGCAGACGCGTCACATCGGCGGCCCAGGCCGGATTGATACCATGGCCCAGCGGCAGCGGCCGTTCGGCCTCGATGCGCGCCAGCGGGAAAGCCGCCACGGCCGGCGTGCCGGCCGACAGGTCGCCATCGGCAATGGCGGCGAAATCCTTGTCATCGGCATTCAGCGCGGCGCCGGCCACCGGATCGAAAGCCGCGAGGCGGCAACGGAAGAAATAATCGTCGAGCTTGGACTGCAGCGCGCGGACGGCCTCGACCGCCGGCAGCGTGCCTTCGCCCAGCGGCAGGATCTCCGGTTTCGCCTTGGCCTCGTCCCACCAGGCGATATAGGCATCCACCGCAGCGAAGAAGACATCGGCCTCATCCTTGGAGAGTCCGGTTTCGCCGCCGCGATCCGGCTTCTCGCCGACCAGTTTCATGATCGCCTGCATCACCGCCGCCGTTTCCGGCTCTTTCGCCGCCGAGGGCGGCACCACGCCATCGCCGTTCAGCGTGGTCTTGGCGAAGATGCGGCCCACATCGGCGGCATCTTCCGGTCCGATGGCATGGGCGTCGGGCTTGCCGATATTGGTGAGGATGCGTCTGGCCGAGGCGAGGATGCGTGCCCCCTCCGCCGTGCTGTCGTCGATCTGGTTGAGCGGCAGTTCGGCATGGCCGGCAAACAGCGCATCGGGGTTGCGCACCAGCCGGCAGGTCCAGCGCACGGCATTGAGCAGTTCGACGGCGCGGATGCGGCCGTCATGGTCCTCGTCGATCAGTTCGAGCGTGCGACGGTCGAAATCGATGCCTTTGGCCGGACAGCTCAGCGCCAGCCAGAGCTTCTGGTCGAGCTGGCTGAGATGCTTCAGATCCTCGCCGGTCTCGATGCGCAGCTGATCGAAACCGCCGGCGCGGAAGAAGCGCCAGCGATGGGCATTCTCGTTCACGGGCCGCTCCTGCAACTCGGTTCCGGCGACATCGGTCTGCATCTCGGCCATGAAATCCCCCTTCAGACTGCGGGCGGCGTTATGAAACACCCGATTGCAGCCCATTGCGGTAGAGAAATCCAGCCTTTCCAAGGGCCTGACAGGTCCCCGCGCCATGATGAGCGGGCCAGTTCAGGCCCAGTCGGGGCCCATGCGATGCCAATTTGATACCCATGCGGGCCCGTTGAGAGCCAATTCGATGCCGGTTCCGGCCAGTTCGAGGCCAGTTCTGGCCAATCGGAGCCCGTTCAAAGCGACGGCCGCACCCCCACCGGATCGCTTGCGTCATCGTAATAGGCCAGCAGTCTGGCAGGGTCTTCCTTGGCCCAGCGGATGGCATCGCGACCGAGCCAAAGTCCCGATATGCGCCGGCGCTGCAACACCCTGCCATCTGTCGCGACAACGAGCTGGTTCTGGTTGGTCGCGACCTCGCGGAACAACCGGAAGGCCCGATGACCGATCGCCAGATGCTCGCGATTGCCGGGCTCGTAGAAGAACCAGTACTTGCCATCCCCGCTCATATGCTCGGGCTGCCCGTCTGCCGCAGGTTTAACGAAACTGAACTCGAAGCGGAAAGCCGGCAGGCGCGGCTGGCGCAGATCCCAGTGAGAGCCCGGTTCAGGCAGGAAGTCGTTGATCGGTTCGCCTGTCACATACCATTGCGGGCGCCAGTCCGGATCGAAATGCATCTCGGTCTCTGAGTGATCATCAGGATTCAGCGAATCTGCGCCGTCACCAAGCCGCAGCATGTGTTCCCCCTGCATACATGGCGGCGGTTCCTTCCACATGCGGCTCAAGATCGACGGATTGTTAAAATATCTGCCTTCGGGAAAATTGTCATAAAGTGCATCGGCGAACCGCGCCCAGTCCAACATGCTCAGACAAACGTCATGACACCGATAGGTATAGTCGCCCGCCATGCCGCCCCACTCCATTGTTATATAACCCTTCCGCTTGTACCATATTTGTTCTATTTGCGACAAGCAAATTCCACAGGTCGTAACCGCATAATATGGTAGGCGGCATGGCCGGCATCGACGGAACCTGTCTCGGCGCCCCGGGTTGCCCCGGCATAGCCCCCAACGGCATGAGACAGGAGCACAGTGATGGCCCACCGGCTGATCCACAGTATTCCCGGTACCGAAACCCATTCGCGCCGCCGATCCGGCCGGCCGCTGGCGTTGGTGACCGGTGCCTCGCGCGGCATCGGTTACGAACTGGCACGAGAGCTGGCCCAGCATGGCCACGACCTGCTGATCGCCGCCGACAACGCCGCCGCCCTGCGCGAGGCGGCCCAGGGCCTGAGCAGTGCCTGTGGCGTTCAGGTCGAGGCGGTGGTCTGCGACCTCGCCACCCGCGATGGCGTGGAAACGCTGTATACCGCCGCCCGCGAAGCAGGACCGGTGGAGGTGCTGTGCTGCAACGCCGGCGCCGGCGTCTATGGCGATTTCGCCGAAACCGATCTGGAAGCTGAATTGCGCATCATCCAGCTCAACGCCGTGTCGGTGGTGCATCTGACCAAACTGATCCTGCATGACATGATGCAGCGCCATCGCGGCAAGATCCTGATCACCGCATCGACCGAGTCCACCACACCCGACCCTTATCTGGTGGTCTATGCCGCCACCAAGGCCTTCGTGCTGTCCTTCGCCGAGGCGATCCGGCATTCGCTGCAGGATACCGGCGTCTCGGTCACGGCCCTGCTGCCGGGCCCGACGGATACCAACTTCTTCAAACGCGCCGGCATGCAGCGCTCGAAGGTGAACCACAGCGCCAAGACCGATCCGGCCGAGGTGGCGGCCAAGGCCTGCCGCGCGTTGCTGCGCGGCGACGATCAAAGCCTTGTCGGCTGGAAGAACAAGGCCCGGGTGACCATGCCGTCGGTGCTGAGCGATCCGGTGGCCGCGGCGCGGACAGCCGGCAAACAACCGTAAGTCGCCCGCCTCCTCGATGCATACGGAGCAAATAGCGCCATCAGCTACATAAACTCTGCATAAACATGTACGGAAAATTAGCTCTGATACTCGCCATACGGGCCTAAAGAGGGGGCGGTAGAAGCTGACCCCATTGAGGCCGCCATGTCCCGCCTGCTCTCCGATACAAAAATCCTGACCCGAATCTTTTTCGTCATCCTTCTGCTGTCAGCCTCGACGCTGGGCATCGGGATCATGGCCCGCTCCATCATCGATGTCTCCGATCAGAAGACCGACGATATGACCGCCATTTCGAGCCGCGCCCTGCAGGGCATGCGCGTCTATGCGCTGCTGCAGACCGTGATCGCCGACAGCCGCGCGATTTATTCCGCCCGCAACGCCGATGAACTGAAGCGCTTCGGCGCCACGGCGGCACAGAATTTCGACAAGGTCATGCAGGAGACCCTCAAGTGGGAACGCCTGGTGCCGGCCGACCGCCGCCAGGCCTTCGCCGAACTGCGCGGTCAGATCGAAGCCTTTATCGCCACGCGCCGCCGCATTATCGACATCGCCGAGAAACAGGATGGTGTCGCGGCCCAGGCCTTTGCCACGGCACCGGAGAATGCCAAGGCGCGCGACGAGCTGATCGAACGCATCCAGACATCGGTCAACAATAACGAAAAGGCCGTCAACGACATCAATAACGAAATCTCGGCCATGTATGCCCAGGAGCGCATCAACATGCTGCTCGCCGTGGCCGGTTCGATCATCATATCCCTGCTGATTGCCGGGTTCATTGCGATCGGCACCATCACCCGCCCGATCCGCCGCATGACCGACACCATGGGCACGCTCGCCAAGGGCGACACCAGTGCGATGGTCGACGGCGCCGCCCGCAAGGACGAAATCGGCGCGATGGCCCGCGCCGTGCAGGTATTCAAGGACAATATGATTGCCCGCGAAAAGGCCGAAGCCGATATCGCCGAACAGCGTCGGGTGACCGAGGAACAGCGCAGCGCCCGCGAAATCCGCGAGCGCAAAGCGATCGAGGAAATTTCAGCGCTGTGCGACAAGGCCGCCGCCGGCAACCTCGACAACCGCCTGAACGAAAGCGACAAGGAAGGCTTCCTGCTGACCATCAGCCAGCGCCTCAACGGCCTGACCTCGATGCTGCAGCAGGTGACCGGTGAGATCGCCACCGTGACGGCCGGCATGGCCCAGGGCGACCTGACCAACGATATCCGTGGCGATTATCACGGGGTCTTCGGCAAGCTGAAGGGTGGCATCAACGAGATGGCCGGCAAGCTGCGCGAGATTGCGGGCGAGCTGAACCAGAGCTCTGTTGCCGTCAAGGAGGCTGCTGCCGAAATCTCGACCGGCAGCCAGGATTTGGCCAGCCGCACGGAATCTCAGGCCGCCAGCATCGAAGAGACGGCGGCCTCCATGCATGAGATCACCGCGACGGTGAAGCAGAATGCCGACAACGCCCAGGCTGCCAACCAGCTGGCGACAGTGGCGCGCGATACCGCCGAAAAGGGCGGCAGCGTCGTCGCCAATGCGGTGACCGCCGTGACACAGATCGAGGCCAGTGCCCGCAAGATCGCCGATATCGTCGGCCTGATCGACGAGATCGCCTTCCAGACCAACCTGCTGGCGCTGAATGCGTCTGTGGAAGCCGCCCGCGCCGGCGAGGCCGGCAAGGGCTTTGCCGTCGTCGCGCAGGAAGTGCGTGCGCTGGCGCAGCGCTCGGCCAACGCGTCGAAAGACATCAAGGCGCTGATCACGGAATCGAACGCGCAGGTGAAAACCGGTGCGGCGCTGGTCAATCAGACCGGAGCCTCGCTGACCGAGATCGTCACCGCCATCAAGAAGGTATCGGACATCGTGGCCGAAATCGCCGGCGCCAGCCGCGAACAGGCCACCGGCCTGGATCAGATCAACACCGCGGTGGGCACCATGGACGAAATGACCCAGCGCAACGGCGCCCTGGTCGAAGAAACCAGCGCCTCGGCCCAGGCCCTGTCGCAGCAGGCAACCCAGCTGGCCCATCTGGTCAGCTTCTTCAGGACCGGCGGCGGTGCTGTCCGGCCTGACAATGTGGTGGCGCTGCGGGCCTGACGCTCGCGCCCCTGACGCTCACGGGCTTGAAATGCAACACGGCCGCAGGGGTGACTTCCCTGCGGCCGTGTTCCCGTGGTGCCCGCCGGCTCTGCAAAACGGCGGACGAGGAATGGGTCAGCGTCAGCTATGGGCGGCCTTGTAGCCACTCTGCACGACGAGCTGGCGGCGCATCGCCACCACCTGACGGGTGGTCAGCTTCAGCTCATCGTCAAGGCGACGGCGGCGGCGCAGACTGGCCGAGAAGCTGTCGATATCGGACAGCGTGCCGCAGGCGCGCGAGAAGTGGCCGCTCATCAGGCTGATTTCGCGGTCGCAAATCTCGCGTTCCTGGCGCAACTGCTGAGCCTGGCGCTGGGCGGCCTCGATTTCGATCTTCAGAGTGGTCGTCATGTGAACCTCCGCTCGGGCTTGTCTTGATGAACAAAGCCTAGGCGAAAGCGCAGCGCAGCGGGTGTGATCTGGCTGCTACAGTTCAGCGACCGCTGTGACCGGCCTGTGACCGAGATGCCGTTTCGGCGACAGCCCTGTGACCGGGCGGTTGCCGGGCAGAAAAGCCTCTTACAGCCAGCCGCTTTTGCGGAATCGCCAGAACAGCCAGCCGCAGATGCCGGCCACCGCCCCCAGCACCAGGCCATAGCCGTAGCGCCAATGCAGTTCGGGCATATGCTCGAAATTCATGCCGTAGATGCCGGCAATGGCCGTCGGCACCGCCAGGATCGCCGCCCAGGCGGCGAGCTGGCGCACAATGTCGTTCTGCCGCACACCGGCCAGCAGGATTTCGGTCTCGAAGGCCGCCGCCAGCCCCTCGCGCAGATCGTCGATCGAGTCGGCCACGCGCTGCACATGATCGTGCACGTCGCGGAAATAGGGCCGGATATCCGGCGTCAGCAGCGGCAGGTCCAGCCTTTCGAGCCGGCCGCTCACTTCCAGCAGCGGCAGCACGATGCCGCGCATGCCCAGCAGTTCGCGGCGCAGTTCGTAGATACGGGCGATCATCACGCGGTCGAGCGTCTCGTCCAGCACCCGATTCTCGATCTCGCGCAGTTCTCCCGCGATGTCGTCGATGACGGGGAAGAAATTGTCGGCGACGAAATCGACGATGGCATGCACCGCCGCCTGCTCGCCCAGTTGCAGCATCGCCGGCTTGCGCTCGAGCCGGCTGCGCACCTCGGCATAGGAGGACGAGGCGCCATGGCGCACCGAGATCACATAGCCCTGGCCGGCGAAGATATGGGTCTCGCCGTATTCGACATCGCCGTTCACCAGCCGCGCCGTGCGCAACACGATGAACAGGCCATCGCCATAGACTTCCAGCTTCGGGCGCTGATGCGCCATGGCCGCATCCTCGACCGCCAGCGGATGCAGACCGAAACGTTTCTGCAGATTTTCCAGGGCATCGGGATCGGGGTCATGGAGACCGATCCAGACGAAATCCGCACCCGCCGGCAGACGGAAGGCGGATTCATCCAGCGGCACGTCGCAGATGCGGCTGCCCTTGCCATAGGCCGCACAGGCCACCAGACCTTTCATTGGGATCTCCATGGGACGAATCAACGTTCCGGCACCGGAATGATATGCGTTTCCGGCCGCCGCCAGCCTTCAGGGACCGCTAAACACAGCGTGCCACTGTGTTGGCTATGCGCATAAGAGGTAGCCAAACCGCATACTCCTGTCCATTGCGCAACCCTGCCGAACATACTGCGCGGCATCATACCCGGTTTCGCCGCATCGTCGGCCATCCGGCCGAATCCGCTTGTGACGCGCCGCCCTCGCCGCCCCAATAGTCTGCCGCCAGTTGTGGCGGTTCAACCAAGGGGAAACACCACCATGTCTTCGACGAAGCAGCATATCGGCGCCCTGATCGCGGCGCTGACCTCGGCCGGACTGGGCATCCGGCTGAATTCCGACGGCGCCTCGTTCCGCGACTTTTACTGCCGCATGGCCGGTCACGAACCGGCCAGCCCGCTGGACGCCACCTTCGTGCGGCTCGACGACCGCTCGTTCTTCTGGCTGCAGATCTTCGACAGCCATCGTAACCCGATCGGCTGCGGCGCCGGCCGGCTGGTGCTGGCACCGGCCTGGCGCGGCGGCCTGCGCAAGCTGATGGCCAGCCAGTCGCTGTTCATCGACCGCGCCGCCCCGCTGTGGTCGGCCGGCACGCCGCCCGAGACCGACCTGTCCGGCCGGCTCGGCTATGTCGGCGGCGGCTGGATCAAGCCGTCCTGGCGCCGCCACGGCCTGATCGGCATCGTGATCCAGTTGGTGCATGCCTACATGGTCGAGCAATACCGCACCGACCATAACTTCGGCTTCGTGCGGCCCAACCATATCCCGCTGGCACTGGGTGACGATGGCTATGCCTTCGCCGAGGCCGGCGAGGCCTTCCAAGCCTATTGCGCCGGCACCGGATTCGACGAGCCGCTACATGTTGTGCAGGCCAGCCGGGCACAACTATTACGCCGGTATGCAGCCGAGCCGGTCTATGCCCTGCGCGGAGATGTGCGGGAAATGCCCGGCATACTGCCGGAAAAAGTGGTTTATGCACCACTTTCACACGAGGACACGGTGCCTATGCGTAAAGTTGGTTGACAAGCTGAGCCCAAGCGGGGGAATAATCCTCATCACCGGGGAAGTTTCCCCGCTTCGGACTTCAGACTACTACCGGGGGATGTATGTCGAAGCGCCCGCTCAATACCGACCTGGCGACCCGCCTGGAGCAGGGGGTGCGGCGCCGCATGGCCATGCTGCGCGTGGCCCTGCCCGAGCTGGGTGCCGAGCTGGGCCATGACGTCACCACCCTGCGCGCATGGTTCCGCGGCGCCAACCGTTTCAGCTTTGAAGATATCGACCAGCTGGACGGCTATTTTGCCACCCGCGGCCTGCCCGGCCTGATGGACGAGCTGCGCCAGCATGGCATGCCGCGCAACTGGCAGTTCAGCGAAGAATCCTATACCGCCGCACAGTTCGACGATCCCGCGCTGGGCAACCTGCATGAGGTGACCGCCGGCCTGCAGCAGAGCGGCCGGGCGCCGCTCAGCTTCCTGAACGAGCGCGGCCTGTTCGAGCATTGCCACATCCTCAATGTCGATGGCGGTGCGGTGCGGCCGGTCCATATGGGCGACGCCATTCCGATCCGGCCGAGCCAGAGCGTGCTGGGCCGCGACCTGCGCGAACTGGCCAACCGCGATTTCGGCCTGATGCTGCACGACCAGCTGATGAAGATCGCCCAGCTGCAGGCGCCGCGCGTGCATCTGATCCGTTCGCTGCAGGGACCGCAGGTGGAATACCGCCGCCTTGCCGTGCCGGTCGGCCCGCATTTCATCGTCACCATTCCCTACGATCTCGCCATCGCTCCTTCCTTCTCACTGCAATGAGACGCATGCCATGAACTTCCAGCCCGGCCGACAGGAAACCACCGTCATGCAGCGCAAACCCAATCCGACCGATATCCATGTCGGCCAGCGCCTGCGCGCGGCCCGCGTGCTCGCAGGCATGAGCCAGGAAAAGCTGGGCGCCACCGTGGGCCTGAGCTTCCAGCAGATCCAGAAATACGAAAAAGGCCATAACCGCATCGGCGCCAGCCGCATGCAGCAGCTGGCCCAGGCGCTGAATATCCCGCCGTCGTATTTCTTCGATCATAATTCGCCCGAGGCCGGCAGCACGGCCAGCACCCAGAGCATGGATGCCGCCGCCGTCTCCCGCCGCCAGTCGCTGGACCTGGTGCGCTACTTCTCGTCGATCCCCGATGACGACATGCGGGAAGCGCTGTTCAAGCTGGTGAAGGTCTGCGGCCAGGCCGACGATGCCGAACTGCCGGCGAGCGAACTGCCGGTCGCCGGGCTTGCCGCCCTTGCCCTGCCAGCCGTCGACGCTGCTGACTGAAACCCCGCCGACGTTACGTCCCGACGTTTTCCCAGCGGCCGGACGCCGCACTGGCCCGGATCGCATCCAGGGTCAGGGCGATATCGATCGACTCTTCCGGCGTCGCGCCGGTCCAGGCCGCGCGGCCGGCCACCAGATCCGCAAATGATTCCGCCTCCAGACGGAAGCCGTTGCCGTCCGGCACCGGGATCGCCTCGAAGGGCACCGTCATCGGGATGCCGCGGCGGACCTGCAGCACGGCTGGGCCGCCGACCGGCGGATGGTTCAGGTAATTCGTCTCGATGATGCCATTGTCGCCGGAGACTGAGGCGCTGCGGTGATAGGCGGCGGCGAAACTGCAGGATGCCTGCGCCACCAGTCCATCGGAGAATTCGATATTGGCCAGCGTGGTCATGTCAACGCCGTTGTGGTCGTTCACCGAGGTCGCCTGCACCCGCAGCGGCCGGCGCCCGGCCACGATGCGGACCAGGCTGACGGCATAGCTGCCGGCGTCATACAGGGCACCGCCACCGAGCGTGGGGCTGAGTCGGATATTGGCCGGATCCCGGAACAGCACGCTGAAGCTTGAGCGGATCAGCTGCAATGCGCCGATGGCGCCCTCCCCGATCAGGCGGCGCATCTGGATGGTCTGCTGCTGCGCCATATAGGGATAAGCCTCGCGCAGGAAAACCTCCCGGCGATTGGCCGCAGCGAACATGGCTTTCGCCTCTGTCGCCGTCATCGCCAGCGGCTTCTCGCAGAGCACATGCTTCCCGGCATCGACGGCCCTGATGGCCCATTCAGCATGCAGCGCATTCGGCAACGGAATATAGATGGCATCGATATCGGGATCAGCCAGCAGGGCTTCATAGGAACCGATGGCGCGCCCGATGCCCAGCTCCGCCGCCATGGCCTCGGCCTTGGCCTGACCGCGGCTGGCGACCGCGACGACCTGCACCGTCTGCGACGGTGCACAGCCATTGGTAAAGGCGCGGGCGATATTGGCAGCCCCCAGCACGCCGATGCGCAGGGGCTTCTGTGATGAGCTGCTCATGGGACCGCCTCGGCATCCAGTGAAAACATCCAGGCATAGAGCGGCACATCCTGTGCCGGCATGCCGGCCGGCAACACCGCCGGACAGGCCGAGAGTGCCTTGCGGATCGCAGCCTGGTCCAGTCCCTCGAGCAGCAGCAGGCTGTGAAACGACTGATCCTTCGGCCGCAGGTTCTTCTCGTTGGTCTGGATCGACGTCCTGGCCGCGTCGGTCTCCAGCAGATGGACGGCGGCGATCCGGTCCTGCGCCACAAGACTGTCAGCAATCTTGTCGCTGTCCGTCAGCGCCTCTGCAAACGGCAGCGCGGCGATATAGCCGCCGCTACCGGTGCCTTTCGAGAGAGTCCGCCGGCCACCGCCGCGCACAAAATTGCCCAGGATCGGCATGATCCGCTGCGACCAGGGCGTTGGTGCATTCAGGCGGTCCAGATAGGACTGTCCGGCCAGGGCCTCCGGCGTTTCCAGCTCGTAGACGATGAGAAAGCGGCGGACGGTGTCGTCCAGCGCACGAAAAACACGAACAGCCCGGAAGCCCTCGACGCCCATGCGCTCGGTGGTGTGCTCGCGGGTAAGCCAGTGCAGGTAGTCCGTCTCCTGTACCGGCTCGACATCGCTCCAGATCGCCAGAAATCCTTCGCCCTGCATGGTTTCCCCGCTTACTGGGCCGCCGCGCCGACCGGCGGCTGGAGCCGGGCCGGCAGCTTGCCAAGACTCTGCAGCGCGGCCTGCATGGCAACGATATAGCCATAGGGACCAAGGCCGCAGATGACGGCTTTGACCGCCGCCGACAGCTTGGAATGGCGGTGCATCTCGTCGCGGGCATGGATGTTGGAAATATGCACCTCGATGATCGGTCCTTCGAAAATCTTCAGCGCGTCGTACATGGCCACCGAGGTGAAGGAATAGGCGGCGGGATTGATGATGATGGCATCGGCCGCGCCGCGCGCCTGCTGGATATGGTCGACCAGAACGCCTTCATGGTTGGACTGCAGGAAGGTCAGCCGCGCACCGGCGCTGGCGGCGAAGGCCTCGCAGTCCTGCTGGATCTCGGCCAGCGTGGTGGAGCCATAGATATGCGGCTCGCGGATGCCCAGCATGTTGAGGTTGGGCCCGTTCAGGATCAGGAGTCGAGCGGTCATGGCATTACCCAGTTGTCAAAACGCGTACATCGTCAGCTGAACCACTTGGCCGGCACCATCACCAGCGACGGGAACAGCACCAGCAGGAAGAGGATGACGATTTCGGCCCACATGAACGGCCATGCGGCCTTGATAAGGTCGGCCATCGGAATGCGGGCAACGCCCGCCACCACGTTCAGAACCACACCCACCGGTGGCGTGATCAGGCCGATGGAGTTGTTGATGATGAACAGCACGCCGAAATAGACCGGATCGATCCCGGCCTGCTTGATGATGGGCATCAGGATCGGCGTCAGGATCAGGATGGTCGGCGTCATGTCGAGTGCGGTGCCGACAATCACCACGATGACCATGATGGCGATCAGCAACAGCGTCTGATTGCCCATGAAGGGCCGCAGAAGATCAACGATCTGGGCGGAGATTTCCGACACCGTGATCAGCCAGGACGACACCAGCGCCGCCGCCACCAGGAACATCACCACGCTGGTGGTGAGAGCCGCCTTGATGAACACCGGCAGCAGCTGGTTCCATTTCAGCTCACGATAGATGCAGGTCGCCACGAACAGGGCATAGACCGCCACGACAACGGCCGCCTCGGTGGGCGTGAAGACGCCGAATTTCAGGCCGAAAATGATGATGAAGGGCAGGCCCAGCGCCCAGACGCCGTCGACCACCGCATGCAGTTTTTCACGCCAGGGCAAGCGCGCCGGCATGGTGATGTCTTCGTTGCGCACCTTCCACCACCAGGTCACGCAGAGTGCCATGGCGATCATCAGGCCGGGAAAGATGCCAGCCAGGAACAGCTTGGTGATGGAGACGCCGCCGACCACGCCGAAGATAACGAAACCGATGCTGGGTGGAATGATCGGCCCGATGATGCCCGAGGCCGCGATCAGGCCACCGGACGTGGCCTTGTCATGACCAGCCCTGGTCATCATGGGAATGAGCAAAGCCGAGAGCGCCGCGGCATCGGCCACCGCCGAGCCGGACAGCGCCGACAGGATGCAGGCCGCCAAGATGGCGACATAACCGAGACCGCCCTTGATATGACCGACGAAGGCCATGGCGACATTGACGATGCGCTTGGACAGGCCGCCACTGTTCATCACCTCGCCGGCCAGCATGAAGAACGGCACCGCCATCAGCGGGAAGCTGTCGGCACCATTGATGATATTCTGGGCGACGATCTGGGCATCGAAGATATCGAGCTGATACATCAGCGCGACGCCGCAGATCACGAGCGCGAAGGCAATCGGCATGCCAAGCGCCATGGCGCCCAGCAATGACAGGGTGAAAACCGTAATGGTCATGGATGCGTGCCTTAAAGTTCTTCGGACTCTTTGACCGAGACAAGTTCGTCCTCGGTCAGGCGGCCCCTCAGCACACGCACGATGTCGTAGATCAGGATAATGCCGGCCGAGATGCCGAAGACCAGACCGGAGGCATAGAAGATGCCGACAGACAGGTTGGTCGCCGGGGCACGGTCACCCAAGGTGATCAGCACCTGCGTCCAGCTCCCCGACAGCAGCAGCCAGTCGGCGAACAGCATCAGCCCGTAGCTGACAATGAAGCATATCCGCTTGCCCAGCGGCGGCAGCAGGATGACGAGCGTATCCACACCGAGATGCGCCCGCTCCCGCAGCGCCACCACGGCACCGAGGAAGGTAAGCCAGACCATGAGCCATCGAGACAGTTCTTCCGAGAAGGCGATACCGGAGTTGAAGCCGTAGCGCAGCACTACGTTTCCGAACACCAGCACCACCATCACGGCGAGAAATGCCGCAATCACGTATTTGAGGACGTGACAGTAGAGATCGATGGCTTTTGCCATGGTCTGGCCTTTACCGAACCTGCGCAGCCGTTACTTCAGCTTCCGCACGCGCTCCAGCTCCTCATTGAAGAGCTTGACCACGGCCGGGTTGAGATCGGCGGAGAACTTCTCGGTCACCGGCTTCACGGTATCCTGCAGGCGGGCATATTCAACCGGCGAGATTTCGTTGAACTGCATGCCCTTGGCTTTCAGCTCGCCCAACGCCTTGTCGGCGGCGACCTTGGTCACCTCACGCTGGTAGGCCAGGGTCTCGGTGAAGGAGTCGCGCAGCAGCTTCTGCTCCTCCGCCGACATGCGATCCCAGACCTTCTTGCTGATCGTGATAATGTTCTGCGTGTAGGTATGGTTGGTGGCGGAAACGAATTTCTGCACCTCGAAGAACTTGTTCGACAGGATCACCGAATAGGGGTTTTCCTGACCGTCCACGGTCTTGGTTTCCAGCGCGGTGTACAGCTCGCCGAAGTTCAGCGGCACTGGGTTGGCGCCGAAGGCCTTGAAGGTTTCCAGATAGACCGGATTGGGGATGACGCGCAGCTTCAGGCCGCGGAAGTCCTCGACCTTGGTGATCGGACGGGTGCTGTTGGTGGCGTTGCGGAAGCCCAGGCCCCAGAAGCCGAGGCCGATCATGTCCTTCTCGGGCAGCATGTCGAGCAGCACTTTTCCGAACGGACCCGCGACCAGGGCATCGGCCTGTTCGGGCGTGCTGGTCAGGAACGGGAAGTCGAGCAGGCCGAGTTCCTTGATCACGCCGGTCAGCGACGTGGTGGAGGCCGACAGCATTTCCTGGGTGCCGCCGCGCACGGCCGACTGCATCTGCATTTCGTTGCCGAGCTGGGACGCCGCGAATTCGCGGATCTTCATCTTGCCGCCGCTCTTGGCGGCCAGCACTTCAGCAGTTTTCTGCACGCCGAAGCTGATCGGATGGTCGGTGTTATTCAGATGGCCCCACCGGATGGTGCGGTCCTGAATCTGGGCCTGCGCGGGTGCCACGGACACGGCCAGAAGCGCCGTCAGGGCCACAGCAGACACAGTAAGAGCATGAATTTTCATAAGAATTATCCTCCCAAGGATATTGAATCGAGCCTTGTTGGCCCTTGATACCGGCGTTCGGTAGACCATAGGAGTTTTATTGAGTCAACATATGATTTATATTTTATATGATGATATGAGAATTTAATGATGCTATTGGGACGGAGCGACAATACGAGGCCCCTCGTACGACTCGCGCTGCTTAAGGTATGAAGACCAGCCATGAGCCTGATTGAACGCATCGACGACATGGAGACCATCGGTGAGGACGGCTATCGCCGCATCCGCACCGATATCGTGCTGAACCGGTTCAAGCCGGAGCAGAAGCTGAAGCTGGAGGCCCTGAAGGAGGCCTATGGCATCAGTGTCAGCACGCTACGCGAAATCCTGTGCCGCCTGTCGGCCGAAGGCCTCGTGGTCGCCGAGGGCCGCCGCGGCTTCGAGGTGGCGCCCGCCTCGATCGACAACCTGCGCGAACTGGCCGACCTGCGCATCCTGCTGGAAGCCCATGCCATCGAGCAGTCGTTTGCCCAGGCCGATGTGGAATGGGAGGGCCGGGTCGTCGCCGCCCATCACAAGCTGGCGCAGACCGAGCGCAGCCTGACCGACCGCAACGGCGATGCCGAGAAATGGAAGCGCTATGACAGCGAATTCCACCGGGCCCTGATCTCCAACTGCGGCTCACGTACGCTGATGGAGGCCCATGCGGCCGCTTTCGACAAGTATTTCCGTTACCAGATGATCGTGCTGGACTATCGCGGCGACGAACCGGTGCACCAGCACGAGACGCTGCTGCGCTGCGCGCTCAAGCATGACGTCGCCATGGCCAAGCAGACGCTGATGGAACACGTCACCAACTGCGTCGAGCATGCCATCACGTCCGGCAAGCTCCGCTAGGCCGGATCAGCCGGCGGCCGGTTCCGAGGCCGCCACCATGATCATTTCGACTTTCAGCGCCGGATTGGCCAGCACTGCCTGCCAGCAGGCACGTGCCGGCGGCGCACCGGGCGCCAGCCAGCCGTCCCAAACCGCATTCACCGCCGCATAGTCGGCCATATCGGCCAGGATGATGGCGGTGAACAGCAGACGTGCCTTGCTGCTGCCGCTGAGCTGCAGCCGCTCTTCCGCCTTCTCCAGCGCCTGGGCCATCTGTTCGGCAGCACTCAGGCCGCCGTCATAGGGGGCTTTCGGCGTCACCGCGAAATAGGTGGTGCCGTTATGGGTGACGGCCAGGCTGGAGCGGGCGGTGGGGTTCAGCCTCTGGATCAGGTCTGCAATATCGGCCATCGGATCAGGCCGGGATCAGGTGCATGTCGCTGCGACGCCAGGCGAGCTGCAGGGCATCGCCCTCGCGGATGCCGGTGGCCTGCACGAAGGGAATGCGGGCGCGAAGCGCCAGCCCGTCGCTGCCGCCAATCAGCAGCACGCTGTCGCCGTAATTGACCAGCGCCTCCACCGTGAAGGGCACAATGCAATGCTCGATCGAGGCTGCGCCCTGCCAGACACCGATGGCTTCCGGCCGGATCAGGCCATGGAAGCGGTCGCCGGCCGGCGCAGGCAGGTCGAGCCGGCCGATGGCGGCGGCCGTGAGCGCGCCGGAGCCGTCGCGGGTGACATCGAGGAAATTGCTGTCGCCGACGAAGCCGCCGACGAAGCGCGTGGCCGGACGCAGGTAGACATCCAGCGGCGGCGCGAACTGCTCCACATCGCCCTGACTGAACACGGCGATGCGATCCGACATGGTCATCGCCTCGGTCTGGTCATGGGTGACGTAGATGGTGGTGATGCCCAGATCGCGGTGAATGCGCTTGATCTCGACCTGCATATGCTCGCGCAGGTTCTTGTCGAGCGCGCCGAGCGGCTCATCCAGCAGCAGCACATCGGGTTCGAAGACCAACGCGCGGGCCAGCGCCACGCGCTGCTGCTGGCCGCCCGACAGCTCGCGCGGCTGGCGGCCGGCAAAATCGGCCAGACCGACCATGGCCAATGCCTCGGCGCTTTTCTTCGCGATCTCGGCAGCGGGACGTTTGCGCATGCGCAGCGGGAAACCGACATTCTCGGCCGCCGTCATATGCGGGAACAGCGCGTAATTCTGGAACACCATACCGATGTTGCGCTTGTGCGGCGGCACCGGACCGATCTCGCGACCACCGAGCCGGATGCTGCCCGAGGTCGGCTTCTCGAAACCGGCAACCATCATCAGCGTGGTGGTCTTGCCTGAGCCACTCGGCCCCAGGAACGAGACGAACTCGCCCTTCTGGATGTCCAGCGAAATACCGCGCACGGCGTTCTGCTTGCCGTCATAGGATTTAACGAGATCGCGGATCTCGAGATAGGTTTCGGTCATTGCATTTTCCCCTGCCGGCATGCCCATCGCGGCGCTGTTGGTGCGCGGATCGAAGATGGTCATGCCTGCCTCCTTACCACGGTCCGCCAGACCAGCGGACTCAAAACTGCGAGAAGCACCACGCCGAACAGCAGCGTCGACACCACCGAAATGATCGGGTCGGCCTCGATGCGGATGCTGTCGAACATCTTGCGCGGCAGCGTGGACGCCGCCTGGCCGGAAATGAAGATCGCTACCACGGCTTCATCGAAGGAATGGATGAAGGCGAACAGGCCGCCGATCAGGAAGCCGGGCCGCAGCACCGGGAAGGTGACTTCCCAGAAGGTGCGCAAGGGTCCGGCGCCGAGATTCATGGCGGCGCGTTCCAGGTTGCGGTCGAAGCCCTTCAAAGCCGCCGCAATGATCAGATAGCTGACCGGCACCGACAGGCAGGTATGGGCCAGCACCACGCCAAGCGGCGAATGAATGATCTTCAGATGGCTGAAATAGGAGTAGTAGCCGAGCGCCATGACGATATGCGGCACGATCATTGGCATCATCAGCAGCAGGTTGACCGCCGAACGGCCGAAGAAACGCTGCCGCACCATGGCAAACGAGGCCGGGATCACCAGCACCATGGTCAGCAGCATGGTGGCGAGGCCGATGCCGATGCTGTTGATCACCGGCTGGGTCCAGCGCGCATCGGCGAAGAAGGCGCGGTAATAGCCGAACCAGTAGCCCGGTGGCGGAAATTCGAAGGAATTCGCCGTGCTGAAGGACATTGGCACGACAATCAGCAGCGGCCCGACCACGAAGAGGGCGACAACCAGCGCGGCAGCAAGGACGTAAGGCATGCTATCAGCCCCAGAGCTTGTCGAGACCGACGAAGCGATTGTAGATCGCAAAGATCGCCAGGGTCACGAGCAGGAGGATGACGGAGGTGGCCGAGGCCTCGCCGAATTCGAGGAATTCCTCGATCTGGGTGCCGATCAGGCCGGCGATCATCTGTTCGCGCGGACTGCCGAGCAGCACCGGCGTCACATAGAAACCCAGGCACATGATGAAGACCAGTGTACAGCCGTTGACGATGCCGGGCGCGCTCAAGGGGAGAAAGACGCGGCGGAAGGCTTCGAACGGCGTGGCGCCCAGACTGCGGGCGGCGCGCACGAAATTCATGTCGATCTTCTTCATCACCGAATACAGCGCGAGCACCATGAAGGGGATCAGCAGGTGCACCATGGCCAGAGTCGAACTGAAACGGGTGAACAGCAGCTGCGGCGCCGGGTCCCAGCCAAGAAAGGCCATGATGGCACGCAGCGGCCCGTTATTGCCCAGGATCACCATCCAGGCAAAGGTGCGGACCAGGAAGCTGGTCCAGAAACTCATCGCCACGATCAGCAGCATGACGGTGGCAAAGCTGCCGCCGATCCGCACGATCATATAGGCGAGCGGATAACTCATCAGCAGGGCGAAAATGGTGACGATGCCGGCAGTCTGGAACGTCCCCCAGAGCACACGCCAGTAGAAGGCATCATTGAAGAAGGACATGTAGTGCTTCAACGTGAAGCCGGGGTCCATCACGCTGAAGAACACCACCTGTCCCAGCGGGACCAGGAAGAAGATGGCGAGAAAAGCCACCACCGGCAACAGCAGCAGCCAGGAGGCGGCATTGCTGCCGCCTTTGGCGAATGCCGCCGGCACCGACGGAATCATGGCACTGACTTTTCCCACTGGCATCGTCCTGGTCCGCCGTTCCGTTACCGCGAAATCCAGCGTTCGAACTGCTTGTTCGCCTCGGCCAGCTGGTCTCCGGCCTTGCTGGTATCCTGCACCACCACCTTCTTGATGTTTTCCGGCGAGGTGGGAGTCAGCTTTGCGTCTTCGGCGGAGATATGGTCGAAGGCCTTGGGGTTCAGCGGGCCGTAGACATTGGCCAGGCTGAACTTAGCGATACGCTCGGGCTGCACGGCCGACTGGATGAACTTCCAGGCCAGCTCCTTGCGCGGCGAGCCCTTGGAAACGACCCAGTAGGCCTTGTCGAGCAGGGCCTGGTTCCAGACCATCTCGACCGGGATATTCTCGCGGATCAGGCGCACCGGATAGGTCTGCCAGATGCCGATCAGATCCACTTCGCCATCGCGCAGCAGCTGGCCCGACTGCGGGCCCTGCGTCCACCAGACGCGCACCGAGGACTTGATCGTCTCCAGCTTAGCGAAAGCGCGATCCAGGTCCATCGGGAACAGCTTGTCGGCCGGTACGCCATCGGCAAGCAGGGCGATGGCCAGTACGCGGCCGGCATGACGCTGCAGACAGCGGGCGCCAGGATACTTCTTCACATCGAAGAATTCGGCCCAGGTGGTCGGCCCGCCATTGGGGAACTTGTCCTTGCGGTAGGAGATCAGCGTGGCGAAGGCATGCGAGCCGACACCGTTCTGGAACACCGCATCCGACCACAGTTTGGAGGTATCGATCGGCGACTGCTTGATATCCTCGATGATACCGGCTTCGTTGGCACGCACGATATCGGCATCGCCCAGGGTGGTGCAGTCGAATTCATAGACGCCGGTCTTCACCTGCGCCGCCAGCTTGGCAAAGGATACCGGCGAGACGGTTTTGATCTCGACGTTGTTCTCGCGCATGAAGGGCTCGAACCAGTTGACCTTGGCCGATTCCTCCCAGGGGCCGCCCCAGGTGTTCACATACAGCACATCGCGGGCATAGGCCCGGTTGATGAACGGACCCGGGAAGGTCAGCGCGGCCGTCGCGCCGGCCAGCTTCAGCGCCGAACGACGATTGATCTGTAACCCTTTACCGGTCTTGATGCTCTTGGTCATCGTAATCCCCTCCTCCATTGCGCCTGCGTCCAGGCGTTCAGTGCACTGAAATACTCAGGTAATACTGCTCAGCCCAGCGAGGCGGCGTAGACGCGCTGCCAGTTGCCATGGGTGATCTTGGCGACTTCCTCGGGATTGAAGCCGCGACGCTGCAAGCCACCGGTGATCTCGCCGATATTCTGCACATCCCTGAACCAGTCGGCCGGCGGCGCCTTACCGGCATTGGTGGCCGAGCCGGCGCCATAATCGACGCCGCGGGTCCAGCGGCCGGCACGCATCCAGTCGAGATCCTTCTGGGTGGTGTTATGGCTGCGGTCGGTGCCAATGCCGACATGGTCGATGCCGGCGATATCAACCGTGCGAGCGACCATCTCGCACCAGTTGTCGACCGAGGCGCAGTAATGGGTGCCGGTGATGTTGCGATAGGTGGCACAGCCGATGACGCCGCCGTTGTCACGCAGCGCTTTCAGAACATCGTCGGTCTTGTTGCGCTTGTGCGGATAAAGCGAGTCGGCATTGGCATGGCTGATCGCCACCGGCTTCTGCGAATGCTGCACGGCTTCCAGCGTGGTCTGGTTGCCGACATGCGACAGGTCGACCAGGATGCCGGTGCGGTTCATCTCGCGGATCACTTCCTTGCCGTAACGAGCCAGGCCGGAATCGCGGTCCTCGTAGCAGCTGCCGCCGAGGTCGTTCTGGTTGTTATAGGTGAGCTGCACGACACGCACGCCCATATCGGCGAACAGTTCGACGAAGGCGATACGGCTCTCGAACAGCACGGCATTCTGGAAGCCGAGCAGGATGGCGAGCTTGCCCTCCTTCACCGCGCGATCCACATCGGCGGCGGTGCGCGCGATCATGATGATATCGGCGTTTGCGCGCTCCATGTTGCGCCAACGCGCAATGGAGTCCATCGATTCGATGGCGTTTTCCCAGAAACCGAGCGTGACGGTGACGCAGCGCACGGTGCCTTTCAGCAGGGATTCGAAGACCGCGCGGTCGAAATGGCCGCACTGCAGGCCATCGTAGATCATCGGGGCGTTGGTGGTCATGGCATGTCCTCAGGCGGCTGCAGTGGTGTCAACGGGTTTGGACAGAAGCGAGAAGTCGGTTTCGTCATCGTCGGTGCGGCCGATGATGCGGCCATTCTCGTCGACGATGATCGGACCGGCGTGACGGCGCGACACCACCGAATCCGGTGTCAGCGACTGGTTCGACAGATGGTAGATGTCTGACCACAGGGCGCGCGACACGGTGAAGCCACGACGTAGCATGCCGGTGAGGAAGACATCGATGTCGTTATCCGATACAGCGTCGGGTTCGCGGCGGTCGATCGCCGTGATCGAGACCGAGCCGCTTTCGCTGCCAGCCGTCACCGTCAGCTCCGTGTGATAGCGCAGCGCCAACGGCGCCAGGGCCTCGAGCAAGCAGGGTTCGCGCAGATTATTGACCACGAGAACGCCCTTGTCGCGTTGCCGGCAGAGATCCACGGCCAGTTCCAGCAGCACCGGACCGACCGCCCAGGCATGCTCGCCATCGGCATCGGCCAGCAGGCAGCCGCTGTCACCCTGCGTGATCTTGAGGCGCGTCGGCGACATGCCGCGCAGGGCCTCGAAATGGCTGAACAGATGCTTCAGGCCCTGTTTGCCGATAGCTTCCGCGGCAATCACCAGTTCGCGCACTGCCGAGACGGTGCCGGATGGCAGGTCGGTCAGCAGCAGGATGCGTTCAACAATCAGGCGTGTCTCGCGCACCGACAGCAGGATGTCGCCGGGGCCGGCAGTCATGGTGGCATGGGCAGTCATACGACAGGCTCCGCGGGATAGATCCAGTCGGCATGGGCGCCGGCGCGCAGGTCCTCGGGCAGCGGCGCGCCGTGGTAGATCACGCCGCGCAGGTTGCGATTGAGGAAGTCGCGCGTCTTGTCGATGCCGTGCAGACCGATGTTGAGCAGCCGCACCATCTGGATCGGGATGAACTCCTCGCCCATGATGTTCATATGCGGCGAGTGGTATTGCAGGCCGCGCAAGGTCTGCACCCGTGCTGTAATGCTGCGGAATTCCGGATGGCGCAGCAGGAACCAGGCCGTCGACAGATTGCCCGGCTGCTGACTCAGGGCCGCATCCAGCTTCTGCACCAGCCGCGGCAGGTCGAGGCCGAGATTGTAGGCCTGGTCAACCTCTTCACGCGGGCCGCGGCGCGGCTCCTCGGCGGTCGCCGACTTGTACCAGATATACCGTTGCGAGGCCTCGGTGCTCAGATTCATGGCGAAGCACCAGGCATAGTCGCCATGCAGGATCTGGCGCAGCGTGTCGACGCTCATCTGCGGCTGTGTGGTCATCTCCTCGCTGACCACCAGGGTCTCGCAGAGCGCATCGGCGATCTCGGGCACCAGTTCGATCAGCAGGGAATGCAGGGTTTCCAGGGTTTCGGGCAGCGCGGTGGCTTCCACAGCATCGCAGATGGCGGCAAACGGGAAAGCCGGCACGACACCTGACACGGTGCCCGAGCGCATGAATTCCGCCACCAGCGCCAGGACATTACGCAGCTCGGCCGCCACCCGTTCGCTCGGCACCAGGGCGTCATAGACCATGCGGTCTTCCAGACGGAAGCGGACGGCACGTTCCAGCAGCGTCTGCAGCCGCTTCACTTCCGCCGCATCGGCGGCAACACGCAGCGACTTGCCATGCGCCAGAGCGGTCTCGCGCGCGGTGATGAAACGGTCGATCAGCTTGGGGTGGTTGTTGGCAAACAGGATCAGGCCAAGCGCCGAGCCGTTGCCGACACCAAGGAAGCGGCGGATTTCCGGAGCCAGTTCGATCGCCTTGTCCGACCGGTGACGCGCCAGCTGGGTCACCAGATCGGTGGCGAACTGGCGCATCATATAGGCGCTGAGCATCTGGGCAGCCAGCGGCTGGCGCAGGGCATGATCGTCTTCCAGCGCGCGGAAGGAACGCGTGCCGAAGGTGCCGTTGCCATCCAGCCCGGTGTTGCGCATCAGGTAGCAGACCTGCGCCAGCTTGGCGATTTCCGGCTGGCGACCAGCCGCCAGACTGTCGACCGTATGATCGAAGACACGCGAGGAGCGGTTCGAGCGGGCCCAGACCAGTGTGCGCTCGGTGGCACGGCCGGCATAAAGCTTGGGCAGCTCGGCCTGGGTGAAATCGACATCGGCCTGCGACATCGGCCCTTCGACCAGGGCGCCCATCATGTCCCAGTTGCGACCGATGATGCGGCCGGTGCGGCCCTGCGGATTGAACTCATTGGAAAAGACCGGGAAATCGAAAACGCCGCTCGGCGCCTCGATGCGGTAGAGCGCACGGCCCTTGGCGCGCTCGTCAATCTCGAAGCTGAGCTTCTGGATATTCCAGCGCTCGCGCGCGGCACGGGCGACAAAGGCGCGTGAAACGCTGATCCGGCTTGGCTGGAATGCCGCCAGCACTTCTGGGCGCATCAAGTGTTCGGGCGCGCGCAGCGCCACCTGCGGCGCCTGGCTCAGCGGGTTCTCCAGCGCGGGGCTGATCTTGCGACTGGTGGCGCTCATGAACTCTGGCCTCGCAGCAGTTGGGTGATCTGGTCGGCGGCCGCTATCAGGCGCGCACGGCTCTTCTCGGCCTGGAAACGCTGCTGCGGACCGACCAGCGACAGCGCGGCCAGAATACGGCCACTGGCCTCGAACACCGGCGCAGCCGAAGCCATGATGCCTTCCATGCGGTCACCCGAGACGGCGAAGCGTTCGCGCCGCACCTGTTCCAGCATGGCGGTCGACGGCACGGTGATGCCGCCATCGACCCAGCGCTGCAGCTTTTCCGCCGGCACGAAAGCGGCCAGCACGCGGCCAGAGGCCGAGTTGTCCAGCGACAGGCGGGCGCCGACTTTCAGTTCGGCCCGCAGCACGCCCTGGGATTCCACACGCTGCACAATGCGGGCTTCGGGTCCGTCCAGCACCGCCAGCGAGGCGGTTTCAGCGGTGTCGTCCACCAGTTTCTGCAGGATCGGCACGGTGCGGTCGCCCAGATTGGCCTGCTCCAGTGCGGCATTGGCGAGCCGGGCGGCATGCATGGTGAGGCGGAAGCTGCCGTCCTCGATCTGCTCGACCCAACCGGCCTCGATCAGGGTGACCAGGCGCTGGTAGACGGTGCCGCGTTCACCGCCGATGGCCCGGGTCAGTTCGACCAGCCGCACGCTCTTGCGCGCATCGGCCAGGGCGTCGAGCACTGCCAAGGTCTTCAGGACAGAAGTGAGGGGCCTGACGCCCCGTTGCGGCTTGCTCATGTCTTCTATATAAATACGTTGTATGTTATTTATATACTCCCTCCGGACTCGGCTCCCGGTCAAGCGGATTCTTTCGTCTCGCTAAATCAGCGAGCCGCTATCCCCTGCGCCTGGCACCTTGGATGTCCGCAGCCGGGGACCACCGAATGGTCACTTCCGATCCGCCGCGGTGCACGCGATGCTGAGCGCTCTCCTCCCATTCACAACAGACCGAGGCCGTAATGCTTCGACCGCTGAAATCCTGGATCCGCAACACCTCGCGCAGCCTCGGCTACGACATCGTACCGCTACGCGAGATGAAAGACCGCGACTTCGCTATCCATCTCGGACAGCTGTTCCGCTTTCTCGAGATCGACTGCGTGATCGATGTCGGCGCCAATACCGGCCAGTATCACGACTTCCTGCGCGACAAGGTCGGCTTTGGCGGTCTGATCGTCTCCGTCGAACCGGTGCGCCACAACATCGAAATTCTGGAGCGCCGCCGCGCCTCCGACAGTCGCTGGCATATTCTGGGCCATGCCCTGGGCCGCGCGGAGTCAACCCTGCCGATCCATGTGATGAAGTCGGATCAGTTCAGTTCCTTCCTGACGCCCGACAACAGCGCCGTGCCAGACTTCAACGGCCTGAACGAGGCGGCGCATACAGAAACCGTGGCGGTGCACCGGCTGGATGACGTGCTGCCGGCACTGCAGCAGCACTACGGTTTCCGCAATGTCTACCTGAAACTGGATACTCAGGGCTTCGACCTTGAAGTGCTGGCGGGCGCGCAGGCCAGCCTGCCCGGCATCAAGGCGCTGCAGACCGAGGCCTCGATCATCGGAATCTATGAAGGTATGCCCGATTACGTGGAAACCATCCGCGTGCTGAACCAACGGGGCTTCGACATTTCCGGGCTCTATCCGATCAGCCGCGATCCCGGCATGCGCCTGATCGAGTTTGATTGCGTGATGATCAATCGCGCCATCGCCACGGGCAACGGGGCCGCCCGGCGCGCTGCCTGACCCGCGCCGCTACTGTGCGGCGTCCAGCACCGGCTGCCCCACGGCTGGCGTCGCCGTCGGGTCGATCATATGCAGCAGTTCGGCTGTGTCCTCGCCGCCAACAAAGCAGCTGTTGGGCTGGCTGAGCAGCCGCTCCCGCGTGGCATCGTAATCTGTCTGCGTCAGGGTGATGAAAAAGCGCACCAGTGCGTCTTCATAAGGCGCATCGAAGGTCCAGCCCAGGCCGCGCTCTTGCACCATCGCGCCGACCTCGAAGCCGTTGGCGGCCAGACAGGGCACGCCGAAATAGCCGGCTTCGTAATAACGGCAGGGCAGCAGCCAGCGTGAATTATGCTCAGTATTCTCCAGGTCGATGGCCCAGGCGAAATCCAGTTCGCGATAAATTTCGGGCAGGTCGCGCGGGCTAACATACGAGCCCTCATAGACCAGGTTATCCAGCCGAGCCAGCGCCGCCGCAAAGCTCTGGCGATCCACCGTGGTCAGTACGCCGTGGAACTTAAACAGCACCAGGCCCTGCAGGCGCTCGGCCAGACGCACGATCAGGTCGAAAGTCTCCTGACCGCGGATCAGGCCGCAATAGCCAACCACCCAGCGATAGGCCCCGCGTGGGGCCGGCGCCGCATCCGAGGCAGGCCGGGACGCGGCCAGGGATTGCGGGAAATGCGCCGGTAGCTTGTTTTCCATCAGGAACCAGCGGCGACGGTAGCCCTGGATCGGCGCGAAGTAATTGCGCAGAAACCCGGGCGAAGACAGGACAAGGAGATCGGCGCGGCGCAGGCCGAACCGCTCGATAGCCCGCAGCAATCGCGCCTTCCAGCCAGCTCCGACAAAGGCTGGCTGCACATCCAGCACTTCGTAGACGATCCGAGTGTCCCGTCGCGCCAGCAGGCGGGCGATCAGCGCCAGCAGCAACTGGTCGATATTGCGGGCATAGAAAAATCCAGCCTCACGCAAAGCGCGCCGCTGGCTGAACAGCCGCGGAACGGCCTTCAGCAGCGCCAGTACGCGCTGGCCGTAACGACGGTCATGGGTACGGCCGAGCAGGATGCAGGGCCAGCTGGGATGGAAGTCGGCGTTGTAGTGATCGCGGCGGAAACCGAACATCAGCAGGTGATAGCCGTGACTGAGAAAAGACTCGGCACGCTTGATCGTGGTGGCGTCACTGACATCGGGCGCGAAGAACACAGCGGTCTTCTTCTGCCGGACGGGACTGTGCATCTCTCGCTCCTGGGTTACGGCCGCAAGCGCATGGCCTACGGATTCGGCGCGTTTCCAATGGCAACTTAAGGTCCGATGGCTGTCGGCCGTTGTGATTAATCTGTGCCTGAAAACCTTCGCCACAAAATCGCCTAAAGCCGCGCAGGGCCTGTATTTTCAGCATGTGCCCCATGCATTTGCGGTCACAGTCTAATCACTGGCGATCCGACGCGTGCTGGGTTTCCATGAGACTTGTTCCACCCAGTCCAAGACAGGATCACCGTGACCATGATTGCCGCTCCGGCACGACAGGCCAGCCCGTCCCATGCCAGCCTCACAGACCTGCCCAAGCGCTTCGACCGCGTGGCGCTGAGCAGTGTGTTCGGCAATCCGCTCGATCGCCGAACCTGGTCGGGCGCGCCCTATAATGTGGGCCGCGACCTGCAGGAACTGGGCATCGCGGTGGAAGGCATCGATTCCGGCAGCAGCAAGGGCGAACGGGCCATGCTGGCGCTACGCTATATGCTGAAGGGCTATGGCCTGCCACGCACCAGCGAAGCCGCCCTGCGTATGCCAGCCGCCCGCCGTCAGGCTGCCGCCAGACTGGCCGAGATCGCGCGCCGCCGCCATATCCGTCATGTGCTGCATTTCGGCACGCTGGATCTGCCGCCGGCCGACCTGTCCGATGGCGTGAAGCATTACCTCTATTGCGACCATGACTGGGCGCTGTCGCTGCGCCACCGCACCGACCTGACCGGTTACAGCAAACGCGCGCTCGACCTGTTCGAACAGCAGGAGCGCGAGGCGCTGGGCTCGGTGGAGCATGTCTTCACCTTCGGCACTTATGTGCGCGACCACATCATCCAGCATTACGGCCTGGCGCCGGATCGCGTCACCGCCGTCGGTTCCGGCATGGGCCAGATCGAGCCCTATGAGCAGCCCAAGGATTTCAGCCGGCCGAATCTGCTGTTCGTCGCCAAGCATATCTTTGCCGCCAAGGGCGGCCATCTGTTGGTCAACGCATTCAGGCTGGCCCATCGCCAGCGGCCCGACCTGACGCTATCCATCGTCGGCGACGAACGCAGCCGCAAGCATGTGCCCGAACATCCCGGCATCCATTTCCATGCGCATCTGCCCTGGCGCGAACTGCAGCGGTTGTATCGCATGTCGACCCTGCTGGTGCAGCCGATGCTGAACGATCCCTGGGGCCAGGTGTATTTGGAAGCGATGCTGTCGCGCACCCCGGTGATCGGCCTGCAGCGCAACGGCCTGCCCGAGATTCTGGAAAATGGCCAGCATGGCTTCCTGGTCGAGCGGGCCGATCCGGAAGTCCTCGCCGCCACCATTCTCGATGCGCTGAGCGACCATGACCGCCTGGCGCATATGGCCTGGAGCGGCCAGCAGCATGTTCTGAACTCCTACTCCTGGAATGCCGTGGCGCAACGCATCGCCCTGGTCTGACCCGAAACAAAACCTCCCCAAACGCAAAGGAACCCACCATGGCCGACAAGGTAGCATTGATCACCGGAGCCACCGGGCAGGATGGCGCCTATCTGGCGGAACTTCTGCTGGAGAAGGGCTATGTCGTGCACGGCATCAAGCGCCGCTCCTCTTCGATCAATACCCGGCGCGTCGACCATCTGTATCGCGACCGGCACGAAGAAGACGTACGCTATTTCCTGCATTACGGCGACATGACCGATACGTCGAACCTGATCCGTCTGATCCAGGAAACCCAGCCGGACGAAATCTACAACCTGGCCGCCCAGAGCCATGTGCAGGTCAGCTTCGAGACGCCGGAATATACCGCCAATACCGATGCCCTCGGCACGCTGCGCCTGCTGGAGGCGATCCGTATCCTGAAAATGGAAGACCGGGCCCGCTTCTATCAGGCTTCCACCTCTGAACTCTTCGGCAAGGTGCAGGAAATCCCCCAGCGGGAAACCACGCCCTTCTATCCGCGCAGTCCCTATGCCGTGGCCAAGCTGTATGCCTACTGGATCACCGTGAATTACCGCGAGGCATATAACATGCACGCCTCGAATGGCATCCTGTTCAACCACGAAAGCCCGATCCGCGGCGAGACCTTCGTCACCCGCAAGATCACCCGCGCCGTGGCCGCCATCGAGCATGGCCTGCAGAAATGCCTCTACCTGGGCAACATCGATGCCAAGCGCGACTGGGGCCATGCCCGCGATTATGTCGAAGGTATGTGGATGATCATGCAGCAGGACAAGCCCGACGATTACGTCCTGGCCACCGGCGAGGTGCACAGTGTGCGCGAATTCGTCGAACTGGCTTTCCGTCACATCAATCGCCCGATCGAATGGGATGGCAAGGGCGCCGATGAAAAAGGCTTTTGCAGCAAGTCAGGCGATATCCTGGTTGCCGTCGATCCGGAATATTACCGCCCGACCGAGGTAGAGTTCCTGCTTGGCAGTCCGGACAAGGCCTGGCGCCAGGTCGGCTGGCAGCATCGCACCAGCTTCGAGCAACTGGTGACCGAGATGGTGGATGCCGATCGCGCCAACCTGAAGCAGAACCACAACGATCACAGCGTGTACAGCCATGCCTGAGCAACGCCCAGTCTACTCCCTTGCCGGCAAGCGCGTCTGGGTCGCCGGCCATCGCGGGCTGGTTGGCTCGGCGCTGGTGCGGCGGCTGCAAAGCGAGGATTGTCAGATTCTCACCGCACCGCGCCAGCAACTGGATTTGCGCAGCCCGGAGCAGGTGCAGTTCTGGCTGCGCGAGACCCAGCCGCAGGCTGTGATCGTGGCGGCTGCGAAAGTCGGCGGCATTCATGCCAATGACACGCGACCGGCGGAATTCCTCTACGACAACCTGATGATCGAAGCCAATATCGTGGAGGCCGCCCGCCAGCACCATGTCGAAAAACTGGCTTTCCTTGGCTCCAGCTGCATCTATCCGAAGATGGCCCCGCAGCCGATCCCGGAAACCGCGTTGCTTACCGGACCGCTGGAACCCACCAACGAATGGTATGCCATCGCCAAGATCGCCGGCATCAAACTGTGCCAAGCTTATCGCCGCCAGTATGGCTGCGATTTCATTTCGATCATGCCGACCAACCTCTATGGCCCAGGTGACAATTTCGATGTGATGCAGGGCCATGTCATTCCGGCCCTGATGGCAAAAATCCACCATGCCAAGGAGTCCGGTCAGGACGCCGTGAAGGTGTGGGGTACCGGACGGGCGCTGCGGGAATTCCTGTTCGTGGACGATGCTGCCGACGGCATCGTGCATGCGCTGAAATTCCACTCTGGCGAAGACATCCTCAATCTCGGCACCGGTGGTGAAATCTCGATCCGCGACCTCGCCGGACTGATGTGCCGGGTCATCGGCTTCCGCGGCCGGCTGGATTTCGACACCAGAAAACCGGATGGCACGCCGCGCAAGGTGGTGGATACCGGTCGCCTGCGTGCGCTCGGCTGGCAGGCCGAAACCCGGCTGGAAGACGGACTGCAGCGCACCTACCGCTGGTTTCTCGAACACCAGTTGTCAGACCTGCGGGCCAGCGCTTGAGCGACACGACGGATCCGCTGGCAACCGGACATCTGCAGGACGATCTGCGCCGCCGCACCCTCCGCGGCGGCGCAATCGCCTTCGGCAGCCAGGCACTCCGGGTTATTATCCAGTTCGGCTCCACCATCGTCCTGGCCCGCCTGCTGCCACCGCATGCCTTCGGCCTGATCGCCATGATCGCGGCGCTGACCGTGCTGCTCGATCTGGTCAAGGAGCTGGGCCTCTCCGCTGCGACCATCCAGCGGCCCGATATTACGCAGAACCAGATTTCCACCCTGTTCTGGATCAACACGGCCGTCGGCTGCGCGATCGCCGGCCTGCTGCTGGTGTCGGCACCGGCGATCGCGCGCTTCTACGGCGAGCCGGAACTGACCGCCGTGACGCAATGGCTGGCGGCCGGCTTTGCCGTCAGCGGCCTCACCATCCAGCATTGGGCTTTGCTGCGCCGGCAGATGCGCTTTGGCGCCATCGCGCTGCTGGAAACCGGCGCTGAACTCATCGCCATGATCCTGGCCGTCGTGATGGCCATGCGCGGTGACGGCTACTGGGCCCTGGTCGCGCAGCGCCTGGCCGTACCGGCTATCGCTTTTGTCGGTAGCTGGCTGCTCTGCCCCTGGCGTCCCGGACTGCCGCGCCGCGATGCGGGCCTGGGCAGCCTGATCGGCTTCGGCGCATCCGTGACCGGCTACAACCTGGCGACGGCCGCCGCGCGCAGCCTGGACCAGATGCTGATCGGCTGGCTCTGGGGGCCGGCGACCCTGGGCCTGTATGAACGTGCAGCCAAGCTGGTGCTAGTGCCGGTCAACAACATCAACGCGCCGCTCTATGCCGTGGCCATGCCGGCCCTGAGCCGCCTTGACGCGCGCCCAGAACGTTACCGCAGCGCTTTCCTGCTGATGTTCGAGAAATTCGCCATGATCACCATGCCGCCGGCAGCCCTGGCCTTCGTCTGCGCCGACTGGGTGGTGGACATGCTGTTCGGACCACAATGGACGGCGGCCACGCCTTTCGTGGCGTCTTTCTCCTTCGCCGCCATTTCGCTGCCCACCATGCTGGCCGTCGGCCTGCTCTATCAGAGCCAGAACCGGCCACGCGAATTGCTGCGTGCCGCCCTGGCGGACTCCGTGCTGGTCGGCATTGCCATTGTGGCTGGCCTGCCCTTCGGTGCGATCGGCATTGCTGTGGGCTATGCCGCCGGCGGCCTGTGCCTGCGCCTGCCGGCCGCCTTCTGGCTGGCCAGCCGCCGGGGCCCGGTCGGCCTTGCCGACCTGTGGAGCGCCGCAACGCCGTCGCTGGCGGTATCGGCCGCTGTGGCAGGTGGCATCTGGGGCCTGCGTCACCTGCCTGCGGTGATGGCGCTGACACCGATACAGGCGCTCGCCGTTATGACGGTTGCCGGCGGCGCGATAGCCCTCGCGGTCTTTGCCCTTATTCCGCGCAGCCGCCGGGCACTGGAGCGTCTCTGGCTGCTGCCGCGCCAGCTCATCAACCGGACAGCCTGATTAAACTGAACGCAGAGAAGCTTCAGACTCCGACCGGGGCACCATCCGCATCGTGCTGTGGATTGCCGTTCTTGATGCGCAGCCGGCCCTGGCGATCGACCCAGAGCGCATAGTCCCCGAGCCGCGCCAGATTGCGGCTCTGCCAGTCTGACCCCAGACGCAGGCCACCCCGGCCGCCACCGATCTCTACGGCCTCGAAGCCATCCCTGTATTCGATCGCACCACTGCTGCCGATCACACTGGCCTGGCCCTTGACGCTGCCGCCCAGGCGCGCCAACCCGGCCTTGTCAGCCTTGGCATCGCCGCTGCCGCTGCAGCCGACCATGGCAAGCTGCCCGGTCAGATAGGCGTCCAGAAGATGAGTCTGCTTGAACATCGAGTACGCCGTGCAGCCAACCAACGTGGCGAATCCCTGCAGCTTGATGCCGGGACCGCCCTTGGAGAAATCCTGCGCGCCTTCATGATTGTTTTCGAAGCCGCAGCTGGACAGCAGCGTGCAGCCATTTTCTGCCACCAGGCCATGACGCTTGTTGAGCAGGAAATAGCTGCCATGGAAGCTGATATCGTAGCAGCCGTCGCGAAGCGCCGCGCCATTGTCGCCATTCTCGCCGAACACGCCGCCCACGACACGCACGGCCGACAGGATGCCCCCGGCCTTATCGTGATGGAAACTGGCGCCGTTGCCACGATTGTTGCGGAAGAAGCAGTTGGCGATCTGGCCTTCAAAGACATTGCCGAACAGATGGGCGCCGTCGCGGCCGCAATTCTGCACGACCAGGTCACGCAGGCAGAAGTTATAGAGGAAATGCGCGTTGCCGCGGCAGATCAGGCGGATGCCGTCGCCATCCTGTCCGCTGCCGTGGATATCCAGGCCCTGGATCAGCAGGAAGCGGAAGGTTGAGCGGCTGACGACGTCCAGAACGGGACTGCCATCGGTGATGGCCGATATCAGCCGTGCACCCGGCGCAAAGATGCCAGACTGCCGCGTGATGTTGACCGTCGGCGCAATACGCAGACTGCGGGTGATGCGGTATTGCCCGGGCGGAATGGTCAGCAGACCGCCATCCGGCCGGGCGAAGGTGGCATCCAATGCCGCCTGCAGGGCATTCGTATCATCAGCCTTGCCATCGCCACGGATACCAAAAGCGGCAGCGGAAAGAGCCGCGGCAGGCGATGAGGGCTCCTGGGCCGGTGCCGCATGGGCGTCGATGCCCAAGGCGGCCCCGACGGCCAGACCGCCGCCCAGAGCAAGCAGGTCGCGACGCTGCATACTCATTCCTGCAGCAGGGGGGCGGATGGCGCGTGCGCACGCAGATGGCGGCGCAGTTGCGGCATAGCCGGCATTACCGGCTGCCAGCCGGCGACGGGCGCGGCGATACGCTGGTGTACCACCGACAGGGCGACGGCCAGCAGCAACACGACCCAGGTCTTCGGGCTGACATAGGCACCCGAAGCCTGGCCGAAGACCAGCCAAACCGCCAAGCAGAACAGGACGCTCGATGCGCCCAATGTCCGCAACCAGAAAGACAGGCCAACCAGGATGATGCTGCCCCAGACCAGGCCGAGATAGATCCAGTGCAGCCAGAAATAATTGGTCAGCACTTCGGAGATCTTGTTGATTTTCCAGCCGGCCGAGAATTGCGAAGACTGCACGAAGACATTGATCACCAGGTCGGCGATATAATTTTCGCCGGTCAGTCCCGCACCGGCCCAGGGATGCTGCTGCATCACCTCGATGGCGACCAGAGCCGGACCGATCACGCGGTAGAAGAAGCTGGGATCGTTGCCGGCACTGATATTGCTGAATCGCTCGGCATAAACGGTGGTGCCCAGAATAGTAAAGATAACAGCGACAATCACACCGGCTGCGAAGATCGCAAGCCGATAGCTGTGGCCGAGCCGCCCGATTGGCGGCGTGGCCGGAAGGACGCAGAAGTAATAGGGCACGATCAGCAGAAGGGCGAGCAGCAGGGTTGGCCCCGGCATCACCAGAAGTCCAAGTCCGAGCAGAACAAGGTAGATCATCAGCTTGCGAGGATGCTGCGAAACTACAAACCAGGAGAATATGAACAGCGTATACCCGAACGTCACCGCCGAAGGCTCGGAGGTGAACAGTTTGGGCCGCACCTTGCCATACAGAATCTCGTCACGTTTATCGGCGTCGTAGATGCCGGAATCGTAGATTGCGTTGCGTACCGCGTCGCTGATGCTGCTCAGTCCGGCATAGCTTTCCAGCAAACTGCCGATCAGGATAAACATGGTAAAGCCGAGGAAGAGGGTTGCTAGCTGATTCCGACTGGCCTGCAACAGGGTGAGAAACATCGCATAGGCAATGACCAGCGAGTAGCTCAACTGGATCAGACCCGTGAAACGCTTGCCCAGATAATCCAGATTGGCGGCCGAGAGGCTGGCACAGAGATAAAGCAGCACAATACCGAGCAGGCCGGCCAGATGCCGGGGCTGTATGTCGTTCCGGCGACGCCAAAGCAATACGACACCGACCACACCCGATGGCGCTGCGGGAAACGGCACCGTAGGCGTCACCTGGATCGAAACCCCGAGATAGATACCGATGAAGAAGACCACCATCAGCGCCATGTCGGTGCCGTTCAGTTTCGGCTCGGCGATCAGCTGCAACTTCATGGCGTTGCCATGGCGGCCAACAGGCTCTGCCCGCGGCTGGCCCAGTGAAAATGGTCGCGGCAGACGTCATAGGCGCGATCCTGCAGTCCGTTGAGACGGTCGCAGTCATCAATCACCTGCAACACGCCGCGCGCCAGTTTCTCGTAATCGGCATAAAGAAGGATACTGTCGTCGTGACGCAGGGGCACGCCCGCCACAGAACCGTCCAGAGCCAAGATCGGCATGCGATTGAAGATATAGTCCAGCACCTTCAGCTTAAAACCGCCGCCATGGCGTTCGGCCACCAGGGCAATGCGGGCCTGACGCATGAATTCCGGTATGCCATCGACCGGCCCGGTGAACTGGGTGGCCACGGCTTTTTTGCGCATATGATCGAGGAAAGACGCCTCCGCGCTGCCCACCACCTGCAGCTCGGCGCCCTGCGCGGCAAAGAGCGGATCGGCGACGGCGACAAACTGTTCCAGATTCATCCGCTTGGCAATCCAGTCAAAGCTGCCGACGATGATGGCGCGGCGCGGCAGGGCTGCCGTGATCCTGCGGCTGCTCTCGGCATGATCGCCGCCATAACCCGGCGTCAGCACTTCGATGCGGCACCCCGGGCGATACGTCTGATAGCGCTCGGCGTCTTCTGGCGTGATGGCTGTGACTAGGTCGACGGCGTCGACCATAGCATTTTCCAGCCATGCAGCCTTCAGGGCATCATAATGCAGCACCTGGCGCTTGAGAAAATTCTCATGGCCGCTGGCGATCTCGCGCCGCAGGCTGGCCTCGTGATTATGCGACACATAGACCAGCCGTGGACGATTGCTGCCCCGCGGCAGGCGCCGCAGCACCGGACCGAGCGCCCAGCCGGCCGAGATACCGTCGAAAACGATGGCATCCCAGCGTTCCTGTTCAAGTCGTTGCTCCAACAGACGCTGCAGCGCCGGGGTGCGGCTGCGGTCGGCGATATGGGGCAACGTCGAGGCCAGGCTGACCAGATTCGAGCGTGGCCGGTGCTCGCTGAGCCACCAGTGAACCTCGCCGTCGCGACCAGGGGGGCGCGACGGCGAGTCCGGCCTGGTCAGGCCAAGCACATGCATGTCTGCACCACCCCCCACCATCGCATCAATCAGTCCACCGGAATAGATGAACTGGCCGTTATGGCGCGGGTCGGGGTCGGCAAGCGTGAGCCAGAGGCAGCGCATCAGGGGTTTCGCCTACTGATCAAAATGCATTCCGTCCGGTGAACCCGCCGAAAATCGTGCGGGCTATAATCTGAACGTCCAGCAGCAGCGACCAGTTCTGTATGTAATAAATATCGTGCTCGACGCGTTTCTGGATCTGCTCGACGGTTTCGGTCTCGCCACGCCACCCGTTTACCTGGGCCCATCCGGTGATTCCCGGCTTGACCCGATGGCGCCAGTGATAGTTTTCCACCGCGTCGTGGTAGAGCACGCCGCCAGCCTTGCACAGCAGGGCATGAGGCCGCGGACCCACGACCGACATCTCGCCACGCAGCACGTTGATGAACTGCGGCAGCTCATCCATGCTGGTGCGGCGCAGGAAAGCCCCCACGCGGGTGACGCGCGGGTCGTTGCGCTTGGTCAGCGTCTCGGCATTCGGGTCACGGGCATGGTGATACATGGTGCGGAATTTCAGCACCTCGATCAGCTGGTTGTTCCGGCCATAGCGTTTCTGCTTGAACATCACCGGTCCCGGCGAATCGAGCCGAATGGCCAGGGCGATCACAGCCAGAACCGGCGAGATCAGCAACAGGATGGCGGCGGCGAATAGCCGGTCTTCCAGCATCTTCGCCACACCGTTCCAGTCGCGATAGGGCCGCCGGTCGACCATCAGAAGCGGCACATCGCCGATGCGGTCGGCCACGCCCTCGCCCAGCCGCAGGCCATAAGGATCGGGACAGAGGCAGATATCAACCGCCACACAGCGCAGTTTGGCCAGGATGCCATCCAGCTGGCCCTGGGCCGCATAGGGCAACGCCACAATCACAGCATCCACACGCTGGCGGCGCACATCCTCCACCAGGTCGTCGCAGTTGCCGCGCACGCTATGGCCACGCCAGCCGCTGGGGCGGTCGCCGGCCCGCTCGTCATAGAGGCCAACCACCACCGCATCCGCATCGGCACGATCGCGGAAATGCCGCAGCAGCGTCTGGGCATCCGGCCCGGCCCCGAGAATGGCGACCCGGCGGCGCAGACGCCCATTCTGACGCCAGTGATCGATGCGCAGGGTCAAGCCGACCCGAGCCACCGAAGGTAGAAACAGGCCAATGGTGAACCACAGGCCCAGCCAGCTCCAGTTCTGCAGCAGATCCGCACCGCTGACGGCCATGGCCAGCGCCATGGCCACGCCGGTGGCACACCAGGCCATCAGCATGCGCAGCAGATGCACATGGCCGTGGCGCAGACGGCCGATGTCATAGGCGCCGGCCAGATGCAGCGCATTGACGGCAACCAGGGCACCGAACAGCGACATCGCCACATAGTAGGAAGCCGACATCGGCAGGTCGGGCGCCGCCAGCAGCAGCGCCACCAGCCCTGAAGCCAGGGCAACGATGGCATCGAAGCCACGTAGAACACCGCTGACGATTTCCAGCGAAACCGGCGGCGTCACGCCTTTTTCGATATGACGCAGATGCGCAACCGGCTCGGCCGGCCGGCCGCGGTGGCGAATCTCGGGCCGCGTCGGCGCATAGGCAACAGCCGACTGCACGGCAGCAGAAGAACGAGATGAGCGAGAGCCTGGGAGGACGTCGAGTGACATGCTAGCAGCTCCAATTCTGGGGACCTCTGATATGGCATGCGACCTGTGCAGGCGCTTGTGACCATGCCGGGGTTGCTGCGGCGCAATATCGCCGCCGCCGTGCCTAGGATTGACGCAGACTACCGAAGACCTGATCGGCGAAGGCTTCTGGCGTACGGCCGGCAATGAAAGCCGCCGATGCAACTGGATCGCGAAAGCGCTGCGGATCGATCTCCACCATCCGTGCGATCGCCTTCGCCAGTTGCCGCGGATCTGTCACATCGGCAACCAGACCGAGACGATTGTCCCGCACCAGGCGGCCAAGCAGGCCGTAATCCTGGGTCAGCAACGGCTTGCCCGCGCGCGCCGCCCACAACAACACGCCGCTGGAGCCAACAAACCGCTGATACGGCGCCAGTACCACACCAGCCTGTTGCACCAGGGCAGCGATCTCGGCACTGGTGAGCCGGCGGTTCTCGATATGCATCCATAGCGCTGGCTGATCTTTCGCCAGACGCTGCCGCCGCAGGATGACCTCGCACAGGATGTCGGGTGCCACCTGCCCGGCCACCACCACGGCAATCTGCGCCGCCGTTTCGGGCCGCAGCAGATGCAGGGCATCGACCAGCTGCAGGACGCCCTTGCGTTCGGTCAGCATCCCGAACAGCAGCAGCATGATGCGGCCTGGCGGCAGGGCCACGGGTAGTCCCGCATCATTGGCCGGTGGTGGCGGAAAGGCCGGATCCGGTACGGCACTGACCTTGTCGCCGCGGTCATAGCGCTGCACGGCATATTCAGGGAAGAACGGATCCAGCGTCAGCACCGCGCCGACGGCTGGATTGCGCAACATCAGGCGATAGAGCAGATCCTTGCGCAGGTCGCGCAGCTTTTCCTTCCAGTCGGGCTTGTAAGGGCCGATGGCATGGTAATGCACCGAGGGCCGGAACAGGATGCCGCCCAGCACCGCCTTGCCTGCCCCAAGCCCGCAGGCCAACGGCAGGGTCAGATGGTCGAGCGCAAGGAAATGGCCGATGCCCGCACCGGTGCGACGCAGGTAGCGCCGCATCACCCACCAGCGGGCAAAGCCACTGACCACCAGAATGCGGTGCGTGCAGTATTTCTGCTCGGAGGGCGTCAGTGCGAGCAACCGCACACGGCCGCGCAGGGCTGCCGGCAAGGCCACATCCAGAGCCACCTGCAATTCCGGCGCCACTGCAAGCCAGATGCGATCAACAGCGGTCTGGCGGTCGACGCAGGCCAGAAGATGGCCGAGCCATTCCTCCGCATGGCCATGCGGGTCCGGTTCGAAGACCAGAATATCCTGCCGTCGCGCCTGGGGCTGGCCTTCGCGGCACAACATCGTGAGCGTCGCATCCACGCGGTCGATCAACCGGTCCCGGGCATGATGCCGCTCGACATGGCGGCGGCCCTGCTCGGCCATCTGATTGCGCAATGTCTCATCGTCCAGAAGCCGCAAGGCGGCAGCAGCCAAGGCCGGTGCATCGTTTGGCGGCACGCAGAGAAACGCTCCGGTTTCGGCCTGCAGATTCCACAAAGCGCCGCCGGGCAGAGCCGTGGTAACAAAACTGCGTCCTGCCGCCATGATGCTGTAGATTTTCGACGGAACCGCGAAATTGGCCCCATCGGGCTTCTGCGGCACCAAATGGACATCGCCGGCGGCCAAGCCTTCGGCCAGCCGCTCGCGCGGCAGTAGCGCCTCCATCTGTAGATTACTCAGGCCACGGCTGGCGATTTCGGTCGCCAGTCCGGCAGCCTCGCCACCGGCACCGCGCAGCAGGATACGCACCTCAGGCCGCAGATTCTGCAGTTCGGCCGCCAGGGCGATGATCTGCTCCAACCCCTGCTTGCGTCCGAAATTGCCGCTGTAGAGCAAGGTCGGCGGCCGTCCCGGAGGTGCCGGACGTGGCATGATGGCTGCGATATCCACCCAGATCGGCAATAGCTCGATCGGAGCCGATATACCGATGGCGCGCAACTCCGCCGCCATCTCATCTGACAGGACAAATATCGTATCGAGCCGGTTGAGGGTGATCCGTTCACACAGCCGCATCAGGTGGATCAGCAGGCCGGACTTCACCATGCCAAGTCCGCGGGCCAGGCCGGACTGGATATCATGCACCAGAGCGACATGGCGCCCGCCGCGTCGTGTCGCAAACACCCCCAGCAGCACGCAGAAGATCGAGGGACAGAGCGAGATCACCAGCTCATGGCGGACGATCCGCTGGGTCAGCAAGGCCCGGAGTCCGGCCAGCAAGAACATCAGCTCACTGGCAATCCGCATCATGGCCGAGCGTCGCTTCGGCAACCAGCTATGCAGACGCTCGACTGTTACGCCGTTTGCAAGGCCATGACGGGGCGCAGCATGGTTGAACGCTGCGAAATCCGCCGGGTCCGGGTAATGCGGCAGGCCGGTCAGGACGGTGACATTGCGTCCGTGTCGCACCAGACCTTCGGCCAGATCGACGCAATAGGGCGCCGAGCCGATGACCTCGGGCGCATAATTCTGGGTAACGAAGAGCACGGATTCGCGCAAAACCGCATCGCGGTCGTCGATCCTGGCCATGCGATCAGTTCCATTCGGCGGGTTTGGCCAGGACTGCGCGGTCGTATCCGTAGCTCATCTGGCCATAGCCGTAATTACGATAGCCCTTCGGATCGACGCGGGTCATCACCAGACCGGCGATGTCAGCCTGCACTTCGAGCAGATCCTTCAAGGCTTCCATCACGGCGTCGCGCTTGGTATCGCCCCAGCGCACCAGGAAGGCCACCTTTTCGACCATACGCGACAATGTGAGCACCTCCGCGCCAACCAGGACCGGGGCGCTGTCGAGCAGAATCATGTCGTAGCGCGGGGCCAGCGCCTGCAGGATCAGTCGCATGCGATCGGATGTCAGATGTCGCATCGCCTGCGGCGTGAAGACCCCGGCCGGAATGATGTCAACTCCCGACAGGGTATCGGTATAGATGCATTGATCTATGGTCTCGGGTTCATCGCAAAGCAGTTCGGCCAGGCCGTTACGGTTCTGGCACTGGAACAGCTTGTGCAGGCGTGGATTGCGCCAGTCGCAGTCGATCAGCAACACGCGCCGGCCATGGCTGGCCAGCAGACGCCCGAGCGAGCCGACCAGAACCGACTTGCCCTCCCCCGGCACGGCCGAGCCGAACAGCACGGTCTTCGGAGACTGGGCCGCTTCGGAAAGCTCAAGGCCGATATGCAGTTTGCGCAGCGCTTCGCTGTATGGCGAAACCGGTTTGCGCAGGACATGAGCCAGTGGCGTCATGCCACCGCGCAGAACCGGCACCAGGGAGAGCACCGGCAGACCGGTGAGCGTCTCCAGTTGGTCGGCGCGACGGAAGGTGCGATCCGCGCTGTCGCGCAGCAGCGCCACAACGATACCCAGCAGGATGCCGCCAACCGCGCCCAGGAAAACCAACAGAGTCTTCGGCGGGAAGCTCGGCTTGCTGGGCGGAGCTGCCGAGGAAATCAGCTTGGCATTCGGCTTCTGCAACTGGTCCTGTCCGATGGTCTCCTTCGAGCGGCTCATCATCTGTTCCAGCAGGTTGCGATTGACCGTCGCCTCGCGCTCCAGCGCATCCAGCCGGATCGACTTGTCATTCACATTGCCGGTCTGGGTCTGCAGACGGTCGAAATTCTGCCGCAGCGCTTCATAACGCGCGGCGGCGGTGCGCGCCTCGTGGCGCAGGCTTTCGATGGTGCGGCCAACCTCGGCATTCACCTTGTTGCGGATATCATTCACCTCGGCCCGCGCCGCCAGCACGCGCGGATGCTGAGGACCAAAGCTGCCGGACAGTTCGGCCAGGCGCCGGTCGGCTTCGGCCTGCTGGGTCTTCAGAGACTGGATCAGCGGGGAGCGCAGCACTTCGGGCACGCTCTGGTTATCCACCCCGGTGCGACGCAGGGTTTGCGCTTCGCCCAGACGGGAATCGGCTTCGGCCTTGGCGGTCTGCGCGGTGATCAGCTGGGTGTTCAGTTCGGTCAGCTGCTGGGCATTGATGCCTGCACTAGTGCCTCGATACAGGTTATTCTGTCGGCGATAGGTTTCCACCGCCTGGTCGGATTTCTCCACTTGGTCGCGCAAGACGGCGATGCGGTCAGAGAGGAATTTCTCAACCTCGGCACTCGCCTCCATCTTGTCGCTGCGCTGCCGCGCCAGATAGGCATCGGCAAAGCCGTTGGCGAGGCCAGCCGCCATATCCGGGGTCAGGGCACGAGCCTGGATATTGAGAACATGCGAGCGGCCAAGGGTCGTCGTCTCGATCTTGGCCAGAACGGTGTCGATCACCGCATTCATTTCGCGCTCGGCCTTGACCTGCGGCGGCAGATCTTCGGCCGGTGTCGGATTACCCAAACCGGGAATATAGGCTCGTGCGGTTTCGGGGAGGTAGCGCAGCGGATTGAGATAGCCTGTCCAGCCCGATTCGGGACGCAGCGCCGGATTGAATTCCGGATTCTGCGCAAGCTTCAGCCTGTCCACGACCTGTTGTGCCACTTCGCGCGACTGCACGATATAGGCCTCGTTCTGGATGCGCTCGGCGTCGGGGCTGATATCGGCAATGATCGCTTCGATATTCAGGGCGCGGGTGGCCGGCACACCGACCAGCACGCGCGTATCGGCCACATAGTGGGCCGGAATCTGCCTGGCGACCAGCAGGGCGATAACCGCGCAGACAAGTGTGCACAGCGCGATCAGACCGCGATTGCGCCACAGCTTGCGCAGCGTTTCGATGAAATCGCCGCCATCCTGCGGCGCCGGCGCGTAGATCGGCGGCGCCGCATAAACCGGCGCCATCGGCGCGGCAGGCTGCAGGCGGGTGGCGGGATTATAGCGATCGGGCAAAGCCATCAGAAATACCGCTCTCGGACAGTGATGATGTCACCGGGCAGAATCTGGGTATCGGCGTTTGCATCGAGCTTGGACTTGCCGCCCCCCTCCGCCGGGCGCGTGACATAAAACGAGCTTTCGCGGGCGCGATAGGTGAAACCGCCAGCCAACGCGATGGCATTGAGAACGGTCATGCCGCTGACAAAGGGATAACTGCCAGGGGTGCGGACCTCGCCAACGATGTAGAAGGGTCGGTAAGTGAGCACTTCGACGCTGACGCTCGGATTTTTCAGGTAGTCAGGAGACAGCTTCGAGACCAGCTCGCGCTCCAGGTCGGAGGCGCTCATGCCGCCAGCCTTCACCTGCCCGATCAGCGGGAAAGACAGCTGGCCGCCGCCGTCAACGGCGTATTCGCCTGTCAACTCCTGCTGGCCGAAGACGGTGATGCGCACACGGTCGCCCGAACCGAGACGATAGCCATCAGTAGCCGGCAGGGGGCCGGGACCGCGCGACGCGGTTTGCGCATCGGGCTGCATCTGCCGCACCGGCTGGGCAGCCGTTTGCTGGCTCTGCGCCATGGCTGGCAAGGCAACAAGAATGAAACCAAGCGCCACGACCGCAAGGGCAGGCGCAGGCGAGACAGACGAACGAATGGCTGTGATGCCAGAGACGGTCCACATGGCCGGGCACCTCTGCTGGTGGCGGGATCAGACATGGCCGCCTGAGGGCAACCATTCACATCACGCTAGCAACAAAGGCCCAGTGCCGGTGTGACCAAACGGGGTTTTATCCAGGGCTCAAAGATGGCTGCTGAGCCGCAGCATCACCACATTTTCGTCGAAATCACTACCGGCCACATTGGACTCGCGGGTACGGTAGGTATAGCCGCCCGACAGTGAGAAATTGCGGTTGATGAGATACTTGGCGCCAACGCCGGCCAGATAATAATCGTCGTCACGGGTGATACGTTCGAAGCTGTCATTCTGATAGCCCAGCGAGGCATTGAGGACCAGATTGCGGAGCAACTCGTGATCGGCCCGCACTTCGCCCCGGGTCTGGAAATAGCCTGGCGAGTTCGCAAGTGTGGTTTCCTGGATGTCGCGGTCGAGCGTACCGGTGATGGTGGTCAGGCGCGTCACGTTCCAGGTGAGTTTGATTCCGCTGGCCCAACCGTCGATCGATCCGAGCCGGGCATCGCTGTATTCCTGGCGGCGATAGCCGGCATAGGCATCGAGGAAGATCAGGCCGGTCAAATCGTATTGTGTCCCGGCGCCGATCAGGTAGCCATCCGAGTCACGGTTAAAACCGCCAGTCAGGCGCTCATATTCGCGGGTGTTGTAAGTGCTGAGCAGATAGACCTTGCGCAATGGTGCAATCTCGTAACCCGCCTTCAGGCCTGCCTCATACTGATCGCGATCACGACCGCTCTGGTCCAGCACGGCGCCGGCAGCATTGCGCACATTGTCATAGCGATAGCGCTCGGCCTTGCCGTCGGCACGCAGCGAGAAGCGGTTGAACTCCTTCTCGGCGCCGGCATTGCCGCCATAGACAGAATATTCGGTCGGTTCGGTACCGCCCTGATTGTCCGGTGAAGAACGCGGTTCATGGCGCACCTGATAGCCCGCACCGGCGAACAGGCGGAAATCGCGTAGCACATCGATGCGGCCATCGGTCGAAAGCGTATAGTCGGTGTAATCCTCGTCGTTGTTATCGGCATACCGCACGACACGGGAATCGGCATGCAGGTTCAGGGCGTGATTGTTCCAGTTCGAGCGCAGGTCGAGCGTCGGCTCGATGCTGGTGATGAAGTCGCTCTTCTCGTTCGTCGCCGTGGCGAAGATATTGCTGTTGTAGCTTTCCTGCAGCGCCAGATCGGGGAACAGCATAAAGCCGCCCAGCCGCACACCGACCGGATCGTAGTCCGGCCGCGGCCGGTTCATGACTGTTTCACCGCGCTGTGGCTCGGCCGGGCTTTGCACATCCTGCGATGCGCGTACCGGCTGCTGGGCGATGGCTGATGCCGGCACTACCCCGACAACAAAAGCATAGAGCGTCAGCGCGCTGACCGAACCAGAAAACCGTCGCATAGGCCGGGCCCCCACTAAAGCTATGGAATCCCGACGCTTATAACACAACCTGACGCGCGGATGGAACCCGGCGATGCCAGTCCCAGGCGGTTGTCACCATGCTTTCCAGGCCGGACAGGCCCGGCTGCCATCCGAGTTGTCGTATGGCGCGGCCAGCATCAGCCAGCAGAATCGCTGGATCGCCGGGCCGCCGCGGTTCGATACGGACCGGGATACTGTGACCGGTGATCTGACGGGCTACGGCGATCACCTCCCGCACAGTCGTACCGGCCCCGTTGCCAAGATTGAAGGCATGGGCGCCAACGGCGCTGGTGAGATACCGCAAGGCCAGGACATGGGCATCTGCCAGGTCAGAGACATGGATATAATCGCGGATGCACGTACCATCACGAGTTGGGTAGTCATCGCCATAGATCGCTATCTGGTGGCGACGACCTGCAGCCACCTCCAGCACCAGCGGGATCAGATGAGTCTCCACCGGATGGGCCTCGCCGATCCCCGCATCCGCATCGGCCCCGGCGGCATTGAAATACCGTAAAGACACTGAATGGAGACCATAGGCCCGGGCATAATCCTGCAGGGCACGCTCGATAATCAGCTTGCTGGTACCATAGGGATTGAGCGGCTGGGTGGGATGGCTTTCCGGCATCGGCGTGGTTTCCGGCTCGCCATAAACTGCAGCACTGGAGGAAAAGACGATGCGTTCGATGCCATTGCGCCGCATGGCATCCAGCAACGCGATGCTGCCGCAGACATTGCTGGCGTAATACTGCGCCGGATCGGTGACCGATTCGCCAACCACGATCAGGCCGGCTAGATGGATCACGGCAACGGGATTGTATTTGCGGATCACCTCGTCCAGCCGCACGCTGTCGATTAGATCACCGCCTTCCAGCGGCCCCCACTGCACCGCCCAGGCATGGCCGGAAACCAGGCTGTCATAGGCGACCGGCAAGTAACCGGCTTCGGCCACCGCCTTGCAGACATGGCTGCCGATATAGCCGGCGCCTCCGGTAATCAAAAGTGCCGGCCTGGGATCAGCAGCGGCCATAGGAGTCCACCAGGCGCACGATATCGTCTTCGCCCAGATAGGAGCCCGACTGCACCTCGATCAAATGCAGCGGCAGCTTGCCGGGATTCTCCAGCCGATGCGCCGCACCGATCGGGATATAGACCGACTCGTTCTCGCGCAGCAGGATGCTTTCCTCGTCACGCTGCACCAGCGCCGTGCCATGTACCACCACCCAGTGTTCGGCGCGATGGTAATGCTTCTGCAGGCTCAGCTTGGCACCCGGCTTCACTGTCAGGCGTTTGACCTGGAACCGCTCGCCGGTGTCGACCGAACGATACGAACCCCAGGGCCGATAGCAGGTGCTGTGCGACTGCGGTTCGGATCGGTTACCCTTCTTGAGCTGATCGACCACACGGCTGACTTCGTCGACGCGGTTCGCCGCTGCGACCAGCACGGCGTCGTCGGTGGAGACCACCACCACGTCATCCAGGCCAATCACCACGACCAGTTTGTCCTCGGTGCGCAGATAGGAATTATGCACATCGCGACTGACCACATCGCCGATGGTGACATTGCCCTCCTGATCGGCCGCACCGCTTTCGCGCAGCGCCTGCCACGAGCCCAGATCGCTCCAGGCCATGTCAACCGGCACCACCGCCACCTGTCTGGCATGCTCCATCACCGCATGATCGATGGAAAGGGCCGGCGCGGCGCCAAAGGCGTCCTCATCCAGGCGGAAGAAACCGAGGTCCTCACGGCCATCAGCCACTGCACGTTCGCAGGCCGTGTACATTTCCGGATGGAGACGCCGCACCTCGTCAAGGAAATGCCGCGCCGACAGAAGGAAGATACCGCTATTCCAAACATAGCTGCCGCTCTGCAGATAGCGCTCGGCGGTGGCGACATCGGGCTTTTCGACAAAGCGGTCGACACCGCGGACATGGTCCGAACCCTCCAGCAGCGGGCCGGTTTTGATATAGCCATAGCCCGGTTCCGGCCGCGTCGGACGGATGCCAAAGGTCACCATGCGGCCATCGACAGCCGCACCAAGGCCGGCTTGCACAGCACGATGCAATTCTTCCGGCATGCCAATGGCATGGTCCGCGGGCTGCACCAGCATGATCGCATTGGGATCTTCGCGAGTTAGCCAGAGCGCGACGGCAGCAAGAGCCGGAGCCGTATTACGCGCCTTCGGTTCCAGCAGAATTTTTCGCGCCTCAATCCCGAGTTCGCGCAGATGATCGTCGATCAGAAAACGGTGCTCGTCATTGCAGATCAGGATCGGCGCCGCAAAGCCCAGATCCGACGAATTTCGCAACACCGTTTCCTGCAGCAGGCTGCGCTGCGACATGAGCGGCAGCAGTTGCTTGGGGTAAGCGGCACGTGACATCGGCCACAACCGGGTGCCCGAACCGCCCGCAAGCACAACAGGGTGAATCCGGAAAGCGGCCTGGTCCAGCGTAGCGCTGGCTTCAATCGCGGCATTCATGGTCGACCTCACGGGGATGACTAGGATGCTGCGACTATGTCGATGCACCCGTGAAGCGACCAGTGATCAAACTGTGGTTCTGCGGCGCAGACAGCAGACACAGAAATGACAGAATTCTTTACGCAGCCGGCAAAGCGATACGCACGCTCAGGCCACCGCCGATGCGGTTGACTGCACTGATGCTGCCGCCCACCGCCTCGATGTTGCGGCGAACGATCCACAGGCCGAGTCCAGCATGTCCAGCGCCGCCATTCTCGGCCGTCAGAACAGCGGTTTTCGGACGCAAGGAGAAGTAGCGATCGAAAATATGCTCCACCTTGCGCGGATCGATGCCAGGTCCCTCATCGTCAACATGCAGATGTATCGTGCTGTTCTCGCGGAACAGATAGACCGCCACGGTCCCCCCGGAGGAAGAGAAGCTGATGGCGTTGTCCAGTACATTCTCGAATGCGATATCGATCACGCCGAGACCGGCACGCACGATCATGTCCTCTTCCAGGGTGCGGATCAGGCGGATGTGGCGCTCTCCCATGACATCGCGATACCGCAGCAGGATATCGGCCACTATGCGGGTAAGATCGACCCGTGGTCGCGGTGCGTCGATCAGATCGGCAGTATTGTGATCCAGCCGCTGGGTGGCATTGACCAGGGCGTTGAGGCGCCCCAGCGAGGACTCAATCAGGCTGACGGCCCGGCCGGCACGAACATTATCAGCAGGCAGTACGCGACGGATGGGATCGAGGGAGGCCTGGATCGTACTGAGCGGCCCCTTGAAAGAATGCGCATTATCTTCGGCGGTCTGGCGGATATCCTGGGCGATATTGCGCAGGTCATGCACCAGATGATCGAAATCCATCGCCACACTGGTCAGCTCAGGTACCACATTGCGGTCGGTGAAGGAGTAATCTGCCGTGCGTCCCTGCCGCACCTCGCGCGCCACCTTGCGAAAATGATGCAGGCTGCGCCAGACACTGAGGGCAATCAGGATCGCCAGAAGAGCAAAGGCGAAATAAATCGCCGCGGCGATGCGCACTTCGCGCGTCTGCCAGTAAGAACGGCCAATCGAAATGTTGAGGAATTCAGTGGTTGGATGGGCCGAGATCAGAATCCAGCAGCCCCAGCGCGACTGGATCGGCAGCAGCGATGTCATGATTTCCTCATGGCCGTCGGGCTGGCGGTAGCGGATATCGATGGGTTCGTCCCAGGCGCAACGATCCGAGAGCTGGCGCAGAATCCCCCGTTCGGCCAGGCTTTCCAGCTCGGTGCCGATCCGGTCCGGCCGCACTTCCGGGGTCGAGGCAATGAAATAGAAATTGCCGCTGTCGCCACCACTGGCCGGGCGGAACATCAGTTTCAGCAGCGTGCGGCCGTCGTTGAACCGTTGCAGCTCGGCATTCAGCGTCTTATGCGGCACGCCCTCGGGCCGGTTCAGGATCGGCACCAGGGCCTGTGCGATCAGCCAGCTGCGTTGCTGGATGCCACGGCTCACCAGCTCGCGCCGCTGCTTGTCGGCACCCTCGAACTGGCCGTAGAGCACGATCGGCAGGGCGACAAACACCGCAATCAGCAGAACAAGCTTGAGCGTCAGCGAGGCGCCAAGCCGGCGCACCCGCTGCAGCATATCAGGCTGACTCGGCCGGGATGGTGCGCCAGCGGTATCCGAAGGCGAGAAAGTTCTCGATTTCAGCAAAGTCGACATCGATGGACCGGAATTTGTTGCGAATACGCTTAATCGACGAACGCACATTGGTGCGATAGCCATCTTCCCCCGCGCCGGCGATGAATCCGGCATGGTGCACGCAATCATAAATCGCACGATAGGTTGCATATTCGCCGGCATTTCTGACCAGCATGTGGACGATATTGAACTCCACCACAGTAAGGTTGACATCGGTGCCGCGCCACCAGGCCCGACTGATCTGCGGACGCAAAGTGAGCGCGCCGCATTCGATATTTTCCTCCTGCCGCTGTTCGGCCGGAATCTTGCCGGCACGAACGATCAGGTTCACGCGCTTGGCCAGGATTGCTGCGCCACGCGATTTGTTGACAAAGTCCATCGCTCCGTTTTCCAGCGCGGCATTTTCATAGGTCGCTGCCAGCATGCCGGTGAGGAAGATCACCGGTACATTGATACCGCGTCGCCGCGCCTGCCCGAGCAGTTCCAGCCCGGTGACGCCCGGCATACGCCAGTCCAGCACCAGAACATCGCTGGTCTTGCCACTGGCGAAGTATTCGAACATGCCGGCACCGTCGCGGAAATCCACGACGTTGAAGCCAAGATCCCTCAGCTCACCGCCGATGGCCTCTCGAAAGTCGTCATCGTCGTCGACCAGAACGATGCGTGCGCCATCACCCTGCTGGGCGAGCTCATTTGCTGCCGGTGCGGGATCGCAGATCGGCGCTGCAATTGCGTCTTCCCTGTTCAGTGCCGTCATGGCCATTCACCTCATAGCTGAGAACACGAAACACCCGGGTCTGAACGTCGGGATAGAAAGAGACGTCGAGGGTGCATTGGGGGTAGCGGTAGCGCCAGACACGAGCCGGCGGGCGTTGCTCTTCCTCGGCCGGCGCGCCCAGCATCTGGCGAGCCTGTGTCGTATCCAGGCCCACTAGATTGAGGCCGGCCTTGCCATCGAGTGTGGTGCCGGCAGGCGCCACCGCAGGGATCGCCGTGGAAGGCGGTACAGCGGTCGCCGGGGCAGAAACCGGCGTGGGCCGCGCCTGCGGGACTGCGGGGACAGGAGGCTGGCTTGCCACGGACGGCTTCGGCGGCGGAGAGACATTGCGGAGAGGCTGCTGCGCAGGACGGGGGGCGGACCAGGAAAAATCCGGGCGCGCGCCGCTGCTGTCTGCCGGCCACTGGCGCGCCTCGCAGCCGCCCAGCAACACCAGACAGGCACTGGCAAGACACCATGGGATCATCCCCTTCATCATCGGCCCCTGCACAAGAACATCACCGGAAACAGCAACCTTTGACGTCGAACAGGCGTCATGCCCGGTCCGGCGCGCAAAAAATCGTTCCGGGAACGCGGGGAAACCCCGGGTCACCGGCCTTCTCGTGTTTCCCCCAGGGACTGTTGCCGCCGGGCTTGCAGCCCGTCAGCCAGAGCCAAACGCTCGAACAGCAAAAAGATCGCACCGAAGCCACACAATAATTGCGGCGGGAGTGAACACCCCTATCGATGGCGATCAATGGGGCAATAATATGGAGCGTTGCCCTCTCTTCAAGCAAACAGAGGCGCTTCTGTGGCCGGGCCACAGAAAAGTCACACCGCATGTGACATTGCATCCTGATCCGCTGTTGACCACGCCATTGCCACACACGCAAGGCGTCGCAATCTCCATCATTCCATCAAATCAGCCGGCAACGGTGACAGTACGATAGAGGAGATCACGATGAGCAAGACTGAATTCCACCGCGGCATCCTGCGCGAATACGATATCCGCGGCATCGTTGGCTCGACCCTGACCCTGCCGACGGCGCAATTGCTGGGCCGCGCTTTTGGCACCCTGGTGCGCCGTCGCAACGGGCGCAGCGTCGCGCTGTGCCGCGATGGCCGGCTCAGTTCGCCGCAGATCATGCGCGCCTTTGGCAAAGGCCTGAAACAGGCCGGTATCGATGTCCTGCGTGTTGGCCTCGGGCCGACTCCGATGCTGTATTTTGCCGAACGTCACCTGCAGGCCGATGCCGGCGCGATGATCACCGGATCGCACAACCCTCCTGACTATAACGGCTTCAAACTCTCTATTGGCGGCAAGACCATCTACGGAGAGGAAATTCAGGCCATCGGCGACATCATCGCCAAGGGTAGTTTCGCGGAAGGCAATGGCCATACCCTGCGTCGTACGGTAGCTGGCGCCTATGCCATGCGGCTGCTGCGCGATGCCGAGCTGGCGAAACCGCTGTCGATCGCCTGGGATCCCGGCAATGGGGCTGCTTGCCCGATCGTCGAGCGGATCGTGCGCGCCCTGCCCGGCCGTCATGTCGTGCTGAACGGCGATGTCGATGGCACATTCCCCAATCATCACCCGGACCCCACTTTGCCCGAAACGCTGGAACAGCTGCGCATAGCCGTGAAAGACAACAATTGCGACCTCGGGATTGCTTTCGATGGCGATGGCGACCGCCTGGGCGTGATCGACAATGCCGGTCATGTTCTTTGGGGCGACCAGCTTATGATGCTCTGGTCGGAAGAGGTGCTACGCAAGAATCCCGGCGCCACCATCATTGCCGATGTAAAAACCAGCCAGACGCTGTTCGATACCATCGAACGGCTGGGCGGCAAGCCACTGATGTGGAAGACCGGCCACTCGCTGATCAAGGCCAAGATGCGCGAGACCGGCGCCCTGCTGGCCGGCGAGATGAGCGGTCATATCTTCTTTGCCGACCGCTATTTCGGCTATGACGATGCCCTGTATGCCGCGATCCGCCTGCTGAATATCGTATCGCGCAGCCCGCGCAGCCTGGCCGAGATGCATGACCGCCTGCCCAAGACAGTGAATACGCCGGAACTGCGCATCGAAGTTCGTGAGGAAGAGAAATTCGCCATCATCGACCGGGTCAAGGAGCGTCTGGCCAGGGCCGGCGCCAAGGTCAACGACATTGATGGCGTGCGGGTGCAGACCGATGATGGCTGGTGGCTGCTACGCGCTTCCAACACCCAGAATGTACTGGTCGGTCGCTGCGAATCTGGCGATACGGCAGGTCTTGATCGCCTGAAACAGGCGCTCGGCGAGCAACTGACGGCTGGCGGCGTCGATGACGGTGTCATTGCGGGTGCCTTGGGGAACAGCCATCGTCCGCAATCTCACAAGACGCAACACGAAGGCCATCGTCCGGCGGCATAGACCGCAGGACAGCCCGAAACGAAAAAGGCCCGGATCACTCCGGGCCTTTTCAGTTTGCCTTCAAGAACCACCGAGAAGCCATTCCGGAGAATGGTGGGCGCACCAGGGCTCGAACCTGGGACCCGCTGATTAAGAGTCAGCTGCTCTACCAACTGAGCTATGCGCCCAGTGGTCGTCAAAAGCTGGGGGAAAATACCCGGATTCGCCGGAATTGCAAGGCCTTCGTCCCGGCGATTTTTACCAGTTCGGACAAAGACTTAAATCGGCCCGATTCGGACTCGCCCGACGCCTACAGCCCGCTCATATGACGTGGGATTTCCACGTCGCGGTGAACATAGCAATTGATCAACAGCCCGATACCGACCAGCAGCGTCATCATCGCTGTCCCGCCATAGGAAACCAGAGGCAGCGGAACACCGACCACCGGCACCAGGCCCGAGACCATGGCGATATTGATGAAGACATAAAGGAACAGCATGGTGGTGATGCCGCCGGCCAGCAGGCGGCCGAACTGGCTGCGCGCCCGCAGCGCAATCGCATAGCCATAGGCGATCAGCAGGATATAAAGCACAATCAATACCAGCGCGCCAATCAGGCCATGTTCTTCCGCCAGCATGGTGAAGATGAAGTCGGTCTGCTTCTCGGGCAGGAAACTCAGATGACTCTGGGTTCCCTGCAGGAAGCCTTTGCCGGCAAACCCGCCCGAGCCCAGTGCAATCTTCGACTGCAGGATGTGATAGCCGGCGCCGAGGGGGTCCTGTTCGGGGTTCATGAAGGTGAACACACGCTTCTTCTGATAATCGTGCAGGAAATTCCACAGCACCGGCAGCGCACTGCCGCCGCCCACGATCACCAGGATGAATTTCCATGCCCGTACACCGGCAAAGAAGAACACCGCCCCCGACGATGCCAGCAAGAGCATGGCCGTACCGAGATCAGGCTGCTTGATCACCAGAATCACCGGCACCAGAACGACGGCCAGCGGTAGCACCAGCCAGCGAATCTGCCCGACCTCTTCATACGACAGGCCGTGGAAATAGCGCGCCAGGGTCAGCACCAGCGAGATCTTCATGATTTCCGAGGGCTGGATATGGATGACCCCGAGGTCGAGCCAGCGCTGCGCACCCATGCCGATGCGGCCGAACAGCTCAACCGCGATCAGCAGCACCAGGCCAACAGCAAAAATCAGGTAGGAAAACCGCATCCAGATCCGGATGTCGGTGGTGGCGATCGCCACCATGATGACCAGGCCGACGGCAAAACGGGCCATCTGCCGGTCCGCCCAGGGATCGATATCGCCACCGCCGGCGGAATAGAGCGTCGCAAAGCCGACGCTGGCGATCAGGGTGATCAGCAGCACCAGGCCCCAGTTCACATCGCGCAGCTTGCGCCCGAAGCTCAGATCATTGCCGCGACTGGACCAATGAGCCATGTCAGCCGCCTTCCCTGGGCGCTGCGGACGGCGTCGCAGCCGTATTGGGACCAGGGGCAGGTCGACCCTTGCGTGACGGGTCCAGCTTTTGCACCTCCAGCATGATGTCGCGGGCGATCGGCGCTGCAGCGCCCGAACCGGAACCGCCATGCTCCACCACCACGGCGCAGGCATAGCGCGGCGCGCTGACCGGTGCGAAGGCAACGAACAGCGCGTGATCGCGCTCCTCCCACGGCTTTTCCTCGTTCTTGCGTACGCGCGTCTCACGCTCCAGACGACTGATGCGGCGCACCTGACTGGAGCCGGTCTTGCCGGCCATGGCAAATTCCGGAATGGTGATGCGGGCGCGATGCGCCGTGCCGCGGGGTGGCGTAGTCACGCGAATCATGCCTTCCAGCGCCAGGTCCAGCTGCTCGCGCTTGATGCCGGTATGGGGCCAGCGCTGCGAGGCCGGTCGCTTGTCGGTGGCCGGCCCGTAAGCCTCGTCCTGCCGCACGATGCGCGGCTGCACCGCATAACCGCCATTGGCCAGCCGCGCGGCCATCACGGCCAACTGCAACGGCGTGGTGGTGACATAGCCCTGGCCGATACCGGTATTGAGGTTTTCGCCCTGGTGCCATGGCTGCCCTAGCACCGCCTGCTTCCAGGATTTGGTCGGGATCAGGCCGCGCCGTTCGCCGGTCAGGTCGATGCCGGTAAATTCACCCAGGCCCAGCCGCTTGGCCATCTCGGCGATTTTGTCCACGCCGGTGCGGCGCGCCGCTTCATAGAAGAAGACGTCGCAGCTTTCTTCCAGGGCGGCGACGAAGTTCATGCTGCCATGGCCGCCCTTCTTCCAGCAATGGAAGACGTTATTGCCGAATTCCATATGGCCCTGGCAAAAGACCCGGGTATCCGGTGTGATATTCCCGGTTTCCAGGGCCGCCAAACCGACCAGCATCTTGAATGTCGAGCCCGGCGGATATGTACCCTGGATCGCCTTGTTGATCAGCGGCTTGTATTTGTCGCCGTTGAGCTGGCGCCATTGCGACGGCGTGATGCCGACATTGAACCAGTTCGGGTCGTAGCCCGGATTAGACACCAGGCTGAGGATTTCGCCGGTATGGATATCGATCACCGCGCCGGCGCCGCTCTCCTCGCCGAAGCGCTCCTGCGCAAACCGCTGCAGGTCGGCATCGATGGTCAGAACGATATCGTCGCCGGGCTGGCCGTTATAACGCTGCAGCTCGCGGATGCCGCGGCCATAGGCATTGACCTCGATCTGGCTGTGCCCGGCACGCCCGCGCAGGCGTTCGTCGTAGATCTTCTCCACGCCGCTCTTGCCGATGCGGAAACCCGGCAGTTCCAGCAGCGGATCGTCACCCAGTTCATTCTCCGCCACAGCACCGACATAACCGACCACATGGCTGAACAACGGGCCATAGGGGTAATCGCGCGTCTCGCCCACGTCGAGCTGCACACCGGGCAGGTCGGGTGAATGCAGGTTCACCTTGGCAAAGTCGTCCCAGGACAGATTCTCGGCCACCACAACGGGCACGAATTTGCGACGCCGCTCGATCTCGCGCTTCACCCGCGCACGCTGGTTGTCGTCGACCTGAATCAGCTTCGACAGGGCCTCCAGCGTGCCATCCACATTCCGTGTCTGCTCGGCGACGATGAGGACGCGATAGTTGCGGCGGTTGGACGCCAGCTCATGGCCATTGCGGTCCACCACGCGGCCGCGTCGCGGCGACAGCAAACGCATATTGATGCGATTTTCATCGGCCAGCAGGGCATATTTGTCGGATTCCAGCACCTGCAGGTAATACAGCCGCGCCGCCAGCGTCCCGAACAATGCCAGCTGCGCCGTGCCCAGCAGCAGGGCGCGCCGGGTAAACACCCGCTGCAGATCGTTATCGCGCCGGTTCATCCCGTTAAACCGTCACGGAGCTGCGGAGCCAGCGGCGCTCCAAGCGGCTCAGCGCCCAGTAGATGCCCGGATACAGACCCAGCGACAGCACCACCTGGGCCAGCACCGGCGCGGTGGGCAGCAGCCGCCAATGCAACAGCGACACCAGTGCCCAGCTCAGGGGCACCACGGCACCCACCACCAGGGCGAAAGCCGTCCAGTTGACGAAAAAGGACGAGCCCAGGAATACCCGACGCTGCGACACGCCAAGTTCATGGATGATGACCAGGGTCAGGGCATTCAGGCCAAGCGGGCCGGCACTGAGGAGATCAAGCAGCAATCCGATCAGGAAGGCGCCGACCATGGTCATGAGATCGGAGCGGAAAATGCTCCAGTAGAAGACCGCCATCAGGGCAAAGGATGGTGCCACGGTATCGAAATGCGGCAAGCCGAGCGGCAGCAGGCCGATCAGCACCAGCGCAATGCTGCTCAGGATCGGCAGCAGCGCGCGGAGGCGGCGGCTGGTCTGGCGAAGCAGCGCAGACATGGCCGCGGCCTATCGCTTCAGCGGCGGAGATGGCGCCGACGGATCTTCCGCCTCGACACGGGTCTCGTCGAACTGCATCACGCGCAGGAAGTCCAGACGCCCGAGATCGACGACGGGCCGCACGCGGATGACGCCGTCGATGGCGACGATCTCGCCCACCGGAATGCCGGCCGGGAACTGGCCGCCATCGCCCGAGGTGACGATATGCATGCCGATGGCCGGCTTGGCTGCGCCGGAGAGGTATTCCAGACGCGGCTGTGGCGAGTTGTCGCCCGTCAGCACGGCGCGATGGCCGCCATCCTGCAACATGACCGGCAGGCGCGAATTCAGGTCGGTGACCAGCAGGATGCGGGCGGCACGCACACCGACTTCGGCAACGCGGCCGACATAGCCGCCCTCGCCAATCACGGCCTGGCCCTTCTTGATGCCATCCTTGGTGCCGACATTGAGCAGGGCGGTCCGCACGAAGGAACCGCCGCCATCGGCGATGACCCGGCCGCTGACATAGGTGTGGCTGAGATCCGGTCCCGCCGACAGCAGACGGCGCAGCGCGGCATTGTCCTGTTCCAGCCGGCGCGCCACTTCCTGCCATTGCAGCAGGCGGGCATTTTCGGTGCGCAGGCGGAAATTCTCGTCATGGACGAAGAGGATGTCGTCGGCCCAGCCGATCACGGCGTTGACGGCGCTGACCGGCTGCGCCACGGCGCTCAGCACCGGCTCCACGATATCCGCGCCGACGGTGCGCAGGCGCTCGACCACCGGACGGTCGACGCGGCTCAACAGGATAAGGCCGACAGCCGTGGCGAGCAGGAGCAGAAACGCAAAGCGCTGCAGCAGCGCGCGGAACGGCGCTGCAACCCAAGCACTGCGTCCAGACCGTCTTGCCATGTGCCTCCGTCTACCCCGTTAGACGTTGCCCGCCCGCCGTTCAGTACGGCGGGTTGTACAGAACGTGCTTCAGCGTCTTCATTTCTTCCAGCGCGCGGCCGGTGCCCAGCGCCACGCAGCTGAGCGGCTCGTCAGCGATCGACACCGGCAGGCCGGTAGCATGGCGCAGCACGAGGTCCAGATTGCCGAGCAGCGCGCCGCCGCCGGTGAGCACGATGCCCTTGTCGACGATATCGGCAGCCAGTTCCGGCGCGGTGTGTTCCAGCGCGACCTTGACGGCCTCGACGATGGCACCGACCGGTTCGGCCAGGCTTTCGGCGATCTGGCGCTGGTTGATCACCAGTTCCTTCGGCACGCCGTTCATCAGATCGCGGCCCTTGATCTCCATCGAGAGACCGTTGCCGTCTTCCGGCGGCGCGGCCGAGCCGATCTGCTTCTTGATGCGCTCGGCCGAGGCCTCGCCCACCAGCAGGTTATGATTGCGCCGGATATAGGCGATGATCGCCTCGTCCATCTTGTCGCCGCCGACGCGCACGCTGCGCGAATAGACGATGCCGCCGAGCGAGAGCACGGCCACCTCAGTGGTGCCGCCGCCGATATCAACCACCATCGAGCCGGTCGGCTCGGTGACCGGCAGGCCGGCGCCAATCGCGGCGGCCATAGGCTCTTCAATCAGGAAGACGCGGCGCGAACCGGCGGACTCGGCCGAGTCCATGATGGCGCGACGTTCGACCGCGGTGGACCCCGACGGCACGCAGATAATGACCTGCGGCGAGGCGAAGCTGCGGCGGTTGTGAACCTTGCGGATGAAATGCTTGATCATTTCCTCCGCCACTTCGAAATCGGCGATCACGCCATCGCGTAGCGGACGAATGGCTTCGATATTGCCCGGCGTACGGCCCAGCATCTGCTTGGCCTCGTCACCGACAGCCAGAACCTGCTTTTTGCCACGATTATTGGCGATTGCCACCACGGAGGGTTCATTCAGCACGATCCCTCGACCCTTGACGTAGACCAGCGTATTGGCCGTGCCCAGATCAATGGCCATATCGGCCGACATGAAACCCATCAAACGCGAGAACATCGAGAAGCACCCTCACCAGCGGAATATCGCGCCGTTATCGCCTTTGGGACCGGAACAGCGCAACCCCCAGCCCCCCTATTTTTACCCCACGAAAATCAGGCACTCATGGCAGCCGGGGCGGTCTTCTCCCGCTTCACCAGCAGCTTGTTGAGCGCATGAATATAAGCCCGGCAGCTGGCGACCAGCGTATCGGCGTCAGAAGCCTGCCCGTTCACGGTCTTACCGCCCTCTTCCAGCCGCACGGTCACCTCGGCCTGGGCATCGGTGCCCTGGGTCACGGCATGGACCTGGTACAGCTGCAGATTGACCTGATGGGGGAACAGGGCCTTGATTGCATTGAAAATCGAATCAACCGGTCCGTTACCCGTCGCTTTGACCGATTTGACCGCACCATCGATCTCCAGCTCCAGTTGGGCACTCTGCGGCTCTTTGGAGCCGGCAATCACCTGCAGCGAGACGAAGCGGATGCGATGACTGTCATGAGCCACGGTATCGTCGACCAGAGCGACAAGGTCCTCGTCGAAGACCTCTTTCTTGCGGTCGGCCAGATCCTTGAAGCGGCCAAAGGCGTCGTTGAGCTGGTTCTCTGCCAGATTGAAGCCGAGCTCTTCCAGTTTCTTGCGGAAGGCATGGCGGCCAGAATGCTTGCCCATTACCAGGGTCGAGCGGTTCAGGCCAACCGATTCCGGCGTCATGATCTCGTAGGTGCCGGCATGCTTCAGCATGCCGTCCTGATGGATCCCGCTCTCATGCGCGAAAGCATTGGCGCCGACGATGGCCTTGTTCGGTTGCACGACGAAGCCCGTCACGGCAGAAACAAGCCGCGAGGCCTTCATGATATCGGTGGTCTTGATGTTGGTTTCGAATTGCATGGCATCGGGCCGCGTGCGTAGCGCCATGACAATTTCTTCCAGCGCGGCATTGCCGGCGCGTTCGCCCAGGCCGTTGATCGTGCATTCCACCTGACGCGCGCCGCCCATGACGGCAGCCAGCGAGTTGGCAACCGCCAGACCGAGATCGTTGTGGCAATGCGCGGAAAACCTGGCTTTATCGCTGTTCGGGATGTTTTCAATCAGGAAGCGCATCAGCGCCGTGTACTCTTCCGGCACGGTGTAGCCTACGGTGTCGGGCACGTTGATGGTGGTGGCGCCAGCCTTGATGGCGCTCTCGATCACGCGGCACAGGAAATCGCGATCCGACCGCGTGCCGTCCTCGCAGCTCCACTCCACGTCGTCGCAGAGGTTGCGCGCATGAGAAACGCTGTCGATCACGGCCTGATGCACCGCCTGGGGCTCCATCTGCAGCTTGAACTTCATATGCAGCGGCGAGGTGGAGATGAAGGTATGGATGCGCGCGCGCTTGGCCGGACGCAGCGCCTCCCAGGCGCGGTCGATATCTTTCTTGCCGGCGCGGGAGAGACCGCAGATGGTGGAGTTGACGACGCGCTTGGCGATTTCATTCACGGCTTCGAAGTCGCCGTTGGAAGCGATCGGGAAGCCGGCCTCGATGACATCGACGCCCATGCCTTCCAGCACGGAGGCGATCTTGAGCTTCTCTTCCAGATTCATGGACGCGCCGGGCGACTGCTCGCCATCGCGGAGCGTGGTGTCGAAGATGATGACGCGCTCGCGCGCGCTGCCGGTCGCCGCCATGTCAGACCCCTTCTCGCCCATAGACGGCGGTCTCACGCCGACCAGACCCCAAAAGGCCGGCGCGACGCGATTCTTGCCGTGGTTTCCGTGCTTTAACCATAGTCTACACGCTCCGGCGGGGTCCGGGCAAAGGCCGAAAAGTCAAAGGCCTTCATGGACTTGCGCGGCTACTCTCCGATACCAGGCTTAAAAAGGGATGAATTTGACGGAAATACCGACCAAACAGGTTAATAGACTGAAAACACGGTGAAATTGTGTCCGCCCCAGAAATCTTAAAAAGCGGCCGCCAGACACCCGACAGATGCCGCTCGCCGGCCGATAATCCCGCCATGGCAAAGCCCTCCTCGCCCCCACCCGACCGCCTACTGATCGACCGGCTGGCCACCCCCATCGGCACCGCGCTGCTGGTCACCGATGCGGCGGGCTTTCTGCGTGCGCTGGACTGGAGCGATCACGAGGCGCGCCTGCTGAAGCTGCTGCGGCTGCATTACGACACTGGGACGAGCATCGACACTGCCCGGTCGCCCAAAACCCTGCGGCAGTCTGTGGACGGCTATTTCGCCGGCGAACTGACTCGGATCAATGATATCGCCTGTCGCACGGCCGGCACGGATTTCCAGCGCCGGGTCTGGGCGGCGCTGCGCAAGATTCCGGCGGGCAGGACGCTGACCTATGGCGCATTGGCGGCGAAGCTCGGCATGCCCAAGGCTATACGCGCGGTCGGAGCGGCCAATGGCGCCAATCCGCTGAGCGTGGTCGTGCCCTGCCATCGCCTGGTCGGCGCCAACGGATCGCTCATCAAGTATGGCGGCGGCCTGGAGCGCAAACGCTGGCTGCTGGCCCATGAAGGCGTCGTGGTGCTGAAAATGGCATAAACAAAAACGGCCGACGGTGATGAACCGCCGGCCGCATCGTCTGCGATATGGAATCGCTTAGTTGCTGCGAGCCTTGTCGACCAGCTTGTTTTTGGCGATCCAGGGCATCATGGCGCGCAGCTTGGCGCCCACTTCCTCGATCGGGTGCTTGGCCAGCGCCGCACGGGTCGCCTTGAACGAAGTCTGGTTGACCTTGTTTTCCAGCATCCAGTTGCGGGTGAAGCGGCCGGACTGGATGTCTTCCAGCACACGCTTCATCTCAGCCTTGGTCTCGGCGGTAACGATGCGTGGACCGGTGACGTATTCACCGTATTCGGCGGTGTTCGAGATCGAGTAGTTCATGTTGGCGATGCCGCCTTCGTAGATCAGGTCCACGATCAGCTTCACTTCATGCAGGCACTCGAAATAGGCCATTTCCGGGGCGTAACCGGCTTCCACCAGGGTCTCGTAACCGGCCTTGATCAGCTCGACCAGGCCGCCGCAAAGCACGACCTGCTCGCCGAACAGATCGGTTTCGCATTCTTCCTGGAAGGTGGTCTCGATGATGCCGGCCTTGCCGCCGCCATTGGCCGAAGCGTACGAGAGCGCGATTTCCAGGGCGTTGCCCGAGGCATTCTGGTGCACGGCAACCAGCGACGGCACGCCGCCGCCCTTCAGGTATTCCGAACGCACGGTGTGGCCCGGGCCCTTCGGTGCGATCATGAAGACATCGAGATCCTTGCGCGGCTCGATCAGGTTGAAGTGGATGTTCAGGCCATGCGCGAAGGCAAGGGCGGCGCCTTCCTTCATGTTGTCGCGCAGGTCGTTGGTCCACAGGTCAGACTGGCCCTCATCGGGGGTCAGCACCATGACGACATCGGCCCACTTGGCGGCCTCGGCCGGGGTCATCACCTTGAAACCGGCCTCTTCGGCCTTCTTGGTGCCGGCCGAACCCTTGCGGAGCGCGACGGCGATGTTCTTCACGCCGCTGTCCTTCAGGTTCATCGCATGGGCATGGCCCTGGCTGCCATAGCCGACGATGACAACCTTCTTGCCCTTGATCAGGTTCAGGTCCGCATCGCGGTCGTAGTAAACGCGCATCTCAGTCTCTCCTCAAAAAGCGTCGTTGTTTTCGTGTTCGGGTTCAGAATTAAAGCGGCTTCGGGCCGCGGCTGATCGCCACGACACCAGTGCGCGACACATCGACCAGACCGAGCGGCTTCATCAACTCGACGAAAGCGGTGATCTTTTCCGGCGCGCCGGTCAGCTCGAAGACGAAGGATTCGATCGTGCTGTCGACGGCGCGGGCGCGGAAGATATCGGCAATACGCAGGCTTTCCACGCGCTTCTCGCCGGTGCCGGCAACCTTGATCAGCGCCAGTTCGCGCGCAATATGCGGGCCTTCGACGGTCAGGTCATGCACATTATGCACCGGCACCAGACGGCCGAGCTGAGCCTTGATCTGCTCGATCACATTGGCCGGGCCAGAGGTGACCACTGTGATGCGCGAGAGATGCGCGGCATCCGAGACCTCAGCCACGGTCAGGCTTTCGATATTGTAGCCTCGGCCCGAGAACAGCCCGACCACGCGAGCCAGGATGCCGGGCTCGTTATCGACGAGGACGGACAGGATATGGGACTGGATCGGCTGCTGCGGCGCGGACATGATCGGATTTCTTCTGTGCTGTATGGCCGGCCTCAGACGAGGGCCATGCCTTCTTCACTGACGCTGGCATTCTTCGGATCCTTCGGCTTGTCGTCGGCCAGGATCATCTCGTTATGGGCCGCGCCCGAGGGCACCATGGGGAAGCAGTTCTCCGCCTTGTCGACAGCGACATCCACCACCACCGGACCATCGATGGCAATCATTTCCTTGATGACACCGTCGAGATCGGCCGGATCGGTAACCCGCAGGCCGCGGCAATGGAAGGCTTCCGCCAGCTTGACGAAATCGGGCAGCGATTCCGAATAGCTCTGCGAGTAACGCCCGCCATGCAGCAGCTGCTGCCACTGGCGCACCATGCCCATGTATTCGTTATTGAGAATGAACACCTTCACCGGCAGGCGGAACTGCGCCGCGGTGCCCAGCTCCTGGATGTTCATCAGGATCGAGGCCTCGCCGGCAATATCCACCACCAGCTTGCCCGGATGACCGAGCTGCACGCCGATGGCGGCCGGCAGGCCGTAGCCCATGGTGCCCAGGCCGCCCGAGGTCATCCAGCGGTTCGGCTTGTTGAACTTGTAATGCTGGGCCGCCCACATCTGGTGCTGGCCCACTTCGGTGGTGATGAAGGTGTCCTGATCCTTGGTCAGCTCATACAGCCGCTCGATGGCGAGCTGCGGCTTGATGATCTTGGGGTCCTTCTTGTAGCTCAGGCTGTCGCGGGCGCGCCACTGGTCGATCTGCGCCCACCATTTGTCCAGTGCCTTCTGGTTCGGCTTGTGGCCGCCCTGTTTCCAGGCGGCGATCAGCTGTTCCAGCACCTTGCAGGCATCGCCGACGATATTGAGGTCGCAGCGCACGGTCTTGTTGTGCGACGACGGATCGATATCGACATGGATCTTCTTCGAGCCCGGCGAGAAAGCATTCAGCCGGCCGGTGATGCGGTCGTCGAAACGCGCGCCGATATTGATCATCACGTCGCAATCATGCATCGCATGATTGGCTTCCCAGGTGCCATGCATGCCCAGCATGCCGAGGAACTGCTTGTCGGTGGCCGGGTAGCCGCCAAGCCCCATCAGCGTATTGGTGATGGGGAAGCCGGTCAGCTTCACCAGCTCGTGCAGCAGTTCCGACGCCTTCGGGCCGGCATTGATGATGCCGCCACCGGTATAGAAGACCGGACGCTCGGCCGCGGCCATCAGCGCCACGGCATCCTTGATCAGCGAGGCCTCGCCTTCCACGCGCGGGCGGTAGGTCTTGTGGCGTATATTGTCCTTGGCGGTGTAGGTGCCCTGGGCCACCTGCACGTCCTTGGGCAGATCGATCACCACTGGGCCCGGACGGCCGTTGGTGGCGACATAGAAGGCCTCATGGACGACGCGGGAGAGATCATCCACGTTTTTGACGAGATAGTTGTGCTTGGTGCAGGGCCGGGTAATGCCGGTGGTGTCGCATTCCTGGAAGGCGTCGGTGCCCACCAGATGGGTGGCGACCTGGCCGGTCAGGCAGATGACGGGGATGGAATCCAGCAGGGCATCGGTCAGGCCGGTGACGGCATTGGTGGCGCCGGGACCGGAGGTGACAAGCACCACGCCGGGCTTGCCGGTCGAGCGGGCATAGCCTTCGGCGGCATGGACGGCCCCCTGCTCGTGGCGCACCAGGATGTGGCGGATGGCATTCTGCTTGAACAGCGCGTCATAAATCGGGAGTACCGCGCCGCCCGGATACCCGAAGACGACCTCAACACCCTGGTCGATCAGGGCCTTGATCAGCATTTCGGCGCCGCTCATCTGCTGGTTTGGCAGGGTCGGCGCAGCCTGCGCTGCGGTAGACATGACACTCAATCCTTTGGGCGATCAGCCCTTTTAGACGAAAATCGGCCGGAACACGCCGCCCCGGCCGTCAAAATCGGCGCCAACCTAAACGGCCGCTCCGCGCACGGTCAATAGGTATCTCACAATGAATGGAAAGATTTCCGCCTCTGGGTTGAAATTTTCTTGCTGGCTGAGATCGTTTTCCACAACCAGGTCCGGAACGAACTGGTGTCGGAACCAGGTGGTCTGCCGCTTGGCGTAGTGGCGGGTGTTGAGCTGGCCGATACGGGCCGCCTCATCCAGCCCGATCTGCCCCTTAAGATATTGGAACAATTCGGGAAGTCCATGGGCCTTGCGCATCGGGGCATCGATGGGGATATCCGCCCGCGCCAGCACCGCCCGCACCTCCTCAAGAGCACCCGCCTTGAGCATGCCGTCAAAACGCCGGTCGATCCGGGCATACAGCGCCGGTCGCGGTGGCTGCAGCAGCAGGCGGAAGACCGGATTGGACAGGGGCGGAGCAACGCTTTCGGCCTGCCAGGCAGCCAGGCCGCGGCCGGTGGTCTGCAGCACCTCCCAGGCTCGCACCAGGCGCTGGCTGTCGCCCGGCTTCACCTGCGCCGCCGTGACCGGATCTTCGCCGCGCAGAACCGCATGCAGGGCGTCCGCACCATGGCGCTCCAGCCGCAGCCGCGCTGCCGCGCGCACATCGGCCGGAATCGCGGGAATCTCGGCCAGGCCCTCGAAGAGGCTGCGCAGATACATGCCAGTGCCGCCCAGCAGGATCGGCAGGCGACCCGCGTGAATGGTCTCGGCGATGGCGGCCTTCGCCAGTTCAACCCAGCGCGCCGCCGTGCCATGCTCGGCACCATCCAGCACGCCATACAGGCGATGTGGCGCCTGCGCCATTTCATCGTCGGTTGGGCGCGCGGTCAGGATGCGCAGATCGCGATAGACCTGCATGCTGTCGGCATTGATGACGGTGCCGTTGAACCGCTGCGCCAGGGCAATGCCCAGCGCCGACTTGCCGCTGGCGGTCGGACCGGCCAGCACCAGGATCGGGGCAGTGTTAAGGTTTGTCTCAGGTTCTGTCGCGGGCATGGTTACTGGCGGCATCCGAGTTGCGCCGCCTCTTCTACAGTCCTAGAACAGGTGGATGCAAAACATTCTCACCCTGATCGCCGCCCCCCACAATGCCGTGCTGACGCCGCGCGCTACCAATGCCGTGCGCGATGCGCTGGCGCTGGCCCGCGGCAAGGTCGGTCCGGTCGACTGGCTCGATCAGGGCATTGCCTGCGACATTCCCTTCGATGGCGTCGATGCCGCCGAAGCGGAAAAGGTCGCCAAGGTGGCCCTGCGCAATGCGCCGGTCGATGTGGTGGTGCTGCAGACGGCCGACACCCGCCGCAAGAAGGCGCTGGTGGCCGATATGGAGTCGACCATCATCCGCAACGAGATGCTGGACGAGATCGCCTATCTTGCCGATATCGGCGAGAAGGTCGCCGATATCACCCGCCGCGCCATGAACGGCGAGCTGGATTTCTTCGCTGCCCTGCGCGAGCGCGTTGCCCTGCTGAAAGGCCAGCCCGCGACCCTGCTGGACGAGGCCGCCGGCCGCATCAAACTGATGCCGGGCGCACAGGTGCTGCTCAACACGCTGAAGCAGCATGGCGTGCATACTGCGCTGGTCTCAGGCGGATTTGATCATTACACCCAGCGGATCGCCGAACAGCTCGGCTTCGACGAACAGCAGGCCAACCGCCTGCTCATCGAAGACGAGAAGATCGCCGGTGTGGCCGAGCCGATCCTGGGCAAGGAAGCCAAACTGGAGGCCCTGCAGCGTGTGGCCAAGGCGCGCGGCATCACGCCGGCCGACTGCATCACGGTGGGCGATGGCGCCAACGACCTCGCCATGCTGGGAGCCTCGGGCATGGGCGTCGCCTATCACGCCAAGCCGGCGGTGCAGCAGGCGTCGAAGATCAACATCCGCCATGGCGATCTGACGGCACTGCTGTATCTGCAGGGCTATCGCGCCGACGAGATTTTCGGGCGCGGCTGACGCCCCCGTGTGTCATGGCCGGACTTGATCCGGCCATCCACGCCTTACTTTCCAATATTTGCAATGCCCAGAAACGTGGATGGCCAGGACAAGCCTGGCCATGACACTTGTCTGGTAGTACGTGCGATCTTCACCGCGCCGTCCAGCCACCATCAATCGCGATGGACGTGCCGGTGATCGACTTGGCGCCGTCGCTGCACAGGAAGATGGCGGTAGCCGCCACTTCCTCGATCTCGACGAACCGCTTGGTCGGCTGTACCGCCAGGATCACCTCGCGGATCACCTTGTCGCGCGGCATGTTATGGGCCTTGGCTTGGTCGTCGATCTGGTTTTCCACCAGCGGCGTGCGCACATAGCCCGGACAGATCGCATTCACCGTGATGCCGGCCTCGGCCACTTCCAGCGCCACCGCCTTGGTCAGGCCGACCTGGCCATGCTTGGCCGCCACATAGGCCGACTTGAACGGCGAGGCCACCAGGCCATGGGCCGAGGCGATATTGACGATACGGCCCCAGCCCTTTTTCTTCATGCCGGGCAGCGCCGCCTTGATGCAGTGATAGCTGGAACTGAGATTGATGCTCTGGATCGCATCCCATTTCGCATCGGGGAATTCATCCACCGGCGACACGAACTGGATGCCGGCATTGTTGACCAGGATATCGATGCCGCCCAACTCGGCTTCGGCCTTCTTGATGAAGGCGGCGATTGCCTCGCCCTTGCTCATGTCGGCGCCGTCATAGACCACCTTGACGCCGAATTCCGATGCCAGACCGGCGCGCAGCCTTTCGATCTCGGCGGCGTCGCCAAAGCCGTTCAGCATGATGTTGGCGCCCTGGGCCGCCAGGGCCCGGGCGATACCCAGTCCGATGCCGCTGGTGGAACCGGTGACGACGGCGGACTTGCCTTTCAGCATGGGGCGACCTTTCTTAAAGCCTCTGTTCGGTATGGCAGAAGCCTAGCGGAAAACGCCGGCTTCTGCCTAGCGGCAGCCCACCCGGCAGGGCTGGCGGGGCCCTGAGCCTTGCACCCTCCCCCGGCCCCGTGGGATACCAGAGACAGACGTTTTCAAGGCCGTTTCAGGAGCATTTCCCACATGCTGAACCGCATTACCCATCTGGACGACGAGCCGGAAAAGAACGGCGACGACGAGAAGGAAAAGGCCAAGGACAAGACGCCGGGCATCGAGGAGCGGCTGTTCAAGGCGCGCACCATCCTGATCTACGGCGGCATCGACCAGAAGATCGCCAAGGAAGTCTCGGCCCGCCTGCTGGCCCTGCAGTCGGCCGGCGATGAACCGATCACCATCTTCATCAACAGCCAGGGCGGCCACGTCGAATCCGGCGACACGATCTATGACATGATCAAGTTCGTGAAGCCCGATGTGCGCGTGGTCGGCACCGGCTGGGTCGCTTCGGCCGGCGCGCTGATCTATGCCGCCGCCAAGCGCGAGAACCGCTTCAGCCTGCCCAACACCCGCTTCCTGCTGCATCAGCCGTCCGGCGGCGCCGGCGGCACGGCCTCGGATGTCGCCATCCAGGCCAAGGAAATCATCCGCATGCGCAAGCGGCTGAACGAGATCTTCGCCCGCGAGACCGGCCAGACGCTGGAGCGCGTGGAGAAGGACACCGATCGCGATTACTGGATGAGCGCAGAACAGGCGGTGGAATATGGCCTGGTCGGCAAGGTCGTGCAGAACGCCCGCGAGATCGAATAACCGGTTCGCACCGGACACGAAAAAGGCCGGCTTTAAGCCGGCCTTTTTTATTGGCTTGAACCGCCGCTTACGATTTGAGCGGCACCGGCACGAAGCGCGGCTCGCCCGAACGCTGGATCTGCAGCAGCGCCACCTTGCGCTTGGCATCCTTCAGCGCCTTGAGCATTTCCACCGCATCGTCGGTATTGCGGATTTCCGACTGCGCCATCTCGATGATGACGTCGCCAACGCGCACGTCACGCTTGGCGGCCGGGCCATCGGGCTCCACATCGGTGATCACCACGCCCTTCACGTCATCCTTGATGTCGTGCTTCTGGCGCAGTTCCTTCGACAGCGGCGCAACGCGCACGCCCAGATCGGCCAGCTCGGTCTCGTTGCGGCCGGCCTTGGGTCGGGCGCCATCGGTCTTCTGGCTGCTCTCCTGCTTGGCCGAGGCCATGGCGGCTTCCAGCTCGCCTAGCGTCGCCTTCACCGTCTGCTTCTTGCCCTTGCGGATGAACTCGACATTCACCGCCTTGCCCACCGGCGTCTCGGCGACGCTGCGGGTCAGCGCATTGGTGCTGGCAATCGCCTTGCCGTCGAAGCTGACGATCACATCGCCTGAATCGATGCCGGCCTTCTGGGCCGGGCCGCCGGGCACCACCTTGGCGACCAGGGCGCCGCGCGCCTGCTGCAGGCCCAGCGCTTCCACCATCTCGTCGGTGACCGACTGGATCTGCACGCCGAGCCAGCCGCGCTTGGTGCGGCCGAACTCGATCAGCTGCTGTACCACCGGACGGGCGAGATTGGCCGGCACGGCAAAGCCGATGCCGATCGAGCCGCCCGACTGCGAGAAGATCGCGGTGTTGATGCCGATGACATTGCCTTCCTTGTCGAACAGCGGACCACCGGAGTTGCCCTTGTTGATCGAGGCATCGGTCTGGATGAAATCGTCGTAGCGACCGGCATTGATGTCACGGCCGCGCGCCGAGATGATACCGGCGGTGACGGTGCCGCCCAAGCCGAAGGGATTGCCGATGGCGAGCGTCCACTGGCCGACGCGGATTTTCTCCGAGTCGCCCCACGGGACAGCCGTGAGCGTGCGGCCCTTGGGCTCGACCTTCAGCACCGCGATATCCACTTCCGGATCGCGGCCGACGATCTTGGCTTCCAGTTCGGTGTTGTCATGCAGGATGACGCGCACCTGGTCGGCATCGGCGATCACGTGATTGTTGGTCACCACATAGCCGCGGGCATCGACGATGAAACCCGAGCCCAGCGACGACACCTGACGCGGCGGCCGGTTGCCCTCGCCGCGCTGCTGGCGGTCGAAGAATTCCTTGAAGAAATCCTCAAACGGCGAGCCCGGCGGGAATTGCGGCAAGCCTTCCGGCATGGCGCCACGGTTCTGCACCGTCTGCGTGGTCGAGATATTGACCACGGCGGGCAGCAGTTTCTCGGCCAGATCGGCGAAATCGCCATCCGGTGCGCGCGCCTGCGTGGCCCCCACAGCGAAAGTGACAACCAGACCGGCGGCGGCTGCCGTGCAACGGCGCAGCAATCCGGCGGAGACCAGGCGACGCGGCAGAATGGCATTCATGGGCAACCTCCTCGCCGCCCTGTCGGGCGCGGCGATCATGCTGGACTATCGCTGGGGCGCCCGGCGCGGCACGCCGGTCGGGTTCTCGAAATAACGGAAGAAGTCGGAGTCAGGCGACAGCACCATCGTGGTGTCGCTCGGTTGCAGAACCTTGGTATAGGCCTGCAGCGACCGGTAGAAGTTGTAGAACTCCGGATCCTTGTTGGCGGCTTCGGCAAAGATCTTGGTGCGTTCGGCATCGCCTTCGCCGCGCAGGATTTCCGAACGCCGGCGGGCGTCGGCGATCAGCACGGTGCGCTGGCGTTCCGCTTCCGAGCGGATACGCTCGGCCAGTTCGAAGCCAGTTGCGCGCTGCTCGTTGGCTTCACGCTGACGCTCGGTCTGCATACGGCGGAAGATCGCCTGGCTGATGGTATCAGGGAAGTCGGCGCGCTTGATGCGCACATCGACCAGTTCGATGCCTAAGCGCCGGGAGTCTTCCTGCAGGGTGTTGGTCACCTGCTGCATCGCCGACGGACGGTCGCCCGAGATCACCGAGGCGGCGTCCAGACGGCCGAAGGCGCCCCGGAAGGCATTGGCGACAGACGGCGCCAGACGGCCACGCAGGCCCAGTTCGTTGCGGACGGTCTGATAGAACAGCAGCGGGTTGGTGATGCGGTAGCGCACGAAGCTGTCGACCACCAGGCGGCGCTGGTCAGACGTCAGGATTTCTTCCGGCTGCGCATCGAGGCCGAGGATGCGCTTGTCGAAATAGACCACATCCTGGATCAGCGGAATCTTGGCATGCAGGCCAGGTTCGGTGATGACGCGGCGCGGATCGCCGAACTGCACCACCAGGGCCTGCTGGGCCTGATGCACGGTGAACAGGGCGCCGCGCAGCAGGAAGCCGGCCGCGACGACGACGATGACGATAATGGTGAGGAGAGAGCGGTTCATCTGGATTCTCCTCAGCGCTGCGGCTGCGCCGCGGGCGCCGCCCGCTTCTGCAGTTCCGGTAGCGGCAGGTAAGGCACGACGCCGCTGCCGGCGCCATTGCCATCGACGATCACCTTGTTGGTGCCGCGCATGATGGTTTCCATAGTTTCGAGATACATGCGCCGGGTGGTGACGTCCTTGGCCAGACGGTATTCGTTGTAGACCTGTGTGAAGCGGCTGGCATCGCCCTGGGCATTGGCGATGGTTTCCTGCTTGTAGGCCTCGGCCTGCTGCAGCAGGCGCTGCACCTCGCCGCGGGCACGCGGCACGATGTCGTTACGGTAGGCTTCTGCCTCGTTCTGCGTGCGCTCGCGATCGGCCTGGGCCGACTGCACATCGCGGAAGGCATCCAGCACCGAAGCCGGCGGCTCGGTGCGCTGCAAAGCCACCTGGGTAACCACCACGCCGGCGCCATAGCCATCCAGGATCGCCTGCATGACCCGTCGGGTGTCGTCGGCAATCTTGGTGCGGCCTTCGGTCAGGATGAACTGGATATTGTTCTTGCCGACCACTTCGCGAATGGCGCTTTCCGCCACCTGCTTGATGGTGCGCGCGGGATCGACCACGCTGAATAGATACTGGCCGGCATCCTTCACCTGCCACAGCACGGTGAAATCGATGTCGACGATATTCTCGTCGCCGGTCAGCATCAGGCTTTCTTCCGGCACATCGCGCTGCTGGGCGCCGCGGGTGGGCGACTCGCCCAGCGAGCGGAAACCGATTTCTTCGCGGTTGACCGAGGTGACCTTGGGCGTCAGGACGGAATCGATGGGCCAGGGCAGACGATAGCGCAGGCCGGGTTCAGTCACGGCATGGACCTTGCCGAAGCGCAGCACCACACCCTGCTCGTCGGTATCGACGCGGTAGAAGCCGGTGCCAAGCCAGATGGCAATCGCCACCAGGATCAGCAGCAGGATGCCACGACCCGATACATCGCCGCCGGGCAGCATGCCGCGGAAGCGGTCCTGACCCTTACGCAGGATGTCTTCCAGGCTGGGCGGCACGCCGCCGCCACTGGAGCCCGAGCCATTGCCGCGCGGTCCCTGTCCCCAAGGTCCGCGACCGCCACCGCCGCCGCCACCTTGCCAACCGCCGCCACCTTGATTGCTCCAGGGCATCCCACTGTCCTTCTCAGCCGAAACCGTCTCGCAAAGCGATTGGGGGCTGTTGTTGCCGGGCTTAACTGCCCGTGATTGTATCAGACTGCGTGCGAACGCTGTCCGACTGCTTTGCCTGCCTGCTTTTGCCTGCCTGCTTTTGCCTGCCTGCTTTTGCCTGCCTGCTTTTGCCTGCCTGCCGTCCCGGCCGGTGAATTGCCCCGCTCCCGCCCCCGCGATATATCACTCGCGTGGCGTAAGCTGGGCCTTCGCGGCCGATTATCGAGAATATTGGAACGTTTACAGGGATTTCAAGCATGACCGGGGTGACAGAAGCGCAGATCATGGCCGCGCTGGGCGGTGTGGTAGACACCGATCATGGCAAGAATGTGGTCGAGCTCGGCATGGTTGCCGGACTTGTGATCAAGGGTGGAAATGTCGGTTTCGTCCTGGAAGTGCCCGCCCAGGGTGCCGCCCGCAAGGAACCACTGCGCCGGGCCGCCGAACAGGCGGTCGCCGCCCTGCCCGGCGTCACCTCCGCCACCGTGGTCCTGACCGCCGAAACCCAGGGCAAAAGCGCTGCCGCCCAGCCGGCGGCCCACAGCCATGCCGGGCATTCTCACGGACCGGGTCATTCCCATGGCCCGGCCCAGGGTGCAGCTTCGGCCGCCGGTCGCCCCGGCGCGGCCCCTGAAGTGGCCGCCCGCCCCGCCATTCCCGGCATCAAATCGATCATCGCCGTGGCGTCCGGCAAGGGCGGCGTGGGCAAGTCCACCACCGCCGTCAACCTGGCTCTGGCCTTGGCGCAGGGCGGCAAGAAGGTCGGCTTGCTGGATGCCGATATCTACGGCCCCTCGCTGCCGCGCATGATGGGCATCACCGGCAAACCCTATTCGCCCGACGGCAAACGTCTGCACCCGATGCAGGGCTGGGGCATCCCCTGCATGTCGATGGGTTTCCTGGTGCCGGAAGACACGCCGATGATCTGGCGCGGGCCGATGGTGATGAGCGCGCTGGAACAGATGCTGCGCGACGTGGAATGGGGCGAGCTGGACGTGCTGGTGGTCGACATGCCGCCAGGCACCGGCGACGCCCAGCTGACCATGGCCCAGCGCGTACCGCTGGCCGGCGCGGTGATCGTTTCGACCCCGCAGGACATTGCCCTGCTGGATGCCCGCAAGGGCCTGAACATGTTCCGCCGCGTCGATGTGCCGGTCTTCGGTATCGTCGAGAATATGAGCTATTTCTGCTGCCCCAATTGCGGCCACCGCAGCGACATCTTCGCCCATGGCGGCGCGCGCAAGACGGCCGAGGAACTGGGCTGCGACTTCCTGGGCGAGCTGCCGCTGAAAATCGAGATCCGCGAGACCTCCGACGGCGGCACGCCGATCGTGGCGTCCATGCCGGAGAGTGAGGAAGCGAAGGCCTATCGCGCGATTGCCGCGAAGGTGGCCGAGAAAATCGACCGCGATGTGGCGGCCAGCCGGATGCCCCGCATCACCATCCAGTAGATCGGGGCCGCCCGGCTCAGATACAGGCCGGGCGCATCAACGGATCGACGCCGCCGCCGTAGCCGCGGTCCTGCATGCCGGCAATGACGATGTTACGCAGGGCATTCAGATGCTCGAGCAGGCCGCGCTGCTGGGCGCGCCCGGCGGTGGGGTCCGTCGTGGCAAGGCTGCAGGCGGAGTCGCATAACGCGGCAACCAGCGGATAGCCGGCACGGCTGGCGCTGCCCTGCAGGGCGCAGACGATACGGGCGATCTGCCCTATGCACACCTCGGCATGGGCCGGATTGCTGTGGGCCGCTTCCAGGGCCCAGACCGCCTTCTCGACTTCTCCCTGCAGCAGGGTTTCGAAACTTGCTGCGGCGCTGCCGCCGGTATCCGCCGAAATGCCTATCATCATTATTGCCCTGTGGTCGTCCGCAAAGAAAAACGGCACCGGTTTTGGCCGGTGCCGTCTGTTCTAGCGATCTGCCCTGAGGGCAGTAAGGTTACTTCTCGGTTAGGCTTCGCTGGCCTTCTCTTCCGAGATCGCCGCCTGGGCCGCAGCCAGGCGGGCGATCGGCACGCGATAGGGCGAGCAGGACACATAATCGAGGCCGGCATTGTGGCAGAAGCGCACCGAGGACGGGTCGCCGCCATGTTCACCGCAGATGCCCAGCTTGATATCCTTGCGGGTGGCGCGGCCGCGTTCGGCGGCGATCTTCACCAACTCGCCCACGCCGTTCTGGTCGATGGTGACGAACGGGTCGCGCTCGAAAATACCGGCCTTCAGATAGTCGTCCATGAACAACGCCGAGTCATCGCGGCTGATGCCCAGGGTGGTTTGGGTCAGGTCGTTGGTGCCGAAGGAGAAGAACTCGGCCGTCTCGGCAATGTCGCCGGCACGCAGCGCGGCGCGCGGCAGCTCGATCATGGTGCCGACCAGGTATTTCACCTTCTTGCCCTGCTCCTTGAAGACTTCGGCGGCGATGGCATCGACGCGGGTCTTCAGAATATCCATCTCGGCCTTGGTGGCGACCAGCGGGATCATCACTTCCGGCTCGACGGCCTTGCCACCACCCTTGGTCACGGCAACAGCCGCCTCGAAGATGGCGCGGGCCTGCATCTCGTAGATTTCCGGATAACTGATGCCCAGACGGCAGCCACGATGGCCCAGCATCGGGTTGGTCTCTTCCAGCGCCTTCTTGCGCTCCTTCAGCGCCGCGACGCTCAGGCCGGTGCCACGGGCAACCGCGTCGAAATCGGCATCGGTCTTGGGCAGGAATTCATGCAGCGGCGGATCGAGCAGGCGGATCGTCACCGGACGACCGGCCATGATCTTGAACAGCTTCACAAAGTCATCGCGCTGCATCGGCAAGATCTTGGCCAGCGCCTTCTTGCGGCCTTCGACGGCCGGCGACAGGATCATCTCGCGCACCGCGGTGATGCGGTCGGCATCGAAGAACATATGCTCGGTGCGGCAAAGGCCGATGCCCTCGCAGCCGAAGCGCACGGCGGTCTCGGCGTCAGCGGGGGTTTCCGCATTGGTGCGGACCTTCAGCTTGCGCAGCTTGTCCGCCCAGGTCATCAGCAGGCCGAAATCACCCGACAGTTGCGGCTCGATCATCGGCATGACGCCCAGGATCACTTCGCCGGTGGAACCGTCAATGGTGATGACATCGCCCTTGTTCACCGTGATATCGCCGACTGTCATCTTGCCGGCGCCGTAATCGATGCGGATGCCGCCAGCGCCCGAAACGCAGGGACGGCCCATGCCGCGGGCCACGACGGCCGCATGGCTGGTGGTGCCGCCGCGTGCGGTCAGGATGCCCTTGGCGGCATGCATGCCATGGATGTCTTCCGGCGAGGTCTCGACGCGGCAGAGGATCACGGCTTCGCCCTTGGCGGCCCACTGCTCGGCCTCATCGGCCAGGAACACCGCCTTGCCCGAAGCAGCGCCCGGCGAGGCAGCCAAACCCTTGGCGATCACCTTGCGCTCGGCCTTCGGGTCCGGCGTCGGATGCAGCAGTTGGTCCAGCGAGGCAGGATCGACGCGCTCGATGGCTTCACCCTGGCTGATCAGCTTTTCCTTCACCATGTCGACGGCGATCTTGATCGCCGCCTTGGCGGTACGCTTACCCGAACGGGTCTGCAGCATCCACAGCTTGCCCTGCTGGACCGTGAATTCGATGTCCTGCATGTCGCGATAATGCTTTTCCAGCCGGACGAACACCGCGACCAGCTGCTTGAAGGTATCAGGCATGGCCTCCTGCATGGAGGGCATTTCGTTGCCGACCTTCAGGCGTGATTCCTTGGTCAGCTGCTGCGGGGTGCGGATACCGGCGACGACGTCCTCGCCCTGCGCATTGATCAGGTATTCGCCGTAATAAATCTTCTCGCCGGTAGACGGATCGCGGGTGAAAGCGACGCCAGTACACGACGTCTCGCCCATGTTGCCGAACACCATCGCCTGCACATTCACCGCCGTACCCCATGAGGCCGGGATGTTGTTCAGGCTGCGATAAGTGATGGCGCGCTGGTTCATCCAGCTGGAGAACACGGCGCCGATGGCACCCCAGAGCTGGTCGCGCACATCCTGCGGGAAGGGCCGGCCCAGTTCCTGCTCCACCTTCTTCTTGTAGGCGCCAACCAGTTCCTTCCAGTCGGCAGCCTTCAGCTCGGTGTCCAGGTTGAGGCCATGTTCTTCCTTGTGCATTTCGAGCAGTTCCTCGAAATGCTCATGCCCGATATCGAGCACGACGTTGGAATACATCTGGATGAAACGGCGATAGCTGTCCCAGGCGAACCGCTCGTTGCCCGACTGCTTGGCCAGCGCCTCGACAGTCACGTCGTTCAGGCCGAGATTCAGCACGGTATCCATCATGCCGGGCATCGAAGCGCGGGCGCCCGAGCGCACCGAGACCAGCAGCGGCTTCTTGGCGTCGCCGAACTTGGCGCCGACCAGCTTCTCCACCTTGATCAGCGCCGCATCGACCTGGGCCTTCAGCTCCTTGGGATACTGCTTGCCGTTCTTGTAATAGGCGGTGCAGACCTCGGTGGTGATGGTCAGGCCCGGCGGCACCGGCAGGCCGATATTCGACATCTCGGCCAGGTTGGCGCCCTTGCCCCCCAGCAGGTTCTTCATATCGGCGCGGCCTTCGGCCTTGCCGTCGCCGAACGAGTAAACCAGCTTGCCCCTGGCCAGAGCGCTCTTGGGGGCGACAGCCTTCTTCGGCGCCGACGCCTTCACAGCCTTTTTCACGACCTTCTTTGAGGCTGCGGCTTTCTTGGCCTTCACCTTGGATTTCGTAGCCGGCTTGGCAGCCTTCTTGGCCTTGGGGGCGGTTTTCTTCTTCGGCTTGGGCTTGGCCATCGGTCTGTTACCCTTCGATCTGCGAGAAGTCGGCGATACGGTCCATGCTTCCGGCAACGGCGGAAAGCAAACTCAAACGGTTACGGCGCACGGCGCTGTCATCGGCATTGACGGTGACGCGCTCGAAGAACGCATCGATCGGCGCACGTAGCCGCGCAAGTGTGGCAAGATAATGGCGGAATTCCGCTTCATCCTGTGTCTTTGCCGCGACTTCGCGGCCGAGATCGCCCAAAGCGCCGACCAGCGCGCGCTCCTCGTCCTGGGCGATCAGGTGGCCATCCACCTCGCCCAGCGTCAGGTCCGGGGTCTTTTTCAGCTCGGCGCGCACGATGTTGTTCGCCCGGCGATAGCCGGCCAGCAGGTTGCCGCCGTCTTCGGTGGCCAGGAAGCCGCGCAGCGCATCCACCTTGTCCAGCACGCGCACCAGGTCGTCATCGGCGCTCTTGGCGAAGATGGCGGCGATCAGGTCGTGCCGCACGCCCTGCTCGCGCAGGTGCACCTTGAGGCGATCGACGAAGAACTGCATCAGTTCCTCGGTCGGATTGCGCGTGCCCTCGGCCTGCACGATCTGCAGCGACAGCGCCGAGCGGAACAGCGTCTTCAGTGGCAGGGCCAGCCGGTTTTCCAGGATGATGCGGATCACGCCGAGTGCAGCGCGGCGCAGCGCAAACGGATCCTTCGAGCCGGTCGGCTTCTCGTCGATGGCGAAGAAACCGGCCAGCGTGTCGATCTTGTCGGCCAGCGCCACGGCAATGGCCACCGGCGTATTGGGGCAGCGGTCATTCGGACCCTGCGGCGCGTAATGCAGCGCGATGGCCTCGGCCACCTCGGGCGCCTCGCCATCGTTCAGCGCGTAATAGCGCCCCATGATACCCTGCAGCTCGGGGAATTCACCGACCACGCCACTGACCAGATCGGCGCGCGCCAGCCGGGCGGCGCGACGGGCCAGCTTGGCATCGGCATTCACCGCGCCGGCGATCTCGTAGGCCAAACGCTCGACGCGCTCGACCTTCTGCGCCACGGTGCCGAGTTTGGCGTGGAAGACGATATCCTTCAGCGCCGGCAGGCGGTCTTCCAGGCGGGTCTTGCGATCCTGGTCCCAGAAGAACTTGGCATCCGACAAGCGCGCATTCAGCACCCGCTCGTTGCCGGCCACCACCTGCCTGCCGCCGTCATCAGTCAGGGTGTTGGCGATGATGACAAAGCGCGGCGCCAGCGCGCCGTCGGCCGTGTTGAGAGCGAAATACTTCTGGTGCGTCCGCATCGTGGTGGTCAGCACCTCGCGCGGCACATCCATGAACTGCTGCGGAATCCGGCCCAGCAGCACGACCGGCTGCTCGACCAGGCCGGTCACTTCGTCGGCCAGGCCGGGATCGTCCACCAGCACCAGGCCTTCGGCGGAGGCCGCGAAGGCGGCATCCTTCAGCACGGCGGCACGACGGATGGCAAAATCCGGCTCGACATAGGCGGCGCGCAGGCGAGCCAGATAGTCGCCGGCATTGCGCACGGAAAACTTTTCCGGCGCCTGGAAGCGATGGCCGCAGGTGGTGTCGCCAGCCGTGAGATGACCGAAGACAAAGGGCACCGTCTCGCCCTCGAACAGCGCGATCATCGAATGCAGCGGCCGCACCCAGCGCAGCTCATGCGCGCCCCAGCGCATGGATTTCGGCCAGGGCAGCTGCGCCAACGCTTCGGGCAGGATACGCAGCAGGGCATCCTTGGTCGCCTCGCCCTTCTTCTCGACGATAGCGAACCAGAATTCGCCCTTACCGGTATCGCGCTTCTCGCACTGATCGAGCGAGGTCAGGCCGGCGCCGCGCAGAAAACCCTGCACGGCCGCATCGGGCGAGCCGACGCGCGGGCCTTTCTTTTCTTCCCGGATATCGGCCTGCAGGCGTGGCAGACCTTTCACCACCAGCGCCAGGCGGCGCGGCGTGACATAGGATTCCGCTGCCTCGAAGCTCAGGCCGGCCTTCTTCAGGCCCTCGGTGACCAGGCGCAGAAGGTCCTCGGCGGCACGCTGCTGCATGCGCGCGGGAATTTCTTCCGAATGGACCTCAAGCAGGAGTTCGCCGAGCATCAGACCGTCTCCTGCAGATGGCCGCGCGAGCGCAGCCACTGGGTGCAGCAGGCCTTGGCCAGCGTGCGCACACGGCCGATATAGGCGGCGCGCTCGGTGACGCTTATGACGCCGCGCGCATCCAGCAGGTTGAAGGCATGGCTGGCCTTCAGGCACTGGTCATAGGCTGGCAGCGCCAGGCCCTTCTCGACCAGCGCCATGCATTCCTTCTCGACATCGGCGAAGCGGCGGAACAGCTGCTCGGTGTCGGCATGCTCGAAATTATAAGCCGAGAATTCGCGTTCGGCCTGGTGGAACACCTCGCCGTATTTCACGCCGCGGCCATTGAAGTCGAGATCGTAAACGTTGTCCTTGCCCTGCACATACATGGCGAGGCGCTCGAGGCCGTAGGTGATCTCGGCCGAAACCGGCGCGCAGTCGAAACCGCCGACCTGCTGGAAATAGGTGAACTGCGTCACCTCCATGCCGTCGCACCAGACTTCCCAGCCCAGGCCCCAGGCGCCCAGCGTCGGGTTTTCCCAGTCATCCTCGACAAAGCGGATGTCATGGCGCTTCGACGAAATGCCCAGCGCTTCCAGCGAGCCGAGATACAGCTCCAGCACATTGGCCGGGCTCGGCTTCAGGACCACCTGGAACTGGTAGTAATGCTGCAGGCGGTTGGGGTTCTCGCCATAGCGGCCGTCTTTTGGCCGGCGCGAAGGCTGCACATATGCGACGCTCCACGGTTCCGGGCCAAGCGCACGCAGGGTGGTGGCGGGATGGGAGGTGCCGGCGCCCACTTCCATGTCATAGGGCTGCAGCAGGACGCAGCCCTGACGTGCCCAATAGGTCTGCAACGTGAGGATCAGATCCTGGAACGACGAAGCCGCGGCGTTTCCGGTGGGCGCCATCGTTAAGTCCTCTGTTCTCTCGCCTTTGCGTGCCTTTGGGGGGTGCCCGAAATCGCGCGGACCATAGCCAGCGGAAGCCCGAGAATCAAGCCATTGCGGGCGTTAGACTTACGCCCGAAAGGCTAGGCCGGGCGGCACTCCGGACGGCCGCAGGTCTGGCCCGTGGTGTAGGTGCCGCAGACCGGGCAGGGTTTCAGGTCCTCGGCCACCGCCTTGGGCTTGACCGGCTCTGCCGGCGGGGGGGCCGGCGGCTTGGCCACGGGCTTGCGGTTGAAGGTGCGCCAGCCATACCAAACGGCGGCAATCACCAGGATCAGCAGCAGGTATTTCAGCATGGGCGCAGGGCTTTACCGGCTCTCGGACAACGGAGCCCGAGTCTGCGGCTTTTGCCAGGCCGGCCGCAAGCCCTCCGGACCGCCGATCAGACCGCCACCGATCAGACCGGCAGGGCGGCGCCGTCACGCAGCACCGCGTCGATGGCTGGCTGGTAGGCGCCGCCCTCGGCCGCGTGCAGCACCAAGCCGGCCTCCAGCACCAGTGGCGCCTTGCTGCCCTTCACCGCCCGCACGATCACCCGTTTCGCCGGTTGGCCGGCCCGCGAGACCAGCGGAATCACCCGAATCGCCCCGGCCGGCTGCTTGCCGGATGGCGGGCTGAGCGCCGCCAGGATATCGGCCAGGCGGTCGGCCTTGTGGATCAGGGTGACGCCACCGCCGGGCTTCGCATAGCGCAGCAGCGCGGCGATCCAGTGGCCCAGGTCGGCCTCATCGCCCTCGCTGCGCGCGGTGGCGCGGCCGGCATGAGGGGAGACGCGATGCCGCGTGCTGTCGAAATACGGCGGGTTGGCAAACACCTGATCGAAGCTGCCGGCCGCCAGTCCGGCGATCCGGCCCCGGATATCGCCCTGCAGGACACGCAACCGCTCCGCCATGCCGTTCGCCGCGATGTTGCGCTCACACAGGGCCACCAGATCGGGCTGCAATTCCACGCCGGTGATCTGCACAGATTTCAGGCGCGCGGCCAGACAGAGCATGCCGACGCCGGAGCCGCAGCCCAGATCGAGCGCATGCTGCGTGCCGCCAGCCTTGCTGCGCGCCGGCACCGCGGCAGCCAGCATGACGGCATCGGCGCTGGCGCGCTGGCCCTTTTGCGGCTGGATCAGCCGGACCTGGCCGCCAAGCAGGGCGTCGTGTGTGTGATGGCTGTCAGGCATTTGATCTGAAACGGAAACTTGAAAGGGAGCGGCGCTTGACCGGGTATGCCAGCCCACTATGCTCCAGCCAGACGACCGGACACAATATGGGTTACGCGACAGTGCAGACTGCCTCCAAACAGATTCAGGGCGCGACGGAGCCGGGCCGCAAGCCCAGCATCGAGCCGTTGCGCGCTCTGGTGGCAGCCGAGATGGATGCGGTGAATCGCGAGATCATCGACCGCATGGCCAGCGATGTCACCCTGATTCCGGAACTGGCCAGCCATCTGATCGCCGCCGGCGGCAAGCGCATCCGCCCGCTGCTGACGCTGGGCTCGGCCCGGCTCTGCGGCTATGCCGGGGACAAGGACGTGCTGCTGGCGGCCTGCGTCGAATTCATCCATACCGCGACGCTCCTCCACGATGACGTCGTGGACGAAAGCGACCGCCGCCGTGGCAACGCCACCGCCAATGTGCTGTGGGGCAATCAGGCTTCGGTGCTGGTCGGCGATTTTCTGTTCACGCGCTCTTTCCAGCTGATGGTCGAGACCGGCTCGCTGGAAGTGCTGCGCATCCTCTGCGGCGCCTCGGCCGAAATCGCCGAGGGCGAAGTCCTGCAGCTGGTGATCGCCAACGACACGACCTCCAGCGAGGCCGATTACCTGAAGGTCATCAAGGCCAAGACGGCCGCGCTGTTCGCCGCCGCCTGCCGCGTCGGCGCCGTGATTGCCGGCCGCGCACCGGCCGAGACCCAGGCGATGGACGATTACGGCCACAATCTCGGCATCGCCTTCCAGCTGGTGGACGATGCGCTAGACTATGCCTCCGACGGGGTGACGCTGGGCAAGAATACCGGCGACGATTTCCGCGAAGGCAAGGTGACGCTGCCAATTCTGCTGGCCATCGCCAAGGGCAGCGAGACCGAGCGCGGCTTCTGGCGTCGCGTCATCGAGACGCCCGAGGCGCAGACGCCCGAGGATTTCGCCCAGGCGCTGCGCTACCTCGACCGCCACAGCGCAATCGAGGAAACCATGGCCCGCGCCCGCGCCTATGCACAGAAGGCGCGCCAGGCGCTGCAGGTCTTCAGCCCCGGACCGATGCGCGATGCGCTGTCGGAAGCGGTCGATTTCGCTGTCGAACGGGCCCAGTAGCGCTTACTGTAAGCCTCTGGCCGGCCACGACTTTCCCCATGCCTGCTTTTCCGCCCGGAATGCGCCTTGTGCGCCTTGCGGGGGCGTAGCGCAGGCGCTATACAGTCGGCCCGCGCCGGTCGGAGCGTAGCTCAGCCTGGTAGAGCACTAGCTTCGGGAGCTAGGGGCCGGAGGTTCGAATCCTCTCGCTCCGACCAGCGCGCGGCTCTCCCGAAAATTTACCTCTTATTCTATTCCGTCACCCAAGTTACTCGGTAACGATGGGCGGTACCGGCGCGCGCTTCACCGTCTCGCGCCACAGGATGTAGAGCCCGCTGGCGATGACAATGGCGCAGCCGAGCCAAGTATGAATGTCGGGGAAATCGCCCCAGATATACCAGCCGATCGCCACCGACCAGATCAGGTGCGTGTAATCGAAGGGTGCGGCCACCGAGGCCGGCGCCAGACTGTAGGCACGCGTCATGAACAGCTGCGCGCCGCCGCCGATCAGCCCGGTGGTGACCAGCAGCACCAAGCCCTCCAGATCCGGCGTCACCCAGAAAAACGGCAGCAGCAGGCCGGTGACCGCACTGCAGAAGGCCGCATACCAGAAGGCGATGCTGGTGGAGGGTTCGGTGCGGCTGAGCTTGCGGATCTGGATGATGGCGAGCGCGTAGAACAGCGTGGCCGCCACCACGATCAGCGCGCCGCTGGTCAGCATCCCCTCGCCTGGCCGCAGGATCACCAGCATGCCGATGAAACCGACGATGATCGCCGACCAGCGATGCAGCCCGACCTTTTCCTGTAGCAGCCAGACCGACATGCAGGCGATGAAGATCGGCGCGGCAAAGGAAATCGCCGTCACATCGGCCAGCGACAGGAACTGGTAGGCATAAAAAAACAGCGCCATGGAAATGCAGCCGAACACCGAGCGCAGGCTGAGGCCGGCGAAACTGGTGGGGCGCAGCACGGCCCAGAAATTTCTCGGTCCGCCGGCCGTGCGCAGTACCATCAGCAGGATCGGCGGAAAGGCGCAGAAGCTGCGGAAGAACATGATCTGCACGGTGGGATAGCTGGCGCCGAGCCATTTCACCAGCGCATCCATGATGCCGAACAACGACACCGCCATCAGCATGTAGCCGATGCCGAGGGGCGTATTGGAAACCTGCGTATATTTGGGGAAGACAGACATCGGCTGGACGGGGAGAAAAAGAAACGGCCCGGATGGTTGTGCCATGCCGGGCCGTGGAATGCACGCGTCAGGCTGTTACATCAGCTCCCGTAACGGACCGGGCCGGCGATCTGCACGAAGCGGCCCTTCTGCACCTGGAACAGGAAGCTTTCCTCGGCGCCCAGATGCTTGGTCGGGCCGTAGCTGACCAGCGGGCCGCCGAAGATATCGCGGAAGCCCTGGATGCCTTCAATCGCCGTCACCATCTTGTCGGTGGTCAGGTCCTTGCCAGCCCGTTGGAAGGCAAAGGCCAGCTGGTCCATCAGGCCATAGCCGTAGACGGCGCCGATATTGGCATCGGCATTGAACTTGGCCTTGTACTTGTCCATGAAGGCCGCCACCTGCGGCGAGGCCGTGTCGCGATACGGCATCACGGTGCCTGCCATGACATACAGGCCTTCCGTCGCGCCGCCGGGTGCGCCGGCAACGATCTGGTCGTAATTGGCCGACTGTCCGAGGAAGTCGACATCCCAGCCCATCTTGCGCGCCGTGCCATAGGGCACGATAGCATCGCGCACGATGGTGCCCATCACCACGATGTCGCAGTTGGCCGCCCGCAGTTTGGCCATCTGGGCGGTGAAGTCGGTGGCGATCGGAGTGTTGGTAGCGGTCTCGATCACCGGCAGGTTCATCGCCTTGGCCTGGTCCTGCACGGCTTCCAGGATTTCCTTGCCGAAATCGGTGTCCTGGTAGAGCGTGCAGAAGCGCTGCTTGCCCTTGTTGGCCACCATCCACTTCATGCCGGCGCGCACCTGGTCGTAATAGGACGACAGGCCGGCGAATTTCAGCTTGTGGAAGGGTTCCGACATCTGCCGCGCCGCGGTGATCGGCGAGAAGTTGATCACGCCGGCTTTCAGTTGGTCTGGCAGCACCGCGTTGTTCATCGGCGTGCCGAGCGCGCCGGCCATCAGGAAGATGTTGTCGCGGTTGATCAGCTTGTTCGCGGCCTGCACGGCGCGCGGCACCTGATACTGGTTGTCCTCGACGATCAGGCGGATCTTGCGGCCATGAATGCCGCCTTGCTCGTTGATCTCGTCGATCTTGAGTCGCATGGCCTGCGAGGAATGCACGCCATAGCTGGCTGCCGGACCGCTAAGGTCCGTATGCATGCCGAGGACGATTTCGGTTTTGGTTACGCCACGCACCTTGTCCGACTGTGCGGCAGCGATGCCGGCAGTCAGCGTTGAAACGGCCACGGCTGCGACCGCGAGTACAGCTACCCTACGCATGCGGACCTCCCTGAAGGTTTTATGGTTTTTACACGGAAAATCTTAGTCCTCCCGCGCGGGCGCACCTACGGGATTCTGCAACACAAGCTGCGTGTCGCGCGCTGTTTGCGTTGCACAAAAGAAAACGCCCGCGGCGGATGCCGCGGGCGTCACAGGAAATGCGAGACTTTTCTTGTCGTCCGTATCCGGACCTTTGAAACCTAGTACTTGATCGGACCGCCGGCGAGCTGCACGAAGCGGCCCTTCTGGATCTGATAGAACAGCACATCGGTTGTGCCCTGATGCTTCTGCGGACCGAAGCTGATCACCGGGCCGCCGAAGACATCGCGGTAGCCGTTGATGCTTTCCAGCGCCTTCAGGAACTTCTCGGTGGTCAGGTCCTTACCAGCGCGATCCAGCGAGGTGACGATCAGGTCGGCGATGTTATGACCATAGACCGAGCCGATATTCGGATCGCTGCCATACTTCGCCTTGTAAGCATCCCACCAGGCGCCGACCTGAGGCGAGGCGGTGTCGCGGTACGGCATCACGGTGCCGGCGCCGACATACAGACCTTCAGTGGCGCCGCCGGGGGCGGAAGCCACGATCTGGTCGAAGCTGGCCGACTGCGACACGAAGTCGACATCGGTCCAGCCCATCTTGCGGGCGGTGGCATAGGGCACGATGGCGTCACGCACGATGGCGCCCATCGCCACCAGGTCGCAACCCGAGGCCCGCAGCTTGGTGATCTGGGCGGTGAAGTCGGTGGCGATCGGCGTGTTGGTCGCCGTATCCACCACCGGCATGTTCATCGCCTTGGCCTGGTCCTGCACGGCTTCCAGGATTTCCTTGCCGAAGTCGGTGTCCTGATACAGCGTGCAGAGCTTCTTGCGGCCATTCTTCTCGACCAGATACTTGATGCCCGCGCGGGTGTGATCGTAGTAGCTGGAGAAGGTCTGGAACTTCAGCTCATGGAACGGCTCGGCCATCGAGCGCGCGGCAGTCAGCGGCGCCAGATTGGGCACGCCGGCCTTGAACTGGTCGGCGAAGACCGCGTTGTTATGTGGCGTGCCGAGCGCGCCGGCCATCAGGAAGATCTTGTCGCGATTGATCAGCTTGTTCGCGGCCTGCACGGCGCGCGGCACCTGATACTGGTGATCCTCGACGATTAGGCGGATCTTGCGGCCATGGATGCCGCCTTCCGCATTGATCTTGTCGAAATACAGCCGCATGGCGTTCGACACATGGACGCCATAGGACGCCGCCGGGCCGCTCAGATCGGTATGCTGGCCGATCACCACTTCCGTCTTGGTGACGCCACGCACCGACTGGGCGTCCGCCGCGCCGGCCAGACCGGCCACCGCCGCAAAAGCCGCTGTCGCGGCCAGAATTCTCGTACGCATCCTCATTCTCCCTTTCAGTAAACCGTTGGTTCAGTTCACGCGTTCACCGGCCGCCGTTCAGGCGCCGGCATACATTTCCTCGATCAGAGGCTTGTATTTCTCGTTCACGAACTTGCGCTTCAGCTTCATGGTCGGCGTCAGCTCGTCATCCTCGGCGGTCAGCTGCCGGTCGATCAGGCGGAATTTCTTGATCGTCTCGACGCGGGCGAAGTTCTTGTTGACCTTCTCGATCTCGGTCCAGATCAGCTCCTGCACTTCCTTGGCCTTGCACAGCGAGGTGAAGTTGGTGAAGGGCACGTTCAGGTCCTGGGCGAATTTCACCACGTTGTCGTGGTCGATCATGATCAGGCAGGTCAGATAGGCGCGGCGGTCGCCGATCACCACCGCATCCGAAACATAGGGGCTGAATTTCAGCTGGTTCTCGATCTCCGACGGCGTGATGTTCTTGCCACCCGCCGTGATGATGATGTCCTTCATCCGGTCGGTGATCTTAAACCAGCCCTCGTTGTCGACGGTGCCGACATCGCCGGTATGCAGCCAGCCATCGACGATGGTCTCTGCCGTCCTGGTCGGGTTGTTCAGGTAGCCCATGAAGACATGGGGACCCTTGAGCAGGATTTCGCCCTCGGGGCTGATCTTCATCTCGGTGTTGGGCACCGCCTGGCCGATACTGCCGAGCTTGACCTCGTTCATCATCGGCGAGCTGGCGAGACCGACATTCTCGGTCTGGCCATAGACCTCGCGCATGTCCTTGCCCAGCGCCAGATACCATTTGATCAGGTCGGGTGAGATCGGCGCGGCGCCGGTGACCAGCCACTTGCAGCGGTCGATGCCGATAATGCGCTTGATGTTGCGCAGCACCAGCTGGTCGGCGAACCAGAAGGCCATCTTGAGGCTGGCCGAGGGCTCGCGCCGCTCCAGCCGCGCGGCGGCGACCTGGTAGCCGATGCCGATGGCGATCTTGTAGGCCAGCTTGCCCAGGCCGGTGGCATCCTTCATGCGGATGGCGATTCCGGAATAGAACTTTTCCCAGAGCCGGGGCACCGCGAAGAACACGGTGGGCTGCACCTCCTGCAGGTTCTGCGGCACGGTTTCGGGGCTTTCGGCGAAATTCACCGTCGAACCCGAGCGGATCGGCCACAGCAGGCTGAAGCCGCGCTCGGCGATATGGCAGAGCGGCAGGAAGCTGAGCTGCTCGTCGGTGCCGTCCTGCTCCAGCAGGCGGCCGGCATTCTCCATCTGGAAGATCAGATTGCGGTGGCTGATCATGGCGCCCTTGGGCGCGCCAGTGGTGCCCGAGGTATAGATCAGGATCGCCAGGTCTTCCGGCTTACCCAGGGCGAGCTGCGCGTCCCAGAATTTCGGATTGCTCGTCTCGAAGTCGCGGCCGAGCTGCAGCAACTGGTCGAAGCTGATCACCATCGGATCGTGGAAATCGGCCAGGCCTTCCATGTCGATGATGACGATCTTGCGCAAACTGGGGCAGCGCTCGCGCACTTCCAGAATCTTGTCGAGCTGCTCGTCATTCTCGGCAACATAGATCGTCGTCTTGCTGTCGTTGATGATGTATTCCACCTGCTTGGCGGAATCGGTGGTGTAGACGCCGTTGGTGACGCCGCCGACGCCCTGGCAGCCCAGATCGGCATAGAGCCACTGCGGATTGCCTTCCGAGATGATCGAAACCACCTCGCCGCGCTTCAGGCCCAGCGCCGCAAAGCCCAGTCCGGCATGCTTGGCATTCTCGCCATACTGGGCCCAGGTGATCGAATTCCAGATGCCGAGATGCTTCTCGCGCATCGCCACCTTGGCGCCGCGCTCGCCCACCTTGCGCCAGAAGTAACGCGGCATGGTGTCGCGATCAATGATGGCGAGAATGTCGGCATCGATTTGGATGCCCGTTTTTGTGTCGACCGCCTTGGCACTCATGGTGCACCCTCCCTGGGTCGCGTGGCGATAGCGTTACCGCCAGGTTTTACGCTTTTTCCAGCGCCGCTTGCCGCGCACGCCCTGTTCTTTCATGCCGAGATAGAATTCCTTGATGTCTTCCTTTTCCAGAAGACGGGCACAGGTATCGGCCATCACGATGCGGCCAACTTCCAGCACATAGCCGTAATGCGCGGCGTGGAGCGCCACATTGGCGTTCTGCTCCACGAGCAGGATGGTGGTGCCCTGCTCGGCATTGATGCGCACGATGATCTCGAAGATTTCCTTCACCAGCTTGGGCGACAGGCCGAGCGAAGGCTCGTCCAGCAGCAGCAGCTTCGGCCGGCCCATCAGCGCGCGGCCAATCGCCAGCATCTGCTGCTCGCCGCCCGACATCGAGCCGGCCGCCTGGTTCTCGCGCTCCTTCAGGCGCGGGAAATAGCCGTAGACCATCTCCATGTCTTTGGCGACGCCATCGGCATCCTTGCGGGTGAAGGCGCCCATCATCAGGTTTTCCTTCACCGTCAGGAACGGGAAGGTCTCGCGGCCCTCGGGCACATGGCCGATGCCCAGCCGCATCACCTTGTCGGGATCCATCTTCTGGATGTCGCGGCCCTCGAAGGCGACGCTGCCCTTCTGCGGGTCCATGACGCCGGAAATGGTCTTCAGGATCGTGGTCTTGCCGGCGCCGTTGGCGCCCAGCACGGTCACGATGCTGCCTTCGGGCACTTCCAGGCTGACGCCGCGGATCGCCATGATCGGACCGTAGAAGGTCTCGATATTCGAGAGCTTGAGCACTGGCGGATTGGCGAGTTTCTGTTCGATGGAAAGGGCAGCGCTCATCTCAGCCTCCCAGATAGGCTTTGATGACTTCGGGATGGCTCTGCACCTCCTGCGGCGTGCCCAGAGCTAGCACGCGGCCGTAATTCAGCGCCAGCACGCGATCCGACACCTCGTTCACCAGGCCCATATCGTGTTCCACCATCAGCACGGTGATGCCGAGTTCATTGCGGATGTCATGGATCCAGAAGGCCATGTCCTCGGTCTCTTCGGTATTGAGACCCGACGAGGGCTCGTCCAGCAGCAGAAGCTTGGGCTCGGTGCAGAGCGCGCGCGCCAGCTCGACCACCTTGCGGGCGCCATAGGGCAGATTGATGATATAGGTGTCGCGGTAATGCTGCAGGTCGAGGAAGTCGATCACATGCTCGACCTTCTCGCGATGCGCCAGCTCCATCCTGCGCACCGCCGGCGTGAACAGCAGCTCCTGCACCAGGTTGCCGCCACGATGGGCATGGCGGCCGAGCAGCAGGTTGTGCAGCACGGTGGCATGCTCGAACAACTCGATATTCTGGAAGGTGCGCGCGATCCCCATGGCGGCGATCTTGTGCGGCGGCACGCCGGTGATCTCCTCGTCCTCGAAGCGCAGCACGCCGCTGGTCGGGTCGTAGATGCGGCTGATCAGGTTGAACACCGTGGTCTTGCCGGCGCCGTTCGGGCCGATGATGGTGAAGACTTGGCCCTTCTCGACGTCGAAGGTGACGCCGTCGACGGCTTTGATGCCGCCGAAGTTGATGGCGAGATTGTCGGCCTGGAACAGGGCGGTCACCGGTTGCGCTCCGACTTGGTATAGGTCTTCTGCCGCTTGAAGGTGGCCTTCTTGTAAAGCGGGAAGAGCGAGAAATAGAGCTTCACCTTCATCCAGCGGCCATAGATGCCGAGCGGCTCGAACAGGATGAAGAAGACCAGGATCAGGCCGAATATGCCCGGTTCCAGGCCCGGCTGGCGCGCGATGGTTTCCGGCAGGAAATCGCGCAGGATGGCGATCAGCTGCGGCAGCCAGCCGACGAAAATGGCGCCGAAGATGGCGCCGTGGATCGAACCCAGCCCGCCGACCACGACCATCAGCAGCAGCTGGATCGACAGCAGGATGTTGAAGGCATCGGGCGCCAGGTAGCCGATCTTGTGGGCGAACAGCGTGCCGCCGAAGCCGGTGAATCCGGCCGAAATCGAAAACGCCATCGTCTTGTAGGCGGCGAGGTTGACGCCCATCGACTGGGCGGCGATTTCGGAATCGCGGATGGCGATGAAGGCGCGGCCGGTGGGTGAGCGCAGCAGGTTGAGCGCCGCCAGCACGGCCAGGATCAGCGCACCGAAGCAGAGATAGTAGAAGAACACGTCTTCCACCATGGAATGGCCGAACATCTCCGGCCGCTCGACGGCAAAGCCCTTGAAGCCGCCGGTGACATGCTCCCAGCGGATCAGGATCTGCTCGATGATGAACGCGAATGCCAATGTGGCGATGGCGAGGTAGACGCCGGTGAGCTTCAGCGCCGGCCGGCCGATCACCGCGCCGATCGCCGCCGACAGCAGCGTCGCCACCGTCACCGAGATCACGAAGGGCACGCCGAGGCTGAGCAGGATCGAATGGGTATAGGCGCCGATGCCGAGGAAGGCGGCATGGCCGAGCGAGACCTGGCCGGTATAGCCGGTCAGGATCATCAGGCCGATGCCGACGATGGAGAGGATGAAGACATAGGAGAATTCACCCAGCCAGAAATCTTCCAGCACAAACGGCGCCGCCAGCAGCAGCAGGATCATCAGGCCGTACCAGAAGCGGTCGACCTTGTCGCGGAACAGGTTGATGTCCTGGTTGTAATGGGTCTTGAAGAAGAAGCGCATGATCTGTTTCCGCCCTTACACGCGCTTGCGGCCGATATTGCCGAACAGGCCCTGCGGCCGGATGAACAGCACGACCAGGATCACCACATAGGCGGCCACATCCTTGAAGCCTTCGGCCATATAAATGCCGGAGAACTGCTCGATCACGCCGATCACCAGGCCGCCGATCACCGCGCCGGGGATCGAGCCGAAGCCGCCCAGCACGGCGGCGGCAAAGGCCTTGAGGCCGAGCAGGCCAATCGTCGTGTCGATCAGCGACACCGGCGCCAGCAGGATGCCGGCGACGGCGGCGACAGCGGCCGAAATCGCCCAGACCAGCGAGAAGATCATCTTCACCGGAATGCCCATGTAATAGGCCGCCAGCTGGTTCTGCGAGGCGGCCTGCATGGCCACGCCGATGCGGGTGAAACGGAAGAAACCGTAGAGGACGGCGCAGAGCAGCGCCGTGCCGAACACAATGGAGGCATTCACATCGGCGATCACCAGCCCGCCGACGCGCATGACGCCATCGGTGAAGGGCGTGTTGAAGGCCCGCGTCTCGGTGCCCCAGATCATCGAGGCGCCGGAGCGGAAGATGAAGCCGAGACCGATGGTGAGCATGACGACCGAGAACTGCGGCTGGCCGATCACCTGGCGCAGGATCACGGTGTCGAGCAGATAGCCGAACACCGCCATGAACAGCACCGCGCCGCCGAAGGCGACCCAGTAATTCAGGCCGAACCCCTCGATCAGGGCATAAGCCATGAAGGCGCCCAGCATCAGCAGGTCGCCCTGGGCGAAATTCACCATTTCGGTGGCTTTATAGATGAGCACGAAACCGAGTGCGATCAGGCCGTAAATACAGCCTGCCGCCAATCCGTTCAGCAGCAACTGGACAATGTCAGACAGCGTCCACCCTCCCACAGGTCATATTCAGGCGATTCTTGGTGTCGCCGTCTTGTGGTGGCAGATTATGAAGACGACGGTGTTAAGGTCAATCGCTTTCGCGCTCGGATGAACGCTAATCACTTGACGCTACGTCAATTTTTCGCACCCTGACGGAGCCGTCCGCCAGAAATTGCCCAGGAAAAAACCAGCATGTCGATCCCGTTCATCAAAGACCTCGCCTTTGCCTACGGAACGGTCAGCGGCCTGAGCCCTTTGGTGCGCCGCGTCATTGCGCCGAATCCCTCGCCGTTCACCTTCCATGGCACCGGCACCTATATCATCGGCAAGGGCCGCGTGGCCGTGGTCGATCCCGGCCCCGACGAGGCGGATCATATCGACGCCATCCTCTCGGCCCTGCCCGATGAGACCGTCAGTCACATCCTGATCACTCATACCCATCGCGACCATTCGCCGGGCGCGGCCCTGCTGAAAGCGATAACCGGCGCGGAAACCTATGCCTTCGGCCCGCATCCGCAGCCCCCGGGCGGCGTGATGGTGGAGGAAGGCGGCGACCACGACTTTCAGCCCGATCACCTGCTGAAGGATGGCGCCGAGATCAAGGGCGCGGGCTGGACCGTGAGCGCACTGCACACGCCGGGCCATATCTCCAATCATCTGTGTTTCGCGCTGCATGAGGAAAAGGCGCTGTTCAGCGGCGACCATGTGATGGGCTGGTCCACCACGGTGATCTCGCCGCCCGATGGCAGCATGACCGATTACTATGCGAGCTTGCGCAAGTTGCTGTTCCGCGACGACGTGCGCTACTACCCCACCCATGGCGCGCCGATCGACGCGATGGCCACCGGCCACAGTCCGCAGCATTTCGTCACCGAGCTGATCAGGCACCGCGAGGCGCGCGAGGCACAGATTATCGAGTGCCTGACCCAAGCCGGCCCGCAGCAGATTCCGCAGATGGTGAAGAGCATGTATGCGGATGTGCCGTCTTATCTGCATCCGGCGGCGGCGCGCTCGGTGCTGGCCCATCTGATCCATATGGTCGGCGATGGCCGTGTGACGGTGGACGGCGGCGGCGCGGCGGATGAGGCGGCGGTGTATCGCAAGACCTGAATCCTGCCTGCCGGGCCGCTGTGCAACCGGCATCGTCACGCAGTCTTCATATAACCCGCTTGCAGCCCACGCAGATGCACCCTATCTGGGCTGCACGGCATGGAGGGTGGAATGGACACGGGTGCACGGAGCAGCCACTGGAACACCGTCTACACGACGAAGGCTGCAGATTCCGTCAGCTGGTACCAGTCCGTCCCGCAGGTCTCGCTTGACCTGATCGGCCGCGCCGGCGTCGCATCGGATGCCGCCATCATTGATATCGGCGCCGGCGCCTCGGCCCTGCCCGATCACCTGCTCGCGGCCGGCCATCGCGATGTCAGCGTGCTGGATGTAGCGGAAGCCGCGCTGAGCAAAACCCGCGCACGGCTGCCCCCGGACCAGGCCGCCCGCGTGCACTGGATTGTTGCCGACATCGCAACGTGGCAGCCCGCGCGCATCTATGATCTGTGGCATGACCGGGCGGTGTTTCATTTCCTCACCGATCCGGCCACCCGCGACGGTTATCTCGCGGCCCTGCGCCGGGGCACACGGCGCGGCAGTCAGGTGGTGATCGGAACCTTTGCCAGTGACGGCCCGCAGCGCTGCAGCGGGCTGCCGGTGCAGCGCTATGCCACCGGCGAAGTCGCAGCCTTGCTCGAGCCGGACTTCGAGCTGGCCGAGGCATTGTTCCATGACCACGCCACACCGGGTGGCAGCATCCAGAAATTCCAGTTCGGCCGCTTCCGCCGGCGCTGAGCGCAGAAGACCGCAGGCTATGATGCCTGGGCGTTTTGACGCAGGGGGCATCCACCCGGCCAGAGGCCTCGTAAGACAGGACGGTATCCCTTTGGCGTCCTTGTTCCATGAGTTGCATGACGGCCCATCCGCGCCCCGCGCGCTTCACCTTCCAGCATCCCGACCTGCGCCGGCCGGGGGCGGCATTCCTGCGCGATGACGGCCGCCAGACCATCCTGACCATGCAGTTCGGCGAGCTGCGCGGCAGCCTGCCGCTCGACCGCGTGGCCGGCAGCCTGCAATTGTCGCCCGACGATTCCGACCGCGCGCTGATCGCGCTGGTGCCCGAGGCCTTGCTGTATATGCGGCAGGTGCGCGCCGACGATCCGGTGCCCAGCGAACTGGTCGACGGCCAGCCATCCTGGATTCCGCGTCCGCATGTCATGCAGCGCGCCATCGCCACCGTCCGTCAGGCGCTGCAGCAGCCGCTGGCGCTACCGCAGGATGGCGACAATCCGGCCCGGGATGGCGTCCGTGTGGCAGGACCGACCGGCACCGAGATGCGCCAGATCGCCAGCGCCCTGCTTGACCGCCTGCCCGGCACCACCACCGAAGAACTGGAAGCGCGCTTGCAGAATGCGATCCTGGAGGTGGCGCGCGTCGATTGGCTGCGGCGCGCCACCGGCACCCTGCAGCGCACGGTGGGCGAACTGGCGCAGTTTGCCGCCCGCCGCACCACCGATCCGGCCGGCGACATGGCGCGGCGCAGTGCACTGCTGCTGCGCGACGTGGCGATCTGGAGCACCGAGAAAGCCATGGCCGCCGATACAGCCGTGGGCGACATCATGGCCCTGCTGACCGAGCCCGATCGGCTCTGCGACCGCGCCTGGCCGCTGGTCCGCGCCCTGCGCGCCCTGATCCTGGATGTCGAACCGGTGATGCTGCACTGGTCCCAGGCCACAGCGCAGAGCGATGGCCCGCGTCCGCGCGATCTCGAACAGATTCTGCGACTGATCAGCCAGCGCTATGGCAGTTTCGATCCCGCCATGTTTATGCGGCCGGCGACGCCCATCCAGACTCCATGCTATCCTGTGCCTCCAACCGGCGGACCCACCCCATGAGCGACAACACCGACACCCGCGCCGCCGACACCCGCGACACCGCCAATCCTGCACTCGACAGCCTGCAGCTCGAAGGCTATGAGGAACTCGCCTTCGCCGAGATCGCGCACTATCCGATGCTGGCGGCCTGTCATGCCGCCTGGCTTGCCGCGCATAAGGGAAGCACCCTGCCCGCCGTCATCGATACCGCGGCCCTGCCGGCCGCCGTGCTGCCCTATACCATGCTGCTCGACTATCTGCCGGCACAGCGCGACGTGCGCGTCCGGCTGGCCGGCAATTACGTGGGCGAGCGCACCACCGGCGATGATGGCGGTCGCCGGCTGGGCAATTTCTTTGCCGCCCGGGATGCCGCCATCGTCTATGCCAGCATGGAGCAGGTGGCGCAGGCGCGGCAGCCGAGCCTGGCGCGGCGCAGCTATGTGACGTTGGACGGAAAGCAGTTCGGTTATGTGCGGCTGATCATGCCGCTGTCCGTCGACGGCCTGACGGTGACCGGCTTCTTCAAGACCATCGAGCCCGACACCCTGAAGACCGACGCCGGCTGATCCGGCGGCACGGAGAGTGCGCGCGACTGCGGCGTTAATCCCTCCGTCATGCCATGTCGAAGCCGTGGCATGACATGGCGACGTGCCGGTCAGGCCACCGCCTTGCCCACCGTCATCGCCGCACGAAAATCCTCGTCCGCGTCGATGAAAGCCGCTTCCGGCCCCGCCCCGATGGCGTCGAAATAGCGGGCGATGAAACAGCGAAAGGCGGCGCAGAGCGCAATGTCGCCGATCTCCACATCGGTGAAGCCCGCCGCGCGCAGCCGCTGGATATCGGCCTCGGTCACCTGCGAGGCATCGCGCGCCACCTGCTGCGCATAGCTGAGCATCGCGACATCCTTTTCGGGCAGGCCGGCATTGCGGAAATCGCGCTGCACCGCCAGCACGGCCGCCTTCGAGCCCAGATCGGCGATCAGTTGCTTGCCATAGACATGGGAACAATAGCTGGAGCGGACTTCTTTCGCGGCGATCAGCGTGATCAGCTTCCAGCCGCGTTGCCCGAGCGAAAAGCCGCCCCGCATCGTATCGACGAAAGCGGTATAGGCCGGCAGCAGATCAGCCCGGGTGGTCAGACAGCGCATCGCCGCCATGACAAAGCCGAGCTGCGCCTTCTGGGCCTGGTAGATCTCGGCCACCCGTCCGGTGGCGGCGTCATCCGCTATGGTCTGCAGGTACATCTCTTTTCCTCCTGGTGATGACGGACCGGTCCGGATGCCCGTTTGAATCGCGCGGGCATCCAGACCGGATAACGCCTGGCTCAGCGCTGGCTGAGCAGGTAATAGTCCGCCGTGTAGGGCACGCGCGCCACCGCGCCGGCACTGCCCGCTGTGCAGCCGCCGGCCGGCGCGATGCCACCCACGGTATTCACGCGCTGCACGCTGGTGATCGCACTGAAGGCGCCGGCTTTGGCGCCGGCTTGGGTGGCGGTGAGCAGCAGCCAGGGAATGTCTTTCGGTTGCGGCGCATCGGCGCGCGCCTTCACGCTGCCGGTGATCTTGCTGCCATCAGCCGCTTCCCAGCTCGGGCCGCCGTAATGCTTGCCGATCTTGGCGCCGCGCGTGTCGAACAGCTCGGCCTCGGGGCCGGTGAAGGCCCAGTCATAGGCGCCGGGGCCGACCTGGTTGGCTTTGGCGCGGCATTCGTAGATCTGCACGCCCTTGGCCGGCACGATCATCGCCAACTGCTCGCCGGCGGCCGGCTTCAGCGGATCGGGCACGGCAACGGCCTGCGGTTCGCCGGCGCAGGCGGCCAGCAGGATCGGGAAAACCAGAACGGACTTACGCATGCTCATCACTCCCATGATGTGTGTGTTTTGACGGGGGTGAGACCTGCGGCACCGGGTGGCCTGTCTGCTAGTCCGGTTTTCGAACCTGCGGGGTCTGGCTTGACGGAAAGCCGGAGTTATGTTCTATTAATGTTCTTGTTTTTGAAAGTCGTGAATACTTTTGTATGCATCTTGCCCGTGGCGAGAGCTTTTTCGCTGCCTGCATGACGGCGCCGGCCGTGCGGAATGAACCGTCGGGAATGATCCGGAAGCATTGGGAACGCTCCGGAAGCAACCGGAATGATCGGGAAGCGTCCGGAAGCAATAGGACGCAATGGGAAGCAGCAGGAGCGGATGGGAGCAGCCCGGAAAATGCGGATGGCCGGGCCCGGAAACAGTCCGGACCCGGCCATCGTCATAACAGCGTATGAACCGGCACTGACGCGCCGGGCATTCTTTTTCGGCGCTTACGCGCCGGGGGTCGGCAGCTTGTGGCCCTTGAACTGCTCGCGCAGCTTGGTCTTCAGCAGCTTGCCGGTGGCGGTATGCGGCAGCTCGGTCACGAAGACCACATCGTCGGGCAGCCACCATTTGGCCACCTTGTCCTCGAGATAGGTCAACAGCTCGTCGCGGCCGACCTCCTGGCCCTGCTTCTTGATCACCAGCAGCAGCGGACGCTCCTGCCACTTCTCGTGATGGACGCCGATCACGGCGGCCTCCTGCACGGCCGGATGGCCGACGGCGGCATTCTCCAGGTCGATCGAGGAGATCCATTCGCCGCCCGACTTGATCACGTCCTTCGAACGATCCGTGATCTGCATGTAGCCGTCGGCATCCAGCGTCGCCACGTCGCCGGTGGTGAACCAGCCATCCTTGTCCAGCACGCTGCCGCCATCGCCCTTGAAATAGCCCTTGGTGATCCAGGGCCCGCGCACCTTCACATCGCCAAAGGCCTTGCCGTCGCGCGGCAGCTCGTTGCCGTCGTCGTCGGTGATCTTGATCTCGACGCCGTAGACCGTGCGGCCCTGCTTGCTCTGCACATCCAGGCGCTTTTCCAGCGGCAGATCGGCATGCTTCTTCAGCAGGTTGCCGGTGGTGCCCAGCGGCGACATCTCGGTCATGCCCCAGGCATGGATGACGAAGCAATTGAGCTGCTTGGCGAAGCGCTCGATCATGGCGCGCGGCGCGGCACTGCCGCCGATCACGCAGCGCTCGATCAGGATATCCTTCTTCAGATCGAGGCCCGGGTTGGCGTCGATATACTGGAAGAAGGCGAGCCAGACGGTGGGCACGCCGAGCGAGAAGTTGCATTTCTCGTCACGCAGCAGCTCGTAGACGCTCTTGCCGTCCAGCGCCGGGCCGGGGAAGACCAGCTTGGCGCCGCACATCGCCGCGCCATAGGGCACACCCCAGGCATTGGCATGGAACAGCGGCACGATCACCAGGGCGCTGTCGCCCGAGCCGAGATTGAGGCCGTCGCGCTGGCAGACCGCATAGGAGTGCAGCACGCTGGAGCGATGCGAGAACAGCACGCCCTTGGGGTTGCCCGTGGTGCCGGAGGTATAGCAGAGCGACGACGCCGTGCGTTCGTCGAATTCCGGCCAGGCGAAGTCGTCGCTCTCTTTGCCGATCAGGTCCTCGTAGCACAGCAGATTCGGGATCTTGCTGTCCTTTGGCATATGGGCCGCATCGGTCAGCACCACGAAGGCCTTCACGGTCTTCAGGCTGCCGGCCAGCTTCTCGATGATCGGCAGGAAGGTCAGGTCGACGAAGAGGTAGCTGTCCTCGGCATGGTTGACGATGTAGTCGATCTGCTCGGGGAACAGGCGCGGGTTCACGGTGTGCAGCACCGCCCCCATCCCCGAGACGCCGTAATAGAGTTCGAAATGCCGGTAAGTGTTCCAGGCGAGCGTGCCGACGCGATCGCCCAGCTTCACGCCCAGCCGGGTCAGCGCATTGGCCAGCTTCTTCGAGCGGCTGCGCAGGTCCTTGTAGGTATAGCGGTGGATCGGACCTTCGACCGTGCGGGTCACGATCTCGGTGTTGCTGTGATAGAGCGCGGCATACTCGATCAGCTGCGAGATCAGCAGCGGACGGTCCTGAATCAGGCCCAGCATGGGCTTCCTCCTGTGTAACCCTTTTGTTTTAGCGGGGTCAGTCTAGGACGCAGCCTCATACACCTGCAAGCAGGCGACCGGATTTCCGCAAGGGCAGGATCAATTGCCGGTAAACACCGGCTTGCGCTTGGCCAGGAAGGCGTCGCGGCCTTCGGCGAAATCGGCCGAGTTGAACAGCAGCGCCTGGCCGTCGGCCTCCTGCGCCAGCACCGCCTCAAGGGATTGGGGTCCGCGCGCCAGGGCGGCCTTGGTGAAGCCGATCGGCAGCGGCGCCATGGCCGCGAACCTGGCCGCCAGCTTGAGCGCTTCGTCCAGCGCCGCGCCGGGCGCAGTCCCCTGGTCGGCCAGGCCGATCTGCACGGCGGTGGCGCCGTCGATCTCCTCGGCCAGCATCAGCAGGCGTTTCACCCAGCCGGCATTGACCCGCTGCGGCACCGTCCACAGCGCCGCCATGTCGGGCATCAGGCCGACCTTGGAAAACGAGCAGCAGAATTTGGCGTCGCTGGCCGCCACCACCTGGTCGCAGAGCAGCGCCAGTGACATGCCGGCGCCATAGGCGAAACCTTCCACGGCCGCAATCACCGGTTTCGGCCCGGCCGCGATCAGGCGCACCAGGCGATGCAGGTTGGCCAGCCGCTGGCGGCCGCCGACACCGGCGACATTCTGCATGGAGGAGATATCGCCGCCGGCGCAGAAGGCGCCGCCCGATCCGGTCAGCACCAGCACGCGCACCGCCGGGTCGTCCATGGCGGCCGCCACGGCGTCATGCAGCGCGGCGCGCAGGTTCAGCGACAGGGCGTTGCGCTTGGCCGGGTAATTCAGCCGGATCACCCGGATGCCGGCGGTCGGGGTTTCAGCCAGGACCAGGGGCTGGGACTCAACCATGATTCGCTACTCCTCGGGAATCGGGGGCGATTTTCCCCGTAAACTTGTATGCACGACAGCCGCCGGGTAATTTTATTACATTCATCTCTGCACAGAATTTATTCACAGTGACTGTTTATCGACACGAGTGTAACCGTAAGGCCACACTTTCTGGTGTCGGTGGTCATAATACCGGAGAAACGTTTGAGAGACAGGAACTTGTCTGGTTATCTCACCCTCGAATTTTCTCTCGGAGGTTTGCCCTATGATCAAGTTTGCTTTCCGCGCCGCCCTGGTTGGCCTGGGCCTCGTGGCTGCTCTGCCGGCGATGGCCGCAGACGATGACCGTCTCAGCCTGACCCTGACCCCGGCCGTGGCCTCGGAATACTACTTCCGCGGCATCAGCCAGACGGACGGCCACCCGGCCTACCAGCTGACCGGCGAAGGTCTGTTCAAGATCAACGACACCTTCTCGGGCTACCTCGGCTTCTTCGGCAGCAATGTCGACTTCAACAACCAGGTCAGCGCTGAAATCGACGTCATGGGCGGCTTCCGCGCCACCTTCGACAAGCTGAGCCTGGATGCGGGCCTGATCCGCTACACCTACCTCGACCAGCCGCAGGGTGTTGCCAACACCTACGACTTCACCGAGGGCAAGCTGACCGCGGCTTATGACTTCGGCTTCGCCATTCCGAGCGTCGGCGGCTACTACAGCCCGAACTTCCAGCTCGACTCGGGCAAGGCCTACTACCTGACCGCCGGCCTGACCGTGCCGGTTCCGGTGACCGACATGGAACCGAAGATCATTGCCAATATCGGCCGTCAGCATATCGACCGCCCGCAGAACTTCTTCGGCGTCACCACCACCGACAAGAGCTATGTTGACTGGAATGTCGGCGTGTTCGCCACCGTCTACTGGGGCATCACCGTCGGCCTGCAGTATGTCGACACCAACATCGAGAAGCGCGTCTGCGGCACCAGCGCCAATTGCGGCCCGGCCGGCGTCCTCTCGATCAGCCGCGCCTTCACCTTCTAATCAGTCTCCCGTCTCCGGACGGCCTGAACAGCCGCCGCCATCGCAAGATGGCGGCGGTTTTGTTTTGAGGGCTACACCAAACTTCCAATAGCAGCGAAGCCCTGCACCGGCAGGCCCCTCAGGCGCCGGAGTCTGGCTTCCGACATTCCGCCCAGCGCATAGACCGCGAGGCCACGCCGCCGGGCCGCCATCGCCAGGGCCGCAAAGCGCACGGGTCCTAGACCCGTCGCACCCGGATGGCTCGCCGTCATGAACACCGGCGAGACCAGCACCGCATCCGCCCCGGCCCGCGTCGCCCGCGCCACCGCACCGGCATCATGCGCCGCCGCCGTCAGCAGGCCCGGCCAGTCCTGCCGCCGCACCAGGTCCTGCGGCAGATGCAGCCCGTCGGCACCGAGCTGCCGCGCCAGCCGCGCATCGCCGGCCACCAGCAGCACCAGACCCAGCCGGCGGCACAGCACAGCCACCTGCAGTCCCAGTGCGCGGCGCCGCGCCGGCACCAGCTCGTAATGGCGGAACAGCACGCCATCGCCGGGCTGCAATCTGGCAACGGCCGGCAGCGGGTTGCTCAGCCGCGTTGCATCGGTGACCAGCAGGCGTACCGGGAGGCCGCAGGGCTTTCGCCCGTGCCTGCGGATTGGTAGCGTGCCGCCGGTTCCTGTTTTTGTTCCTCGCATCAGTGCAGCCTGCCATGACCCAGCCTTCGCCGGAAGCATCCGACAGCCTCGCAAGCCGCCTTGCCGGCGTGCAGGCGCGTATTGCCGAAGCGGCGGCGGAAGCCGGTCGCAAGGCCGACGCCGTCACGCTGATTGCGGTGGCAAAAACCTTTCCAGCCGAAGCGGTGGTCGAGGCGCTTGCTGCCGGCCAGCGTCATTTCGGCGAAAACCGTGTGCAGGAAGGCATGGCGAAGTATCCGGCCTTGCGCGAGATACATCCGGATCTGGTGCTGCACCTGATCGGACCGCTGCAGACCAACAAGGTGAAGCAGGCGGTGGCGCATTTCGACGTGATCCACACGCTGGATCGCCAGAGCCTGGCCGAGGAACTGGCCAAGGAATTCAGCAAGGGCGGCCGTCGCCTGCCCTGCTTCGTGCAGATCAATACCGGCGAGGAGCCGCAGAAGGCCGGCTGCGCGCCGCAGGAAGCCGATGCCTTCATCGCGATCTGCCGGGCGCTCGATCTGCCGGTCGTCGGCCTGATGTGCATCCCGCCGGCCGAGGAAGAGCCGTCGCCGCATTTCGCGCTTCTGCACAAGATCGCGAAGCGCAACGGACTCGATCAGCTCAGCATGGGCATGAGCAGCGATTTCGAAACGGCGGCAATGCTGGGCGCGACCCATCTGCGCGTCGGCAGCGCCATCTTCGGCGGGCGGACATATCCGCCCCCGACCTAAACGGGATCAGTTCTTCTTCGTCGTGCCACCCGAGGCGAGTGTGACGCTGTCGCCGGTAATCACAAAGGTCACCGAACCGTCGCTGGTCTTGTAGGTCCACTGCTCCAGCGGCCCGAGCTTCTGCAACTCGGACGGCTTGCCCAGCACCCTCTCCAGCTCCGCCTTGGTCTTCACCGGTTCGGCTTTCTTCAGGGCTTCTTCGGTGCTCGGCGGGCCGCAGGCGATCAGGGCCAGCGGCAGGGCAAGCGTGAATGCAAGGCGGGCCAGGCGAGCCATGATGGTACTCCATGAATAAAAAGGGCCGGGTCAGTTAAGCGGCCAACCCGGCCCACGTAAAGCTTGAATGAGCTGTCTTAACGCTTGACTCAGAACTGCAGCGGGGTCGCCTGGCGCACGCCGGGGATCGCCTTCACCTTGTCGGCAACCGCCTGAGGGATCGGGCCATCGACTTCCACGAGGCAGATCGCTTCCTGGCCACGCTCGGCGCGGCCGAGATGGAAGGTGGCGATGTTGATGCCGGCATCGCCCAGCACGGTGCCAAGGCGGCCGATGAAACCCGGCTTATCCTCGTTGGTGATATAGAGCATGTTCGGGCCGAGCTCGGCATCGATATCGATGCCCTTGATCTCGACCACGCGCGGGTTCTTGTTGGCGAACAGCGTGCCCGAGAGATGCCGCACCTTGTCGGCATGGATGGTGACACGCATCAGGGTCTGGTAATCGCCCTCGCGGTCATGCTTGACCTCGGAGACCTCGATATTGCGCTCCTTGGCCACCAGTGGCGCGTTGACCATGTTGACGCTGCTGAGCTGACGGCGCAGCAAGCCTTCCAGCACGATGGCGGTGAGCGGACGGGTGTTCAGCGTCGCCGCATGGCCTTCGTATTCGATCATCACCTTGGTCAGGTTGGCTTCGGCCAGCTGGCCAACGAAGCTGCCGAGCTGTTCGGCCAGCTTCATATAGGGGCGCAGCTTGGGTGCATCCTCGGCCGAGACCGAGGGCATGTTCAGCGCATTGGTGACGGCGCCCGAGATCAGGTAGTCGGAGATCTGTTCGGCTACCTGCAGGGCGACGTTTTCCTGTGCCTCGTTGGTCGATGCGCCCAGATGCGGGGTGGCGACAAAGCGTTCATGCCCGAACAGCACGTTTTCCTTGGCCGGTTCGGTGACGAACACATCGAAGGCGGCACCAGCCACCTGGCCATTGTCTAACGCTTCTTTGAGCGCTCCCTCATCCACCAGGCCGCCGCGGGCGCAATTGACGATGCGCAGGCCCTTCTTGGCCTTGGCCAGGGCCTTGGCGTCGAGGATATTGCGGGTCTGGTCGGTCAGCGGCGTATGCAGGCTGATGAAATCGGCCCGCGCCAGCAGCTCGTCCAGTTCGACCTTCTCGATGCCCAGCGAGGTGGCGCGCTCCGGCGTCAGGAAGGGGTCATAGCCGATGACGCGCATCTTCAGGCCTTGCGCGCGATCGGCCACGATGGAGCCGATATTGCCGCAGCCGATCAGGCCGAGCGTCTTGCCGTAGAGCTCGACGCCCATGAAGCGGTTCTTTTCCCACTTGCCAGCCTGGGTGGAGCGGTCGGCCAGCGGGATCTCACGGGCCAGCGCCATCATCATGGCAATGGCATGTTCGGCGGTGGTGATCGAATTGCCGAACGGGGTGTTCATCACGCAGACACCGCGGGCGGTGGCGGCCGGAATGTCGACATTGTCGACGCCAATACCGGCGCGGCCGACGACCTTCAGTTTCGTGGCGGCTTCCAGCACCTTGGCGGTGACCTTGGTCGCCGAGCGGATCGCCAGGCCGTCATAGTCGCCGATGATGGCGAGCAACTCTTCCGGCTTCAGGCCGGTCTTGATGTCGACCTCGACGCCGCGCGACTTGAAGATGTCGACGGCGGCGGGGCTCAGTTCGTCGGAAATCAGAACCTTGACCATGGGATAGTCCTCAGGATTGTCGGAATGGGGAAAGAAAAACGGGCGCAGCCTGTGACTGCGCCCGTGGATCGGATCAGGCGGCTGGGGCCGGCTTGTAGGTGGCCTTCACTTCCGCGAAAGCCCAGTCCAACCAGGGACAGAGCGCAGCCACATCGGCGGTCTCCACCGTGGCGCCGCCCCAGATGCGCAGGCCCGGCGGTGCGTCGCGATAGGCCGCGATGTCGAGGGCAACGCCCTCCTTCTCCAGCACGGCAGCGATCTGCTTGGCAGCGGCTTCCTGGTCCTTCTCGCCGAGGGCGGTGAACCAGGGATCGACCACCTTGAGGCAGATCGAGGTATTGGAACGCACGGCCGGATCGCCGGCCAGGAAATCGACCCAGGGGGTCTTGGCCTTCCAGTCGGCAATGGTCTTCAGATTGGCTTCCGAACGGCCGATCATGCCCTTGAGGCCGCCGACACTCTCGCCCCATTTCAGGGCATCGAGAATGTCTTCAACGCAGAGCATGGAGGGCGTGTTGATGGTTTCGCCCTTGAAGATGCCGTCGATCAGCTTGCCGTCCTTGGCCATGCGGAAAATCTTCGGCAGCGGCCAGGCCGGCGTGTAGGTCTCCAGCCGCTTCACGGCCTTCGGGCTCAGCACGATCATGCCATGGGCGGCTTCGCCGCCGGTGGCCTTCTGCCAGGACCAGGTGGTGACATCCAGCTTCGACCAGGGCAGGTCCATGGCGAAGACAGCCGAGGTGGCGTCGCAGATGGCGAGGCCCTGACGGTCATCGGCGATCCAGTCGCCGTTCGGGACCTTCACACCGGAGGTGGTGCCGTTCCAGGTGAAAACAACGTCACGGCTCCAGTCGACCTGCTTCAGATCGGGAAGCGCGCCGTAGCCAGCCTTGAGCGTGCGGACATCCTTGAGCTTGAGCTCCTTGGCGATATCCGAGCCCCAGCCGGCGCCGAAGCTTTCCCAGGCTAGCACATCGACGCCGCGTTCGCCCAGCAGCGACCACAGCGCCATTTCGACGGCGCCGGTATCGGACGCGGGCACGATGCCGATCTTGTAATCGGCCGGAATGCCAAGGATTTTGCGATGCAGCTCAATGGCTTCGACCAGACGCGCCTTACCCTCTTTCGAGCGGTGCGAACGGCCGACCAGAGCATTTTTGAGGACTTCGGGGGTCCAGCCGGGGCGCTTGGCGCAGGGGCCGGAGGAGAAATGCGCGGATTTGGGGCGCAGGGCAGGCTTGGTCATCTGTCTATCCTTCCAGATAGTAAGCGCCCCGTTGGGGGGGCGTGTCCCACGGCCCTTCTAGCCAAAGTCGGCTATCGGCGCAATGGCCATAACCGTCACAGTTAACCCGATTTAATGCTTTTGAGGGATGCAAGCCGCTGCCAAGGCAGGCATGGTTCACCCGCCCGTCTCATCCGGTGTTTAAAAATATGCTGCCTGCCGTGCCGTATCCGCGCCAGCGCTTCTGGCTTCTTTGCCTCGCCGTCTTTATCGGTATCGCTGCCCTGGTCAGACTGGTCCTGACCATATGGGTCGCACTCGAGACGCCCGATTCCTTCGGCGCCTTTGCTGCGGCCTGGATCGTCGGCCTGGCCGACGACCTGGCCACCGCCCTGCTGCTCGGCCTGCCCTTCCTGCTGGGCCTTTACGTTTTCGCCTGGCCGCTGCGCAAACGCTGGGGCCTTGTGCCGGCGCATCTTCTTCTGCTGCTGTTGCTCGGCGTCGTGGTGTTCAGCGCCGTGTCCGAGCTGTTCTTCTGGGAAGAATACAACAGCCGCTTCAACGGCATTGCCGTCTACTACCTGATCTTCCCCAAGGAAGTGATCGGCAACATCCGCGAGTCTTTCGACCTGCGCTATTACCTGCCGCCGATCTTCGCCGTGGTGCTGATCATTTATGCCTTCCTGTGGCGCCGCATGACTGCTGCGCTGAAGGCGCCGTTCCTGCCGCGCGAACGCCGGCGCGCACTTGGCCTCGGCGCGCTCTCGGCCGCGCTGGCGCTTCCCTTCGTCATCTTCGGTCCTTACGAGCCGGTGGCGACGCGCACGGTCAACGAGTTGGCGATCAACGGGATGCACAGCATCCTTGACGCCTATTTCACCAACGACAGCAAATACGATGGCGTCTATGCCGGCATCGCGGAGGACGAAGCCATTCCGCTGTTGCGCGACATGGTGAAACAGGACAACACCACCAACCTAGCCGCGCCTGGTGAGCGCAGTCTGCGCCGCCACGTCGACAATGGCCCGCCGCCGGCGAAGAAACTGAATGTGGTGCTGATCCTGGAAGAGTCCTACGGCTCGATCTATTTCGAGGATGTCTTCGATCCGAAGCAGAAGGACTACTGGAAGACGAAGTCGCCGAACTGGCATCGCATCGCCGAAGACGGCCTGCTGTTCACCAACATCTACGCCACCGGCGACCGCACCGTGCGCGCCCTGGAAGCGGTGTTCACCTCCTTCCCGCCGATCCCGGGCATTTCGACGGCGCGCCGCGCCGGCTCGGAAGGCATGAATTCTCTGCCCTTCCTGCTGGAGAAATTCGGCTATCGCACCGCGTTCCTTTATGGCGGCCCGACCAGCTTCGACAATATGGGCTATTTCTGGAAAACCATCGGCTTCGACCAGGTGCTGGGACAGAGCGATATCGCCGACCAGAGCTTCAAAACCATCTGGGGCGTGGCCGATGAGTATATGTTCAAGGAAGCATTGACCCGCATCGACAAGATGGCCGCTGAGCCGGGCCCCTTCTTCTTCGCGGCGCTCACCGTCACCAATCACCGCCCCTTCATGTTCCCGGAAGGCCGCGTGCCCTTCAAGCCGGCGCCGAATGCGCGCGATCATGCGGCGGCCTATGCCGACTGGGCGCTGGGCCAGTTCATCGATGCGGCGCGCAAGAAGCCATGGTTCGAGGATACCGTCTTCGTCATGCTGGGCGATCACGGCCCAAAGGTCTGGGGCGCGGCGCAGATTCCGGTGCAGGCCTTCCGCGTGCCGATGGTCGTGCTGGCGCCGAAATACATCAAACCGGAACGCAATCCGGTGCTGGGCTCCAGCATGGATGTCGGCCCGACGCTGATGGGTATCTTGGGACTGAGCTACGACAACCCGTTCTTCGGCATCGACCTGCGCCGCGCGCCGCGCGACGGCAGCGGCCGCATCGCCATGGCGCATAATTTCGATGTGGCGGTGGGCGACGGCAGCAACGCCGTGGTGCTGACGCCCAAGGGCGGCCTAGTGCCCTACAAGATGAAGACCGGACCCTATCAGCTGGAGGGCATGGGCGAGGACACCCTGCCCGAACTGCTGCGCAAGCAGGCGATCGCGCAGACCCAGACGGCGCATCGCATGTTCTACGCCCGGCAGTATCACGAACTGTCGGCGCCCTGACGGCCCGGCCGGACCGGTGTCAGGCGGTCTTCGCTTCCTTCTCGGCCAGTTCCATCAGGGCCGGCGCGCGGTCTGACACCTCGCGCAGGATGGTTTCGGCCACCAGCAGGCGCTTGCGCGCATCGTCATCCAGGATGCCCTGGATCTTTTCGCGGTCGATGCGCTCTACCGTCTCGCGCAGTTCCCAGATGGTGGACAGGAACACCTTCTGGGTGCCGACCGGCAGCACCTCTGCATTCTCCAGCGCCGGGAAAACCCGCAGCACCACATCGATCTTCATGCGCAGCAGGTCGACGATCAGCGAGCCGTGGTAGTCCTTGAGCTGCGCCAGCGCATCGGCTTCCGCATTCTCCATGCGGTCCTCGATCAGCACCAGGACGCCCTCGATCTCCATCAGCGCCGTGCGATATTCATAATAGGGTTCGTAAGAGGCCTTGCCGATGCGGGCGATCGCATCCTCGGCAATCTTGTGCGCACGCCGGGTCTGGCGCTTGAGCGCATCGAGCAGCGTTTCGATCTCTGCTTTCTTGTAGCGTTTGCCGTTGATCTTGGTCATGGATGCTGCGACCTGCGAAGAAGACGAAGTGTAACCAATCCGGCCCCCGTCCGGCCACAGGCCGATACCGAACCGTCATAAAAAAACCGGCCGCCCGAGGGCGACCGGTTGTGTTAGGTCGCGGGAATCCGCGAGGATCGGATCAGTCGATGCGGGCGCCGGACGCCTTGGCCACCTCGCCCCAGCGCTTGATCTCGGCGGTGAGGAAAGTAGCGAAGGCCGCACCGGCGATATTCGGCACGGCCGAGCCGTTGTTCTTCCAGATTTCCACGAGTTCTGGCGTGGCCATCGCGGCCTGCACTTCCTTGGTCATGCGTTCGACGATCGGCGCCGGCGTACCCTTGGGGGCCCAGATGCCATACCAGGTCGAGACCTCATAGCCGGGCACGCCGGCTTCAGCCGCCGTCGGCACATCGGGGAAAGCCGGCGAACGCTGGGCCGCCGCCACCGCCAGCGCCTTGATGCGACCGGCCTTGATCTGGCCGGCCGACGAACCGAGACCGTCGAAGATCATCTCGATGCCCTGGCCGCCGACCAGATCCTGCATGGCCGGACCGGCGCCGCGATACGGCACATGGGTGATGTCGGTCTTGGTCAGGATCTTGAACAGCTCGCCGGCCAGATGATGCGAAGTGCCATTGCCGGCCGAACCGTAGGAGAGCTTGCCCGGCTTGGCCTTGGCTTCGTCAACCAGCTGCTTCAGCGTGGTGGCCGAAGTGCGGCTCGTGTTGATCACCACCACCTGCGGCGGCTGCGCGATCACGGCAACCGGCACGAAATCCTTCTCGATGTCGTAGTCCAGCTTCGGATAGACCGAAGGCGCGATGGCATGATGCGCGCCGCCGACGAAGTAGGTATAGCCATCGGGCGTCGCGCGCGCCGCCACGCCGGCACCGACCGTGCCGCCGGCGCCGCCGCGGTTATCTATAATCACCTGCTTGCCGAGCTTGTTGCCCAGATGGGCGGCGAGCGGGCGGGCGAAGGCATCGGTGCCGCCACCGGCCGGGAAGGGCACGACCAAGGTGATGGGTTTGTCGGGCCAGGCCTGGGCCTGCGCGCCATGGATGGTGAAGGTCAGGGCGGCCAGAACTGCCGTTGCCAGAACCGGCGTTGTATGGGCCAGAATGCGCCGCATCGTGTCTCTCCCTTCTAAGCGAGCCGGTTTGCTCCGGCTGTCGCGCGTTTCCTCAGGACCAGGAGTCTTAACGGCAAAACGGTCTCAGACCAACAATTTCGTTGGAGCCGCAACCGTTTTGCACTGCCGCATGCCTATGTTTCAGTCAGCCGCCAGGAGCACCGCCAGCGCCAGCAGGGCAAAGGCCGCCGCCGCCACGAAGCGCACCGGCCGCAGCGGCAGCCGCCGCATCAGCCGCTCGCCCAGCAGCACGACGGGCACATTGGCCAGCAGCAGGCCCAGCGTGCTGCCGACCGTGACCAGCAGCACCGCATCGTAACGCGCCGCCAATGCCGTGGTGGCGAGCTGGGTCTTGTCGCCGATCTCGGCCACGAAGAAGGCCACCAGGGTCGTCGCAAAAGCGCCCCAGCGGCTAGGCTTTGGCGCATCCGCGTCATCCAGCTTGTCGGGGATCAGGGTCCACACTGCCATGGCGGCGAAGGACGCCGCCAGGATCCAGCGCATCACGCGAGCATCGAACTGGTCCTGGATCCAGACGCCGAGCGCGGCGGCCAGCAGATGGTTGGCCACAGTGGCGACAAGAATGCCGGCGAGGATCGGCAGCGGCCGGCGGAAGCGCGCCGCCAGCAGCAGCGACAGCAGCTGGGTCTTGTCGCCGATCTCGGCAATGGCGACGAGGCCGGTGGTGGTGAAGAAGGCGGTGAGCATGAGGGCGTGCACACAGGGGACCGGGCGACAGATGAGGCCATAGGCTGTCCCGTCGCCGCCCGGTCCGGGTGTCGACAGGTCAAGCCTAAGGTCTCGCCATACCAGATGCTGATTCCGGTCCGGCAGCGCCAAGGCGAGAGGGCTGGTCTCCGCTCGCCTAGTCTGTTGACGCTGCCCCCGCTCAGGTCTTCGCAAAGACCGGCGGACGACTACTCCCCAAAGGGTGTGGCCGATGTGTAGCGCGACCGGCGGGCTCTGCCAAGCGGCAAGGTGTCACAGCCGCATTTCCGCCATAACTGCCACCCTAGAGTGCACCTGTCGCCGCGATGCGACCCATAAACGCACTGACAGGAAAGGACCACCCCATGTTCACGCTCCGGACGCTGCCGCGCAGCGCCCTGTTCGCCCTTGCGCTGGTGCTGCTAGCTCTGACCGGTTGCGAAACCCGCTCGATCTCCGATTCCGGCTACCGTGCCGAGGGCGGCCGCCGCGCCCAATCCAACCCCTTCTACCGCGGTGAACTGACCGCCTATGACGTGCTCGGTATCGAGACCGACAAACCGATTTCGGATGACGATATCCGCAAGGCGCTGGCCGCCAAGCAGCCGATCGCCGCGCGCAAGGGCTCTGCCGTGATGGTGGTGCAGTCGGGCGCCGCCTTCCCCGACCACGATATGGTGGCGGCGCTGGAGCGCTATTATACCGTCGCCGCCTTCACCGGCGTGCCGATGCAGGGCAGCGCCAATGCGGAAGCGGCGAAATACGCGCAGGTCTTCCGGCTCGCCGCCGCCAAGGGCGGCTACCAGACCATCGTCGTCTACTGGGGCGTGCTGGAATCGGCCACCGAAGGCTCGGGCGGCAAAGTCGTGTCCTGGCTGCCGATCATCGGCGGTTCGATCCCCGACCAGTCGCAGCTCATGCGCATCCGCCTGATGGTCGCCGTCATCGACGTTGCCAGCGGCCAGTGGGACACCTTCACACCCGAGCCCTTCGTCGACGAGGCCAGCAGCGCCGAACGCCGCCGCGCTGTCTCCGACCAGCAGCAGGTCGCGCTGCTGAAAACCAAGGCCTACAAGGCCGCGACCGAAACCCTGGTGCAGCGCTACAGCCGCTGATTCCGTCAACGCCGGCAGCCTTATGCGGCGGCTGCCGGCGTGGCGCATACACCCATATTCTCAGCGGACGAACATCAGTTGCCGGCCACAACCGGACATGCTTGAGTGACAGCGAACAAAGAATAAACGGGGGAGTTCGCATGGTCGCCCGCTGCCGCACCGTTGCCTTCCAGGGCATCGAGGTGATGCCGGTGGATGTGCAGGTGCAACTGGCCAACGGCCTGCCCGCCTTCGCCGTCGTCGGCCTCGCCGATAAAGCCGTGGGCGAAAGCCGCGAGCGCGTGCGCGGCGCGCTCGGCGCCATCGGCCTGGCGCTGCCGCCGCGCCGCATCACCGTCAACCTCGCGCCCGCCGACCTGCCCAAGGAAGGCAGCCATTACGACCTGCCGATCGCCCTGGCCCTGCTTGCCGCCATGGGCGTGCTGCCCGGCGATGCGCTCGATGGCTTTGTCGCACTCGGCGAACTCGGCCTCGACGGTGCCGTGGGCCCGGTCACCGGCATCCTGCCGGCGGCGCTGGCCGCCCATGCCGAGGATCGCGGCGTGATCTGCCCGCAGGCCCAGGGCGGCGAAGCGGCCTGGGCCGGCGATGCCGCCCGCGTGCTGGCGGCGCCCTCGCTGCTGGCGCTGATCAACCACTTCAAGGGCGCGCAGGTGCTGAGCCCGCCGGTGGCGCGCATCGCCGAGGACACCGCCGCCACGCCCGACCTGCGCGACATCAAGGGCCAGGAGGGCGCCAAGCGCGCGCTCGAAATCGCCGCCGCCGGCGCGCACAACCTGCTGTTCATCGGCCCGCCGGGATCGGGCAAGTCGATGCTGGCCCAGCGCCTGCCCGGCATCCTGCCGCCGCTGGACTCATCCGAGATCCTCGGCATTAGGTAGCAAACGCACCTGCCGTTCTGTCTGAAATCCGATGCTTCCCGGCTATGCTGCCGGCATGACAAACATCATCAATGCACTGGTAAAGAAGCGGGCTGAGTTGGCTGGAGACATAGAGCGGACGCATGAAGCGCTCCGCCGTATGGTTCTAGACCTAGAGAACCTAGACGCCACCATCGTCCAGTTTCAGCCTGACTTTCAGGTAGAGGCGATAAAGCCCAAGGCGTTCCGTCCGCCCAAGGACTGGGCCAACCGGGGCGAGATGACCCGCATAGTCCTGTCCGTTCTTAGGCAGGCTGCGGAACCCCTGACTACCCGGGATATAGCCCTCCAGATGCTTATAGAGAGGGCCTTGGACAAGTCAGACCAGCGGCTCCTAAAGCTGATGACCAAGCGCGTAGGCGTGGCCCTGCGGCTCCAGAAGGAGAAGGGCGTAGTCCGGGCTGAGCAAGGCCCCGGGCAGTACATGATTTGGGAAATAGACCGTAAGTCTAGATAGAACCAAGTTGCTGCTTCAGGAGCCGCCCTAGGTATTCTTCTAGCGCATCAAGGTTTGTATCCTGATTCTCGTCAATATCGGCGTCTGCCTGTTGCAGAAGCTGTACGTACTCTGCCCTCGTAGCTCTAATTAATTCTGGAATAATGGGGCTGCCGGGTAGCCACATATTAATCTTCTGACACATTGCAAAATAAGATAATGCTCGGGCTGTTCGCCCGTTGCCTTGAATAAACGGATGAATCCAATTAATGCGCCACAGCACCCAAGCAGCAAGGCGAATGGGATTTAACGTCTCAAAGCATTTGGGATACTGCTCGAAAAACTTCTCCATATAACCGTCCACTTCTTGCCACACAGGAGGCTGGTGGGTGGAGTTAGTAATATGGACATCTTGCTGTATGTGAGAGCGGTATCCGCCCGGATAATCAGAAACGAATTGCACACCGTACAGATTTAGCTCACATGCAAATCTAGGCGAAACTACAAAGCCAACTTTTTGCGACCAAACTATGAATGCGGTATTCAAGAAATCATATTGTCTCGCCAAATTACGGGCGATTATGAAACGTCCGAGATCGGACTTATCGTCGATTGTTGGTACCATTCGGACAAAAAAATAGGGGCAAATGAGCCCCTATTTCCACAACTTTTATTGCTGGTTATTCGCCCGTTTCAACCATGCGAGAGTTTTCGATAGCTTGGCGTACAGTTTCCTTAGTGTTTGTATCGCTGCCCGGGGCATTCCCGTAAGCGAAACTGATACGCTGAGCCTCTAATTCTTCTTGTGACATGGTGTGGTGACGAGCACGCTCAATTAGCTCCCTCAGTTCACCATCCATATGGATTCCTCCTTGAACTCGACACTCGGTAATATAGGGCTTTTTAGTTAAGATTCAATGACTTGTAGGCCAAGCGTTTTCAAACACTTATTTGTTGCGCTGCCAATATCCCTTCCACTGGCGGCTCACAGGATGAGCGAGAGCAGCCTTAGCGGCAAGATGATAAAGGCCACCATTCGCCACACGGCGATAATCCTCGCGCCAAGCCATTTCTACTGCATACGCGGCTAGGTACTTGCCGCTGATGCAGTGGTGCGTGCCGATTTCCGCGCGGCGCAGGCGGGAGAAGTAGCTTTCGGCCTGATTGGTGCAGGCGTCTTCGTCCCGGAAGGCGATGCTGTGGTTGATCCGCTTGGTATTGAACCGGGCGTGCAGACCATCCCAGCAAGAGGCTTCGTCGGCATAGACGGTGCTACCGGCTTCTACGCGGCTCTGGATCATGTCCAGTGCGTCAGCCTCGGCCTTAAACACGGCAGGCACCGTGCGGCCGTCACGCTCGCGCATGACAACCACAACGCGGCGCTTGCCCGAGCGGTTCTCTGACAGACGGCGGTCCTTGCGGTCTTCTTTGCGGTTTTCGGGCTTCACATAGCCGCCGAAGTAAGCGCCGTCGATTTCAACGTCGCCGCTGACCATGCGGTTTTTAACGTCCGCAGCCATGGCTTCGCGCAGCTTGTGGGTCAGCACGAAAGCGGTCTTGTACTGCACATTCAGGTCGCGGCTCATCTGCAACGCCGAGACACCCTTCGCGCCATTCACAAAGATTGCGATGGCAGCGAGCAAGTCACGGATCGGCAGCTTGCGGCTGGCAAAGATGGTGCCCGTAGTGACCGAGAACTGGGCGTCACAGCCCTTGCACTTGAAGATGCGGCGCGACTGGTACTCATAGACCGTGACGCAGCCACAGCGCGGGCAAATGGCTTCCCCATCGTTCTCGGCCCAGCGAATGGCCTTGAACGTCTTGTACGCCTCGTCATCCGACAGGCGCATGACCTGAGACAGGCTCAGGGTCCGGGCGGCTTTGGAAAGAAGGAAGTGCTGTGTCATTTTCATCACCGTTTTCGATGTTTATGCATCGAATATGGTGATGATACACCCCATTGTCAATGGTAAATACATCGGATATGATGATATTTGTCATTAACGGAGGTTAATATGCCGGATGCAGAGTGGACGGAACGGGTTAAAGGCCTGCTGAAAGCCGAATTGAAGCGCCGGGGGCTGGGCTATCGGGAATTGGCCGAGAAACTTTCGGCCATGGGAATCCCGGAGACAGAGCGGAACATCGCCAATAAGATCAGCCGTGGGGGATTCACAGCTGCATTCTTTATTCAATGTCTAAGCGCGATTGGCTGCACAACGTTGCGGTTAGAGGATACCTAATTGCATCTCTGTGGCTGTCACCGATAGCCGTAGTACACGCTCAATCCGCAAGTGAAAGCCAGAGCGGCCAGACCGGCACCGCCCATATAACAACAGAACCAGAGGAAACCTGGGACCGAATATCGCCGGCCCTCTTGCTGCATTTTATCCGCCGCGTCACTGGAGCGCTGGAAACCGAGGCCGCTAAGGACGATTCCGCCGACAAAACACAGCGCGAGAAGGACGATCTTGCCGCCCAGCAAGACATGGCTTGGTGGGCGCGGGCGATGTTCTGGGCCGTTATGCTGCAGACGATCATAGCGGCTATCGGTATCTGGTATATACGCAAGACTCTCAGACAAAACGAAACCGCTGTTAAAGCCGCCGTTGATACGGCCAGCGCCACCGTTGCTGCGGAGCGCGCCAGATTCTTTGTGAAGAATCTCACCATTGACACTCATAACGCCATCCAAACCGCTCAAATGCATGAGAACACCCCTAATGGTGGGGTCAGCGGTAAAACGACAATCTATTTCAGATTCAAGAATTACGGAAAAACGCCCGGTACTTTGATCGAAATAGAACTTGGTTGCAGTGTCTCGCGTGAGCCGCCCGACTATCCACTTTTTAAGAATCTGTTGTTGCCACAGATTGGAGATACCTACGGCGGAGGTGAGGAAACTGTAGCGATGACCCACACCGTAGATAGAGGGGCGATTACAATAGGGGATGTTCAGAAGATAATTAGAAAAGAAGAATATATCTGGATTTACGGAAAACTTGTTTACAGCGACGTTTTTAGCGTCGGAGACAAAGCGCAGTGGCAAACGCACCGCTTCTTCAGAAGGGTTCTTTTGTCCACCAACACACTCCCCGTTTACCAGCCCTACGACCACAAGCATTACAATCGCAGCACATAACCACTTCATTCCGAGTCTCCTCGGGCAGAAGGCGGCTTAACGCAGGTGCGTTTGCTACCTAATGCCGGAGATCCTGGAAGTCAGCATGATCGCCTCGCTGGCCGGCCAGATCGCCGATGGCCGGCTCACCCGCAAACGGCCCTACAGATCGCCGCATCATTCTGCGTCGATGGCGGCGCTGATCGGCGGCGGTGAGAATGAAGGTTTGCGAAGGCAAATGATGGCTTAACTGGTAACACCTTAGAACTAATGGTGTTTTTTCTTCCTAAGTAGACCGGTGTTTTGAATAAGCCCCGAGTCGTAAGCGGCACTTATGGTCTGATCTAGGATTTTCAGGTATTGCCTGCTCCATTCATCCGCCGCCGCTTGGTCGCGCTCTCGTGAAGCTAATATCTCGGGATGTGCCGTCGCAGCCTTCAAGGCGCTCGCAAAGATCCAGTACCGCTGCAAAGGGATGCGCCCGGATAGGCCAAGTACAACTTGGACGTTGCTAACTGGGTGATCTCCAAGCGGTCGAAAGTCATCCAGAACCGCTCTGAGCAATGCGGACAAGGTGAAGCCCGTCACAGCACCCGGTCCTGCTACTTCATCCCAGTATGCCACCGTAAACTTTCTGGCGATGTCTGCCTCATGAGGGAGCAGCTCGGTACCGCCCATTTCCTTCATTGAGACGCCGCACCTCGGACAGCGTGCCCCGAGATTTCGGCCGCACTCAAATGGAGTCGTGCCGGCATTGAATAAATATAGTGCCCTCAGTGGAGTTGAGCATTGCCCGCATTTGTATGCGAAACGCAATGAGTGCTCACCACATCCCTCCAGAAATGCAAATTTCCATTGCTCCCGAAAGTAGGGCACTTCGTCATTTGCTAAACATTGGACACAGAAGCGTTCGCCGAGACTTTGATCATACTTTCTCAGTGCCCACGCCGAAAACTGGCGATCATCTAACACCCAGTCAAAGAATTTTTCAGCGCGACCCCGCTCGCAATATGGCAGGTCTCGATCCATTCGATGCGGCGCATACTTTCTCAATGCATCCAAGCCAAAAATGCCTTGGAACACTTCGGAAAATGGAAGGCGACAACGGACCGAATGTCGAGCGAGCCAAGACTCGCAGGTTTCCCCGATCAAGCGCTGAGTTTTTATTGGACCGCCACTAAAGAAGTCGGCTGCCCGTACAGACGGATGAGCATTTGCCAACCGTACTTCGTCGCCAAAGCTGCGCGGATTCTGATACATGCAGAATACCTCAGACGAGTCGCAGCCCAAATTATAGCAGACGTGTTTTTTAGCGCCCGCGCGTAATAAACCTTCTAAGACCTTCATGCCCTCGATGGATTCCCATCAGGCAACTTAGTTCAACGGCGGTCGGCTTTATGCCGCGCTTATACAAGAGCGTGCGCGCTGCCGAGAACTCCTTAAGCGACAAGCGATATGTCGGCGCATACAAGTGCTCTCGCACTGGCCGGGCCAGCGCGTAAGGTAGTCTCTTAACTTCGCCGAACGCCGACGACTTTAGCCCCGCTCGCTCGCAGGCCTCAATCAGGCGATTCGGCCATTGCTCAACCAGGTGATGCACCACCCTCATGACGATCGCACGTTCATTCAATTCCAACTTATCGAACTCTCTACGAGACCAGCGACGCGCAACTGAAACACCGCCGATTTCTGAAAATCTATGTCCATTTCTTCCGATCACCAGGCTTTGCAACGCCCTCAGCACTCCAACGTATTGCAAACACTGCAGATGGTCTGCGCCCATCAGAACGCCGCCTTCAGAAATCGCGTCTAATATTTGTCTCTGAATTTCAAGATTGGCGCCGCATGCGGCTTCGACCCTCTGCGCAGAAAGGTCAGCGCCGCAATTCCAACACTCTACTAGACTCGCATTCTTTGACTTGACCCGGAATAGGGCCACAGGTCGCTCGCACGTTAAACACCGTTCGACAAGTTCGTTCCGATGCTTCAGACAAGCCACATTGAAAGACAGTCGCCACGCTAACCGAAAATATGCCTTTCCTTCCGCTAGGCACCGCGGGCAATACTGCTGTCCACCCTTCATCCTGTCCCGATGGAATACACCCGCGTGAAGAATGAACGGCGCTGCCGTACCTTGTTTGAAGCCCTCAAATAGGACCCCAACGTAGCTAAGCGCAGTAGTTGCCTCGATGTCTTGGCGCTTAACGCCGGCACCTTTCTCCAGCTCATCGCATAATTTCTCGTTCGGATGTACATCCAAATCTCTGGCAAGTGCCTGAGGATTATTCGTTAGTTTAAATACTAAGGTTTGTGGATTGATTTGCTGCGCTGCTGCCGTCCGGACCACCCAGGATGAAAACGATTCGCCATCCAGCGGCTTTAATCGAACTGGCCACATAGAACTAATATGGGTTGAGCGCCTTGCGGCGCTCGGCGATCGAAACAAATTCCACCTGTTCAATCACGTCAACCGTAATGGCGGACACCCCTTCACGCGTCGCATATCGCGCACAATCGAACAACAACGCAGAGACCTCGCCGAACAAACCTCCGGCACGCTCAAATATTAGACGCGACATCCGTGAGGACGACAGGTTAGACGGCTCGCGCAGTGGTATCATGCGCTCAAATGTAGCCAACATCTGCCGATACTCGTCCGAGTAATCCCATTCACGAAGCTGGATTGCCCGAAACCTTGTATAGAGCTGGGGCTCTGCACTAATGGCATTCAGCGCAGCCTCCGTACCGACGGTGATGATCGGAATTTTAAGTCGATTACCCAACTCTTTTAGGAGAGTCAGAAACTCATTCTGCTGAGCTTTTGTCCCAGTAAGAATGTTGTGGATTTCGTCTATAATAATCACTCTGACTGAGCAAAGCAGAAGCAGATGCAACGCTTTTGCTTCCAGCGATGCTACTGACTCGGTAGGCCTAAAGAATGGAGTTCCTAAGGCCTCCAGCACAGCATTCCAGAAACGACGCTCACTCCCTTTGAGTGGAGCGTTGACCAGTAGCACAGGAATTACATCAATTTCCTCTTGGGGGTTTGCCCTGCGCGGATTGCGGCGAGCAAACTCGTCAACGATCATCGTCTTTCCATTATTTGTTTTACCCCATATCAGTAAACACGGCGGCCGTGTTTGCTTTGGCCGCGTCAGATAGTCGCTAAGCGCAGCATGAAGGCGGTCTGCCGCAGGGTAGCCGATCCAAATCCTCGGCCAAATGGATTCAATCCTGTTCTTGGCGGGCAAATCCAACCAACCCGCGCATAGCTCATCAAGATGACCTAGATTATCTGACATGACGTATCGAGTAAGGTGCCACAACGTCCTCCTGGGGCAATTCCTCGATGGATATCTTCTTGTTGTTCACGGCGCTGATCTTCTGCTCAACATGAGTCCGCCTACGTTGCCCCTGGCGGCGGACTGCCTTTTGCTCTTTCTGACTTAAAGTGGCAGCCTTGGCTGTATTCTTCCGTTCCTCAAGACGGTCCTGGGCCTGCAACAACGCCTGTTCGTCGAACTCATTACCAGCCGTAGCCATCTCTCGCTGCATTGCCTTCAATTCCCAGAGGCTCATTGGCCGGATTTGCTTGTTGGCCAAGCCGACCTCTAGGTATCTTTTGTTAGTTCGATCCTGCACCCAGATCGTCTCTATATTTCGCGGATCGTGTCGGACTATTACTCTTTCATTCGACTGACGCTCGCGTCGGAATATTAGATCAAGCTCGGGCGCCCAATACGAAAGCTTATTCAGCTTTATTCCATAGGTCTCGATTTGCCGCGTTTCATACGGCATGAAGTTGATCTTGAACTCCTCTGTGTCTTCAAAATCGTCGGGCATTCCGCAGCCATCTTTTCCAAAGTATCCATCCCACGCAACTTGTGCAGGCGCCTTACCATCAAGCATTGAATGCGGCTTCGCGTGATAAACATTGGTCAGAAAATCTGCGATGTACGCGTCCAATTCCTTCAAGGTGTAGGCCGCGTGTTTTGCCGGATCATATTCGCCAAGCTCTCTATAGTTCGATCTTGTTGTGCCCGGGAGAATATGCATTTCGTTGGCGATAGTGCCCATCATCCTCTCAATGTGGCCGCCATACTCAGGCTTCTCACCTGGCCGCCATGCAATCTCGAATCCGAACATCGTTGCGAGTGATCTAAGGGCCGCACCGCGGAACTCCATGGCACTATCGGTCCTCAAAAGACCTGGGCGCCCCCTTACCGGCCACACACCCGGAACTCCCAAACTCTTTAGTCGCCGCGCTTTATCTATGAACATGTCATGAAGGCACAGGCCTGTGCTTAGGCTGCCGACTGGATCTAACGATAGGTAATACCCCGCGATACAACGCGAATAGAGGTCTATCGCGATAGTGATCCAAGGCCTCCCGATCGGCTTACGGTCCACATCATCGACGGCGAATACATCCATCAGCGTGTGATCTATCTCTACGTCCGCCAACGGGGCGACGGGGCGAGGGTGCTTTCCGGGCATCACCTTAAACGCCTGACGCGCCGCCCGGGCACCTTTTCGTCTTAGAAGAACACTGAACGGGTCTAGCCGACTTACTCTGTTTCTGATGGTGAAATATGTAGGGGCTTTCAATCCGGCTTTTAGGCAGGATTTCCATATTTCCAGGTGAAGCCTTGTAACTGGCACTTGTTGATTCGTAAGATAGGTATTCTCGATTTGGTAATTTATTATTGCGTTTACTTCCGGGCTAAGCCGCACTCGACGACGCTTGCCTTTCCTTGTCGGCGACAAGAGCGATATCACACTCCCAGTGACAGAATACCTCCGCGCCATTCTATAAATAGTCGTTAGGCTTACACCTAGTTGCTGCGCAGCGGACTTCTTGTCCAAGAGAGTTGTTTTCTCTCCGTTGAGGATTGGCCCAAGAATACCGTAAAGGCGTTCAGCTTCGATCCGCTGTTCGTCAGTCTCGAATGTCGTATCCGCCACTCCTGACCCACGTTCGGAAGCCTTTTTCGGCGGTAGAGATGAAACTTGTTCAATCCCGACCTGCAAAAGTTCTTTACGACCCAGATGTCGAATTAAAATATTCGATGTGTCGAGTGCGCGGACAACTTCGACAGTGTCGCCCTTGAGGTACAGCCGCGAACCTGGGGTTAGTCGCTTTAGAGTCACCCAGAACCTCAATGATTCTAGATAGGGCCCGCGAGTATTCTTGCCTCGTCGCTTATCGGCTGCATTAGATCGACAGCGATAAGACGTCGGTACAGCAACGTGAGTACAGCCCGACGCACAAGCCAAGACTCGATTGCTGATGATTTTACAATATCTGCAATCGTTGAACCATGATTCTTCCGCACATCAGACATCACCGACCTTATTGCTGCGGTAATGGCAGTGTCCTCATTACAACCGGGTACGTGGGTATTTTCTTTTCGCATCCAATGCTCTCTACCGATATGTCGTATTTTCTGGGCATTCAGCAGAAGATTTTGCGGTATTTCCTCTTCGGTTATGGTTGCAAATCCCATCCCATTCGCCGCTGCCCACTCTCCGCCAACGCCGTGCTTTTCTTTTTGCTGAATGTTTCTTCCGTCTAAATCCGCCTGATACTTAACTTCGAAAAGGCAGTGCAAAGATGGCACGAACGAAGGGATAGGATGGGCTGAAAATCGCGCGCGTATATCCGGTGTGTAGGATCTAATTCTATCTTTATGCCTGTATTTTATCGTCACCGGCTGCGTTTCAAGCTCTTGGAGCGTCGGCCAAATATCCAGGATCAACAGCACTTTACGCTCAAGCGCACTTTCGTAGTGAAGTAAGGGTTGAGGTGCGCCACGATCGAAGCCGAACTCGGTCGCAAAAACTCCAGATGCACTTCTATACGTCCGACCAATGCGCCGTTTGGTGTCATCAATGCCGATGATGTCGGTCATTATTCACCTCATGCCCGCGAGTCCACCTTGCTTAGTCTACAAACTTCTGTTCGCATCGTCACACGGGGTGCATCATATATTAGGAGAAGGGTTTGGTTATCTGGAACAAGGCTTGGACAGATAAACTGGTTCTTGGAACCGTGAATGCGCCTTATCGGCAGAAGATCACCGCCAAGGATCTCGCTGATCGCTTATCGTGCGCTGACGCCAAATGTCCTCAGGTGTATGAATTGTTTATGAGTGTTGAGGCGGAGCTGATGGTCGATTTCTGCAAAGAACACGGAGTACCGGTATCGGCCTTAACCAGCATTCTTCGTCAGATTTCTTCTGAGGGTTGGAAAGTTCCAATGCCCGTTTTGACTGCAATTTCGGAAATCCTATGAAAGCGGTGAAGCAATACCGGACCACCGTAATAGAACGTGCACGACGCGACGGTGCCTTTCGCAAAGGTCTTTTGAAGAATGCGATATTAGCCCTTCAGTCGAACGAGCTTGAGGTATCAATGGAAATGCTGCGCAATTATGTTGATTCGACAAGTACTCGAAGAACCCTCGCCGCTAACTCCGGCATATCCGAGCGACGATTGGGCCAGATTCTTAATCTAAGCCGAGAACCGACAGTACGCGAGCTTTGCTCGATGTTGGCGGTACTGCTGAAGACGGAAAATTTGACCCTAAGTCTGGTTCCTCTCCGGAATAACTGAATGACGACAAGATCTCAGACCCGCAACCCTTCCGCGATGTGGAAGCAAATATAAGAGCCGGACGATGACTGCCCGGCTCGGTGCTTCTTAGGTAAAAAATGCTGGAGCACCCCAGTGCAGTATGTTCGCAAATTCTTCTTGTTGCCGCTCGATCTGATCGATCGCTTGGTCCTGATCCGCGTAGATATCCCGCAAGTCTGCCGCCAATCTTTCGGGACGAGCCAAGGCCTCGATGGCCGCGGAATGGGCACTCAAGTAATCCAATTTCTGCCCGAGCTTTGACGCCAAGACCGCTGTATAGGCGATCCCCGCAATAGGCCGAATAGGCCATTGATTTGCAATAACCGCCTGCTCACTCGAAACCACTTCTTGAGCCAGGCCGAGCTTTGAAATGCTCCCTCGGACTTGAGCAGTGCCGCTCGAGCATATGTTCAGTATCGCGAGGCGGCGCGTAGTGCGACGCAATTGGAATTTTGCTGCCTCTGTCATGGGCAGTAGCGTTGAGTCACCCAGGATGATGCCACTGCTACTTGACGAATGGTAATCGAAAGCACCATGCCCAATTACCCACAGAACATCGGGCTCGCCGTCCTCATAGAACTCTTTGAACTGACGACCATCGTCTTCTTCAACCACAGTGCAACGCCAGCCATACTTCTTCGCCGCTGCTTTTAATATGTCGACCTCAAATGTAGTGAACAAAGATTTCCCGGCCCAGATAGCTATGCTGGAAACGTGCGCTTCAGGTAGCGGCGCCGCGAAACTAGCAAGTATTGGTGCCTCGATATTTTCCTCCACTAAGAGTGTGGCTTGCACCGGATCACCCAGGGATGGATAAACCAGAAGAGAACTGAATCTTCGACGTTCTGTTTTTACGCCAGCCTCGGCACTGCAATAATATTTCTTCATCATCGCATGGAAGTCAGGGCCTTCCGAGTATACAGGATATCCTGATCGCTCCGGTGATTCTGCTATATTGCCATTGAATTGGACGTTGAAAGCAGAGCACATCGCAGCAGTGAGCTCCTCGACGGAATTCTCCGTATCTGGAATTGTAATGATCTCCCCGGGCGTCAGCCTTGCCGCCCCACTATGCAGTGTCGTTGCGATAAAGATTCCACTCTCAGGGGAAGAGCTAGCATGCGGCGCATACCAGGCCGTCATCAGTTCTGTCAGTTCATCAAGGAAACCCCATCTAGCCAGACGATAAATTATCGGCTGCAATACAGCGACGCGCTCCTCTCTTACTTCACCGACATATAAGGATCTTCTTCTCGAGAACTCCTCCGCGAACTTGGAATAGCGTCGGACTTCAGCGAGCACCTCCTTCTTCATACTCTCCCATGTGATTTTTGAATCCACAGCTACTGCCATGAACTGCACGAGCTCGTGCTCCTCCATGTATACTTTATAGCGAGAAATAGTTTCTTGGGCCCATTGAGCAGCGGGCTTTGTGGTGTAGTCACTGGCGCTGGTAATGAATAGGCCAGCGACTCTTGCCTTCAGCCTTTCCGGAAACCCTTCGCTCTGCCAAAGACGTAAGAAAGCTTCCGTTATAACTTTTAGAACCTCTCTTACTTCGTCTTCTTTCTTCTCCTGGTCAGCGATGTAAGTCGCAAGTGACAGCAGGGCATTAATTTTTTGCTCAAGGGTCTCTTCTTCTGGCAGATCCAAGCCGAGGTGACCACAATAACCAACAATCTTTTCGGCTATCCCGCCACCGTCGTATGTACGCGCCAAGATAAAATAGCAGTACATCCATCGCGCAAAGTTTTCTTTGTATATGTCAGCGAGGTTTCGATCACTTTCATTTATAAAAGGAAACCACAGCATATACCCTGACGGAGAAGCAGATACTCGTATTAAGCTCCGTACAATCCATTCATAAGCTTCTGCTTTTTGCCCTATGGCCATACACACTTCGACCGGTGCAATGGCAGCTAACATCCGGATAATGTTTATTCGCTCGAGCTCCGCTTTCTCCAGTGGCAGAGGTAGCCAAAGCTCCAGGTCATCAAGCACCGCTCCTGTCAGCTCAAACAATGCCGATTTATCTTTAGCCTTGAGCTTTTCTTGGGACTGCAAAATCCAGGTTGCGCATCGCTCTGCGTAACCATCAACTGCTAATGAGAAATACCCATCAGCCCTCTTCTCGGTGAGCAATAACTGCGTCGCCATCGTCTTTGGCAGGTACTCGCCCAATGTCTCTGGTGTCATAGTCGTTTCCCGATTGGATAGAGAGCCTTGCCCGCTTGTCCGGCTCTAATTTGAGCTAGTTCTGCAAGGTTCGCGCTATTTCCGCCAACCGGCCATATCTTGGATCGCGCATCAACGCGGGTGTAATGGCCCTAATCCACAACAACCCTTTCTCCAGATCAAACGGGCAAACCGCTCCTTCTTCTACGCCTATGGTCACATGCAGAAGCTGAAGCAATGCCTCAGCATTCGGAGGATTTGAAGGCAGCACGATCGCCTCACGGTCGACGCTATCCCCAAACAATCGATAGTCCCAGAGAGACCAACAATCGAAGGGCGTCAGGAATCTCTCCAACAACGTAACTGCTTGAGCGAAGCCGCCATTAGAGCTAGCTGGAATACGAGCAAGAACTGCCGATAGCACTTTCGAACGTAGGACCAAATCGCGAGGCCATATGTTCTGGAAAAGCGGCACAACTGCCTTCGTGAAACGAAGGTGAGCGCTATTAGGATGCGCATCCAGAGAGCTGAGAAAATCTGGAATAACTGATGCGGCTGATGACCGCACGGCATCGTCGCCCTTGCGTAACATCTGTTGGACTGATGCCGGGTCGATCGCAAACTCACGCTCTTCCACAAAGTCTAGCAATAAGGTGTATATCACTCGTTCTGCCAGGTTCCGCCTAATAGAATCCGACAGCTTTGTAGAAGCCGCTACGACCGACATCCGATCGCCGATGATTTTCATTACTGCATACGGAAGGCCTCTGCTGTAGCCGATCGCCTCCCACAGCACCAAGTCTTCCTCTTTCTCACTCAGCAAAGGACTGATGAGATACTCGTCCGCCCACTGGGGATGAACCCACCGGACATAATTCAACTGCTCAAGATAAAGGTACAAGACCAACGTCTTCGCAGCACCCGTGGCGTCCAGCGTCGCACTTACAAACCGCTTGTAAGGTTCTCTATTGAAAAGCTCAGATGACTGACTTGGCTCCTTCGGCCAAAGCTTCTTAAAGGCATCGAGAAGGTCACCGACAGAACTGTTGTACGCAGCGGTTGTAATATCATGCCCGTCTGTGCCGCTCGATGCATTTGCTTGCCTCTCCGCTTCACGGAGGTTCGTTTCCTGGACTGCGTTTGGCCACAGCTTTAGCCAGACCTGAACAAAAGTAGGTTTATCTATGAGCGCCTCTGCCCAATGTGACATCCAGTCCGACGCCGCCGCTACAAACACGTCGCCCGCGGCAACTCGTACTACTGAGAGTAAATCCAGTATTTGTCCGGCATCTACTGATGCCACGTCATTGTTTGCAGCAGTAGACCGCAGGAACGCATTCAAGGTATGCGGCCAAAGCCCAATCTGCTCAATGTCGTCAAGAAACTGCTGAAGGACTTTGCGATAGTTATCTCTAACCCAGTCCGCGGCCGCTGAAACGCCCCACATATCACTATGCTCGGATAAAACCACTTCTAGTTCGTCCAGCATTGTAGCTGCACTTGTGGGTTCAAATGAGCTCTCACGCCTGCCGCTTAGGTCGCGGATACGAGGTGATATCACGTCCGATAACGTCGACGACAGCTCTACCGGACTTTCAACCGCCTTAACCGCGATTGCCCGCCACTCGTTGGCTTCTGCGGATAAGACGCCCCCACCCTTCTCAATCCTCTGTAACTCCGTGAGCGCGTACCGATATCGAACTGACTGATCCCTGAGGCGCTTCGAAAGAATCCTCGCTGGTGGCCGCTTCAATATCCGCGCCTCTATGCCCGCCCGGTAATTATCGTTCAAATCTACAAATCGCTCACTCCGCAACCGTGCAAACTCGGGGTACCAGTGAGAGAACCAAAATTGTTCATCTTCAAGTGAACTTAAGAAATGCCCAACAACTATAGCTGGTGCCAACTCCTTACGAACTGCCAAAGCTGCCCAGAGGCGCTTAAATATTACCCATTCGCTCTTCCACCAATTGGCAACACGAGACTTCGCCATATCGACATCAAGTTCCGCCAATCGCTCCATAGTTTCAAAGATCAACTTAACGATAGGAGCGAAACCTTTGTGATAGGCATCTGGATCATTATCGGCTGGACGCCTCCCGTCGACGCCATTTTTGATCGGGAAAACAATGCGAACCAAACCGCTGAGGCCAGCTGGACGTACGACGAATTCGGCTCGACATGCGATATGAAGGCCCGCCACTAACCGCGCCTCCAGCTGATCGAGCAATTCGACCGCCAAGTCCCGATGCAGGTGATCCCGAGAAAACCCCGCCTCATCTAGATGAACAAAGTTCCCACTCGTAATGCTGAACCGCGCAATGTCCTTGAGCTTTCGCGGTCTCTTCGGAGGCGGCTTTCCACCGTACAACCGCCATGAGGCTTTCGCAGATATCTCTAACCTTGGTCGAACAACGTCGACCAATTCCTGCAATGTTCGCCCGGAAGCGCCAAGGCGCTTCACTCTATGAATAACATAGTGCTCTGCATGAGCTGACAGCTGTGTATCATCCGCCCATTTCTCTAGAAGCAGTCCCCATGCTGTCTGAAAAATCGGATCAATTGTGTCGCGACTATGCTCAATAAGCGCCTGGACCGCACGGCGTTCTGGCAAATTCTCTATGCCTAGGTTCGCCGCCCATTCAAATGTCTCCCGCTCGTTCATGCGGCGTGAGACAAAATCGATCGTATTTCGATGAATTCGATTTTCTGTGGATGGGCCCATATCAAGCCCCCCGCGTCATTCGATTGACCTCGTCGAGCCAACCAAATTTTGCCTTAGCTGAAATGGCGCTAATGAGCTTACTCCGCTCATGCGGCGTCGATCGCTTCAATATGTATCTAAATAAAGATATTTCTTCTGGATTCGCAGCCGTTACTTCCTTTCCCACAATTTTCTTTAGACGCTTCTCAGCCCAGCCTGTTTCACCATGCAACGGTACCGCGTCTGCCCATGCCGCGAACAATTCCTGCAACACTTGATGATGATTCTTATCGTCGTAGCAGATAGGCACAATTTCACGGCCGAGCCAATCATGCTCGATCTTCGGATCTCCGGCGGTGACTGGTACAAATGCGTAACGTTTCTTTATATCGGAAAAATGAATTTCGTCGCCAGCGATCGCATTTAGGAGATAACGCATTGGCGCATCATTTAAGGAGTAACCAACGAGAACAATATTAAATATTCGCGCTGCATCGTAGATAAAGTCCGCCGCAAGTCGGCGCCTCAGATAGACATCGCCAAAATCCTGATCAGTGAGGACCATTGCGCCGTCCTCATTACCGGGATGCGGAACAGAGCCATGGATGTGAAAAACTCCATTAAACTCCGGCTGTCGGCTGGGTCGAGGCAAAGCAGGTAAGCTGTGGCTCCTGAATTGAACTCTACGCCGGCGCGCCGCTTCCTCCAATAACAAGTCAAAGTTAGTCGTAGCGAGAAATGCTCTACCGCTTCTTTGACCAATTCGCACAAGAGAAGCATGCAGAACGTTTGTCTTCTTGCTGCGTCCGAGCACCTCTACCGCTCGTGCGCGCATGGACATCGCCCCACGAATCGCCCCATCCTGTCGTCTCTCCAACATTCCGAGTGCGATATCAAAATCGCCAACGAGAAAACGTCTCAGTTCGGCACATTGCCTCATATCGAGGGAACCAAACTTTGCCGGATTGGCTTGCAGTTCCTGAACTGGGTCTAGCAGTTTCGAGGAGATCTCCACGGCTTTTGCCAACGCCTTGTCAACAGTCGCGTAAATATCAAGTACGAGGCCTGAAAAAGCAGGCAAGTTGGTAGGAGCTGGGCGCGATATCCCAGCGCCTGCAATAAAAAGTACATCTCCTCGATCTCTGGCCAGAAGAAGCTCTTCGGGTATGCCCGGAAGGCCATCTCCAAGATATACAAGGCTGTCAGCCAAATCCCCCCACCCTCATTCTATCGAAGATCTGCTTTATGCAGCCTCAGTTTTGATGAAAACCGTCCAATAGTACCGATGATTTCCGGCCGAACAGCCCACATGTGCTGAAGTTGCACAAAGGTAAAGTCGACCGCTTTCTTGTCCAGCATACCCATCGGTAGATTCAGAAGTCCGCGCGACAGGAATTCGTCCGCTTCTGCCGGCATTTGAAATGCAGATGACGCATCCACAAGGACATTTACCGCGAAGCGGAAACCCTCACTGCCATACGCTTCGGTTAATTCCGCGCACCAGGGGATACAGAGTTCTGCCACCTCACGATCTCTTTTTATCCCAGCCACATACGAGCACGTCTCCAGCGCTCCACCGATATGCGCTAGTGGTACATCTGAAATACCGCGGTCGAGCGCGTCATTCATAATCCGTTTAATACGATCCACAGCAGTCGGGGAAATCACAGTAACAGCTGCAAGGCCTAGAAGCTTCCCGACTGCTACTAAGGGATCGGGTTCTTCATTCAGGAGGCCTTCTGCCGTTTCCGCCTCTTGTTCGAGCCCCTCTTCCCCAACAACAAAGCCATCCATAGGGCCAAACTGCAAACCATACAGCTGTCTGCGCAAGCCGGCATCGCCCTCTCTTAAAGAAGCGAATGCAGGACTCCACGACTCGGGTAATTCCGCCTCCATTGCCGAAAGGGTCGCTATAATTCGCCGATAGACCATCCCCCTGACAGCATCTGGCGAAATACGGTCGATACGCCAATACGGCTCGAAGCGACGTTCAAAAGTGGCCGCATAAAATGTCTTCAACGTGGATTGCTTGAGTGTCTGCTCATGCATTTTCTCGCGGTCAAAATCGAACCTAGACAGGCCCGCTGCAAAGTACGAAGCATTTACCCAGGCTGCCCACCTTCGTTCATAGGGAGCCATTCCAGCCATGTACTGGCGCGCCGCCATAGCGCCGATAGAGATCGCCAAGCCTGCTGATAATTCTAATATTCTGTCAGTATTTGTCTCTGTGTTGCTCAGGGCGATGAGAGCTTTTGCACCGAGACCCTCGATATCCGCATGAGTACCTAACAAAGCGCCACACAAATCGAGCGCAAGAATAATGCTGAAGATGTCACCTTGGGTGATAAGCTCGTCTATCGGAGTAAGCAGTTGTTCTGCACCAAAAAGAGCGGTGCGCTCTATAAACTTCTTATGATGGATGAAATTTGTAGGCCCAATAAATTTCAGCCCTCGCGTTAAATCTCCGCTGACCAACCATGTGCGCGCCGCAAAAAGCCGATCGTCAATAAAGTGGCCGTAATCGGAAGAATTACCCAATGGGCCAATAACAGCATCAAAGATTTCTGCGCTAGAAGGCGTCAATTCGCTTTCATCAACATTTCCAGTACCGAAAAAACTACTCGCAATTCGTTCAAAGAATGGCGCAGCAGCTTCCATCAAGTCCTTTTGTAAACCCATAAACTCTGTTGAATTGAACGGACGCTCGGCGGCTAGAGCCAGCCAACGCTTGTGCTGACGCTCAGAAAGCAGAGCTTCCGACGAGATTCTCGCCACTGCTGCCAGCCTTTTGCTCGAATCATCTAAAAGAACCTCAGGCGCCCCTACCCTCATATGGAAATCCGTGCCGCTCACCACGACATCGCCATCAGGCAGAATCTGCACAGTAAACCCTGGCGCACGCTCGGTTAGCCAAGCTTGCGCGGATTGAATATCAATAAGCGCTGCCTTCAACAAACTTTCGACCAAATCTTTTTCTAGAAGGCTTGTCCCGCCGAATTTTGCCGCTCGTCTCGTACGGATGCCGTACTCTGCTAGAAACTCTTGGTCGTCCATCATCCATTGCTGCATGGTGGGCGTCCACTTCTCTAGCATATCAATGGCCAAGGCCCGACGAAGAGCGCTATCCATCATCTTCGGCATCCAAATTGTCAATTGTGCTTCTCAACAGCCATCGCGCATGCGCAGATACCAAGTCCTTCCGCACACCAACCTGCAGCGCCAGCTGAATTACCCGCTTTTCAACCCAGACAAAGTATGAAGGACGCAGATGATCTGGAACGATCATCCCATTGCAGAAAAAGACCAGTCGCATAAGATTCTGATGATCGGCCCAATTTCGCTGCTCAGAATTTGCAGTAGCACCCAGCCACTCATGGGCGTCGTTCAGCAAACCGAAACCCAACTCGCATAGAGCGTTGGCCTCGAGCTCGCTTCTAGTGCCGTCCCACATATTTTTAGAAGCGTGCATAAATGCCAGCGTGCTACCTGACACCCAGAACTTTTCCTGTGGCAGCACAGCAATGTGTCGCAGGCAACATAAATCAATATAATTTACTAAAGCACGAAGCTCGAAACTGAGCTGCCCCACTCCTTTCGACCTGCTCAGCGCCGCATACACTTCTTCAAGGGTAACTGGCACTAGGGCTGCGCCCATCACACGAAGTTGCCTAATATAGCTCCGATGCTCATTTACTGTAATCTCGCGCTCTTCTTTGAGCGTCTCTAGCAGATCCAGAGTTGTCATGAGTGGAACAACTCGGCCTCCTTCGTCGGTTACCGTTCCAGTTTTATTAATCGCGCGGTCGTCGCAAATCACCACATCCGCATGACCGCAGTTTCTAACTATATTCACCAACGACGCATTTGCGCCGTCCAAATCCCTCTTTTTCATCGGTTGACTTGCGCTTAGCCGCACCTTCCCCGATGAAATACCTTCGCGAAGACTTATCCGAAGTGCATCAATATTTTTTGCTACTTCTTCTTGTACTGCCGCATATTCAATAAGCCCTTCTGCATCGTCGCATATGTCTGATACCACTGATATTTTCGGGCACAACCTTGCCAGCTTTGGCAGCAATCCAGTTTCCGCCATCCTTTCGAAGGCTAGGTTATCAACGAGTATACTCTGGCCTTTTGAGAGCGTGCCTGCTTCAAGCCAACGCACCCCGCCATCAAAAACATTCCGTCGGGCCGCCTCTTCCTCTTCTTCGCTGAGCTCGCCTTCACTGACTAAGAAGTCGATTACTCCCTGTAAATCGCACAAACGATGCTCGTACCCACATGGATCAAAGGTCTCTTTCATGTAGGTAGAGGGGCGATAAATCGGAGGAGATACTATTACCACCCCCTCCTCGTCTCTGGCCTTCTCCATAAGTATGGCGAGCTCTATGCCGACCTCCGAAACCAACTTTCGATCTCGGATCTTCCAACCTCGAATGACGAATACGCTGTACTCTTTGATGATTTGAAGCACCGATTTGGCGAGGTCGACTCTCGATGGCTGATGAAATGCAGCCCGGCCAAGATCGTGTATCAACTCGCTTAATGCGTGGGCGCCAATCGTTACTTCATTAGCGTATTTGAAAACCTTCTCCACACATCCAATCGACTGAAGCACTAGCAGAGAGGTCCGGTCCAATGCCAACCTTCTGCCTGGAAATTTGGTCGGCAGCCTTGCTCCGGAGAAAACCGGTACAAGGTATCCATCCATCGACCGCTTCTTCGATTTGTTTCGTAAGAAGTGCCCCAGAATAATATTCGAAATCGTGGTGTTTAGGACGTCTGTCGATAAGGACAGAGGGACTTCCGCTCTATTTATCATGTCCCCGATCGAGGAGATCTTTTTGTTCTCCTCTCGTACGAGTTCGACCACATTTTCAATCGGAAATTTCTTAAATGGTCCTTCCACAGTACTTAGGGACTTTGCTTTCTCTATCCAATCGGAATATGGGCTCCCTCCGCGTTCCAAGCCTAATTCAACAGCCATATGAAATGCCGTTGCCAGCATGGCAGCATCGTTGCATTCGTAGGCGCGACCTCCGAAGGCCTTCAGCACTTGTTCTGAATTAACAGAACGAAGCGTCTTCGCGATTTGCGCCGCATTCATTAGGTCGCTCAACGTCCTGTCAAGCTGCGTTTCCATTACGAAGGTGACTTGATTATGGAGATCTTCCCAGCGCCCCGCTTCAACGGAAAGCATCACCTCAAAGTTACGATCGTAGCCATCAGGAAACCGCTTCTTTATCTGATTGAAAAGCGCGACAGCACCCTTGATGTCTCCCAGGTGATACTTTGATCTTGCAATCTTGGTATGAATTGCGACGTGCTCTTCGACGATTGGACCGGCGCGATCTCCTTCTGCAAAAGCGATGATGTCGGAGAAACGATTGACCACGAATAAATGATCGATCGCACGGTAGGCGTCGGGTGCCGATGCGACTTGATTGAAAAGTACTATCAGGTGGTCGGCCGCCTCATCATGGACTTTCGTCTTTATAAGCTCTTCGGCGAGGAGGCGGCGATCCACTGCAGACTGTGATTCGTCAAATGCTCGGCGACGTGCCTCTAGAATATTACCCTTCATGTGGCCCGTGAGAACTTGCTCAAGTGAAGCAAACGTTTCAGGTGCAATGTCGGATTGCTTGGAGCGAATTATTTCGAGCGCTTCAGACGCCTTGCCCACCGCGGACAATGCCGAACATTCGAGACCGAGAAGTTGGTCCGGTTCTAGGACGGCCTCCAGATATGGCCTAAACTCCCGGATTAGTCCGATAAGTACCACAGGACTTTCGTTATGCGCTGCGATCGAAAGTGCGGTTAGCGCCTGCGGCAGAGTCCAGCCATCAATCGGGGCTTTACTTTGCAGAAATCTTTCAACACCGGGCTGGTCGAATTGTAGGCCATATGGAAGCGTGTATCGTGCGAAGCGAACTGCGTATTCCAGATCCTTTAGCTTTGACTGGATATTTTCACGCTCGGTTTTGCGCGTACTCGCTTCCGGGTGCGTTAAAGAAAGCCATACTTCCAGCTCCGCCATCGCGTCCCGATATTGCGGAATCCTTAGATCAGATGTGAGCGCTAGAAACCGGCGCGTATCGTCTAACGCCGAAATACGAAGACTTTTGGCTTCAGGTGTATCAGCGATAGGAACTGCGTGTGGATTTATCGCTGATATTTGAAGGATGTGATCATGAAATGTATCAGAAGTGCATAGGTTGAATTTCAGAATTGCTCGCAGACCGACGACATTCGGGCACTGATTAATTTGATCGGCGGACGCCTGGTTTAGAAATTCCAGAGCCTCCTCTCTGAAATTGTCGACAGCGAGCTTATGCGTATAAGCAACCAGATGGTAACCAGTGATTTCCTGAGGCTTTACGTACTTTCGAATATAGGTGCGCTCGGCGTCGAAACCGTCTCTATGCGATACAATCGAAATTGATAAACTTCGTGAAAGATTGTCAACTCGCTCGCCAATCGCAGCAGCAGCCTTGGAATACTCCTTCTCACCGATCAAAATTCGAGCTTCATCGAGGGCATAGTCTCGGGAAGCGTCAATTGACTTCGCGAACACGAGCCATGTGCGCGCTTCCTTCTGATTTTCCCTACGCGAAAACTCCGCCGCAAGTTCCGCTACTATGTCAGCTCGAATTCGTGGATCTGCATGTGCAAGCTCATTTGCCTTTTCATAGGTCGCCAGTTCAATCAGATCATTTAGATGGTCGATCTCTGGAAAGGTGCGTTCGCGTAGTGCTCGCTCATATCTGTTCCGAAGCAACTCGTTCAATGCCTGCTTCGACAGCGAACTTGGCTCAAACTGCCGGCCTAGATCGACCGGGCTCGACATTTCATCGAGTTTTTGGAGGATTTTATCTTTAGCGTCTTCGACTGAGGAGAGAACTGCCGCTGCCGCGGCTTCAACGGCGGCGAATCCTAGGAAGTCGCCCAGCTTTAGTTCTGAGCTCGTCGACCACAGCAGGAATTGTAGAGCATCTTCAACTGCGAGCTTTCCGATAACCTTCGATTCACCCGTGATGTCCTCGAAAAGCCGAATTGCGGCCTCTTCTTCGTCGGCACTCGAATCTCCGGCTATAGCGGCTACGAACGCACCTGTGAGGGCAATGCGCGTTCTAGGGTCATTTACCCAGGCGCGCGGCCCCGCCCCCCTGAATCTGGCAGGAGGGTTCGCGAGCAAAACTTTGACCGCGTTTAAGGCCTTTCCCGGATTTGACGAAGAGATACTACCTAGGACGTCGAAAATGGGATCCAGGTGCTGGCGGATTTGGGGTAACTCGTACTTTTCGCCCGCGGCGGCCTTACGCTGGGCCAGGAACGGCTTCAGTGCGTTCCACCCCAATTTGCCCAGTGACACGCCGGCACCAACTGCCTTAGCCACCCCAACGTAATATTCGATCATCCCGGCGCGCCCCCTCAGAACGATCTACCATAAGAGGAGGGCGGTACGATAAATCCATTTCTGCATGCAATTTTATGCTGGTCCCTTGTGACGCAGCCATTGGGGATAGTTCAACAAAAGCTCGCGCCGCTCGCCTCCATATTTTATATAGTTTTTTCAAATACTTAGTGCGATGCGAATGAATCGTTGTCTCGGCTAACCCGACAAATCAAATGTTGGGTCATAGTAAGACCACCAATTTCGGTCCGAGCCGGGTCGATCTGTTGATATTTGTCTCCGATAGTGAGGCATCTTTGTCTCCGTTAGCCTTAATTCTCAGGCGGGCTGCGCGCCAAACCCGGCGAGGTCAGCCTGGCGCATCTCGGCGTGCTGTTTCTGGATGAGCTGCCCGAGTTCAACCGCCAGACGCTCGACAGCCTGCGTCAGCCGCTGGAAACCGGACAGGCGGTGGTGGCGCGTGCCAATGCCCATGTCAGCTATCCGGCGCGCGTGCAGCTGGTGGCAGCGATGAATCCCTGCCGCTGCGGCCATCTGGACGATGCGGCGCTGGCCTGCGCCCGCGCGCCGAAATGCGCCGGCGACTACCAGGCACGCCTGAGCGGGCCTTTGCTGGATCGCATCGATCTCACGCTGGCTGTGCCGGCGGTGGCCGCGGCCGATCTGGCCGCGCCGCCGCCACGCGAGGATTCAGCCACCGTGGCTGCGCGGGTCGCTGCCGCGCGCGACATCCAGCGCGCGCGCTATCGCGGACAAAACATCCGCACCAATGCCGAGGCCGATGGCGAGTTGCTGGAACAAGTGGCCGCGCCCGATGCGCCCGGCCGCGAGTTATTGGGCAAGGCGACCGAAGCCATGCATCTGACCGCGCGCGGCTATCACCGGGTTCTGCGGGTCGCACGCACCCTGGCCGATCTCGATGGCGCGGACAGCGTGAAGCGCAGCCATGTGGCGGAAGCGCTCAGCTATCGAAGGCTGGCCTTTGTGCGTTAGCGCGCCGGCGCCGCGCTGATCACCCGCCGCATGCCAAAGGCAAATAGCAGGCCGCCGGCATACATCAGCACGCCGTAGAGCCCGCCCGGGATCGCCAGCGCGTCGTCCTGCAGCACGCTGCTGGCGATCACGATGGCCAGCGTGGCATTCTGCACGGCGGTTTCGATGCCGAGCGTCACCGCCTGCGGCCGCGACAGCTTCGCCAGCCACGCGACCCCGAATCCGACCGCCAGCATCAGCAGGTTGAGCAGGATGGCGAAACCAGCCAGCGTGCCGGCATTGTCGCGCAAGAGCGCCCAGTTCCTGGCCACGGCGCCCAGTACGATCAGGATGAACAGCACGGCAGCGAGGCGCGTTGCCCGCGGCTCCCATTTGAGCGCAGTGCCCGACCAGCGCTGGCGCACCAGCATGCCCAGGCCCACCGGCACGCCCAGCATCAGGAAAATCTGGCCCATCATCAGGCCGACCGGCACGCTGACCGCCGCCTGGGCGGCACTGCCGGCGAAATGCTGCATCGACCAGATCACGATCGGCGGCAGGGTGAAAATCGTCGCCACGCTGGCCACCGCGGTGAAGCTGACCGCCAGCGCCACATCGCCGCGCGCGATATAGGTGAGCAGGTTCGAGGTCGTGCCGGTCGGGCAGGCCGCCAGGATCATGAAGCCGATGGCGAATGTCCCGGTCATGCCCACCAGCTTGAGCAGCGCGAAGCAGATCAGCGGCAGCAGCACGAAATGACAGACCACGCCGACCAGCAGCGCGCGCGGCTGTCGCACGATTCGGACGAAATCCGCACCGGTGAGACCGAGGCCGAGCGAGAACATGATGAACGCCAGAATGCCCGGCAGCAGAATGCCGGTTACGATATCGCCGTCCATGACCCGTTTCCTCCTGCCGGCTGCGCGGCCTTGTCCTGTGCGGCTTCTGATTGGCCGCGCGCCCGAGATTAGGCGATGCCCGCCAGAGTTTCCATCATGGGGATTCCATCACGGGTTCCAGCATTGACGTTGCGTCAGCCCGATGCAGCACTCCGCCAGGGGCTGGCTTGCCCCGCGCGATCTGCGCCATAAATGTCCGGACTTGAAACCCCGGGAGATCGCGCCATGAAAGCCGTCCGCTTTTCCACCTTCGGCAAGGCCCATGAGGTCGCCGAACTGATCGACCTGCCCGATCCGGGCGAACCGGCTGCGGGCGAGGCGCTGATCGATGTGGAAGCTTCCGCCATCAACCCGGCCGATCTGCTGCAGTTCGAAGGCAAATACGGCGCCGCGCCGCCGCCGCTGCCGGTGATGGCCGGCGGCGAAGGCGTGGGGCTGGTGCGCAAGGTTGGCGATGGCGTGACGCATCTGAAAGCCGGCGACCGCGTGCTGCTGCTGTTCGCCGGCCGCGGTAACTGGCGCAGCAGCCTGATCGCCAAGGCGGCCAAACTGTTCCCGCTGCCCAAGGCCGATCCGCTGCAGCTCGCCATGCTCACGGTCAATCCGCCGACCGCCCTGCTGATGCTGAAAAACTTCGTCACGCTGCAGCCGGGCGACTGGGTGATCCAGAATGCCGGCAATTCCGGCGTCGGCCAGAATGTCATCGCGCTGGCCAAACGCATGGGCCTGCGTAGCATCAGCGTGGTGCGGCGTGCGGATCAGGTCGCCGACCTGAAGAAAGCCGGCGGTGACGAAGTCCTGGTCGATGGGCCCGATCTGGCCAAACGCGTGGCGGCGATCACCGATGAGGCGAAACCGAAACTCGGCATCGATGCAGTGGCGGGTGCTGCCACCGGTCGCATCGGCCAGGCCCTGGCCGAAGGCGGCACGGTGGTGAATTACGGCATGATGTCGGGCGAGCCCTGCGCCATGCCGCCGGGCGATGTGGTGTTCCGCGATATCGCCTTGCGCGGCTTCTGGCTGGCGCGCTGGTTTGCCACGGCGAAACCCGACGAGATGGCCAAAGTCTATGGCGAACTGGCCGGCTATGTCGCCGATGGCACCATCTCAGTGGCGGTGGAAGCCACCTATCCGCTGGAGCAGATCAAGGACGCGCTGGCCCATGCCGGCCGTGACAGCCGCAAGGGCAAAATCCTGGTGACGCCGAAGCACTGAGGTTGCCCTCACCCTCCCGCCGCTTCGCGTCGGGGCCCTCCCTCTCCCACCCTGTGGGAGAGGGTTGGGGTGAGGGTCTGTAAACATCGATGGCCTCACAGGTCACGTCCGATTGCATCCCGACAATACTTCGGCCGGCACCGTAGGATCGCCGGCTGACCCGGCGATGATGACATGGCATGGTGCTGTCAGTTTCGCTCCCGCCACGAGTCGCCAGAATGACCGTCCACACCGCCACCACGGCCCAGCCCCGTTCGCTGGCCATCGAATTCCTGCTGTTGGCGGTGCTGGCCACGCTCTGGGGCGCGTCCTTCACCTTCATCAAAGTCGGCGTCGCCACCATTCCGCCGATCACCCTGATCGCCGCCCGCACGGTGATCGCTGGCGCCGTGCTGCTGCTGGTGATGCGGCTGCGTGGCATCCGGCTGCCGCGCGATCCGCGGATCTGGCGCAGCCTGGCGATCCAGGCTTGCCTCAATTCGGTGCTGCCCTTCACACTGATCGCCTGGGCCGAAACCCGCATCGATGCCGGCCTGGCGACGATCCTGAACTCCACCACGCCGATCTTCGCCTTCCTGCTGACCTGGGCGATCACCCGCCATGAAGCCGTGACGGCGCGCAAGCTGTTCGGCACGGTCACCGGCATGCTCGGCATCTGCTTCATCATCGGCATCGGCGCGCTCACCCAGCTCGGCAACGACCTCTGGGGCCAGTTCGCCATGCTGCTGGCCTCGCTGTTCTATGGCGCCGCCGCCATCTACGGCCATAACTTCAAGCATCTCGATTCCATGGTGCCGGCTACCGGCTCGATGCTCTGCGGCGCCGTCATGCTGGTGCCACTCAGCCTGATTGTCGACCGGCCATGGACGCTCACGCCCTCGGAGGCCTCCATCGGCGCGCTGCTCGGCCTGTCGGTGCTGTCCACGGCTTTGGCCTTCACCATCTATTTCCGGCTGGTGCGCACGCTCGGCTCGGTGGGGACCACCTCGCAGGCCTATCTGCGCATCCCGATCGGCGTCGGCATCGGCGTGCTGTTCCTGGGCGAGACGCTGTCGTCCACCTTAGGGATCGGCCTGGTTTTCGTATTGGTGGGAGTGGCGGCGATGTCGCTGCCGGCGCGGAAAAAACCGGCGCTCTAGAAGAAGGTCTGCACGACCATAATCATGGTGGCGGTGTCGCCATCGGCGCCCAGTGGCAGCCACAGCGCCTCGTAATCCATCCAGCGGTCGTCCAGCTTGCGCCGGATGCGCGAACAGACCGCTTCCCCGCGCAGCGCCACGGCTTCCGCCCGCGGCAGCACCACAGCGCGATAATCTTCGGGCAGTTCGTCGAGCCAGCGGGCCGAGAAGTCGAAGCCGCGCTTCTTGGCCTGCTCGGTGCCGACCAGCCGGGTGCGGAATCGCAGCGGCTCGCGATGGATTTCGATCATCACCATCTGGCCCAGTGCCCGGCGCATCTCCAGCGGATCGAGATCGGCGCGTGCCGGCATCTTGCGCCCGCGGCATTTGTGCAGCCAGTAATCGAGGATTTCACGCGCCACCTCGCCCTGGCAATCCGAGGGCTGCGGATTCCAGATGGCGCTGTTCAGCGGCTCGCGATCCGCTCCGCCTATCTCGGACACCGTGGTTGCTCCTCCGCCGTCTCTGCGCGAGTCATCCCTGTTCACGCCGCATCATCCGAACGATAGAGAGCACCGAGAATCTTGGTGACCACGCCGCCCTCCATCAGCGGCAGGGCCAGTTTGTCGACCTGAAGATGCTCGCGCGCCGAGGGGCTGATGCGCGAGGCATGCACCGGCGCGCCGATGCGGCAGACCTGGCGGTATTCCTGCAGCGGCTTGTCGCCAATCATCTCGGCCGTTTCGCTGACCACGCGGTTGGTCAGGTCGAAGCCGAACAGGATCGTCAGGTCGGTGCCATAGAGCCGGTAGCGGAAATCGTCGTTATCGAGGCAGTCGAGAATCATCAGATGCCCCAGCCAGGGACGTAGGTCCTCGACCGAGAAATCGCTGCGCGGCGGTGCCTGCCGGGTGCCGCGCCGGGCGTCCCACAAATCGAACAACGCGCGCAGGCGAGGATGGGCGATCGTGGCGCTGCCGCCCGCATCTTCGTAACTGAACACCCGGTGTTTCAACTGCATGAGCATGACTGGATTCCGTATTTGTCATCCTGCATAACGACAGAGTTTACGGGCCGCCGGGCAGTGATTTTCCGGTTACGTGGATATGATGACACGGCCCGCTCGGCGGCCGCGGGGGGCTGGATTCTGCACCGCCGTTCCCTATATGGGCTGAGGTCGCCAGCCGCCGCGATCCGGGCGGGCTGGCGGAACCAGGCTGGGGCTGGACCGGTTTGGCCAAAAAACAGGACAAGTTTGGCTCGGTTTGGACAAGTTTGGCCCGGTTTGGCGCCGGGCAGGCCGGGCCAAGACCGCGGCGGCTAGCGGTGGACGCCTGAAATCGTTACATATTTCCGCCTTGTTTCTCCGGATTCATGCTGTCCATGCTGCACAAGACTGATGTTGTCGTGATCGGCGCCGGCCCGGTCGGCCTGTTTGCCATTTTCGAATGCGGCATGGTCGGTCTGCGCTGTCATGTGGTGGACGCGCTCGACGCCATCGGCGGCCAGTGCAGTGCGCTGTATCCCGACAAGCCGATCTACGACATTCCCGGCTTCCCGAAGATTTCCGGTGCCGGTCTGGTCGAGCAGCTGGAGCAGCAAGCCGCGCCCTTCGCCCCCGTCTATCATCTGGGCCAGCGGGTCGATGCGCTGGCGCGGCTGGAGAAGGGCGGCTTCCGGCTGACCACCTCCAAAGGCATCGCGATCGAGGCAGGCGCCGTGATCATCGCCGCCGGTGCCGGCGCCTTCGGTCCCAACCGCCCGCCGCTCGGCAACATCGAAGACTATGAAGGCCAGCCCGGCGGCAGCGGCGTGCATTACCTGGTGCGCCGGCCCGACGATTTCCGCGGTCGCCGCATCGTGATTGCCGGTGGTGGCGATTCCGCCATCGACTGGGCGCTGGCACTGCATGGCGTGGCACAGCAAATCTGGTTCGTGCATCGCCGCGACCAGTTCCGTGCCGCACCCGACAGCGTGGCCAAGCTGCGCGCACTGAACGGCCATGGCCTGGATATCGTGGTGCCCTATCAGCTCGATGCGCTGGAGGGCAGCAACAACGTGCTGACCGGCGTGCGCATCAAGTCGCTGGATGGCGACGAGAAGCGCCTGCCGGCCGACGCCCTGCTCGCCTTTTTCGGCCTGAAAAGCGATCTCGGCCCGATTGCCGGCTGGGGCATCGACCTCGACCGTCACCATCTGCCGGTCGATCCGGCCAGCTGCCAGACCTCGGTGCCGGGTATTTTCGCCATCGGCGACGTGGCGACCTATCGCGGCAAGCTCAAGCTGATCCTGACCGGCTTCGCCGAGGCGGCCTCAGCGGCCCATGCCATCTACCCGTTGCTGCATGATGGCCAGCCGCTGCATTTCGAATATTCGACCTCGAAGGGCATGCCGGGGGCCGCGAAGCCTTAAACGATGCGGCTGGTGCGGTTGCCCCAGTAGCGATCCTTGATCAGCCGCTTGTACAGCTTGCCGGTCGGGTGCCGTGGCAGGGTTTCCTCGAAATCCACCGAGCGCGGGCATTTGATCGAGGCCAGATGCTGTCGGCAGAAGGCCAGCAGTTCTTCCGCCAGCGCCGGCCCGGCATCCTTCATGTCGACCGGCTGCACCACCGCCTTCACTTCTTCGCCGAAATCCTCGTCCGGCACGCCGATCACCGCCACATCGGCGACCTTCGGGTGCTCAATCAGCACATTCTCGGCTTCCTGCGGATAGATATTCACGCCGCCGGAAATGATCATGAAGGCCTTGCGGTCGGTCAGGTAGAGATAGCCTTCGGCATCGAGATACCCGACATCGCCGAGCGTGCTCCAGCCCCTGTCATTGAAGGCCTGCTGCGTCTTGCCGTCGTCGTTGTGATAGGTGAAGGGCTGGCCCTTGGCGAAATAGACCAGGCCCGACTGGCCGGCCGGCAGTTCCTCGCCGCTTTCGTCATCGACGATATGCAGCTCGCCGATGGTGGCGCGACCGACCGAACCCTTATGGGTCAGCCACTCTTCGCTGGTGATGAAGGTCATGCCGTTGCCTTCGGAAGCGGCATAATATTCGAACAGGATCGGACCCCACCAGTCGATGATCTGCTGCTTGGTTGCCTGCGAGACCGGCCCGGCGCCATGAATGGCGACGCGATGCGACGACAGTTCGTAGCGCTTGCGCACGTCCGGCGGGAGCTTGAGCATGCGCACGAACATGGTCGGCACCCAGTTGGAGTGGGTGACCTTGTATGTCTCGATCAGCTTCAACGACGCTTCCGCATCGAAGCCCGCCATAATCACCAGCGTGCCGCCCACCTTCGAGACCAGCATGCAGTAGCGCAGCGGTGCGGCATGATAGAGCGGTGCCGGCGAGAGATAGACCATGTCCGGCCCGTAGCCGTAGAGGCTGTAGCCGTTGTCGACGAAATAGCTGCGCGCACCGACCGGATCGCCGGTGATCGTGCGCTTGATGCCTTTGGGCTTACCGGTGGTGCCCGAGGAATACAGCATGTCGCGGCCCTGCAGCTCGTCGGCCACCGGCACCGCCGGCATCGCGGCTGTGGCCGCTTCCCAGCTCTCATAGCCATCCACCATGGCCCCGATCATGTAGAACCGCTCGACAGCCGGGCAAAGCTGATGCAACTCGGCGGCCATCTCGCGAAACTCGTCGGTAATCACCAGCACACGCGCCCCGGAATCGCTCACGATATGCGCGATCTCGGGCGCACTGAGCCGCGTGCTGATCGGGGTGTAGTACAAGCCGGCACGATCGGCGCCGAAACAGACCTCGAAGAATTCCGGCCGGTTCTCGATCACCAGCGCCATATGGCTGCGCGGTAAAAGCCCCAGCCTGCGGAACAGCTGGGCGGCGCGGTTGGATGCGGCTTCCAGCTGGCCGAAGGTGGTCACCGCACCGGTCTCGGCCATGATGAGCGCCGGCTTTTCCGGGGTCTTGCGGGCATGTTCCGTGATGTAGACGAGATCGGACAACTCAGTCTTCCTTTTGCAGAACGCTGCGCAGCTCGGTCTTCAACACCTTGCCATAATTGTTTTTCGGCAGGGCCGGCACGAAGCGATACTGCTTGGGCCGCTTGAAACGGGCGATATGATCCAGGCAGAGGCGGTCCAGCGCCTCGGGCGTCACCTGCGCACCATCGCGCGGCACCACGAAGGCGATCACCTCCTCGCCCCAATCGGCATGCGGCTTGCCGACCACGGAAACCTCGCTGACGTCAGCATGCTGCAGCAGAACCTCCTCCACCTCGCGGGGGTAGATGTTGCTGCCGCCGGAAATGATCATGTCCTTGGAGCGGTCCTTCAGGGTCAGGTAGCCGTCTTCATCGAAGCTGCCGACATCACCGGTATGCAGCCAGCCATTGCGCAGGGTCTGCGCGGAGGCATCCGGATTGCGCCAGTAGCCAGCCATCACCACCGGACCGCGGCAGATGATTTCACCGATCTCGCCGGCCGGCAGCGGATTATCGTCGGCATCTATCACGCGCACCTCCACATCGGTGCGGGCCACGCCGGCCGAGCCCAGCCGCTGGAGGTAGCGCGGATGGCCGTCATCCAGATGCATCCGCTTGTCCATGCCCGTGATGGTCATCGGCGCTTCGCCCTGGCCGTAGATCTGCGCCAGCTTCGGGCCCAGCGCCGCCATCGCCGCCTGCAGGTCGGCCACATACATCGGCCCGCCGCCATAGACGATGGTCTTCAGGTTGTCCGTATTGGCCGAGGCGATCTGCGGCGCATGGATCAGGCGATGCACCATGGTGGGGGCGAAGAAGAAGCTGGCGCCCGGCCAGCGGGCGATCAGGTCCAGCGTCTCGGCCGGATCGAAACCACCCGATGCCGGCACGATCTGGTTGGCACCGCGGGCCAGATGCGGCACGCCATACATGCCGGAGCCATGGCTGATCGGCGCGCAATGGATCATGCAGTCCTGCGGATCGATACAATCGACATCGGCAAAATAGTTCATCGTCGCCGACCAGATATTGGCATGGGTCAGCATCGCCCCCTTGGGCCGACCGGTGGTGCCCGAGGTATAGAACAGCCAGGCCAAGTCACCGGGAGCAACCGGCGCCATGGCGGCCGGCTCCGCCCGATAGAGTGTCGCGAATTCGGCATCCTCGGCGACGATCAGCCGCTGCAGCGTCGGGATGTCTTTGGCAAGTGGCGCGAGGTCTTCGGCGAACGCAGCCGAGGCGACTACCAGCTTCGCCTGGCTGTTGTCCAGAATCCAGGCGACCTCGCGGGCATGCAGTTTGGCATTGATCGGCGCGGCGGCGAGGCCGGCATGCCAGAGCGCAAGCATCAGCTCCCAGTATTCCGGACAGTTCTTCAGCACCAAGGCGACACGGTCGCCCGGCTGCAGGCGGCCGGCAGCGATCAGGCCGGCTGCCAGCCGCGGCACCCGGGCGCCAAAATCGGCATAGCTGTGCCGGACGGTGTCGCCGACAGAGAGAGCCGGCCGCTCGCCCCATACCTTCGCCGCGCGGTGCAGCAGATGCGCCAGATTCATGGTCGCCCCGGGTTGTTTCCTCAGGAGCGATGTTACGCAAACAAAAGCGGCACCCACAATGGGTGCCGCTCTGTCAGATTCGAGAGTGCCTCGAAATCAGGCGTGATATTCGGTCTGCACCAGGCCTTCATCGGCCGAAAAGCGGTTCTGGTATTTCGGCGCGATCCGGTCCACCGGCAGCAGGATGAACACGTCGGTGGTGCCGAACTGATGGTCGATCACCGCGCCATCGCCGATATAGGCGCCGAGTCGCAGGTAGCCTTTGATCAGCGGCGGCAGCGCATGCAGGGCGGCGCGTGGGCTGACCTGATCGGACGCCATCATGTTCATCGACACGAAACGCTCGGGCAGGGCGCGGACGCGCCATTCCGGCGGCGGCAGGTGGTTGTGATGCAGATAGCTGAGCGCCACCGCATGCTGCTGCGGATCGGTGCCGGGGAAAGAGGCGCAGCCGAACATGAAGCTGATGCCATGATCGGCGACATAGGTGGAAATACCGCGCCAGAGCAGCTGGATCGTCGCATTGGTGCGGTAGTCGCGATGTACGCAGGATCGGCCCAGTTCGAGCAGGCCGCCGCCAAGGCCGGTGTAATCCAGCATCGGCTGCAGATCGTATTCCGAGGCCGAATAGAAACCGCCATGCATTTCGGCCATGGTCCGGCGCAACAGGCGATAAGTGCCAACCACCTGTTCGCCTTCGGGGCGGCTGCGGTCGAAAACCATCAGGTGATCGCAAAGACGGTCGAACTGGTCGAAGTCGAGGCCGAGGCGCGCCATTTCCGGCGAAGGCTGGGCTGCCATTTCCTCGTAAAAAACCTGATAGCGCAGCCGCTGCGCTGCCGCGATGTCGTCCTGGCTGCGAGTCAGCCGGACCTCAAAACGTCCGTCGGCCGAGACGCAATGCCAGCCGCTGCGCGCCGGACGTGTAGCCGTCAGGGCCGATGGAACGGGGAGAGGCAATTGCATATTCATGCTCCGGACTATCGCCACACACCATGACGCAATCGTGTCAAATATATGACACATATACTAAAAACCACTCCCGAGAGAAACATCTAGCTGCCAGCGTAAAGCCGGCGCCCATATGTAGGGAATAGGCGAAATAAATCTGACATAAAATTGGCAGGTTTTGCGAGCCGGAATCAGTCCTCGGCCGCCAGGGCAGGTTTACCCTGTCCCGGCTCCACCCGAGTCGCCGCCCCCTGCCGGGTCAGCCAGGCCAGCAGAATCAGCCCGGGCAGAGCCGCCAGGGTGGTGAGCAGGAAGAAGAACGGCCAGCCCACGGCCTCGGCCAGGAAGCCGGCATAGGAGGACAGGACCGTCCGCGCCACCGCCGTCAGGGAGGACAGCAGGGCATACTGGGTGGCGGTATAGGCAACATCGCAGAGCGCCGAGAGATAGGCGACCAGGGCCGCCGTCCCCATGCCGCTGGCCAGGTTTTCGACACCCACGGTGAGCGCCAGGAACCACAGGTCATGGCCGCGCATGGCCAAGACGGCAAACAGCAGGTTCGACCCCATCTGCAGGATGCCGCAGACCCAGAGCGCCCGGTACAGCCCGACAGCCTGCATCAGCCAGCCTCCGAGGAACAGGCCGAGCATGGTGGCGCCGAAGCCGTAGAGTTTACCGATCTCGGCGATCTCGCTCTTGGTGAACCCGATATCGAGGTAAAAGCTGGTGGCCAGCACGCCAGCCAGGCTGTCGCCCAGCTTGAACAGCATGACGAACAGCAGGATGCCGATCCAGCCACGGCGGCTGATGAACTGCAGGAAGGGGCCGGCGACGCTGGCATAGAGCCAGGCCATCAGCCGCGCCGTGCCGCCGGACAGATGCGGCCGCTGCTGCAGCCAGGCCTGGGCCTCGGCGAAACGGCGCTCGGCATCGCCGCGCGGCTGCGCCTTGGGCTCGGCCACCAGCAGAACGATGATGACGCCGATCAGCAGGATGGCCGCCATCGCCAGATAAACCAGCGGCCAGGCGAAACGGTCGGCCAGGTAGAGCGCGCCGGCCGACGAGACCAGCATGCCAACCCGGTAGCCGAAGACGATGGCGGCAGCGCCGGCGGCAAGCTGGCGCTCCTCCAGAATCTCGACGCGCCAGGCATCGATCACGATGTCCTGGGTGGCAGAGGCGAAGGCCACCGCGACAGCGCAGAGCGCCGTGACGGCCAGGGCCTGCGCCGGATTGCTGAACGCCAGGGCGACAATCGCCGCCATCAGCAGGGCCTGCGCGAAAATCAGCCAGCCGCGCCGGCGCCCGAGCCAGCGCGTCAGCCCGGGCAACGGCAGGCGATCGACCAGCGGCGCCCAGAGGAATTTCAGGGTGTAGGGCACACCGACCAGGGCAAACAGCCCGATCGACTGCAGCGAGACATTCGAATCCTTCAGCCAGGCCTGCAGCGTCTGCCCGGTCAATGCCAGCGGCAGGCCCGAGGCAAGACCGAGAACCACAATGGCCAGGACCCGGCGGTCGCGATAGACCGCAAAGGCGGCCAGCCCGTCACGCAGACGCTGTGGGTTCACCCGTCAGTCCCGTCTGGCGTAGCCGAGCGGCTGCAGGGCCTCGCTGATCTCGCCAAGGATGGCGGGATCGTCGATCGTGGCGGGCATGCGATAGTCCTGCGCGTCGGCAATTTTCTGCATCGTGGCGCGCAGTATCTTGCCCGAACGGGTTTTCGGCAACCGTTTCACTACGGCGGCCTGCTTGAAGGCTGCCACCGGGCCGATTCTCTCGCGCACCAGCTGAACCAGTTCGCGCTGGATCTGGTCTTCCGGTTTGACCACACCGGCCTTCAGCACCACGAAGCCTAGCGGCACCTGGCCCTTGAGCGGATCGGCGACACCGACCACGGCGCATTCCGCCACATCGGGATGCGAAGCCAGCACCTCTTCCATGCCACCGGTGGACAGGCGATGGCCGGCGACATTGATGATGTCGTCAGTGCGGCTCATGATGTAGATGTAGCCATCCTCATCGATGAAACCGGCATCGCCGGTATTGTAATAACCCGGAAAGCGGTTGAGATAGCTTTTGCGGAAGCCCTCGTCGTTGTTCCACAGCGTCGGCAGGCAACCCGGCGGCAACGGCAGCTTGATCACGATATTGCCGATATCGCCGGCCTTCACCGGCTGGCCATCGTCATCGATCACCCGCACGTCATAGCCGGGCACGATCCGCGTCGGCGAGCCATGCTTGACCGGCAGCACTTCGATACCCATGCAGTTCGACGCCACCGGCCAACCGGTTTCGGTCTGCCACCAGTGATCGATCACCGGCTTCTTCAGATTGTCTTCCGCCCATTTCACCGTATCGGGATCGGCACGTTCGCCGGCCAGGAACAGGGTGCGGAAATGCGACAGGTCATAGTTCTTCAGCAGCGCGGCCTTCGGATCTTCCTTCTTGATCGCCCGGAAGGCTGTCGGCGCCGTAAACAGCGCCGCCACCTTATGTTGCTGGATCACCCGCCAGTAGGCGCCGGCATCGGGTGTGCCGACCGGCTTGCCCTCGTAGAGCACGGTGGTGCAGCCATAGAGCAGCGGCGCATAGACGATATAGGAATGCCCGACCACCCAGCCGACATCCGACGCAGCCCAATAGACGTCGCCGGGATTCATGCCGTAGACGTTTTTCATCGACCAGTGCAGTGCCACCATATGGCCGCCATTCTGACGCACGACGCCCTTGGGGATGCCCGTGGTGCCCGAGGTATAGAGAATGTACAGCGGATCGGTCGCCTTGACCGGCACGCAATCCGCCGGTTCGGCTTTATCGACTTCCGTATCGAAATCGAAATCGCGCCCCTCGACCAGCGGTGCCCGATACATCGGGCGCTGGAAAATCAGGCAGGTTTCGGGTTTGTGCGCCGCCAGATCGATGGCCTGGTCGAGCAGCGGTTTATATTCCACCACCCGCCCGGGCTCCAGCCCGCAGGATGAGGCAATCACCAGCTTCGGTTTTGCATCGTCAAAGCGTGTTGCCAGTTCGCGCGGCGCAAACCCGCCGAACACCACCGAATGGATGGCGCCGATACGCGCACAAGCCAGCATGGCCATGGCCGCTTCGGGCGTCATCGCCATATAGATGATGACGCGGTCACCCTTCTGCACGCCATGGGCCTTGAGCGCACCAGCCAGTTTGGCCACGCGGTCGCGCAACTGGGTATTGGTGAACTGCCGCACCGTGTTGGTGACTGGCGAATCATAGATCAGCGCGACGCGATCACCGTGCCCGGCCTCGATATGGCGGTCCAGCGCGTTATAGCAGGTGTTGCATTCGCCACCGGAAAACCAGCGGAAGAACGGTGCGTTGCTGGCATCCAACACGCTGTCCCAGCGCTTGGTCCAGTGCAGCGCCTCGGCTGCCTGCGCCCAGAAGGCCTCCGGGTCGGCCATCGCCGCGGCGTAGACTTCCTCGTAGCGCTTGGCCATCTGCTTCTCCCGACGTCTTTTTGTTATGACGCCGATCTTAGCAGATGGTCAACGCAGACGAGAACCGTTTACTACTCCGCCGCCAGCGCCGCGCTCCCGCCCAGCAGGCTGGCCCTGGCCGCATCGTATTCGCGCTTCAGGCGAGCAACCAACTCGCCCACTGGCGGAGAATCCGCGATCAGACCGACGCCCTGGCCAGCGCCCCAGATGTCGCGCCAGGCCTTGGACTTCGAACTGCCGCCCGAGCCGAAGCTCATCGTGGTCTTGTCGGCTTCCGGCAGGTTATCCGGATCCATGCCGGCCTTGACAATGCTCTTCTTCAGGTAATTGCCGTGTACGCCGGTGAACAGCGAGGAATACACGATGTCGCCGGCAGCGGAATCGATCAGCATCTGCTTGTAGTCTGGCATGGCATTGGCTTCCTCGGTGGCAATGAAGCGCGTGCCGATATAGGCGAAATCAGCGCCCATGGCCTGCGCAGCCAGAACCTGGCTGCCATGCGTAATCGACCCCGACAGCGCAATCGGCCCGTCGAAGAACTGCCGCACCTCGGAGACCAGTGCAAACGGGCTGAGCGTGCCGGCATGACCGCCAGCGCCGGCGCAGACCAGGATCAGGCCATCGACACCAGCTTCCAGTGCTTTCTTGGCATGGCGGATGTTGATCACGTCATGCAGCACGATGCCGCCATAGGAATGGATGGCGTCGACCACCTCGTTGGGTGCACGCAGAGAGGTGATGACGATCGGCACCTTGTACTTGACGCACATCTCCACGTCATGCTGCAGGCGGTCGTTGGACTGGTGCACGATCTGGTTGACGGCAAAGGGCGCCACCGGCTTGTCCGGATGCTTGGCGCGGTAGTCGTCCAGTTCGGTGGTGATGCGCTTGAGCCATTCTTCCAGCATCTCGGCCGGGCGGGCGTTCAGCGCCGGGAAGGATCCGACGATACCGGCCTTGCACTGGGCGATCACCAACTCCGGCCCGGAGACGATGAACATCGGCGAGCCGATCACCGGCAGCGACAGGCGACCCTTGAGGACGGCGGGAACGGTCATGGCTTCCTCTCCATAGGATTTGTTGCCGCCAAGATTAGCAGGCAGCACAGGGCGTGCAATCGCGCCAGATTGACGCTGCGGAAGTCATCCGGGATACCGGATTCCCCGTATAAGACAGTGAAATACATATAGCGGGCACCATGATCACAGTTCTCATTCTCGCCGGCGTCGCCCTGTTCGGACTGGGCGCCACCACCCAGCATCTGAGCCACAAGGCCGAGCGCGATTTCCCGCCGGCCGGCCGCATGATCGAGGCCGGCGGCATCCGCCAGCATGTGATCGAACAGGGCCCGGCCGATGGTCCGCCGCTGGTGATGGTCCATGGCGCCTTCGGGGCAGCCGAGGATTTCGCCATCAGCATCATGCCGCAGACCGCACAGCGCTATCGCAGCATCGCCATCGACCGCCCGGGCCATGGCTACAGCGACCGTGGCGAGGATGCGCCGGTGACCCCGGACAAGCAGGCGCGCTACCTGCATGCGGCCCTGCAGGCGCTGAATGTCCGGAAACCGGTGCTGCTCGGGTTTTCCTTCGGCGGCGCCGTCGTGCTGTCTTACGCGCTGCAATACCCGGACGATGTCGGCGCGGTGGTGCTGATCAATACGGCCAGCCATCCCTGGCCGACGCCGGTGGAACTCTCCTACCGCCTGGACGCCGTGCCGCTGGTCGGCCCGCTGCTGCGCTACACCGTGGTGACACCCGCCGGCCATCTGATCGTCGACAGTGGCATCGAAGGCGTGTTCAAGCCCGCACCCGTGGCGCCCGCCTATGCCAGGGCGCCGGTCGCCTTAAGCCTGCGGCCCGACAGCTATCATGCCAATGCGGAAGACATCCGCACGCTGAAGCCCTTCCTGGCCGAACAGGCGCCGCGCTATCCGTTCCTGACCGTGCCGTTGTTCATCCTGGTGAGCGACGAGGACAATGCCGCCTCGCCCATCATCCACAGCCGGCCACTGGCGGCGGCTGTGCCGAATGCAGACCTGATCGAGGTGCAAGGCGGCGGCCATCCGCTGCATTTCACCCGGTCGCAGATCGTGCTGGATACCATCGACCGGGCGGCAGCGCGCGCCGCTCTCAGGCGCTGACGATCCGCAGGGCGGCTTTCGCCGGCAGTGCTGCGAGCAGCGCCAGCAGATCGGACAGCGCCAGGGCGACGCAGCCTTCCGTGCCGCTGTAATCGGGCCGCGCCACATGCAGGAAAATCGCACTGCCCAGGCCCGGTACGGGCGGATCGTCATTATGCCCCAGCACCACGATCACGTCGTAGACCGCATCTTCGCGCCAGAGTTTTTCATGACTGGCGTCATGCGGCAGGGCGACAAAGCGATTGTAGTCAGGATCGTTCGGATCGTCGCACCAGCCATCGGCCGGCGTCAGCGCCTGCACTGGCAACCGCGTATCCGGCGCCGCCATGCGGTCTGCCCGATACAGCACCTGGCGAATGGGATAACGGCCCAGTGGCGTGGCACCGTCGCCCTCGCGCTTGTCGGCTTCCGCCCGCACGCCGCCCTTGCCCAGGGCGCAGCGGAACCGCAAGCCGCCATAGGCCAGAAATCCATCGGAGGTGACGAGAATGTCGCTCATGCCGCAATCAGGCGGCAATCAACCCGCCAATGCAAGACTCAGAAGGCCGGGGTGCCGCCGCGGGTAATGCCGCTGCGCAGGTTCTTCTGTTCCTGCATCTCGAAATACTTCTGATAGGCGTCGGTGGCGCGGTTGGCCCAGTCATTCTGCTTGCTGTCGCCGGCCTGGATGGTCGTGGCCGCGGCTGCAGTGGCGGCCTGCGGCGAGGCCGGGAACGGCGTGCTGCGCGCCGAACCGAATTTCGAGGTGGCATTGAGCTGGGTGACCGGCTGGGTGCCGACACCGCGCGTCGGCACACCGCCGCCGCCCATCGGAGAGGCCGGATACCAGTTGCGACCGTCAGCGGCCTGGATGGCATTGTTCGGCATGGCGCTGGTCGGCCCAGAGTTCGACGGCACGGTGTTCGACGGCACGGTGTTCGTCTGCATCGGTCCGGCAGCACGCGGCAGCGGGGCGGCGGCACCGGCGGGAAGCGGCAGGGCGGTGGCAGCATTGCTGGCCGCCGATTTGGCTTCGGCCTGCTGGGCCGCGGCGGTCTGCTTCAGGGCCTGGAACAGATCGGCCGGCAGTTCAATCGGGGCATCGGAGCGGGTATCCGGCTTGTCGGCATCTTTATCCGTCGTCTTGCGTGCCCGCTCTGCCGCGCGGCCTTCATCCATTCTGACGCCGATTTTCAGATCCTGGCTCTTGTCCTGGATCGGCTGGGCCTGTGCGGCCTGGGCTTCCATCACCTGCGGCTGCGCGGCCGCCACCAGATCGGGCGATACCGTGCTGTCAGGCTGCGTCGAGGGGGCCGCCGCCAGCATGGTCTGCGGCAGGTCCTTGTTGTGGTTCGGACCGATATCGATGCCGAGCGCGGCCAGGGCATGCTCGCCCGGATCCTTACCGGTCGCGTCCTCAACGATTCCGCTGATCATCGACGCGACCAGTCCGATCGGACCGCCGAACACGCCACCGCCGATGATACGCGCGCCGGGATCGATCTTGTCGCCGGTCACAGCGCGGTAAATCGTCGAAACGATCGGGATATGCTGCAGCGGATTGATGATGTCGAGGAAGTCACCGAAGGTGAACCCGTCCTTGCCAAACATCGGGCTGCCGCCCTTGTCCTCACCTGACACGGCTTTCTGGGCCGTGAGCTGGGATGCAGCGGCAGCGTTGTAGGCGGTTGCGGGGATCGGGCTCGGCATGACAGTCCTTTCTCGGACATCATGTTGCAAGCCATGGGCCATATTCAGGCCCTTACAGATCAATATGTTAGCCGGACCAGTGCCCGGCCCCGGCAATTCCTGCCGGGCCGTCAGAGATAGTGGCCGGACCGTTTGCGCTTGGCCGCGAGATAGGCCTCGTTATGGGCATTGGAGGGGAATTTATGCGGCACGCGCTCGGCCACGGCGATGCCGCAGGCTTCCAGCCCCTTCACTTTTTCCGGGTTGTTGGTCAGCAGCCGCACGCTGTTGTAGCCCAGTCGCTGCAGCATCCGGGCCGCTGGCAGGAACCAGCGCTCGTCGGCATCGAAACCCAGCCGCTGGTTGGCATCAACGGTGTCGAAACCCTGATCCTGGAGCTGATAGGCGCGCAGCTTGTTGACCAGGCCGATACCGCGGCCCTCCTGGGCCAGATAGAGCAGGATGCCCCCGCCGGCCTCGGCAATGGTGCGCACCGCACCACGCAGCTGCTCGCCGCAGTCGCAGCGTAAAGACCCCAGCAGATCGCCGGTGAAACATTCCGAATGCAGGCGCGCCAGCACCGGCCCGGTCGGGTCGGGGGCGCCGATCACCAGGGCAAAATGCTCCTGACGACCATCGGCCGGGCGGAACGCATAAAGCTGCGCATCTTCCGCATCGATGACCGGTAGGCGCGCCCGGCTGACCGGGGCAAGCGTCTCGGCGGCAGCAAGGTCATAAACCCCCACGGCCTCGCCGGGCACGGTCAGGATATCGGCCGGCAGCGTGGCATTGGCCGCCACCGTCAGATGCAGCGCGGCCGGCAGCAGATAGGCCGTCTTGGCCAGCTTGACCGCCAGGGCCGCCGAGGGCGGAGGGGCGGCCTTGATGCGGGTGAACGGTCCACGCAGCGGTGCGGCGAGGTCGCGACTGGCATCGGCCAGATCGCGGACCAGGGCGGCACGGCCGACCGCATCCACCGGCAGGTCATGCAGCGGTAACAGAATCATGTCATGCCCGGTCGGGCCGATATGCAGCACGGCAGCACGCGACGCCGGCAGAACCAGCGCCGCTTCCCCGCTGAGCGGCAGCACGGCATCCAGCATGGCCTCGGTCAGGGTCTCGGCAGCCAGCACCAGCACGCCTGCACCATCCGCCATGGTCAGGAGAACCGGGCGGCCGCGACGCAGTTCATGGCCGGCGCGGTCGACGGCAATGGCGGCGGCAGAATGGGAAAGCGTGGTCATGACCGATCCGATGTACGACTCTGGACGCAGCCCGGCAAGGCACCGGAGCCTGCCGGGGCTGTCCTGGCGGCCGAAACGGCCCGACCGTGACGCCGGTTACCCCAGGGAGAAGATGCCGCCGAAACAGCCCGCCCCGCTCCCGCGCATGCCCAGCCTGCAGGCACGCCTGATCGCGCGGTTCCTGCGACGTCTGGTCAAGCCGCGTCAGGTTACCCCGGCCGATCTGCCGCTGATCCGCACCCTGATGGGAGCCTTCACCCGCAGCCGCCTGCCGCCTGACGTGCGGGCCGAACGCGTCCGTGGCCCGGTGCCGGGGGAATGGCTGCATCCACGCCAGCCCCGACGCGGCCGGGCGCTGCTGTATCTGCATGGCGGCGGCTATATCGCCGGCAGCCCTGCCACCCATCGGGCCATCACCGCCCGGCTGGCCCTGCTGCTGCAGGTCAGCGTCTTTGTGCCCGACTACCGCCTGGCACCGGAGCATCCCTATCCTGCCGCGCTCCAGGATGCGGAAGCCGCCTGGCGCTGGCTGCTCGGCCTCGGCCTGCGTGCCGACCGGCTCTGGCTGGCTGGCGACTCCGCTGGCGGCGGTCTGGCGCTCGCCCTGATGCAGACCTGCCGGCGGCAGGGCCTGCCATTACCCGCCAGGGCGGCACTCTTCTCGCCCTGGACCGACCTCACCTGCACCGCGCCGGCCCTGCAGGACAATGCCGGGCGTTGCGCCTGGTTCACGGCCGCACAGCTGCGCTTTGCCGCCGGGCTTTATGCCGGCGGTGCCGATCCCGTCCAGTCCGGTCTCTCCCCCCTGCATGGCGATCTCGCCGGTCTGCCGCCGATGATCCTGCATGTCAGCGATTCCGAATTGCTGCGCGATGATTCCCTGCATCTGGCCGAACGGGCCCGGACGGCCGGCACGGCGGTGCAACTGACGGTCTGGCATGGCCTGCCGCATGCCTGGCCGAATTTCGCCGGCCTGATGCCGGAGGCCGATGCCTGCCTGCGCGCGGTCGCCGCCAGTCTGACCGAAGCTGCCGCTTGAGCCGGCCCGCCACACAGGCCAGACTCCACGCGTAAGGAGCGAATCGCACAGGATGATTCGCCCGGACGGGAGCTGTGCTTGCAGGAAAAAGAACTGCGCTTCGCATTGGTGTGCTTCGGCGGTGTCTCGCTGGCCATCTACATGCACGGCGTCACCAAGGAAATCCTCAAGCTCGTGCGGGCATCGCGCGCCTATCACGCCCTGCCCAAGGGTCCGGCCCGTGAAACGGCACGCTTCGCCGACCATGTGCATCCCAGCGACACTGAATACGACAGCGAGCATGCCTATTTCGAACTGCTGCAGGAAATCGGCAAGCAGGTCGATCTTCGCGTCGTCGTCGACGTGATCTCCGGCGCATCGGCCGGCGCCATCAACGGCATCATCCTTGGCCGCGCGCTCGCGCATGATCTGCGCATCGACCATTTCCGCAATCTCTGGCTCCACGAGGCCGATGTCTCGCGCCTGCTCGATCCGAGCAAACGTGCCAGCCGGTTCAGCAAGGCCTACATGCGGCCGTTGCTGTGGCTGGCGGCCCGCTCGCGCTTTGGCCGGTTGCTGCTTGGCGATGGCGAGGTCCGCGAGAAAATCTCGCTGTTCACACGGTCGCGCTGGTTCCAGCCGCCGTTCGACGACCAGCATCTGCTGCGGCAGCTGCTCGCAGGTCTGGAGGCGATGGGCGATCCGGCCAAACCCGGCGAATCGCTGATGCCGGCGCAGCTGGCGCTCGACCTGTCGGTGACCATGACCGACTTCTACGGCTTCCTGCAGCATATTCCGATCCACGACCCGCCCTATGTGCAGGATCGCGAACACCGCCATGTGCTGCATTTCGGCTACCGCCGCTGGGCCAGCGGCGAGGAGCAGTCCGACTTCACCAGCAGCAACGCACCGGCGCTGGCCTTTGCCGGCCGCGCCACCTCGGCTTTCCCCGGCGCCTTTCCACCGGCACAGCTGGCCGAAGTCGACCGCCTGCTGGCGCAGCAGAACCGCAAATGGGAAACCAAGCCGGCTTTCGTGGCCGCCAATTTCCAGGATTACCTGAAAGCCGGGCTGGATCCGGAGCTGACCTCCTTCGTCGATGGCGGCGTGCTGGCCAACAAACCCTTTGCCGCCGCCATGAAGGCGATCCGCGGTCGCCCGGCCTATCGCGAAGTCGACCGCCGCCTGGTTTACATCGATCCCCAGCCACTGCGTCCCGCTCCGCCGCCGACCGGGCGCGTGCCCGGATTCTTTCGCGTTTTGAAAGGCGCCCTGAGCGACATTCCGCGTAACGAACCGATTGCCGACGAGTTGATCTGGGTGAGCCAGTTCAACGAGCAGGTCCGGCATCTGCGCGGCGTCATCGATGCCACCCAGCCGCAGATCGCCCGGCTGGTGGAAGAAAGCGCGCCGCAGCATCTGGATGCGCCCTTAAGCGAAATGGAAGTACGGCTGTGGCGCATGCAGGCCAGCGAACGCGCCGTACGCGAGGCCGGCTTTGCCTATGAAGGCTATGTGCGGCTCAAGCTCGGGTCGGTGCTGGATTTCGTGACAACGCTGGTCTGCGCCGTCTGCGGCTACGGCGAACGCTCGGCCGAGGCGCTGTGGGCGCGCCAGGTTCTGCTGCACTGGGCCGAAGACCGCGAAGTCTGCCACACCGTCTCGCATTTCGCCAAAGCCCGGCCCGGTGCCTCCATCGACACCCTGCCCGGCTGGGTGCGGTTCCTGCTGCGCTTCGATGTCGCCTTCCGCCAGCGCCGTGTCAGCTTCCTGATCCAGCGCCTCAACCAGCTTTACGGCAAGCTGGACGAGCCCGAACATCGCGGCCTGAAGACCGATCAGCTCGACCAGATGAAACGCGCGCTCTACGAAGCGCAGGGCACGTTGCGTCATTTCGATACCGCCGCCTGCCTGAGCGCCGACACCACAGAGCGCATCAAGACCCTGCTGTTTCGCCGCATCGACCGCCAGCAGGCGGAAAGGATCGACGAACGCGCCTTGGAATTCGCGCAGCAGAATCTTTCGTCCATCGATGCGATCGTCGATGCGATGGCCGCGGATATCGACCTGAACCGCCGCACCGACCAGCTGGATGCCCTGCTGGCCGAGCTGGCACCGGAAGACTGGAGCGTGGCGGCACGACGCGATCTGCTGGTCGGGTATATCGGCTTCCCGTTCTGGGATGTCCTGACCTTCACCATCACCAACTGGCGCGACCTGGGCGAGTTCAACGAAATCCGCATCGACCGCATCAGCCCGGAGGATGCCGTGGCGATCCGCCGGGGCAATACGCTGAAGGGCGTCAACCTTGGCCGTTTCGGCGGCTTCTTCAGCCGGGCGCACCGTGAGAATGACTATCTCTGGGGCCGCCTGCATGCCGTCGACCGCCTGATCGACATCGTCTACGACGCCGGCAGGGGGCACGATCAGGATGAAACCTTCGACCGTACCGATATCAAGCTGAAAGCCTTCCGTCTGGTGCTGGATCGCGAGGCCGCCAACTTGGCGGTCAGTCGCACGCTGGTCGCGGATCTCCGCCATGAACTGGATGCCATAGCCGCCGGAAAAGCCGCCTGAAACGCGGGTTCCGCGTCTTGTCCGGGCATGGAAAAACGCTATGCTCGGCCGCCTCCTCACATCAAGCGAGCTTCGCCGTGACCCGTCCGATCCGTTCTGCCCTCATCATCGCTGCCGCCACGCTGGCGCTGAGCCCCGTTGTGCTGGCGCAGCCGGCCGCCAAGAAGACTGCCGACGATCCGGTCGTGGCGCGCGTCAATGGCCAGCCGATCATGCGTTCGGCCGTGATCGACTTCTACAGCCAACTGCCGCCGCAGATGGCCCAAATTCCGCTGGAGCAGATCCTGCCCGGCATCATCAATGAACTGACGGCGCGTAAGCTGCTGGGTGATGCCGCCGAGAAGGCTAAGCTGGGCGATGATCCGACCGTGAAGGCGCAGCTGCAGTCGGCCCGCGAGCAGGTGCTGCAGCAGGCCTATCTGGACCGCAAGGTGAAGGCTGAAGTGACCGATGCCAAGCTGCGCGCCCGCTACGACGAACTCATCAAGCAGCAGCCGCCGCAGGAAGAAGTTCACGCCCGTCACATCCTGACCGCCTCCGAAGCCGATGCCGTGACGGCGCTGGCCGAAGTGAAAAAGGGTGCCGATTTCACCGAAGTGTCGAAGAAGCGCTCCACCGGTCCGACTGCGGCCAGCGGCGGCGATCTTGGTTTCTTCACCAAGGACAAGATGGTGCCGGAATTCGCCGAAGCCGCCTTCAAGCTGCAGCCCGGCCAGGTGACCGAGACGCCGGTCAAGACCCAGTTCGGCTGGCACATCATCAAGGTGGAGGCGCGCCGCAAATCCGACCCGCCGAAATTCGAGGATGTGCGCGCGCAGGTCCAGGAGATGATGGCCGGCGAGGTTGTCGAGAAGATGGTGGCCGAGCTGCGCAAGACCGCCAAGATCGAGCAGTATGACTGGGTCCCGCCGGGTAGCAAGCTGCCGACGATCGCTCCGGCCGAACCGAAGAAAAAACCGTAAGACGACGTAAGGACGATATCGATGGCCGCGCATCCGGTTTCCCCGCTGGCACCGCAGAAGCAACCCAGCCTGCCCGCGATTGCCGGCGCACAGCTTGCCACCGCCCTCTCGGGCATGCGCTACAAGGGGCGTGATGATCTGCTGCTGATCGAATTCGCCCCCGGCACCCAGGCCGCCGGCCTGTTCACGCGCTCCTCGATGCCGGGCGCTCCGGTGGAGTGGTGCCGCAAGGTGCTGCCCAACGGCGCAGCCCGCGCCCTCGTGGTCAATGCCGGCATCGCCAATGTCTTCACCGGCAAGGCTGGCGCCCAGGCCGTGAAAGCCACGGCTGACGGTGCCGCCAAGGCTGTCGGCTGCAAAGCGACGGAAGTTTATCTCGCCTCCACCGGCGTGATTGGCCAGATCCTGCCGGCCGACAAGATCGTGGCGCAGATGCCGAAGCTGAAAAGCGGGTTGAAAGCCGATGGCTGGATGGCCGCCGCCCGGGCGATCATGACCACCGACACCTTCCCCAAGCTGGCCACCGCCACCTGCAAGATCGATGGCAAGACGGTGACCATCAATGGCTTCTGTAAGGGCTCAGGGATGATCGCACCCGATATGGCGACCATGCTGGCCTTCCTGGTCACCGACGCCAAGCTGCCAGCCGAGACATTGCAGGCCCTGCTCAAGGGGGCCAACAACCAGAGCTTCAACTGCCTCACTGTCGATGGCGATACCTCGACCTCGGATACCGTGCTGCTGTTCGCCACCGGCAAGGCCGGCAACGCGCCGCATGCCAAGGCCTCCGACAAGCGGCTGGCTGATTTCCGCCGTGCGCTCACCGATGTGATGGGCGAGCTGGCGCAGCTGATCGCGCGCGATGGCGAAGGCGCGCAGAAGCTGGTGACCATCAACGTCACCGGCGCCAAGAGCGATGCCTCCGCCCGCATCATGGCACGGGCGATTGCCAATTCGCCGCTGGTGAAGACGGCGATTGCCGGCGCCGACGCCAACTGGGGCCGCATCATCATGGCGGTGGGCAAGTCGGCCGAGCCGGCCAACCGCGACAAGCTGGTGATCAAGATCGGTGGCAAGGCCGTGACCAAGAACGGCATGGTGCGCCCCGATCACGACGACGCGGCGGCGACCAAGCATTTCAAGAGCCAGGATGTGCGGATCGATGTCGACGTTGCCGTTGGCAAGGGTGCGGCGCGCGTCTGGACCTGTGATCTGACGCACGGCTACATCGACATCAATGCCGACTATCGCAGCTGACGACCCGCTCTGCCCCGGCGACGCTGCGGCGTTGCTGGCACCCAAGCCGGTGGTTCTGGTCGTCGCGGCCGCCCTGGTCGATCAGGACGGCCGCGTTCTGCTGACCCAGCGCCCGCCCGGCAAGAAACTGGCCGGCATGTGGGAGTTTCCTGGCGGCAAGGTGGAAAAGAACGAGACGCCGGAAGCAGCCCTGGTGCGCGAATTGCACGAAGAGCTGCATCTGGATATCAGCGCCGCCTGCCTGGCGCCGTTCGCCTTCGCCAGTCATGCCTATGACGACTTCCACCTGCTGATGCCGCTTTATGTCTGCCGGCGCTGGGCCGGCCAGCCGCAGCCGCGCGAGGGCCAGGCCATGAAATGGCTGCGCCCGATCAAGATGCGCGACCTGGAGATGCCGCCGGCCGACCTGCCACTGGTCGCCATGCTGCGCGACCTGCTCGACTAGCCGGAAATCCGGTCCAGCACATCGGGCGCATACTGGGCAGCGAATTCAGCCGATGGCGGAATCGGCCGGATCACATCCACCAGCACCCCGTTCGGGTCGGCCACGATGAAATGCCGCTGGCCGAAGGCTTCATCGCGCAGCGTCAGGCGGATATCCAGGCCATCCACCCGGGCGCGTTCATATTCGGCATCCACATCCTCGACCTCGAAATTGAGCAGCAGGCCCTGCGCCGGTTTGCGATAGCCTTCCGGAATGGTCGGATGAGTATGGTCCAGTATGGCAAGATGGACGCGCGAATCGGTCTGGCTGGTGAGATGCACATACCAGTCGCTTTCAAAGGCCGGCGCGAAGCCGAAATGGGTTTCATAGAACGCGCGGGTCTGGGCGAGCTTGGCCGTGCAGATCACGGGATAATAGCTGGTGAGTTTCATGGGAACACTCCGGGTTATGGCAATGAGGGTTGACGTGACCGGTTGGGGTGAGTATAAACATACAGGCTGTATGTATGCAAGAAAAACGTCGGAGCAAGGCTGAAAAACACGCGGCGACCCGGGCAGCCCTGCTGACCACCGCGCGCGCGCTATTTGCCGAGAAGGGCTATGCCGCCACCGGCACCGAAGAGGTGGTGGCGCAGGCCAATGTCACGCGTGGCGCGCTGTACTATCACTTCGCCGACAAGCAGGCGCTGTTTGCCGCGGTAGTCGAGCAGGTGGCGCAGGAGGTTCTGGTCGAAATCGAACGCGCCGCTGCCAGGGCGAAATCCCCGCTCGAGGCGCTGGTGAAGGGCAGCCATGCCTTCATGGATGCCTGCCTCGAACCCGGCGCACGGCAGATCTACCTGATCGACGCCCCGTCGGTGATCGGCTGGCAGAAATGGCGCGAGATCGATGCCCGCCATGGCATGGGCTCGCTGCGGCAGGGCATTGAGGCGGCGCTGGCTGATCTGCCCCGCGGTCAGCGGCTGCCGCCGGAAGCCCTCACCTATCTGCTGAGCGGTGCGATGAACGAGGCCGCGCTCTGGCTGGCCGAAGCCAAGGATGAAGCCGCCGCCCGCAGGGCTGCCGATGCGGTTCTGAAGCGCATCCTGGAGCTAATTTTCACGCCTGATGGTTGATCAGTAGCCTTTGGGCGGTCCGCCGACCGGATGCGCCACAGTGCCGAGCGCATCCGACAGGCACGTGGTCGCCTGCCCCGGCCGCAACGGCTTCTGCTGGCTGTCATGAGGCGACCAGCCGGTCAGCGCGATCATCTCGAAGCTGGCCGGAATGCGGCCTTCGGTATCCGCATAAGTCTGCTGGTACAGTTCTGCCATGCGCAGCAGGGTGGCCCGGCGCGTGAAGGCCTTGCGCCGGCCGAGTGCGGCATTGGTCTCGCCCATGCCGCGCAGGTCCTGCATCAGACGAAAGGCATTGCCGTATGTCACGGGGATCACTTCGCTGTCGGCGACTGGCAGGGCAAAGCCGGCGCGCTGCAGCAGGGCAGCGGCATCCAGTGTTTCCGCCATCGGCGAAACACGCGGACTGACGCCCCCTTCCAGCTCGGATTCCGCCGCCAGCCAGGATTGCCGCAACTCGGTGAGAGTCGAGCCCCCCAGCATGGCGCCAAGGAAAAGGCCATCGGGTTTCAGCACGCGGCGAATCTGGATCAGCGCCCCCGGCAGATCGTTGATCCAGTGCAGGTTGAGCAGCGCGATCACGAGGTCGAATTTCTGCGCGGCGAACGGCAGGAATTCCTCATCGCCGACAACATGCAGGCCCCGGTGCGCTTCCTGGCCGGCGACCGCATCCATGCCAACCAGCGTTTCGATGCCACCGCGTCCCTGCAGGCGCGCTTCTAGCCAGGCCGCATCGCAGCCCTGAACAAGGGCCAGCGGAAAGCTGCGGCGGATATCATCCAGGCGATCGAGCAGGCGATCAGCCACGGCAGCACGCAGGAAATCGTAATCCCCGCCCTTGCGGGCCACCCGCTGGCGCTGACGCCGCTTGGCGCTGCGATCGAAGACCTGCATAGTGTCGGACATCGCTGCATTTTGACACGGGCATGACGACCTCGCCATGGCGGCACCGGAAAAAATTGCCAAGAAACCGGCAGCGCGTCGGACCGTAAAGCGCAAGCCTCTGAACCTGGCGCTTCAGGGCGGCGGCACCCATGGCGCCTTCACCTGGGGTGTCCTGGATCGACTGCTTGAAGAAGACTGCTTCGACTTCGAGGGCATCAGCGGCACTTCGGCCGGCGCCATGAATGCGGCCGTGATGGCGCATGGACTGGCGAAAGGCGGACCGGAAGCGGCACGCCAGAGCCTGCATGACTTCTGGCGGCAGGTCGCCGATGCCGCCGCCCTGTCGCCATTCCGTCCGACCCTGCTCGACCACTGGTTCAAATTCGGCGGCATCGATTATTCACCCAGCTATCAGCTCATGGAGCTGAGCACCAAGCTCGCCTCGCCCTACCAGAGCAATCCGAACAACAAGAATCCACTGCGCGATATTCTGGAAGCAACCATAGACTGCAAGGCGCTGCAGGACTGCACGGCGGTCAAGCTGTTCGTCTGCGCCACCGATGTGCTGGAAGGCAAGATCAAGGTTTTTCAGAATCAGGAACTCAGCCTCGACGCCCTGCTAGCCTCAGCCTGTCTGCCGCAACTGTTCCAGGCCGTGAAGATCGGCCGCAGTTATTACTGGGATGGCGGTTTCATGGGCAATCCACCGATCTATCCCATCATCTACAACTGCGATTGCCGGGATGTTCTGATCGTCCAGATCAACCCGATGCGCATTCCCGAGGTGCCGAAAACGCCGCAGACCATCCTCGATCGCGCCAACACCCTCAGCTTCAATTCCAGTCTGGTGCGCGAAATGCGCGCCATCGCCTTCGTCAGCAAGCTGCTCGACTCAGGGTTCGATGATGGCGGCCGCCTCAAACGCATGCTGATCCACACTGTGGATGCCGAGGAACAGCTGGCGCGTTACGGCGCCACCAGCAAATACAATGTCGACTGGGATTTCCTGCAAAGCCTGTTCACGCTGGGCCGTCGGCAGGGCGGCACCTTCCTGCGCAAGCATTTCGATGTCGTCGGCAAAGCCTCCAGCACCGATATTACCGCCAGGTTCCTCTAGGCGGCCTTCGCCGGCTGCAGAACGCGCATCACGGCACGGGCACGCTTGGCCACCTTCTGCGGCGTAAAGCCGGGCTTATAAATCGAACTGCCCAAGCCGAAACCGGCCGCGCCCGCTTCGAACCAGGCATCCATGTTATCGGCATTGATGCCACCGACCGGCAGGATCGGCATGGTGGGCGGCAGCACGGCGCGCAGGCTTTTCACCACCGCCGGCGAAAAGGCCTCGGCCGGAAACAGCTTCAGCGCATCGGCGCCGGCATGGATCATGGCGAAGGCTTCGGTCGGCGTGGCGAAGCCAGGCACCGCCACCATGTCGAGCACCTTGGCCTTGTGCACCACATCCGCGCAGGCATGCGGCGCCACGATCAGCTGGCCGCCGGCCTGGCAGATGCGCTTCACATTGGCCGGATCGACCACGGTGCCGGCGCCGATCAGCGCTTCGCCGCCATAGCGCTTGGCCAGCGCCTTGATGCTGGTCAGCGGCTCGGGCGAATTCATCGGCACTTCGATGATGCGGATGCCGGTTTCGATCAATGCGGCGGCAATATCCACCACTTCTTCTGGTTTGACGCCACGCAGGATGGCGATAAAGGGACAGCTGCGCAGCCAGGTATTGAAATCAATCATGGCATTCTCCCTTGCAGCAGCTGGCCCAGACGGAAAAGACCGCGGGCCGCCGCATGGTCCGGCGCGATATCGGCTGCAATGCCAAGGAGGGCAAAGGCGTTCCGGTAACGCGACGCCAGAGCGCCGGTTCCGACAATCATCACACGACCGACCCAGTCTGTCCCGCGCAATTCGTGGCCGATCAGGATGCCGGACAGGTAATCCGCACCTGCTGCAGCGCACACTTCATTGAACAGCCGCCGTGTGCGCACACCGAAAAGATGGTGCAGCAAACCGCCCGGCTGACCCGACCGTGCGATGCCATCGGCAAAGGCCGCAGCCGCGGTATCAGGGTCCGCAGTCTGTTCAGGAGCCAGCATCGCGGCGATCAGGCCATGGCTTTTGAGCTGGGCGAAAATCTCCCCGGTCATCGCCGTGGCAAATCCGGCGATACGACCGTCTTTCACATGGACATGCTTGGAATGGGTGCCCGGCAAACAGATGGTGGCATCCTGTGCATCATCCAGGCCGAAGATCTGCATCTCCTCGCCACGCATCACATCGGGAATGCCCGCGGGCGTGCGACAGGACAGGCCGGGCACGATCTGCGCCATACGCCCGTGCCCCAGTTCGACCTGGCAGAGCTTGGCAGCGAGATCAGTCAGATTGGCCGGGCAGGCAGCGTAAGGCGCTTCACGCCAGCCCTGGCGGCTGCCGACCATGCCGGAAAGCAGAACCGGTACATCTGGCTCGGCATCCAGCCAATCGCCGATCTGATCGCGCAGCACGGCGACATAGTCGGTCGGTGTCAGACTGGCGATGCCGGACACGGCCATGCGGATATCAAGAATGCTGCCGTCAGGGCCAAGCCGGTAGGCCCGGAACCCGCTGCTGCCCCAGTCGACCGCGATCACGGGCGATCACGCCGCCAGGCGCTTGCCCGTTCCGGCATCGAAGAGATGCACCCGATCCTGCTGCGGCACAAAATGCACCGTGCTGCCCGGGCTGAAGCTGCGCCGCTCGCTGAAAACGCCGCAAACCTGCGCACCGCTCAGATCGGCATAGACGAAGGTGTTGGCGCCCGTGGGCTCGACCACGCCTATCGTCACCGGCAGGCCGCTGTGATCGGAAGGCGAAAGATGTTCGGGGCGGATGCCATAGACCACCGGCTGCCCATCCTGGCCCGCCGCCGCGCCATCCAGCGGCAGATCGATTCCCGCTTCGGTCGCCACCCAGTTGCGGCCGCCATCGCGGCGCAGCGTGCCCCGGATCAGATTGATCGCCGGCGAGCCGATAAAGCCGGCCACAAAGAGGTTATTCGGACGGTCGTAAAGATCGAGCGGCGTGCCGACCTGCTCGACGATGCCGTCATGCATCACCACGATACGGTCGGCCATGGTCATGGCTTCGATCTGATCGTGGGTGACATAAATCGACGTCGTCCGGAGCTGCTGATGCAGCGCCTTGATCTCGGTGCGCATCTGCACCCGCAGCTTGGCATCCAGGTTGCTGAGCGGTTCGTCGAACAGGAAGACCTGCGGATTGCGGACGATGGCGCGCCCCATAGCAACGCGCTGCCGCTGGCCGCCCGACAGCTGCTTGGGATAGCGATCCAGCAGTTGCCCCAGGCTGAGAATCTGCGCCGCACGCTCCACCCGCTCGGCAATGATCGGCTTTTCGGCTTTCCGCAGCTTCAGCGAGAAGCCCATGTTCTCGCGCACTGTCATATGCGGATAGAGCGCATAATTCTGAAACACCATGGCAATGTCGCGGTCTTTCGACGCCACGTCGTTGACCACCCTGTCGCCGATGCGGATATGGCCGCCGGTAATTTCTTCCAGCCCGGCAATCATGCGCAGTAGCGTCGACTTGCCGCAGCCCGAAGGCCCGACCAGAACGACGAACTCGCCATCCGGAATCTTGATGTCGATACCGTGGATGACTTCCAGGGCGCCGTAGCGCTTGCGCACAGCCTCAACACTCACACTCGCCATGTCTAACTCCCTGTTACTCTTCTTGTCTTTATCTTCCGCGTCAGGACTTCACTGCCCCCGCAGTGAGCCCCGCCACCATGTAGCGGCGGAAGGCGTAATAAACCGCGGCCGGCGGCAGCGCATAGATGATGCCGGTCGCCATCAGCAGATTCCATGGTGCGTCGTCGGTGCTGAGGAAGTGTCCCAGCGCCACCGACAGCGTGATCTCGGTTTCCGCCGACAGCAGTAGGAAGGCATAGAGATACTCGTTCCAGGCCAGCAGCAGCGCGTAAGTACCGATGGCCACCATCGAAGGCATCATCAGCGGCAGGTAGATCAGCCAGAAAATCTGGATCGGACTGGCGCCATCGATACGAGCCGCCTCGTCCAGCTCATAGGGCAGCTTGTCGGCATATTGCCGCAGCATCCAGATCGCGTAAGGGCTGGCGAAGGTGACCATGGTGAGGATCAGCGACCAGCGACTGCCGAGCAGACCGTACTGTCCCATGGTCGTATACATCGGGATGGCCAGGAAGGCGGCCGGGATCAGATAAGTGAGCAGCGCCATATTCGACACGGTTTCACCGAAACGCACCTTCAGGCGGCTGATGGCGAAACTGGCACAGGTGCCAACCGCCAGGGTCAGAACGGCGACCGCGACGGCAACCAGCGCGGAATTCCAGAGCTGGGTCCAGAAATGGCCGAGAAAGTAATGCCCCTGAGTCAGCACGGTCTTGTAATTGTCGAGTGTTGGCGCTTTCGGCCAGACCGCCCCGGCAAAGGCCTCGGCCTGGGGCGTGATCGACATGACGAAGAGGTGGTAAATCGGAATCAGGGTCCAGATCAGGATCAGGACCGCGACCAGCATCAGCCGCGCCTCATCGAAAGCCTTGCGGATATTCATTGGTTGTCTCCGCGCAGGCGACGCACCATCAGAACCACAATCGGCACCATGAACGGCAATGCCACGATCACGGTCGCGACGCCGGAGCGGATTTCACTCATGCCGAAAGCATAGCGGATACCGAGCGTGGCCAGAACCTGGGTGGAGTCGGCCGGGCCGCCGCCGGTCAGCAGGTAGATCGAGTTGAAATCGCCCAGCGTCCAGATGGTCGAAAGCAGCGTGGAGGTGATGTACATGTTCCGCACGCCGGGGAAGGTGATGTAGAGGAATTTCTGCAGGCCACTGGCGCCATCCACATCGGCCGATTCATAGAGATCTTTCGAGATGGTCAGCCGGGCGGCGACCAGGATCAGGGTCCAGAACGGCAGGTATTTCCAGATATGGATGGTGATGATCGAGCCCAGACCATAGGTGCGGTCGAGCAGCCAGCCCGGTCCATCCTGGAGAGTGAACTGGAAGATCAGTGAATTGATCATGCCCCACTCCGCATTCAGCATCCAGCGGAAGGACAGGATGGTGGGAATGGATGGGATCGCCCAGGGCAGGATGAAGATGAAGCTGATCCAGCGAATCCAGCGGCGCTCGTGCACGAAGAATCCGGACAGCAGCAGAGCCAGCATCAGTTTGATATTCACTGCCAGCCCGAGGAAAATCACGGTGTTGGCGAGCGTGCGTAGGAAAATCGGGTCGTCGAAGATCCGGTTATAGGCCCGCGCGTCCGTGCCAAGATAAATCCCGTATCCGACCGGGAACAGCACGAAGGTCAGGAAAATGGCGATGTAGGGGATCAGCATGATGATCCCCCAGGTAGCCTCAGCCGATAAACGGCCAGAGCGGTGGGAGGGCGCGACGTCTTGCGCGATTGATACCATCGTCGCGGCCCTCCCGTTACGCGTCAGCTCTTAACCAGGACCTTGATACGGGCGATCATTTCATCGACCGCCTGTTCCGGGCTGATCTTGTCGCCAGCGACGCGCGCAATGGCACGGCCCCAGACATTCTCAGCGTTGATCGTGGTGAAGTGATAGTCATAGACGAACTGGAAGGGGATCGTGCCTTCCTTGATGAACTGCTGGTAGACCTGCTTGCGGTGCGGGTCTTTGCCATCGGTCCAGAACGGACGCTCCGCACCCGCCTTGGTCACGGTGAACCAGCGGCCCAGCGCGCCTTCGACGAAGGGATTGAGGTTCTCGTCTTCCAGCAGCATGGCGAGGAACTGCTTGCCCAGCGCCTTCTGCTTGGCATCGGCGAACACCACGGCGGTCTTCACCGCGGCGAGGTTCGGCAGCGTGCCGCCATCGGGCTTTTTCGGCCAGCCGGCGGTCTGGATCAGCGTCTCGTAGTTGATCTTCGCCTGGGCATCGCCCTTGTTGGCATTGTCCAGGTGCGACGACGGGATCGAGATGGTCGCGTTATGCGTCATCACGGTCGTCTTGTTGTGGAAGTTGACGTTGTTGTCGGTATCGGTCCAGGTCACCGAGGACGGCGGCGTGCAACCCTTGAGGTTGACGTCGGCGTAATCCTTCAGCGCATTGACCAGGCCCTGCTTCACCTTCGGGTTATCGACCGTCAGGTTGCCGTCCTTGTCGACCGGCGACGCGTCATAGGCGTTCACGAAGGTCAGGAAGCTGTAGAAGGTGTCGCTGGCGGCGATCGAGCTGGGATGGCCGATGCCGTAAACGCGCTTGCCCTTGGCACGCAGGGCCGGCTGCACCTTGTCGCACCAGAAGCCCCAGTAGCCCTTCCAGTCGGTCGGGATGTCTGTAACCTTGAAGCCGGCATCCTCGATCATGTCCTTCCAGTAGAAGGTATGAATGGTCTGCTGCTGCACCGGCATGGCGTAATAGGCGCGCTTCTTGGTGGTGGCATTGTTCAGCCACACCGTCTCCAGCGTACCGGGCAGGAACTTGTCCTTGATCGGCGTGATGATGTCGGTCAGATCTTCGATCTTGTTGTCATTCGCCCACTTGCCAGTGGTGCGGAAATCGTAGGTGGTGCCGAAGCCCACATCCGGCGGCGAGCCGGCTTCGACGGCGCTGACCGTCTTGGTGATCATGTCCTCGGTGCTGAACAGGCTGAGCTGCACCTTGGCATTATGCTTCTTTTCGAAACGCTCGATGAAGGCGAACAGCGCTTTGTCTTCGGCTTCGTAAAAACCCTTGGTAAACCAAACCGTCAGCTGCTGCTGGGCCGCAGCAGGCGTCGCGAAGGACGCCATGCCGGCCAGAGCAGTCGTCGCCAGAATCAATCCTAATGCTTTACGCATCTTCTCGGTCCTCCCTGAACCACAGACCCGTTGTGGGTTCTGCTATGCCTTTCAATGCAACATCGGCTAGCCGACGTTGCATCTCATATATCAGTTTAGCCAGCCCTCCCGGCCCTGCCAAGTGTCATTCGTGCGAAATCCGCACGCGGCTTTCGGCTGGTATCCCGCCCGGACACGTTCAACCTGTGGCGAAGCTGTGTCCGGGCTGCAAACGGCGGCTCAATGGTTATGCCGCGGCACGCCGAAGGTTTCGGCGATCTTCTGGTAGTCGGTGGCAAAGTCCAGGCAGCCGCCTGTGGACAACTGGCCGACATACTTACGCTGCAACTCCTGCCACGGCGTCTGGTTGACGAGTTTGGGCGGCACCCAGGCCTTGCGCCGGCGGTCCAGCTCGTCTTTGGAAATCATGATGTCGGCACTGCGCTTGTTCAGGTCGATGCGGATTTTGTCACCGGTCTGCAGCAGGGCGAGGCCACCGCCAATGGCCGCTTCCGGCGATGCATTGAGAATCGACGGACTGCCCGAAGTCCCGCTCTGGCGACCGTCCCCGATGCAGGGCAGCAGGTTGATCCCCTGTTTGACCAGACGGTCGGGCGGCAGCATGTTGACCACTTCGGCCGCGCCGGGATAGCCGATCGGACCGGTATTGCGAATCACCAGAATGCTGTTTTCATCGATGGGCAGGGCCGGATCGTTGATCCGCGCGTGATAATCCTCCGGTCCTTCGAAGACGATAGCGGTGCCCTCGAACGCATTCGGATCGCCGGGCCGTTCCAGATACTTCTTGCGGAATTCCGCCGAGACCACCGAGGTCTTCATCACGGCGGACTCGAACAGGCTTCCCGAAAGCACGGCGAAACCGGCTTCCGGTAGCATCGGTTTGGCATAGGGCCAGATCACATTGCGGTCTTCACAGACCGCTGCCTTCACATTCTCGCCCATGCTCTTGCCATTCACGGTCAGGGCATCGGCATGCAGCTTGCCGGCTTCCAGCAGCTCGCGCATCACCACCGGCACACCGCCGGCATGATGGAAGCCTTCGCCCAGATGCTCACCGGCCGGCATCAGGTTGACCAGCAGGGGAATGTCGTAGCCGACCTTGTCCCAGTCCGTCACATCCAGTTCGACACCCATATGGCGGGCGATCGCGTTCAGATGCGGCGGGCAGTTGGTGGAGGCGCCAAGCGCACTGGCCGCCACGATGGCATTCTCGAAGGCCTTGCGGGTCATGATCTGCGAGGGCTTGAGATCCTCATGCACGATCTCGACGGCGCGGCGGCCGGTCTCGTAGGCCATCTGTGCGCGCTCGCGATAGGGCGCCGGGATCGAGGCGCAGCCGGGCAGCGACATGCCCAGCGCCTCGGCCATGCTGTTCATCGACAGCGCCGTGCCCATGGTATTGCAGTGGCCCGGGCTGGGCGCCGAGGACGCCACCATCTCGAGGAACTGGTCGTAGTTGATGCGGCCGGCCGCCAGCTCCTGGCGCGCGAACCAGACGACGGTGCCAGAGCCGGCACGCTGGCCCTTGTACCAGCCATCCAGCATCGGACCGCCCGAGAGCACAATGGCCGGAATATCCACGGTGGCCGCCGCCATCAGCATGCCCGGCGTGGTCTTGTCGCAGCCGGTGGTCAGCACCACGCCGTCGATCGGATAGGAATACAGCAGCTCGGCCAGCGTCAGATACAGCAGGTTGCGGTCCAGCGCCGCCGTGGGCCGCTTGCCGGTTTCCTGGATCGGATGGGTCGGGAATTCGAACGGAATGCCGCCGGCATCGCGGATGCCTTCGCGCACACGCTTGGCCAGCTCGATATGGTGGCGATTGCAGGGCGACAGGTCGCTGCCTGACTGGGCGATGCCGATGATCGGCTTGCCGCCACGCAGCTCGGCCAGCGTCAGGCCGAAATTCAGGTACCGCTCCAGATACAGGGCGGTCATGCCCGGATCATGGGGATTGTCGAACCATTCGCGGCTGCGCAGGCGTTTCTTCTCGGTCATGTCGGGCTCCCTCGAACCAAATCGTACTTTACGTCTTCTTGATCTGCCTCTCGCGATGCAGAACGAACAGTCCGCTGGCGACGATAATAGCGGCGCCCAGCAACATCAGCGGCGTGGGCAGGTCGGCGAAGAAAATCCAGCCGAGCAGGATCGCCCAGAGCAGAGAGGTGTAGGTGTAGGGCACCACCACGGCAGCCGGCGTCAGCCGCAGGCCCTGGTTGATGCAGGCATGCGCAGCCGTCGCCACCACGCCGATCAGCACCAGATAGGCGATACCCTGCAGGTCGATCGCTTCCCAGCCCCAGGGCAGGGTCAGCAGGCCGGCGGCCCCGACCGCAAGCGTGTGATAGACGATCATCGACAGCGCGCCGGTGGCACGAAGCTGCCGGGTGACGACCATCATCAGCGCATAGGCTGTAGAACCGGCGAGTGCGATCAGGGCCGGCGCGGTGAACACGCCGCCTTCCGGCTGCAGCACCAGCAGCACGCCGATGAACCCGAATCCGACTGCCAGGCCGCGACGCCAGCCGACCGTCTCCCCCAGCAACGGGATGGCAAGAACGGTCACGATCAGCGGCGTGGCCTGGTAAACCGACATCACGTCCGCCAGAGGCAGATAGCGGACGGACATGTAGAAACAGGCCACCTCGGCCACGATCAGCAGCAACCGCAGCACCTGACGGCCCGGCTGCGCCAGCACGAAGGTCTCGCGCCAGCCGGCCTTGTGAATCATCGGCAGCAGCACGACCAGCGCCGCCGCAGACCGGATGAACAGCAGCTGGCCGACCGCCACGCTGGCGATCATCCATTTGCCCAGAGCATCGTTAAAGGTGAAGAGCGCCGTGCCCAGCAGCATGAAGGCGATGCCGCGCCAGTGCCCGGCCGCCTCGATGCCTGCGGCAGTTCCGCCCAGGCTGCGCTCAGCCATGATACACCCGCATGATCAGCCGCTCTTGCGCTCCCGGCCGCGCGCCTGCTCCTGCAGGATGATCTGGTAGTCGCGCGAGGCCGCCCGGATATGAACACCCAGCAGGTTCAGCGCCTTGGTGCGTTCCTTGGCGCGCAGCAGCTTGACAATATTCTGATGCTCGGCAAGCGAATCCCCCACCGTGCGTTCTTTCGAGGTAACGCGGGCGCGCAACGCCTGGATTTTCATCTCAAGCTGCTGATGCGCCTGGGTCAGGAAGCGGTTGTTGGCCCGGGCCAGGATATGCAGATGGTATTCCGTATCCAGCCGGCGATAGGCCGGCATGTCGCCATCCTGCACCGCCTTGGCCATGCGGCGCACATTCTGCTCCAGCGCCTCGACCAGCCCGGGCTCATCGTTGGCCAGGGCATCGCGCAGAGCCGCCGATTCCAAGATCACGCGATACTGGCACATCTCGGCCGCCTCTTCCGGCGCCAGCGAGAATACAAAACTGCCACGCTGCGGCTGGATATCCACCAGACCTTCCAGCTTGAGCTGCAGCAGCGCCTCGCGAACCGGTGTCTTGGAAATGCCCAGCTGTGCCGCCAGCACGTTTTCCGACAGCGCCTCGCCCATCATTAATTCGCCATTGGTGATCCGCGAACGGACGTGATCCTTGACCAGTTCGGTGAGGGATTTCGGACGCTCAAGCCGCGTGGTGCGGGCGGCGGTGGTTTTTGCCATGACGAGACCTTGTTTCCTGCCAGATCGCACCGTAGCAGCGCCACTGGACCGCCTCAAGTTAATATCTGATATGTCAGATGACTTGCTCCCGTCGCCCCTGTCAGCTAGGAAAGGAGCAACAGGGAGGCGCTGACGCGATGGCGTTCGATATTCTCTGCCTTGGCGAGGCCATGGTCGAGTTCAACCAGACCGGTGGCGCTGGCAGTGACCAGTATCTGCGCGGTTTTGGCGGCGATACCTCGAACTGTGCGATTGCTGCAGCGCGGCAGGGCGCTGCGAGCGCCTACTGCACTTTACTGGGACATGATCCGTTTGGCGACCTGCTGCTCGGTCTCTGGCGCACCGAGGGCGTCGATACCAGCACGGTTGCACAGCGCGACGATGCCCCGACAGCGATCTATTTCGTCACCCATGGCGAGCAGGGCCATACTTTCACTTATTATCGCAAGGGCTCGGCCGCCAGCCGCATGTCACCGGCCGACCTGCCCGGTGACGCGCTGGAAGCCGCCAAGCTGCTGCATGTCTCGGGCATCACGCTGGCGGTCAGCCAGAGCATGCGCGATACGGCGATGGCCGCCATCGCGCGCATGCGCAAGGCCGGCCGCAAGGTATCCTTCGACACCAACCTGCGGCTCAAGCTCTGGCCGATCGAGACGGCACGCGAGGCGATCCATGCCGCGCTGCGTCTGAGCGATATTGCTTTGCCGAGCCTGGAGGACGCGACAGCGCTCAGCGGCCTGAGCGATCCGGTGGCGATCCTCGATTTCTACCGCGCCATGGGCATCCCGCTGGTGGTGCTGAAATGCGGCGCCGATGGCGTTCTTGTCGCCAGCGCCGAAGGCCGCTGGCGACTGGCCGGTCATCGCGTATCGACCGTGGATGCCACCGGCGCCGGCGACTGTTTCGACGGCGCCTTCCTGGCAGAGCTGGTCCGCGGCGCCGACCCGTTGCAGGCCGCAACTTACGCCAATGCCGCGGCAGCCCTCACCACCATCGGCTACGGCGCTGTGGCGCCGATCCCGCGCCGCACCGCCGTCGAGGCCTTCTTCACCTCGATCGGCCGTACGGTGCCGCAGCCCTTCTGATCAGGCCTTGTAGTCTCGCGCGGTCTGGCGCTGCTCGCCCAGACCCTGGATGCCGAGATGAACCTTGTCGCCGTCTTGCAGATAGACTGGCGGCTTCTGGCCCAGGCCAACGCCCGGCGGCGTGCCGGTCGAGATGATATCGCCGGGCTGCAGCGACATGAACTGGCTGAGATAACTGACCAGATAACGCACGCCATAGACCATGGTTTTGGTCGAGCCATTCTGGAAACGCTTGCCGTTCACATCGCAGAACATTGTCAGGTTCTGCGGATCCGGCACTTCGTCGGCCGTTACCAGCCACGGTCCGATCGGGCCGAAGCTGTCGCAGCTCTTGCCCTTGGTCCACTGGCCGTGCCGCTCGGTCTGGAACGCGCGCTCGGAGACATCGTTGATCAGGCAATAGCCGGCGACATGCTTCATCGCATCGGCTTCGCTGACATAACGCGCCACCGAACCGATCACGACGCCAAGCTCGACCTCCCAGTCGGTCTTCTGCGAGTTCTTCGGGATGATGATGTCGTCATCCGGTCCCATGATCGCCGAGGTGGCCTTCATGAAAATGATCGGCTCCGGCGGCACCGTGGCGCCGGTCTCGGCCGCATGGTCGGAATAATTCAGGCCGATGCAGATGAACTTGCCGACACGGTTGACGCAGGGCCCGATGCGCGGGTTGCCGGATACAACAGGCAAAGCCTTCGGATCGAGCGACTTGAGCTTGTCCAGTCCAGCGGGACTCAATGTGCTGCCGGCAATATCGGGCACCACGGTGGACAAGTCTCGGATGGTGCCCGCCGCATCGAGCAGGCCGGGCTTTTCCTGGCCCACCGGGCCGTAACGCAACAGTTTCATCTCACGTTTCTCCTTGCAGAACGATCAGATCGACCAGCCGCCATCGATCACATGGATCGTACCGGTGGTGAAGGCGGACTCATCGGCGGACAGATAGACGGCCAGCGCCGCGATTTCCTCCGGCGTGCCGAGCCGGCCAAGCGGCTGGCGCGACACGAAACCGGCGCGCGCCTGCTCCACACCGCCGACCGCCGCTGCCTGGGCGGCAATGCGGTCGTCCAGCGACGGCGTCTGGATGGTGCCCGGGCAGATCGCATTGCAACGGATGCCCTGCTTGATGAAGTCGGCGGCAATCGACTTGGTCAGGCCGATCACGGCCGCCTTGGTCGTGCCGTAGACAAAGCGGTTCGGCGCGCCCTTCACCGAAGAGCAGGCCGACGACATGTTGACGATGGAACCGCCCTTGCCCGCCGCGATCATGCCGGGCAGGAAGGCCTTCACCATGCGATACATGGCACGCACATTGAGGTCGAAGGAGAAATCCCAGTCTTTCTCTTCGGTCTCCAGAATGGTGCCGTGATGCACGAAGCCGGCGCAGTTGAACAGCGCGTCGACTGGGCCGATCTCCTTGGCGAAAGCGGCGATGGCGCCGGCATCCAGGACATCCAGCTTGCGGGTGCGGATATTGGGCAGCGCGCCGAGTTGCTTCAGCTTTTCTTCGTTGATATCCGTAGCGATCACCCTGGCGCCCTCCTGGGCAAAAGCGATTGCCGAGGCTCGACCGATCCCTTGCGCCGCTGCCGTGATGACTGCTGTTTTCCCTTCCAGACGCATACGCTTCTCCTGCTGTCAGATATCAGGCCACCGCCGGCAGGCAGGCCGGACCGATGGGCTCGAAACTCTTGTAGGTGAGGATGAATTCCTGATGCCCCAGACCCTCGGATTTGGTAGCGGCACCGGCGCCCACCTGCTTGATCAGATCAAATATCTCGCGGCCGACGGTATCGAGATCGGCAGTGCCGTCGAGAATCCGGCCGGCATTGACATCCATATCATCGGCCATGCGGGCATAGGTCCGCGGATTGGCGCAGACCTTGATCACCGGCGCCAGGGCGGAACCGACCACCGAACCGCGCCCGGTGGAAAACAGGATCACATGCGAGCCGCAGGCAATCAGTTCCGCGATCTCGGCATTGTCGCTGATATTGGGAAAGCCGAAGCGCACCTCGCCATCGGGTACGACATCCAGAAGATAGAGGCCGCCGCGCGGCGGAATATCGCCCGGCTTGATGATGCCGCTGATCGGCGAGGCGCCGCTCTTGGCATAGGCCCCCAGCGATTTCTCCTCGATGGTGGTCAGGCCGCCATCGGCATTGCCCGGCGCAAAGCTGGGATATCCCAGCGTCTCGTAATAGCGCGCCGCCTTGGCGACGCAGGCCTTGAGCTCGATGCCCAGTTCGGGCGTGACGGCACGTTCCGCCATCCAGCCTTCCATGCCGATCAGCTCGCCGGTCTCCTCGAAGATCGCTGCCGCCTTTTCCGCAACCAGGAAATCGAAAGCGCGCCCCATGGCCGGATTGGCGGTCAGGCCCGAAGTGGCATCGGAACCGCCGCAGATGGTGCCCACCACCAGCTCGGAGACATCCATCGGTTCGGTCGGCTGTACGGCAAGGTTTTTGAGCTGCGCTTCGACCCAGGCGCGACCCTTTTCAATGGTGGAGCGGGTGCCGCCATGCTCCTGGATCGCCAGCAGCTCCACCGGACGGCCGCTGTCCTTGATGGTGCGCTCCAGCAGTTTCTTGTTGAAGCCCTCACAGCCCAGCGAGATCAGCAGCACCGCACCCACATTGGGATGGGTGCACAGCCGCTGCATCATCTTCAGCGCATAGGCATTGGGATAGCAGCCGGGAAAGCCGATCACATGGGCGCCCTGCTCGCGATAGGGCCAGGCGATCTCTTTCGACACGTGATGGGCGCATTCGACCAGATAGGCTACCGCGACATAATTGCGGATACCCTTGCGGCCGTCGGCGCGACGCCAGCCGCGCATCTCTGTCTGTGTCATGGGGCTGCCTCCACCGCCACGGTATTGGCCATGTAATCGCTGGCGACATTGTGGTTATGCACATACTCGCCCAGTGCAATCGCCGCCGTGGCACGGCCGATCGGGGCGCCGTATTTGACGATCTTCTCGCCGGCGGCGATATCCCGTATTGCGATCTTGTGGCCGAAGCCGAGTGCACGCTGCAGGATCACGCGACGGCCGGCGACTTCGACCGCCGTGTCGGCCGCGATTTCCTGACGCGCCACGGCGATGTTGTCGCCGGATGCCAGGATCAGCAGGCGCGGATCGGTCTCAGAACTTGCCATAGCGCTTGTAGGCCTCCTGCGGGTCCATGCCGGCCATGATATGGCGACGCACTTCGCCTTCGGTGCTCATCACCTCTTCCGTGCGGGTGACAACCGCTTCCGCCATGGCGGCAGGCACGATCACCACGCCATCGCGGTCGGCAATCACATAGTCGCCGCTGCTGATCGTCACCGTGCCGATGGTGATCGGCGCACCGAAGCGATCGGGCACCCAGCGCGATACGATATCGGAGGGCGTGAAGAAGCTGCACCAGACCGGGAAACCGATTCCCTCGATCATCGCCACGTCGCGGCAGCCGCCATCGACGATATAGCCGCGCACGCCTTTGAGCTGCAACGCCGAGGCCGACAGCTCGCCCATCAGCGCGACTTCCTTGTTGTTGGGCTGGCAGATCACCACCCGGCCGCCGGGTGCCTTGGACAGCACCCCGGTCCATTCCAGCAGGGTTTCGTGGGCGGATCTGGTGCGGTCGATATGGCCGCTGACCGTCCAGATTTCACCGGCCAGGGTATGGGCCGGATCGATCGGGCGAATCTCCTGCGGCAGCAGGCAGTTATCATGGCCCTGGGCGCGCAGCACATCATGGACAGCCGAGGCGTAGCACCGGCTCAGACGATCGGCCAGAGAGCCGGTCGACGGGGTCTCGGTCATTTTCTCTCCCATCTGATATATCAGTTGACCGGACTTTACCGGCTTTCCCGGCACCTGCCTAGTCGCTGGCATGGGGCCGCCATGGCAATCTCTTGCCGCGCCGCAGCGAGCGGCGGATAATCGCCATCGGCAGGAAACCGCCCAGAAGAGGACAGGCCATGATCAAGAAAATCGCTCTCGCCGTCGCCATCGTCGTGATCGCCATTGCCGGCGCGGCCTATTACTTCGCGTCCAACCTCGACAGCATCGTCAAGGCGGTGATCGAGCGCTACGGCACCGAGTCCACCCAGGCCAGCGTCACCCTGAAAAGCGTCAAGCTCGCGCCCACCAGCGGCAGCGGCGAGCTGAGCGGCCTGGTGGTGAAGAACCCGAAAGGCTTCAATGGCCCCGAAGCGATTGCGCTGGGCGACATCAAGATCGCGCTTGATATCGCAAGCCTGCAGTCCAACACCATCATCATCAAGGATGTCACCATCCTGCAGCCGGCGATCTCCTATGAATACGCCTCTGCCGGCGGCAATCTGGAAACCCTGCAGAAGAACGTGCAGTCCTACGCGGCCAAGTTCAGTGGCGGCAAGAAAGAACCCGACAAGACCGCCGGCGCCGCCGAGGACAAGGATAAGGCCGCCAGCAAGCAGCCGGAAAAGAAAGTCATCATCGAGAACCTGATCATCCGCGACGGCAGGATCGCCATTACCCATAGCGCGCTGCAGGGCCGCACGCTGTCAGCGCCGCTGCCGACCATCCAGTTGAAGGATATCGGCAAGGACAAGGGTGGCGCCACGCCGGCTGAAGTGACGGACAAGGTGATCGGCGCGATCACCGCCCAGGCCAGCCGCGTCGCCACCGGCGAACTGCAGAAGCAGGCGGGCGATCTGCTGAAGAACCAGGCCGGCGGCCTGCTCGGCGGCAGCGGCACGGGCGGCAGCACCGGCGGTACTGGCTCGGCCACGGACAAGCTGAAAGGCCTGCTCGGCAAGTAGATGGCTGCATCAATAATGCGTACGTGCCATAAAATGCATATGTGCCATCGCTAAATATTATAGCGGCGATGGTCGTCGACACCCGGTCGCTGGGCTAGCATAGGGCTTCGGCTTTCTGGCCAGCTTCCGGTGTGTTTTCCCCATGATCAATCCTGTTGTGCGTAACGCCCTGGCCGGCTTTGGCGCCCTGTTGCTCGGTCTAGGTCTCGGCCGCTTCGGCTATACGCCGCTGGTGCCGGTGCTGATCGAGAACGACTGGCTCAGCGCTGGCGAGGCCGGTTATCTCGGCGCCACCAACCTGTTCGGCTATGTCGCCGGCAGCCTGCTGGCGGCCACCTTGGCGCGGCTGGTGCCGGTGGCGCGCCTGACGCGCATCTCCATGGTGCTGACGGCTGTCAGCCTGATCGTCTGCGCCCTGCCCTGGGGGTTTTTCTGGTTTGCGCCCTGGCGGTTTCTCGCCGGCTTCACCGGCGGCCTGCTGATGGTGGCGGCGATTCCGCTGATCCTGAGCCGCGCGCCGCTGGCCCAGCGCGGCCGCACCAATGGCATCATCTTCACCGGCGTCGGCACCGGTATCATCACGGCCGGAACGCTGGTGCCGGCGCTGGCCGGCCTCGGCCCCGCACCGATCTGGGCCGGCATGGGCCTCCTCGCGCTGATCATCGCGGCCCTGACATGGAAACAGTGGGACAGCGATGCCACCCTGCCATCACCGGCGCTCGGCGATGCGCCGGCGCGCGCCTTCACCCTGCCGGTCGCCCTGCTGCTGGCTGCCTACACGCTGGATTCCGCCGGCTTCGTGCCGCACACGGTTTTCCTGGCCGATTACGTGGCGCGCGGGCTCGGCCGCGGCGTCGCCGCCGGCGGCCTCTCCTGGGTGCTGTTCGGCATCGGTGCCCTGAGCGGGCCGATCCTGGTCGGCTTCGTGGCCGAGCGCTTCGGTTTCTATCGCAGCATCATCGGCGTGCTCACCATCAAGAGCTTCGCCATCGCGATCCCGCTGGTGTCGCAGCATCCGATCGCGTTGGGCATTTCGGCCGTCACCGTCGGCGCGATGACGCCGGGCATCTCGGCGCTGGCATCCGGACGCGTGGTCGAACTGGTCGGCTTTGCCGCCCATCGCCAGGTCTGGGGCTGGCTCACCGCCGGGTTTGCCGGCGCTTCGGCCGGCGTCGGTTACCTGTTTTCCTACCTGTTCGAGCAGACGCATTCCTACAACCTGCTGTTCGCCCTGGGCGCCGGTGGTATTTTCGCGGCGATGCTGCTGACGATTTTCGCCCGCAACCCGCCCGTAAAATCCACAGAATAGGATTGTAAGAATCAGCCCGGGCGCGCAGGATATCGTCATGCATCCGCTCGTTCACGCCTTCTTCGATTCCGCCACCTACACGGTAAGCTACGTGGTCGCCGATCCCGCGACGCAACGCTGTGCCATCATCGACAGCGTGCTGGATTTCGATGCCGCGTCGGGCCGCACCGCCACCACCAGTGCCGACGCCATCCTGAAGCATGTGGCGGCACAGGGCCTGCAGACCGACTGGGTGCTGGAAACCCATGTGCATGCCGATCATCTGTCGGCGGCGCCCTATCTGCGCCGGCGCAGCGGCGGCCGGCTCGGCATCGGCAGCGATGTGACCCAGGTCCAGGGCGCCTTTGCCCGCATCTTCAATGCCGGCGCGGACTTCGCCTGCGACGGCAGCCAGTTCGACCGCCTGTTCGCAGATGGCGACACCTTCATGATCGGCAGCCTGCCCGTGCAGGTGCTGCACACGCCTGGCCACACACCGGCCTGCGCCACCTATGTGATCGGCGACGCGGCTTTTGTCGGCGATACGCTGTTTATGCCCGATTACGGCACGGCGCGCTGCGACTTCCCCGGCGGCGATGCCCGGCAACTGTATCGCTCGATCCGCCGCATCCTGGCGCTGCCGCCGCAGACACGGCTGTTTCTCTGTCATGACTACAAGGCGCCGGGCCGCAACGATTATCGCTGGGAAACCACGGTTGCCGAGCAGCGCCGGTCGAACGTGCATATCCGCGACGGTGTGGATGAAGACAGTTTCGTGACCATGCGGACCGCGCGTGATGCCGAACTGGACATGCCGAAGCTGATGTTGCCGTCCGTGCAGGTCAACATGCGCGCCGGCCATCTGCCGCCGCCCGAAACGAATGGCCGGCGCTATCTTAAAATTCCGCTGGATACGCTTTAGCCGCCATACAGCCAGTCATTCCCAGCATAGGCCTGCTCCGTCGTACGGCCCGACAGCGCCATGTTGCGCAATTCGCGCACCGGCCCGGTCGCATGATAGAAATCGCCATAGACCCTTGCCATCACCTGCACCCGCGCCGTGCGCAGGTAACGCGCCTGCTGGTAGGCGAGGAAAGCCTTGTTCGGATCGCCGCGCGACTGGCTGAGGCAATCGGCGAGGCAGACCGCATCCTCGATGGCCATGCAGGCGCCCTGGGCCAGATACTGCAGCATCGGATGCGCCGCATCGCCCAGCAGCGTGATGCGGCCCTTGGTCCAGTTCGCCACCGGCTCGCGATCACACAGCACCCACATGCGCCAGGACTCAATCTTGTCGAGCAGCTTGTGCACCTGCGGCTGCTGGTTCTGGAAGCGCTCGTTCAGCTCATCCACATCGCCAAACGCATTCCAGCCTTCCTCGTAGCGGTTTGAGTGGAACACGGCGACCAGATTGTACAGCTCGCCACGGCGCAGCGGGTAATGCACCAGATGGGTTTTCGGCCCGGCCCAGAGCACGACGTTGTTTTCGAACTGGCCCTGCGGCACGTCTGCGGCCGGCAGCACGGCGCGATAGGCGACATGGCCGGAAACGCGCGGCTTGCCGTCGCCGACGATATCCTCGCGCACGGCAGACCACAGGCCGTCGCAGGCGATCATGGCGGTGCCGGTAAGCATTTCTCCATCGGCCAGCGTTACGGTTACACCGTCACCGGTATCCGTATAGGCGGCGACCTTGGCGTTGTTGCGCAGTTCGATCTGCGGCTGGGCGCGGCAGGCCTCCACCAGCGTGATATGCAGGTCGGCACGATGGGTCACGGCATAAGGCGTGCCCCAGCGCTTTACCACCTGCTCGCCCAGCGGCATGCGCGTCACCTCGTCGCCGGTCAGGGCATCGCGCATGATCAGGTTGTCGGGAAACACCGCCTTGGCATCGATGCCGGCGCGAATGCCCAGGGCATCGAAGCGCTTGAACACATTCGGGCCGAGTTGGATGCCGGCGCCGACCTCACGGAATTCAGCCGACTGCTCCAGCAGGATGCTGCGGATACCCTTGAGCGCCAGCGCCAGCGCGGATGCCAGTCCGCCAATACCGCCGCCGACAACGATGACCGGACGATCCTGTGCCTGTGTCATAAATCCCCCCCCGCGTACCGGGCATATTTGCCTCAGTCACTTAATCCGTACACAGATTATATTGAAATGTCAAGCGGTTTTTACCGCGCAGGCACCAGCAAAAATAGAATCCGGTAGCTCCAACCACCGCTTTGGGCATTCAATACCCTCTGGAAGCACCGGTCTGCTGCAGGGGGATACTGGCATGCTGTCATTCAAGAGTTGGGGCATTCTCTGGAAAATCATGACCGTCATCCTGGTCCTGCTGGCCGCCATGGCCGCCAGCGTCTGGACCGGCTATCGCGGCCTGCACGAGCTCTCCACCGATATCGCTGAACTGGAGCTGCAGGCTAAGCGGGTCGAGAATGCCGGACGCGGCACCGCCAACGCCCTGAGCTGGATCCGCATGGTGGAGAGCATCCCCCATGCCACGACGCCGGCCACACGCAGCGAGGTCGCCGCCAGGGCCGCCGATGAACGGCGCCGGCTTGGCGTGCGCATCGACAACCTGAAGGGCCTGTTGCATGGCGCGGAAGCGCAGCAGCGGCTGGCCGCGATGGTCCAGGCAGTCGAGGCCTATGAAGCCGTGCATCGCAGCGTGCTGCAGGCAGCCGAACAGGGCAATGCCGAGGCCAGCCGGCAGGCCGCCGCCGCCGGCGCGGTGCAGGCCGAGGAGATTCGCAATCGCATCCGGCCCATGGAGGATGCAATCTCCAAGGAGATAACCGAGTTCAGCGCCAAGGCGCGTGTGGATGGCGACCGCGCCGTCACCGCCATGCTGGTGCAGTCGGGCATCGGCGGCGCCATCGGCCTCGGGCTTGCCATCCTGATCACGCTGGCGGCGATCAGCCGACCGCTGCGCCGCATGATCTCGGGGATGGAACGCCTGGCCCAGGATGACCTGAACATCGAGATTGCCGATGACGGCCGCCGCGACGAGGTCGGCCTGATCGGACGTGCGCTGCTGGTGTTCCGCCAGAATGCCATCGATAAACGCAACGCTGAGGCGAGTGCGGCAGCGCAACGGGCGGAAACCGAACGCGAGCGCAACGCACGGGAAGCCCGCGAGCGCCAGGCGATTGCCGAGATTTCGAACCTTTGCGAGCGCGTCGCGGGCGGCGACCTCGCCGGCCGTCTCGACGAGGCCGGCAAAGACGGCTTCCTGCTGACGATCAGCCAGCAGCTCAACACCCTGACCGAAACGCTGCAGCAGATGACGCGCGAACTGGCCGATGTGACCGGCGCCATGGCAAACGGCACACTGACACGGTCGGTCGATGGCAGCTACAGCGGTGTTTATGGTCAGCTCAAGGACAGCGTCAACAGCATGGCCGGCAAGCTGCGCGACTTCGCCGCCCGCCTGGCCGAAACCGCCCAGGTGGTCCGCAATGCCTCCGCCGAGATTTCCACCGCCAGCCAGGATCTGGCCCAGCGCACGGAATCCCAGGCCGCATCGATCGAGGAAACCGCGGCCTCGATGCACGAGATCACCACCACGGTGAAACAGAATGCCGACAATGCCGAGGCCGGCAACCAGATGGCTTCGGCTGCCCGCAATGCCGCCGAGCGTGGCGGCCATATCATGACCGAAGTTGTCGGCGCCATGGGCGGCATCGAAGAGAGCGCGCGGAAGATTTCCGACATCGTCGGCCTGATCGACGAGATCGCCTTCCAGACCAATCTCCTGGCGCTGAATGCCAGCGTCGAAGCCGCCCGCGCCGGCGAAGCCGGCAAGGGCTTTGCCGTGGTGGCCCAGGAAGTCCGCGGGCTCGCCCAGCGTTCAGCCAGCGCATCGAAGGACATCAAGACGCTGATCGGCACGTCCAGCACCCAGGTCAGGACCGGTGCCGAACTGGTCGGTCAGGCCGGCCGCTCGCTCACCGACATCATGGAATCCGTGAAGAAGGTTTCCGACATCGTCGCCGAGATCACGGCGGCCAGCCGGGAGCAGGCCACCGGCTTGGACCAGATCAACACCGCTGTCGGCCAGATGGACGAGATGACGCAGCGCAACGGCGCCCTGGTGGAAGAAACCTCGGCTTCAGCCCAGCAGCTTGCCACGCAGGCAAACCAGTTGGCGCAGCTGGTGGGCTTCTTCGATACCGGGCACCGCTAGGCTGATCTGCTGCAGTTTCAGCCGATCCCGCCAAAAATCTCGTCGAATTTTGCATTGGCCATGCCGAGATCCTCGTAGCGGCCGATATCGGTCCAGTAGCCCTCGATCTGCCAGGCGCCGACCGGCGCACCGGCCTCCAGCATGCGTGCCAGCAAGCTGGGCATGTCGAGCAGCTCGCCCGGCTTGATCCAGTCCCAGGCGTCGGGACTCAGTACATAGATGCCGGAATTGACCTTCATCTTCTGCGACGGCTTTTCCTCGATGCGTGCGACCCGCGCGCCATCGACCGAGACCACCCCGAACGGCACCGTATAGGTATGCTCGGTCAGCGCCACCGTGGCCAGCGCGCCGGATTTCTCATGCGCCTCGACCAGGCTCGGAAACCACAGCGTCGTCAGGATATCGCCATTCATGACGATCACCGGATGCTCCGGACGCTGCGGCAGCAGCGACAGGGCGCCGGCGGTGCCCAGCCGGGAAGGCTCGCGCAGATACCGGATATCCGCATTGTAGCGCTGCCCATTGCCGAAATAGGATTCGATGATCTCGGCCTTGTAGTTGACCGATACGAACAGTTCGTGGAAACCCTGGCCGGCGAACTGGATGATGGTGGTTTCCAGAATCGGCCGCCCACCCACCACCACCATCGGCTTCGGAATCGTCTCGGTCAGCGGACGCAGCCGCGTGCCCAGTCCGCCCGCCATCAGCACCACCCAGTTGCGATGCGATTGCTCGCTGAGCAGCTGCCGCATCTCGAGCAGGTCGAGGATACGGCCTTCGCCATCGACAACCGGCAGAACCGTGATGGCATTGCGCCGCATAGTCTCCAGGGCACGGACATGGTTGACCGAGGAATCGATCACCATCGGCTGCGCATTCATGATCGTATGGGCTGCGCTCTCCAGCGAGATGTTGGCCAGGATCGCCCGCCGGATATCGCCGTCGGTGACGGTGCCGCGCAGAAAGCCGTTTTCGTGGATCAGCACGATCCGCAGGCCATTGATATGCAGGCAGCGAATCACGTCGAGAATGGAGGCGCTCAGATCGGCAAGGCAGTTGTCGAGCGACCGTGCATTGCCGGATTCGCGCCGCTGTCCTGTACCGTCCCGCATCGCAAAACCCGCTGGTCTTTTTAACACCTTGTTATATATATACCCGCGAGAATGCTGTGATTTCGTTAACAAAGCGCCAAAGGCCGCGCGCCCACCGATGAAGATCAGACCGATTTACATGTCGTGCGAGGTGCAGCGGCGCGAATTGAACGCGCGGCTGTTCTTTGCCGTGGCGGCGGCAGCCCGCGGCTACACCAGCATGCTCACCCAAAAGCTGATCATGCGCGCCAATCTGCCCAACCTGCCGGCCGGCATTTTCTGGCACAAGACCGTGAGCCGGCAATGCGCGCATTATTATGCCCTCGCCCATCAGCACGGCAGCCGCACCGTCGGCAGCTGTGAGGAAATCATCAACATCGCCGACAACGACTACGGCGCCGACTACGCCAAGATTCATTACAACGAGGCCACGGCGCAGCATGTCGACGTCTATCTGTCTTCGACCTCGCTGGATGCACGGATGGCCAAGGCCATGCCCTTCGGCAAGGTCCTGACCATCGGCAACGCCCGTATCGAGCTGTTGCGTCCGCATACGCGTGCGCTGTACATGCCGGCGGTCCAGGCCATCAAGCAGCAGTTCGGCGACTTCACCCTGATCACCTCCTCGTTCGGACTGAGCGGCAGCTTCCGCCCGGTCGAACAGGAACGCGCCGGCTATAACAGCCTGGCCCGCGACATGCAGCGGGACTACTTCTCCGAACAGCATGAGCGCGAGCAGATCGGCATCGCCACCATCGTCCTGCTCAGCGAAAAGCTGTCGGCGGAAGGCAAAACGGTCATCGTGCGACCGCACCCGCATGAGAATCCGCAGATCTGGCGTGACCGCCTGCAGCATCTGCCGAAGGTTTTCGTCGAAGACAGCGGGCCGATCGTGCCGTGGCTGCTGGCCGCCGACGCCGTGCTGCAAGGCAACTGCACCACCGGCCTGGAGGCCTTGCTGCTGGACAAGCAGGTCGGCAACTTCATGGCCGAGGCCGACCAGATGTTCAGCTCCACGCTGGTGCCCGCCCTGGGACCGGAGAATGCGCTGGAACAGATCAAGCAGCCCTATCCGGAAAGCCTGGATATCATCCGCAAGTATATCTTCGGCGTCGACAACTTCGTGGTGCAGGAAACGCTTGATGCATTCGATGCGCTCGATCCGCCGGCCTGCACCTTTGCCGATCTCGCCCTCACGCCGATGCGTTCGGTCAAGAATTTCGGTGCCGACAAGTCGATGGAGCGCCGCTGGCCGCTGCTGAACCACCGTGAATGCAAGCTGTTCGTGCATGCGGCCGCCAAGATGCTGGGCATTGAGGGCGTCGGTGTGCTGATGCCGGCGCCGAACATGGCACTGATTGCGCCGCTCTCGGCCATGCAGAGCGTCGTGGCCGCAACCACGGCGGCGCATCCGGCATGACCGGCGATCCCGACCTGCGCATCCTCGGCCTGATTGTTGCCCGCGCCGGGTCCAAAGGCGTGCCGCGCAAGAACCTGCAGGAAGTCGGCGGCCTGTCGCTGATCGGCTACAAGGCCCGGTCGGCGCGCAACCAATGCACCCGGCTGGTGATCTCGACCGAGTCCGAGGAAATCCAGGCCGAAGCCCGCCGTCATGGCGTCGAATGCCCGTTCCTGCGCCCGGCCGAACTCGCCAGCGACACCACCCAGGCGGTCGAGGTGGTACAGCATGCCATCGACTGGTTCGAACGCGAGGAGGGCATCTCCTACGACGCCATCCTGCTGCTTGAGCCGGCTTCGCCCTTCGCCCGTGCCGAGGACTACGCCAAGGCCATTGCGCTGTACAAGGCGCGCAAGGCGACGCTGGTGGTCGGCGTGCGCCAGGTGACGATGCCATCGATCTTCGTCGCGCCGATCGGCCCCGACGGTTCGATCGCCACCATTGTCGACCGTATCGCCAACATGCACACGCTGCGCCGCCAGGACTTCAAGGACGAAGTCACCATGAACGGCAGCCTCTACCTGTTCGACTGGCAGACCTTCAAGCGCACCGGCAAGATTTACGGCGATCCGCCGAACAGCTACGGCCTGGTCATGGATGATCTGCATTCGGTGGCGATCGACCGTCCCATCGATCTGCACCTGGCGCGCTACCTGGTCGACAAGAACCTGATCGATCCTGGCGAGTGGCCGGCCTGACGGCTTACGCCGGCTTCACGCCCACGATGCGCATGTCGCGCGGCTCGCGCAACTTGAACTGCGCCGGCTCCTGCCGCACCTCGACAAACCCGGTCTCGACCAGCAGGGCCGCCAGGCTCTGTGGCGTATAGCCCCAGCAGTGATTCATCAGCGGATCGCGCCAGCGCGGATCGCCGTAGAACACCCACATGCTGCGTTGGCCTTCCGGACCGGGCCCGGCCGCCAGCATCGGGTTCTTCACCAGCTCCATCGCCGCGCTCAGCAGGTTCGGGCATTCCAGCACGATCTTGCCGCCGGGCTGCAGCACGCGACGCCAGTCGCGCAGCACATCGGCGACCTGCCAGCGCCAGATATGCTCCACCACATGCACGGCCAGGACCTCGCCGGCGACATTGTCGGCAAAGGGCAGCGGCTGGGTGATATTGCACTGGACATCCACCGCGCCGCCCTGGCCGCGCGAGGCCAGCGCATCGCAATTGATATAGCCGGGCAGAATCTTGTCGCCGCAGCCGAGATTGAGCTTCACGCCGGACATGACCGCCACCGCGGCCGGCACGGCAACCGGTTCGGCCGCCAGTGCCGCAGCGGCAGCGGCCTGCCATTGCGCGGCCACGGCCGCAGTCGAACACTGCGCTTCGACCAGCGCCTGACCGGCAGCGATGCGCGCCACCATGGCCTGCGGCTCCTGCTCGGCCCGACGCAGCGCATTGGCCAGTGAGCCATCCAGCAACAGACCCCCATCGAAGGCCTGCAGGGCCGGCTGCGGCACAGCGACAACCAGCCGGCCGGCGCGGATCGCGGTCACCGCGCGGCTTGCGCTGCGCAAACGGCCGCGTTCGTCCGGCGATGCCGGCAGCACCACCGCGTCGCAAGAGTCCAGCGCCGCGGCAATGGCTGCGTCGTCGCCCTCGCGCACCATCACGGTCAGGCGACCACCGGTCACCTCATGCATGCGGCGCAGCGTACCGGCCAGCGGCTCCGGCAAGGTGCCGAGGATGGTCAGAGCAAGCGGGCGCAGCGACGTATAGGACAGCAGCTCATTGGCCAGCGGGCCAAGTTCAGGCAGGTCGACGGCATCGCCGAACCACACCAGCTGCAGGGGCTGGCCCGGCTGCGGGGCAAAGCGTGGCGGCAGGACCGGCAGACTGCAGGGATCACTGACCAGAGACGCCGTCCGTCCGGTTTCCTGGCGCACCAGCGCGGCAAGCCCGGGCGAAGCCGCAGCGAAGCCATCGGCCGACGCCGCCAGCGTCCGCAGCACGCCCGGCTGAACCAGCGTCTCCAGCTGCCCGTCATGGCAATCGATCAGCACCCGCGCGCCCTGCTGTCGCGCCCAGGATGCGGCCTGCAGCACGGCCGGCTGTACGGCTGCCGGCAGCACCACGACAGCGGGCGCTGCAGCGGCCAGTCGTTCCGCGGTCAAGCCGGTCAGTGCCAGCAGGCCGCCGGCGGCCCGGTGACGGGGCAGCGGCGTGACGGTCAGACAGCAGAGTTTGATCTCGGACATCGGATGCTCATCGCATGGAGTTATGAGGCAGGCAAGGCAGAAGCCGGCGCCAGCAGGCGGGCGACGCCACGATTCAGCCCGTCGCGCCAGGGCGGCAGGCGAATGCCATAGACCTGCGCCACCTTTGCGGTATCGAGAACCGAGAAGGCCGGCCGCTGTGCCGGCGTCGGATAGTCGACCGTCGTGATCGGCGCCACCGGCACGGCGCGCTGGCCCAGTGCCGCTGCGGTTTCCATGATGGCTTGCGCCACGGCATGCCAGCTGGCCATGCCGCTGCCGGCCAGATGGAACAGGCCGGCGAACCGTGGATCGTCTGGCGCCACCGCACGCATCCGCGCCATGGCAAGCAACGCCACGGCGAGATCCGGCGCATAGGTGGGCGAACCCTGCTGGTCGGCCACCACCCGCAAGCTGTCGCGCTCGCCGGCCAGACGCAGCATGGTACGGACAAAGTTGCTGCCATAGGGACTGTGCAGCCAGGCGGTGCGAACGATCACCGCGGCGGGATACGCCTGCAGCACCGCCTGCTCGCCGGCCAGCTTGGACCGGCCATAGGCCGTCTGCGGGTTGCAGGCATTGCTCTCGCGGTAAGCCTGCGTCGCCATGCCGTCGAAGACATAATCGGTGGAGACGTGGATCAGCGGCAGGCCGGCAGCGGCGCAGGCCTGCGCCACGGCGGCGGCGCCATCGCGGTTGATGCGGAAAGCGAGATCGGGTTCAGCCTCGGCCTTGTCGACGGCGGTATAGGCCGCGGTATTGATGACGATATCGGCAGCCGCCAACGCAGGCGATATCGTGGCCGGATGCGCCAGATCGAGCTGCGGCCGACCCAGGCACACGACATCGCAGCCGGACTCCGCTGCAGCCTCGGCCAGGGCACGGGCGAGCTGGCCGCTCTGCCCGATGACGGCGACGCGCAGCCGCCCGGTGTTGTCAGACCCCGATGCCATTCTGCGTCGTGATCAGCGGCGGCAGCGGATAATACGGCGGCAGGACTTTCACATCCCGCAGCAGCGGCGCGGCGCGGTCCTTGTCGGCGATGACCGGGTTGCTCACCTTCCAGTCGATGCCGATGGCGGGATCGTCCCAGCGGATCGCATGCTCGCAGTTCGGATCATAGGGCGCGGTGCACTGGTAGAGGAAATCGGCGCTGTCGCTGAGCACGGCAAAGCCATGGGCGAAGCCCGGCGGAATCCACAGCTGGCGATGGTTGTCGCCCGACAGCACGGTGCCGGTCCATTTGCCGAAATGCGGCGAGCCCTTGCGGATGTCGACGGCCACGTCGAACACCTCGCCGGCCAGCGCGGTGACCAGCTTGCCCTGGGCATGGGGCTCCTGGAAATGCAGGCCACGCACCACGCCCTTGCCGGAGCGGGAGAAATTCGTCTGCACCGAGGGGACGCCGAGGCCGTTGTTGAGATAACGCGGTGCGTTCCACAGCTCCTTGATGAAGCCGCGGGCATCCGAGAAAGCGCGCATCTCGATGATGAACACATCGGGCAGGTCGGTGGCGATGATCCGCATCGGCTTGACTGTATCCTTCTGCGCCGGACCGGGTTCCGGCCCCGGCAGACTAGCGGCCGAAACCTGACGATACGTTAAGAAGTCCGGCGGTTAAGAAGCGGGCGGCAGCAGCTGCCGGACCAGGGCCAGCCAGCGCCGGCCGATGGCCTGGGGACTGTACTGCGCCGCCACATGGGCCTGGCCGCGCGCGATCCGCTCCAGCGCCGCAGCCGGATCGGCCAGCGCCGTGGCCACCGCCGCCGCCAGATCGCGGTCGAGACCGACATACTCTCCCAACGGCAGGTAGCTGTCGATCGGATGTGCCACCGTGTAGCGGCCGGCATAGAGGGCCTGCAGGGCGCGGTTGTTGCTCTTGCCGCGCGAGAGATGCGACTCGACATCGAAGGGCAGCACCACGATGTCGCAATCCTCCAATCCCTGCTGCACAGCCGGCACCGACCAGGGCGTCACCATCACGCGATGGGTCTTGCCGCCCTCTTCCAGCTCCAGTACGCCATCGGGCGCGGCACTCAGCGGTTCGCAGATCAGCTGCAGTTGCACCGACTGCTGCGCATCGATGCGCGGCAGATCGTATTTCAGGAAACGCTGCATCGCCTCGGCATGCGACGACATCATGCCGAACCACAGCAGCTTGAGCACCGGGCCGGGCGCGAAGTGCGGCGCGCGCTGTTCCACCTCCACCACATCGTCGACCACGAAAACCGGCAGCTTGTCGCGCAGCACCGTGCGCAGCATGGCGGCCAGCGCCTCGGTGGGCGCGGTGACGGCGCTGCTGCGGGCGAAGATGTTGTCGAGGATCAGGCGGTAGGTCTCGGCGCCCTCGCGGCCCAGCTTCTCGGTCAGCCGGGCGGCATATTCGGCGCTGAACTTGAAGTCGGACACATCGAGCAGGATGACGCCGCCGCGCGCCCGCACCGCCTCCATGCGATCGAGGAAGACCGAGATCACCTTGGCGAAATGGACGATGTCGTCTTTCGGCTGGTGCAGCACCAGCAGATCGATGGCGGGATCGAAATCCGGTTTGAACAGGTCGAGGAAGGAGATCACCGTGGCCGGCACGCCGTCCTGGCGCAGGGCCGCCGCCGGGATCAGGCCGCGATAGCGCGCGCTGGCCAGATGGCCGCTCTGCTCCGCCGGCTGCTGGGGCGGGATATTCGCTGCGAAAACCACCCGCATGGCGCCGTCCTGTTGCGATCCTGCCGCAGCATCGCCCGTACCGGGTAGCGATCGGGTTAATGCGGGGCGGTGCGGAAGGCCGGCGGAATGGTGCACCCGACAAGATTCGAACTTGTGACCTCTGCCTTCGGAGGGCAGCGCTCTATCCAGCTGAGCTACGGGTGCGCCGGGGCCGGCGTGATGGCGCGGACCATACAGGAGCCGCCGGCCCCGGGCAAGACGGGCCGGCGGGCCGATAAGCCCGGGCATCCTGCGGGAATCCTTGGGCAATCCGGGCGGCGCCGCCACCCGGCAAGGCCGGGCAGGCAGGACCGGGCGGGTGGCGATCCGGCCGGCGGCGCGATCATGATCCGGGCTTATATCGTCTTGTTACGGGCGTGGTCCGGCTTATCCGCCGCCTGTTGCGCCTTATTCCGGCTTATCCGGTCTTATCCGATGCTTATTCCGTCTTATTCTGCGTTGCTCGCCTTCTCCCTGTCCAAGGCGATGCCTTTTACATCCTGGGCGATCAGTCAGTGCCGGCGCGGCGGCCGCACCGGCGCCCGTAGCAGCAGGGCGGCGCCATTCATGGCAGTGACCGGCGCCTCGCGCTCCAGCAGGCGGCGCAGGAAGCGATACGCCAGTTCATAGGCATGCTCGGGCCAGGAGGACAGAATCGGCCCCCGGATATCCAGCAGGGAACACGCGACCTCACAGCCCCAGACATCGGTCATGCCGGTTTGCGGCGGGCGGCGTTCCGGCGGTCGCACGCCAGCCGTGAAATCGGTCCAGACCCCGTTCTGCAACGTGCGGCCGCGAAAGCGCGCCTCCGGGAAACAGGGCAGGCCGTAACCGTCGACGGTCGGCGGCTGCAACGCGATCTCGCGGCCTTCGGTATCGCAGAGCGTTGCGTGCTGCGTCTCGCATTCGATGCGGATGAAAGACACGGCTTTCGCATAGGCCCATTCCGGATAGGCGGAATGAAAGCTGCCGCCGCCGAACAGCGAGCAGGTCCAGGCGCAGACATAACCGCGCGCGGCATCGGCTGCGGGACCGGAGATCCGGCCGCGCAGCGGCTGCTGCCGGCCATCCGGGTAACGGGCGTACAGATCGAAGGCGAAGGCTTTCATGGCCGCAGCCGGGGGGCCCAGACGGTATTCAGACAATATGATACAAAAAGAGAACAAATAGTCAAGTCCAGTCCTATGCCCCCAAATCACATACACCTTAAAATTGTAACTACCTCCAATGCGCTACAATTTTTACGGAGAGTCACCTTTGAAGATGCGCGTTTCGGGCGTAGGGTGTCGCCTTGACCAAAACCCAAGCCGCCACGAGACGCATGCAATGACGTCGTCTTTCCATCGGCTTACCGCGAGCCCCCAGTCGGAAGCGATCCGCATCGCCACCGTGCGGCATTACGATATCCTGGACACCCCGCCCGAAAGTTCGTTCGACCACATCACCGATCTGGCTGCCGACCTGCTGCGCGCCCCGGTCGCGCTGATCAGCATCGTCGATGAGGGCCGCGTCTGGTTCAAATCGCGCCATGGCATGGCGCTGCCTGAGATCGGCCGCGATCCCGGCCTGTGCGTATCGGCCATCCTGCAAAAGCGCCCCTGGCTGGTGGCGAATGCCGCCGCCGACCCCCGCGCCGAGGCGCATCCGCTGGTCACTGGCGACTTCGGCCTGCGCTTCTATCTCGGCATCCCGCTGCAGGCCGGGGACGGCTCCAATATCGGCACGCTCTGTGTCATGGACCGCAAGCCGCGCGACGTGACCCGCCGGCAGATCGCCAACCTGGGCAGCCTGGCCGCGATCGCCATGAGCCAACTGGAACAGCGGAGAACCGCGCGGCAGGCCGCCGCCGCCCTGTCCGAGGTGGCAGCCGACAAGGAAAAGGCCCTGCGCCTGGCCGCCATCATGGCCAACGAGATCGACCACCGGGTGATGAACAGCCTGCAGCTGGTAGCCGGACTGCTGTCGATGCAGAGCCGCAGCAAAAGCGACGACGACGTATCGTCACAACTGAAACAGGCGGCCAGCCGCGTCTCGGCCATCGCCCGCGTGCATCAGCATATCTACCTGAACGAAGGCATCGAGCATGCCGATGTGACGCAGTATCTGCAGCGCATCTGCGACGATCTGTCCAACGTGCTGCAGGCCAGCAACCGCGGCGCCATCGCGGTCAGTGGCGCCGAGGTGAGACTGCCCACCGCGCGGATCGTGGCCATCGGCCTGATCATCAACGAGCTGGTGACCAATGCGATCAAATACGGCAGGGGCAATGTCGCGGTGCATTTCGCCGATACCCAAAGCGGCTATACGCTGTCGGTATCCGATGAAGGCCCCGGCATGCCAGCAGGCCAGATCGACCAGCCCAGCCGTGGCTTCGGCATGAAGGTGATCGGACTGCTGGTCAAGCAACTGCGCGGCCAGATCAGCTTCGGCGCACAGGACAATGGCAGCGGCACCAAGGTGACCATCGCCTTCCCGCGCGACCTTGCCCAAGTGCGCAGCCACGAGCTAATGCCACCCGCTTCCGTCACTCTTCCACCATTCCTGTGACAAAAATCCACCAACCAGCCCCGGCTGGCCGAAACCGGAACCATAAGGCCGTGCATGGGTTGCTGATGCGTGCCAGTATACGCAACTGAAGCCGGCACCGGAGTATTGCCAGTGACTTCCCCAGACATCATGGATTTTGCCGCGCGGACAGCCAAACTGTCTGCAGGTATTGTATTGCCTGCGGGCATTGTCGCAAACCGCGCTCAGGCTCAGGCCGCATCTGTCAAAACCGGTCTCCCCTCCACCAGCGGACTCAGCGTCATGCAGGTGGAAACACCGCCCGTGACCGCACAAACCATCCTGCTGGTGGAAGACGATCTGCTGATCCGCCTGACCACCGCCGATTACCTGGAAAGCCGCGGCTATACCGTGCTGCAGGCCGAGGATGCGGCCGAAGCGGTGCTCTGGTTCGAGAGCGAGATCATCGATCTGGTCTTTACCGACCTGCAGATGCCCGGCAGCATGGATGGCGCCGGCCTGGCCCAATGGGTCATGATGCATCACCCAGCCGTACCGGTGATCATCACCTCCGGTGTCGCGCTGGATTGCGAGCATGGCCTCGATCCGATGATCCGCAAACCCTATGACCTGGACGCCGTGCACCAGCGCTTTCAAAATGCCCTGCGCAAATCCGCTTAGCGGCGGTCTCGGCCTGCATGCCAGGCCGCCGCATGGCCTGAGCCGCGCAGCGCGTCAGCTCCAGGAACAGATCTTCCAGGTCGGCTTCCGGGATCGCGAGGCCGACGCCGCCCTGTGGCGTCATACATTCCCGTACAGATCGCCGCCGAACACATCGTCATGGGTCAGCCGCGCCAGGACGCCCATCGACCCGTAGAAGTGCAGGAAATAGCTGTTCGCCAGTTCGCGCCGGATGAAAAACCGCGTCAGCTTCATCACATCGTCGCGAATTTCCTCGGCTATCTGCTTCACCCCGATAGTTTCGGGCAGATAGAGCACCAGCGCCTCCTGGATGCCCCAGTTGAACCGGCTGCTGATCGGATGCGCCAGGTCGCGGGCCGTGATGAAGGCCGAGAGCTGCGGCTGCTCGTAAAGCCGCCCGACATGTTCACCCTCGTAGCATTCCAGGAACAGTGCATTGTGATGCGCCGGCGAGAGCACCATCACCCCGGTATTGAACATGGTGTCCAGCGGCCCGATGCCATGGGCCTGGAAGAGATTGTGCATCTCCCATTTCCACATATCGCGCTCGAAAGCCGGATTGATGCGGACCTTGTGGAAATGTTCGATGTAAATGGCCCGGGCGGCATCGGACATCTGGCCGCCGACCGGACAGAGGCTGATCTTCTCGGGCGGGCCGGCCTGCTCCATGATGTTGATCGCCCTGGGCGCGATGATGATGTCTGAGTCGAGCCAGATGATGCGCTCATACTGCTGCGACCAGGCCTGATTGAGGATCAGCAGTTTCTGCCAGGCCGGCGAACGCGCCGCAGCCCGCGTGCCGGTGTCCAGCGCGCCGGACACCACGATCAGGTCGAAGCCGCAGAGGTCGGCGTATCTCTGCCAGGACTCGCTGCACAGCCGTTGCCAGATATCGACATAACGGTCGCCGATGACGAGGGTGACGATGGCAACCTTGCGGCCGGTCGGCGGGATGAAGGTCTGTCCGTTTTCGACAAGGATAATCACGGGGTTCAACCGTTTCGCGGAATCGATTCCAGTTGCGGAATTGATGCCAGAGCCGAAGCGGGGACAGCAACTATTTTCCGCGGCTTACAGCCTTATGCGGCCTTGCGCGTCAGTTCCAGGAACAGGTCTTCCAGGTCGGCTTCCTGGGTCGAGAGATCGACGATCTCCAGTCCGGCCGCCTGCAACTGCGCCAGCACCTGCGGGAAGGGCGTCTGGCTCGGGCGGTAGTGCAGCCGCAGCCGCCGCGGCCCGAGCAGTTCGGCGCCCAGGTTGGCCAGGCTGGCCGGCGGCGCGGCCAGATCGGCGCTGAGCGTGACGATTACATCCTTGCGGTCGAGCCGCGCCAGCAGCTTCGGCGTCGCATCATGGGCCACGATGCGGCCGTGGTTGACAATGGCGATATGATCGCAAAGCGCCTCGGCCTCTTCCAGATAGTGCGTGGTCAGCACCACGGTGACGCCGGACGCATTCAGCCGGCGGATATAGGCCCAGAGCTGCTGGCGCAGTTCGATATCGACGCCGGCGGTAGGCTCATCCAGCACCAGCACCGGCGGCGCATGCACCAGCGCCTTCGCCACCAGCAGGCGACGGCGCATGCCGCCCGACAGCGTGCGCGCATAGGCTTTCGCCTTGTCGCTCAGCCCCATGGCGGCGAGGATTTCGGCCGTGCGGCGTTCGGCCCTGGGCACGCCATAGAGGCCGGCCTGGAATTCCAGCGCCTCTTCCGGCGTGAAAAACGGATCGAGATTGAGTTCCTGCGGCACCACGCCGATGGCGGCGCGCGCCAGCCGCGTCTCGCGGTCGATATCATGGCCCCAGACCATGGCCTGGCCGCCGGTCTTGCTGACCAGGCCGGCCAGGATATTGATCAGCGTGGATTTGCCGGCCCCGTTCGGGCCGAGCAGACCGAAAAAGCTGCCGCGCGGAATATCCAGCGACACGCCGTGCAAAGCCTGCTTGGCCTTGGCACCCTTGCCGTAGACCTTGACCAGATTGCGCACGGAAATGGCGGCATTCCGGTCCGGAACGGAGTCGGTCGACGGGGCTTCTGACATGCGTTTATGGCCTGAAAGGCTGGCGTGGCGGACGGCACTGGGCTAGGTATCATCCCGTGCCCCCAAGGTCAAAGGACCGGGGCCCGAACCGACCCGGAGAAGACCATGCAGGCCGCCAAATCATCTGCTCCCGAGACGATCACCGTTGAAAGCCCGGTTGTCGCCTGCGATGGCGGCGGCGGTGCGCTGGGCCATCCGCGCGTCTACCTGAACATGGGCGACAAGCACGAGATCGACTGCCCCTATTGCGGCCGGCAGTATCTGCTCAAAGAGGGTGCCGGCCACGGGCACGGCCATTAACAAGAATACCGTCATGCCCGCGAAAGCGGGCACCCAGCCGCCGCCAGTACCATGCTCTGCCGTCACCGTCCTATGCGCGGCCAGACAGGATGGATCCCCGCTTCCGCGGGGATGACGTGGTGGTAAATCGGAGAGCGTATCTGTTATGGCATCCAAGCACCGCCTCTATCTCGTCGACGGCTCCGGCTACATCTTCCGTGCCTATCACGCGCTGCCGCCGCTGACGCGCAAATCCGACGGCCTGCCGATCGGCGCCGTGTCGGGCTTCTGCAACATGCTCTCGTCCTTGCGCGACAAGGCCGAGCATGACGAGGCCGTCAGCCATATGGCGGTGATCTTCGATGCCGGCCGCGAAACCTTCCGCAGCGAGATCTATCCCGCATACAAGGCCAACCGCAGCGAGACGCCGGAAGACCTGATCCCGCAATTCGCCCCGATCCGCGAGGCCACCCGCGCCTTCGGCCTGCCCTCCATCGAAAAAGACGGCTTCGAGGCCGACGACATCATCGCGACCTATGCCCGCATCGCCAACGAAGCCGGCATGGAGGTCTGCGTCGTGTCGTCCGACAAGGACCTCATGCAGCTTGTACGCGACGGCGTCGGCATGATGGATCCGATGAAGGATCGCAGCATCGGTCCGGCCGAGGTGATGGAGAAATTCGGCGTTTCGCCCGACAAGGTGATCGACGTGCAGGCGCTGGCCGGCGACAGCACCGACAACGTGCCCGGCGTGCCCGGCATCGGCATCAAGACCGCCGCCGAACTGATCAACATCTATGGCGACCTGGAAACACTGCTGGCGCGTGCGGCTGAGATCAAGCAGCCCAAGCGCCGCGAGACACTGCTCAACAACGCCGACAAGGCGCGCATCTCGTATCAGCTGGTGAAGCTGAAGGACGACGTGCCGCTGGAGCTGGGGCTGGACGATCTCAAGCTCGGGCCGGTGGAATGGCCCAAGCTCTCGGCCTTCCTCAACGAGATGGAATTCCGCACGCTGACCAGCCGCATCGAGAACCGGCTGAAGTCGCGCGGCGTGGATATGAGCGGCGGCGCGCCCGGCGTCACGGCACGGCCGGAGACCATGTACAGCGCGCCGGTGGCATCCGCGCATAAATCGACGACGCCGATCGCTTATGCCGGCGAAGGCGGACCGGAGACGCCGCCCGTCGGCCGCGACCATTACGAGCTGGTGCAGGATCTGGGCGCACTGCAGCGCTGGATCGCGCGCGGTTTTGAATCCGGGATCATCGCCTTCGACACCGAGACCACCGACTTATCTCCAACCAAGGCAAGCTTGGTTGGGATTAGTCTCGCCATTGCGCCGGGCGCAGCCTGCTATATCCCGGTCGGGCATGTGCCGCCGGGCGGCGGCGGGCTGGATTTTTCCGGCGCGGGCGCGATCAAGCAGCTTGGCGTGACCGAGGCGCTGGAGGCGCTCAAGCCTTTGCTCGCCGATCCGAGCGTGCTGAAAATCGGCCAGAACATCAAATACGACATGGCGGTGCTCGACAAATACGGTATCGGCATCGTGTCCTACGACGACACCATGCTGATTTCGTATTCCCTCGATGCCGGCAAACACGGCCATGGCATGGACGAGCTGTCGCAGCGCCATCTGAACCATACACCGATCAGCTATGACGAAGTGACCGGCACCGGCAAGGCGCGCATCTCGTTTGCCGAAGTGGCGCTGGACAAGGCGCGCGACTATGCCGCCGAAGACGCCGATGTGACGCTGCGGCTCTATCATGTGCTGAAGCCGCGCCTGCTGGCCGAGAAGCAGACCGCGCTCTACGAGACCATCGAACGGCCGCTGCCCGCGGTCGTCTGCGCCATGGAAGTGGCCGGCATCAAGGTCGATCCGGCCGAACTCAATCGCCTCTCGGCCGACTTCGCCCAGCGCATGGAGGCGTTCGAGAAGAAAGCCCATGAGCTGGCGGAAGAGAGCTTCAACATCGGCTCGCCCAAGCAGCTCGGCGAGATCCTGTTCGACAAGATGAAGCTGCCCGGCGGCAAGAAGGGCAAGACCGGCGCCTATTCGACCGGCGCCGATATCCTGGAAGAACTCGCCGCCGAGGGCCATGAACTGCCGCGCGTGGTGGTCGACTGGCGCCAGCTCGCCAAGCTGAAAAGCACCTATGCCGATGCGCTGGTGGTGCAGATCAACCCCAAGACCGGCCGCGTGCATACCTCATTCGCACTCTCGGCCACCAATACGGGGCGCTTCGCGTCGTCTGATCCCAACCTGCAGAATATTCCGGTGCGCACCGAGGAAGGCCGCAAGATCCGCAAGGCCTTCGTCGCCGAAGCCGGCCACAAACTGGTCTCGGCGGATTATTCGCAGATCGAGCTGCGCATCCTCGCCCATATCGCCGATATCAACACGCTGAAGGATGCCTTCCGCGACGGCATCGACATTCATGCGCTGACCGCCAGCCAGGTGTTCAACACGCCGGTGGAAGGCATGGACCCGATGGTGCGCCGCGCCGCCAAGGCCATCAACTTCGGCATCATCTATGGCATGAGCGCCTTCGGCCTGGCGGCCCAGCTGGGCATCCCGCAGCGCGAGGCGCAGAGCTATATCGAAGCCTATTTCCAGCGCTATCCCGGCATCCGCGCCTATATGGACAGCACGAAAAAGCAGGTGAAGGAGCACGGCTTCGTCACGACGCTCTATGGCCGGCGCGTGCATTTTCCCAATATCAATTCGAAGAATCCAGCCGAGCGCAATTTCCTCGAACGCGCCGCCATCAACGCGCCGATCCAGGGCTCGGCCGCCGATATCATCAAGCGCGCCATGGCGAAGCTGCCTGCCGCGCTGGCCGCCGAGGGGCTCAAGGCCCGCATGCTGCTGCAGGTGCATGACGAACTGGTATTCGAGGCGCAGGACGCGGAAGTCGAGGCGCTGATCGCGGTGGCCAAGCGGGTGATGCAGAATGCCGCCAGCCTGTCGGTGCCGCTGACCGTGGAAGCCGGCATCGGCCTGAACTGGGAAGAGGCGCATTAGCTTTTTCGTCGTCCCCGCGAAAGCGGGAATGACGACGGTGAGTGCGAAGGCTTATTTCTTATCCGGCACGCAGCGGTCGACGATGGCGCCGCAGGGTTCCATGATCTCGCGGCCTGTCGCAGTGCGGCCGCGGAATTCGATGGCGCTGACCCGGCCGCGCTGCAGCACAAAGGTCGCCTCGCAATAGCGGAAGTAATCGTAGGCCGCATCGCCGCGGCCGGTCGGCGTGTAGCCGACCAGGTCGGAACGCGCTTCGGCCGAACGGCTGGTCTCGCGGAAATAGCTCCACAGATCGGCATCACCTTCGCGGTTGCGGGCGGTCGGCTCGCCGGCGCAGGCCATCAGCTGGGCATCGCTGAACCCGATCATCGCGCTGCGGGCGCGTTCGGCCTTTTCCTCCAGCGGCGAGGCGCAGGCAGCGATCAGGGGCAGCAGAGCGGCGAGCGGCAGAATCTTGTGCATAAGATCACTTTGCCGGAAGCCGCCGTCCCGGTCAAATACCGCATGCCCGTTGTTCCGCTGCCGCCGTTGCGTTAAACCGGACGGCAATCAGGAGGACCCGAGACCATGGCTGGCACCGTCATTGTCAAACCAGAGAAGCTGCGCGCCGCCGTGCGCCATATCTGCCTGGCCGGTGGCAGCAATGCGCGCGAGGCCGCCCTGGTCGCCGACAACCTGGTGCTGGCCAACCTGACCGGCCATGACAGCCATGGCGTCGGCATGCTGCCGCAATATATCCTCGCCGTGGTGGAAAAGCGCCTGAAGGTCAATCAATCGGTGACGCTGCTGAGCGACGCCGGCGCCATCCTCAACCTCGATGGCGACTGGGGCTATGGCCAGGTGATCGGCCATGAGGCCATGGAGCTGGGCATCCGCCGCGCCCGCGACCTCGGCGCCTGCATCGTGAGCTTGCGCAACAGCCATCATATCGGCCGCATCGGCCACTGGGGCGAGCAATGCGCCGCCGCCGGCATGGTCTCGACGCATTATGTGAATGTGGTCGGCCGTCCGGCCCTGGTCGCGCCGTTTGGCGGATCGGATGCGCGTTTCGCCACCAATCCCTATTGCTGCGCCCTGCCCGCCACCGAACCGGGCGGCGAACCGATCGTGCTCGACATGGCCACCAGCATGATCGCCATGGGCAAGGTGCGCGTCGCCATGAACAAGGGCGAGCAGATCGCACCCGGCACGCTGATCGATTCACAGGGCGCCGGCACCACCGACCCGACCACGATGTTCAATGCCCCCATCGGCGCCATCCTCGCCTTTGGCGGCCACAAGGGCTACGGCCTTGCCGTGATCGCCGAACTGCTGGCCGGCGCGCTGACCGGCGGCATCACCATGCATGACGGCAGCTGGGCGAAAAACACCATCACCAACAACATGCTGTCGATCATTATCGATCCAGCCAAGCTGGGCGGCGCCGAAACCTGGAAGACGGAGACTGCCGCCTTTGTCGACTGGGTGAAGAAATCCCCGCCCGGTCCCGATGGCAAGGGCGTGATGGTGGCCGGCGAGCCCGAGCGCAAATCCAAGGCGAAACGCAATGCCGAGGGCATTCCGGTGGATACCACCACCTGGAACGAGATCATCGCCGCCGGTGAATCCGTGCAGGTCGCCGCCTCTGAAACCAATGCTGCTGCCGGTCTGACGTAAGGAGCCTGAGCTGATGGCCAAGGACGATCCGATCCAGACCGCCGCCCTGCGGCTGCGCCAGGCCGGCGAAACCGGCCAGCCCTGCGCGCCGGTGCGCGACCTCTTCCCCGAGGGCGATCTCGCCTCGGCCTATGCCGTGCAGGCGCTGAACCGCGATCACTGGGTGAAACAGGGCCGGCGCATGATCGGCCGCAAGGTGGCGCTGAGCGCGAAAGCCGCGCAGAAGGCGATGAACCTGAAGGAGCCGGCCTATGGCATCCTCTATGCCGACATGCTGATGGGCGACGGCGACGAGGTGGCCCCGGGCCGCGTGATGCAGCCGCGCGTCGAGGGCGAAGTGGCCATCGTGCTGGACCGCGACCTGACCATGGAGCAGCCGACGCTGGCCGATATCTACCGCGCCGTGGCCTATTGCGTGCCGGCCATCGAGGTGGTGGGCGGCCGCATCGCCAATCTGGACGCCAAGCCGCTGGACCTGATCGCCGACAATGCCAATGGCGGCGCCTTCGTGCTGGGCAATCCGGCGCGGCGGCTCGACGGCCTCGACCTGCGCCGCATGACCATGAGCATGACCAAGAACGGCGAAGCCGCAGCCAGGGGCACCGGCGAGCTGGTCTATGGCAATCCGCTGCATGCGCTGGCCTGGCTGGCCGGCCGCCTGGTGCAGGACGAGATGCCGCTGAAGGCCGGCGACGTCATCATGACCGGAACGTTTTTCGCCATGCTGCCGGCCGCGCCCGGCGACCAGTTCGAGGTGACGGCCGAGGGTCTCGGCCGCTGCGCTGTGAGTTTCGCCAGCTAGGCACAAGAGGAACACCGTCATGCGCGCCATCGAACTGCAGAGCTTCTCGGTCGACAGTCTGCGCATGGCGGAGCGGCCCGATCCGGTGCCCCATGCCGGCGAGGTGCTGGTGCGGGTGAAAGCCGTGTCGCTGAATTTCCGCGACTGGCTGATGGCGCTGGGCCAGTACAACCCGAAGCAGAAGCTGCCGCTGATTCCGGTGTCGGACGGCGCCGGCGAGGTGATCGGCGTCGGCCCCGGCGTCACGGCGTTCAAGCCCGGCGACCGTGTGCTGGGTCATTTCTTTCCGGCCTGGCTGAGCGGCGAACCCAGCGTGGAAAAATTCTCGGTCTCCATGGGCGGGCCGCTGGATGGCTGGCTCTGCGAGCAGCGGCTGTTCCCGGCCCGGGCGCTGGCGCATATCCCCGAGCATCTGTCGTTTGAGGAAGCCGCGGCGCTGCCCTGTGCGGCGCTCACCGCCTGGAGCGCCATCGTCACGCTGGGCAAGGTGCAGCCCGGCGACCGCGTGCTGATCCAGGGTACCGGCGGCGTCGCGCTGTTTGCGCTGCAATTCGCCAAGCTCTGCGGCGCCGAGGTGATCGTCACCTCATCGAGCGACGCCAAGCTGGAAAAGGCCCGCGACATGGGCGCCGACCATCTGATCAATTACAAGACCGATCCGCAATGGGGCCGCAACGCCCGTGCGCTCACCGATGGCGCCGGGCTGGACCATATCGTCGAGCTGGGCGGCGCCGGCACGCTCATGCAGTCGATCCGCGCCATCCGGCCCGGCGGCTTCATCGCCATGATCGGCGTGCTGTCGGGCGCCAGCAGCAACGATCTGCTGCTGCCGCTGGTGGTGATGCAGCAGGTGCGGCTGCAGGGCGTGACCGTGGGCAGCAAGGAAGGCCTGGATGCCATGCTGCGCGCCATGGCGCTGGCCGAGACGCGGCCGGTGCTGGACGAGAGTTTTGAATTCTCCGAAGCCGGCGTGCGCGCGGCTTTCAACCACATGGGCAGCGGCAGCCACTTCGGGAAGATTGTGATCGACGTCAGCTGACATGACGGGCTAATTTCCGTCGCATGCTGCCAGCCCGCCTCGCCCTCTATACCTTCGGTATTTTCACTCGCCCCTCGGCCGATCCGGCCAATGACGGATTCCATGCGCGCAACGACGCCAACCTGGCCGCCGCCGAACGCGCCGCCGGCTTCATCGCGCGATCCGGTTATGACGGCGATCCGGGACCGGCGAGCTGGGGGCCGCATGCCTATCCACGCTTCTACACCCAGCATGCCGATGCCCATTCGCCGTCGACGCTGTCGCTGTGGGCCGACCTGGAATCGCCGATGGCCTACACCTATCACGGCCTCCATGCCGAGGCGCTGGCCCATGGCCGCGACTGGTTCCTGAAGCCGGCCCTGCCGCCGCTGAAACCCGCCTGGCCGCCCTATGTGCTGTGGTGGGTGGCCCAAAACCATCGGCCCGACTGGCGGGAGGCCGTGGCACGGCTGGAGCATCTGCACGATCACGGCGCCTCGGCGCAGGCCTTCCACTGGCAGGCGCCCTTCGATGCCGCGGGCCGGCCGGCTGTGATCGACCGCGATCTGGTGCGGCGCCAGGCCGAAGTGAATCGGGCTGACGTGAATCGGACGGAAGTGAATGGGGCCGGGGCGAACCGTCACCCGGCCTAAACCTCAGTATAGTATCGTGGCCGCTCCGGCCGGCGCATGATGCCGTCAGCCAGCCCGCTTTTCTCCTGCCCCTCTTCCTCCCGCCCCGAGGCCCGTCATGTATCTCACCCTGCTCACCATCGGCCATACGCTGATCAGCGTCGCCGCCATCGTCACCGGCATTGCCGTGGTGGCCGACCTGCTGCGCGGCCGCGACAGCGCCGGCCTGACCACCAGCTTCCTGGCCACCGCGCTGCTGACCAGCGCCACCGGTTTCCTGTTCCCCTTCACCGTCTTCCTGCCTTCGCATGGCACCGCCATCGTGGCGCTGCTGGTGCTGGCCGTGACCCTGCCGGCGCGCTATCGCTTCGGGATGCGCGGTCTCTGGGGCGCGATCTATGCCGGGGGCGCGGTGGCCAGCCTGTTCCTGCTGGTCTTCGTGGCCATCGCCCAGGTCTTTGCCAAGGTGCCATCGCTCAAGGCCGTGGCGCCGACACAGTCGGAGCCGCCCTTCCTGATCACCGAAAGCCTGACGCTGGCGCTGTTCGTCGTGCTCGGCATCCTGGCGGTGCGCAAGATCCGACCCGGCCTGAGCGGCTATCCGGCGTAAGGCAGCATCCGCTCGGCTAGCGCGGTGTCCATGTATTCGGTGATCGCCGCGATGCAGCCAGCGCGGAAGACGATCACGAAACAGTAGCGGTTTTCGTAGGCGCCGTGGCGCGTGCGGTTCAGACCGTGCGCCTCCACCACCACGCGGTCTCCCTCGGCGATGAAGCTGTCGGCCACGCAGCGGTTGGGCCCATCGAACTGCGCGCCGACGCGGGCCAGCAGATCGCCCAGCACCGCGGCCTTGCCGTCGTAACGGCGCGGCCAGTCAGTGCCGCCGGCAATCGTCCAGGTCACGTCATCGGCCATCAGCCCGACGAACAGCCGGCCGTTGCCCTTGGCGGTTTCGGCAAAGGCCTCCTGCAGCAGACGCTTGTTGGTTGCGGCATCCATGACCTTCGCCTCAAGCCGCGATGGCAATGGGAAAACGGCGGCTCATCGGCTCGGGCGGCAGGCGCAGGCCATTGGCCAGACAGGCCACCGTGCGGTAGTAGCCGGCGAGCAGCAGCAGCTCCATCACCGCTTCCGGCGTGAAGCTGCGGCTGACCACGCCCCAGAGGCCCTCGGGGATATCGGCACTGGCATGCAGGGCATCGGCGAGCCGGACCAGCAGCGCGTCCTCCACAGTCCAGCAGGCATCCTCGGCATTGCCGAAGACGCTGGCATAGGCCTGATCGTCACTCAGGCCCGCCTCGGCCTGGAAGAAATGGATGCGCAGGCCCCATTCATATTCGCAGCGGCAATTCGCCGTGACGCGCAGCAGCAGCACCTCGCGCTGACGGACCGTGAGGTTGCTGCCGGCGAAATAGATCGGCGCGCCGCGGATGAAACGGTGCAACAGGTTGCCGTCGCGGGCGAGCGTGGTGAACAGCGCAAAGGGCGGCTGCCAGCCGGCCGGCAGACGGTCGAACACGGCCTGGATATCGGGGGCATAGGGCGGCGGGGCCGGATCGATGCGGGGCGAAGGCTGATGCGCGGTCATCATGGACGAGATCTCCGATAGCGGTTGGCCCACGCACCATGGCCCTGATGGAATCATTCTTCCAATCGATAGATTGTATGATCTATATTCGCACCATGAATTTACAGGCCCTCGACCTCAACCTGCTGGTGGCGCTGGATGCGCTGGTCACCGATGCCCATGTTGGCCGCGCCGCCCTGCGCGTCGGCCTGTCGCAACCGGCGATGAGCCATGCGCTACGGCGCCTGCGCGACATCCTGAACGATCCCCTGCTGGTGCGGGTTGGCACCGGCATGGAGCTGACCCCGCGGGCGCGGGGCCTGCGCACGCCCCTGCGCGAAACGCTGGAGCAGGTGCGCGGGCTGTTCGTGGCCGACGGCTTCGATCCCGCCCGCAGCAGCCGGCGCTTCACCCTGATGGTGCCCGACCATCTGTCCAACCTGATCCTGCCGCCGCTGGTGATGCGCGTGGCGGGCGCGGCGCCCGGCATCCGGCTCGACGTCGTGCCGTGGCGCGGGATTTCCTATCTCGGGCCCGATTTCGCCCGCAGCGTCGATTTCGTGGTGAACTGCCATGCCGACGCCTTCCCCGGCTTCCATCATCATCGCGTCTTCGGCGATTCCGATGTGCTGGCGGTGCGGCGCGGCCATCCGCTGGCCGCGAAGCTGAAGCGGCAGGAGGTCTTCCTGGCGGCCCGCCATGTCGGCGTGATCGGCCGCGGTCTGCGCGAGGACCTGATCGACACCTGGCTGCAGGCCAATGCCGGCTTCACCCGCTCGCTGGCGCTCACCGTGCCAAGCTATCTGCAGGCCCTGCATGTGGTGGCGCGCAGCGACCTGGTCGCCTTCGTCCCCAGCCGCATGATCGCGTCGCTCAGCGATCAGCTCGGCATCATGGCCGTGCCGCCGCCGGTCGCGCCCGAAGGCGATACCGAATATGTGTTCTGGCCGACGCGCAACCAGAACGACCCCGGTTCGATCTGGCTGCGCCAGCATCTGATCGCGGTCGGCCGCGATATCGACAAACAGAAGCGCAAAGCGGCGTAACAGCCCCATATTCAAATCGTGGATGCCACGCCCTGGGCGTGGCATGACGGACTGATAAGAGCCGCCTAGCCGGCCACGACAGCGGACAGCAGCCGCACGCGGCTGCGCGGGAAACGCACGGTGACGACCGTGCCTTCGTTCTCGCGGCTGTCGATGGTGACCGAGCCGCCATGCAGCCGGATCATCGCCTGCACCAGCGGCAATCCCAGGCCGGTGCCGCCATAGGCCTTGTTCATATGATGGTGCAGCTGCACGAAGGGCTCGAAGGCCTTGGGCACATCCTCGCGCTTCATGCCGATGCCGGTATCGCTGATGACGATCGCCAGACGGCCGTCGCCTTCCAGACGCGCGCTGAGCGTGACGCTGCCGCCGGCGGGGGTGAATTTCACCGCGTTGCCCAGCAGGTTGAGCAGCACCTGGCGCAGCGCGCGCTCGTCGGCCTGCAGATAGGGCAGCCCGGCGCCAAGATCGGCCTGCAGCGCCACATCGGCCGCGGCGGCACGTTCGCGGATCATGCGCAGGGCCATCTCGCACTGCTCCTGCACATCCAGCTCGGCCTCGGTCAGCTCGACGCGGCCAGCCTCGATGCGGGTGTGATCGAGCAGGTCGTTGACCAGGCTGAGCAGGTGACGGCCGCTGGCGAGGATATCGTTGGCGTATTCCTTGTAGCGCGGATCGCCGAGCGTGCCGAACAGCTGGTTGGTGAGGATTTCGGAAAAACCGATCACGGCATTGAGCGGCGTGCGCAGCTCGTGACTCATATTGGCGAGGAAGGCGCTCTTGGCGTGATTGGCTTCCTCGGCGGCGATCTTGGCGCGGGTCAGGTCGTCGATGGCGCGGCGCAGGGCCTCGGCATCGCGATTCACGCGGGCGATGACGCGATTGTACTGCAGGGCGATCGGCTCGACCTCGGAACCGACCGCCACGCGCACCGGCTGGTCGAAGCGGCCCTGGCCGCGCTGGCGCTCCATGTCGTTGACCAGGTCGAGCATGGCCGAGCCGGCGCCGTGTTCGGCCTGGTTGAGGCCGACGGTCTCGGCATCCAGCGTCACGCGCAGCGGCAGCACCAGGTTGATCAGGCGCAGGATCGCATAGGTGATGCCGAAGCCGTAGACGGCGGCGGCCGCGCAGCCCAGCGCCTGGATGCCGAACTGGGTCAGGCGGTCGTATTCCATCCCGTTCGCATTGGCGGGCCAGCCGGCCGGATCGCCGAACAGCGCCACCGCCAGCGTGCCCCAGACGCCGGCGCACAGATGCACCGGCACGGCGCCGACCGCATCGTCGATCTTCAGCCGCTCCATCGCTTCGGCCGCGCCCAGCGCCACGGCGCCGCCGATGGCACCGATGATGACGGCGCCGAGGCCCGACGTGTTGTGGCAGTTGGCGGTGATCGCCACCAGGCCGGCCAGCGTGCCGTTGAGGAAATCCTCGACGCGGATCTTGCCATGCACCAGCTGCGACAGGATCAGGGTGGCCACCGCGCCGGCGCAGCCGCCCAGCGTGGTGTTGACCAGGATGGAGGGCACGGTTTCGTTGAGCGCGAGCGTCGACCCGCCGTTGAAGCCGAACCAGCCGAACCACAGCAGCATGGTGCCCAGCGTCGACATCACCAGATCATGGCCGCGCATGGCGGTCTGGCCGCTGCTGAAACGCCCGGCGCGCGGGCCGATGATCAGGACGGCAGCGAGCGAGACCCAGCCGCCGATCGAATGCACCACGCTGGAACCGGCGAAATCGATAAAGCCGAGCGCCGCCAGCCAGCCGGCGCTGCCGCCGAACTGCCCGGTGTTCCAGGCCCAGTGGGCATAGACCGGATAGATCAGGCCGGAGATCACGATGGTGATCAGCATGTAGCTGGCAAAGCTGACCCGTTCGGCCACCGCGCCCGAGACGATGGTGGCCGAGGTGCCGCAGAACATCAGCTGGAACAGGAAAAAGGCGCCCATGGTGATCTCGCCGCGGCCATCGAACAGCCAGTGGCTGGCGCCGACCCAGCCGGTCGCGCCCGCCCCGAAGGCCAGGGCGAAGCCGAAGGCCCAGAACAGCAGGCCGGCGATGCAGAAATCCGCCAGGTTTTTCAACGCCACGTTGATGCTGTTCTTGGCGCGGACGAAGCCGCTCTCCAGGCAGCAGAAGCCGGCCTGCATGGTGAAGATCATGCAGGTGGCTACCAGGATCCAGACGATATCGATGCGGTCAGCGGTCATGCGGCGGGCGTCATACGGGTTTGGAAAGCAAAGCAAGAGACATACCAGCGGGAAAAGGCGATTCCTGGCTGCAATAGCCGTCTGGCACCGGCCCGCTGATGCCTATATTTTCGCCAGCCTTGTCGGCATTTGCACCGGGGGCTGTTGGCTTTTGCCCCCCACGCCATTATCTCTGATCCCAGCCGACACCCTGTTTTCGTCGCCAACCCTTTTCGATTGTGAAGACCGCCATGGACCTTTCGCCCAAGCCCGCCGCCGCTACGCCCGGCCTGACCGGCTTTGTCACCGACCCCGCCGCTGCCGGCGCACCCGCTGTGGCTGCCGACGCGATCAAGGATGCCGATATCACCACCTTCATGCAGGATGTGGTGGAAGCCTCGATGAAGACCCCAGTGCTGGTCGACTTCTGGGCGCCGTGGTGCGGCCCCTGCAAGCAGCTGACCCCGGCGCTGGAAAAGCTGGTCAAGGCGGCGAACGGCAAGCTGAAGCTGGTCAAGATCAATGTCGACGATCCGAAGAATCAGCCGCTGGCCCAGCAGCTGCGCATCCAGTCGATCCCGGCGGTCTATGCCTTCTCCGGCGGCCAGCCGGTCGACGGCTTCGTCGGCGCGCTGCCGGAAAGCCAGCTCAAGAAATTCGTCGAAAGCCTGCCGGGCGCCGGCGCCATCGAGGACACGGCTGCCGAAGCGATCGAAGCCGGCAAAACCGCCCTGGGCGAGCAGGCCTTCGAAGATGCGGCCACCGCCTTCTCCACCGCGCTGGGCACCGAGCCGGAGAATCCCGCAGCGCTCGGCGGTCTGGCCCGCGCGCTGATCGGCATGGGCGAGGTGGAGGAAGCCAAGGAAATCCTGGCCAACGTGCCGCCGGCGATCGCCGAACATGCCGAGATCGCCGCCGCGCGCTCGGCGCTGCAGCTGCTGGAAGACGGCGCCAAGGCGGCCGGCAACCTGAAGCCGCTGGAAGACGCCGTGGCCGCCAATCCGAACGACCACCAGGCGCGCTACGACTATGCGCTGGCGCTGGTGGGCGACAACCGCCAGGGCGAAGCGCTCGACCAGTTGCTCGATATCGTCAAGCGCGACCGCAAATGGAACGAGGAAGCCGCGCGCAAGCAGCTGGTGACCATGTTCGAGGCGCTGGGGCCGATGGATCCGCTGGTGGTGGAAGCCCGCCGCAAGCTGTCGTCGATCCTGTTCTCCTGATCGCGCCATGCGGGAACCCTCGCCCTTCGAGCAGGATACGCCCGCCGGCATCGGCGACCTGAGCCCGACGATTCCGATCTTCCCGCTCAGCGGCGTGCTGCTGCTGCCGCGCGGCCTGCTGCCGCTGAATATCTTCGAGCCGCGCTATCTGGCGATGACGCGGGCGGCGCTGGATGGCGCCAAGCAGATCGGCATGGTGCAGCCGAGCGAATATGCCGGCCGCAGCGGCCAGTCGCCGTCGAATGCGGCCGATGTGCAGCCGGTCGGCTGCCTGGGCCAGATCGTCTCCGCCACCGAGACCGACGACGGCCGCATGCTGCTGACCCTGCGCGGCCTGTGCCGCTTCCAGATCGCCCGCGAACTGGAAGCCGATACGCCCTATCGCCAGGTGGAAGCGGATTACACGCCCTATGCCGATGACCTGACGCCGCAGGTGGACGGCCTGTGCGACCGCAGCCGCCTGCTCAATGCGTTGCGCGGCTATTGCGCCCATCACAACCTGCCGGCCGACTGGGACGCCATCGGCGCGGTGAACGACGACCTGCTGGTGCATTCGCTGGGCATGATCTGCCCCTTCAGCGCTGGCGAGAAACAGGCCCTGCTGGAAGCCCGGGATTTCAAGGCCCGCGCCGCCCTGCTGGTCGGCCTGCTGGAACTGGCGCTGCTCGACAAAACCACGCTGCCGCGCGGCCGCAAGCCGAACTGAAGGATCAGAGAACATGACCGAAGGCTTCACCCCGCCCAATCCCCTGGCCGTTCCGCAACAGCCGCTGCCGCCGGCACACAGCAATGCGCCGGTCGATCCGAAACTGCTGGAGCTGCTGGTCTGCCCGGTGACCAAGGGGCCGCTGACCTATGACCGCGCGCGCGGCGAACTGGTCAGCGAGAAGGCCGGCCTCGCCTTCCCGATCCGCGACGGCATTCCGATCATGCTGGTGGACGAAGCGCGCCAGATCGACGACACCCCGTAATTTCCCGATGACCGAATACGGCATCTACCAGAAGGCCGGGCGGCCGGCCTGCACCGACCTGCGCTATGTCTCGGCCGAGAAGCGTCTGGACGTGGTGTTCGAGGATGGCAAGAGCTTCAGCTTCACGTCGGAATTCCTGCGCATCGAAAGCCCGTCGGCCGAAGTGCAGGGCCATGGCGCCGGCCAGAAGACCCTGGTGCCCGGTCGTTCCCATGTCGGCATCATCGGCATCGAGCCGGTGGGCACCTATGCCGTGCGGCTGAAATTCGACGACCTGCACGACAGCGGCATCTATAGCTGGGAATGGTTCTACGACCGCGGCCATGACCAGGATGTCCTGTGGCAGGACTATCTCAGCCGGCTGGAAGCGCGCGGCCTCAGCCGCGAACCCCGCGCACGCTAGACTCTAGAATTTCACATCCAGCCCGAGGCCGAAGGTGCGCGGCCGCAGGATGTCGGCGGAGTTGTCGGACGTGTAGATCTGCAACGCGTCACGCGAATCCATGATGTTTCGGACAAAGGCGAAGACCCGGGCATTGCCGAATTCATAGCCGGCCTGACTGTTGGCCACCCAATAGGCCGGCACCTTGCCGCGCCGCGAGTTGCTGATATCCGAATAATAGGTTTCGGAATAGCGCGCGTCGGCGCCCACATCGAACCCGCCGCCGAATTTGTAGGTGAAACCGAGATCGGCCGTGAGCGCTGGCGACTTGGGCAGGTCGTTGCCGGTAAAGCCGGTGAATTCGTCGATCTCGGTCTTCAGCAGGCCGACATTGCCGAACACAGTCAGGCCTTTGGTGACCAGGTACCGCGCACCGATCTCACTGCCCACCGTATGCGCCTTGGGTGCGTTGACCACGATAGCGTCGTTGCTGCCCGCAGGCGTATAGGGCATTTGCATGCTTTTATAGTCGGCATAGAAGATGTTGCCGGTCAGGTTGAGACGACCGTCCAGCAGGTCGATGCGGGTATAGGCCTCGTAGTTCCAGACATACTCCGGCTTGAACTGGTAGGAGATAATCGGGGCGAAGAAGGTGATGCCGGCACCGCCACCGTTGTAGCCGCGTGACACCGCGGTGCCGACAGTCCAGTTCTTTTCCACATGCCAGGCCGCGCCGATCTTGGGCAGGAAGACTTCATAGGTCTCGTCGAAATTTACCGGCGTCACGCCGCCCTGGAGGCGCTGGCGGCGGCGGTTCTCCCGCTCCAGACGGCCGCCTAGCGTCAGATCCACATCGGACAGTACGCTGTAAGTGCCCTCGCCGAAGGCGGCGTAGGTCGTGGTCAGGTCCTTGAAGGTGTTGTTGCCCCCGAAGAAGTCATAGACGAAAATTTCATCCTGGCTGGCATGAAAGGCATGCAGACCGGCCAACCCTTTCAGGCGGCCATCAAGCGCGGCGAAGCGCAGGCGCGGCTCCTCCAGCATTTCATAGCCGTCGATGCGCGCGAAGCCTTCGCCGGGCGGCGCCAGGCGGGTGATGCCGAGATCGGTATAGGAGAAGGTATTCTCCAGCGTCATGGCATCGCTCATCACGTATTTGCTCTCGGCGATGCCGCTGAACGCGCGCGGCTCAAACGTCGGCATCTGGAGATAGGCTGCCCTTAGGCCGGTCTCGGGCCAGCGCACCTGCTGGCCCTGCGGCTGCAGCGTCTCGCTGTAGTTCAGGGTCAGCAATGTCGAGAAGCCGTCCCAATGTCGCGGCTCGAACAAAAGCTTGCCACGCACAAGATTGGATTCAAATTCCCCCGGGTTCGGCACATCCTTGAAGGGCGAGAACCCGACATAACTCTGACTCGTGCGGCGCTCCATCGCCAGGCGGAAGGCAAGCTGGTCATCGACCACAGGACCGGAGACATAGGCTCCGTACTGGCGCTGTCGCTCGTTGCCCATCATCACACGACCGCCGCTTTCCCAGTCCCAGGTCGGGTCCATGGTCTTCACCACGATGGCGCCCGCAATGGCGTTACGGCCCTGCATGGTGCTCTGCGGCCCACGCAGCACTTCCACCTGATCGACATCCCACAGCGAGAAATCGCCATAGACCAGTTCGTTGAACGTGGCCGGACGACCGTCGACCTGCAGATTGAGGCGCGGCCGGATGCCGGCGACATAGGCATAGCCACCGTTGGTCGGACCGGTGCCGTCGATGCCGCGGACCGTGGGCGCGAAGTTGTTGCCCGGTGTCGCCACAACATTGGGCACGCGTTCGATCAGACTGTTGGTGCTGGGCATATAGGGACGGTCTTCCAGCATCTGGCGGTCGAACACCGCTACGCTGGTTGCTGTATCCTGCAGCGAGCGGTCAGTTTTCTCACCGCTGACCGTCAGGGCATCCAGCACGACACCGCCGCCGCCCTGCGGTGCCTCGACCAGCGCCACGGTATTGCCATCCACCATGCGCCAGGTGACGCCGGTGCCTGCCAGCAGGCGACGCAACGCTTCGGCGGCCGTGAGGTTGCCGCGCACTAGGCCCGCCTGGCGGTTTTGCAGCGAGGTGCCGGTGGTGACGGTCTGCAGGCCGGTGATACGGCTGAATCCGGCAAGGGCTGCAGTCAGCGGCTGGGCCGGCAGATCGAAATCATAGCGCCGCTCGGCCTGGGCCAGCTGGACAGTGCCGGAGGTCGGGGCAGGTTGGGCAACAGCTGAGAATGCCGAAAATCCAGCAATAATCCCGGCCAGAACCTGACCTGTGCGACGTCCGCTCATACCGACCCCCAAATGCAAATGCGTGTTCTTTGCATTCTGAGACGAGGCAGTTTCCCGAACCCGGACGGATTTTTTCAATCAGCGGCTGGCGCGGATACGCATCACGCCACCAGGCCACTTCTGAACCTGCAGCGGCAGGGTCGCCTCAAGGGCGGCTAGCGCGCGCTCGGGCTCCGCCACCTGCAGGCGCGCCGTGACCCGCAGATCGCCAACCGCACCTTCGGCCAGCAGGATCGGCGCGAAACGGTACCGCCCGATCTCGGCCAATACGGCTTTCAGTGGCACGCCCTCGAAGCTGCGCCAGCCCGCGGCGAAATCGGCAACACTGCTCGGATCCACCGGCTTCGGTCCTTCCAGCCGCATCCCATCCGTCATCGCCTGCTGGCCCGCGTTGAGCTGGATTTCGGCACCGGCCTGGTTGCGCACGGCAACACGACCGCGCTGTACGGCCACCCGGTCGGCCGCCGGTTCCTGCACCACCAGGAAACGCGTGCCGATCACCGTCACCGTGCTGCGAGCGGATTCCACGGCCAGCGGCCGCTGTGCATCGGACATGGCTTCCACGGCAATACTGCCCTTGCGCAGCACGATGCGCCGCCGCTGCGGGGTGTAATCGATATCGACCGCAGTGCCGGCATCCAGCGTGATCTGGGTGCCATCGGGCAGCACCATCGGCATCATGCGGTACAGTGGCGCATGGCGATCCGCCACCACCCAGGTGCCGAAACCCGGCAGCAGAAAGAGTCCGCCGACGATCACCGCCAGCAGCAGGACAGCAGCGATGGCGGTCATCGAGACGGCACGCCGCCAGATCCCACCGGCGACGCGCGCGGCATCAACAGCCGCCAGCGCATGGGTCAGTTCGTCGCGTTGCCAGAATTGCACCGCCTGCTGCCAGGCCCGTTCATGGGCCGGATTGCTCCGGCGCCAGACGACACAGGCGTCATGCTCGGCGCTGCCGGCCGGCGCATCGCTGACGCGCATCAGCCAGCGCGCGGCCTGCTCGGCAAGCGCGTCGTCGGTGACGGAAGTAAAATCGGATATCGGCATGATGGCTGGTCGTCTGTTTCAGAAGGTATGACGAGTCAGGCTGGGCAATCCCGACTCTGCAATCGCCATCATGGCCAATCCTCCCCCAACACGGCGCGCAGGCGCTGCAGCGCCCGGGTCAGGTTCTTTTCCACCGCCGCCGGGCTCAAACCGGTCCGGCGGGCAATCTCGGCATGGCTGAGCCCCTGCAGGCGCTTCATGGTCAGCACCTGCCGCTGCTGCATCGGCAACGCCGCCAGACCGACCTGCAACCGGCGCAGCAGGTCGCGGTCCAGCGTGACAGTTTCAGGCGAAGGCTGGCCCGCCGGCAGCCGGTCGTTCAGGCCATCGCGGTCCACCACGCTGTCGACGACGCGGCCGTGGCGCAGGGCGTCAGTCGCCAGATTGCCCGTGACCCGGAACAGATAGGCGCGCGGGTTATCCAGCAGCGGATTGCTCTCGTTCACCGCATTGGCCAACCGCACGAAGGTGTCCTGCACCACATCGGCGGCACGGTCGCGATCGCCCAGCCGGCGCAACGCGAAACGCTGCAGTTCGTCGCGATGCAGCACGAACAGCCGGCCGATATCGAATGTACGCTTCACCCCGGACCCTTTCCGGCCGCAACCGGCAGCCGGTAGTCACCCTAGGGTAACTGCGAATGAGTCGCAAGTTTCACGATGAAGACCTGTTCAACGCGCCGGTCAACGCAAGCCGGGTCGCCAGTACCACAGCATCAGCATCGCCGGGATGCCGAGCATGAGCCAGGACAGCGCATCCCAGAGGCCGTCTTCGAGAAGCGCCGATATCAGGCCGACGCAGCTCAGGACACCGAGCAGGATAGGCATTCCCCAGAGCTTCATATTCATGGCACAGTACTCCGTGCAGCGAGATCGAGACTCGCGCCGGTATCCTGCTCCAGTTCGCGGATGCGCTGCTCGACCGGATTGCGCCGGCGCTGCAACCACAGATACAGACCGCTGCCCAGCACCACGATGGTGACGATGTCGAACAGCGCCCAGAGAATCTTGAGCGGCATGCCACCGTAATCGCCGAAATGCAGCGGCTGCGACAACAGCAGGCCGGTGGCGTACCACGGCAGGTCGCGGCTGTCGGTGAAGGCGCCGGTCTGCGCATCGGCCAGCACCGGCTTGAACAGCCGCGCGGTCAGCGGCGTGTTGCCGCGCATAAAGATGGCATAGTGGTGCGGGCTGCTGAAATTGCCGCCGGGATAGGCGACAAAACCCGGACTCATACCCGGCGCATGAGCCTTTGCGGTCATCATGGCGGCATCCAGCGATCCCAGCGTTTCCTGCACCGGCTGGCCAGCATAGGGCGCGGTCATCGCCGCCAACTGGTCATACTGCCAGTATTTGAAGATCAGATCGGCCCAGGTGTTGATGACGCCAGTGCCGCCGACCACCAGCGCCCAGGCCACCGTGACGATGCCCAGCATGTTATGCAAGTCGAGCCATTTGATGCGGGTGCTGCGCTGTTTGCGCACGGTGCCGAAATCCAGCTTGCGCATCAGCGGGCCGTAGACGGCGATGCCGGTGACGATGGCGACCACGAACAGCAGGCCCATGAAACCGAGGAACAGCTTGCCCGGCAGGCCGGCGAACATGTCGACATGCAGTTGCAGCATCACATGCATGAAGGTCATCTGGTTCTGCGGCTGCTGCGACAGAATTTCTGTCGTCCGGCCGTCGAAGGTGAAGAAATGCAGGTTCTCGTTCACCTTGGGATCGGGCCCGGTGGTGACAAAAACCAGCGCCGGTTCCTCCGGGTCCCAGGACATGAACATCACCGTCTCGCCCGGCCGTTTCTCGCGCGCGATCTCGACCATGCGGTCAAGTGGCGCAAAGGCCGTATCGGCCGGCATGGCAGCTGGCTCCACCGCATCGCCCAGCAGGTGCTCGATCTCGTGATGAAAGATCAGCGGCAGGCCGGTGATGCAGAGCATCAGCAGGAAGACCGTGCAGACCAGGCTCGTCCATTTGTGGGCCAGGTACCAGATCTTGAAGGTTTTGACAGTCATGCGGAGTAGCTCCGGGCGCGAACATGGGGATCGCCTGATAAGACGAATCGTAACGCAAAAACCGGAATGGAAATTTCAGCCTTCTGCAGCGCTCAGATCGGCTCGCCCTTCAGCAGGCGGGGCAGCTGGCCCAGATCGCCCATGGCATGCCGCATGAACAGCTTTTTCAGCGGGACTATGCGGTCGACCAGCCCCAGGCCCAGATCGCGGGCCAGGCGCAACGGCGCGATGTCATTGGAGAACAGCCGGGTCAGACCGTCGGTCACGGCGCCCAGAACCACATTGTCGACCCGGCGCCAGCGCTCGTAGCGGTCGAGCACATCCGAACGACCGATATCGAGGCCGAGGCGTTTCGCCTCCACCAGGGCTTCGGTCAGCGCGGCAATGTCACGCAGGCCCAGATTCAGCCCCTGGCCGGCAATCGGATGGATGCCATGGGCCGCATCGCCGATCAGCGCCAGGCGGTGATCGGTGTAGCGCTGCGCCAGCAGGAAGCTGAGCGGATAGGACCAGCGCGGGCCGGTGACGTCGCAGGCCCCATACCCGCTACCGAAACGCTGGCGCATCTCGGCGGCAAAGGCGGCATCGTCCAGCGCCATGATGGCGGCGGCGCGGGCCGTGGGTTCGGTCCAGACCAGGGAGGACCGGTGCCGGCCGTCTTCGCTGTCGGTCATCGGCAGGATGGCGAAGGGCCCGGCCGGCAGGAAGCGTTCCTGCGCCACGCCTTCATGCGGCAGCTCATGCTGCACGGTACAGACGATACCGGTCTGATCGTAAGACCAGTCCAGCGTGGCAATGCCGGCAGCCTTGCGGATGGCTGACTGCTTGCCATCGGCGCCGACCACCAGACGGGCATGCAGGCGGCGGCCGTTGTCGAGTTCCAGCTCGGCCGGCGCCCCGGCGCCGGACTGGCCATACGCGATCCGCCGCAGCGTCATCGGGGCAATCAGCTCGATCTTCGGCTGGGCCTGGATGGCGGCCTGCTGGGCGACGCGCAACAGACGGTTCTCGACCAGATAGCCAAAGGGGCGGTCGCCGAGATCGCGGTGGTCGTAGTGCAGGAACAGCAGCGAGTCGCCGTCGGAGACCCGGATATCCCACATCGGCTGGGCGGCCGGCACATGCTGCCACAGGCCGATGGCATCCAGCATGCGCTGGGAGGCCAGCGCGATGGCCGAAACCCGCCCGTCGAAGCCGGCGGCGAGCGCCCTGGCGGGGTCCTCGCGATCGATCACCGCCACCGAAAGACCGTGGCGGGCCAAGGCGATGGCCTGGGTCAGGCCGTTCAGGCCGCCGCCGATCACGGCAGCATCGAACAGGTCTGTGGTGGAAGTCATCGGGGCGGTCATGGCGGTACCATCCGCAGCCGGACCCTACTTGTCCAGACCGCACCCCGTATTTTCTTTGGACTGCGACAATCGGGCGTACTAGCCTGCCTGCATGCAGTTCAAGCCGCTGACCGCTCTGGTGCTGGCCTGGCTGACGGGCTTCCCGGTCCTGGCCGCCGAGAAGATTCCCGTCGATCTGGAATTGATGCTGGCCATCGATATCTCGGGCAGCATCGATGCCGAGGAAGCCCGCATGCAGCGCGAAGGCTATGCCAAGGCGCTGATCGATCCCCAGGTGATCAAGGCGATCCGCGGCGGCATCCATGGCAAGATCGCGCTGTATTATTTCGACTGGTCCGATTCCTACATGCAGACCGAAGTGATGGACTGGATGCTGATCTCCGATCAGGCCAGCGCCGAGGCCGCATCGCGCAAGCTCATGGAACAGCCGACCCGCACGGCGCGCCGCACCAGCATCACCGGCGCCATCGCCTATGCCATCCCGCGCTTCGGCAGCGGCCCCTACAAGGGCGTTCGCCAGGTGCTCGACGTCTCCGGCGACGGCCCCAACAACGATGGCGGCCCGGTCGATATCGCCCGCGACAAGGCGCTGGCGGCCGGCATCGTCATCAATGGCCTGCCGATCAACAACAACCGCCCGAGCCCCTGGGGCTTCCCCGCGCTCGAAGACCTCGACCGCTATTACGAAGGCTGCGTGATCGGCGGCCCCGGCTCGTTCGTGGTGACGGCGGAGAATTTCCAGAGCTTTGGCGAAGCCGTGCGGCGCAAGCTGATCCTGGAAATCGCCTCGGCCCCCATGGTGCCGCCGGCCTGGCAGCGGGCTGGCCCGCCGGTGCTGCTGCAGAAGGCCCAGGGTGCCTATCGCTACCCGAAAGGCTGCGATATCGGCGAACGGCAAAGCCAGGACTTCTGGCGCCGGCGGATGGATCAGTAGGAAATCCCGCCGAAATCACCGGCCAATGCCTTGGCCTCGCCCGGTTTTTGCCGTATTTCCGAGGAATAACCGACCGGACTGAAAACCATCCCGGCCATACCTGATTTTCTGCTGCCTCGGAGTATTCCCATGACCACCCGTCCCGGTCCGTTCGACCGCGCCGACTTTCCGTTCGCCCTGCGCCTTGTGACCGAAGCGGCGGCGATTGCCGCCCATGACTGGGTCGGCCGCAGCAAGAAGGAAGATGGCGACGGTGCCGCGGTGGAGGCCATGCGCAAAGCGCTGGGCAGCATCAACATCAACGCCATCGTGATGATCGGCGAAGGCGAGAAAGATAACGCACCGCTGCTGTATCGCGGCGAGCGCATCGGCGCCGGTGAACCGGAAATCGAGATCGCCGTCGATCCGATCGAAGGCACCACCAACATGGCCAACGGCACCGACAATTCGATGGCCGTGATGGCGCTGGCGCCGCGCGGCGCCATGTTCGATCTCGGCCCGAGCTTCTACATGGACAAGCTGGTGCTGCCCGCGCCGGCCAAGGGCAAGGTCGATCCGACCTGGCCGGTGAAGAAGAAGCTGGAGGCGCTGGCCGCCGCACTGAACAAGCCCGTCTCGGATCTGCGCATCTTCGTGCTGAACCGCAAGCGCCATCACGCCATGATCAAAGAGATTCACGACGCAGGCGCCCGCACCGTGCTGCAGGAAAACGGCGATGTCGCCGGCGCCTTCATGGCGGTGCAGAAGGGCAGCAGCGTCGACGCCCTGTTCGGCACCGGTGGTTCGCCCGAAGGCATCATCACCGCGATCTTCGTCCGCGCCATGGGTGGCGAATTCTTCGGCCGCGTCGATCCGCAGGGCGACGAGGAAGCCCAGAAGGTGAAGGCGTTCGGCCTCGACAGCGGCAAGTGGCTGTCCGGCACCGAACTGGTGAAGAGCGACGACGCCGTCTTCGTCGCCACCGGTATTAACTCCGGGCCCGTCTGCCGCGGCGTCAGCATCCAGGGCGGCACGGCCTATACCCACAGCGTGATCCTGATGGCGAAGACCGGCGCGCGCTACGACATCTCCAGCCGCTTTCCCGTAGCCTGAAACAGAGTCCCGCCATGAGTCCGCGCGAGGTTGCGATCAAGCCCTTCGACGGGCAGAAGCCCGGCACATCGGGCCTGCGCAAGAAGGTGTCTGTCTTCCGGCAGCCCGGCTATCTGGAAGCCTTCGTACAGGCGGTGTTCGACACCCAGGCCGGCCTGCAGGGCGGCACGCTGGTGCTGGGCGGCGACGGCCGTTTCTTCAACCGTGAAGCGATCCGCATCATCCTGCGCATGGCAGCCGCCAATGGCGTCGCCCGCGTGCTGGTCGGCCAAGGCGGTATCCTGTCGACGCCGGCGGCCAGCGCGGTGATCCGCGCCCGTCAGGCCCAGGGTGGCCTGGTGCTCTCGGCCAGCCACAATCCCGGCGGCCCGGACGGCGATTTCGGCATCAAGTTCAATATCGCCAATGGCGGCCCGGCACCCGAAGCCGTGACCGAGGCGATCTATCAGCGCACCCGCAGCATCGACCGGTACCGCACCCTGGAAGTCGACGCGCCGAATCTCGACCGTATCGGTGAGAGCAAACTCGGCAGCATGACGGTCAGCGTCTTCGACCCGGTCGCCGACTATGCCGCGCTGCTGCAGACCCTGTTTGATTTCGACGCCATCCGCCGGCTGATCGCCATGCCGGGATTCCGCTTCCGCTTCGATGCCATGCATGCCGTCACCGGGCCTTATGCCAAGCGGCTGTTCATCCAGATGCTTGGCGCCTCGGCGGCCAGCGTGATCAATGCCGAACCGAAGGAAGACTTCGGCGGCGGCCATCCCGACCCCAACCCCGTCTATGCGCCGGAGCTGTACAAGGCCGCGGTGCTGGATGGCACGCTGGATTTTGCCGCCGCCTCGGACGGCGACGGCGACCGCAACATGATCCTGGGCAAGGGCATCGCCGTCTCGCCCAGCGACAGCCTGGCCGTACTGGCCGCCAATGCCACGCTGGTGCCCGGCTATACCAAAGGCATCAGCGGCGTCGCACGCTCGATGCCGACCAGCCGCGCCAGCGATGCCGTGGCGGCCGCGCTCGGAATCGAAAGCTTCGAGACGCCGACCGGCTGGAAATTCTTTGGCAACCTGATGGACAGCGGCCGCATCACGCTCTGCGGCGAGGAAAGCTACGGCACCAGTTCGAGCCATGTGCGCGAGAAGGACGGCCTGTGGGCCGTGCTGTTCTGGCTCAACCTGCTGGCGGCCCGGCCCGGCGAGACCGTGCTGTCGCTGCTGCAGGCGCACTGGAAGCGCTTTGGCAGGCATTATTACAGCCGGCACGATTACGAGGCCGTGGATGCCACGGTGGCCAGCCGGGCGCTGGACCGTCTGCGCGCCGCCCTGCCCGATCTGGCCGGCACCGCTATCGGCGGCATGACCGTCACCGCCACCGACGATTTCGCCTATACCGACCCGATCGATGCCTCGGTCAGTAAAGGCCAGGGCCTGCGGGTGATCTGCGGCGAGCAGGCCCGCCTGATCGCCCGGCTTTCGGGCACCGGCACTGAAGGCGCCACCGTTCGTTTGTACTTCGAGCTGTTCGAGGCCGAACCGGCCCGGCAGGGCGATGACGTGCAGGCTCGCCTGCAGCCGCTGATCGCCTTTGCCGAACGCCAGACCGGACTCTGCGCCAGCAGTGGCCGGACCGGGCCGGATGTGATCACGTAAGGTTTGAACAAACCGTCGGAGGGATGATGTCGTTGCCGCCGCCGATCGACCAGACACCTGCCTGGCGCGCCTTGGCTGCCCATGCCCTGGCTGCACGCAACCGGCATCTGCGCGACCTGTTCGCTGCCGATCCCGAACGCTTCAACAGCCTGTCGTTTCGCTGCGGCGACCTGCTGCTGGACCTGTCGCGCCAGCGCATCGAAGCCGAGACGCTGGAGCTGCTGCTCGATCTCGCCCGCACGGCCGATGTGGAAGGCTGGCGCGACCGCATGCTGCGCGGCGAACCGATCAATACCACCGAGAATCGCGCGGCGCTGCATACCGCGCTGCGCCTGCCGGCCACCGGCAGCCTGACCGTCGATGGCACCGATATCGTCGCCTTGGTGCAGGGCGAACTGGTGCGCATGGGCGAGATCATCGATGCGATCCGCGACGGCACCTGGCGCGGCACCACCGAGAAGCCGTTCCGCAGCGTGGTCGCCATGGGCATCGGCGGTTCCGATCTCGGCCCCCGCATGGCGCTGGAAGCGCTTAGCCCCGACCGCCTGCCCGGCATCGACATCCATTTCGTCAGCAATGTGGATGGCGCCGATATCGCCCGCACGCTGGAGAAATGCGAAGCCGAGACCACGCTGTTCATCGTGGCGTCCAAGACCTTCACCACCCAGGAAACCATGGCCAATGCCGAAACGGCGCGGGCCTGGCTGCAGGAAAAACTCGGCCCCGGCATCATCGACTGGCCGCGGCATTTCATGGGCCTGTCGGCCAATACCACGGTGCCGGGCAAGTTCGGCATCCGGCCGGAGCAGGTGCTGCAGTTCTGGGACTGGGTCGGCGGCCGCTATTCGCTGTGGTCGGCCATCGGTTTTCCCATCGCGCTCGGCATCGGCATGGACAAGTTCCGCCAGATGCTGGATGGCGCCCATGCGATGGACCACCATTTCGCCACCACGCCGCTGAACGAGAACCTGCCGGTGCTGATGGCGCTGGCCGGCGTATGGAATGTCAACTTCCTGCGCTCGACCGCGCTGGCCGTGCTACCCTATGACCAGGGGCTGTCCAAGCTGGCTCCCTATCTGCAGCAGGCCGATATGGAGAGCAACGGCAAGAGCGTCGACCGCTGGGGCCGCCCGCTGGGTTACGATACCGGACCTATCGTGTTCGGCGAGCCCGGCACCAATGGTCAGCATGCCTTCTACCAGTTGCTGCATCAGGGACCGCAGACGATTGCCTGCGATTTCATCGCGCCGCTGAAAAGCCGCTACCCGATCGGCCGCCATCACGACATCCTGCTGGCCAATGTCTTCGCCCAGGCCGAAGCGCTGATGCGCGGCAAGACCCGCGAGGAGGCCGAAGCCGAACTGCGCGCCGCCGGCGCCGAGGATGCGGCGGTGGCTGCAACCGCGCCGCATAAGGTCTTCGCCGGCAACCGGCCGAGCACGACCATCCTGCTGCCGCAGATGGATCCCTATCATCTCGGCATGCTGATCGCGCTCTACGAGCACAAGATTTTCGTGCAGGGCACCATCTGGGGCGTGAATTCCTTCGACCAGTGGGGCGTCGAGCTGGGCAAGCAGCTGGCCAAGCCGATCCTGGAAGAGCTCAGCGATGCCTCGGTGCTGCACCCGCATGATTCCGCCACCGGCGGGTTGATCGCCCTGGCGCGCAGCACGCCGCGCGGCTGATCAGTCGGGCTTATAGCCGGCCGCGTTTGTCAGGTCGGCGCCATCGAGTGCGGCGCCGGCCAGATCGGCCTCCTGCAGATCAGCATCCACCAGCACGGCCGCCTTCAGGATGGCGCCGCGCAGATCGGCATGGCGCAGATTGGCGCCGTCCAGATGGGTGGGGAAACTGCGCGTCGCCGCCACCACCAGCGGTCCCAGATCGGCCTTGCGCAGATCGGCATGGCCGAGCTTGGCCCCCTTCAGGTTGGCGCCGCGCAAATCGGCTCCCGCCAGGCGGCAGTTGCGCAGATCGGCGCCGGCCAGCCGCGCACCCTGCATGGCTGCGCCTTCCAGATTGAGACCGAAGAATACCGCCTTCATCGCCATCAGGCCGGTGAGCTGCGCCTTGTAGAGGCTGCCGATCTTGCGCAGGTCGAAATCGCTGAAATCGACCAGCTGACCCTGCGCACCGCCGGACGTCACCCAGAGCGCATGCAGGCGCAATGCCTCTTCCGGGCTCATGCCCAACTCATCCAGCGCCTTGCCAGCCGGCTTGTCGCCCAGCATGCCGTCGGTCTTGGCACCCGAGAGATCGGCCTGCTGCAGCTTGGCATCGGTCAGCACCGCATTGGTAAGCGTTGCTCCGGTGAGCCGCGCGCCGGACAGATCGGCGCCGGACAAGTCTGCATTGGTCAGGTTGGCATGGGCGAGATTGGCGCGCACAAGATTGCAGCCAACCATGATGGCATCGGTGAAATCGGTGTGATGCGCCACGGCGCCGCTCATGCGTGCCCTGGTCAGGTTGGCGCCCTTCATGGCGGCCCCCTGCATCTCGACGGCGCCATGCTTGTGTTCCATGGCGCGGATATCGCGGGTGACTTCGTCGCGCTCGGCGATCACGCCATCGCGCAGGTCGGCATCGAACAGGTTGGCATGGGTCAGATTGGCGCCCTGGAGAATGGCGCCGCGCAAATCGGCGCGCACCAGGCTGGCACCGGTGAGATTGGCATTGCGCAGATCGGCGCCGAACAGCACCGCACGATCGAGGTTGCAGCCGCCCAGGCTGGCGCCATACAGCGCCGCGCCGGTGAAATCCGCATCGCTCAGGTCGGCACCGGCAAACATCATGCCTTCCAGATCGTGGAAGGACAGGATGGCGCGCCGGCCGCCGAACACGCCGTTGCGATAATCCTGATGCAGTTTGACAATTTTGGCGATCTCGGCCTGGGTCGGCTTTTTGCGGACCGTGCCGGATTTGGGCGGCGCCGTATCAGCCGCCAGAGCCTTCGGACTGCTGTCCATCATCTCCTCCGCCGGGCATCAGCCCGTAGAAGAAAAATGGGATCAGGTGGGCATCTTTTCAATGGCAGCAAGGCCATCCTTCATCAGCTTGGTCGCCGCGGGGCCACCGCTGACCAGTTCGAGCATGCGCACTGCACCATAAAGTTGCTGTTTCACAGCTTCCTTGCCCAATGCATTGAACTTACCGGCCTTGATGTCGTTGATCAGTGTACTGCCACCCTGCTCGATCTGACCGCCAAGCTGCTTCAGCGTGCCGCTCACATCCTTGTCGGCGCCAATCTCTCCGGCAACGCGCGCCACTTTCTGAATGGCATAGACGCGATTCTCGGCCTCCACCTTGGCATCGAAGATAGCCTGCTTTACGGCCGCTTCCTGGCCCGGCTCGATGGTCGCGGGCGTTGCCAGGGCGTCCAGAACCTTGGCATCAGCACCGGCGAGCACGCCGGTCTTCACCATATCACGCAGTTTCACGCCGGCCGCATCCATCTCCGGCTGCGGGCCGTCCGCCATACCGTCGGATTTGAGCCGGCCGATCATACGGACGAAATCGTCCACCATGCCGGCAATATTGCCGGCTTCCATCTTGCTGCTGTCGCTGCGCCCGATCGACTTGAAGAAACGCTTGCTGTCGCCGGCAATCATCCGGCGGGCATACTGGCCGGGCTTGAGATCGGGGATCCCGGTCGGCAGGTCGCCCATCTCGCCAAAGACCGGCAGGGCCTGGAACGGGTCGCTCATGCGCGCCAGCACGAAGGCGATCATGTAGCCGGGCTGGCCCGCACCGAAGTTGCACAGGGCCGTGTAGGTTTCCTTGATCACTTCGACCTGGCTGTCGAGGAACCTGCCGACCGGTTTGGGCGACAGTTCTTCGCGTAACGTCTCCAGGAAGGCGGCGATCTCCAGCATGCCCAGCATGTCGATCAGATCGAGCAGAGCGGTTTCGCCACCCAGCTTCGTGACCAGTTCAGCGCGATAGGCGGGCTCGGCCTGGCTGCGTGAAACCTCTTCGCGCAGGCGGCGCGCGGCAATGCCCCACAGCGTCTCGCCCAGCCTGGGGATACGCGGGTCCTCGACGGCCCCCAGAGCCGGCGGCGTCTCGGTCCGCACACTGGCTTCAAGCTGCTTCACCGCGGCCTGGTCGAGGCATTGCAGGACGAAGTCCCAGCAGGGCGCCAGCGATGTACGAGAGATGCGGCCGAACTGCTTGTCACCATCCTCGGGCAATACCAGCAGATCCTCGAAGGGATGGCAGAAAATACGCTGCAGCGTGAGATGCCGCGGCGGCCGGGTCTTCGCCAGGCGCGGACGCAGGGTGCCAAGGGCGGCATCGGCCATGGCCGCCGACAGGATGACGGCGCGCGAGCGCTCGATCAGCAGGGTAAGCTGCGCCACCTTTTCGTCGGGGATCTCGAAAAGCTTGCGCTCGATATCGCGCAGTTCGGAGGCCAGATCGGTCATATCCGTCTCCGTTTCACATGCTCGACGCGGCGCACCATCTCGATGTCGAGCGAGCCCGAATTCCACCCTTCAAGGGCACGCACCTGCATGCGCGTGTTCTCCTGCATTGCCTGCGCGTTCGGCCGGTTCAACGCTTCTTTCTCAGGGATGATGGGCAGAACTCGATAAATTTCCGTTACCGCCGAACGCTGATGGTCGCGATCCTGACCCTCCGCGTCCTTCCACAGCAGCAGGATGAACTCCCAGCCATCCACCGTCCAATACAGCCGCTCGATATCCTTCTGCAGGCTGGCGGTCGCCTTGTCCCAGTTGGCCAATACGCGTTCGGCATAGTCGACCGGACGGATCGCCGCCTCGGCCAGATCCGCGGCAAAATCCTCGGTAAACGCCGCCACCTTGGCAATGCCGCGGGCCAGATCGGCGGCTTCCGACTTGTCGGTGGCCGCCCACTGGTTCAGCTGGTCCGACAGATCGCCGATGCCCTTGACCAGACGCCGCACTCGGCAGTCCTTGGTCGTGCCCGGCATGCCCAGCGGCGCCACCATGCCACCCCATTGCTCCAGGCGGGCATAAAGCTCGTTGGCATTGGTGCCCAGCCGTTTGGCGATATCGCCCAGGCCGCTCTTGATACGCTCGCGGCCGCCGGCGGATGCAAAGTCGGAGACATGCAGATTCATCTGTCCGCCCGACAGCCGTTCCAGCGCCTGCTTGAACAGATAGAAGCGCGTCAGCAGCACCTCGTTGTCATCGTCGGCAATCGCCTCCTCGGCGGCGCGCTGCGCCTCCGGACCGGCAAGCCCGGTTTTGGCGGTCTCCAGGGTGGCGCGTCGCACATTCGGCGGCAGACAGGAATTGCCCGCGAAGATCGCCTCCTGCAACGCCCGGTCATGCATGGTCAGCGAGAAGATGTCGGGCACGTCCTTCCAGCGGATGACGTAGTTGCCCTTCACGCCGGAAAAGGCGGAAACCGTCAGTTCCAGCTGGTCGCGGCTGTCCATGCGCACACGCGCCTGGCTCAGGGCCGGTGTGGTAAAAGCCACCGCCGTGCCGCGCTCCTCGAACTTGGTGGGCTGAAACTGGTGCCCGGCACCTTTTGGAAAATTCATCCCCACGCCTGACGGTAGAATAGCAAAACTCTCACGCCTACTTAATCACAAGGCGCGGGCGGCGCAAACGATCTGGGCTCAGACCGCGAGCCAGGCGCGCGATTTTTCAATGACCCGGATGGTTTCGTCCCAGAGATCCATCCGGTGCAGATCGGCCGGATCGACCCAGGCCACCGCAGCAGCATCGTCGCCCGCCACGGCCTCGCCGCCGGTCCAGCGGGCGACGTAATCGACGATGGTGTAGTGATACAGAACCTGGCCGGCTGCATCCCGCTGGATCGAATCGATGACCTCGACCAAGCCGAGCAATTCGATCTCGACCCCGGTTTCCTCGGCGATCTCGCGCCGGATACCGGCGGCCACCGTCTCGCCCAGGTCCTGGGCGCCCCCTGGCAGGCTCCAGATGCCGGCCCGCGGCGGCTTGCCACGCTGCACCATCAGGACCCGCCCCTCTTTCCAGACGATGGCACCCAGCCCGACCAGCGGCTGCAGGGGGTATTCACGCGACATGACCTGATGCTCCATCGTCCGAGATGGACCGGACCGTAGCAAAAAACGCCGGGGAAATATCTTGGGGGACGGCTCGAACAGGCTGGCGGATCGTTATGCCGCAGCCGGAACCGGAAGGAGCTTTGCGCCGGGCACTGATTTTCGCTATAAGTACAATATCATCAATAGTTTATCTGTGATTATCGCCATTTCATGATTGAAATCCGTCCATTGCGCCTGCGCATTCCGATCCAGCTGGGGCTGCTGGTCGCTGGCTTCATCGTGCTGGTCACCATGAGCCTGACCTCGCTGTGGCTGGCGCGCGAGTCGGATGCTGCCTCGGAAGAGGTCGCCCATACGCTGGAGGTCAACGCCGCCATCGTCACCTATCAGGGCGCAATCCGGCGGGCGGAAAGCGGCCAGCGCGGTTATCTGCTGACGCGCGACAGCAGTTATCTGGCGGATTACGAAATCGGCCTGCGCCGCCTGCGCGAAATCCACAGCGACCTGGAGAAGCTGATCGCCGACAACCCGTCACAACAGCAAAAATTCGCCGCGATCCAGCCGCTGCTGAAAGAAAAGCTGTCCGAACTGGAGCAGACCATCGGGCTGGTGCAGGCCGGCCGTAGCGAGGAAGCCATTGCCATCACCCGTTCCGGGCAGGGCCTCGACCTGATGAACAAGGTCCTGGCGCAGATTTTCGCCATGCTGAACGACGAACGCAGGTTGCTGGAAGAGCGGCGCGACTATTCCGACCGCACCAACCTGCTGCTGTTCATCGTCAATTTCGTCGGCGGCCTGATCATCGCCATCCTGGCGCTGGCCTCGATTTCTCTGATCCGCAAGCGCAGTGGGCAGCTGGCACAGGCCCATGCGGAACTGGCGCAGGCCAATGCCGAACTCGCCAACACCAACCTGCAGCTGGAGGAACGCGTCGCCGAACGCACCGCCGATCTGCGCGAGGCGAACGACGAGATCCAGCGCTTCGCTTTCATTGTCAGTCACGACCTGCGCTCGCCGCTGGTCAACATCATGGGCTTCACCAGCGAGTTGGAGACCCTGCAGGACGACATCTTCGCCGAACACAAACCGGATGAGCCGCCTGCCAAACGCGAGGAACAGCGCAAGGACTTCACGGAAGCACTTGGCTTCATCAAGACCTCGATCGCCAAGATGGATCGCCTGATCAATGCGATCCTGCAGCTGTCGCGCGCCGGCCGGCGTGAATTCACCGCGCAGCCGATTGATCTGGGCGCCCTGTTGAAAACGCTGGCGGCCGACATCGCCCACCGCGCCCAGGAAGCCAACGCGACCATCGAGATCGGCGCCTTGCCTGTCCTCACCAGCGACCGCCTGGCGCTGGAGCAGATCTTCTCCAACCTGCTGGACAATGCGATCAAATACCTGCGCACAGACATTCCCGGCCTGATCGATATCTCCGCCAGCGAGCGTGGCAATTTCGCCGTCATTCAGGTGGCCGATAACGGCCGCGGCATCGACCCCAAGGACCATGAGCGCATCTTCGAGTTATTCCGACGTGCGGGCACCCAGGATCGTCCCGGCGAAGGGATCGGCCTGGCGCATGTGCGTACGCTGGTGCGCCGCATCGGCGGCGCCATCAAGGTCGACAGCGCCTTGAACAAGGGCACGACCTTTACGGTATTTTTACCGAAAAAATGGACACCCTAGAACTGATGTGCAGAAAGCGTTCCGATGCCTGAGAATAAGCCCGTAACCATCGTGATGATCGAGGATGACGAAGGTCATGCGCGGTTGATCGAAAAGAATATCCGCCGTGCCGGCGTCAACAACGAGATCGTGCCCTTCAGTGCTGGCGCGCCGGCGCTGGAATTCCTGCTCGGCCGCGACGGCAGCGGCAGCGAGCATACGGGCCATGCGCTGCTGATCCTGCTCGATCTCAACCTGCCTGACATGCAGGGCACCGATATCCTGAAGGCGGTCAAGGCCAGTCCCGGCGTCAGCCTGTCGCCGGTGGTGGTGCTGACCACGACCGACGACAAGACCGAAATCCAGCGCTGCTACGAGCTGGGCTGCAACGTCTATATCACCAAGCCGGTCAACTATGAGAATTTCGCCCAGGCGATCCGCCAGCTCGGCCTGTTCCTGACCGTGATGCAGGTGCCCGAGAACGGCAAGCACTGACCGCTGCCGACAGGCGCAAGAAAAACGGCGACCGATGGTCGCCGTTTTCGTTTGCTGGGCCGTGGCCTTTTATTCGGCAGCCTGGCTCACATCTCCATGCAGGATCTGCCACAGCTTCTCTGCGGTCGCCGGCATATCGACATGCTTGACGCCCAGATCGGCCAGCGCATCGACCACGGCACTGATCGTGGCCGGCGCCGAGCCCACCGCACCCGCCTCGCCTGCGCCCTTGACGCCCAGCGGATTGGTCTTGCACGGCACTTCGCACAGGATCACGTCGATCTCGGGGAAATTGTCGGCGCGCGGCATGCAATAGTCGGTGAAACTGCCGGTCAGCAACTGGCCGTCTGCGTCATAGACGGTCCGCTCATACAGCGCCTGGCCCACGCCCTGCACCACACCGCCATGAATCTGGCCTTTCACGATGGTGGGGTTGATGACCTTGCCCATATCGTCGGCCACCACATAGCGCACCACTTCGGCTGTACCGGTGGCCTCGTCGATCTCCACCTCGCAAGCATGGCAGCCATTGGGGAAGGTGATCGCCTGAATCTGATGATCGACGGCCGTGTCGAGCCCGGCAGCCTGGCCGTAGGCAACCCCTGAGCGCTTCCGCGCCTCCTCCGCGACATCCATGATGCCGACGGCGCGGTCGGTGCCGGCAACGCTGAAGCGGCCAGCGGCGAATTCGATATCGCCGGCCGCGGTTTCCAGCATGTCGGCAGCCACCGCCTTGCCCTTCTCGACGATCGCATCCTTGGTCTTCAGGATGGCGCCACCCTGCGAATAGAGCGAGCGCGCACCGCCGGTGCCGCCACCGGTGGGGATCATGTCGCTGTCGCCCTGCTTGATGCGGATCTTGTCGAAGTCTACGCCAAGCTGATCGGCGACGATCTCGGTATAGGCGGTTTCATGGCCCTGGCCTGTCGACTGCGTACCGACATAGACATCGACATAGCCGTCTTCGGCAAAGCGGATTTCCGCCCGTTCGGTCGGCGCCCCGCCGGTGGCTTCCAGGTAATAGGCCATGCCGATGCCGCGGCGTTTGCCGTTCTTCTTCGCTGCGGTACGCCGTGCCTCGAAGCCGGCCCAGTCGATGGCCTTCAGCGCAGTATCGGCGGTGTTTTCGAACTCGCCGGAGTCGTAGACCAGGCCCATGGCGCTGGTCCAGGGGAAGGCGGTCGGCGGAATGTAGTTCTTGCGGCGCAGCTCGGCGCGGTCGATGCCCAGCTCGCGCGCGGCGACATCGATCAGGCGCTCCATGATGTAGTTCGATTCCGGGCGGCCGGCGCCGCGATAGGCATCCACCGGCACGGTATTGGTGAACACGCCCTCGACACGGCTGTGCACCGCCTGGAAACGATAGACCGAGGACAGCACCTTGGTGCCGGCCATGGTGGGAATCATCGGCGCATAGGTCGACAGGTAAGCACCCATATCGGCGATGTTGTGAATCCGCAGCGCCAGGAAGTTGTGATCCTTGTCCAGCGCCATCTCGGCATGGGTCAGGTTGGCGCGGCCATGCGTATCGGTGAGGAAGGCCTCGCTGCGTTCTGAAGTCCATTTGACCGGACGGCCGAGCGCGCGGGCGGCAAACAGGGTGAGCACCTGTTCGGGATAGATGAAGATCTTCATGCCGAAGCCGCCGCCGACGTCATCGGTGAAGACGGCGAATTTCTCGTCCGGCAGGCCGAAGATCTTGGCCAGCAGCTTTTTCTGGACCCAGACGCCCTGGGTCGGCACATGCAGGGAGAACCGGCCGGTCTGCTTGTCGAAGGCGGCGAGCGACACGCGTGCTTCCATCGAGGCGACGACGATGCGGTTGTTTTCCAGCGTCAGCTTTACGGTCTTGGCGGCACCGGCGAAGATGCCATCCACCTTCGCCTTGTCGCCCACTTCCCAGTCGAAGACGCGGTTGTTCGGCGCCTGCGGCCAGATCTGCGGCTGGCCGGCATCCATGGCGGTGGCCAGATCGGCCGCTGCCGGCAGGCTGTCGTAATCCACCTCGATCAGTTCGGCGGCATCGCGCGCCTGCGCCACCGTCTCGGCGACGACGAAGGCGACCGGATCGCCCACATGGCGCACCATGCCGTCGGCCAGCGCCGGACGCGGCGGGTCGGCGCGGTTGCTGCCATCGCGGTTCTTGAGCGGGATGGTGCAGGGCAGGTCGCCGATATTGGCGGCCTTGAGATCGGCCACCGTGTAGACCGCCAGCACGCCAGGGGCGTCCTTTGCGGTGGTGGTGTCGATCTTGAGGATTTTCGCATGGGCGTGCGGCGAACGCAGGAAGACACCATAGGCCTGACCAGCCAGGCTGATGTCATCGGCATAGCGGCCCTTGCCGGTGATGAAGCGCTGGTCCTCGACACGGCGAACCGGCTGGCTCTGGCCGAACTTGGTCATGCGGGCAATCCTTTCAGGGCAGGCGCCTTGCCGGCGCCACGGGGGGCATTTTGGGGACAAATGATAGGCATTCCGCCTGCCCTTTCAACCCGTCGGATTGCACGGATGCAATCCGGTCCCCAGGCACTTCCCGGTGCCTTATGGCCCGTAGGCGCGCAGCGAACGATAGGTCCAGAAGGGCAGCGCACCCATGATCACGCAGGCGCCCGAGAACAGGAAGACCGCGGTGTAGCCGCCGGTCAGATCGTGCAGCGTCGCGCCGCAGAGCGTGCCGAAGGCGACGCCAAGACCGCCGCCCACCAGGATGGTGCCGAAAATCATGCCGAAGCGGGGACCGTGGAAAATCCGCGCCGCCGTGGCGCCCACCATCGGGCCGCGGGCGCCGAACGACAGACCGACCAGCAGGACAAACGCCCACAGCACGATATCGGCGGGCCACAGCTTCAGCAGCCAGAGCGCGCCCAGCCCTGCCAGACTGAAGGCATAGGACAGTGCCGCCGAGGTGTGGCGGCCGATGCGCCCATCCATCCAGGCGAAGCCGAGAATGCCGACCGGCGTCAGCACGCCGATCAGGCCGTAGATCGAGGCGGCTTTCAGCGGCGCGTAACCCAGTTCGACCAGATAGACGACCGCCTGCACCATCACCGAGAACATGCCCGCCGAGGTAAAGAAGAAGACTGAGGCCAAACCCCAGAAGGCCGGGTTGCGCATCGCTGTGCCGATGGTCCATTCGATGGCGACGATCTTTTCCACCACATCCGTGCCATCACGATTGACCGGCGGCGGCGGACGGATGCGGCCAACCTGGGCCGTGGGCCAGGACACCAGCAGCAGGATGGGCGATACCAGCACCGCAATCGCGGCTAGCATGCGATAGGCATTGCGCCAGCCCCAGGTCTCGATCACGAACTGGGCCAGCGGCACCAGCAGCAGCGAACCGATGCCCAGACCGGCATAGACCACGCTCATGGCGCGCGAGAGTTTCACATTTTCGAACCAGCGCGCCAGCAGCGCCGAATGCGGCGCGTTGCCCAGGCAGGCCGCACCGCTGCCGAGACCGAGGCCGATGAACAGGTAGAGCTGCCATAGCGATCCGGCAAAGGAGGCAAGCAGCAGGCCGGCCGCCAGCAGGATCAGGCCGCCGGCATAGAGCCGCAACGGGCCGAAGCGGTCGAAGCAGTAGCCGGCCAGCGGCGCGCAGATGCCGGCCAGCAGCATCTGCAGCGAATAGATCGCGGCCACATCGGCGCGGTTGGCCTGGAACTCCACCGTCAGCGCCAGCAGGAAGGTGGTAAAGGCCTCGCCGCTGCCGCGTGACAGCACATTCAGCACAAAGCAGATGCCGACCAGAAGGAAAGCCGTGCGGGCCGCCGATGCGCGTCCTGTTCCGTCCTCCGGCATGCGATCAGGACTCCATGCCGGCTTCGGCCTGGCGCAGCATTTGCCGGGCGATCACCAGCTGCTGGATCTGGCTGGTGCCTTCATACAGCCGGAACAGCCGCACATCGCGGTAGAAGCGCTCGACCGCATAGTCCTGGATATAACCGGCGCCGCCATGAATCTGCACGGCGCGATCCGCCACGCGACCAACCATCTCGGAGGCGAACAGCTTGCAGCTGCTGGCCTCCATCGACACATTCTCGCCGGCGGCATAGCGCTTGGCCGCGTCGCGCACCATGCAGCGCGCCGCATAGGCCTCGGTCTTGCTGTCGGCCAGCATGGCCTGGATCAGCTGGAACTCGGCAATCGCCTGGCCGAACTGCCTGCGCTCGCGCGCATAGCTCAGCGATTCATGGATCAGGCGTTCGGCGGCACCAACACACATGGCGGAGATATGCAGCCGGCCGCGATCCAGCACCTTCATCGCCGTCTTGAAGCCCTGGCCTTCGCGGCCGCCGATGATATTCACCGCCGGCACTTTCGCATTGTCGAAGATCACGTCGGCGGTATGCGAGCCGCGCTGGCCCATCTTCTTGTCGGGTTTTCCGATCGTGATGCCTGGCGTATTGGCCTCGACGATGAAGGCGGTGACGCCGCCGGCGCCCTTGTTCGCGGGATCGGTGCGCGCCATCAGGGTGAAGATGCCGGCATGGGGTGCATTGGTGATGAAGCGCTTGGTGCCATTGACGATGTAATGATCGCCTTGTTTCTCGGCACGGGTCTTCACGCTGGCCGCATCGGAGCCGGCATCGGGTTCGGTGAGCGCAAAGGATGAGATCACTGCCCCGCTCGCCAGCTTCGGCAGCCAGGTTGCCTTCTGCTCCGGTGTGCCGTCGATCAGGATGCCCTGGCTGCCGATGCCGACATTGGTGCCGAACAGGCTGCGGAAGGCCGGCGAGGTCCAACCCAGCTCGAAGACCAGATCGACCTCTTCGGCCAGGTTGAGGCCGAGGCCGCCGTATTCTTCCGGGATGGAAAGACCGAACAGGCCCATATCGGCAAAGGCCCGGCGGATATCGTCCGGCACCCTGTCTTCCTCGGCCACCTGCTGTTCGAGGGGAACCAGCCGCTCGCGAACGAAGCGGCGCAGACCCTGCCGGGTCTGTTCAAGGGTATCCGTATCCATCGTCGTCACTCTGCCAAAAGGTCTGGCGCCAGCTTGGCACAATCAGGCACAGGCGCAAGACGGACAGGAAAAAACTTCGCCCTCACCCGCGCCGGAACGCAATCGCCGCGAGCCAGCCGGAAAACACTGCCAGCAGCACGGCGACCAGGCCGTAGACCGCCGGCTCGGTGCGCGAGAAATCATAGACCTCCTGCTCGATGCCCTGCTTGTCGATGAACAGCGGCGTCGACTGCGCGGCAACGATGCGTTCGTCGCGCACCAGATAGACTTCGGTCTGGTAGGTGCCGACCGGCACGGTGGAGGGAAAGCTGATTTCGGTGCGGAACAGCTTTGGGCCCAGGAAATCGATGGCGCCGATATTCTCGCGATAGAGCCCGTCGCGGATTTTCAGACGCACGATGGATTTCTCGTAATCGCCGATGGTTTCGCCGCGACGCAGGCCGAGATAGCGGAAGCGCAGATTGCCGGTGCCGATCTGCAGGCGCTGCAACAGGCTGCGCGGCGCGATCTGGTCCAGCGGCTTGCTGGTCGCCACCGCATAATAGGACGGCACGTTGTCAAAGCTCTCCGAGCGCCGTGTCAGCCACAGGCCGAGCGTCGGCCGCTTGCGCCGCACCACCGAGGTGGCGGTGGGGCCGCGCACCACCACAATCACCTCGCCGGGTTCATCGATGGCGCCGAACAGCAGCAGTTCCGTGCCGGTGAAGCTGGAGGTGATGGCGATCAGATGCGATGACAGGTCGGTAATCAGCGGCGCATCGGCCGGCGCCGGGCCGCGCGGTGCGTTCGGCGTCGCCTGCGCCAGGGCTTTTCCGGCGCCGAACAGCAGCAGCAGGACCAGCAGCAGCCGCGTCATCGTGGCCCCGCCTCAAGGAAGAACTGGTCATCGGGCGGCAGGATCAGTTCGATGGCAAGCGCAATGGCGACGGCCAGCACCAGGGCGGCCAGCAGGCCGCGGATCTGTTCGCCACGCAGGCGCGCCCCATGGCGCACGCCGTATTGCGCCCCGATCACCGAGCCCACCAGCAAAAGCAGCGCCAGCGTCACATCCACCGTTTGGGTGGTGATGGCATGCAGCATGGTCACATTGGCGGTGACGAAGATGATCTGGAACAGCGAGGTGCCAACAACGATGGCGGTGGGCATGCCGAGCAGGTAGATCATCGCCGGCACCAGCAGGAAGCCGGCGCCCACGCCCATGATGGCCGCCAGAATGCCGACCAGGACGCCGAGCACCAGTGGCAGCAGCATGCTGATATAGAGCTGCGACTTGCGGAACCGCATCTTGAACGGCAGCGCGCGGATCAGTGGATGATCGTTCAGCCGCTTGCGTCGCACCGGCGGCTTGCTGCTCGGCTTGGCCCGCAGCGCCCGAATGCTTTCGGTCAGCATCATGCTGCCGATGGTGCCGAGGATGATGACGTAAGACAGCGCGATCACCGCATCGAGCTGGCCGAGGCGCTTGAGCACGGTGAAGAGATAGGCACCGAAACTGGACCCGATGAGGCCGCCGACCAGCAGCACGCCGCCCATCTTGAAATCGACATTGTCCTTGCGCCAGTGAGCGTAGACCGCCGAAACGCTGGCCGCCACCACCTGGTTGGCCGAGGTGGCCACCGCCACCGGGGGCGGCACGCCGATGAAGATCAGCATGGGCGTGAGCAGGAAGCCACCGCCGACGCCGAACAGGCCAGAGAGATAACCCACCGCCCCGCCGAGCCCGAGCAGCAGCCAGATGCTGACCGAAAGCTCGGCGATGGGGAGGTAGATCTGCATAATTGTCGAAAGACCCTGACGAACGCGCGACCGGCTTGGCAGGCCAGCTTAGAAGCCTTTTAGCAAAGTGGCACGGTTATCGTTGCGATTTTGTTGCGTCTGTTATTTTGCCGCAGAGGCCGTTGCCGGCCCCGCCACGGACACGCCGGCCCGTTCCAGCTCGCGGCCGATGCCGCCGGACAGGAAGGCGAAATACATGCGGAAGTCCGAAATGAAGGACCAGAGCGGGTATTTGAAACTGGCCGGTTTATTCTTCTCGACGAAGAAATGTCCGATCCAGGCCGGGCCGTAGCCGATCAGCAGGGCGCCCACCAGCCAGTACCACTGGCCGGTCAGGATCAGGGCGGCCAGGCTGGCCAGCGCCAGGGTGGTGCCGAAGTAGTGCCAGGCCCGGGTGACCGGCTTGGCATGCTCCCGCAGATAGAAGGGCCAGAACTCCGCATAGGTAGATATCCGATTGTCGGACATTGTTGTTTCCTCCATAATTGCCAGCCTATGGCTTTTGCCATATTTGCCGGATTTCCGGTAATTAATTCAACATTTGCCTACGAACGAGATTCGAGTTGACGTTGACGTAAGCGTAAACTAAGACTCGACCCGATCAAAATTTGAGCCTTTAGGGAGGGCCTGCCGTGTCGGATATAACCTACACGATCACCGATCTGGCGCACGAATTCAAAGTCACTGCGCGCGCCATCCGCTTCTATGAGGACAAGGGGCTGCTGCATCCGTCCCGTCAGGGCATGATGCGGGTCTATGCGAAGCGCGACCGCGCCCGCCTGCTGCTGATCCTGCGTGGCAAGCGCCTGGGCTTCAGCTTGGCCGAAATCCGCGAGATGATCGACCTCTACGACCTGGGCGATGGCCGCGTCGAACAACTGACCCTGACGCTGAAGCGTTCGCGCGACCGCCTGTCCGCCCTGGAACTCCAGCGCAAGGATATCGACGACGCCATCACGCAGCTGAAGCAGGATGTCCGCATCCTGGACGATTTCCTGAAGCTGAACCGCGACCGCCCGGCCGCCGTCACCTTCAAGGATTTCGTGCATGGCCGCATGCAGGACCTGGCTGCCGTCGCCGAATAAGCGGGTGGCGCCGCATTCCGGCGCCACCGTCTCTTCCCGTCCGCCTTTTTATAACCAGATAAACGTCTGTCCGTTCTCGAAGGAGACTCCGTCATGATGCGCAACGTGGTGATTGCCGGCTACGCCCGCTCGCCCTTCACGCTGGCCCGCAAGGGCGCGCTGGCCAAGGTTCGCCCCGACGACCTGACCGCGCAGGTGATCAAGGCCCTGATCGAGCGCACCGGCGTCGACCCCAAAGCCATCGAGGACGTGATTGTCGGCTGCGCCTTCCCTGAGGGCGAGCAGGGCCTGAACGTCGCCCGCCTGATCAGCTTCCTGGCCGGCATCCCGCAGGATGCGGCCGGCACCACGGTGAACCGCTTCTGCGGTTCGTCCATGCAGAGCATCCATCAGGCTGCCGGCGCCATCCAGATGAACGCCGGCGAGGCCTTCATCTGCGCCGGCGTCGAAAGCATGACCCGCGTGCCGATGGGTGGCTTCAACACCCTGCCCAACCCGACCCTGCTGAAGGAATATCCGCAGGCCTATGTCTCCATGGGCATCACCGCGGAAAATCTGGCCAAGAAATACGGCATCGACCGCAAGGCCCAGGAACAGATGGCTGTCGAAAGCCATGCCAAGGCGCTGGCGGCCCAGAAGGCCGGCAAGCTGAAGGACGAGATCGTCGCCATCGTCGACGGCAACAACCGCGTCGAACTCGACGGCTGCATCCGCCCGGAGACCACGGCGGAAGGCCTCGCCGGCCTCAATCCGGCTTTTGATGAGAAGGGCACCGTCACTGCCGGCACCTCGTCACCGCTGACCGATGGCGCGTCCGCCACGCTGGTCTGCTCGGAAGATTTCGCCAAAGCCCATGGCCTCAAGGTCCTGGCCCGCATCAAGTCGGTGGCTGTCGCCGGCTGTGCGCCGGAGATGATGGGCATCGGTCCGGTGCCGGCCACCAAGAAGGCGCTGGAGCGCGCCGGGCTGAAGCTCGGCGATATCGACATCATCGAACTGAACGAAGCCTTCGGCGCCCAGGCGCTCGCCTGCGTCGCCGAAGCCAAATACGACATGAAGAAGGTCAATCTGGACGGCGGCGCCATCGCCTTAGGTCATCCGATGGGCGCCACCGGTGCACGCATCACCGGCAAGGCCGCGTCGCTGCTGAAGCGTGAAGGCAAGCAGTTCGCGCTGGCCACCCAGTGCATCGGCGGCGGTCAGGGCATCGCCACCGTTCTGGAAGCCGTCTAAGTCGCACCGGAGCAGTCAGATCATGACCGAGATCAAGAAAGTCGCGGTGATCGGCGCCGGTGTGATGGGGTCCGGCATTGCCGCCCATGTCGCCAATGCCGGCATCCCCGTCATCCTGCTGGATATCGTGCCGCAGGGTGCCAATGACCGCAGCGCGCTGGCCAAGGGCGCCATCGAGAAGATGCTGAAGACCAAGCCAGCGCCGTTCATGCATCCGCGCGTGGCCAAGCTGGTCACCCCGGGCAATCTGGAAGACGACCTCGACAAGCTGGCCGACGTGGATTGGATCTGCGAGGCGATCATCGAGAATGTCGAGCTGAAGCGGAAGCTCTACGCCCAGCTTGAGCAGAAGCGCAAGAAGGGTTCGATCGTCACTTCGAATACCTCGACGATCCCGCTCGACCTGCTGACCGAAGGCCTGCCGGAAAGCTTCGCCGCCGATTTCGCCGTCACGCATTTCTTCAACCCGCCGCGCTACATGCGGCTGTTCGAACTGGTGAAGGGTCCGAAGACCAAGACCGACGTGGTGGAATCGCTGCGCCAGTTCGGCGACGTCAAGCTCGGTAAGGAAGTGGTCGACTGCAAGGATCGTCCCGGCTTCATCGCCAACCGCATCGGCATCTACTGGTCCACGGTGGCCACCGCGCTGGCCTATGACCTCGGCCTCACCGTCGAGGAAGCCGACAGCATCGTCGGCAAGCCGATGGGCGTGCCCAAGACCGGCATCTTCGGTCTGGCCGACCTCACCGGCATCGACCTCGGCCCCTATGTGGTCGGTTCGATGCTGAAGACCCTGCCCAAGACCGATCCGCTGCATCAGTTCTACAAGGCGGATCACCCGCTGAACGCCCTGATGCAGAAGCTGATCAAGGACGGCTATACCGGCCGCAAGGGCAAGGGCGGCTTCTACCGCGCCCGCGGCAAGGAAGCGCTCGATCTCAAGACCGGTGAATTCCGCGCCAGCATCCGCGCCAATCTCGAATCCGCCAAGGTGGCTCGCAAGGGCCTGCGCGCGCTGGTCGAACACCCCGACAAGGGCGGCCAGTATGCCTGGGGCGTGCTGAGCCGCGTGCTGTCCTATGCCGCCGACCTGGTCCCGGAGATCGTTGACGACATCGCCGCCGTCGATACCGCGATGAAGACCGGCTATGCCTGGAAATACGGCCCCTACCAGCAGATCGACCAGCTCGGCACCCAGTGGTTTGCCGACAAGCTGAAGGCCTCCGGTCTGCCGATCCCGAAGATGGTGGAAATTGCCGCCGGCCGCCCCTTCTACAAGGAAGAGGGCGACAAGGCCTATCGCCTGATGCCGTCGGGCGACTATGCCGAGATCGTGGTGGCGCCCGATGCCTGGATGCTGGCCGACAAGAAGCGCGGCAAGCAGCCGATTTCATCGAACAAGGGTGCCAGCCTGTGGGATGTGGGCGACGGCGTCGCCTGCCTGGAATTCCACACCAAGATGAATGCGGTGGATGCCGACATCATCGCCATGGTCAAGGAAGCCGGCAAAATCGACAAGAAGGGCTTCAAGGCCCTGATCATCGGCCATGACGCCGACAACTTCTCGGTCGGCGCCAATGTCGGCATTGCCTTGTTCCAGGCCAATATCGCCATGTGGCCCGCCATCGAGCAGGGCATCAGCGAAGGCCAGGACGCCTATATGAAGCTGAAATACGCGCCCTTCCCGGTCGTGTCGGCGGTCGCCGGCATGGCGCTGGGCGGCGGTTGCGAGATCACGCTGCATTCCTCCGCCATTCAGGCCCATGCCGAAAGCTATATGGGTCTGGTGGAAGTGGGCGTCGGCGTCATCCCGGGCTGGGGCGGCTGCAAGGAGCTGATCACCCGCGCCATCACCAACAAGCGTCGCCCCGGCGGTCCGATGCCGGCCCTGGCCCAGGTGTTCGAGGCGATCTCGACCGCCAAGGTTGCGACCTCGGCGATGGAAGCCCGCGACATGCTGATCCTGCGCGACAGCGACGGCATCACCATGAACCGTCGTCGCCTGCTGGCCGATGCCAAAGCCAAGGCGCTGAAGCTGGCGGAAGACTACAAGCCGCCGGTGCCGGTGGAGATCAGCCTGCCCGGCCCCACGGCCAAGGCAGCGATGAGCCTGGCCGTCGAAGGCTTCGCCCAGCAGGGCAAGGCCACCAAGCATGATGTCGTTGTCTCCGGCGCGCTGGCCAATGTGGTCTCGGGCGGCAACACCGACATCACCGAAGTGGTGACCGAGAAGAAGCTGCTGGAGCTGGAACGCGAGAACTTCATGGCGCTGATCAAGACCAACGCCACGCTGGACCGCATCGAACATATGCTCACCAAGGGCAAGCCCCTGCGCAATTAAGCAGGGATTGAGGGAGACAGGCCATGCCGAGCTATACCGCCCCGATCAAGGACTTCCAGTTCGTGCTGCACGATGTGCTGCAGATGGAAAAGATGAGCAACCTGCTGGGCTTCACCGATGCCAGCCGCGATGTGATCGATGCCGTGCTGGAAGAAGGCGGCAAGTTCATGAGCGAGGTCACCGCGCCGCTGAACCGCGTTGGCGATCTGGAAGGCTGCAAATGGGACAACGGCGTGGTCACCACGCCGACCGGCTTCAAGGCCGCCTATGAGAAGTATTGCGAGGCCGGCTGGGGCGCGCTGACCGCCGAGGAAAAATACGGCGGCCAGGGCCTGCCCCATGTGCTGGGCATCGCCATGGCAGAAATCCAGTCTTCGGCCAACATGGCCTTTGCCATGTATCCCGGCCTGACCCATGGCGCCTACGAGGCGCTGCTGCGGCATGGCTCGGAAGAGCAGAAGGACACGTATCTGCCCAACATGGCGTCCGGCAAATGGACCGGCACCATGAACCTGACCGAGCCCCATTGCGGCACTGATCTGGGCCTGATGCGCACCAAGGCCGAGCCGCAGGCGGACGGCAGCTACCTGATCACCGGCACCAAGATCTTCATCTCGGCCGGCGAACATGACATGGCCGAAAACATCATCCATCTGGTGCTGGCCAAGATTCCGGGCGGCCCGGAAGGCATCAAGGGCGTCAGCCTCTTCGTGGTGCCGAAATTCCTGGTCAATGCCGATGGCTCGCTGGGTGCCCGCAACGGCGTCTCCTGCGGCTCGATCGAACACAAGATGGGCATCCACGGCAACTCCACCTGCGTGCTGAACTACGACAATGCCAAGGGCTGGCTGGTCGGCAAGATGCACAAGGGCATGCAGGCGATGTTCGTGATGATGAACGCCGCCCGCCTCGGCGTCGGCGTACAGGGCCTCTCCCAGGCCGAGGTCGCCTACCAGAACGCACTCACCTATGCCAATGACCGGCTCCAGGGCCGTTCGATCACCGGCACCAAGAATCCGGAAAAGCCGGCCGATCCGATCATCGTGCATCCCGACATCCGGCGCATGCTGCTGACCATCAAGGCTTTCGTCGAGGGCAGCCGCGCGCTGGCGCTGTGGACCGGCATCGAGTTGGACATCGCCGCCAAGCATCCCGATGAGGAGCGCCGCCAGGAGGCCGACGATCTGGTCGCCTTCCTGACGCCGATGGTGAAGGCCTACATGACCGATTACGGCTACCAGTGCGCAACCATGGCCCAGCAGGTCTATGGCGGCCACGGCTATATCGCCGAATGGGGCATGGAGCAGTTCGTGCGCGATGCCCGCATTGCCATGATCTATGAAGGCGCCAATGGCATCCAGGCGCTCGACCTGGTCGGCCGCAAGCTGCCGACCGGTATCGGCCGCCTCGCCCGCCGCTTCTTCCACCCCGTCTCAAGCTTCATCGAAGAGAACATGATGAATCCCGGCATCGGCAAGGATTTCGTCATGCCGCTGGCCAAGGCCTTTGCCCGCCTGCAGACCGCCACCGCCGTGGTCAGCGAACGCGGCCTGAAGAACCCCGACGAGGCCGGCGCGGCCTCGTGGGATTACCTCAACCTCTTCGCTCTGGTCACGCTCGGCTTCATGTGGGCCCGCATGGCCCAGGTGGCCAAGCAGAAGCTGGCCGAGGGCGCCGAGGACAAGGATTTCTACGAGACCAAGCTGATCACCGCCCGCTTCTTCATGGAGCGCATGCTGCCCGATACGGCGGCACAGCTGGCCAAGATCCAGGCCGGCTCGGAAAGCACCATGATGCTGAAGGCCGCCAATTTCTAAACAGGACTAGCCGTGCAGTGCATGGCCCAAGTCTAGCCGGAGGAAATAACGAGAATGACCGAATACGGCATCCCGCGGAGCATCTACACGGAAGATCATCAGATGTTCCGCGAGGCGGCGCGCAAGTTCTTTGAGCGCGAAGTCATCCCCAATCACGCCAAATGGGAAGAAGACGGCGTGGTGCCGAAGGAAATCTGGCGCAAGGCCGGCGAGAACGGCTTCCTCTGCGCCACCATGCCGGAGGAATACGGCGGCTCGGGCGTCGACCGGCTCTATTCCGCCATCCTGATGGAAGAGCAGGCCTGTACCGGCTGCACTGGCCCGGGCTTCTCGCTGCATTCCGACATCGTCGCGCCCTATATCCTCGCCTATGGTTCGGAAGAGCAGAAAAAAAAGTGGCTGCCCAAGATGGCCACCGGCGAGGTGATCGGCGCCATCGCCATGACCGAGCCGAGCGGCGGCAGCGACCTGCAGGCCGTGAAGACCACCGCGATCAAGGACGGCAACGAATACGTCATCAATGGCCAAAAGACCTTCATCACCAACGGCCAGAATGCCGACCTTGTGATTGTGGTGACCAAGACCAACCCGAAGGAAGGCGCCAAGGGCACCACGCTGTTCCTGGTGGAAGCCGGCCGCGAGGGTTTCACCAAGGGCCGCAACCTGGAAAAGCTGGGCATGAAGGCTCAGGATACCTCGGAGCTGTTCTTCTCCGATGTGCGCGTGCCGCCGGAAAACATGCTGGGCGGCGAAGGCCAGGGCTTCTTCTACCTGATGCAGGAACTGGCCTGGGAGCGGCTGCAGATCGCCATCATGGCGGTGGCCGGCTGCGAGGGCGCCTTGAAATGGACCATCGACTACACCCGCGAGCGCAAGGCTTTCGGCAAGTCGGTCATCGATTTCCAGAACACCAAGTTCGAGCTGGCCGAGCTGAAGACCGAAACCCAGATCGCCCGCGTCTTTGTCGACAAGTGCATCGAACTGGTCGCCCAGCACAAGCTGGACCCGGCCACCGCGGCGATGGCGAAATACTGGTGCAGCGACCTGCAGTGCAAGCTGCTCGACCGCTGCCTGCAGCTGTTCGGTGGCTACGGCTTCATGTGGGAATATCCGATCACCCGCGCCTATGCCGATGCCCGCGTGCAGCGCATCTATGGCGGCACCAACGAAATCATGAAGGAACTGATCAGCCGTACTTTGTAATCCGGGAATCCGGCGGAATAACAAGCCCAGGGAGAGAAACCATGACCGAAGCCTTCATCTATGACGCCGTGCGCACGCCGCGCGGCAAGGGCCGCGCCAGCGGCGCCCTGCATGAAGTGACCCCGATGCGCCTCGCCACCACGGCCCTGGAAGCCGTGCGGGACCGCAACGAGCTCGACACCTCGCTCGTGGACGACGTGGTGCTGGGCTGCGTCATGCCGGTGGGCGAACAAGGCGCCGATATCGCCCGCGTCGCCGTGATCCAGTCCGGTTATGCCGAGACCACCGCCGGCGTGCAGATCAACCGCTTCTGCGCCTCCGGTCTGGAGGCCTGCAACATGGCGGCCGCACAGGTCATGTCCGGCCAGTCGCAGATGGCGATTGGCGGCGGCGTCGAAAGCATGAGCCGCGTGCCGATGGGTTCCGATGGCGGCGCCTGGGCCACCGATCCGGCCGTGGCGATCTCGACCTATTTCGTGCCGCAGGGCATCTCGGCCGACCTGATCGCCACCAAATACGGCTTCAGCCGCGACGATGTCGATTCTTACGCGGTTGAAAGCCAGAAGCGCGCCAAGCGCTCCTGGGACGAAGGCCGCTTCAAGAAGTCGATCATTCCGGTCAAGGACATCAACGGCCTGACGATTCTCGACCGCGACGAGCATCTGCGCCCCGAAACCACCATGCAGACCCTGGCTTCGCTCGATCCGTCCTTCGCCGTGATGGGCGAGCAGTTCGGCTTCGATTCCGTCGCCACCCAGCGCTACCCCGAGGTCGAGCGCATCGAGCATGTGCATCATGCCGGCAATTCATCCGGCATCGTCGACGGCGCCGCCGCCGTGCTGATCGGCAACAAGGAAGCCGGCAAGGCATCCGGCCTGAAGCCGCGCGCCCGCATCCGCAGCTTCGCCTCCATCGGCTCGGAGCCGACCATCATGCTGACCGGACCTTCGTTTGCCGCCGAAAAGGCACTGCGGCTGGCCGGCATGAAGCCCTCGGATATCGACCTCTACGAGCTGAACGAGGCCTTCGCCTCGGTGGTGCTGCGCTTCATGCAGGCGCTGAATATCCCGCATGACAAGATCAACGTGAATGGCGGCGCCATCGCGCTGGGTCATCCGCTGGGTGCTACCGGCGCAATGATCCTGGGCACTATGGTCGACGAACTGGAGCGTACCGGCAAGAGCACGGCGCTGGTCACGCTCTGCGTCGGCGCCGGCATGGGCACCGCCACCATCATCGAGCGCGTCTAAGCGCCATACAGGATCAGGGCAGAAACATGATCGACTATAGCGTTGACGGCGACGGCGTCGCCTCCATTACCTGGAACATGGCCGACCGGCCGATGAACGTGATGAACGGCGACAGCCTCGCCGCCTTCCGCGAGGCGGTCTACAAGGCGATTGGCGACAAGGCCGTGAAGGGTGTGATCGTCACCTCGGCGAAGAACGACTTTGTCGCCGGCGCCGACCTGACCAACCTGCTGAAGGAAAGCAAAGATGCGGCCCAGGCGCTGCAGAACAGCTTCGGCCTGCAGAAGCTGTTCCGCGACATCGAAAAGGCCGGCAAGCCCTTCGTCGCCGCCATGAACGGTACGGCGCTGGGCGGCGGCTACGAGATATGCCTGTCCTGCCATCGCCGCATCGCCGCCGATAATCCGAAAGCGCTGATCGGCCTGCCGGAAGCCACCATCGGGCTGCTGCCGGGTGCCGGCGGTACCCAGCGCCTGCCGCGCCTGATCGGCGTGTCCAAGGCGCTCCCCATGATGCTGGAAGGCAAGAAGGTCGATCCCAAGGCCGCCCTGGCGCTCGGCATGGTCGACGAGGTCGTCGCGCCCGCAGAACTGCTCGCCCGTGCCAAGGCCTGGATCCTGGCCGAGGGCCAGGCCGGTCATGTGAAACCCTGGGATCAGAAGGGCTTCCGCGTGCCGGAAGCCGCCAACACGCCCAAGGGTGCGCAGATCTTCACCGCCGGCAATGCCATGCTGCGCGCCAAGACGCTCGGCAACTATCCCAATGCGCAATACATCATGTCCTGCGTCTATGAGGGCATGCTGGTCGATATCGATACCGGCCTGAAGATCGAAAGCCGCTATTTCGTCGCCTGCACGCAGTCGAAGGAAGCGCGCAACATGATCCGCTCGCTGTTCTTCTCGATCGGCGACGCCAACAAGCTGGCCAATCGCCCGAAGAACGTGCCGACGCAGGCCTATACCAAGATCGGCATCCTCGGCGCAGGCATGATGGGTGCGGGCATCGCCTACTCCGCCTCATCGGCCGGCCTCCAGGTCGTGCTGCTGGACAGCACGCAGGAGTCGGCCGACAAGGGCAAGGCCTATACTGCCGGCCTGCTCGACAAGCGCGTCAAGGCCAGGAAAGCCAGCGAGGCCGACAAGGAGAAGCAGCTCGGTCTGATCACGGCCACGACGTCTTATGACGACCTCAAGGGCTGCGACATGGTGATCGAGGCGGTGTTCGAGGACCGCGCTATTAAGGCCGACGTGACCAAGAAGGCCGAGGCACAGATCGCACCGACCGCCATCTTCGCCTCCAACACCTCGACGCTGCCGATCAGCGGCCTGGCCGAAGCCAGCAGCCGGCCGACCAACTTCATCGGCCTGCATTTCTTCTCGCCGGTCGACAAGATGCCGCTGGTGGAGATCATCCGCGGCAAGCAGACTTCCGACGAGACCCTGGCGCGCGCCATGGACTTCGTGAAGAAGATTCGCAAGACGCCGATTGTCGTCAATGACAGCCGCGGCTTCTACACCAGCCGCGTCTTCGCCACCTATGTGAACGAAGGCCTGACCCTGCTGGCCGAGGGTGTCGCCCCGGCGCTGATCGAGAATGCCGGCAAGGCCGCCGGCATGCCGGTCGGTCCGCTGGCCCTGGCCGACGAAGTGTCGCTGGAGCTGATGCATCGCGTCCGCGCCCAGACGCAGAAGGACCTCGGCGCGGCTTACAAGCCCGATGGCTCGGCCCCGGTGCTGACGCTGATGGTGGAAAAGCTCAGCCGTCTGGGCAAGAAGGCCGGCAAGGGCTTTTACGAGTATCCGGCCGACGGCAAGAAGAAGCTGTGGTCCGGCCTCGCCGAGCAGTTCCCGGTCAAGGCCGAGCAGCCGGCGCTGGCCGATGTGATCAAGCGCATGGTCTATATCCAGTCGGTCGAGACCGCCCGCTGCGTCGAGGAAAACGTCATCATCGACGTCCGTGATGCCGATGTCGGCTCGATCATGGGTTGGGGCTTCCCGCCCTTCCGTGGCGGTACGATCAGCAATATCGACACTGTCGGCGTGCAGCCGTTTGTCGCCGAATGCGACCAGCTGGCGCAGAAGCATGGCGCCCGCTTCACGCCGCCCAAGCTGCTGCGTGACATGGCAGCTGGCGGCAAGAGCTTCTACGCCGCCTGATCTGCAACACAGCCACATGAAAAGGGCCGGATCTCTCCGGCCCTTTTTTTGACTGTCGCGGGTGATGGTCAGTCAGCCGGCGCGGCAACCTCGCCCTCGTTGTCGACCGGCGCATCCGGCTCGAACAGTGTCGTGCTGCCGGTTTCGCCACCCGGCTGGATGCTCCCGGTATCGGCACCGCTGCCATAGAGCTGATCCGGCAGCCAGAGTGCGATCTCCGGGAAGATGTACATCAGCACCATCGCCAGCAAGACGATGAAGACGAAGGGATAGATGCCCTTGAAGATGTCATCGATCGACAGCGATTTTGGCGCCACGCCCTTGCAGTAGAAGGCCGCCATCGCCACCGGTGGGGTGAGGAAGGAGGTCTGCAGGTTCAGCGCCACCAGGATGCCGAAGAACAGCGGATCGACACCGTAATGCTGCAGCAGCGGCAGGAAGATTGGCACGAAGATAATGATGATCTCGGTCCATTCCAGCGGCCAGCCCAGCAGGAAGATGATGAACTGGGCCAGGATCATGAACTGCGTGCCTGACAGATCGAGATAGTCGATCAGCGCGCGCACCACTTCATGGCCATTCAGATAGGCAAACACCGCCGAGAAGGTGGCCGAACCGACGAACAGCCAGCACACCATCGCCGCCGACCGGGCGGTCAGGTAGACCGATTCCGTCAGTTTGGCAAAGCTGAAGCTATTGTAGCTGATCGCCAGCACGATGGCGCCCGCGGCACCCACGGCGGCCGCTTCGGTCGGCGTTGCCAGGCCGAACAGGATGGCGCCCAGCACAGTGACGATCAGCAGGGCCAGCGGCAGGAAAGACGTTGCCAGAGCCCAGATCACCTTGCTGAGCGGCACATCGAGGATTTCCTTCGGCGGCTTGGGCGCCAGCGAGGGATTGATCACCGCACGACCGATCACATAGGCCATATACAGGCCAGCCAGCATCAGGCCCGGCAGGAAGGCGCCGGCATAGAGCTTGACCACCGACACACCCGCCGTGGCGCCGTACAGGATCAGCAACACGCTGGGTGGGATCAGAATGCCCAGACAGCCACCGGCGCAGACCACGCCAGCCGCCAGCTTGGGGTCATAGCCCGCGCGCAGCATGGCCGGCAGGGCCAGCAGGCTCATCAGCGTCACCACGGCGCCGACGATGCCGGTGGCCGTGGCAAACAGCGCGCAGGTCAGCAATGTCGCCACCGCCAGCGAGCCTGGCAGGTTTTTCGCTGCCAGCTCGATACTCAAGAATAATCGGTCCAGGATGTTCGCGCGTTCGACGATGTAGCCCATGAACAGGAATAGCGGCACGGATATCAGCACGTCATTGGCCATGACGCTGAAGGTGCGCTGCACGAAGAGTTCGAAGATATGGCTGCCCATGGCGTAGTAGCCGAAGCCGACGCCGATGGCCATGAGGGTGAAGGCGATGGGGAAGCCGAAGCCGATGGCGAACAGGAACACCACCAGCATCAGGATGCCGACCTGGGGATCCGTCATCACACCTTCTCCCCGTTGGCACCTTCAGTGCCATACTGCTTCTGCAACACCTGTTCCAGCTCCTCAACATCGCCCAGGCGGGGCGGCCAGTTTCCATTTTTGATGCAATAGATGCAGCGCAGCACCTCTGCGATGCCCTGGGCGATCAGCATCACGCCGGCAATCGGAATAATGGTCTTGAAGGGATAGATGATCGGGCCAGCCGGCGTGAACAGGCTGCGCTCCTTCACCGACCATGAATAGGCGGCATAGTCCCAGCCGATGTAGAACAGCGTGATGATGCCGGGAAAGAAGAACAGGAAATAGAGGATCAGGTCCGACTTGGCCTGGGTGCTCGGCTTCCAGTTGCGATAGATCCAGTCGCCGCGCACATGGCTGTTGCGGGCCAGCGTATAGGCGCCGGCCATCATGAACAGCGTGCCATAAAGGATGTAGGCCGCATCGAAAGCCCATTCCGTGGGCGCGCCCAGCACATAGCGGGCGAAGACCTCGTAGCTCGTCGCCGCCGTCAGCAGCAGGATGCACCAGCCGAATGCTTTGCCCAGCCAGGTGTTGATGGTGTCGATCCAGAAAACCAGCTTGTTATCCATGCGCGTCCCTGTTCCGCGTATTCCGCCTGTTTTATGCGGCGTTTATGCGTGTCCCACTTAAACGACGGGAACCGCCGGTCGCCCGGCGGTTCCCGCAAATACTCGACGTGCTTCGTATCAGCCCTTGCGATTGAAGAAATGGTTGTAAGCCACTTCCTTGCTCGGGTTGTTCAGCAGTTCGTAGCGCACCGTACGGCGCACCCAATCGATCTGCGACTTGCTGACCTTGGCGAAGAAGGATTCCTCGTTCTGCGCCTTCAGCACGACATCCCAGGCCTTGAGCTGCGCATCCTGTACCACGCGCGGCGTGCGGAAGACGCGCACCTTGTCCTTGGTCTGCATCTCGGCCAGGTCCTTCGAATAGCGGTCGAGCGCCTTCCACGACATATCGGCGGAAGAAGCCTCGGCAGCATATTTCAGGATCTGCTTCTGCTCAGCCGGCAGGCTGTCGTACTTGGTCTTGTTGAACAGGATTTCGAACATTTCTGCAGCCTGGTGATAGCTCTGCAGCATGTAGACCTTCGAAACGTCCGGGAAGCCCAGCACGCGATCTGACGACGGGTTGTTGAACTCGGCACCGTCGAGCAGGCCGCGATCCATCGCCGGCACGATTTCACCGCCGGCCACGATGGTGACGGCCGCGCCCATTTCCTTGAACAGATCGGCCGAAAGACCGACCGTGCGGTATTTCATACCCTTCAGGTCGTCGGCGGTCTTGATTTCCTTCTTGAACCAGCCGAGCGGCTGCGCCGGCATCGGGCCCGACATGAAGCCGACGAGGTTCAGCTTAAGGATGTCATGCATCAGCTCGTTATAGAGCTTGTAGCCACCGCCGTAGTTCATCCAGGCCATCACGCCGTTGGCATCCCAGCCATAGGGCGGCACGGTGCCGAACAGCGAAAAGGCCTTGTGCTTGCCATACCAGTAGGCCGACACGCCATGGCCGGCATCCAGCACGCCGCTATGCACGGCATCCTGCATGCCGAAGGCGGGCACCACCGAACCAGCGGCCAGCACGTCCAGCTTCAGGCGACCGCCCGAAAGATCGTTGACGCGGGTGGCGAAGTCGGAGGCCATCTCGTGGAAGATGTCCTTGGTCGGCCAGGTCGACTGGTATTTCAGCGTCACCGTCTGGGCCCGCGACACGCTCGGCATTGCCACGGTGGCAACGGCGGCGGCGCCAGCCAGACCGGCGCCACGCAGGAACTGGCGACGGCCGGGCTTCTTGGACGCGCCCGAGTTTTTGGACGCAATGGGGGTATCTTTACGCTCGGTCATCGTATCCTCCCAAGGATGTTTCGCCGGTTTCCGGCTGTGTTTTGATTCGGAATGTAAATCGAGCGTCGCCATCATTGGTCGTATACGTTGCTCGGAGCAAGAAAATTTTATGTGCGCGTTACGCCCTGCACTGCACCATTGGACAGACGTCAGCCGATTTGACCGTTTGCCGCCGATGGATCAGACTAAAGTCCAATAAAAAGAACCGGAGGAACACAAATGACCCCGCCCGCTGCCGCAGCCCTTCAGCCGGTTGCCGATATCCGCACACAGGTGTCGCCGGAAGAATGGCAGACCCGCACCGATCTTGCTGCCGCCTATCGCCTGGTGGCGCATTACGGCTGGGACGACCTGATTTTCACCCATATTTCCGCCCGGGTGCCGGGGCCGCAGGAGCATTTCCTGATCAACCCCTATGGCTGGATGTTCCACGAGATCACGGCCTCGTCGCTGGTGAAGGTGGATTTGGACGGCAATATCGTCTCGCCCACCGCCTACATCATCAATCCGGCCGGCTTCACCATCCATTCCGCCGTCCATGCCGCCCGTCACGATGTCGGCTGCGTGCTGCATCTGCATACCGGCGACGGCATCGCGGTTTCGGCCATGGCCGAGGGCCTGCTGCCGTTGAGCCAGACCGCCATGGTGGCGCTGAGCACACTGAGCTACCACGAGTTTGAAGGCATCGCGCTCAACCTCGATGAACGCGAGCGGCTGGTCGCCGATCTGGGCCAGAACAACCTGATGATCCTGCGCAACCACGGCACGCTGGCCTGCGGCAAAACCGTGGCCCAGGCCTTCCTTAACATCCACCTGCTGGAACGCGCCTGTCAGGCCCAGGTGCGCGCCATGAGCGGCGGCGCCAGGCTGCATCCGCCGCAGCCCGGCGTGCAGGAGATGGTGAAGCAGCAGGTCCAGGGCATGAAGATCGATGTCAGCGGCCTGGCCTGGGCCGGCCTGCTGCGGCTGCTGGATGCCAAGGACCCATCTTACAAGTCCTGAAGCCGCAGCAGCAGCGCATCGATATCGGCGGCACTGTGATACAGGCCGAAACCGATGCGCAGGCGGCGGCCGCGGTGATCGGTGATCACGCCGGCCTTTGACAGCCGCTGCTGCACGGCCTCGGCGTCATCGAGATCGAAGGTGAGGAAATTGCCGTGCGGCAGCTGCACCGGCAGCAGCAGTTGCTGCGCGGTCAGCGGCCCCTTCGGCAGGCCGGCAATGAAGCGGTGCTGCAGTTCGCGCACATGGTCATGGATCATGGCCACGGTGATGCCCTCGGCCTGCAGCCAGTCCTGCACCGCGCGGAAGCGGTACAGCCCCGAAGGATCGAAGGTGGCGCCCATGAAGCGCCAGCCATCGGCGGCATAGCCCACGCCGCCATCGCTGCTGCTCAGCGCCCCGAAAGCGGCATACCAGCCGGTATCGCGCGGCCGCGCGCCCCAGCCGGGCGGGCAATGCATGAAACAGGCGCCCTCGCCCGCCATGGCGTATTTGTAGCCGCCGGCCAGATAGAAGACCCGCGCGGCATGGGCCGACCAGTCGGTCGGCCGCGCCATGAAACCGTGATAGCCGTCCACCACCAGCATGGCTTCGCCGGCCGCGGCGACCAGCCGGTCGAAATCCTCCAGCGCGAAGCCGGAATTGAAAAACACCTGGCTGACATAGATCAGGTCATGGCCGATCAGCGCCGCTTCGGCAAAGCGCTCGGCGAAGCTCTCGAAGGGTTCGGTGGCGACCCGCTGCACCCGCGCCAGCCCCTCTTCCTCCATGCGGGCGATCTGCCGGCTGAAGGAATGGAATTCGCCATCGCTGGTGAGGATGCGGATGGCGCGGTTGGCCGGGAAACAGGACAGCAGCCGCTTCACCAGCTCATGGGTGTTGGGCGCAAAGACCAGGCTGGCCGGATCGGGCAGGCTCAGTTGCCGGGCGATATGACCCTGCACGCCCTGCAGCACCGGCCCCAGCACGGTCTCCCATTTGTCGTCGATCAGTTCTGCCGCCTGATCCCAGGCCAAGAGCTGGGCCGTGCGGCTGACATCGGGCCAGGGATGATGGCTGTGGGCGGCAAAATGCAGCCGGGCTGCATCGGCCCCGAGGAAATGCGTGAAATGCCGTTTCAGGTCGAGCAGGGCCATGCGCTTTCCATCTTCCCGTCTGTCAGGAAATATTTTAGGTTTAAAACGTTTCCGGGAGCAAGAACCATGACGACGGACGGCATCCAGACCGACTTCTCCGACCGCATGAGCTATGGCGACTACCTGCGGCTGGATACCCTGCTGGCGGCACAGCAGCCGTTGTCGGGCGAGCCCGACGAGCTGTTGTTCATCACCATCCACCAGGTCCAGGAGTTGTGGATGAAACTGCTGAATGCCGAGCTGGACCGGGCCATGGCCTGCATCCGCAGCGACGATCTCGGCCCCAGCTTCAAATGCCTGTCGCGCGTCTCGCGCATCCAGGTCCAGCTGATCCAGGCCTGGGACGTGCTGGCCACCATGACCCCGGCCGACTATCTGCGCTTCCGGCCGGCGCTGGGCTCGTCGTCCGGCTTCCAGTCCTGGCAGTACCGCCAGATCGAATTCAAGCTCGGCGCCAAGAATGCCCTGATGCTGAAACCGCATCAGCACCGCCTCGACATCCATGGCCCGCTGCTGGCCGCCTTCGAGGCACCGAGCCTCTATGACGAGGCCCTGCGGCTGCTGGCCCGGCGCGGCCTCGCCGTCCCCGATGACATCCTGAAGCGCGACGTGACCAAACCGCACCAGGCCGACGAGCGCGTCGACGCCGTCTGGGGCACCATCTACCGCGAGTCCGAGACCCATTTCGATCTCTACGAACTGGCCGAGGAACTGGTCGATGTGGAGGACAGCTTCCAGCAATGGCGCTTCCGCCACATGAAGACGGTGGAACGCATCATCGGCATGCGCCAGGGGACAGGCGGCAGCGCCGGTGTGGCTTACCTGAGACAGGCCCTGGAACGCAGCTTCTTCCCCGAACTCTGGTCGGTCAGGACCAAACTCTAGTAGGCCGTGAACAGCACCATGAAGGCCGAGACGGTGACGGTGGCGATCACCGTCGTCACCAGGATCGTGGATGACGCCCGCTGCACATAGGTATTCTGCTGGGTGGCGAGGATATAAACATTCGCCGCGGTCGGCATCGAGGCCTGGATCACCGCCACCGCCGTGAGGAACGGATCGAGCTTGAGCACGAAGGCCGCCAGCATCCAGACCATGATCGGATGCACCGCCAGCTTGCCGATGGCAGTGAGCGAGATCTGTTCCAGCCCTTCCGAGATCGGCCGGCCGACCAGCGTCAGACCGAGCGCGAACAGCGCGCAGGGCGCCGATGCATTGGCCAGCAGGTTGAGCAAGGTCTCCAACGGGCCGAACAGCGACAGCCCGGTCAGCCCCCAGAACAGGCCGGCGAAGGTGGAGATGATCAGCGGGTTGCGCGCCATGCCAATAGCGACGCGGCGGAAGATCGCGCCCAGCGAGGCCTGGCCGCCGTTGGAGCCTTCGATGATCGCCGTGGTCAGCGGGATCAGGATGATGTGGTCGAACACGATAATCAGTACGGCCGGCAGCACGGCGGCATCGCCGAACAGCGTCACCAGGATCGGGAGTCCCATGAAGCCGACATTACCGAAGGATGCGCCCATGCCCTGCACGGCGCGCTCGCCCCAGCTGATCGGGAACAGCAGGCGGCTCAAACCCACGGTGAAGGCCCAGGCGATCAGGCCACCGCCGGTATAGGCGGCGACGAATTTCGGATCGAAGGCCGTGAAGACCGGCGCCTGCGCCATCTTGATGAACAGCATCGCCGGCAGCGCGAACCAGATCACGAAGGCGTTCAGGCCGAGATAGGCCTGCGCGGTGATGATGCGGGTATAGCCGGCGGCATAGCCGACGAAGATCAGGCCGAAGAAGGGCAGCGAGACATTCAGCAGGGTTCCCATCGCGCCCTCTCCTCCGGCCTATTCCGCCGGTTGCGGCGTCACCAGCCGCTTGGCGAAGGCCTGCCGCACATTGTCCGGCATCGCGATGGACTTGCGGGCCTTGAGGTCGAACAGCACCGCGACGATCTCGGCGCGCGCCAGCGGCTGCTGCGTGTTGCTGTCGAGCAAGAAATGGCAGAACCGCCAGGTCTTCTCGCGCAGCTCCAGGATACCGGTGCACACCAGATAGGCGTCGCCAATATTGAGGGGGCGGAAATAGTCGATGGTGTAATCCAGCGCCGCCGAACCCAGACCCTGCCCGCGCATGCTGTCCGCCGTCATCTCGCCGCCGGCCAGCATGTTGCCGGCCGCCTGCGAGAACTGCGCCATATAGAAGCGCGTCGCCATGCGGCCGGTTTCTTCGGCCTCCCAGCGATCCACTGACCCGCGACAGGTTTCCTGCATGCCCTGCACCGGCAGCTCCGGCACCGGCGGGCCGGTCGGCAGTTCCGGCGCGGGTGGCGCCTGCAACTGTGCGCTCAGGCTTTCCGCCGCCTGCCGCACATCGGCGGGCAGCGCCAGCGGACCGCCGCCATCCAGACGGTCGAGAATCAGCAGGGCCTCACAGGTGGCCGACAGCGTGTTGGTCTCGGCCTCGTAGAGTTCATGACAGAGATGCAGGCGATCAGCGGCCACGCGGCGGATGCCGGTACGCAGGCGCAGCACCGCGCCTTCGTGATTCTCGCGCTTGAACTGGATGCGATGCCGTAGCGGGCGCACTGCCACCTTGTCGGCCTGGCGCCGCGTCGGGCCATAACCCAGCGACATCAGGAGCTGTTTCTCGGCTTCGGCAAACCGCGAGAGATAGAACTGCACGTTCAGATGCCCCATGCGGTCGCATTCCCAGGGCTGCACCGGCGAGCGTCCGGTCGGCACGAAGCCGTCTTCCACCGGCGGCAGCGCTTCCTGCACCGGCGCGGCATTGGCGTCGATCAGCACGCGCTTGAAGCCCGCCTGCAGGTCGGCCGGCAAAGCCACGGACTTGCGCTGGACCAGATCGAAGCACAGGGCCAGCACATCGGCCTGCATGCAGAGCGCACCGGTCTCCACATTGTAGACGCGATGGTGGAACTTGATCTTCTTGCCCTCGGCCAGGGTCACGCCGCTTTCCATGCGGATCAGGTCGCCCGCATGCAGCTCGTTGACGAACCGGGTCTCGGCATTGACGGCGGCAATGCCCAGCTTGTGGACCTTGAAGGCCTCCTGGCCGAAACCGGCCGCCAGCATCACGCTGGCCGCCGCATCGCTGATGCGGGCGGTATAGAACTGCACGTTCATATGACCGTACTGGTCGCATTCCCAGGCGGCGACAGAACCGCGGAAGGTTTCGCGGAAATTGCTCACGGCAGACTCTCTGAAATGGAACCGGAAGAACGCAGGGCGGGCCTCTATGTTCGCCGCTCAGGGCCCGGCGCGCAACCGCCCGATCAGGTGATCCACATGGCGGCGCACCACGGCTTCGCCGGTATCGCCCAGCACCTTAAGCCGCCCGGTGGTTTCCAGCATCAGGGCGCCGCCGACGGCCGCCACCAGCGATACGGTTTCCGCCCGCACCGCTTCCGGATCCAGCTTGCTCAGACGCTGCATGGCATCGCCCAGCACGGTATAGCCCTGGATCATCCGCCCGTTGAGCAGGCGGTCCAGCTCCGGCGTCAGGCTGGTGGGACGGAAGCCCTGACCCAGGTAGAGGCCGAGATAGAGGTCATCGGGACGTCGACGGTAGAAGTCATAGAACGCCAGCGCCCCGGCCATCAGCTGCTCATCGGCGGCGGCCTTCGCCACCGCTTCGCGCAGATGTTTGTGCAGGTCGGCCAGCGATCCCGCCAGCAGGTCGGCATAAAGCGCCTCCTTGCTGGGATAATGCAGATACACCGTGCCGACGGCGACCCCGACTTCGGCGGCGATGGCGCGCAGCGTCGTGCCATCCAGCCCGTCGCGGGCAAACAGCACACGCGCCGCCGTCAGGATGGCATCGCGCTTGAAGGCGCGGACGGCATCGCGCCGCCCGCTTTTCTTCTTTTCGCTTATCGCGGCGGTTTCAGCGGGCATTTTTCCAGGCCAGCGGATCGCCGCCATCACGTTCCTTCACGGCGGCCTTGAAACCGATCTGCTCGCAGCGCGCCTTGAAAGCGACGCCCTCGGGCGAATGCCGCGTGATGCCATCGAACAGCGTCGCCAGCGTCTGCGTCGAATTCAGGCCCATATTGTCATAGGCCTGGTTGATCATCATTTTCTGCATCATCAGCTGGTTCTTCGGCACGCTGGCCATGCGTGCCACCAGCGCTTCCACATGATCGTCCAGTGCGGCCTCGGGCACCGTGTCGATCACCAGGCCGTAGTCCTTGGCCGTGCGACCATCGATGAGATCGCCGGTCAGCAGCATGCGCTTGGCCTTCTCGGCGCCCAGGCGATAGACCCACATGGCCGTTGTCGGGCAGCCCCAGATGCGCGCCGGCGGATAGCCGATCTTCGCATCCTCGGCCATCACCACCAGATCGCAGCACAGCGCGATGTCGCTGCCGCCTGCCACGGCGAAGCCGCGCACCTTGGCCACCACCGGTTTCAGCGAGCGCCACAGGCTCATGAAGCAGTCGGTCGAATGCCGCATCCACTGGTAATCCACCAGCGGATCCCAGGGCATGTCCTGGCTGCCTTTCACCGGGCGGGGCTTCTCGGCGTATTCCTTGAGGTCGTAGCCGGCGCAGAAGGCGCGCCCGGCGCCGGTCAGCAGGATCACATGCACATCGTCATCCTGGTTGGCGCGCTCCACGGCGGCGCGCAGCGCATCCGGCGTGTCCTCATGGATGGCGTTCAGGTGTTCGGGACGATTGAGCGTGATGCGGGCGACGCGGCCGTCGCGCTCATACAGGACGATGGGCTCTTTTTTGGCGGGTTCCTGGCTCATGGTTTCCTCCGTTTCTGGAGAAAACCATATCACCGTTCATAAAAATGAACAATGTTCATAATTTCAGCTCACGATACCGCGCACCGGGCAAGGGATTGTCGTAATAGGCCGGAATATCGCCAAAACCCAAGGTGTCGTAGATGCGATTGGCCGCCACCATCGAGGGGAAGGTATCCAGCCGGATCGCCCGGTAGCCCAGACGCCGGGCCTCGGCAATCACGGCATCGGCCAGGCGCCGGCCCAGATTCTGGCCGCGGCCTTCCGGTGCGATATAGAGCCGTTTCATCTCGGCGATCCCGTCGCCCAGGTCGCGCAGGCCGACGACGCCCACGGGATCGGCGCCGAGACGACCGAGCAGCAGGGCGCCCTTTTCTGCCGGCGCATATTTGCCCGGCAGCCCCGCCAGTTCTTCGTCGAAGCCCTGGAAGCAAAGGCTGAAATCCAGCGACTCGGCATAGGCGGTGAACAGCCGGCGCACCGCGACCATATCGGCCGGGCCGGCAGCGGGAGAGATGGTGGCGTCTGGCGAGTCGGTCATAGGCCTATCAGACAGGAAAAAGGGCGCGGTGCTCAACAGGGGACAGCACCGCGCCCGACCGGCTTGCACCGGTTTCCGGCGATTATCGGGGCAACCGCCGAAACTGAACCTTGTTCGCTGGCCTCAAAGCGTAACCGTACCTTCCAGGAAGGGCTTGGCCGTGCCGGCCATATGCAGGCGCTCACCCTCCAGCCGGCAATGCAGCGTGCCGCCGCGCGCCGAAGCCTGATAGGCCGTGATTTCTGTCTTCCCCAGCTTCGCGGCCCAATAAGGCACGATGCTGCAATGGGCCGAGCCGGTGACCGGATCTTCCGGGATGCCCTTCGCCGGCGCGAAGAAGCGCGAGACGCAGTCGATGCCGGGCTTGTCGCCGGGTGCGGTGACGATGACGGCGAATTTGTCGATCTTCATCAGTGCCATCATGTCGGGCTTCATGGCACGGACTTTCGCCGCGTCGTCATAGACCAGCAGATAGTCGCGCGCCGCCAGCACTTCGACGGGCGTCACACCCATGGCTTCCACCACACCAGGACCGGGCGTCACCGGCTGGGCCGGACGGATCGGGAAATCCAGCGACAAACGACGGCTAGCATCGTCCTGGGTCACGGTGAGCGTGCCGCTTTTGGTATAGAAATCGACATGCCGGCGCGACGACTGCAGCCGGTTGAACAGTACCCAGGCACTGGCCAGAGTCGCATGGCCGCAAAGATCCACCTCCACTTCCGGTGTGAACCAGCGCAGGCGGAAGCCGTCATTCTCAGGCACGAAGAAAGCGGTCTCGGCCACATTGTTCTCGGCGGCGATGTTCTGCATCACATCGTCGGGCAGCCAGCTTTCCAGCGGCATCACCGCGGCCGGATTACCCTTGAACACCGCATCGGCGAAGGCATCGACCTGATAGATCGGCAGTTTCATCGCAAGCTTCCTTACACGAACAGCAGCAGGGCGGAGAGCAGGGTCAGGCCCGCCATCAGCAGATTGAACACCAGCCGGGCGCGCGCATCGGTGAGGAAGCGGCCGATGCCCACGCCGAACAGCGCCCACAGCGAAACACAGGGCAGATTGATAAGGGTGAAGATCGCCGCGATCAGCGCCAGCTCGATGCCATAGTCGCCGCCCGGCGTGGTGAAGGCGGCGATCGCACCCACCGCCATCATCCAGGCCTTCGGATTGACATACTGGAACAGTGCCGCCTCGTGGAACCGCATGGGACGCGCTTGGCTCATCGTGTCGGCAGCGCCGGCACGGGCCAGTTGCCAGGCCAGCCAGACCAGATAAGCGGCGCCGACGATTTTCAGCGCGCCATGCAGCCAGGGCGTGGCAGCAACCAGCGCGCCGACACCAAGACCGGAAACGATAATGAGAGAGAGAAAGCCGATGCTGATGCCCAGCATATGCGGCACGCTGCGGCGGAAACCGAAATTGGCGCCCGACGCGGTGAGCAGGATGTTGTTCGGGCCCGGCGTGATCGAGGTGACCGCGGCGAAGATCGCCAGCGGGGCCAGCAGGAACACGGAATCAGGCGGAACAGCGGACATGGATGGCCTGGGAAAAGCCGGCGTCGCGGCGGGCAACTATGCCGCGCGACGCCGGCAGCCGGGGGGCTTAAGCGTAGAACCGGGACTTGTTATCGAAGCCACACCGGTTTGCGGGTTTCCGCATGCACATCGGCACGGGTCAGCCCGACATCTTTCAGAATCTCAGGCGGCAGGGCTTCCAGGTCGGACCGTTCACGGGCCTGGCGCTGCCAGTCGAGCAGCATCAGCACCACCGACGTCGCGCCCTGGGCGCTGACAGTCACAGTGCGGTCGATAACCCGGCCGATCGTGCTGCCCGCGCGTTCGACCGGGCCAATTTCGGAAGGCCGGTCGATTGTACTGGTCCAATTTGTCATGACACGCTCCATTGTTTGTATCAATTCTAATGATTGAACCCGGTCAATCCGGGTGATTGCGATAATTGATTGACTCACTCATTGAGTCAATGGCAGTATTGTCACCATGACAATGTGGATCCCCAATCTCGAACAGTTCCCCGGCCCGCGCTACCAGGCGCTGGCCTCGGCCATCGAAGCTGCGGTCCAGACCGGCGAACTGCCGGTCGGCGCCAAGCTGCCGCCCCAGCGCAACCTCGCCTGGAAGCTCGGCGTCACCGTCGGCACCGTCAGTCGTGGCTATATGCTGGCCGAGCAGAAGGGCCTGCTCTCAGGCGAAGTCGGACGCGGCACTTTCGTGAAGCCGATCGACAGCATGACCAACAGCCCGTCGCCGATGACCGGCCCCATGCTGGGCAGCAGCGAGATCATCGCGCCCGAGCAGATGGAGATCGCCCGTCTCGGCACGCCGGGCGTGATCGAACTGTCGCGCAACGAACCCTCCCTGCCCGATTACGAAGACCTGCTGCGGCGGTCGCTGCAGAAGCTGTCGGCCAAGCGCGGCCTGCAGAACCTGCTCGGCTACAGCCGCACGCTGGGTGACCCGGCCCATCGCGTCGCCGCCGCCCAGTGGATCGCCCGCACCGGGCTGGTGGTCGCGCCGGAACAGGTGATCGCCACCGCCGGTGCCCAGCAGGCGCTGGCCATCGTCATCACCGCGATGACCATGCCGAACGAGATCATGCTGGTGGAAGCGCTGACCTATGGCGGCGTACACGAGAACGCCCAGCAGCGCCCGATCCGCATGGAAGGCGTGGCGATGGACGACGAGGGCATGATCCCCGAGGCGCTGGCCGAGGCCGCGCGCCGCACCGGCAGCCGTCTGGTGCTGATCCAGCCCACCATCCATAATCCGACAACCGTGATGATGGGTGCCGAACGCCGCGCTGCCATCGTCGCCGTCGCGCGCAAATACGACCTCACCATCATCGAGGACGATGTCTACGGCTTCCTGGTGCGCGAACGGCCGCTGCCGGTGGCGTCGCTGGCGCCGGAACGCACCATCTACATCACCAGTGCCTCGAAATGCATGGCGCCCGGCCTGCGCGTGGGCTGGATCGCCGCGCCGCCGGCGCTGATCGAGCGGTTCACCGATGCCCTGCATGCCATCGCGGTCAACAATCCGCGCATGAACCAGGAGATCGTGCGGCAATGGATCGAGGACGGCACCGCCGCCGCCCTGGTCGAACGCCTGCGCGAGGAAGCCGCGATCCGCAACGCCATGGCGGTTGAGGCTTTCGAGGGCCTGACGCTGCGCAGCAATCCGGCCAGCCTGCACTGCTATCTGGAACTGCCCGCGCCGTGGAAACCCAATGCCTTCACCAACCAGGCGCTGGGCCAGGGCGTGCGGATCGCCAGCTGCACATCCTTCCTGCTCGATACCCGGCCCAATCCGGCGCCCTGGGTGCGCATCTCGCTGGCGCCCTCGCCCGACCGGCGCGATATTGCCGAAGGCCTGCGCCGCCTGCGCAGCCTGATCGAGCGTGGCCCGGAAGCCCGCCAGGCCATCGTCTAGTCCGGAGTTCCTGTGACCATCCTGCTGTATCTGGCGCCGATCGCCATCGTGATCGGGCTGGTGGCGACCGGCCGCGTCTCGCTGATCAAGGCGAGCCTCGCCGGCCTGATCGCCACCCTGCCCGCTGCCATCGTGGCGCTGCACGGACAGCAGCCGCTGCTGCCCTTCTTCGCGCTGGAAAGCCTGAAGGGCGCCTGGCTGGCCTGGCATGCGATCGCCGTCACCTTCGCCGGCCTCACCGTGCATCACGTGATCCTGGCCGCCGCGCCGCCGGCGGCAGAGGCCGCGACGCCGAAGGTCGCCGTCTCGCGGCATCGCCAGGCCTATTTCCTCTGCTTCATCGCCAGTGGCCTGATCGAGACCGCCATCGGTTTCGGCGTCGGCTATGCGCTGGCCATTCATGGCCTGCTGCGCCTGGGCGTCGCGCCGCTGCCCGCCATCGCCATGGGCGTGCTGAGCCAGCTGCTGGTGCCCTGGGGCGGGCTGGGCATCGGCACGCTGATCGGGGCCGCATTAGGCCATCTGCCGCTGCAGACCTTCGGGCTCTACAGCGCCAGCCTGATGCCGGGCTTCCTGGTCGTGCTGCTCGGCTGGTTCTGGTGGTGGTCGCAGCGCCTGCAGCTCGGCCTCACGGCGAAAAACATGGCGCTGGATCTGGCCTGGACCGTGGCGCTGCTCGGCCTGCTGTGGCTCGGCAACCGCTATGCCTCGGTGGATACCGCGGGCCTGATCGCCACCGCGCCGTTGCTGGCGCTGGGCTATGCGCTCGATCCGAACCGGCCGACGCCGCAGCGCATGCTGCGCATCGCCGCGCCCTATCTGCTGCTGCTCACCGTGCTGCTGTCGACCCGGCTGATCGCGCCGCTGTCGCATCTGCTGCAGAGTCACGGCGTGGCGCAGCCCTTTGCCGACATGCCGGCTTTCCCCTGGCTCTACCAGGCCGGCGTGATGCTGCTGCTGACGGCCCTGGTCTATGGCGCGGTCATGCTGAAGCCGCAGCAGTGGCCCGTCATCATGGCGCAGAGCTGGAAGGCCGGCCGCATCGCCATGGGCACCACGCTGATCTTCCTGGTGATGGCGCGGCTGATGGCCGCCAGCGGCATTCCCGCAGAACTGGCGACCGCCTGGCAATCTGTGGCCGGCGAACAGGCCCTGCTGGCGACGCCGCTGTTTGCCGCCATCGCCGGCGGACTCACCGGCAGCAACACGGCATCGAACAGCCTGATGCTGCCGCTGCAGGCGGCACTGGCCGGCTCGGCCGGAGCGAATGTCGTCTGGGTCAGCGCCCTGCAGAACGTGACCGGCAGCCTGTTCACGCCCTTCTTCCCGGGCAAGATCGCCATGGCCTGCGCCTTTGCCGGCATCGCCGGCGCCGAGCGCCAGACCTATCGCGTGGTGATCGCGCTGGCGCCGCTGCTGCTGATCGTGGCCGTGCTGCTGACGCTGCTGCTTTAAACTTTTATCCGCGTGATGGTATGCGCGTGGTTGAGCGGGCCGTGGCCATGGCCGAAGCCCGGCGCGGTCTCGATGGCGCGACGCACATAGGCGCGCGCTTCGGTGACGGCATCCTTCAGCGACAGGCCGAAGGCCAGCCCGGTGGCAATCGCCGAGGCCAGCGTGCAGCCGGTGCCATGGGTGGAGGTGGTCTGCAGCCGCGTATCGGTGAAGGCCGTGACCCGCGCGCCTTCCTGCAGCAGATCGACCAGCCGGTCGCCGTCGAGATGGCCGCCCTTCAGCAGCACGGCCTGGGGTCCGAGCCGCAGCAGCGCTTCCGCCGCCGCCGCCATGTCGGACTCGGCCTCGACGGTCAGGCCCGACAGCACGGCGGCCTCGGGCAGGTTCGGCGTGATCAGGGTGGCGCGCGGAATCAGCTTGGTGCGCAGCGCATCGGCCGCCGAAGGCTGCAGCAGCGAGGCACCGCCCTTGGCCACCATCACCGGATCGACGACCAGCGGAATATCCGGGGCATAGCGTTCGAGCGCATCGACCACGGCTTCGATGATGTCGGCGCGATGCAGCATGCCGGTCTTGATCGCATCGGCGCCGATATCCTGCAGCACGACCTTCAGCTGTAATGCAATGAACGCGGCCGGCACATCGAAGATGTCATGGACCGTGCGGGTATCCTGGGCGGTCAGCGCCGTGATGGCGGTGGCAGCATAGCCGCCCAGCGCCGTCACCGCCTTGATATCGGCCTGGATGCCGGCGCCGCCGCCGGAATCAGATCCGGCGATGATGAGAACGCGGCCTTTTTTCGCTGCCGAAGGCGCGACGTTCATGCCGCCTGTTCCAGCGCGGTGACGATATCGTCGACCACGGTCTGCACCAGCGTCTCGTCCTCGCCTTCGGCCATCACGCGGATCAGCGGTTCGGTGCCGCTGGCGCGAATGACCAGACGCCCGCTCTTGCCCAGACGCTTCTCGCCGGCATCGATGGCCGACTTCACCGTCGCCTGCTCCAGCGGCGCACCGCCGGCATGGCGCACGTTGCGCAGCAGCTGCGGATAGGGTGTGAAGCGGCGACAGAATTCGCTGGCCGGCTTGCCGGATTCACAGAGCGCCGCCAGAACCTGCAGGGCGGCGACGATGCCGTCACCGGTGGTGGCGAAATCCGACAGGATGATATGGCCCGACTGTTCGCCGCCGAGATTGTAGCCCTCGCCGCGCATGGCCTCGAGCACATAGCGGTCGCCGACCTTGGTGCGGATCAGCTCGACGCCGATGCTGTTGACGAACCGCTCCAGGCCCAGATTGGACATCACGGTGGCGACCAGGCCGCCCTTTTCCAGGCGGCCCTGGCGCAGCCAGCTTTCGGCGATCACCGCCATCAGCTGGTCGCCGTCGATCACCTGGCCGCGCTCGTCCACCATCACCAGACGGTCGGCATCGCCATCCAGCGCCACGCCGACATGGGCGCCATGGGCGACCACGGCTTCCTGCAGGGCGCGCGGATGGGTGGAGCCGCAGTCGCGGTTGATGTTGAAGCCGTCGGGTTTGACGCCGACCGGGATCACCTCGGCCTCGAGTTCCCACAGCACGGCGGGCGCCACCTTGTAGGCGGCGCCGTTGGCGCAGTCGATCACGACTTTGAGGCCGGCGAGCGTGCGGCCCTTGGGCAGCGTCGCCTTGGCGAATTCCACGTAACGGCCACCGGCATCGTCGAGGCGGCGGGCGCGGCCGAGCTTGGACGCATCGGCCAGCGCCGGATCGGCATCGCCGAGGATCATCGCCTCGATCTCGGCCTCGGCGCCATCCGACAGCTTGTAGCCATCGGGACCGAACAATTTGATGCCGTTATCGTGGAAAGGATTGTGCGAGGCAGAAATCATCACGCCGAGATCGCAGCGCAGCGCCCGCGTCAGCATCGCCACGGCGGGCGTCGGCATCGGGCCGACCTGGAAGACGTCCATGCCGACAGCGGTGAAGCCGGCGACCAGCGCCGGTTCGAGCATGTAACCCGAGAGCCGCGTGTCCTTGCCGATCAGCACGCGATGGCGATGGTCGCCGCGGGTGAAGAACGCGCCGGCGGCCATGCCGACTTTCAGCGCGGTGGCGGCCGTCATCGGCTCGGTATTGGCCAGGCCGCGGATGCCGTCGGTGCCGAAGAATTTGCGGGTCATGCGACTCGGGTCCCGTTACGAATTTGCTGCGGCGGACTATGCCACAGACCATTCAGAAACGGCAGCGTTTACGCAGCGAATCCGCAGCCTGGCCTGTAACGCCTTGTTACATATCGCCGGCGATTGCGCGCCAGAGCTTCAGCGCCTGCACGGTTTCGGCCACGTCATGCACGCGCAGGATCAGGCCCTGCCCCGGGCGGGTCTGCGCCACGGCGGACAGCGCCGCCGCCAGCGACCCGGGCAGGCGTTTTGCCGGATCGGCCGCGCCGGCCACCGCGCCGATGAAGCTCTTGCGTGACACGCCGACCAGCAGCGGACAGCCAAGATCGTGGAACCGATGGAGATGGCGCAGCAGCAGCAGATTGTGTTCGACGGTTTTGCCGAAACCGATGCCGGGATCGAGGATGATGCGCTGCCGCGCAATGCCGGCAGCGATGCAGGCTTCGATGCGATGGCCGAGATAGGCCAGCACCTCGGCCACCACATCGGCATAGCGCGGCGCCTGCTGCATGCTGCCGGGCTCGCCCTGCATATGCATCAGCACCACCGGCAGGCCGCTTTGCGCCGCAACCGCCAGGCTGCCCGGCCCTTGCAGCGCCGAAATATCGTTGAGAATGGCCGCTCCCGCGGCCGAGACCGCCTGCATGGTGGCGGCGTTGCGGGTATCGACCGAGACGGGGACGCCGAGATCCTGCAAGCCGGCCAGCACCGGCAGCAGGCGCGCGATTTCCTGGTCGGGCGTGACGGTGGCGGCGCCCGGCCGCGTCGATTCCGCACCAAAATCCATCAGGTCGGCACCGGCGGCGACCTGGGCCCGGGCCTGCGCGATGGCGGCAGCGGCATCGGCCTTCAGGCCGTCGCCCGAGAAACTGTCATCGGTGACATTGACGATGCCCATGACATATGGCCGCGACCAGTCGAGGCCGCATATCGGTGCATGTGCTGTCACGGGGTCATTCCGGAATCGCGCCTGTTCGTTTTGCTTCGCTCGGCTTCGTTTGCGTTCGTTTCGCTTCGTTTGCCTTCGCCCGGGCTTCGTTTGGCTTCCCTGGCCTTCGTCTGGCTTCGTTCGGCTTCGCGTTAACCGGTTTTACCACCTATCGGCGAAATCTGGCCGGACAGCCGGATCATTTGTTCTTATCATGTTCTCATCGAAAAAGCAAGCCGTCGGCCGGCCTTACCCTGGCGATCCTTATCCCCGCCCCCCGCCCCGGCCGGACGAATGAAGAATTAACCTTGCTGGCGTCGCGCCGTGGGCGGATAAGCACGCGATGACCGTCCCGCCCACCCCTTCGCCGGCCGCCTCCGCCGCGCCGGCCGATCTGGCCGAGGCCAACCTGCAGGCCCTGCACGGCTTCCTGCCGCTGGCCCAGTCGCGCGCGCTGGCCAGGTTTCTTGAGTATATGATCGAAATCCATCCGGCCGACCGGCTGCCGGGGCGGAGCGCCTTCGATCCGCTGCGGATTCCAGCATTGCTGCCCGGCATCGTGCTGGTGCAGGTGGAGCGCAGCGGCACTGGCACCGGCGCTGCCCCGCGCTTCCTGACCAGGGTGGCGGGCGAAAATGTGCTGACCGCCTGTCCGGTGCCGATGCTGCGCCGCTATATCGACGAGATCGTGGCCGATATCCCCGGCAGCGACAGCGCCCTGCAGCGCCGCCAGACCGTGCTGGAATGCGGCCACAGCGTGCTGTACCAGGGCCGGCCGCTGCTCAACCATGCGGTCAAGATGGTGGCCCTGGAATACTGCCATTGCCCGCTGGCCGGCGATGGCGCGGCCATCGACCACGTGCTGTCGTATTTCCAGTATACCGCTGATCGCTGACCCCTGGCCGCTGACCACAGCACCGGCCGCACGCCGCTCCCACAAATCTGCCCTCCTGCAAGTCTTCCCCTTGCAAGTGTCCCGGCGCCACGGGCAAGCTGCGGCCTGCGCACCAGAGCGCCGGACTGCGCCGGAGACACCATGACCCTGGAATTCCTGCTGATCGCGCTTGTGATCGTCGCCACGCCGGGCACCGGCATGATCTACACCGTGGCCGCCGGCCTCTCGCGTGGCGGTCGCGCCAGCGTGGTGGCGGCATTCGGCTGCACGCTCGGGATCCTGCCGCATATGCTGGCGGCGATCACCGGCCTGGCCGCCCTGCTGCATGCCAGCGCGCTGGCCTTCGATGCGGTGAAATATGCCGGTGTCGCCTACCTGCTGTGGATGGCGGTGCAGATGTGGCGCGACCGCGGCACGCTGCGCCTGAGCGCGGACGATGCCGGCGGCGGCCATGGCAACGGCGACGGGGGCCAGCCGGCGTTCCGCATCATCTGGCAGGCGATCCTGATCAACATCCTCAATCCGAAGCTGTCGATCTTTTTCGTCGCCTTCCTGCCGCAGTTCGTCAGCCCCGATGATCCGGCGGTGCTGGCGCGCATGCTGGAATTGAGCGGCGTGTTCATGGCGATGACCTTTGTGGTCTTCGCGCTGTATGGGTTATTTGCCGCCGCCGTGCGCGATCATGTGATCAGCCGGCCGCGCGTGCTGCTGTGGCTGCGGCGGAGTTTTGCGGCGGCCTTCGTGGCGCTGGGGGCGAAGCTGGCGCTGACGGAGCGGTGATTTTCAAGCCAAGCTATCGACGACGGTCTCGCCATCGGCGAGCCGTCTCGACAAGGCCTTGCAGCTCCGGCGAAGTATCAAAATCCCATACACCACTACGAATTTTATCCTCACCCTCATTTACTGCAAAATATTTCATATTATCCGACAAGGGCGCCTTTCCAAGCTTCGTGATAATTCGAAAGCCGGCGATCTGGAACGAATAAAAATTCACATTCCCATCTCGAAGTCTTTGTGGCATCTCCAAAAGCTGATGCATCATAAACTTCTGACTTGAGTATCTAATAAAAAGAACCTCAAATTCTTTCGGTACAGGATCATTCCCAAACAACGTGTTTTTAAAAATATCTTCGTATGGACCAAGATTTATTCCATCGAAGATATTTTGACGGCTAATTGAAGCACGCCACAGCACAGCCATGACAAACCTTATTAAACGCCCAGTATCAACATTATCTATCTCGAACAGGGTATCTTTCTGCCCGAAATCTTTCTCCACATTGTCTCTTAAGAAAGATATGGCGAAATTATCAAAATATCCGAGCAGGCCATCGCACGTGTCGCACAGTATACGATCATCCCACGGGCCTGTTTTTGAAGGCTTACGGCTATCTTCAGATATTTGACTCAAGTCAGTTCCACCACCGCGCGCCATATGACCAAACGCTCTTGGTATTATGTGCGCGCGAATAAGCTTGTCCGCCCCGCAGCGTTTGCATTTATCCATGACTTAAACCCTGATCAGGTGTGGGCGGGTGAATGTCCCCAAAATCTAGGCTTATCAATTGAATTCGTATAGCTTGTCGAAAGAGCGATTTAGCCGGGCATAATCATGAAAATCGGCATCATTGAATGCGGGCCGGTGCCCGCGCCGCTGCAGGCGCGCTATGGCAGCTATCCCGCGATGTTCGCGGCGCAGCTCAGGCCCCTGCTACCCTCGACCCGGTTCGAGATCATCTCGGTGGTGAACGGCGAAGCTCTGGGCGCGCCGACGGACTGCGATGCCTGGCTGATCCCCGGCTCGCGCCACGGCGTCTATGACACACTGCCGTGGATCGAACCGCTCAAAAATTTCATCCGCGCGGCGGCGACGCTGAAGCGCCCTATCGTGGGCGTCTGCTTCGGCCACCAGATCATCGCCGAGGCCCTGGGCGGCCGGGTGGAGAAAGCCCCTGTCGGCTTCCGCATCGGCATGGAGCAGTACAGCACCACGCTCGGCGGCGAGAGCCGGACTGTGGCGATGCCGGCCTTTCATCAGGACCAGATCGTCGTGCAGCCGCCGGGTTCGGACGTTGTAGCCAGCAGCGCGGCCTGCGCCTTTGCGGCTTTGCGCTACACCGATGCGCCGGTTTTATCCGTGCAGTTCCATCCCGAATTCAGCCAGGCGTACCTCACCGACCTGATCGACTGCATGGCGCAGCAGACCGCGCAGCCCGGCATGGCCCAGGCGCCGGCGACGACGGACGATACCGGCATGCGCTGGCTGGCCGGCTTCCTCGCCGAGACGGTTGCCGTGCCGGCGGCGGACACGGCGAAGTAACGGCACAAAAAACTGGACCCCGGGTCAGGCCCGGGGTGACGGTTTATGTAAGCGCGCCCCTTCTCAAAGATCGTCACCCCGGCCAAGCGCAGCGCGAGCCGGGGTCCCATTTCTTTCGGCGACACACAAATGGGATCCCCGCTTTCGCGGGGATGACGATCTTGGTGAACGAGCGAAACCGGCAAAGAAAAACGCCCGGTGTTGAGCCGGACGTTTTCGTGGATGCCCGGATCAAGTCCGGGCATGACAGCTTAAAAGTATCAGGCGCCGGACTGCTTACGCACCAGGTTGGGGCTCCGGCTCGAAACCGGGCTTGCTGCCGCCACGGCTCGACGTCGGCACCGCCGAGCGCGGGCCGCTGTCGCTGCCCGGGGTGGGCGTGCGGTCGTCGGTGCGCACGATCGGCTCGCCACGCAGCAGCGCGCGGACCTCGTCGCCCGACAGCGTCTCGTATTCGAGCAGCGCCAGGGCGATCTTGTCGAGATCGGCGCGATAGTCGGTCAGGATGCGGCGCGCGGTGCCTTCGGCGGTGTCGATGATGGTGCGGATTTCCTCATCGATCAGGCGCGCGGTGGCGTCCGAGACATTCTTGCGCTGCGTCACCGAATGGCCGAGGAAGACCTCTTCCTCGTTGTCGGAGTAGCGCAGGCGGCCGAGCTTGTCGCTCATGCCCCATTCGGTGACCATGCGGCGGGCGAGGCCGGTGGCCTGCTGGATGTCGTTCGACGCGCCGGTGGTGATGTTTTCCTTGCCGAAGACCAGCTCCTCGGCCATGCGGCCGCCGAACATCATCGCCAGGCGCGATTCCAGTTCGAGCTGCGACATCGACAGGCGGTCTTTCTCGGGCAGCGACATGGTGACGCCCAGCGCACGGCCGCGCGGGATGATGGTCACCTTGTGCAGCGGATCATGCTTGGGCACATGCAGGCCGACCAGCGCGTGGCCGGCCTCGTGGAAGGCGGTGAGGCGCTTTTCCTCTTCGCCCATCACCATCGAGCGGCGCTCGGCACCCATCATCACCTTGTCCTTGGCATGCTCGAAATCGGCCATGGTGACGACGCGCTTGTTGCGGCGGGCGGCGAGAAGCGCGGCTTCGTTCACCAGATTGGCGAGATCGGCACCCGAAAATCCAGGCGTGCCGCGGGCAATGATCTTGGGCTCGACATCCGGACCCAGCGGAACCTTGCGCATATGGACGCGCAGGATGTGCTCGCGGCCGATGATATCGGGATTGGGGACCACGATCTGGCGGTCGAAACGGCCCGGACGCAGCAGGGCGGGATCGAGCACGTCGGGGCGGTTGGTGGCGGCGATCAGGATCACGCCCTCGGTGGCCTCGAAGCCGTCCATCTCGACCAGCAGCTGGTTCAGCGTCTGCTCGCGTTCGTCGTTGCCGCCGCCGAGACCGGCGCCGCGATGGCGGCCGACGGCGTCGATTTCGTCGATGAAGATGATGCAGGGCGCGTTCTTCTTGGCCTGCTCGAACATGTCGCGCACGCGGCTGGCGCCGACGCCGACGAACATCTCGACGAAGTCGGAACCCGAAATGGTGAAGAAGGGCACGTTGGCTTCGCCGGCGATGGCGCGGGCCAGCAGGGTCTTGCCGGTGCCGGGCGGGCCGACGAGCAGGCAGCCCTTGGGGATCTTGCCGCCCAGGCGCTGGAATTTCTGCGGGTCGCGCAGGAAGTCGACGATCTCTTCGAGTTCGCTCTTGGCTTCCTCGATGCCGGCAACGTCCTCGAAAGTGACGCGGCCATGGCGCTCGGTCAGCAGGCGCGCCTTGGACTTGCCGAAGCCCATGGCCTTGCCGCCGCCGGACTGCATCTGGCGCATGAAAAAGATCCACACGCCGATCAGCAGCAGCATGGGGAACCAGGAGATCAGGATATTGACCAGCGTGTTGCCCTCTTCGGGCGGCGCGGCCGTCACGCGCACGCCGCGCTCGGTCAGCTTGGAGACCAGCGTCGGGTCGTTGGGCGTGTAGGTGGAGAACAGGCGGCCGTCGCGGAAATGGCCGGTGACGGTGTTGCCGCCCTGGATGGTCACATCGGTGACCTGGCCGTTGGCGACGTCGTTGAGGAAATCGGAATAGGCGAGCGCCTGGCTGCCGCCGCGCACGCTCGGGCCCTGGAACAGGTTGAACAGCGCCACCACCAGAAGACCGATGATGACCCACAAAGCCAGGTTACGACCGAACATGTTCACAGAAGCGATATCCTCTAACAAAAGCGCCGGGCGGAGGCTGTTCTCCGGGGCCCAAAAACTTTAGCCGATTTTCGCCGGCCCAGACCATAGATATGACCGCGGCAGGGCTAAACAAGCGGTTACGGGAGCGATTTTCGCCGGGATTTCAGGCCTGTGTCACAACCGCCGGCGCCGCCAGGACCGGGCGGAAGGCGATTGTAAGCCCGGCCGGCAGCTTGCCCCAGCCCAAAGCCGGCACCGCCAGCAGCCGGTTGCGCTGCCACAAGGCCGGCAGGGCGGGCCAGACGGCGGGCGGCACGGCGGCCAGAACCGCCGCGGCGATGCCGTCCGGGCGGGTGCGGCCAAGCGGCGCCAGGGTCAGGCCGGCGCTGCGGCGGCCGCCATGGATGCGGAAGCGACCGTCCCACAGCAGGTCGGCGCCGGCCTTGAGCAGCATGGCGTCTGGCAGATGGCGCGCCTCGCGGCAGACCAGCAAGGCAGCCCTGCCCTTCAGCGGACGGATCTGGCAGCGATGCAGGGTCTGCGGCGCGACGGTCTTCGCGCGCAGGGCGGTCAGCAGCCGTTCCAGCCGGTCGAGCCGTGGCGGCAGCGGATCGCCGCCGATGGCGCCGAGCAGACGGCTGAGGCTGCGCAACGCGATCTCGTCGGGCGCGCTGCGCAGGGGTGCGGGATCGAGCCAGGCGAAGCCGGCGGCATCGAGTTGCACCAGGCGATGCAGCAGGTCATAGGCCGCCTCGTCCAGCATCTGTCTTGTGCGGGCGAAGTTGCGCGCGGTCTGTGCCAGATGCGCCACCAGTTCGGCGCGTTGCCCCGCATCGTTGTCGCTCAGGACATCCAGCGCGCGGCGCAGGCGCACGCGCAGGTAAGCCGGACTGGCGTTGCTGGGGTCTTCGATCCAGGGCTGTTTGCGCTTCTGCAGCGTGGCGACCAGCCGCGCCTTCGGGATATCGAGCAGCGGCCGCAGCAGGGTGAGGCTGTCGCTCAAGGGGCGCGCCGGCGCCATCGCCGCCAGCCCGTCGACGCCGGAGCCGCGCAGGGCGCGCAGCAGCACCGTCTCGGCCTGGTCGTCGCGATGCTGGGCGACCAGCAGATGGCGGATGTTGTTTTTGGCGCAGGCCTGCATCAGCAGGTCGTAGCGCGCGGCGCGGGCGGCGGCCTGGCGATTGGCGGCGGGCTTGGGCCCGGTCCATTTCAGGATGGCGACCGCGATGCCGGCGGCTTTCAGCCAGGCGGCGACCTGCTTCGCCTCGGCGGCAGACTCTTTGCGCAGGCCGTGATCGACGATGAAAGCCGTGATGGCGATATTCTTCGCTCTGGCCCAGTCCGCCGTGAGCAAAGCCAGCGCCAGACTGTCGGCACCGCCCGACACCGCAACGGCGATGGCTGTCGCGTCTTTCGGCAGCAGCGGCCGCAGCAGCCGGCCGAAATCAGCGGCCGTGAGCGCTGCGGTCATCGGATCGGCTTACTTACACCCGATCTTGGAGCGCTCGCGCTGGGCGGCGTCCTTCACATGGGGCAGCGCGTCGGGGAAATCCTTGTTGAGCTGGCCGAGTGCGGCACAGGCTTCCGGGTTCTTCTTTAATGCTGCGAGCGACATGCCGAGCTTGAGCAGGCTGTCGGGCGCCTTGCCCTTGGAATTGCCCTTGTAGCCCGAATAGCCCTGCAGGAAGGCCTGGCTGGCCGGCTCGTACTGGCCGCGCACGTAATAGGTCTCGCCGAGCCAGTATTGCGCATTGCCGGCCAGCGCATCCTGCGGATGGGCGCCGAGGAATTCGCGGAAGGCGGCCTCGGCATCGGCATAGTCGCTCTGCACCAGCAGCTTGTAGGCGTAGTTGTAGCGCTCCTGCGGCGTGCCGTTGGGCAGCTTGCCCTTGCCGGACGGCGGCGGCGGCGCGGGGGCGCGGGCTGTTTGTTGTGCGGCCTGCGGCGCGGCGGCGGTGCCAGCGTTGCCAGGCAGCGGACGGCCCTGGGCATCGGCGGGCATGGCACCGAGGATGCCTTCCTTGGTGGGCGCCTGGCCCGGCGTCGACGAGGTCGAGCCGCGCACCACGGGCGTCCCGGCGGCCGGCACGCCCTGCTGGGCCGGCGTCGGCTTCACCTGCTCGACGCTGCCGGTCTGCTGGCCGCTCGGCGCGCTGCCGCCGCGTTCGAGCTGGTTGAGGCGGAAGTCGACATCCTCGGTCAGCTTGTCCATGCGGCGGTTGGCCTGGCTGGCGGTGAATTCCACCTCCTCGAAACGGCCGGTGAGCTGGCGGATCTGGTTTTCCAGATCGTCGATGCGGGCATTCAGGCGATTGGCCGCCGAGGCGCCGTCGCCGCCCTCGGTCAGGCCGCCGCTGCTGCTGCTGCCACCGCCCGATACGCCCGGCGGCGTGCCGCGATAGACTTGGCGCTGCAGGGTCTGCAGATCGCCTTCCAGGCGATTGAGGCGCTGGATCGTCTGTGCGTCCTGGGCGGCAGCCGGCAACGCGGCGGTGCCGAGCAGGAGCAGAAGGGTGACGGAGCGGATGAGCGATGACGCAGACATGGCGAACCCCACGGTGGCCGACCCGGGCGATCCCGAATCGGGGCGGAAAACCGAGTTTATCGATTTTACCGGGGTTTACGTCAAAAGCATGGCGGATCGCAACGGCGATGCAGATTTCACCCGCCGGTTTGACCGGCGGGTGAGGCGTGATCTGCGAATCCCGCCCGGTCTTACTGGGCCAGCACCGTGACGGCGCGGCGGTTCTGCGCCCAGGCAGCCTCGTTGGAGGTGACGGCGGTCGGCCGTTCCTTGCCGTAGGAGATCACCGAGAGACGGGCGGCGGCGATGCCCTGGTTGGCGAGGTAGTTGCGCACCGTGGTGGCGCGGCGCTCGGCCAGGGCCAGATTGTATTCGCGCGTCCCGCGCTCGTCGGCATGGCCTTCGACGACGATGCGATACTGGCCGAAGCGCTTGAGGAAGGCGGCCTGCTTGTCGAGGATCGCCGGGCCATCGGCCTTCAGCGCGAAGGAATCGTAATCGAACAGCACGCGGTCGCCCACTTCGGTGGCGAACATGCGCTGGGCTTCGGCCAGGCTGCCCGGCGCGCCACCCAGCTCGCTGCTGGTGATGCCGCGACCGCCGGTGCCGCTCATCGACGGATCGGTGGCACGGCCGCTGCCGGACATGGTGTTGCTGGATTGCGGGGCGGACTCACAAGCCGCCAGCCCCAGGGCCAGAACGGCGACCAGAGCCGACCGGATGACCCACTGATTCGTCTGCATAAAGGCACTCCCCTTCTCGTTTGCACTGCCTGCCGCAGAAGGCCGCGTCTTTGCGGCGGAAAAACGCGGGATTTGCGGCGAAACTGCGGCACGCAAAAAGAAACACCCGCCTGTCTTCCGACAGGCGGGTGTTCCAAGAACCCTCAGTGCAGGCCGTGATGAAACGGCCCGCGGCTGAATTAGTTCGACAGCACCGTCACGCCGCGACGGTTCTGGGCCCAGGCGGCCTCGTTCGAACCGAGGGCCACCGGACGCTCCTTACCGTAGGAGATGATGGTGACGCGGTTCGCCGGGATGCCCTGGTTGACCAGGTAGGTCTTCACGGCGTTGGCGCGGCGATCGCCGAGCGCCAGGTTGTATTCGCGGGTGCCACGTTCGTCAGCATGGCCTTCCACGACGACCTTCCACTGACCATAGCGCTTCAGCCAGGCAGCCTGCTTGTCGAGCGTGGCCTTGCCGGCCGGCTTCACTTCGAACTTGTCATAGTCGAAGAAGACGCGGTCGCCGACATTGACCTGGAAGTCCTGCACGGAACCCGGCGCGATGCTGGTGGCCGGCGCGGTGGCGGTCTGAGCGCCGCCGGCGCCACTGGTGGTGGCAGTCGGGGTCGGGGCGGATTCGCAGGCGGCGAGAAGCAGGCCAACGGCAGCCACGGCCAGGAACTTGGAGCCGAAGGTGTTGAGGCGCATTTTTATTATCCCTCCAAGGGTTTCGATGAGTGAGTCAGAACCTGAGAACTACAAGACAAAACTTGAGACCAAAACTTGCGTTCCATCCCGGGGGTCGAGTTTTGTCGCTCTCAGGACGAACCGTCTGACAAACCAAAGAATTTAGCGAACATTCGCGAGGCACCCAGTCCTAACGGACTAGGTTCGCTTACGCCGCTGAACCTTGGTTCAAGCCATTACGTCACGGTGGACTATATCTACCGGTTTTTCCTGAATCAATAGGTGTAAGGGCTTGTATTTACTAAACCGACCCCTGCGGCATTTCTGCCACAGGGGTCGGGATAAGTCCTAGTTATCCACAGGCCGGAGCGATTTTGGACCCCTGTGGATATCACCGTAGGCAGAACGATTACCGCACCAGAGGCGAAAGTGGTGACCAGGCCGGGTCGGAAGCATCGATCGGGGTAGGAATCTCCCGCTCGTTGAAGCCGGTCAGGTCAATCGAGACCAGACGCACGCGCTGGCCGCGGCCCTGCGAATTCCAGGGCGTCTCGCGATAGAACATCAGCACGCGGCCGTTCGGCGCCCAGGTCGGCGCTTCCTGCACCACGCTGTTCGACGAGAGAATGCGCTCGCCGCTGCCATCGGGACGCATGACGCCGATGGAGAACTGGCCCTGATACTCCTTGGTGAAGGCGATCAGATCGCCGCGCGGCGACCACACCGGCGTGGAGTAGCGGCCCTGGTTGAAGCTGATGCGCTTCTGGTCCGAGCCATCCACATTCATCGTGTAGATCTGCTTGGTGCCGCCGCGATCGGAGTTGAACACGATGCGGCGACCGTCGGGCGCAAAGGACGGCGAAGTGTCGATGGCGGGATCGGCGGTGAGGCGCGAACGCTGCCGCGTGCGCAGATCCATCATGTAGACATCGGAATTGCCGTCCGCTGCCAGCGACATGATCACGCGGTTGCCATCGGGCGAGAAGCGCGGCGCGAAGGTCATGCCGGGAAAATCGCCAACCAGCTCCTGCTGCCCGGTATCGATGTTGAACAGATACACGCGCGGCTTGTCGTTGAAGTAGCTGAGATAGGTGATTTCCTGCTGGCTCGGGCTGAAGCGCGGCGTCAGCACCAGGAAACGGCCATCGGTGAGGAAGCGATGATTCTCGCCATCCTGGTCCATGATGGCGAGGCGCTTGATGCGCTTGTCCGGCGGGCCGCTCTCGGCGACATAGACGATGCGGGTGTCGAAATAGCCGTCCTCGCCGGTGACGCGCTTGTAGATCGCATCGGCGATCAGATGCGCCAGGCGACGCCAGTTATCCGGCGTGGTGAACAGCGCCAGGCCGGTCATCTGGTTTTCAGCGGCCACATCCCAAAGGCGGAACTCGCCGCGCAGGCGGCCATCGGGCTGCACTTCGATGCGGCCGTTGACCAGCGCATCGACATTGATGACGCGCCAGTCGCCGAAGCGCGGCTGCACCCGCATCTGGGCGGGCGACTGGATATGGGCGCGCGGATCGGCCGGCTTGAACAGGCCCGAGCGTTCCAGATCGGCGCGGATGACGCGGGCGACATCGACGCCGAGCTTCAGCGCCTGCGGGTTGTCGCCATCGAGATCGGAAATCGCGATCGGGATCGGCTTGATGTTGCCCTTGGTGATGTCGATCTCGACGGCGGCATGGCCGGCAGTCGCGGCGAACAGCGCCAGCAGCAGCGCCAGCACGCCAGTCCTCATCATGCCCAGGGGCAGAATCGGCATCCGCTTCATCATGGTCTCCTTGTTCATTTACCCGCCCAGCATCATGCGCGGGTCGAAGTTCAGAATGATGTCCTGGCCCCACTTGTCCTTGTCGCCGGGCGGCAACTGGAAGGGTTCGGCCTTGAGCACGGCGCGACGCGCGGATTCCGCGGCGGCGCGATAAGCTTCCTGGCCCGGCATATACATGCGGGCGGCGTCGACAATCTCGGGCTGGCCTTTCAGGCGGCCATCGGGATGCAGGCTGAACTTGATGCGCACGATCAGGTTCTGCGCATCGCGCGCGCCCAGATCGAACTGCCATTTGTCTTCCACCTGCTTGCGGATGAAATCCTTCTCGCTCATCGAGACCGGCAGGTTCGGATTGCTCGGGCCTTCCATGCGCGGCGACGCGGCCGGCGGCGGGCTTTTGGCGGCCGTCTGCGGCGCCGGATTGGGCTGCGGCGGCGCCGTCTTCATCTTGTTGACCAGCGCGGCGATGTCGGACATGTCCGGCGCCTTGCTCTTCTCTTCGGTCTTCTGCGGCGGCTTGGGCGGCGCTGGCTTGGCTTCCGGCTTCGGCTTCTCGGCCACCTTCGGCGGCTCGGGCGCCTCCACCACCTTTTCAGGTTTCGGCAGCGGCTTCGGGCTCGGCACCGGCTCGGGGATCGGCGCCGGCTTGGGCGCTTCCACCTGCTTGGGCGGCTCGGGCGTCGGCGGGGGCGGCGGCGGCGGCGGGGTCACCGCCTGCGGCGCCGGCTTGGGCGGTTCCGGCTTGGGCTCGGGCTTGGCCTCAGGCAGCGGCTCTTCCTTCGGCGGCGCCTTGGTCTCGACGATCTTGGGCTGGACCTTGGGGACGTTGGTCTTCTCGGCGATGGGCGCGAATTCGGCCAGCACCACCATCGGCTCGGGCTCGCGCGGCGTGTCGAACAGATGCGGCAGCCCGAACACGGCAAAGGCAACGATGCCGCCATGCAGACTGGCCGAGAATATGTAGGACTTGCGTTGCACCCTTAACCCAACCCTCTACTGATCCGTCAGCGCCGCGCCGGTGCCGCGTTCGGCGGATTGCCGACCAGCGCCACCTTGGTGAAACCGCCGGTGTTGATGACCCCCATCACTTCCAGCACCTTGCCGTAATTGATCGCCTGGTCGCCGCGCACGAAGATGCGGCGGTCCGGCGCATTGCCGGCGATCGCCTGCAGGCGCGGCACCAACTGGTCTAACTCGATCTGGCTTTCCTGAAGGTAAATGCCGCCCTTGGCATCGATGGTGATGCTCAAGGGTTCGTCCTGGCCCTGGATCGCCGCCGCCTGGGTCTTGGGCAGGTCGACCTGCACGCCGACGGTGAGCAGCGGGGCGGCCACCATGAAGACGATCAGCAGCACCAGCATGACGTCGACCAGCGGCGTCACGTTGATCTCCGACATCGGTGCGCGCCGGCGCCGGCCGCCGCGGGTCGAGCCGCCTCCGGTTGACATTCCCATATCAGGCGGCCTCTTCGTCGAGCTGGCGCGACATCAGCGCCGAGAACTCGCCGGCAAAGCCTTCGAGCCGCACATTGAGCCGGCCGAGATCGTTGGAGAATTTGTTATAGGCCATGACCGCCGGAATGGCCGCCAGAAGCCCCAGAGCCGTGGCAAACAGCGCCTCGGCGATGCCCGGCGCCACCACGGCCAGCGAGGTGTTCTTGCTGGAGGCGATGGCGTGGAAGGAGTTCATGATGCCCCAGACGGTGCCGAACAGGCCGACGAAGGGCGAGACCGAACCGACCGAGGCGAGGAAACCGAGGTAGCGTTCCAGGCGCTCCATCTCGCGGTCGATGGAGACGCGCATCACCTGGTTGATGCGAACCTGCAGCGAGCCGAGCCCCTGCTTGCCGCGCACCAGGCCGCGCTCGGTGGAGCGGCGCCATTCGCGCATGGCGGCAACGAAGAGCACCGCCATCGGATGCTGCGGGCCGGCCATCGACAGACGGTCATAGAGGGCGTCGAGCGAACCGCCCGACCAGAAGTCGTTTTCGAACTTGTCGGTGTCGATCACGGTGCGGCGAATCTTGATCAGCTTGTCGAAGATGATCGCCCAGGACCAGAAGGAGGCCAGGATCAGCATCAGCATGACGGCCTTGACGATCCAGTCGGCCTGGAGGAAGAGCGCCCAGAGCGAGAGATCGGCGGCGGCAGAGGAGCCTCCGAGCTGCGCGGCGGCGACGGTCCTGTCCATGGTTACGAATCCTTTGGTTAAGAGTTAGCAGATCAATGCGACAAATTTGGTGAAAGTGTGGCGAAAACCGCCGCAATGGCGGGCGGAACGCGCCGGGGCCGGCCGGCCGAATCGATACAGGCCAGCTTAACCTCCGCCCGGACCAGCAATTCCGCGCCGCGCCAGACATCCTGGCGGGCGGTCAGGCTGGCGCCGCGCAGGTCGGTGATTTCGGTGGTGACGGTCAATTCTTCGTGCAGCCGGGCCGGCTTCAGGTAGTCGATCTGGCAGGCCCGGACGGCGAAGGCGACGCCGGCCGTCTTATCTCCATTTGGCCCGGCGAGGGCTTCCCGCTGGCTGATGCCCTTCTGCAGCAGCAGGTCGGAGCGGCCGCGCTCGATGAAGCGCAGGTAATTGGCGTAATAGACGATGCCGGCGGCGTCGGTGTCTTCCCACTGGACCCGGACCGGATAACGATGGGGCTGGGCGTCAGACATCGTCGTCTCCCAGCAGATCCAGCTGCCCGGCGGTGGCCAGGCTGGCCGGCAGGCTGAGGCCCAGATGGGTGAAGGCGGCGGCCGTCAGCAGGCGGCCGCGCGGCGTGCGCTGCAGGAAGCCCTGCTGGATCAGATAGGGCTCGATGATGTCTTCCAGCGCGTCGCGCGGTTCGGACAACGCTGCGGCAATGGTCTCGACGCCGACCGGGCCGCCCTGGAAGTCGCGGGCGATCACCGTGAGGTAGCGGCGGTCCATGGCATCCAGGCCGCGGGCATCGACCTCCAGCCGCAACAGGGCGGCATCGGCGGTGGCGGCATCGACGATCTTGGCCTTGGCATAGACGGCGAAATCGCGCACCCGGCGCAGCAGCCGCCCGGCGACGCGCGGAGTGCCGCGGGCGCGGCGGGCGATTTCTCTGGCGCCTGAGGCGTCAAGTTCGAGATCCAGAATGCGGGCGCCGCGCCGCACGATCAGTTCCAGCTCTTCCACTTCGTAGAAATTGAGCCGCAGCGGAATGCCGAAACGTTCGCGCAAGGGCGTGGTGAGCAGGCCCGACCGCGTGGTGGCGCCGACCAGCGTAAACGGCGGCAGATCGATGCGCACGCTGCGCGCCGACGGCCCCTCGCCGATGATCAGGTCGAGCTGGAAATCTTCCATCGCGGGATAGAGGATTTCCTCCACTGCCGGATTGAGGCGATGGATCTCGTCGATGAACAGCACGTCGCGCGCTTCCAGGTTGGTCAGCAGGGCGGCGAGATCGCCGGCCTTGGCGATGACAGGCCCGGACGTGGCCTTGAAGCCGGCGCCGAGTTCGCGTGCCACGATCTGCGCCATCGTGGTTTTCCCTAAGCCCGGCGGGCCGTGCAACAGGACGTGATCGAGCGCCTCACCACGTTCCTTGGCGGCGTGGATGAAGATGCTCAGATTCTCACGCGCCCGCGCCTGGCCGATGAAGTCGCCCAGCACCTGCGGGCGCAGATGACGCTCGAACTCGTCGCCCTCGGCTTTCGCGCCAGCCACAATCCTGGGTGCCTCGCTCATCGCGCCAGCTCCTTGAGAGCTGCCGGAATGAGCTGCTGCACATTCGCCTTATCGCCAAGCGCACGCGCCGCAGTCGTAACGGCGCCGAAGGCATCGGCGCGCTTGTAGCCGAGATTGACCAGGGCCGAGAGCGCATCGGCGACCGGGCCGCCGGTCTTTTCTTCCGCAGCCGCGATCTCGCCCGGCGCCGCCAGCGCCACCGGCCCGAGCGCGATGCCGCCGACCTTGTCCTTCAGCTCGGTGATCAGGCGCACGGCGAGCTTCGGCCCGACACCGTCGCAGCGGTTCAGCGTGGTCTTGTCGGCCGCGGCGATGGCGCGGAAGAGTTCATCCGGCGCCAGCGTCGACTGGATGCCAAGCGCCACTTTCGCGCCGACGCCCTGCACGGTTTGAAGCAAATTGAACCAGCCGCGCTCGGCCTCGGACAGGAAGCCGAACAGATGGATATGGTCTTCGCGCACATGGGTCTCGATATGCAGACGCACCGCCTCGCCCGGCCGCGGCAGCGACCGCAGCGTTCTGCCTGAGCAGTAGACCTGGTAGCCGACGCCGCCGACATCGAGGATGCAGGCGGTTTCCGACACAGAGTCGAGCAGGCCTGAGAGCTTGGCGATCATCGCGCCGCTCGCAATTCAGCCGTGCGGATCACCCGCGCGGTGGCGGCATGATGCGAGTGGCATATCGCCACGGCCAGCGCATCGGCCGCATCGGCGCCGGTGACATTGCAGCCGGGCAGCAGGCGTTTGACCATGGCATGCACCTGGTCCTTGTCGGCAGCACCCGTGCCGACCACGGCCTTCTTGATGACGGTGGGCGCGTATTCGCCGACCGGCAGCCCGAGCAGGGCCGGCGCCAGCAGCACCACGCCGCGCACCTGGCCCAATTTCAGCGTCGAAGACGGATTCTTGTTCACGAAGGTCTCTTCGACGGCGGCGGCCTGCGGCTGCCATTCGGCCAGCAGCTCGGCCAGCGCGTCATGCACGGTGCGCAGGCGATAGGCCAACTCGTCATCGGGGTTGGTGCGGATGGTGCCATGCGCCACATGGCTCAACCGGTTGCCCTCGGCGAGGATGACGCCCCAGCCGGTGGCACGCAGGCCCGGATCGAGACCGATGATGCGCATGGATGAACTCAAGCCGCTCCTTCTTCGCGCCTAGCCGGCCAGCTTCTTCAGCTCGTCGTCCGACATCTCGAAATTGGCATAGACCGTCTGCACGTCGTCGCTGTCTTCCAGCACGTCGATCATTTTGAACAGGGTCTCGGCCTTCTCGCCCTCGACCGGCGTGGTGGTCTTGGGCTTCCACACCAGCTTGGCCGATTTCGGATCGCCGAACTTCTTCTCCAGCGCCTCGCGCACGGCGGCGAAGTCATCCTGGGCGCAAGTGACGCTGTGGCCTTCCTCGTCGGACTGCACATCCTCGGCGCCGGCTTCCAGCGCGCCCTCGAACAGCGCCTCGGCCGAAGCGGCAGATGCCGGGAAGACGATCTCGCCGACGCGATCGAACATGAAGGCGACCGAATTGGTCTCGCCGAGCGCCCCGCCGTTCTTGGAAAACGCGGCGCGGACTTCACCGGCGGTGCGGTTGCGGTTGTCGGTCAGCGCTTCGACGATGACGGCGACGCCGCCGGGGCCGTAGCCCTCGTAGCGCACCTCTTCGTAATTGTCGGCGGCATCGCCGCCGGCGCCGCGCTTGATCGCGCGCTCCAGCGTGTCCTTCGACATGTTGGCGACGCGGGCGGCCTGGATGGCGGCGCGCAGCCGCGGATTGGCGGCCGGATCGGGCTGGCCCGAGCGGGCCGCGGTGGTCAGTTCGCGGATCAGCTTGGTGAAAATCTTGGCGCGCTTGGCATCCTGCGCGCCCTTGCGATGCATGATGTTTTTAAACTGGGAATGGCCAGCCATGACGGAACCTGCGGCTAAATCGTGAAAAAGCGACCGAATCGGGCATGTTTACCATATTTCACGCGTCATCGGCAGACGATGCAGCGCCGGATAAAGCGCCGCCCGTGCAAAAGCAAGCCGCAGTTCCGCGCCGCCGCGCCGGCCATGGCTGCCATGGGCGATAGTCGGATTGCGCCGAATCAACGGGACCGCTAGTGTTTGCTCCGGCATAAGCCGGTGTTCGGCTGACGTCTGACTAAAATAATAAATATGAAACAAGGCCTTAACAGGGGCATGACGAATTTCACGCAGCTGGTGGCAGTACCGGGCCCGACCAAGTCGGGCTCCCATGGCCTGCCCGGCTATCCGCAGTCGGCGCTGCTGACCCTAGCGCATGGCCTGTGGCTGGCGGCGCGCGGCCCGACCGAAATGCCCTCGCGCGGCGTCATGATGGCCGATCCGGCCCTGGAGCCGCTGCGGGCGCAGACCATCCTGGTCGCCGTCGAGCGCGAGCCGCATGACTTCCGCTATGTCGAGATGGGCAGCCGCATGCAGGCGCTCAGCAATGTCGATTACATCGGCGTGCGCCTGAGCGAGGTGGCCCATCAGCGGCCGCCGAGCCTGGTCTGGGACCACCTGACCGCCGCGGTGGACTGCCGCGCCCCGGTCAAGGGCGTGCTGCCCTATGTGGGGCGCAGCCGCGACATCAGCAGCATCTTCCATATCGTCATGCCGCTGGCCGACGACGGCGAGCAGGTCGACCATCTGCTGATCTGCGTCGACCTGTTTCCGGCGGTGCGGCTGCACGACGGCACCCACCCGTTCACCCAGCTGGGCTAACGCTCCGTTAGCCCTCCGGCCCCGCATCCTCGTCCGGGGGTTGAGCGAAAACTGCTTTTGAAACGCAGGAATAACTGGAAGACTGGGGCGGACACCCGGAGGGATTGCCGCCTTTGTCCGACCTGCGCGACACCATGGCCGCGCGCCACGCCACGCCAGCCCTGCTGCGTGGTTATGAATACTGGGACGCCAAGCGCCGCGGGCGGCTGATGCCCGCGCGTGCCGATATCGACCCGATCGAGATGGTGCCCTTCCTGTCAAATGTGGTGCTGATGGATGTGCTGCGCGACGCCAGGCCCGGCTGGCCCCTGGATTTCCGTTACCGCCTGCTCGGCACCGCCGTGGAGACCCACATGTCGCGGCGCTACACCGGCGTGCATCTGAGCGACATGTCGCACCAGCAGCCCGACAGCCAGCTGTGGCGCAACTTCGCCCGCACGGTGGACAGCCGGCAGCCGCAGATGAACCGCGTGCCCTATGTCGGCCCGCACAAGGATTTCCTCTCGCTGGTCGACCTGATCCTGCCCCTATCGAATGATGGCGCTGAAGTGCATATGCTGATGTCGATTGTCGATTTCATTCCGAAGACAGCATAGATGCCGGCACCGGACCTGAGTGAAGCGACCCCGCTGCTGCAAGAGGCGTATGCTTACTGGGACAGCAAGCGCCGCGGCCGGCTGATGCCCGGGCGCGCCGATATCGATCCGCTGGAGATGGTGCGCCTGCTGCCGCATCTGATCCTGATGGATGTGCTGCGCGACACCAAACCCGGCTGGCCGCTGGATTTCCGTTACCGCCTGCTCGGCACCCATGTCGATGGCATGATGAATGCCCGCTATACCGGCCAGTGTATGAGCGACCTGCCGCACCAGCAGCCTGGCAGCCGCCTGTGGGACAGTCTGGCCACGGTGACGGCCGCGCGCGAACCGCGCGTCAACCGCGTGCCCTATGTCGGCCCGCACAAGGATTTTCTTTCGGTGGTCGATATGGTGATGCCGCTGTCCAGCGACGGCACGCAGATCGACCGGCTGTTCTGCGTGGTCGACTTCGTGATGCGCCAGCCGCTTTACTGAGCCAGCGCCGCCTGCACGGCGATGCGCAGTGCAGGCACGACCTCTTCGGCAAACCACGGCTGGCGTTTCTGCCAGCCGATATTGCGCCAGCTCGGATGCGGCAACGGGAAGAACCCGTCGGGCAGATAGGCGCGGAAATGGCGCACCGTATCGGTCATCGTCTTTGCCCGCCCCGTCCCCAGGTAATGCGCCTGGGCATACTGTCCGACCAGCAAGGTGAGTTTCAGAGCCGGCAGATGCGCGAGCAGCCGGTCATGCCAGCGCGGCGCGCATTCGGGACGCGGCGGATTGTCACCGCCCTTTGGATCACGGCCGGGATAGCAGAAGCCCATCGGCATCACCGCGATCTGCGTCATGTCGTAAAAGCTGTCGCGGTCCATCCCGAGCCAGCCGCGCAGCACGTCACCGCTGCGATCATTCCACGGCAGGCCGGTTTCATGCACTTTGGTGCCCGGCGCCTGGCCGATGATCAGAAGTTTTGCCGAACGCTTCATCCGCACCACAGGGCGCGGCCCGAGCGGCAGATGGGCGGCGCAGAGCGTGCAGCCGCGAACCTCGGTCAGCAGCGCGTCGAAACGGCCGCCCATGCCATCACGGCGTCGTCTGCTGCAACCGCCCGCCCAGACGCAGCGGCGCAATGCGGGTGGCAAGGCCGGTGCGATCGTCGGTTTCGACATAGACGGCGCAGAGCGTGGCCTCGCCATTGGCCGGCTCGAAGCGGCCGCCCGATACACGCTTGACGAAGCGGTTCACCGGTTCGGTCTTCTCCATGCCGATCACCGAATTGTAGTCGCCGCACATGCCGGCATCGGTCTGGTAGGCCGTGCCGCCGGGCAGGATCTGCGCATCGGCAGTGGGGATATGGCTGTGGGTGCCGCAGACCAGCGAGGCGCGGCCGTCGCAGAAATGGCCCATCGCCATCTTCTCCGACGTCGCCTCGCCATGGATATCGACGATCACCGCATCGACGCCGCCGCCCAGGCGATATTTCTGCAACTCGCCATCGACCGCGGCAAAGGGATCGTCCAGCGGGTCCATGAAGATGCGGCCCATCACCTGGATCACCAGAACCTTCTTGCCGTTCTGCAGCGTGTACACGGCCGCGCCCTTGCCGGGCGTGCCTTTCGGGTAATTCAGCGGCCGCAGCAGCTTCGGGTCGGTGTTGATATAGCTGAGCGTCTCGCGCTGGTCCCAGGCATGGTTGCCCAGCACGATCACATCGACGCCGGCGGCATAGAAGTCTTCGCAGATTTTCGCGGTGATGCCAAAACCGGCCGCGGCATTCTCGCCATTGACCAGCACGAAATCGAGGCCGAGACTTTTACGCAGTTCCGGAATCCGCGCCACCACGGCATCACGCCCGGACCGGCCGACAATATCGCCGCAATACAGAAGTTTCATCGTCGTCCTATCTCTCGAACCTGAGCGACCCGCGTTCGGTCACCGCCCAGTCCAGCAATTCGTCATGGCCCCCGTGGGGCAACTCTGCCACCTGCTGTACCGCGAAGGCATAGCCCACGGCCACAATCTTCTTATCCACAGCCGCACGCAGGGCCTGCAGGGTCGTATCGTAATAGCCGCCGCCCATGCCGAGGCGGCGGCCGGCCGTATCGAAACCGATCAGCGGCACTAGCAGGATATCGGGCGGCGGCGTCGCCGCGCCTTCCTGCGGCGCCGGAATGCCATAGGCGCCGCCCGGCGGCGGACTGGCCAAATCCTCGCAGAGCCGGAACTGCAGCAGCCGCGTGCCCTTCTGCACCGCCGGCAAAACGATCTGCGCGCCCTGCCGCTGCAGGCTGAGCAGCAGCGGCAGCGGATCGAGTTCGTCGCCCATCGGCCAGTAGCCCGCCACCACCTGGCCCGGCCGCACCGGAATGGCGGCGCGGAACCGGTCTGCCGCCAGCGCGGCAATGGCAGTGCCGTTGGCGGCAAAGGCTTCGGCGCGCCGGGCTTTCAGTTTGATGCGGAGGCTCGCCTTGCGTTGGTCGAGCGCGGGATCGGTTTGCGGGCTCAACCTGACCTGTCGCGTAAAAGCCTGGAGGAAGTGGACGGGCCCACCATGGCCGTTAGCATGAACTAACCTCTGTGGCCTGGCGTACCAGGTGGGCGCCGTGTGATCGGAACCAGGGCTCCGGCCAGGGACAGCTCCCTAGAGATGAGCATTGGCCCCAGGGTTATGGACGCCAACGCACCGGGCAGAACCCGTCCAAGGCCTTATTTAGGTGGTCTCCAGCCTTGCGGCAATGTCTTCCAGCCGTTTTGCCAGCCCAAGCAGCGCATCAGCGCCGCCAGCAGCGGTTTTCTGCTCTTCCGAGAGGGCATTAACCTCCTGCCGCATCGCCGCCACGTCGCGCTGGGCCTGTTCCAGGTCGTCGGCCAGTGTCAGCGCCGTCATCAGCAAAAGCCGCGCCTCGCCCACCTGACCCACCAGGGCCGCCAGTTCGCGCACGCGACCATCGACCAGGCCGGAGAGCCGGCGCACCTGCTCTTCTTCGCCATCGTCGCAGCCGATGGGATAGAGGCGGTTGTTGACGGTGACATTGATCTCAGCCATCGCAAGCCTCCTTAAACCTTCGCATCGGCATCCAGCGCCTGACGCAGCCGCGCCATCGTCGCCTCCAGCCGCGCCGCCATGCCGGACTGGAAGGCCTGCATCTCGGCCTGCGCGGCCCGCGCTACAGCCAGTTCGGCTTTCAGTGCCGCCGCCTCGCTGCCATTGGCATGGTCGGCCACAGGCCGCGGCGCCGTCACCATCGCCTGCAGCGCCGCCTTGGCATCCACGGCGGAGGCCAGTTTGGTGCGCAGGTCATCGACTTCGCCTTTCAGCGCGGCAATCTCACTGTCGCGGTCGGCCAGCGCCTGACGCAGGATGCCGCTATCCGCCGCCGGCCGGGCCGACACCGCAGCCTCATCGCTCTGCATCTGCGCCAGTTCGGCGCGCAGGGCATCCACCAGGGCGGCGCGTTCGCGCAGGCTGGCGGCCTCGTCGCGGGCCTGCTGCAGCTCCTCGCGCAGGGCCTTCAGCTCGATGGCCACCTGGCCATGCTGCTCGGCCAGGCTGCGGAACGCCGCCCCGCGCTGGGCCAGGGCGGCATCCAGGCGGCGAACCGCCTGTTCCATGGCGGCGACTGCGGCGGCGACACCGGTTTGCATGCTTTGCTTCTGTCCGTTGGTCTTGGCCGGTAAACTTGATATGGAGGATAAACTTCGCATCGCTCCCGCGCAACTCAACGGGGCAACCGAACCGCCCGCCACCTTCCCGCCGTAATTCCGCTCAGCCAGACCCTGCCGCCATGCCCGATTTTCCCATGATTGCCGACCCCTGGTTCTACGCGGTGGCCTTCCCGGCCGTGCTGATCGTGGGCCTCAGCAAGGGCGGCTTCGGCCCCGGCTCCAGCCTGGTCGCCATGCCGCTGCTGGCCATTGTGCTGCCGCCGCTGCAGGCCGCCGCCATCATGCTGCCGGTGCTCTGCGCCATGGACCTCGCCGGCCTGTGGGGTTATCGCGGCACCTGGGACAAGGCGAACATGAAAATCATCCTGCCGGGCGCATTGGCAGGCATCGCCATCGGCACCTTCACCGCCGGCTATATCAGCAACGAGGGCGTCGAGGTCATCATCGGCATCATCGCCATCATCTTCACCCTGCAGAAATGGCTCAAACGGGCGCCGGTCGATGCCGCGCGGCCAAGCTGGCCGAAGGGCCTGGTCTGGAGTGCCTGCTCCGGCTTCACCAGCTTCATCGCCCATGCTGGCGGCCCGCCGCTGTATGTCTACATGCTGCCACAGCGCCTGGACAAAACCGTCTTTGTCGGCACCACCGTCGTCTTCTTCGCCGTGGTCAACTACGTGAAACTGATCCCCTACTGGTTCCTGGGACAGTTCACCCTCAGCAACCTCGGCACCGGACTGGTCCTGGTGCCGGTGGCGGTGGGCGGCGTCTATCTCGGCATCTGGCTGCACCACAAGATGAGCGACGTCATTTTCTTCCGTATCGCCTATGTGCTGGTGTTCCTGTGCGGCCTGAAGCTGCTGCATGACGGCCTGGGCCTGCATTTCCTCTAGGCCAGACCGTTAAGACTCAAGGATTCCTCATGTATCGAGGCGATTTCCGGCTGTTGCCGCGGATGCTGGGTTTGCTCTAGCTTGACCCGCCTGCAGGGGAAGACGCCAGATGCCCACGATTTACGATCGCGACCTCGACAAGAACCCGGCCAATTACGAAGCGCTGTCGCCGCTGAGCTTCCTGCGCCGCACCGCCGATGTCTTCCCCGACCGGCTGGCGGTGATCCATGGCAAGCTGCGCTATACCTATATCGAGCTGTATGAACGCTGCCGCCGCCTCGCCTCGGCGCTGGAGAAGCGCGGCATCACGCGCGGCGACACGGTGGCGATCATCGCCCCGAACACGCCGGCACATCTGGAAGCGCATTTCGGCATTCCCGCCACCGGCGCGGTGATCAATGCGATCAACACGCGCCTCGATCCCGCCGCCATCGCCTTCATCCTGGAGCATGGCGAGGCGAAAATCCTGTTCACCGACCGCGAATACAGCGCCACCGTGAAAGCGGCCGTGCATATCTCCAGCAACAAGCCGCTGGTGATCGATATCGATGATCATCTCTGCAGCACCGGCGAGCTGTTCGGCGAAATGGAATACGAAGCCTTCCTGCAGACCGGCGATGTGGACTGGGAATGGCGCGGTGTGGTGGACGAATGGGATGCCATCTCGCTGGGCTACACCTCGGGCACGACCGGTAATCCGAAGGGTGTGGTCACGCATCATCGCGGCGCCTACCTCAATACCGTGGGCAATGCCGTCACCTGGAACCTGCCCAAGCATCCGCGTTACCTGTGGACGCTGCCGATGTTCCATTGCGACGGCTGGTGTTTCCCCTGGACCATCACCATGCTGGCCGGCGTGCATGTCTGCCTGCGCAAGGTGGATCCGGCACAGGTCTTCGACAGCTTCCTCAATCACGGCGTGACGCATTTCTGCGGTGCGCCCACCGTGCTGACCATGCTGATCAACGCGCCCGACGAGGTACGCGCCAAGCTGCAGCCCGGCGTCAAATGCATGACGGCGGGTGCCGCCCCGCCGGCCGCGGTGCTGGCGGCGATGGAAAAGATGGGCTTCGACGTGACGCATGTGTATGGCCTGACCGAGGTCTACGGCCCGGCGGTGGTCTGCGACTGGCATGACGAATGGGATGCGCTGCCGCTGCCCGAGAAGGCCGCGGTGAAAGCCCGCCAGGGCGTGCGCTACCATGTGGAAGAAGACGTCACCGTGCTCGATCCGCAGACCCTGCAGCGCGTGCCGGAAGACGGCCAGACCATGGGCGAGATCATGTTCCGCGGCAATATCGTGATGAAGGGCTACCTGAAGAACCCGAAGGCGACGCAGGAAGCCTTTGCCGGCGGCTGGTTCCATTCCGGCGACCTCGGCGTGCTGCATCCCGGCGGCTACATGCAGATCAAGGACCGCTCGAAGGACATCATCATCTCGGGCGGCGAGAATATCTCCACCATCGAAGTGGAAGGCGTGCTCTACATGCATCCCGATATCGTCGAGGCCGCGGTGGTCGCGCGTCCCGACGAACACTGGGGCGAAACGCCCTGCGCGTTTGTCACGCTGCGTAACGGCGCGTCGATCGCGCCCGACCAGAGCGGGTCGGACGCGATCATCGCCTTCTGCAAGGAGCGCCTGGCACGGTTCAAGGTGCCAAAGACCGTGGTGTTCGGCGAATTGCCGAAAACCTCGACCGGCAAGATTCAGAAGTTCGAACTGCGCGAGAAGGCCAGGGCTCTTAAATGAAGCGCTGGTCCGGCGCGGCGACTACTGCGTATATCGGGTGATTTCTTCTTTCAGCTTGAGCTTTTCGCGTTTGAGCTGAGTGAGGCGGGCTTGATCGGGCATCGGGCGGTGAATCTCATCATCGATCGCCGCTTGCAGGCCATGATGTTTTTCGATGAGAGTGTCGAGATGCGCCAAATTGTTCATCGCGGGCTCCTCCTTTCGGTTCGGAGCGCGTCAACCGACTTTGCTGCGGTCGCCCGGCGACGGCACGACCGCTGCGGTCCGCGCCTGAGAAGTAGCTAAGCACTCGCCTTCCGCTTTGTCAGCCCCAAATTGGTAAATTCTCACAGAAGCGAATTTTTGTATGCGCCGCACACGGAAAACCCCGGACAAATCTGCACCCAAGCGTGCAACCGGCAAAACGCCACGCGTTACGAGCGACATCAGGAAGCGCAGCCAAGCCGCGACCCTTCCTGGTAAAATTGCGCCTGCAATCATCCGGAAACCGGCCCAGCGTCGCCTCGTGGTCGGAATCAGCGGCGCCTCGGGCGTGATCTACGGCATCCGCCTGCTGGAGGCGCTGCAGGCCGGCGGCATCGAGTCGCATCTGGTCTTAAGTCGCGCGGCCGAGATGACGATCGCCTACGAGACCGACCGCAGCATCAAGGATGTGAAGGCGCTGGCGCATACCGTCTATGCCATCGGCGATATCGGCGCGGCGATTTCCTCGGGCTCGTTCCAGACGCTCGGCATGGCCATCGTGCCCTGCTCGATGAAGTCGCTGGCCGAGATCGCCACCGGTGTCACCTCGACCCTGCTGAGCCGGGCCGCCGATGTGGCGCTGAAGGAACGCCGCCGCCTGGTGCTGGTGCCGCGCGAGACGCCGCTGCATCTGGGCCATCTGCGCAACATGACGGCGGTGACCGAGATGGGCGCCATCGTGGCGCCGCCGATGCCGGCCTTCTATGCCATGCCGAAGACGCTGGACGATCTGGTCGACCATACGGTCGGCCGCGTGCTCGATCTCTTCGGGCTGGATAGCGGTCTGGTCAAACGCTGGAGCGGACGACCCGCCGTTTAATCCTCTTTGAGCGCGGCACCCAGCAGATCGGCGGCAAGCTGCATCGCATCCGGGTTGTCGGGCGCGATCACCTGCAGATAGGCCGAGAGATGCGCGGCGGCCGTTGTTACTTCATCCGCGCGCGACAGCGGCAGCGGCCGGCGCAGCGCCGGACTGATGCGGCTGACGGCGGCGAGCCAGGCCTGCGCCACTTGCTCCAGCTTCAGCTCCAGCGCGCGGGCCTCGTCATAGAGCCGGCCGGCCGCCGGCTCGTCGGCGACCAGGGTTTTCAGGGCGCGGCGGGCCTCGCGGAAGGGCTGCAGCACGGCATTGACCGGAGCGACAGCCGATTGCGCATGGGCCAGTTCGACACCGTCCCAGGCCGCCAGGCCGCGCGCCGTGCGCCAGAAGCCGAGCAGCAGCAGATTCACATCGGCGCCATGGCGGTCCTGCAGCGCCAGGCAGGCCGTCGCCACGCCCGGCCGGCCATAGAGGGCGAGCGAGAAGGTCCAGAAACCGGGAACCTTGCCCGCCTCCTTAACCCCATTGTCTGAAAGGGCTTTTGCCCCGGTGTCGTGTTCCGTCATCCGTGCTATGGTACCGGGCTTTCGCGGTTCGTTGGTAGGTTTTGAGTGACGGCATGAATTTTCCCGGTCCGATCGATACCGAGGAATTGCAGCGCAAGGTGTCCGACCTGCGGGCGGAGCATCGCGACCTCGACGATGCCATCTCGGCGCTGGCCGAGCAGCCGAGCCTGAACCTGATCCAGATTCAGCGCATGAAAAAGCGCAAGCTGGCGCTGAAGGATCAGATCACCCGGATCGAGAACCAGCTTATTCCAGATATTATTGCCTGACAGCGGCCGGGCGATCAGCCCTCCAGCAGCGCCTTCACCTCGGCCAGGTCCTCCGCCGAAAGTTTCGTCTCGCCGGCCTTCACATTCTGCTCAAGCTGTTCCGGCTTGGTGGCGCCGGCGATCACACTGGAGACCTGCGGCCTGGCCAGCAGCCAGGCAAAGGCCAGATCGGTCAGGCCGATGCCGCGCTTGTCGCACCAGCCGCGCAGGCGTTCCACCGTGGCGACATTGGCCGGCGTCATGTAGCGATCAGCTAGGCGCTGGGTATTGGCCAGGCGCGAGCCTTCGGCGGCCGCACCGGCCTTGTGCTTGCCGGTGAGAAGCCCGCTGGCGAGCGGGAAGAACGGCAGGAAGCCCAGCCCGAAGCGCTCGCAGGCCGGCAGTTGCTCGGCTTCCGCCTTGCGGAAGACCAAGCTGAGCTCGTCCTGCGCCGAGACGAAGCGGTTCAGCCCCAGCTGCTTTGCCGTCCAGTCGGCATCGGCCAACTGCCAGGAGGCGAAATTCGAGTTGCCGATATAGCGCACCTTGCCCTGGCGGATCAGGTCATCCAGCGCCCGCAGCGTCTCTTCGATCGGCGTGCGCGGATCGGGCTGGTGCTGCTGGTAGAGATCGATGTAGTCGGTCTGCAGGCGGGTCAGGCTGTCTTCCACCGCACGCATGATATAGCGCCGCGAGGCACCGACCTTGACGCCCACATCGTCCATCGGCATGGCGAATTTGGTCGCCAGCACGATGTCCTTGCGGCGAGCGCCGAGGATCTTGCCCATCTGCGTCTCGGAGCCGCCCTTGTTGCCGTAGACATCGGCGGTGTCGAACAGCGTGATGCCGAGATCGAGCGCCTTGTGAATCACCTTGCGCGAGGCTTCGAGATCGAGACGCATCTCGAAATTGTTGCAGCCGAGACCGACTTCGGAAACCAGGAGGCCGGAGCGGCCGAGATTGCGGAATTTCACGGGCGAGACTCACTTGCTGAAGGGGCGAGGAAAAATCCGGGGCAGTATCGACCCGCCCAGTATTGTCAGGCAAGCCGCACCAATCGGGCGGACCAATTTACCCGAACAGCCGCAGTGCTTCCGCCGCCGCCTGGCGGCCCGAAAGCCAGGCGCCGGTGGCCGAGCCGGTCCAGTCGACCGACGCAAAGGCCTCGCCGGCAAACAGCACACGGGCGCGGCCGGTGGCGCTGGTGAGCGCGCGGCCGGCATTGCGGCGCGCGGTGGCGAAGCCAGGCCGCGTGCAGGCGATGGCGCCGCGACTCCACGGATCCCTGCCCCAGCCCGACGCCACGCCTTTGACGAAACGGCGGTCCAGCGCCTCGCCGAACATGGCTTTCAGCTGTAGCCGCGCCGCGGCAATCATCGCCGCATCGCCCTGGGCCTCCAGCTCGCGCGCATAGTCGCCGCCGACGGTGGCCACCGCCAGCGGCAGGCCCTGCGCGTTGATGCGGAAACTCATGCCGCGAGTGCCGCTGATGCGCGGCAGCGCCTGGGTGTTGGCCGGCGCCTCGAAGCTGCCGGCTTCATACTGCAGGGCAATGCGATCGAGCAGACCCATGGACAGGCGGCCGAGCGCATCGCGCTGGCCCTGGGGCAGGCCGGGCTGGAAGACGATGCTCTCGCGCACATTCAGCAGGCCCACCGGCACGGTGACGATGCAGGCCTCGGCCCGCACCTGGCCCTCGGCGGTGGCGACCACCACATGATCGCCGCTCCAGTCGATCCGCACGACGGGGCGGTTGAGGAAAACCGGCAGGCCCTCGGCATATTGCGTCAGCCAGGGCCCGAAGCCGCCGTTGAACCAGGCGTCATTCCCGGTGCCGGCCAGCCGCGGCGCGTCCAGCGCCGCCACCGCGCTGTATTCGATGCCGATATGCAGCGGGCCGGCGAGCGCCCGCGCCGTGTCGGCCCATTTGCCATCGACCTTGACCCGGCTGGCCAGGGTGACATCGCTGCGCAGCGTGCGGGCATCGAGCAGCGCATCGTCCAGCCGGTCATAGGCAAAGCCGAGGATATCGTAGTCATGCTCGTCGGCGTCGCGGCCGCCATCGAACAGCCAGTAGTCGCCGTCATCGGCCTGCAGGCGGATGTCGCGGCGCCGCAGTTCCGCCACCAGCGGATTGATATCGGCCGACCGCAGCAGATGCGCGCCGAGATCGACCCGGATGCCGGATGCCAGCGACTCGGTCCAGATGCGGCCGCCGATACGCTCGCGCGCCTCCAGCACCACGGCCGTGCGCTGCCGCTCCTGCAGGGCGCGCGCCGCGCTCAAACCCGCGAGGCCGGCGCCAACGATCACCACATCGGCCTCCGCCGGCAGTGCCGTGGCCGACAGCGCCCGCGGCAGCAGGGCCGCGGCCGTGCCGGTGAGCAATGCCTGCCGTCGCGTCAGCTTCGTCATGCCGCCATTATGCCGCGAAGCTTGGCTGTCAGGATGATTTTTTGCAGGTTGATTCGCACAAAATCGTCAGGGCTGTCGCGCGTTCCGCGAGACGACGGCCACGCATGAAATCTCCACTGGTGTGTTCAGCGCAGGATCATCGCCACCGACGCTGTCAGCGCCAGACCCATCGCGATATTGAAACCGCGCTGGCGGCGCGGATCGCGCAGCAGCCGCTGCGCCGCCGCGCCGAAGGCGAGCCAGACGAGACTGCTGGGCAGCGCCGCGCTGACAAAGACCAGCGTGAAGATCGTCGCGCGCAGCAGCGCGCACTCGGCCTCGCCCGGCAGATAGGTGGCGACCGCGCCGGCCGAGACCAGCCAGGCTTTCGGATTGACCCATTGCAGCAAGGCCGCGCCCAGGAAGCCGGTCGGGCGCGGCGGCGCGGCACTGCCGCTCTCGCCGACCGGGGCGGTGGCGATCTTCCAGGCGAGCCAGAGCAGGAAGGCCGCGCCGAGCAAGCGCACCGCCTGCATCACCTGCGGATGCTGCAGCACCAGCGCGCCGAAACCATAGGCCGCCAGGAACATCATCGATCCCATGCCGGCACCGATGCCGAACAGGCAGGGCAGGCCGCGCAGCAGCCCGGCCTGCATGCCGGTGGCGGTCAGCAGCACGTTGCTGGGCCCCGGCGTGATCGCGGCGATCAGGGAAAACAGAAAAAACGCGGCAACCTGCTCATGGTTCATGCCGCCAGTTCAGCACGGCCGGCCGCACGGGTCTGGAAGATTTGTGCAGCCCGGCGGTCAGGTGGAAGATTCAGGCCGTGCGGAAAGGATGCGCGGTGAAGACGCCGATGACATTCAGCGAGGAGCTGAAATAAGCCAGTTCCTGCAGCGCCAGGTCGACGCTGCGCTGGGCCGGGTGGCCCTCGATCTCGGCGTAGAATTCCGCCACCTTGAACCCGTCGGACAGGTAGCTTTCCAGCTTCACCACGTTGACGCCGTTGGTGGCGAACCCGCCCAGCGCCTTGTAGAGCGCCGCCGGCACGCTGCGCACCCGGAACATGATGGCGGTCAGGCTGCCCTTCGCCTGCGGATCGGGATCGCGGCGCTGACGCTCCAGCTTGATGAAGCGCGTGGTGTTGGTGCTGTTATCCTCGATATCGGGACGCAGCACCTGCAGGCCATACAGCTCTCCCGCGATGGTGGAGGCGATGGCCGCTTCCTCCGCGCTGTTGCGCGCCGCCACATCCTTGGCCGAACCGGCGGTGTCGCTGGCGACGATCGCTTCCAGGCCGAGTTCCTTGATGACCTTGCGGCATTGCGACAGGCCCTGCACATGGCTGTAGACGCGCTTCACGCTCTTGAGCGAGGCGGCCTTGGGCGCCAGCAGCTGGTGCCGCACCCGCAGGAAATGTTCCGCCGTGATGAACAGGCCGCCCTCGGGCAGCAGCTGGTGAATGTCGGCCACGCGGCCGGCAGTGGAGTTCTCGATCGGGATCAGGCCGCAGGCCGCCTTACCCTCGCGCACGGCCGCAAAGGCATCCTCGAAACTCGGGCAGGGCAGCGGCACCAGATCGGGCAGCGCCTCGCGGCAGGCCAGATGCGAATAGGCGCCCGGCGCACCCTGAAAGGCCACGACCTTGGCGGGATCGGTGGCTTCCGTGGCGATGGTGGCGACAGGCGACATGAGGGACTCGATTTCTGCAGGATTAACGGGGTTATTTCGGCTGCATGACCGCGCGGATACGCGCGAGATCGGCCGGAGTATCGACACCGAGTGGAAGCGTGTCAACGACGGCTGCCGCGATGCTCATGCCGTTTTCCAGCGCGCGCAGCTGCTCCAGCTTTTCGCGCTGCTCCAGCGGCGAGGGCTGCAGCGACACGAAGCGCTCCAGCGCCGCGCGGCGATAGGCGTAGATGCCGATATGGTGCCACAGCGGGCCCTCGCCCGACGGCACCGGACGGCGGCTGAAATAAAGCGCACGCCCGGCCGTCTGTCCCGGTGCCAGACTGAGCACGGCCTTCACCACATTGGGGTCGTCGATCTCGTGCTTCTCCACGATCGGCGTGGCGAGCGTGGCGATGTCGATGGCGGCATCGGACAGCGGCGTCAGCACCTTGGCAATGACGCCGGGGTCGATGGCCGGCAGATCGCCCTGGAAATTGACGATGGCGTCATGGCGACGGTCCGGATCGAGCAGGGTCAGCGCCTCGAAGATGCGGTCGGAGCCGGACGGGTGGTTCGGATCGGTCATCACGGCTTCGCCGCCATGGGCCCGGATCGCCTCGGCGATGGCGGCGTCGCCGCAGGCCACGGCGACACGGGCAAAGCCGGCTTCCTGGGCCCGGCGCAGGCAATGCACGATCATCGGCAGGCCATGGATATCGGCCAGCGGCTTGTCGGGCAGCCGGGTGGAGGCGAGCCGCGACGGGATCAGCACGATGGGGTTTTTCGGCAGGTGACTCTCTGGGGCCGCGGTCATTTCTTAAGCCTTGAAAAAGCAGCGAGATCGGACAGGGCCGGTGCGGCACTTCGCCGCAGCCGCAGTGGCCGCCGGCCCCGGACCTGCGGATATATACGGGTTGCGAACGGGTCGGGGAAGCCGCTAATCTCCCGGCGATTTTCGGGCGGTTTCGGCCACTTGGCCAGAGCCGTCCCTCCGCGGTCCCCAGGAGCCTTCCGATGGATAGTTTTGAGATTAACAAGATTGCCGGTGCGGTGCTGTTCTGCCTGCTGATCATCATGGGCGTGCACCAGGTCGGCAACATGGTCGTCCATCCGAAGAAACTGGCTGAAGCCGCCTACAAGATCGACGTGCCGGAAGAAGCCCCGGCCGGCGGCGCGCCCGCCGCCGCGCAGGAAGCCGATCCGCCGGTCGCCGGCCTGCTGGCAGCCGCCAGCGTCGACAACGGCAAGAAGGCCTTTGGCAAATGCGCCGCCTGCCATGGCGTCGACAAGGGTGGCCCGGCCAAGGTCGGCCCGAACCTGTTCGACATCGTGCAGGCCCCGAAGGGCCATATGGCCGGCTTCGCCTATTCCGACGGCCTGAAGAAGACCGAAGGCGCCTGGACCTACGACAACCTCTACACCTTCCTGAAGAACCCCAAGGCCTATGCGCCCGGCACCAAGATGGCCTTCGCCGGCGCCAAGAGCCCGAAGGAGCGCGCCGATCTGATCGCCTATCTGCGCAGCCTGTCGGATAGCCCGAAGCCGCTGCCGTAAGGCATTTCCATTGACCATCGAACAAGGCCGGGAGCGTCGCCATGTCTGACATCCCGGCCTTTTTCATGCGCGCCGACGAGCTGGTGCGCTTTGGTGGCCAGCTCGCCGATCTGGCCGGCGCCGCCATCCGGCCGCATTACCGCCAGCGCCTGGACGTGGAAGCCAAGGGCGACAATTCACCGGTGACGGTGGCCGACCGCGCCGCCGAAGCGGCGATGCGCCAGGCCATCGAGCAGGCCTATCCCGACCATGGCATCTATGGCGAGGAATACGGCCATGCCCGGCCGGATGCGCCCTGGCAGTGGATCCTGGATCCCATCGATGGCACCAAGAGTTTCGTCACCGGCCTGCCGATCTTCGGCACGCTGATCGCTCTGACCTACGAGAATCGTCCGGTGCTGGGCGTGATCGACCAGCCGATCACCGGCGACCGCTGGACCGGCAGCCTGCAGGGCCTCACCACCTTCAACGGCAAGCCGGTGCGGGCCAATCCGGGCACCGATATCGGCAAGGCCGCCGTGGCCACCACCTCGGTGGGCCTGTTCAACGCGGCCGAACACGACGCCTTCGAGCGGCTGCGCGGGGCCTGCTGGCTCAACCGCCTGTCCGGTGACTGTATTGTGTACGGCCTGATCGCCTCGGGCTTCGTCGATATCGTGGTGGAAAGCCGCGTGCAGCCCTATGATTATGCCGCCCTGATCCCGGTAGTGACCGGGGCTGGCGGCGTGATCACCGACTGGGAGGGCCGGCCGCTGGATACCGTGAGCCCGGCCCGCGTCCTGGCCGCCGCCAACCCGGCGCTGCACCAGGCCGCCATGCAGTATCTGTCGGGGACGTGACAACATCGTGGGAGTGACCTGATGCGAAACCTGCTGCTGCCTGCCCTTCTCGCTCTCTCGCTCGCAGCCCCGTCTTTCGCCCAGACTCCCGCCGTCAAGACCAGCCATGCGCTCACGCTCGGCGATGCGCCGAAATACCCGGCCGGCTTCACCCAGCTCGATTACGTGAATGCCGCAGCCCCCAAGGGCGGCGAACTGAAGCTGTCCACGCCTGGCGGCTTCGACAGCCTCAACCCCTTCATCCCGAAAGGCGACGAGGCCCCCGGCCTCGGCATGGTCTATGAAACCCTGATGACCACGCCACCCGACGACGACCTGTCGGAATACGGCCTGATCGCCGAGACGGTGGACGTCCCCGACGACCTGAGCTGGATCGTCTTCAACCTGCGCGCCGAGGCGAAATGGCCCGATGGCAAGCCGATCAGCGCCGAGGATGTGGCCTGGAGCTTCGACCAGATCAAGGCCAATGGCGAACCGATGTACCAGTATTACTACAGCAATGTGCAGAAGGCCGAGGTGCTGGGCCCGCGCAAGGTGAAATTCCATTTCTCCGGCCCGAAGAACCGCGAGCTGCCGCAGATCATGGGCCAACTGCCGGTGCTGCAGAAGGCGCAGTGGGAAAAGCGCGGCTTCGACAAGGTGACGCTGGACAAATGGGAAGGCTCCGGCCCCTACCGCATCGACAGCGTCGAGCCCAACCGCACCATCACCTATGCGCGCCGCGCCGACTGGTGGGGCAAGGACCTGGCCATCAACAAGGGCCGCTACAATTTCGACCGCATCCGTTACGACGTCTATCGCGACCAGACCGTGGCGCGCGAGGCCTTCAAGTCGGGCCAGTATGATTTCCGCAGCGAGAACAGCGCGCGCGAATGGGCGGTCTTCTACGACTTCCCGGCCATCAGCCAGGGCCTGGTGAAGAAGGAAGAAGTGAAACATGAGCGGCCGGGCGGCATCGGCGGCTTCGTGTTCAACCTGCGCCGCGAGAAGCTGCAGGATGCCCGCGTGCGCCAGGCGCTGGCACTGGCCTGGGACTTCGAGTGGTACAACAAGAATATGGCCTACGGGGCCTATTATCATCCAAGCAGCTATTTCGATAATTCCGAATTCGCTGCCCGCGGCGAGCCTTCGGCGGACGAGCTGAAACTGCTGGAGCCACTGCGCGACAAGCTGCCCAAGGAAGTCTTCGGCCCGGCATGGCGCGCTCCGGCCTCCGATGGCAGCGGTCAGGACCGCAAGAACCTGCGCGAGGCCACGCAACTGCTGAAAGCTGCCGGCTGGGAGATCAAGAACGGCAAGCTGGTCAACCCGAAGGGCGAGCCGCTGGTGCTGGAACTGCTGCTGCAGGATGCCACCTATGAACGCATGGGCGGTCCCTGGGTGCAGAGCCTGCAGCGTCTGGGCATCACGCTCACCATGCGTACGGTCGACAGCGCGCAGTATGTGAACCGCACGCGCAGCTTCGATTTCGACATTGTCTATTCCGGCTGGGCGCAGTCGAATTCGCCCGGCAATGAGCAGCGCAGCTTCTTTTCCAGCGCCGCCGCCGACAATCCCGGCGGCCGCAACATCGCCGGCATCAAGAACCCCGCCATCGATGCGCTGATCGATGCCGTGGCCGCGGCGCCGTCGCGCGCAGCCCTGATCCCCACCGTGCGCGCGCTTGACCGCGCGCTCACCTGGAACTGGTATATCGCACCGACGCTTGGCTATAACGCCTCCCGCATCGCCTACTGGGACAAGTTCGGCAAGCCCGAAAAATACCCCAAGAACGGCGTCGACTTCATGGCCTGGTGGATCGATCCCGCCAAGGCCGCCAAACTGCCTGCCAATCGCTCCCAGTAAGAAAGACGCGAATCCCGATGACCTGGCTGAAGCCCGTTACGCTGGAAGACAGCGCCGTTGCCCTGGTGCCGCTGAGCCATGAGCATCACGATGCGCTGGTCGAGGCGGTGCAGGACGGCGAGCTGTGGACCCTGTGGTACACGCTGATCCCGACGCCGGACAAGATGACCGCGGAGATCGACCGTCGACTGGGCCTGGCCGAGAAAGGCTCGATGCTGCCATTCACCGTGATCGACAAGACGCAGGGCAAGCCGGTGGGCATGACCACCTACATGAATGTGGATGCCGCCAACCGCCGCGTCGAGATCGGCTCGACCTGGTATCGCAAGAGCGTGCAGCGCAGTGCGCTCAACACGCGATGCAAATTGCTGCTGCTGACTTATGCGTTTGAGACACTGGATTGCATCGCGGTCGAGTTCCGCACGCATTTCTTCAACCAGCAGAGCCGCGAGGCCATCGCCAAGCTGGGCGCGAAGCAGGACGGCATCCTGCGCAATCACCAGATCGCCGGCAACGGCACGATGCGCGACACCGTGGTGTTCAGCATTCTGCCGAATGAGTGGTCGGCCGTGAAAACCCATCTGCGCCATCGCCTGAAGCTCGCCGAGGGCCAGCCCGCGTGAGGGCGGCGCCGCTCCTCGGTCTGGCTTTACTGCTGCTGAGCGGCGCGATTTCCGCGCAGCCGCGCCATGGCCTCTCGGCCTTCGGCGAACTGAAATACCCGGCCGGCTTCCGGCATTACGACTACGTCAATCCCGATGCGCCCAAGGGCGGCGAGCTGCGCAGCTGGCAGCTCAACGGCTTCGACAACCTGCATCCGCTGATCCTGAAGGGCGTGCTGGCGCAGAATCTGGGCCTCACCTTCCAGGGCCTGATGACCCGGGCCGTCGACGAGCCCGACGCGATTTATGGCGACCTGGCCGAAAGCGCCGAACTGGCGCCCGACCGCAGCTGGGCCGCCTTCACCATCCATCCTCAGGCGCGCTGGCATGACGGCAGGCCGATCACGGCTGAAGACGTGGTCTTCACCATGGAGAATGCCCAGCGCGATGGGCACCCGCTGTATCAGTTGACGCTCCGCGATGTGGAAAGCGTGACGGCGGAAGGCCCGCGCCGGGTGCTGTTCCGCTTCAAGGATACAGAAAGCCGCCGCGACCTGCCGCTGATCGTGGCGCAGCTGCCGATCCTGCCCAAGGCCTGGTTCCAGGGCCGCGATTTCGCCGCGCCGACCATAACGCCGATCACCGGTTCCGGCCCCTATCGTATTGGTCGCATCGATGCCGGCCGCACGCTGGTGTTCGAACGGGTGAAGGACTGGTGGGCGAAAGACCTGGGCGTCAACCGCGGCCGCTACAATTTCGACATCGTGCGCGAGGATTACTACCGCGACCGCGATATCGCGCTGGAGGCGTTTTTCGCCGGCGAATACGACTTCCGCGAAGAGATCATCGCCCGCGCCTGGGCGACGCAGTATCAAGGCAAACCGGCCTTCGACCAGGGCCGCATCAAGCGCGAGGTGCTGCGAGACGAGACGCCGTCGGGCGTGCAGGCCTGGTTCCTCAACAGCCGCAAGCCGCATCTGAAAGATGCCCGCGTGCGCGAAGCGATCAATCTGGCCTACGATTACGAATGGGCCAACAAGACGCTGTTCTACAGCCTGTACAAGCGCACACGCTCGATGTTCGAGAATTCCGACCTGGCCGCTACCGGCCTGCCATCGGCCGCCGAGCTGAAACTGCTGGAACCGTTCCGCGACCGCGTGCAGCCGGAGGTATTCTCAAAAGAATTCCAGCCGCCGGTCAGCGATGGTTCGGGCCGCAACCGCGCCAACCTGAAGCGGGCTCAGGAACTGCTGAAGGAAGCCGGCTGGCGCGTCGAGGCCGGCAAGCTGGTGGATGCCAGGGGCAAACCCTTCGAACTGGAATTCCTGCTCTACGAGCCGAGCTTCCAGCGCCTGATCAATCCCTTTGCCCGCAACCTGGAAATGATCGGCATCACCGTGTCGATCCGTGTCGTCGATGTCTCGGGCTTCGAGAACCGCATGCGCAAGTTCGATTTCGACGTGATCGGCCGCCGCTTTGCCCAGCCGCTGACGCCGGGCGTCGAACAGCGCAACTTCTGGACCTCGCGCTCGGCTGCCACGGTGGGCAGCTTCAATTATTCCGGCATCGACGACCCGGTGGTCGACGACCTGGTGGAGCATATCGTTTCCGCCCGCAGCCGCGACGAAATGCGCGCCGCCACAAGGGCGCTGGACCGGGTGCTGATGTGGGGCTGGTATGTGGTGCCGAACTGGTACAGCGGCACGGTAAAGCTGGGCTACTGGGACCGGTTTGCCCGCCCGGCCCGCAAACCGGCCTATGATGTCGGCCTGATCGAGACCTGGTGGATCGATCCGGTGAAAGACAAGGCATTGAACCTGGCGCGCCAGAGATGACATAAATGCACATGATGAAAGTGGCTCCTGCCCTCGCCCTCACCGCCCTATTTGCCATGCCGATTTCTGCGGCCGCAGCCGACACGCCCGCAGGTGGTCCGCCGCAATTCGTCATCCAGCCTGGCGCCGAAGGCGGAAACAGCTACAAGGTCGATCCCTCTCAGGTCATTGCGGCGGCAAATGCCGGCGATGCCGAGGCGCAGAAAAGCCTCGGCCTCGCGCATGTCACCGGCCGTCTTGGCGTTCCGAAGGACTACAACGAAGCCATGCGTTGGTTCCGCAGCGCTGCTGAGCTCGGCCATCCCGAAGCCCATACCTATGTCGGCTTCCTGTATTTCTCTGGCTGGGGCGTTGCGAGAGACCTGACCCAGGCGGCCGAATGGTATCGCAAGGCCGTCGATCTGGGCGATCCGCAGGGGATGATGAAACTGGGCTTTATGCACGCTTCCGGAGAGGGGCTGGCTAAGGATCCAGCGAAAGCACTCACCCTTTATCAAGCGGCGGCGGACAAGGGTTATGCGGAAGCACAGAAGAAGCTATTCCTCGTCTATACTGATGGCGATGGCATACCGGCCGATTCCGTCATAGCGGCGCAATGGCTTCGCCTGGCGGCTGAACAAGGGGACCCGGAGTTGCAGCATTCTATGGGAATTCTGCATATCCGTGGCCAAGGTGTTGAGAAAAGCGAAGTCGCGGCTGCACAATGGTACCAGCGAGCCGCGTTGCAAGGTTATGCTCCCGCCCAGACCAGCCTGGGCGTTGCCCTGTATTCGGGTAAAGGCGTGCAACAGGATATTGAAAATGCATATCGCTGGTTCGCCTTGGCCGCGCTTCGCTCGCAGCCCGGCTCCGGCCGCGATCTGGCGATCAAGAACCGCGACCTGACCGCCAAGAAACTCAGCACGGCGCAAATCGCTGAATCAGATGCGTTCGTCCGCAGTTGGCGACCGAAAGCCGAGCGCTGATGCTCGCTTATATCCTCCGCCGCCTGCTGCTGATCGTACCGACCCTGTTCGGCATCATCCTGATCAACTTCGTCGTGGTGCAGTTCGCGCCCGGCGGCCCGGTCGAGCAGGTGATCGCCCAGGTCACCGGCACGGCCGCCGATGTCACCGCCCGGGTCTCGGGCGCCACCGGCGGCGAAGCCGGACCGGGCGCCGGCGCCTTCGCCCAGGCCGGCGACACCAGCAGCCGCTATCGCGGCGCCCAGGGCCTGGACCCGGAATTCATCAAGCGCATCGAGAAGCAGTTCGGCTTCGACAAGCCGGCCCATGAGCGCTTCCTGCTGATGCTGGGGCAGTATCTGCGGCTCGATTTCGGCAAGAGCTATTTCAAGGACCGGCCGGTGATCGAGCTGATTATCGAAAAGCTGCCGGTCTCGATCTCGCTCGGATTATGGACCTCGCTGCTGGTCTATCTGATCTCGATCCCGCTCGGCATCGCCAAGGCCATGCGCGACGGCAGCCGCTTTGATATCTGGACCTCGGCCGCCATCGTCATCGGCGAGGCCATCCCGGGCTTCCTGTTCGCCGTGCTGCTGGTGGTGCTGTTTGCCGGCGGCAGCTTCCTGCAATGGTTCCCCCTGCGCGGCCTGACCTCGGACAACTGGGCCCAGCTCAGCCTGGCCGGCAAGGTGCTGGACTACTTCTGGCATCTGGTGCTGCCGGTGCTGGCCATGGTGATCGGCGGCTTCGCCAGCCTGACCATGCTGACCAAGAATTCCTTCATGGAAGAGATCAACAAGCTCTATGTGCTGACCGCACGCGCCAAGGGCCTGACCCAGAACCGCGTGCTGTATGGCCATGTCTTCCGCAACGCCATGCTGATCGTCATCGCCGGCTTCCCGGCCGCCTTCATCGGCATCCTGTTCACCTCCTCCCTGCTGATTGAGGTGATTTTCTCGCTGGACGGGCTGGGGCTGCTCGGATTCGAGGCGGCGCTGAAGCGCGACTACCCGATCATGTTCGGCTCGCTGTTCATCTTCACCCTGCTCGGCCTGGTGGTCGGATTGATTTCCGACCTGATGTACATGCTGGTCGACCCGCGCATCGATTTCGAAAGCCGGCAGGCATGAAGGCGCCGGCATGACGCTCTCACCGCTGACCGCCCGGCGCCTGCGCAACTTCCGCGCCAACAAGCGCGGTTTCTGGTCGCTGTGGATCTTCCTGTTCCTGTTCGTGCTCAGCCTCGGCGCCGAACTGATCGCCAACGATTCACCCTTCCTGCTGCGCTATGACGGGCAATTCTATTTCCCGGCTTTCAAGGCCTATCCCGAAACCACCTTCGGCGGCGATTTCGAGACCGAGGCGAAATACCGCGACGCCTTCGTGCAAGACCTGGTCAAGGAGAAGGACGGCTGGATGCTGTGGCCGCCGATCCGCTACAGCTACCGCACCATCAATTACGATCTCGGCCGCCCGGCCCCGGCGCCGCCGTCAAAAGAAAACCTGCTCGGCACCGACGATCAGGGCCGCGACGTGCTGGCCCGCCTGATCTACGGCTTCCGCATCAGCGTGCTGTTCGGCCTGGTGCTGACCGTCCTCAGTTCGGTGATCGGCGTGACCGCCGGCGCGGTCCAGGGGTATTTCGGCGGCAAGACCGATCTGCTGTTCCAGCGCTTCATCGAAATCTGGTCGGGCCTGCCCACGCTCTACCTGCTGATTATCCTGGCCTCGATCGTGCAGCCGAACTTCTGGTGGCTGCTCGGCATCATGCTGCTGTTCTCATGGATGGCGCTGGTCGGCGTGGTGCGCGCGGAATTCCTGCGTGCCCGCAACTTCGGCTATGTGCGCGCCGCTCGCGCGCTCGGCGTCTCCGATGCCGGCATCATGTTCCGCCATCTGCTGCCCAATGCCATGGTGGCGACGCTGACCATGCTGCCCTTCATCCTGAACGGCTCGATCACCACGCTGACCGCGCTCGACTTCCTCGGCTTCGGCCTGCCGCCTGGCTCGCCCTCGCTGGGTGAACTGCTGGCCCAGGGCAAGACCAATATCCAGGCGCCCTGGCTCGGCATCACCGCCTTCATGACGCTGGCGGTGATGCTCAGCCTGCTCATCTTTATCGGCGAAGCGGTGCGCGACGCCTTCGATCCGCGGAAGATTTTCCGATGAGCGAGCTTTTGCTCCAGGTCGATAACCTGCAGGTCCGCTTCGGCGAGGGCGCCCGTGCCGTCGACGCCGTGCGCGGCGTGAGTTTCGACCTGCGTCGCGGCGAGACGCTCGCGCTGGTGGGCGAGAGCGGTTCGGGCAAGTCAGTGACGGCCCTGTCGGTCCTGCAACTGCTGCCCTATCCGCTGGCCAGCCATCCGGCGGGCAGCATCCGTTTCAAGGGCGAGGACCTGATCCGTGCGCCGGAGCCGGTGCTGCGCCGCATCCGCGGCAACCGCATCGCCATGGTGTTCCAGGAGCCGATGACCTCGCTCAACCCGGTGCACACCATCGAGCGCCAGGTCAACGAGGTGCTGACCCTGCACAAGGGCCTGAGCACCGCCCAGGCCCGCGCCCGAACGCTGGAACTATTGCGCCTGGTCGGCCTGCCAGATGCCGAAAAGCGGCTCGGCGCCTATCCGCACCAGTTGTCGGGCGGTCAGCGGCAGCGCGTGATGATCGCCATGGCCCTGGCCAACGAACCCGATATCCTGATCGCCGACGAACCGACCACGGCGCTGGACGTCACCATCCAGGCGCAGATCCTGAAGCTGCTGAAAGAGCTGCAGGTCAAGCTCGGCATGGCACTGCTGCTCATCACCCATGACCTCAATATCGTGCGCAATGTGGCCGACCGCGTCTGCGTGATGACCGACGGGCTGATCGTCGAGGCCGGCCCGGTGGCACAGGTCTTCGGCCAGCCGAGCCACGCCTATACGAAAAAACTTCTGGCCGCCGAGCCGCGCGGCATTGCCGTGGTCGCCGCGCTGGATGCGCCGGTCGTGGCCGAGACGAAAGACCTGAAGGTCTGGTTCCCGATTACCGCCGGCCTGCTCCGCCGCACCGTCGGCCATATCAAGGCCGTGGATGGCATCAGCCTGCAGGTCCGCGCCGGCGAAACACTGGGCGTGGTCGGCGAAAGCGGTTCGGGCAAGTCGACGCTGGCCTATGCGCTGCTGCGGCTGCAGAAAAGCCGGGGCGAAATCCGCTTCCAGGGCGAGACGCTGCAGGGCAAAAGCTGGAGCGAGATGCGCGTCTTGCGCCGGCAGATGCAGATCGTGTTCCAGGACCCGTTCGACTCGCTGTCGCCGCGGCTGTCGGTGTTCCACATCATCGCCGAAGGCCTGCAGGTGCATGGTATTGGCGCTTCCGACGCCGAGCGCCGCGTCATGGTGGCCGCAGCGCTGACCGAAGTCGGCCTCGATCCTGCCACCATGGACCGTTATCCGCATGAATTCTCCGGCGGTCAGCGCCAGCGCATTGCCATTGCCCGCGCCATGGTGCTGAAGCCGAAATTTGTCGTGCTGGACGAGCCGACCTCGGCGCTCGACATGAGCGTGCAGGCGCAGATCGTCGACCTGCTGCGCGATCTTCAGGAAAAGCACGGCCTCGCCTATCTGTTCATCAGCCACGACCTGCGTGTGGTCCGCGCGCTGGCCGACCGCGTCATGGTGATGAAGGACGGCAGGGTGGTGGAGGAAAATACCGCCAAGCAGATCTTCGAGGCGCCGCAGACCGACTATACCAAGGCGCTGATCGCCGCCGCCTTCGAGATCGCCGTGCATCACGAGACGGCGGTGCGCAGCTGATATGGCCGTCCTGATCTACACCAGGGCCCATGACCCGGCCGAATGGGCGGCCGCGATGTATGCCGTCGACCCGACGCTGGATATCCGCCTGCATCCCAATACCGGCAATCCGAACGAGATCGAGGCCGCCGTGGTGGCCAAGCCGCCGCCCGGCCTGCTGAAAAGCTTTCCGAACCTGAAGCTTATCCACGCCTTCGGCGCCGGCGTCGATGCCATCCTGGCCGATGCCACCCTGCCGCGCCAGGTGCCGCTGGCCCGCGTGGTGGACGACCGCCTGACCGTGGCGATGACGGAATATATCCTGCTGCATGTGCTGCGCTTCCACCGCCAGGTCGAAGCCATGGCGCTGAACCAGCGCAACAAGACCTGGAAATGGCTGCCGCCGGTGGATGCCGCCGAACGGGTGATCGGCATCATGGGCATGGGCACGCTGGGCATGGCGGCGGCGCAGAAGCTGCTGCCCTTCGGTTTCCAGATGGTGAGCTGGAGTCGCGGCCTGAAAGCCATCGACGGCGTCACCAGCTTCCATGGCGACGAGCATCTCGACAGCTTCCTGCGGCTCTGCAACGTGCTGATCTGCCTGCTGCCGCTGACGCCGCAGACGCGCGGCATCATCAGCCGCCGTTCGCTCTCCCTGCTGCCGCGTGGGGCCTATATCATCAATGCCGGGCGCGGCGGCCATGTGGTTGAGGCCGACCTGCTGCATGCGCTGGACAGCGAATGGCTGTCAGGCGCCACGCTGGATGTCTTCGACGAGGAACCGCTGGGCGAGAAGCATCCCTTCTGGACCCATCCGAAGGTGACGGTGACGCCGCATAACGCCGCCGACAGCATCCCGGCCCATGTGGCACCGCAGATCGTCGACAATATCCAGCGCCTGCAGACGGGCCAGCCGCTGCTGCGCGTGGTGGATTACAAACGCGGCTATTAGGTCGCGCTTATTCCCATTTCTTGAAAATATCGACGAATTTCTCTTCGCCGCAGGCGATGAAATAGCCGCGCAGAGCGCAGTTTTCCGACTCGCCGAGGCGCTGGCGGACGGCCTTGAGCGCCGGCAGCATTTCCTTGGCCAGCTGCTTGTCCTTGAAGCGCATCACCTCACCCTGGGTGCGGGCGCCATCGTAGATCACCCCGAGGCTTTCCTCGGAATTGATCTCCGGGCGGCGCTTGAAGAAGGTGTTCAGGCTCTTCAGGCCACCAGTCTTCTGGATGAACTGCACAAAGTTGCTGAGCGCCATATGGCGCTGGTCGGGCGCGGTTTCCTTGGCCTCGAAGCAGCCGGCCAGCGACAGGGTCGCAAGCGCCAGAACGAACATGGCCAGTGGACGATGGAACCGCATGAAATCTTCCCCTCGGGTCGTGCAGCCGTCATCCCTGGCGGATGCGGCCTTGCCGGCAGTTTAAAGACCCAACAGTTACAGAAAGCTATACGGATCGACGTCGATGGCGCGCTTTACACCTGAGGGTAGTTTTACTTTTGCTACCCACTCCCGCAGCACCGCCGGCACGTCGATATCCCGCGCCGCCTTGAGCAGCAGGCGCTCGCGGAACCGGCCGCGCAGGTAATGCAGCGGCGCCGGCGCCGGACCCAGCACCAGCAGACCCGCGCCGCGCGGCGCCGCCCGCGCCAGCGCCCGGGCCGCCTGCTCCACTTCGGCATGGTCGGTGCCGCTGACGATCAGCGCCGCAAGGCGGCCGAAGGGCGGCATGCCGGCGCGCTGGCGCTCGGCCATCTCGGCGGCGAGGAAGCCGGCGCCGTCATGGCGGGCCAGGGCATCGATCACCGGATGCTCGGGCAGGAAGCTCTGCAACAGCACCCGGCCGGGATGGGCAGCGCGGCCGGCGCGGCCGGCCACCTGGGTCAGCAACTGATGCGTGCGTTCGGCAGCACGCGGATCGCCGCCGGACAGGCCGAGATCGGCATCGATCACACCGACCAGCGTCAGCAGCGGGAAGTGATGGCCCTTCGCCACGATCTGCGTGCCGATCAGGATATCGATCTCGCGGTTTTCCATGCGCGTCAGCACTTCGGAAATCTGCGTCGGCGTATTGGCGGTATCGGATGCCATCATGGCGATGCGGGCATCGGGAAACAGGCTGGCCGCCTCTTCCACCAGGCGCTCGACGCCGGGGCCGCAGGCCTTGAACTTGTCCTCGGCATTGCATTGCGGACAGTGCTGCGGCAGGCGTTCCTGGTGGCCGCAATGATGGCATTGCAGGCGGCCGTGGCGCTTGTGCTCGACCAGCCAGGCCGAACAGTTCGGACAGGCCAGACGATGACCGCAGGCGCCGCAGAGCGTCAGCGGCGCATAGCCGCGGCGATTGAGGAACAGCATGGCCTGTTCGCCGCTGCCGATGGTTTCCTCGATAGCATGGCGCAGCGGCGCGCTGATGAAGCGCTGGGCCGGCAGGCGTTCTTTGCGCAGATCCACCACGTCGATGCGCGGCAGCGCCGCGGTGCCATGGCGTTCAGGCAGCACCGCATGGGCATAGCGGCGGCGCGCCACGTTATGCAGGCTTTCCAGCGATGGCGTGGCCGAAGCGAGGATACAGGCGGCGCCCTCCAGCTTGGCGCGCACCACCGCCATGTCGCGGGCATTGTAGATCACGCCCTCTTCCTGCTTGTAGGAGGCGTCATGCTCCTCATCAACCACGACCAGCGCCAGATCGGCGTAAGGAAGGAACAGCGCCGAGCGCGCGCCGATCACCACGCGGGCTTCGCCGCGGCTGATGGCGCGCAAAGTGGCGGCGCGACGCGCTTCGGTCATCTCGGAATGCCAGGCCCAGGCCGGCGCATTGAAGCGCTGCTCGAAGCGATCGAGCGACTGCTGCGTCAGCGCGATTTCCGGCAGCAGCACCAACGCCTGACGACCGTCCTTCAGCGCTTCAGCGATCGCTTCGTAATAGACTTCGGTCTTGCCGGCACCGGTGACGCCTTCCAGCAAAGTGACGGAGAAATCCCGGGCCGCAACGGCGGCGCGCAGGCCGGCCGCCGCCTCGGCCTGCAGCGGATTGAGCGGCCGGCCGGGCTTCTGCCATTCCGGCACCGGGGGTGCGCGGAAGGCCGGCACGCTGTCAGCCTGCAGCGCGCCCAGTTCGAGCAGCTTGCGCACCACCGCCGGCGAGACGGCAGCGGCCTCGGCCAGTTCGGTGACGCCCAGGCCGGGGCGTTCGGATGCGATCTGCAGGACACGATCTCTCTGGGCACTGCTGCGCAGATCGGGGGGCACGGTGCCGGGTCGCAGCACCTGGCGCACCGGCGGCGCCTCGATCAGGGCGCGCGGCTCAGGCAGGCACATCTTCAGCACCGCGCCGGTGGGGTTGAGTGTATAGGCCGCCACCCAGTCGACCAGCCGGCGCAGCGGCAGAGCGATGCCGGGCGCGTCGCAATGCCGCAGCACCGATTTCAGCTTCGCCTTCTCCGGCAGCGGGTCGGGCGCGCCATCCCAGACCACGCCGAGCGACACGCGGCTGCCGATGGGAACTTCCACGATGTCGCCAGGTTGCAGCGGTCCGGCCTCGCCCGCCCGGTAGGTGAAGGGCTCGGCCAGCGGCAAGGGCAGCAAAACGCGGATCTGGTCGGCTGGTGTCAAGCGGGTTGTTCCGGTGGAAGGGCCGTGGCGGGTCGGGTATTGTTAACCAAACGGATTGTAGCATCGCGGCCGATTCGGGCCGTACCGGTTGCCCATGGAGTTTAGGACATGAAGTTTTTCGTCGATACCGCCGACATCGCCGAGATTGCCGAGCTGAACGATACCGGCCTGCTGGACGGCGTGACCACCAACCCGTCGCTGGTGGCCAAGACGGGCAAGGACTTCGTCGGCACCATCAAGGAAATCTGCAAGATCGTGAAGGGCCCGGTTTCGGCCGAGGTGACTGCCACCGATCATGCCACCATGCTGGCCGAGGGCCGCAAACTCGCCGCGCTGGCCACCAATGTGGCGGTGAAAGTGCCGCTGACCATGGACGGCCTGAAGACCTGCAAGGTGCTGTCGGATGACGGCATCATGGTCAATGTCACGCTCTGCTTCTCGCCGGCCCAGGCGATCCTCGCCGCCAAGGCCGGCGCCACCTTCATTTCGCCTTTCGTCGGCCGGCTGGACGATATCGGCCAGGACGGCATGCAGCTGATCGCCGACATCGTGCAAATCTACAACAGCTATCCCGATTTCAAGACCGAAGTGCTGGTCGCCTCGATCCGCCATCCGATCCATCTGATCGAATCAGCCAAGCTGGGCGCCGATGTCGCCACCCTGCCGCCGAACGTGCTCAAGAGCCTGGTCAAACACCCATTGACCGACAAGGGCCTGGAGACCTTCCTGGCCGACTGGAAGAAGACCGGCCAGTCCATCCTGGACGCCAAGTGAGGAGCGCAGGCTGACCATGGCCGAGAGCACCACCGCACCCCTTGCCGCCCTTGCCGGCCTGACCGAGGCCGAAGTGATTGCCTGGCTGCAGCAGCATCCCGATCTGCTGATCCGCCACCCGGACCTCTGCGACATCCTGCTGCCACCGGCGCGCCCGCAGAGCGGCGACAACGTGGTCGACCTGCAGCGTTTTATGGTGCAGCGCCTGCAGGGCGAACTGCATCGCGTGTCGCATGTCGGCAACGAACTGCTGGATGCCAGCCGGCAGAATCTGTCGGCCACCCAGCGCGTGCATGCCGCCGTGCTGATGCTGCTGGAGGCCGGCAGCTTCGAGCACATGATCCATATGGCGACCCAGGACTGGGTCGACCTGCTGGAGGTGGATGTCATTAGCCTCTGTGTCGAAGGCGATCCGGAGAAGATGAAGGAGATCGCTACCGGCGGCGTGGTCGTGCTGCCCAGCGGCGCCATCGAGACGCTGCTTGGCGCCATGCCGGCGATCGCGCGCGACAAATGCGATGCCGCCGACTGGCTCTACGGGCCGGCCGCCACGCTGGTGCAATCGGATGCGCTGGCGCGGCTCGATTTCGGCCCCACCGCGCCGCAGGCCATGCTGGCGCTGGGATCGCGCGAGGGCGACAAGTTCCAGCCCAACCAGGGCACTGAGCTGCTGCAATTCCTTGCCGGCGTGCTCGGCCGTTCGGTGCGCTCGTGGCTCGATCTGCCGCAGCCCTGAACGAGTCTCCAGAAGAACGCCTGCCGTTCTTCCTCGCCGCCGATGATGTGAAGGCGGCGGCGGAAGCCTGGTATCGCTGGCTCGCCAAGGAAAAACGCTTCTCGAAGCATACGCTGCGCGCCTATGGCCAGGATCTTTCCGGTTTTCTGGCTTTCCTGAGCGACCATCTGGGCGAGGCCGCCGCAATGGACGACCTGCGCGGTTTGCGCCAGGCCGATTTCCGCGCCTATCTCAGCCGGCGCCGCAACGATGGCATCGAGGCCACGTCGCTGGCGCGGAATTTAAGCGCTGTGCGCAGCTTCTTCCGGCGCCTGCAGCGCGATGGCGTGATTGAGAATGCCGCCGCCAACCTGATCCGCACGCCCAAGCGACCGCATAGCGTGCCCAAGCCCCTGAGCGTGGCGTCGGCGCAGCAGGTGATCGATACAGCCGACGAGGCCGATACCGCACCCTGGCTGCAGGCGCGCGATGCGGCGATCCTCACCCTGCTCTGGGGTGCCGGCCTACGTCTGGGCGAGGCGCTTGGCCTCAATGGCGACGAGATTCCGAAGGGCGACAGCCTGACCGTCACCGGCAAGGGCAACAAGCAGCGGCTGGTGCCGATCCTGCCGGTCGTGCGCGCGGCTATCGCCGCTTACGTGAAGCTCTGCCCGTATCCGGTCAGCGCCGGCACGCCGCTGTTCTATGGCATGCGCGGCAAGCGCGTCGATCCGGCCATCATCCAGAAGGCCATGCGCAATGCACGCCGCGCCCTGAACCTGCCGGAAACCGCCACACCGCATGCCCTGCGGCATTCGTTTGCCACGCATCTGCTGGCGGCCGGCGGCGACCTGCGCACCATCCAGGAGCTGCTGGGCCATGCCTCTCTGGCCACCACCCAGCGCTATACCGAGGTGGATGCCGAGGCCCTGCTCAGGGTTTATGCAACGGCCCATCCGCGCGCCCGGGTCTGATACACAATTCCGTTGATCGCCGTCACACCGGCGCGTCGCAGCTTTGCCTTAATCGACCGACATCCTATGCTCTCCAAGCAAGCTCCCGGCGTGCAGGCAGACATGACCCTCAAAATCCGTTCCCTCATCCGCTACACCCTTCTGGCTCTCACCGGCCTGATCGCCGTGCCGTTGCTGGCCAGCGGAGCATCGATTGCAACGGCCGAGCGCAAGCACTGGTCGCAGACGCGTTGGGATTCCGCCGGCCTGGCGCCCGATCCGGTCTCCATGCAGGACGCCGTTGTGCAGGTTTACGCCGCCCGGGTCTGGGGCTGGCGCGGCGCACTGGCCGTCCATACCTGGGTGGTGGTCAAACCCGCCGGGGCACCGGGCTATACCCGCTATGAGGTGGTCGGCTGGGGCGGTTCGCCGGTGCGGATCAGCCAGCGCACGCCCGACGGCTACTGGGCCGGCAATGCGCCCGAACTGCTGCACGACCTGCGCGGCCCGGAAGCCGCCGCCGCCATCCCGCTGCTGATCTCGGCCGCCGAACGCTATCCCTGGCGCGACGACTACGTGATGTGGCCGGGGCCGAATTCCAACAGCTTCGTGGCTTACCTCGCCCGCGAGGTGCCGGAACTGGGCCTGCAACTGCCACCCACCGCCGTGGGCAAGGATTGGATCGGTGCGACCCGGCTGATCGCGCCGGCGCCGAGCGGCACCGGCTGGCAGCTGTCACTGTTCGGCCTGGCCGGCGTGACGGCAGCGGCCCGCGAGGGCCTGGAGCTGAACCTGCTCGGCTTCACCATCGGCGTCGATCTGCTGCGCCCGGCGATCAAGCTGCCGGGCCTCGGCCGGCTGGGCCTGCCCGCGGCCCAGCGGCAGGAAGAAACCCCAAGTTGATCTGAATCCCCGCCATATCGCGGCGGGTAATTCTGTCCACAGGATGCTACAGTATGCGGAACGGGCGCGGGGGGCTTGGCAGGCCGCGCGCGCCGTCCGTGAAACTGGGATTTTGCGCATCCGCATGACGGAGCAGGCACCTATTGCTGTGAACAGACCCGACCCCGCCCCGGCCGGGCCCGCGGTGCTGTCGCCCGAGCAGATCGGCATCGGCCTGCGCCCGCCGCATCACATCGACCTGCTGCAGACACGCCCCGCCACGATCGGCTGGCTGGAAATCCATGCCGAGACCTATATGGGCGGCGGCGCGGCACGGCATTACCTGGAACAGATCCGCCAGCACTGGCCGGTGGCGATCCAGGGCACCGGCCTGGGCCTGGGCGGCAGCGAATTGCCCGATGCCGAACATCTGGAACGCCTGGTGCGGCTGGTCGAGTGGCTCGATCCCGCCCTGGTGTCGGAGCATCTCGCCTGGGTCGGCGTCGAGGGGCGGTACTATAATGATCTGTTACCCCTGCCCTATACAGCGGACAGCCTTGAGAGCTGCTGCCGCAATGTCGATATCGTGCAGACGCGGCTGAAACGCCCGCTGCTGATGGCCAATCCGGCGACCTATCTGCGCTTCCGCGAAAGCCAGATCGCCGAGGCGGAATTCCTCAGCCGGCTGAGCAGCGAAACCGGCTGCGGCATCCTGTGCGACGTCAACAATCTGTATGTGTCCAGCGCCAATCACGTTGGCCGCGAATCCGCCCTGGCCGTGGCCGAAGCCTATCTCGACAGCCTGCCGGCGCCGGCGGTGCATGAAATCCGCCTGGCCGGCCACAGCGAATGCAACGCCGATGGCCGACCCATGCTGATCGACGACCATGCCGCCCTGGTGGCCGAGCCGGTCTGGCGCCTCTATGCCAATGCCGTACAGCGGTTCCCCCATGCCGCCACCCTGCTGGAATGGGACAACAACCTGCCGCCGCTGGCGCATCTGATCTCGGAGGCCGAGCATGCGGCGCGCCAGCGTGCAGCGGCGCTGCGCCCCAGCGACCTGCCGGGCGATACAGTCATGACGGAAGGCAGCGATGAGCGCGCTGCTTGAACGCCAGCGCGAATTCGCCGACGCCCTGACCGGTTCACTGCATGCGGTGGCCGAGAAGGTGATCGGCGATGCGATTCCGGCGGAAGGTCGGCTGCAGATTTATGCCGACCGCTTCCGTGCCGGCCTGCTGGAAACCCTGGCGACGATCTTTCCGGTCACCCGCGCTCTGGTCGGCGAGGCCTTCTTCGCCCAGACCGCACGCGCTTTTCTGATCTTCGACCCGCCGCGTTCGCCGATCCTGCGGCTCTATGGCAGCAGCTTCCCCACCTTCCTGGCGGCCCTGCCCGATCTGGGCGGCCACCATTACCTGCCGGATATCGCCGCCTTCGAATGGGCGCTCAATCTTGCCGAACATGCGGAAGATACCGACATCCTGCATCCGGAAGACCTGCCCGAAGCCGAGCTGACCGCGCAGTTGCCACTGCCGCTGCATCCGTCGGCCCAGCGGCTGTCGACGCCCTTCCCGGTCAGCCAGATCTGGCAGGTGCACCAGCCGGACTCACCCGTGGTCGACCGCATTCGCATGGCCGGCAGCAGCGAACGCCTGCTGGTCTGGCGCCGCGGCATCGAGGTGGTGTGGCACAAGCTGAATCACGGCGAGGACCGCCTGCTTGCCGAACTGGCCAATGGCGCGTCGCTGGGCGCAGCCGCGCTGGCCGCCTCGAACGAACCCGATTTCGATTTCCCCGCCAGCTTCAGCTGGATGCTGGATGGCGGGGTTTTCGCGCGGCCGGCCGCCTAGTCCAGCCAGGTATAGGCCGTCGCCAGCATCGCCTCGATGCCGGTGCGCAGGGTCGGATGGATCACCGGCGCGAAGAAGGGCGAGTGGTTGACCGGCAGCAGGCTGGGATCGTCGCCGGCCGTCGCCTTGGCGAACAGCTCAGGGTCGGTGCCGCCGATCACCCAGAAGACCGACGGGACATTCCAGGCCGTGCCGAACAGGCCGAAATCCTCGCTGCCCGAGGCCGGCTCCACCTGTACCACGCGCTCGGCCCCGAACCAGGCCTGCATGCCTTCGACCGTGCGCATGGTGGCGGCTTCGTCATTCACCGTGAGCGGAAACTGGCTGATCTCGGAAATCGACGGCGGTTTCGGCGCGCCCGAGGCCGCTGCTTCCGCCTCGATGATGCGCTTCACCGAGGCCAGCACGCGGGTACGCACGCTTTCCTTGAAGGTGCGGATGTTCAGCCGCAGCAACGCCTCGTCGGGGATCACATTCTCGTTCAGGCCGCTTTGCATTGTGCCTACAGTTACGACGGCACTATCAGCCATCGCCACCTCGCGCGACACCACGGTCTGCAGACGCATCACGGTGGCCGCCGCCATCACCACGGGATCGATGCTGTTCTGCGGCTTGGAGCCATGGGCGCCACGGCCGTAAATCTTCACTTCCCAGCTATCGGCCGCCGACATGGCGACGCCCGGCTTGTAGCCGATGCTGCCGGCCGGCATCGGCACCACATGCTGGCCCAGCGACACCGTCGGCTTGGGGAATTTCTTGACCATGCCGTCATTCAGCATGGCGCGGGCGCCGGCGCCGATTTCCTCGGCCGGCTGGAACACCGCCATCACGGTGCCCTTCCAGCTGTCGCGCGCTTCCGACAGCAGACGCCCCACCGCCATCAGCCAGGTGACATGCATGTCATGGCCGCAGGCATGCATGATCGACACATGCTGGCCGAAACGATCCGTGCCGGTCTGGGTGCTGGCATAGTCGAGGCCGGTCTTCTCCTTCACGGGAAGCCCGTCCATGTCGGCGCGCAGCAGGATCACCGGACCGTCGCCATTCTTCAGCAGCGCCACCACACCGGTCTTGCCGATCTGCTCATGCACCTCGAAGCCGTATTTCTTCATCCAGGCCGCCGCGACACCGGCGGTGCGCACTTCCTGCATCGAGAGTTCAGGGTTGCGATGCAGGTCGAGATAGATCTGCTCCAGCTCGGGCAGCATGGCCTCGATCCTGTCGAAGACGGCTTTCTTGTTGGAAGCGAGGACGCGCGGCACCGGAGCATGCATAGGAGCGATCTTTCTTGACGTCAGGAGAAGGCTTTGAAATTCGGGCGGGCACCACGACGCAGGCGCGGCAGGCCGCCAGCAGCAGTATGGGTGGCGGTCATATGCGGATCGTCGTCGACCTCGGCCAGCAGGGCGAGGATTTCCTGGCCGATACGCATGGCCTCGCGCGGCGGCAAGGCGTCGGGATTTTCCATCAGCGCCAGCAGGTCGAGAATACGCTGCTGGCGTTTGTAGCGCCGCTTGGCTGCGATCTGGTCCTGCTGCGTGTCATGCAGCAGTTCGACGCCGGGCGGCAACATCTCGCAACGTTCGCACATGGCCAAGGATTAGACCGGATCGCTCACGAACGGTCAACGCGAGCCGGGAAAGCGAACCAATTCAGGCTATTGGTACGCGTTCAGACTGCCGTCCGGCGGGTGCGCAGCAGGGCCAGCGGGCCGATGAGGGCACCCAGCCCCATAATCGCCAGCCCCAGTCCCCAGCTCAGCACCGACTGGCTGCCGCCGCCCAGATACTGGGCGGCATCCAGCGCGAAGCCGACGAACAGCGGTCCTAGCACCGAGACGCCGAAGCCCAGCGCTGAATGCAGCGCCATGGTGGAGCCGCGATGGGCCGGCTCGGCCGCGGCCATCATCCCTGAGGTGAGTGCGCCGGAATCGCCGCAGATGAAGATGAAATAGAGGGCGCAGTAGAGCAGCACCAGCCAGACCGGCAGCACGGCACTGAAGCCGAAGCCGATGCCGAACATTCCGGAGATGGTCATGATGGCGATCAGCGCCCGGCGGCGGCCGAATTTCAGCGCCATCTCGTTACCCAGCAGGCTGGCCGGCAGGCCGATCAGGGTGACGATGGCGGCCAGCACCGTGGCGCTGGGCAGCACGGCGGCCACCGCCGGTTCACGCGCCAGCACAAAGACCAGGAAGGCCGTGAGCCAGGCACGCATGGCGGTCAGCTCGAAGCCATGGGCGGCATAACCGATGATATAGCCCATGGCATCGCGGTTGCGCAGCACGGGTTTGAGCTGGAAGCCGCTGGCCGCCGTGGCGCCTTCCGGTATCTGCGGTGCCAGGATACGCCAGGCCAGCAGACCCGAAGCCAGGCAGGAGATGCCGACCAGACCGAAGCTCCAGCGCCAGCCAAACCACTCGCTGAGCAGGCCGGTGACGGTGAAGCTCATGGCGACGGCAATCGAATAGCTGGCGGTGTAGAATGTGACAGCGCGACTCTGTTCGCCGCCCTTCAGGCGGTCGGTCAGCGCACGCAAACCGGGCATGTAGATCGCCGCCTGCCCGGCGCCGCCGATGGCGCGCAGGATGAAGCCGGACCAGAATCCGTCGGCCAGCAGGGCGAAAGCGATGGTGCTGAGGCCGGTGACGGCGGCGCCGACGGCGAAGACCAGGCGCGCATCGATGCGATCGGTCAGCATCACCGCCCAGGTCACCACCAGCATATAGCCGAGATAGTAGACGCCGGCGATCCAGCCGGCCTCGGTGTTGGTCAGGCCCCAGGCCGCGATGAAGTCCGGCATCAGGGCCGGGAAACTGGCAATCGGCAGGATGGCCAGCACTTCCAGGCCGGCGAGCAGGACAATCAGGGCGCGGGAGGACATGGAACCGGCGGCAATGGGCGGATCAACAAAGGACTGATGGCAAAACAGGGCTTGCCATACCTCACGTAGTATTCAACGATCAGCCCGGAAGCGCCAGAGTATCGTCACAATTCCAGGTCATAAAAGACCGGTTCGACCGTCCGTATTTCTCCGCCATGAAACTGGCCCATAAGAACCAGGAAGCATCCATGTCCCAGCTCCATCGCCCGACCCGCCGCGCCATGCTGGCCGGCACTGCCGCTCTCGGCCTCGCCCCGCTGCTGGCCTGCGCCCCGCGCTCCCAGGAGGCCGCCGTCACGGCGGCAAAATACGATAGCGCCACGCCGGTGATCTTCGTCCACGGCAATGGCGACACGGCGGCATTGTGGCACACCACTTTCTGGCGCTGGGAAAGCAACGGCTTCCCCGCCAGCCGGCTGTTCGCCATCGATTTCCCCTATCCGCTGTCGCGCACCAACGATGACGAATACCAGGCCGGCCGGTCCTCCAGCCGCGACCAGTTCGAACAGCTCTCGGCCGCCATCGCCCAGGCGCTGGACGAAACCAAGGCCGGCCGCGTGGCGCTGGTCGGGTCCTCGCGCGGTGGCAATGCCATCCGCAACTACCTGAAGAATGGCCCGGGCGCCGCCTATGTCAGCCATGCCGTGCTCTGCGGCACACCGAATCATGGCGTGATCGCCTCAACCACCCAGCTGGTCGGCAGCGAGTTCAACGGCAGTAGCAATTTCCTGCGCCAGCTCAATGCCGGCTCGGAGATCGTGCCGGGCGTCGCCTGGATGACCACGCGCAGCGACGGACTCGACAAATTCGCCCAGCCCGATGGCGCGGCGCTGGGCATGCCCGGGACGGCGACCGGCATCACCGCCGATGGCCCGGCGCTGGCCGGCGCGAAGAATGTTGTGCTGCCGGGCCTCGACCATCGCGAGGTCGCCTTCCATGAGAAGGCTTTCGCCGCGACCTGGGAATTCATCATCGGCACGGCCCCGGCCACCACCGCGATCAAGCCGGAAGCCGCACCGGTGCTGAACGGCAAGGTCAACGGCATGGTGCGCGGCGTGCCGACCAACCTGCCGGTCGAAGGCGCGCAGGTCGAGATTTACGAGACCAATGCGCAGACCGGCGCGCGGCTACGCCAGGTGCATGCCAAAGTCACTGGCGTCGACGGCTACTGGGGGCCTTTCACGGCCAGCCCGACGGCGACTTATGAATTCGTGCTCAGCGTGGCGGGCCAGACCAAGACGCATATCTACCGCTCGCCCTTTCCGCGCTCGTCGTCGCAGATCCACCTGCGCACCGCCGTGGTGGCCGACCGCGACCGCCAGGCCGGCTCGATCATCACAATCAGCCGTCCGCGTGGCTATTTCGGCCAGGGCCGCGGCGACATCGTCACCTTCGACGGCCAGCCGGGCGCCGGCATTCCGCCGGGCATCCCGGTGAATGCGACCTCGACCCTGACCCTGCCGCGCGGCACGCCGCAACGCAGCGTGGTCTGCCGCTTCAACACCACCGAAACCATCGTGGTGCAGTCCTGGGATGCCAGCGACGACCGCGCGGTGATCGCGGAATTGCATTACTAGACGGATTCAACTCCGGCGCAGCAGCAGCAGGCCGCCGGCAACGATCAGCCCGGCGCCGGCCCAGGTGACCAGGCCGGGCAGCGTGCCGAACACGACCCAGCCGATCAGCGCGGCGAACACCACCGAGGCATAGGTGAATGGCGCCAGCCAGGCCGCATCGGCGAGGCGGTAGGCGCGCACGTTGCACATCTGGCCGAAGATCGCCATCGGGCCGATCAGGCAGAGAGCGGCCAGCGTCAGTGGCGCCGCCGGCACCCAGAGTACCAGCATGGCGGCACCCAGCAGCAGCGTGGCAATGCCGTTCACATGCAGCAGCATCGACAGCATGCTCTCCTGGCGCGACAGCACCTTAATCAGGATCACCTCGCAGGCCGTGAGAAACGCGCCGGCGATCATCGCCAGTGGGGCGACACCGGTTTCCGCCAGGCTGTCGAGGCTGAACCCGGCCGTGTTGCCGCGCACGATCACCAGGGCGCCGGCCACGCAAAGCAGAGCGGCAAAAGCCTGCCGCACGGTGATGCGTTCGCCCAGCAGCAGCACAGCAAGCCCCATGGTGAAAACACCCTGCAGCAGCGCCAGCGCCGAGGCATCCGCCAGCGGCATATGGGTGGCGCCATAGATGCTGCAGCCGCCGCCGCTGACACCGCACAGCGCCCGCAGCACATGCAGATGGCGCCGGCCGCGCGCCAGCAGACGGTTGAGCGGCACGCGCTGCACGGCGGCAATACCGCTGACGGTGGCGAAGCCGCTGAGGTAGCGGATGAAAACGATCTGGATCGCCGGCACGAGACCGCCGGTCAGCTTGCCGGAGGCATAGAGCAGCGAGAAGGCAAAGGCCGCACCCAGCACCCACAGCGCGGCAACGGCTTTTGATTCAGGAGGGGCGGTCATGGACGTGGACTCACCTCACATCGTCATGCGCGGGCTTGATCCGAGGGTGACAACTAAAAACAGAAAGGGCGGCTGGATAGCCGCCCTTTCGCATCAAACAGAGCGGGCCGATCAGATCGTGATCGTATGGCCATCGACGGCCAGGGCCGCTTCCTTGACCGCCTCGGTCAGCGCCGGATGAGCATGGACGGTGCGGTAGATATCCTCGGCCGAGGCGCCGAACTCGATCGCCATCACCAGTTCCTGGATCAGATGACCGGCATCGGCGCCGATGATATGGGCGCCGACCACCTTCTTGGTCTTCTCGTCTTCCAGGATTTTCACGAAACCGTCCGTCATGGTCATGGCGCGGGCGCGCGCATTGGCCGTGAAGGGGAACTTGCCGGTCTTGTAGGCGATGCCCGCGGCCTTCAGTTCTTCCTCGGTCTTGCCGACACTGGCCACTTCCGGCCAGGTGTAGACCACGCCTGGAATGGCGTCGTAGTTGATATGCGGCTTCTGGCCGGCCAGCATCTCGGCCAGCACCATGCCCTCCTCATCCGCCTTATGCGCCAGCATGGGGCCGATGATGGCGTCGCCGATGGCATAGATACCCTTGGCAGTGGTCTGGAAATGACCGTCGGTCTTCACGCGGCCGCGCTCGTCCAGCTGCACGCCGGCAGCGTCCAGGCCGAGGCCGGTGGTATAGGGACGACGGCCGATCGAGACCAGCACCACATCGGCGGTGACTTCTTCCTTGTCGCCGCCGGCTGCCGGCTCCATGGTCAGCGCCACGCCGGCCTTGCCCGGCTTGGCGGCGGTCACCTTGGTGCCGAGTTTGAACTTCATGCCCTGCTTGGCCAGGATGCGCTGCATCTGCTTCGACACTTCGCCGTCATTGGTCGGCAGAATGCGATCGAGGAACTCAACAACCGTCACCTCGGCGCCAAGGCGCAGCCAGACCGAGCCAAGTTCCAGCCCGATCACACCGCCGCCGATCACCACCAGGCTCTTCGGCACGGCCGGCAGTTTGAGCGCGCCGGTGGACGACACCACCTGCTTCTCGTCGATCTCGATGCCCTTCAGCGGCGTGACTTCGGAACCGGTTGCAATGACGATATGCTTGGCCGCATAGGTGCCCTTGCTCTCGCCGGTCACTTCCACCTTGCCGCCGCCCAGCAGCTTGCCGGTGCCCTTCAACCAGGTGATCTTGTTCTTCTTGAATAGGAATTCGATACCCTTGTTCGAGGCCGTCACCACGCTCTGCTTCTGCGCCATCATCGCCGGCAGATCGATATCGATCTTGCCGACCTTGATGCCATGCTGGGTGAAGCCGTGAGCAGCCGTGTGATACAGCTCGGAGGAATGCAACAGCGCCTTGGACGGGATGCAGCCGACATTCGTGCAGGTGCCGCCCAGGCCGGCATCCTTCTCCACCACGGCGGTATTCATGCCGAGCTGGGCGCAGCGGATCGCCATGGTGTAGCCGCCGGGACCGGCGCCAATGATGACAACGTCGAAAGCCTGTTCACTCATGGATGGTTCTCCGGAAACTTAACGTGGCCCAGTCTTCAAAGCGGTAACGGGCCATATAGGCCGCCGCCGGCGAAATTCAGCTTCTTGACCTGCTGGCTGCCAATCAGCAGGCCGCTGGCGACCAGATCGGCCAAGATGGCGGCGTAGATGGCAGAGTCCTTCACCGCCTCCACCGCCGCCGCATCGCGCCAGAAGGTGATCGTGCGCCATTCCTGTTCGTCATGGGTGAAGAAGCAGGCGAGGCAGCCATTCTGGTCGCGGAAGAAAGGCTGCAGACGCTGGTCGGCAAAGGCGATGAACTCCCCGATCCGTCCCGGCGCATAGGCCGTGCTCCAGACGCGGACGATCATCGCCCCGGCCATTGGCTCTTACATCTCGTAGAGGAGACGCTGTGGATCTTCGAGCGATTCCTTGACGCGCACCAGGAAGCTGACCGCCTCGCGGCCGTCGACGATGCGGTGATCGTAGGTCAGCGCCACATACATCATCGGACGGATCACCACCTGGCCGTTCACAGCCATCGGACGATCCTGGATCTTGTGCATGCCCAGAATGGCCGACTGCGGCGGATTGATGATCGGGGTCGACATCAGCGAGCCGAACACGCCGCCATTGGTGATGCTGAAGCTGCCGCCCTGCAGCTCGTCGATACCGAGCTTGCCGTCGCGGGCGCGCTTGCCCAGGTCGGAGATGGTCTTCTCGATGCCGGCAAACGACAGCTGGTCGGCGTCACGGATGACGGGGACGACGAGGCCGGTCGGCGTCGAAACGGCGCAGCCGATGTTGTAGTAGTTCTTGAAGACGATCTCGTCGCCCTCGATCTCGGCATTCACCGCCGGGAATTCCTTCAGTGCCTGGACGCAGGCCTTGACGAAGAAGGACATGAAGCCCAGCCGCACGCCGTGCTTCTTTTCGAAGTTGTCGACATAGAGCTTGCGGGCAGCCATCAGCGCCGACATGTCCACCTCGTTGAAGGTGGTGAGGAGCGCGGCGGTATTCTGGGCTTCCTTGAGGCGACGGGCGATCACCTGGCGCAGCTTGGACATGCGCTGGCGTTCTTCGCGCTCGCCATTGGCACGCGGGCCGGCCGGCACCGACGGGCGCGCGGCCGGAGCCGCAGCGCCGCCGGCAATAATATCCATCACGTCGCCCTTGGTGACGCGGCCATCCCGGCCCGAGCCGGTGACGCCCGAGACATTGACGTTCTTTTCGGCGGCCAGCTTGGCAGCGGCCGGCAGCGCCTGGCCGGCGGCGGGTGCCGCAGCAGCCGGAGCGGCGGCGGGCTTGGCAGCCGGCGCCGGAGCGGGGGCCGCGGCCGGAGCCGCAGCGGGCTTGGCGGCGGGCTTCGCAGCGCCGGCGCCAGCGGTGAGCGTGGCCAAGAGATCGCCGACCTGCACGGTGGCGCCTTCGGCGGCGAGGATTTCGCCCAGGGTGCCGGCTTCCGGCGCATTCACCTCGACGGTCACCTTGTCGGTCTCGAGTTCGACCAGGAGCTGGTCGCGGGCGACCGCATCGCCAGCCTTGACCGACCACTTGCCGATGGTCGCCTCGGAGATCGATTCCGCCAGCTGCGGAACGCGGATTTCAACTGCCATGATGTACTTCCCTTGTCCTAAAAAACGCCCCTCGGTTTCCCGTGCGTCTTCAGCAATTATGCGGTTAAGGCGTCATCCACCAGCTTGGCCTGCTGCTGGTTGTGCTTGCTCATCAGGCCGGTGGCGGGCGAAGCGGCTTCGACGCGGCCGGCATAGACCGGACGCTTCGACTTCAGCCCCAGCTCGGTGAGCGTGGTTTCGATATACGGCTCGACGAAGGCCCAGGCGCCCATGTTCTTCGGCTCTTCCTGGCACCAGACGACGGTCTTGGCATTCTTGTAGCGGCCAAGCTCCTTGATCAGCGCCTTGTGCGGGAACGGGTAAAGCTGTTCCAGGCGCAGGATCACGGTGTCCTTCATCTCGCGCTTCTGACGTTCCTCGAACAGGTCGTAATAGACCTTGCCCGAGCACAGGATCACGCGCTTGACCTTGGCGTCGTCGGCCGGCTGTGCGTCGTCCCATAGCACGCGATGGAAGGACGAGCCGGGACCCATCTCTTCCAGCTTCGAGACCGCCAGCTTGTGACGCAGCAGCGACTTCGGCGTCATCAGGATCAGCGGCTTGCGGAACTTGCGGTGCACCTGCCGGCGCAGGACGTGGAAGTAGTTGGCCGGCGTGGTGCAGTTCGCCACCTGCATGTTGTCTTCGGCGCAGAGCTGCAGATAGCGCTCCAGGCGGGCCGAGCTGTGCTCGGGACCCTGGCCTTCATAGCCATGGGGCAGCAGCACGGCGAGACCCGACATGCGCATCCACTTGGCTTCGCCCGAAGAGATGAACTGGTCGAACACCACCTGGGCGCCATTGGCGAAATCGCCGAACTGGCCTTCCCACATGACCAGCGTGTTCGGCTCGGCCAGGCTGTAGCCGTATTCATAGCCGAGGACAGCCACCTCGGAGAGCAGGCTGTCGATCACTTCGTAATTGGCCTGACCCTCGGCGATATGGTTGAGCGGCACATAGCGCTCTTCGCTCTGCTGGTCATGCCAGACGCTGTGGCGCTGGCTGAAGGTGCCGCGGCCGCAATCCTGGCCCGACAGGCGCACGCCATAGCCTTCCACCTGCAGCGAGCCGAAAGCCAGCGCTTCGCCGGTCGCCCAGTCGATACCCTCGCCCGCCTCGATGGCGGCACGGCGGTTGGCGGTGTTGCGTGCCAGCGTCTTGTGGATGTTGAAGCCGTCCGGCACCGTCGTGATGGCCAGACCGACCTTCTTCAGGGTCTCGATCTCGACCGCCGTGGTGCCGCGGCGCTCGTCGCCCGAGGCGATCTCCAGACCGGCCCACTTGCCTTCCAGCCAGTCGGCCTTGTTCGGCTTGAACGACTTGGACGCTTCCAGTTCCTCTTCCAGCTGGTTCTGGAAGTCGGTCACCATCGCCTCGGCTTCGGCCTCGGTCAGCGTGCCTTCGTCGACCAGGCGCTTGGCATAGATCTGACGCGTGGTCGGGTGCGTCGCGATCGTGCGGTACATGATCGGCTGGGTGAAGGACGGATCGTCCGTCTCATTATGGCCGTGACGGCGATAGCAGAACAGGTCGACGACCACGTCCTTCTTGAACTTCTGGCGGAACTCCACGGCGATCTTGGCCACATGGGTCACGGCTTCCGGATCATCGCCGTTCACATGGAAGATCGGCGCCTGCACCACCTTGGCGCCATCCGACGGATAGGGCGAGGAGCGCGAGTAGGACGGATTGGTGGTGAAGCCAATCTGGTTGTTGACGATGATGTGGATGGTGCCGCCGGTGCGATAGCCGCGCAGCTCAGACAGTGCAAAGCATTCCGCCACCACGCCCTGGCCGGCAAAGGCCGCGTCGCCATGCAGCAGCACGGTCATCACCTGGCCGCGTTCGATATCGCCCATCTGGGTCTGCTTGGCGCGCGACTTGCCGAGGCAGACCGGATTGACGATCTCGAGATGCGACGGATTGGCCGCCATAGAGAGATGCACCTTGTTGCCATCGAACTCGCGGTCCGACGACACGCCGAGATGGTACTTCACATCGCCCGAGCCCTGGAAATCGTCCGGGTGGTAGGCCATGCCCTTGAATTCGGTGAAGATGGCGCGATAGGGCTTGGCCATCACGTTAGCGAGCAGGTTGAGGCGGCCGCGATGCGGCATGCCCAACTCGATATCCTGCAGGCCGAGCTGGCCGCCACGCTTGATGATGGCTTCCATCGCCGGGATCAGCGCTTCGCCGCCTTCCAGGCCGAAACGCTTGGTGCCGGTGAACTTCATGTGGCAGAAGCGCTCGAAAATCTCGCCTTCCACCAGCTTCTTCAGGATCGCCTTCTTGCCCTCGGGCGTAAACTGCACTTCCTTGTCGCGGCCTTCGATGCGCTCCTGGATCCAGGCTTTCTGCTCCGGATGGTAGATGTGCATGAACTCCACGCCGATGCTGGCGCAGTAGGTGCGGCGCAGGATCTGCAGGATTTCACGTAGCGTGGAGCTTTCCAGCCCCAGCATATTGTCGATGAAGATCGGCCGGTCCATGTCGGCTTCGGTGAAGCCGTAGGATTCCGGTTCCAGCTCCGGATGCGCGCCCGGCGCCTGGATGCCCAGCGGGTCCAGATTGGCCATCAGATGGCCGCGGATGCGGTAGTTGCGGATCAGCATGGCAGCGCGGATGGTGTCCAGCGCCGCATTGCGGGCATCGGCCGGCGAAGCGCCGCCCTTGACCGCGCGGTCGGCCGCCTTCGCCGCCTTGCCCTGCGCGCCCAACAGACCTTCATCGTCCAGCTGGATCAGCGCATTGGCCGGCGCCCAGGAGGCCCGGCTCAGGGCGTCGCTCGGCCTGGCGAAGTCATCGCCGAGCGCCTCGAAGAATTGCTTCCACGAGGCGTCGACGCTGTCGGGGTTGGCTACGTACTTGGCGTACAGCTCCTCCACGAAGGTGCTGTTGCCACCGTAGAGAAATTGCGTGCGTTCAAGCTGCGCCGTCATCGATGTCGTGGCGCCGCTTGTTGGCCGGCGCCGCCCTCTATGTTCCCGTTTACTTGCCGTTCAAGAAATCGACCAGGGTGGTGCCGAGCGCTGCCGGACTTTCCGAAACTCGGATGCCGGCCGAACGCATGGCCTCCAGCTTGGTATTCGCATCGCCCTTGCCGCCCGAGATGATGGCGCCGGCATGACCCATGCGGCGGCCCGGAGGCGCGGTACGACCGGCGATGAAGCCGACCGTCGGCTTCTTCACCTTCGACTTCATCAGGAATTCGGCGGCTTCTTCCTCGGCGCTGCCGCCGATTTCGCCGATCATGATGATGTACTGGGTCTCGTCGTCGCCGAGGAACAGATCCAGCGCGTCGATGAAGTTGGTGCCGTTGACCGGATCGCCGCCGATGCCGATGCAGGTGGTCTGACCCAGACCCGCGGCGGTCGTCTGTGCGACGGCTTCGTAGGTCAGCGTGCCGGAACGCGACACGATGCCGACCTTGCCGCGGCGATGGATATGGCCGGGCATGATGCCGATCTTGCATTCGCCGGGCGTGATGACGCCCGGGCAGTTCGGGCCGATCAGGCGGGTCTTCGAGCCGGTGAGGGCGCGCTTGACCTTGACCATGTCGAGCACCGGGATGCCTTCGGTGATGCAGACCACCAGCGGAATTTCCGCGTCGATGGCTTCCAGGATCGAGTCGGCCGCGAACGGCGGCGGGACATAGATCACCGAGGCATTGGCGCCGGTCTTTTCGACGGCGTCGGCGACGGTGTTGAACACCGGCAGGCCGATATGCTGCGTGCCGCCTTTACCCGGGGTGACGCCGCCGACCATCTTGGTGCCGTAGGCAATCGCCTGTTCGCTGTGGAAGGTGCCCTGGCTGCCGGTGATGCCCTGGCAGATGACCTTGGTGTCCTTGTTGACGAGAACAGCCATGTTACTTGGCTCCCTTCACGGCCTTCACCACCTTTTCGGCGGCGTCGGCGAGATTGTCGGCAGAGATGATCGGCAGGCCGCTCTCGGCCATGATCTTCTTGCCCAGATCGACGTTGGTGCCTTCCAGGCGCACCACCAGCGGCACGGCGAGTTTGACCTCGCGGGCCGCGGCGACCACGCCCTCGGCGATGACGTCGCAACGCATGATGCCGCCGAAGATGTTGACCAGGATGCCCTTCACACTCTTGTCGCCAAGAATGATCTTGAAAGCCGCCGTGACGCGTTCCTTGGTAGCGCCGCCGCCGACATCGAGGAAGTTGGCCGGCTCGGAGCCGTACAGCTTGATGATATCCATGGTGGCCATGGCCAGGCCGGCGCCATTGACCATGCAGCCAATCTCGCCATCGAGCTTGACGTAATTCAGCGACCACTTGGCGGCTTCGAGTTCGGACGCGTCTTCCTCGTCCGGATCGCGCATGTCTTCCACATCCTTGTGGCGGTACAGCGCGTTGTCGTCGAAGTTCATCTTGGCATCCAGCGCGATCATCTCGCCGGCACCGGTGACGACCAGCGGGTTGATTTCAACGATGGAGGCGTCGAGCGCCACGAAGGCCTCGTACATCGCCTGCATGAACTTCACCGCCGACTGCACCTGCTTGCCTTCGAGGCCGAGGCCGAAGGCGATCTGGCGCGCATGATGCGGCTGCAGGCCGCTGGCCGGGTCGATGGCGACTTTGAGGATTTTCTCGGGATGCGAGGCGGCGACCTCTTCGATCTCCATACCGCCTTCGGTCGAAGCCATCACGGTGATGCGCGAGGTGGCGCGGTCGACCAGGAAGCTCAGGTAAAGCTCGCGCTTGATGTCGCAGCCTTCCTCGATATAGAGGCGCTTGACCAGCTTGCCCTCGGGACCGGTCTGGTGAGTGACCAGGGTCATGCCGAGAATGCTCTTAGACTGCGCGGCCACATCGTCGAGCGACTTCACCACCTTGACGCCGCCGCCCTTGCCGCGGCCGCCGGCATGGATCTGGGCCTTCACCACCCAGACCGGACCGCCAAGCTGCTTGGCAACGGTGAGCGCCTCATCGGCGGTGAACGCGACTCCGCCACGCGGGACGGCGACGCCGTATTTCGCGAGCAGGCTTTTCGCCTGGTATTCATGGATATTCATGCTGACCTTCGGGTTTTCTGACCCCGGGCAAAACCCGGGTTTCTGTGAGTGCCCTTCAGGGGCCGAGGTTATAGCAGCCTTCGGAAGGGCCGCAACCGCCGTGCCGGTCAAATCGCAGGTTTTTCGACGAAAGTTCACGGGATTGCAGCGGCTTATGACACCGTGACCCTGCCCCATAACCAGATGGTATACCCGCCCGCCATTCTACGGGGCCGGGCAGTTACCTGATGGTACCACGGTATGGTGTCGCCGGCCGCTCAGCGGCGCTGCTGCAGGGCGCGCTCCACCGCCGGCCGGTCACCGTAGGTGTACAGGCGGGGATTGATCTGCGGGTTGAAGTCGATCTGGTTGAGCGTGATCGAGGTGACCTTGCCCTGGGCATCGGTGACGGTCCAGCCGGCAAATTCCAGCGGCTTGTCGCCGAAGACCACGGTGAGCGAGCCTTCCTTGGGTCGGTCCGGCGCAAACAGCGTCACCCGCAGGATGGCGGCCCCGCGTTCCACCTTGGAAATGCCGACGCTGTCGTCGAACACCACCTTGTCGCGCAGCAGCAGATCCAGCGGGGTCGCACCCAGCGGAATGCGCTCCACCGATTTCAGCTCGCGGTCTTCCATGATGATATAGGCGCCGTCCGACACGATCAGCATCGGCACCGGCGGGTCGAATTCGAAGCGGAAGCGGCCCGGGCGGCTCATGTAGATCTTGCCCTCGGCCGCGCCGCCATCGGGGGCGACCTGCAGGAAACGGCCCTGCATGGTCCGCACGCGGTTGAAATATTCGGAAATGCGGTCGAGATCGGTGCGGTCCTGGGGCGTCAGCTTGGCGCTGCCCGCCGGAGCGGCGGCATAGGCGGCGGCAAAGGGGACCTGCGCTGCGGTTGCGGCGATGGCCATGGCGAGCAGGAAGCGGCGGCGATCAGTCATGGCTATGAGGGGTAGCCCCGGCAGATGGCGAAATCAAGGCATCCTGCCTAAGCTGCTGGTCGGACAACCACGGAGCGCCAGCCATGATCCTCACCACCACCGACAGCGTCGAGGGCCGCAAGGTCGCCAGCTATCTCGGCATCGTCGCCGGCGAAGCCGTGATGGGCACCAATGTCTTCCGCGACTTTTTCGCCGGCATCACCGACATCCTGGGCGGCCGGTCGGGCTCTTACGAAAAGGAACTGCGCAAGGCCAAGGCGCTGGCGCTGGAAAGCCTGACGGAGGAAGCCCAGGCACTGGGCGCCGATGCCGTGATCGGCATGGACCTGGATTACCAGCAGATCGGCGGCAGTGATCGCCAAATGTTGATGGTCGCCGCCAGTGGAACTGCGGTAAAACTGGGCTGACGCCGGGTCTCAGCGCCCCGGTTGCACCGGGGGAATCCAAAAATGGAATCGCGCTTTACCAGCTTCGTCGGCGGGCCGACGGGGCCGTGGAAGATTCTGTCCATCACCACACTGGCCGGCGACGGCCTGCCGATGGCGTCATGCTTGTCGCTGTATGACGGGTTGCTGGAGGCGGAAGATTCCCCCTGGCAGCTGCGCGGCGTGGCCAGCAATCTGCGCTACACAAGCGAGGCCGAGCGCAAGGCCCTGACCGCCATACAGCCGGGACTGGGCCGTCCCGAGGCGCGCTGCGCCGCGCTGATCCCGATCCGCAAGACCGCGGCCTGGTGGCTGCTGGCCCAGGACGAGCGGCGGGCGATCATCGAGGAGCAATCGCGCCATATCGCCATCGGCATGACCTATCTGCCCGCCGTCGCGCGTAAACTGTTCCATGCCCGCGATCTGGGAGAGCCCTTCGACTTCCTCACCTGGTTCGAGTTCGCGCCCGCCGATACCGCGGCCTTCGACGGTCTGCTGGCAGCGCTGCGCGCTACTCCAGAATGGGAATACGTCGACCGGGAAGTAGAAATTCGGCTAGACCGGACCGAGAAATAGAACTTGAAATAGTACGACCGTTCTATATTCTGCGGCAGACCCTCCCCACCGCACAGGTCCAATCATGTCCAAAGCTAAGTCCGCCCCCAACGTCAATAAAAGCACGAACATTCGTGCATTATTAGCCTTTATAGGCCAGCGCAGCCTGATTCAGGCCGGGTTCGCCCTGGCGCCCGCATGGGCCGCCGAACGGGCCGCACGGCTGTTCCTGCGGCCCTGGCAGAAACCCCGACCCGATCGTTCCCGGTATGTTTCACGTGAAACACCCTTTGGCGCTGAAAGTCCCTTCGGGCCGGTCGCTGCCTGGAGCTTCGGCCGGGCCGGCGATCCCACCATCCTGCTGGTGCATGGCTGGGAGGACGATCATGTCAGCTGGGCACCGCTGATCGACAAGCTGGTGACACGCGGCTTTCGCGTGCTGGCCCTCGATCTGCCGGGCCATGGCCGCAGTGCGGTCGGCACTGCCGGGGTGACCTCGATCCCGGTGCTGGCCGCCGCGGTTGCCGCTGTGGGGCGCGAGGCCGAAGCCATCGGTGCCGCGCCGATCCACACCACCATCGCGCATTCCATGGGCGGCACCGCCACAGTGCTTGCTGCTGCCGAACTGGGGCTGAAGACGCAGCGCCTGGCTCTGCTGGCGCCGCCCAACCATCCGCGCCTGTTCGCTGCCGCGCTGATGACCATGCTGAAACTGGATGCAGCACAGACCGCGCGCGTCTTCACAGCCATCGAGCGGCTGGTCGGCCGCAGCATGGACTCACTTTACCTGCCGCCCAAGCTGCGCAGCCTGGCGATGCCAGGCCTGATCCTGCACAGCCGCGATGACCGCGTGGTGCCGCTGCAGCACAGCCAGGAGAATGCTGCGGCCTGGACGGCCGCGCAGTTCCGCATTGTTGACGGGCTGGGTCATCGCCGCCTGATGAGCGATGCTGGCGTGCACAGCATGCTGCTGCATTTCATCGACAGCCATGCGCCTGCCGATGCCTATGGTCCGGTGAAGACCGACGCCGCCGACTAGCGTTTGAGTTGGGCTGCGTGATGGGCGATGTGGTCGCCGATGAAGCTGGCGATGAAATAATAGCTGTGGTCGTAGCCGGCCTGCAGCCGGAGTGTCAGCGGCATGCCCACAGCCGCACAGGCATTGGCCAGCAGCTGTGGCTTGAGCTGCGGCTCCAGGAATTCATCCGCCGTGCCCTGGTCGATCAGCACCGGTTTGTGCCAGTCGGTGGTGGCGGCCAGCTGCGTGGCATCCCAGGCGTTCCACGTGGAACGGTCGGCGCCCAGATACCCGGTGAAGGCCTTCTCGCCCCAGGGTACCTGCGATGGCGCGACAATCGGCGCGAAGGCCGAGACGGATTTATAGCGCTGCGGATTGCGAAAGGCGCAGACCAGCGCGCCATGGCCGCCCATCGAATGGCCGAAGATGCCGCTGCGCGCCGCCTCCACCGGGAAATGCTGCGCCACCAGTGCCGGCAATTCTTCGGTGACGTAGGAATACATGCGGTAATGCCGCGACCACGGCGACAGTAAAGCATCGACATAGAAGCCGGCGCCGGAGCCGAAATCGTAAGCATCATCCTCGCCGGGAATGGCCACGCCGCGCGGACTGGTGTCTGGCACGATCAGGATCAGGCCATGCTCGGCGGCATAGCGCTGGGCGCCGGCCTTGGCCACCATATTCTCCCAGGTGCAGGTGAGCCCTGAGAGATAATACAGCACCGGCAGATGCGTGCCCTTGTCGGCGGCCTGGGCCGGCAGGTAGACGGCGAATTCCATGTCGCAGCCCAGCACGGCCGAACGATGGCGCCAAACCTGTTGCTGACCGTCGAAGCAGGCCCAGTTTTTAATGCGTTCCATTAAAACGTGACCACCGAGCGGATCGACTTGCCTTCATGCATCAGATCGAAGGCATCGTTGATTTTGTCCAGCGGCATCACATGGGTGATCAGGTCATCGATGTTGATCTTGCCGTCCATGTACCAGTCGACGATCTGCGGCACGTCGCTGCGCCCGCGCGCGCCGCCGAAGGCCGAGCCCTTCCAGACCCGACCCGTCACCAGCTGGAACGGCCGCGTGGAGATTTCCGCGCCCGAGGGCGCCACACCAATGATGACAGATTCGCCCCAGCCCTTGTGGCAGCATTCCAGCGCCTGGCGCATCGTCTTGGTGTTGCCGATGCATTCGAAGCTGAAATCGGCACCGCCCTTGGTCAGCTCGACCAGATGCGGCACCAGCTCGTCGTCCTTCATGTCTTTCGGATTGACGAAATGCGTCATGCCGAATTTCTCGGCCATCGCTTTACGCGCCGGATTGATGTCGACGCCGATGATGCGGTCGGCGCCAACCATGCGGGCGCCCTGGATCACGTTCAACCCGATGCCACCGAGACCGAAGACCACCACATTGGCGCCGGCCTGCACTTTGGCGGTGTAGACCACAGCGCCGATGCCGGTGGTGACGCCGCAGCCGATATAGCAGACCTTCTCGAACGGCGCATCCGGCCGGATCTTGGCCACCGCGATCTCGGGCAGCACCGTGTAGTTGGCGAAGGTGGAGGTGCCCATGTAATGCCACACGGTTTCGCCGCGGCATTTGAAGCGGCTGGTGCCATCAGGCATCTGGCCGGCGCCCTGGGTGATGCGGATCGACTGGCAGAGATTGGTCTTGCGGCTCAGACAGTAGTCGCACTGGCGGCATTCCGGCGTGTAGAGCGGAATGACGTGATCGCCCTTCTTCACGCTGGTGACACCGGGACCGATATCGACCACCACGCCGGCACCTTCATGGCCGAGGATGCAGGGAAACTTGCCCTCGCTATCGAGGCCGGACAGCGTATAGGCATCGGTATGGCAGACGCCGGTGGCCTTGATCTCGACCAGCACTTCGCCGGCGCGCGGGCCGCCCAGCTTCACGGTCTCGATGCTGAGCGGCTTCTTGGCTTCGAAAGCGACAGCGGCGCGCACGTCCATGGCGATTCTCCTGCGATATGATCCGCAGGAGAATAGAGGCCCGGCAGGCCTGAAGGGAACCCTCAGGCCACGATCGTTCAGGTTACGCCGGCGTGACCACCGGCTGCGGCCGCGGCAGCATGCTGACCAGACCGAGCAGCGCCATCACCAGCATGGCCATCGGCATCGGCTGCACGCCCGGCAGCGGCAGCAGGTTGACCAGCGCCGCGCCGAGGGTGGCGCCAGCCATCTGCAGGGCGCCGATCAGGGCAGAGGCTGCACCGGCGCGCTGCGGAAACGGCTGCAGGGCGGCTGACACGGTGAGCGGATTGACGATGCCGATGCCATAGAGGAAGACCAGCGTGGCGCCGATGGCCGGCCACAGGCCCGGCAGGATGCTGACCTGTGCCAACATCAGTGCAGCCCCGGCGCTGAGCACCAGAAAACCGATGCGACTGGCCGTTGCCGCACCGAAACGACGCATCAGCTTCGGCGCGCTGTAGCCGCCGGCAAAGACAGCAAACACCGTGAAACTGGAGATCAGGCCGAAGCCGGTCGGGCTCTGGCCATAGGCGGCGATGAACAGGCCCGGCGCACCGGCGAAGAAAGCGAACAGCGCGCCCAGCGCACAGGTGGTGGCAAGGGCCGGCTGCAGGAACAGCGGACTGGCCAGCAGGCTGCCATAGGCCGCGAAAGCGCCGCCCAGGCCCGGGCGATGGGTGGTTGCCGGCCGGGTCTCGCCCAGGAGGCGCAGCACCAGCAGCAGGATGACGATGCCGAAACCGGCCACCGCATAGAACGGCGCGCGCCAGTTGAACGCTTCCTGCAGCAGGCCGCCGAGCAGAGGGCCGAAACCGGGTGCGACCGCCACACCGGTCATGATGAGACCGAGCGCCTTGCCCAGAGCGGCGCCATCGAACAGATCGCGCGCCATGGCACGGCCGACCACCGAGGCCGCGCAGGCGCCGACCGCCTGCAACGCGCGTCCGACGATCAGCGTCTCGATATCCATTGCTGTGGCGCAAAGCAGCGTCGCGGCGAAGAACAGCGCCAGGCCCACCACCAGAACCGGCCGGCGGCCGTAGCGATCCGAAAGCGGTCCGGCGACCAGCTGGCAGACCGCAAAGACCGCAAGATAGGTCGTCAGCGTCAGGCGCACCGTATCGGCATCGGCCTGCAACGCCTGGCCGATCACCGGCAGGGCCGGCAGATAGATATTGGTCGACAGCATGCCGATAGCGGCCAGCGCCGTCAGCAGCACGATCAGCGGCGCATAGGACAGGGCGGGTTTCATGCGGCGCGCTCGATGGCAATCGCCGTGGCTTCGCCGCCGCCGATGCAGAGCGAGGCGACGCCGCGCTTGCCGCCCGAGCGTTCCAGCGCATTGAGCAAGGTGACGATAATCCGCGCGCCGGTGGCGCCGATCGGATGGCCGAGTGCGCAAGCGCCGCCCAGCACGTTGACCCGGTCGTGGCCGATATTCAGCTCGCGCATCGCCGCCATCGGCACGGCCGCGAAAGCCTCGTTGATCTCGAACAGGTCGACGTCGTTGACGCTCCAGTCGATCCTGCCCAGCAGCTTTCGGATCGCCGGGATCGGCGCGGTGGTGAACCAGGCCGGATCCTGGGCATGCACGGCATGGCCCACGATCCGCGCCACCACCGGCAGGCCACGCTCCTGTGCCAGCGAGGCACGGGTCAGCACCATGGCGGCCGCGCCATCGGCATTGGCGCTGGAACTGGCCGGCGTAATGGTGCCGTTGGCCTTGAAGGCGGCCTTCAGGGTCGGAATCTTCTCGGGGCTGACTTTCAGCGGATTCTCGTCGCGGCTGACGGTTTCGGCGCCCTTCACCGTCGGCGTGACGCTGACGATCTCGGCATCGAACCAGCCGCTTTCCACGGCCTTGCGGGCGCGGGTCAGCGTCTCGATCGCATAGGCATCCTGCTCGGCACGGGTGAAGCCGTATTTCGCGGCACAATCCTCGCCAAAGGTGCCCATGGCGCGGTCGCGCTCATAGGCGTCTTCCAGGCCATCCAGCGCCATGTGATCCAGCACCCTGGTATGGCCGGCCTTATGGCCGAACCGCATCTGCGGCAGCAGATACGGCGCACCCGACATGCTCTCCATGCCGCCGGCCACCATGATATCGGCCGAACCGGCGCGCAGCATGTCATGGGCCAGCATGGTGGCGCGCATGCCCGAACCGCAGACCTTGTTGATGGTGACGGCGCCAACGTGATCGGGCAGCCCGGCCTTGCGTGCCGCCTGCCGTGCCGGTGCCTGGCCCTGGCCCGCCGGCAGCACGCAGCCCATCAGCACCTCGTCGATCTCATCGCCCTTCACCCCGGCACGTTCCAAGGCCGCCTTGATGGCCACGGCGCCAAGTTCGTTGGCCGCCACTGAAGCGAGCGCGCCGCCGAAACGCCCCAGCGGCGTGCGGATGGCGGATGCGATGACGATGGGATCATGGGCGGACAGGGTGGTCGACATGGGCGGCTCTCCGTAATTTCTCTTGCCGTCCTATTTAGATGATTGCTATCATCTATCCGTCAAGCGCTTTTTTTTGCAGCGCAGAAAGGTCTTCATGCGTCGCTCGGCCGAGGAAAAGGCGGAAACCCGCCGCCAGATCGTCAAAACGGCCGGCCGCATGATCCGCGGCAAAGGACTGGCCGAAACCGGCCTGGCCGAGGTGATGGCTGAAGCCGGCCTCACCCATGGCGGCTTCTACCGGCATTTCGCCTCGAAAGACGACCTTGCCGCCGCGGCGGTAACCGAGGCCCTGGCGGCCATGCGCGCCCGCCTGCTGGCCATCGCCGCCAAGGCGCCAGAAGGCCAGGCGCTGGAAGCCGTGGTGGAAACCTATCTGACCGAGGCACATCGCGACCGGCCGGAGCATGGCTGCGTCATGGCGTCGGTCGGCATGGAAGCCCAGCGCGCCGGCGGCGTAGTGCAGGCAGCGTACGAGGACGGCATCGCGAAACTGCTGACCCTCTTCAGCGGCGTGATCGAGGCGTCGACAAAACGCCAGGCGGAAGATCGTGCCCATGCCGTGCTGGCCGTGCTGGTCGGTGGCCTGCTGCTGGCGCGCGCGCTGAAACACGATCCGGCACAGTCGCAACGTGCCCTGAAGAATGCGCGCCAGGCGGCGCTGGCCGCGGCGACCGGCAATTAAGCGGTGCGCCGCCGGCGTCGTATCGCGACCGCACCGCCTACAGCCACCAGCGCGATACCGGCGATGACAACAGCCAGGTTCGCCTTGAGCCAACGTTTGACCGGCAGCACATAATAGTCCCATTGCCGTTTATGCGCGCCGGCAAAATCCGGCGCCGGGCAATCCAGACCGAACTGCGCCCCCCAGGATACATAGGCACCTTCACGCAGATAGCGCCGGTATATCGCATCGGATTGTTCGATGGCGCCGACGCTCTGCAGCCAGACGGAGGCATGGCACAGTACGGCGGCGAAGGCCTGCGACCGCGGCGGCAGCTGGTCGGCCGCCGCAATGACCTGGCTCACCGCCAGATAGCGATAGTGAAAGCGCTGGTCGGAGACCGGCGTGCTGGCCTCGAAGCGCTCGACCTCGCCTCGCGTCACGAACGGACCCACCTGCACATCCGTCTGCCCGGAGCCGACATCATAAGCGCCATTGAAGATGAAGAAATCGGGCGCCTGCTCGTAGCCCATGATCTCCATGCCGCTGTACCGGGCCAGCCGGGCCGCAGCATACAATCCTTCCGCGCGGCCGATCCCGGTCCAGGCCTTGTCGGCGGCCCGCAGGGCCGCCGCATAATCCGCGGCCTGCTGCCGGACCGGCATCGGCCGCCCTGACCAGTGGGGCTGCCAGCGGACCGGGAAATAGGGAATGGCCTCGGCGACCCGTCCCTCGCGCACCAGACGACGCGCCAGCAGCTGGCGCAATTCCATATCTGGCTTGGGCGGAATGCGACCCCATTGATCCTTCGGGCCCTGATCGCCACTTTCCGGCACGGCCGCATCGATGAAGCGTTTCAGTTCATCCGAAGACACAACCCGCTCGGCAACATAGGCAAGGTCCGACCAGTAGACCGGTGCCGCCCCATACAGATGCTCCAGCGCCTGCACATAGTCGCCGCGCGCCAGGGCCAGCGTGCCCTGCTCGCCACGCAGACGGAACCGCAGACCGGGTTCGAGATCAGCGCCGCCCGGCGTCACCGCACGAACCGCAATCGCATACTGCGCCGCGGCGCCGTCGCGATCGCCGGCGCGCAGGGCGAGCTTGGCCTTCACCCAGCCAGCCAGCGGTCCGGCAGCCCGATCCGCGAGCCGTCCCGCCAGATCGAACCGGCCAAGGTCATAAGCAAGGACAGCCAGGCGATCGATGCCGGCCACAGCCGGCAGCCCCTGCGCGTCCAGCACCGCGAGCAGACGCTCCACCGCAGCGCTGCCGCCGCTCCGTCCGCGCAAAAGCGGTCCATCGTCGATATCGACAGCGTAGCGTTCCCCATACAGCAGATGGGCCACCAGCAGGCGCTGCAGCAGCGGCTGCGCCGCGGCGCTGCGCAGCAGAGCGTCATCATCAAGAATCCGGTGCAAAACGATCCGCAGCGAATCGTTGCCGCTGCTGTTACTTTCCTGATTGGCCTGATCGGCGTAGAGCGTCACCGCCCGCAGCAAAGCCTGCCCGTTGCGACCGGCCTCGCAGGATTGCGGCGCATCGGCCATATCGAGATGCAACCGTGCCTCTTCGCCATAGCTGGCCAGCGCCAGGCCAAGCGGATCGGGGCTGCCCTGGCGGGCCAGCGAGCGGACCTGCTGGAACGATTCTGCCGCAGACGTCACATCGCAGGCATCGGCAGGCGGCACCAGGCGCGCAATGGCGGCTCGTGACTTGCCGAGCATATAAGCGGCCCAGGTGGCCCGGCTCGCGGCGTCGGGCTGTTGCAGCACCGCGGCGAAGCGACTGGCGGCTCGCTCCAGCATCACCACGCGCTCGGCCGCCGGCATGCGGCCATCGCCGATGGCGCGCAGATAATCCACCGCGCCAGCCGTGTAGAGCCGGACCGCCGGCGGCAAGCCGCCACCGACCGCAAAGGCGGCATCGCCATCGGCCACCATGCGCATGGTCTTGACCAGGGCCACATGATGCGAGGCCATGCCGTCAGCCTCGGCGGTTTCGCGCGCGACATAACTGCTCCTGAACCGCGGACCGGATAACGGCACCAGTTGCCCGACTTCCCAGCTGAAGCTGTTGGCCGGGACCGCCTCCAGCGTTTCAGCACGGTTATCCAGCAGCTGCCAGGGAAAATTCGGCCCACAGGCCACGGCGATACCGGTCCCCGCCAGGGCAAAACCCGCGGCCCAAAAGATGGCCCTGTGCTTCTGCATCATAGTCCTCAGCCTATCGTTCAAGTTTTACCACCGGCGCACCGCCCTCGCAGCGCAGCCACCCGATCCGTCTTTCGCGCCCGACCCGCAGCAGCCCATCTTGGCGGCGGATCAGCATGGTGCCGCCACCATCACGCCCGATCGCATAGCCGTTGATGCCATCCGCGGCACAGCCAGACGGCAGATAGACCTGCAGCGGCAGGCGGTCATCAATGTTGCCGGCATTGGTCAGCACGATATCGAACAGCCCCGGCGTCTCCGTCGAGCGCGGCGCGGCGGTCAAGGCGCTGCGCAGAGAATCCTGCCGCAGCACTGCATGCCAGGCCGGCAGGCTCCAGGCCCGGGTATCCTCAGCCGTCGGCAGACGGAACCAGGCAATCGCGGTCAGCCGCGCCGGCGGGCGTTCGCCCAGATCGCGCAGGAAACTGGCAAGCACCTGCGGCATCACCACCAGTTCACGGCTCGCGGCGCCATCGACCGGGACGGGTCGTTCGCTTTCGATGGCGATCATGCGGCCATCGTTATTCCAGGAGATGCGCGTGCCGTAAGCCGGCAGGGCCAGGCTCCAGGGCCGCGGCGTGCGCCGGGCGAAAGCCTCGATCCAGGCCTTTGCCTGCGCCGGATCGAACAGGCCGCGCATGGGATCGAGCACGGCATGCACCTGCAGCACGCATTCGTCGGCGCTTTTCAGCAGCTGTTCCAGCAGCGGCGAGCCAAGCCAGGTCGGCAAAGCGGTGATCGACAGGACCAGATCAGGCGGCAGCACGCCCCGCAGCTCGGCCAGGACATCGGCATAAGCCGGCAGCCGCGCCGTGCCGGCATCATGATCGATCTCCACACCGCGCAGGTTTACGCCCGCATGGCGCCATGCCGCCGCCAGGTTCGGCAGATCCCTGTGAAGGATGCGGATATCGCCATCCATCCTTTGCCCGTCGATGCGGACCACCATCATGACCGGCCGGCCGGAAGCCGCCAGCAGCGCCAGATCGGGAGCCGTCATCGACGGCCAGCCATAGCGATCGATATCCATCGCCAGGACGCGCCATTGCCGGATCAGGGGGGTGGAGGTTTGCAGCGCGTCGGCCAGGGAGGCCGTCCATTTGCGCTGCCAGATATAGGCGTCATTGGGGAGGGCAGGTTCTGCCCGCAGCGGCCAGGACAGCATGAGGACAAGCATCGCCGCCAGTCCCCTGGACCAGATGCCAACCTGCCCCCCGCGTTTCATTCTGCCACATCCTGCCGACCGAACCGCGCCCACGCGATTCACCCAAGTGAATAATGCCGTGGGATTGCGGCATAAAAAAGTCCGGCGTGGCAGCCGGACTTCTTCATACTTGAATATGCACCCGGCAGCCTACTCGGCCGCCTCGATGTTGCGGGCCAGCACTTCGCGCTTGCCGACATGGTTGGCGGTGCCGACCACGCCTTCCTTTTCCATGCGTTCCATGATGCGGGCGGCACGATTATAGCCGATCTGCAGATGGCGCTGGATGAAGGAGGTGCTGGCCTTACGCTCGCGGCAGACCAGGGCCACGGCCTGGTCATACAAATTGTCTTCCTCGCTGCCGCCGCCCTCGCCGCCGCCGCCCGGGGCGCCATATTTGCCGCCATCGAGATCGGCGGTGACCGCCTCGACATAGACCGGCTCGGCCTGGTCCTTCAGCATCTTGACCACACGCTCGACCTCTTCGTCCGAGACGAAGGGACCGTGCACGCGGCTGATGCGGCCGGCGCCCGGCATGAACAGCATGTCGCCCATGCCCAGCAGCTGCTCGGCGCCCTGCTCGCCCAGGATGGTGCGGCTGTCGATCTTCGAGGTCACCTGGAAGGAGATGCGGGTCGGGAAGTTCGCCTTGATCGTGCCGGTGATGACGTCGACCGAGGGACGCTGGGTGGCCATGATCAGGTGAATGCCGGCGGCGCGCGCCATCTGCGCCAGACGCTGGATGGCGGCCTCGATATCCTTGCCGGCGACCAGCATCAGGTCAGCCAGCTCGTCGACGATCACGACGATGAAGGGCAGCGGATTGAGATCGACCGGGCGTTCCTCGTAGATCGGCTTGCCGCCTTCATCGAAGCCGGTCTGCACGGTGCGGCCGAGCTTCTCGTCTTTCGCCTTGGCCTGGGCCAGGCGCTCGTTATAGCTGGCGATATTGCGCACGCCGAGTTCCGACATCTTGCGATAGCGGTCCTCCATCTCACGCACGGTCCATTTCAGTGCGACGACGGCCTTGCCGGGCTCGGTCACGACTGGCGCGAGCAGATGCGGGATGCCGTCATAGACGGAAAGTTCCAGCATCTTGGGGTCGACCATGATGAAGCGGCACTGATCCGGCGTCAGCTTATAGAGCAGCGACAGGATCATGGTGTTGATCGCCACCGACTTGCCCGAGCCGGTGGTGCCGGCGACGAGCAGATGCGGCATCTTGGTCAGGTCGGCGATAATGGCCGAACCGCCGATATCCTTGCCCAGCGCCAGGCCGAGCTTGGTCGACGGCGCCTCGAATTCCGCCGAGGCCAGCAATTCGCGCAGGTAAACCGTCTCGCGCTTGGCATTGGGCAGTTCGATGCCGATGGCATTGCGGCCGGGGATGACCGCGACACGGGCCGACAGCGCGCTCATCGAACGCGCGATATCATCGGAAAGCCCGATGACGCGGCTGGACTTGGTGCCCGGCGCGGGTTCGAGCTCATAGAGGGTGACGACCGGACCAGGACGGACCTTGGTGATCTCGCCCTGCACGCCGAATTCGTTCAGCACCGATTCCAGCATGCGCGCATTCTGTTCCAGCGCATCTTCGTTGATCTTTTCGCGCGCAGAGTCGGCCGGCGCCGGCTTGAGCAGCGACAGTTCCGGCAGTTCGAAATCGCCGGCATCGCCGAGATTCAGCGTGGTCTGGGCCTCGCGGGCGGCACGACTGCCGCTCTTCGGCTTCTCAATACGCCGGGTGACACGGCCCTCGTCGGCCTTCTTCGCCACCGGCAGGCGCGGCAGGTCGTCATCTTCGTCGTCGTCGACCTCATCGAGATCGTCCGGATCGATATAGTCGTCGTCGGCAGCCCGGGTCTTCTTGGCCTTGCCGAAGCTCGGTTCGGCCTTGCGCACCACCGGCTTGTCGTCGTCATCGTCACGGCTGCCGGCGAAGAATTCCTTCAGGCGGCCGAAGAAGCCATGGGCGGCCTGGCCGCCGCGCATGGCCGCCTTGCCGCCATGATAGATGCCCTGCGCCGCCAGGCCAGTGGTGGCCGCGGCGCCGAAGCCGAGGCCGGCGCCCATGCTGCGCCATTCGCTGGTGGACAGGCCGGAGGCGAAATAGAAGCAGAGCACGGCAAAGCCGAAGCAGACGACGGCCGGCAGCACCGCCGAGATCGGCAGACCGAGCATGACGCCGAACGGCACCAGCTGGTGATACAGGATGTAGTCACCGACCACGCCGCCGAGGCCGGCGCGCATGGCCCACATGGCGGGCACCGGCAGGGCGGCGGCAAAGCAGGCGAACAGGATCAGGGTGAGCGGCACCAGGGCGACGTTCAGCCACCAGCGCGGCAGGCCGCGATGGGAGACGACGCGGAAGCCCCAACTGGCCAGCAGCAGCACGAACAGCCAGGCCGAAAGACCCAGCGTCTGCAGCAGCACGTCGGAGATATAGGCGCCGGGCAGGCCAAGCCAGTTCCGCGGCGCCATCGGCGTGGCGTGATTGAAATTCGGATCGGCCGGATCGAAGGTGGCCAGCGCCAGCGCCAGCAGGAAGCCGATACCGAGAATCAGGATGCCGCCGCCCTCCCGGGCCCGCAGCAGCAGGAAGTCGTCGAAGCCCTCGGGGAAAAACGAGCGTTTCTTCTTGGACCTGGCGGCCATGCCATCCTCTTAACTATATTCGGCAACACAAACGGAGCCAGGCCGAGCCGATTCGCCCTAGCCTGGGTAGTTAAGCCCCCAGAACGTTACTGATTCGTTGAAGCGCCGTGCGGGTGGTCTCCAGATCGGCCACCAGGGCAATGCGCAGATACGGTTTTCCGGCCTTTTCGCCGTCATTTTCCGGGCGGGTCAGATAATTGCCCGGCAGGGTGCGAATGCCGGCCTCGCGCCACAGCTTCAGGGCCGCCGCCTCCGGATCGCCGACATCCAGCCAGAGGTAGAAGCCGCCGGCCGGGCGGAAAAAGCCGAACCGGTTGCCCAGGACATTCTGCGCCATGTCGAATTTCTGGCGGTAGAGCGCCCGGTTGGCCTCGACATGGGCCTCGTCGTTCCACAGCGCGGTGGAGGCCTCGACCACCGGCATCATCAGGCCGGCGCAACCGTAATTGCGCAGCTTGATGAAGGCCTGGAGAATCTCGAGATCGCCGGCGCAGAAGCCCGAGCGCAGGCCCGGGGCGCTGGAACGCTTGGACAGCGAATGGAAAACCACGACATTCTTCAGCGCGTCTTTCGTCGCCTTGCCGCCCGACAGCTTCATCGCGGCTTCCAGCCCACCCGGTGGCGGCGCGTCGCAATAAATCTCGGCATAGCATTCATCGAAGGCGATAACGAAATCATGCTCGCGCGCCAGCTCGATCAGGCGTGCCATGTAGTCCAGGCTGGCCACCGTTCCCTGAGGATTGGCCGGCGAGCAGAGATAGACCAGCGCCGTACGCTGCAGCACCTCGCGCGGCAGGCTTGAGAAATCGGGCATGAAGCCGTTCTCGGCCGTCGCAGCGACGAAATAGGGCTCGGCGCCGCAGGCCGCCGCCGCACCCACATAGGTCTGGTAGAAGGGGTTGGGCATCAGCACCAGCGGCTTTTCGCCTTTCGGGCCCTTCTTCTGCGGGATTACCACCTGGGCCACCATGAACAGCCCCTCGCGGGTGCCGTTCAGCGCCACAATCTGCTTTTCCGGGTCGATCAGACCATCGGGCAGGTGATAGCGGCGATTGAGCCAGTTGGCGCAGGCGGCGCGCAGCTCGGGCGAACCGTTGGCGGTGGGATAGCGGCTGAGGCTGGAGAGATCGCGCGTCAGGGTCTCGACCACGAAATCCGGCAACGCATGCTGCGGCTCGCCGATCGACAGGTTGATCGGTGTGACACCCGGCGGCAGCGGCTCGTGATCGAGCAGGGCGCGCAGGCGGGTGAACGGATAGTCTGTCAGAAGCTCGAGGCCGGGATTCAGCATGGCGACATTCGCGGGACGGGGCCGGAGACGCGACAATCCACGAATCGGGCCGGTACAACAGGATGCTGCAATCTACGGGGCGGCGACTCCGGCGGCAAGCCGATCCCGCCACCAGCAAGCGAACAAAAAAGTGGCGGATAACCCCTGGTATTGATAGAGACTCCGTGGGCGCATCGCCGATGCGGCCAGGGGATTCCAAACAGACGGGGGAGCCGCAGCATCGCGGGTTGCTTCAGGCGACCCGCAGCGGCAAGAGTTATGCAGCAGGATGCCAGCTTCCAGTCGCGCCCATGGCCGGTGGTCCGCAATGCCGTGATCGGCACGCTGAACCTGCATCGCCCTTACACCGTCTACGGCTTCGGCGAAGTGGATGTGACCGGCGCCATGGCGCTGATCGCGCAATACCGCCGCGAACTGCGCATCGCCGTGTCCTTCCATGCCTTCGTCGCCTACTGCCTGACGCAGGCGGCAAAGAAGCATCCGATCATGCACACCTTCCGGCATGGCAAATCGCTGATCCGGTTTGACGACATCGACGTCTCGACCGCCATCGACCGGCGCATGCCCAACGGCATGCAGATGGCAGTGGGCTACACCTTCCGCGCCGCGCAGACCCGCTCGCTGGCCGAACTGAACCTGGAACTGCGCCGGGCCACCGATGCCGATCTCGCGCTGCATGACCTGGTGAAGCTGCGCCGGCGCATCGCCCGCATGCCGGGCTTCGTGCGCGACCTGCTGGCCTGGCGCATCCGCCGCGATCCGCGCCTGCTGAAGCAGTTCCATGGCACCATCGGCCTGACCAACCTGCAAAGCCCCGGCGTCACCAACGCCTTCTGGGCATTGCCACCCAACATCTTCACCTACACGCTGGCCATCGGCAGCGTGCTGGAGCGCGACGGTCGCAAGCTGCTCTGCCTGTCGGCCGGCGCCGACCACGCCATCGTCGATGGATTACCGTTGTCACGGTTCGCCGCCACACTGTCGGGTCTGCTGCAGAATGCTGCAGGACTGGACGACGGCTTCGTCACCGAGACCCGCCGCCTGCTTGCCGCCACGGAGACCGCCCCATGAGCATGACCGCCACCGCCCCGTCTCCGCCGCTTGACCGCTTCCCGCAGGCGCGGGGCCACTGGCTGTTCGGCCATGCGGCGCAGTTCGCCGCCACCGCGCATCTCCTGCCGGCCCAGGTGGGCGCCGGCCATGGCGGGATCGCCTGGTTCCGCATCCTGCACAAGCGCTTCCTGGCGGTGACCGATGCCGACTATATCCGCCAGGTGCTGGTGACGCGGCACGAGAAATACGAACGCAGCTTCCAGTATCGCAACAGCCAGGTGATCAACGGCCAGGGCCTGCTGTCGACCGATGGCCCCTTCTGGCTGAAGCGCCGCCGCCAGATTCTGCCGGCCTTCCGCCCCGACGGCCTGCAGCGCATGGCGCCGGCAGCAAAGGAAGCGACACAGGCCATGCTGGACCGCTGGGAGACCGAACGCCGCGCCGGCCGGCCGGTGCAGGCGATCGCCGAGACCCAGCATCTGTCACTGAACGTGATCGGCCACGCCCTGCTCTCCACCGATGTCGGCCGCGACAATTCCGAACGCTTCGGCGCCGCCGTACGCGACAGCCTGCAGCTGCTGCGCAAGCGCAACACCTCATGGTTCGCGCCCCCGCTCTGGGCCCCGACCAGGGGCAACCGCCGCCTGCACGAGACTCGCGCCATCCTGGACGACTATGTGAACGGCCATATCGCCGGTCGCCATGGCTGCCCGGTGAAGCACGACATCCTGCAGACCATGCGGGCCGCCCGCGAGCCGGACGGCAACGTGGCGCTGGACGATGCAGCCCTGCGCGATGAAACCAAGACGCTGTTCATCGCCGGGTTCGAGACCACCGCCACAGCGCTGGCCTGGATGCTCTATGCGCTGGCCAGCCGACCGGCGCTGGTCGAGCAGATCCATGACGAGCTGAACCAGGTGCTGGGCGGCGAGGCGCCGGACCTGGAAAGCATGAAGCGCCTGCCGCTGACCACCGCGACGATCAACGAGACGATGCGGCTCTATCCGTCGGTCTACCATATCTCACGGCAGGCAATGGAGGATGACGACTTCCGTGGCCGGGCGATCCCGCGCGGCAGCCTGCTGCTGCTGTCGATTTTCGGCATGCATCGCGATCCGGCGCTCTGGGGCGATCCGGACGCGTTCCGGCCGCAGCGCTTCCTCGACGATGCCTGGCCGAAACAGGCCTACATGCCGTTCATCGTCGGCAAGCATACCTGCATCGGCAATCATTTCGCGCTGGCAGAAATGACGATCATGCTGGCCATGATCGTACAGCGCTATCGCCTGAGCCTGGCCGACCCCACGCCGGTGGGCATGCAGGCCCGCATCACGCTGGCACCCGACCGGGAAATCAGCCTGCAGTTGGAGCCCCGTTAAATCCGCATGTCAGCATCAGGCTGACAGATATAAACAACAGGGGAAATCATGACGATTATGCGTATCGCACTGGCGGTGGCCATCTCTCTCGCGGCAGCACCCGGTACAACCGAGGCACAGGCATTAAAGGTGCCGCAGCGCCAGGAGCTTGAAGCAAAGGCCATTGCACCACTAAACGGAGCGCAACTCGCCGCCCTACTCACCAACAACACGCTCTATCATGTGGTGCCCGCCAATGGCGTTCGCGTGCCCTTGCTCTATCTACCTGACGGAACGCGCTTCGTCCGAATCCGCGGCCAGCAGAGCAAGACGAACTGGCGGATCGAACGTGATATGGTCTGTGAGGAAAGCGTCGTGTTAAAGCGCGAAGTCTGCCGGTCGCTGTACCGTGCCGAGGGCGTCGGCGTTATCTGCGATGAAGGCTCGGCGACCTGTGATTTCGGCCTCGACTGGGCAGCCGGCAATCCGGAGAAACTCGGCCAGTAAGCGAACGGCGGCTGGATTGCTCCAGCCGCCAGCACTCGTCTTACTTGGCCGCCAGGAAGTCCCTCACCTCCAGCAGCACGAACTCGTTGTCATCGCTCCTGCCGAGCGCGCGACCGGAGGAATACGGCAAGTTGTTGTCGTTGCCGACGATGATATGCGTGCCGTCGACCACATCGACATTCTCGATGGTGAAGAAGGGGAAGGTGAGGCGCGGACCGCCCTCGCCCGTCTCGCCGCCCTGCTTGGCCTTGCGGTTCGGATCGGCCATGTCCATCAGGTCGATATAACCGACCTTCTTCACATAACCATCGAGATCGGTCTGGCTGAAGTCGACCTTGTAGACACGCTTGAACTTGGCCGGCACGTTGAAGCAATCCGGCTTCATCTCGCCCTTGCATGCCTGCGCCGCACCGCCTTCGGTATCATCGCGTTCGATGATCATGCCGCTGCTGGCATCGATCATGTTGAAGTCGCCGATGCTGTTGCCATTGACTTCGAGACGGTATTTCCAGCTGCGACCGGTCCAGTCGTTTTTAACCAGATCGAATTCCAGAATGCGCAGGTATTCCTTGCCGTCGGCACCCTTTTCGGTGCCGTTGGCGGCGGCATCCCACAGCGCGCCCTCCAGCAGCGGGTAGAGGAACTTGCCGTCCTTCGACGCAGCCATGCCCTCGAAGCCCTTGCTGCGGCGCGATTCGAATGCCACGGCACCCGGCGCGCCCGGCGTGCGCACGGCATAATGGTCGGGCGAACGCACCGGCTTGCCGTTCACCTTGGTCTCGACGATCTGCTTCACCTTGCCCTTGCGGTCGGTGGCGATCAGGTAGGGACCGAACTCGTCGCCGAACCACAGCGTGTCACCGGCAATCTGCATCGATTCCAGATCGAAATCGGCGCCAGTGAGGTAACGCTTGGTCGTGCCTTCGTTGACGATCAGGAAGGGCACCTTCTTGTCCGGGTCATGCAGGAACAGGGTTTCCTGGCGCTGCACGGTGCCGGTGGCGAAATCGATTTTCAGGCGATGGAACATCAGCATGGCGTCGGGCGAATTGGCCTTGTTGCCGAAGCCGTTATCGGTGACGACCAGGAATTCGCCATTGCCCAGCGACTTCACGCCGGAGAAACCCTGCACCGGCTGGCCCTTGAACGGCAGGCTGATGCCGATCTTGCGCGGCGCATTCTTGTCCGACAACGCCGAGATGCCTTCCACACTGTTCAGCTTGTCATTACGGGCGGCGCCGGTGAATTTTCCCGAGGTCTTCATCGAGGCCGGCGCATCGGCCGGGGCATCGACAAAGGTCTGGGCCGGCAGGAAAACATGACCGGCGACCGCGGCGCGGAAGGCCTTATCCTGGGCCATGGCGCTCGTAGCGGTCAGCAGCGCGGTGGCAGTGAGCAGTGCAAACGTGGTCGGTTTCATACCGGTCCCCCTGTTGATGAGTGCAGGACAGACTCCGTAATGCGATTCCATGACATACCGATGCCGAAGCGATGACAGCGCCGTGACGACATCCGGAATCTGGCATGATCCTTGAGTGTCGAATCGAAGCTTTGAACCATTCGTCGAGGACAGGCCATGCGCGTTCTGGTGCTTTATGCCCATCCGGTGGAAACCAGTTTCCACGCCGCCCTGCATGCCCGGGTGGTCGAGACCCTGCGCGCCGCCGGGCATACAGTGGACGACTGCGATCTCTATGCCGAAGGGTTCAATCCGGTGCTGGGCCGGGAGGAACGGCTGAACTACCACAACACGGCGGTCAACCGTGCACCGGTGCAGGCCTATGTCGACCGCCTGCTGGCGGCCGAGGCGCTGGTGCTGTGCTTTCCGGTCTGGTGCTTCGGCCTGCCGGCGATCCTGAAAGGCTGGTTCGACCGCGTGCTGATGCCGGGTGTCGCCTTCGACATCAGCGATCCGGCCGATGTGAAGCCGGGCCTGACGCATTTGAAAACGATTGCCGCCATTACCACCTATGGCCGGCCGCGCTGGATGGCGTTTTTCATGGGTGATCCGCCGCGCAAGGTGATCACGCGTTACTTGCGCGCGCTGACCGGCGGGAAAACCCCGATCGGCTATCATGCCTATTACCACATGAATGTGGCGACGCCGGAAAAGCTACAGCGTCACCTCGACAGGATCGCCCGGCTTATGGCGCGGCTTTAGGCGGCGGACTGCCGGCCGGCATGTCGGCTTCAGTGCTGCCTTCGGGCGGATCCCGCATCTCCATCGGTCGCTTTTTCGTCTTCGGCTTGCCATCCTCCGTCTCATCCTCATCGGGGCGGTCGCGCTCGATGAACACCGTCTGGGCGAGCGGGATAACGATGCCGCGTTCGTCGAACCGCGCCTTCATCCGACGGAAGAATTCACGCTTCACGCCCCATTGCGCGCCCGGCAGCGTCTTGAAGCGCACGCGGATGATGACACCGGCAGCGGCGATCTGTTCGACGCCGATCACCTCCAGCGGCTCGATGATCTTGGCCTGCCATTCCGGCTCGCCCCGCATGCTCTCGGCCAGCTCCTGCAGGGTTGTGATCACCGTATCGACGTCTTCCTGGTAGGCGACATTGGCGTCGATCACCGCATGGGCGAAACCGCGCGTCATGTTCTTGACCTTGTTGACGGCGCTGAACGGGATCACATGCACGGTCCCATCCATGTCGCGCAGCCGGATGGTGCGGATCGAGATATCCTCGACCACGCCGGCATTGCCATCCAGATCGACCACGTCGCCCACCGAGATGGTTTCCTCAGCCAGGATGAAAATGCCGGTGATAATGTCCTTCACCAGGGTCTGGGCGCCAAAGCCGATGGCAAGGCCGATCACGCCGGCACCGGCCAGCAGCGGCGCGATGTTGATGCCGAGTTCCGACAGCACGATCAAAGCCGCGATCAGGCCGAGCACGATGGAGACAAAGCGGCGCAGCAGCGGCAACAAGGTGCGCACGCGGCTGGAACGCATGGTGGGCTGGCCATCGACGCCAGGCCGGGTGAGATAGTATTCGATCGCGGCCGAGGTCGCTTCCCACAGCAGCACGGTGATCACCACGACCAGCAGGATGGTGGTGACGCGGGCCACCAGGTTGCGCCCCGTGGCGCTGCCCAGCCAGCCCAGCGAGTCGATGCCCCAAGCCTGCAGGATGGCGAAGACAGCAATGATATAGAGCAGCAGGCGCAGGCCGCCCAGCAGGACAGGCAGGTAACGGTTGGCGCGCCGCTCCAGACCCGGGAAACGATGCTGCACCTCGGGCTTGACTGCGAACAGTCGCCCGAAGCCATGTTCGGCGGCAAACAGCAGCACGCGCACGACAATCAGCACGGCTACGGTGAGCAGCGTGCCGCGCAGGATCAGCTGGAAGCCGCCGCTGACATCGAAGGCCCAGACCGCGAAGGTGGCGCCGATATAGAGCAGCGCCAGCACATGCCAGATATCGCCGGCGCGATGGCGCAGCAGCCGCAGCGCATTGCCGCGCGCCGTGTCATCCTCTGCCGCTGCCTGGCCGCGGATGCGTTGCGCCACGGCCGTACGGTTCTGCAGCACCAGGATAGTCAGCATCAGGGTGAAGACAAAGCCGATCACCGTGGCGATGACGTCGATGCCGTCAGCGGGGATACGCACACGCACGGCGATCCGCACGGCGGCATAACCGAACAGGGCGATGGCGCTCAGGCGCCGCAGCCAGACCTGGATATACGCGGCATTCTCGCCATCGATCCGCAGCAGACGCGCCAGAGGCGATGGATGATGCGGCACTTCGGGCGCCAGCAGCATCTGGCCGGCGATCTCGATGGCGCGCCAGGCGACGAAGGCCAGAACGATGATCTGGGCGATATCGCGGGTCAGTGCATTGGGCGCCAGCACCGCCAGCATGCCATAGGCCGTGCCGGCGAAAACCGCCGTGGGCAGCAACGCCACCAGCGCACGCAGCAGCACGAAGACCAGGCCGAGCCAGAGCGGGCCGGGCTTGCGCAATTCCAGCGTGGCCAGCGGCCGGCGGATCGCCAGGAAGGCCACGGCCTGCGCCGCCATCGCCACCACCAGCACGGCGCCCAGTTTCAGCAGCACATCGATCCACAGGGCGCGACGGCCGGGATGCTCAATCTGCAGACTGAACCATTTCTTTAATGCCGGCAGATCGGAGAACAGGGCCCCTAGTGCCGCGAAGCTGCTGCCGGCGCGGCGCATCTGGTCGACCACGGAATCGACAATGACGGCGCCGGGATCTTCCGGTTCCGCGGCAGCGGCCGGCTTCGCCGGTGTCGCAGCCGGGGCTGCGGCAGGAGCCGGCGCCGTGGCCGGTTTTGCGGCCGGCCTGGTCTCGGCCGGCGCCGTCTGCGCTGTCGACAGTGCGCGCAGGGTTTCGACCAGCTTGCGCCGCGCGCCCTCGTCTTCCAGCTGATCGGCCAGACTGTTCAGTTCCGCAGCGGACAGACCGGCAGGGGGCGCAGCAGGGGCAACGGTCTGCGCCATGGCCGGCGGGGCCAGCAGAATGATGGCGGTGAGCAGGATGGCGATAAGGGAGCGGGTCATGGCGTCAGCAGTGTGGTCGCAAATATGGCATGGCCATGTCGGGCATGGCAGCAAACAGATTAACGATAAGGGGAGAAAATGGTGCCCAGGGACGGAGTTGAACCGCCGACACGAGGATTTTCAGTCCTCTGCTCTACCAACTGAGCTACCTGGGCACACAAGCCGTTACGGCCAAAAGCCCGTAACGGCGCGCGGTTATAGACAAAATCCCCACCCCTGTCCAGCCCCGGACCGGGGCGTTGCCACAGGGTCGTCCGGGGGCCGCGATTTACATGAATTTGGCCACGATATCGGTGGTCGACGCCTTGCCGATATCGTCGAAATGCTCGGCCAGGAAGGCATCCGCCTTCTCGCGGCCGATGCCGCGCAGATAGCACAGGAAATCCCAGTCCGGGTTGAGCTTGCTGGAGACGCTGAACTTGGCCAGCAGCTCCTCGGCATCGATGCTGTGCATGAAGACGCGGGGGTACTTTTCGCGGTTGAGCTCGTTGCTGTCCAGCAGGTTGGTCACGAACTGGATCGCCCGCATCTCGCGCATCAGGCTGGAATTCCAGCTCAGCGTGTTGATGCGGTCGAGAATGGCGGCCGCCGTGTTCGGCACGTCCGGGATATTCACCGGATTGATCTGCACGATCAGGATATCGTTGGTGCCTTTTTCATAGATCAGCGGAAAGATCGGCGGATTGCCGCAATAGCCGCCATCCCAGTAGAAATTGCCGTCCACTTCCACGGCCTGGAACAGAAATGGCAGACAGGCCGAGGCCATCACGGCATCGGGCGTCACTTCATCGCGGTTGAACACGCGGATGCGGCCGTTCTTCACATTGGTGGCGCAGATGAACAGCTTGGCGGCTGTCTTGTTGGCGCGCAGCGCCTCGAAATCCACCACTTCGGCGATGAGATCGCGCAGCGGATTGACGTTCGCCGGATTGAGCTGGTAGGGCGACATCATCTGCGACAGTGAATTGAAGAAATGGTACATCGGCGAGAAGTCCATGTTGCCGATGCTGAACATCTTGTCGATCGGGCTGGGCTGCAGCGGACCCTTCTTGCCGGCCTCGGACGACAGGCGCCAGAATTTCTCCAGCAGCTCCTTGGCTTTCGCCGGACCGCCGGCGCCCAGGCCATAGGCCGCCACGGCGGCATTCATGGCGCCCGCCGACGTGCCGACCAGCGCCTCGATCTCGATGCGGTCGTCTTCCAGCAACCGGTCGAGCACGCCCCAGGTGAACGCGCCATGGGCGCCGCCGCCCTGCAGGGCCAGCTTCAGGCTTTTCTTTTTCATCGTGTCATCCCCCAAACGCCCATGATCAGTTGTTTTGCAGCGCCGGCGTCGGCGCATCCAGATGCAGAATGGTTTCGTTGCGTGGCAGATAGGCGGACAGCGCGTCCTTGCGCAAAGCCGCATAGGCGGCATGCAGCAGTTCGGCCTTCATGATCACGACCCGGGCGAAATCGTCGGCAAAGAAGTAGATGCGCCAGACCGTGACGACCGGCCGCAGTTCATGCAGCGCGATGATCGGCGCCGGGTCGGCCAGCACGCCGTCCACAGTAAGCGCCGCGTCCTTCAGCAGGCGCTGCAGGGCGGCTTCGTCGAAACCGTATTGCAGGATCACTTCGACGAAATCGAGATGCCGCGCCTGCGGCCGGCTGTGATTGATCAGCTTGGCGCGGCCGATCACCGCATTGGGCACCACCATCAGATCCATCGTGCGGGTGCGCAGATGGGTGGCGCGCCAGTTGGTCATCAGCACCATACCCTGGGTGCCGTCCATGGTGATCCAGTCGCCGGCCTTGAACGGGCGCTCCAGATTGAGGGCGACGCCGGCGAAGATATCAGTCAGCAGCTGCTGCAGGGCGAAGCCGATGATGATGGCGACCACGCCCGAGGTGGCAAACAGGCCGGTCGGCGCCTGGTCGAAGACCTCGACGACGATGAAGCCGGCGGCGATGACATACAGCATCACGTTGAACAGGTCGGTCAGCAGCTTGCGCTGGCGTGGCACGCCCGACAGGCTCTGGCCATACATGCGCCGCCACAGGAACAGCTCGAATCCGGTGGCAACCGTCCAGGCCAGGCTGAACCAGGCCAGCACGGCCAGCGGCTTGTCGAGCCAGATCGGCAGATGCGGCGAGATCAGCCAGGTCCACAGGAACGGCACATGGCGCGGTTCGAGAACCGTGTAGACCAGCCCGATCGAAATGCAGAGAGACCAGAGAAAGCGTCTTGTTTCGCGCGACATGGGCCGGACGTTACACGGTTTGCCGCGCCATGGGCCAGCGCTTTTGCACAGCCGATGTTTTGATATGACAGACAGGTGGCGGCAGGCATCCAGGATCCCTTCCCGGACCGCCCCCGCTATGTCATGCTGCCGACCCTGACGATCCGACCGGGACTTTCATGACCTTCTTCTCCGCCATCGCCGCGCTCCCTTTCAAGGTCAGCATCCTGCGGTCCGTCGGCGCCAAGATCTTCGCCGTCGCCGCCAGCCTGCTGGCCATCATGGTGCTGGTGGCCGTGATCGCCAGCCAGATGGCGCGAATCGTCAGCGACGAACTCACCCTGATCGAAAAGCATTACATGCCCGCCTATGCCGGATTGGCGCGTGCCCATATCCGTTCGGTGGAAGAGGACCTCGCCCTGCGGCGCCTGATCGTGCATGTCCGCTCGGGCGATATGACAAGCAACGACCACAACGAAGCCTATCGCGCGACCGTCTTCAAGTCGATCGAGGATGTCCGAAACGAGCTGGGCGCGACACGACAGCATCTGGCCGCCCTGCTGGCATGGGATTCCTATTTCCATAACGATCAGGCGATTGCGCGGGTGGATGCCCAACTCGAAATGATGTTGGAACTTTTCAGCAAAGAGGAGCGGGTGCTGGCCCCGGTGCTGGACGGCCTCGCCGCTGAAGACTGGCGGAAAGTGTATGCCGCACTGGATCCCATCGAAGAACGCAGCACGGATGTGAACGAGCGGCTGGAGCGGTATCGCAACGACATGCGGCTGATTCTGGAAGGCGCCGCCAAGAGTGTGCGCCAGTTTCAGGAAAACCTCATGCTGGCCAACATGCTTGTCACCATCCTGGCCTGCGCGCTCGGCCTGGTCGCCGCCGGCTTCATCACCCGCAGCCTGGTCCGGCCGGTGAAGGCGCTGCTGCTGGGCGCCCAGCGGATCGAAGGCGGCTCCCTGGATGTCGACCTGCCGATCTCGTCCCGCGACGAGATCGGCCAGCTCACGGCCAGCTTCAATGTGATGGTGGAAGAGCTGCGCAAGAAGGAGCGCATCCGCGACACCTTCGGCAAATACATGGATCCGCGTATTGTCGAGGGCCTGCTGGATCGCCCCGATCTCGCCCATAGCGAGGGCGAGCGACGGATCATGACCGTGCTGTTCTGCGACATGCAGGGCTTCACGGCGCTGAGCGAGCGCCTGTCGCCTGCCGCGCTGCTGGCGGTGGTGAACCGCTACCTAACCCTGATGTCCCAGCCGGTGCGCGAGCATAACGGCGTCATCGATAAATATATCGGCGATGCCATCATGGCCTATTGGGGCCCTCCCTTCGTGGCCAGCGACCGCCAGGCCCTGCTGGCCTGCGAGGCTGCGCTGGACATGGTGAAGCAGCTCGAGCGCTTCAATGCCGAACTGCCCGACCTGATCGGCGTGCGCGGCAACCTGCCGGCGATCGACATCCGCATCGGCATCGCCACCGGCGAGATGCTTGTCGGTTCGATCGGCTCGGAATTCTCGCAAAGCTATTCCGTGCTGGGCGACAGCGTGAACCTTGCCTCGCGCCTGGAAGCCGCCAACAAGGCCTATGGCACCCGCATCATGGTCAACACGCAGACCCGCAACATGGTGGGCGACCAGTTTGCCATGCGTGAGATCGACATGATGCGCGTGGTCGGCAAGACCGAACCGGAACGCGTCTTCGAGGTCTATGGTCACGCCGATGCGGCACAGCATGCCCGCGATGCCGCCTTTGCCGAAGGCCTGACCGCCTATCGCCGGGGCGACTGGGCCGTTGCGCGCCAGCATCTGGAGCAGGGCCGGACCAGCGCCGGCGGCGACCGTCTGGCGGATGCCTTCCTCAGCCGCGTCGCGATCCTAGAAAAAGAAGCCCCGGCAAACTGGGACGGCATCTGGACCATGACCAGCAAGTGACGGCCGCCGGGCCCGGCCCAGGTCGGGCTGGACAATCCTGCCGCATCTGCCTATCAGTTTTGCCTCGCCCCTCCGTCAGCCGCCAGAGCCTGTATCATGACTGATTCCGCGATTGCCGTGGCCGGCCTGGCCAAGACCTATGGTCAGGCAGAATCGCTGGTGCGTGCCGTTGACGGCATCGACTTCACCGTGAAGCCGGGCAGTGTCACGGCCCTGCTGGGCGGCAACGGCGCCGGCAAGACCACCACGATTGCCATGCTGCTCGGCCTGCTGAAGCCTTCGGCCGGCAGCATCGCCATCCTGGGCACCGACATGCTGCGCGAGCGCCACCGCATCCTGCCGCGGCTGAATTTTTCCTCGCCCTATGTGGACCTGCCGCATCGCCTGACCGTGCGGCAGAACCTGATGGTCTTCGCCGGCCTCTATGCCGTGAAGCAGGCGCCCGCGCGCATCGCCGAACTGGCGCAGGAACTCGATTTCGCCGCCCTGCTGGATCGCCCGGCCGGCGCGCTCTCGGCCGGCCAGAAGACCCGCGTGGCCCTGGCCAAGGCGCTGATCAATCACCCCGACCTGCTGCTGCTCGACGAACCCACCGCCTCGCTGGACCCCGATACCGCTGACTGGGTGCGTAGCCTGCTGGAAAAATACCGCCAGGAGCGCGGCACCACCATCCTGCTGGCCTCGCATAACATGGGCGAAGTCGAACGGCTGTGCGACCAGGTGCTGATGATGAAGCAGGGCCGCATCGTCGACCGCGGCACCGCGCCGGAACTGATCGCCCGCTACGGCCGCAGCAATCTGGAGGAAGTGTTCCTCGATATCGCCCGCGGCCAGGGCAAGGCCGCCGAACAGAAGGTGCCGGCATGATGACGGACTCGCTGAGCTGCAGCCTGCAGCGCATGCACGCCATGCTGCGCCGGCACTGGTATCTGCTGTCGGGCTCATGGACCCGCATTGTCGAGCTGATCTACTGGCCCGCCGTGCAGATGATCATGTGGGGATTCCTCACCCAGTTCCTCGCCAGCAAGACCTCCTATATCGCCCAGGCCTTCGGCGTCTTCCTCGCCGGCATGATGCTGTGGGACTCGATGTTCCGCGTGCAGCTCGGCGTGGCGATCTCCTTCCTGGAGGAGATGTGGTCGCGCAATCTGGGCAACCTGTTCGTCAGCCCGCTGCGGCCGAGCGAATTCGCCGCCTCGATCCTGGTGATGGGCCTGCTGCGCACCCTGGTCGGCATGATCCCGGTCAGCCTGATGGCCTGGCTGTTCTTCGACTTCTCGGTCTACAGCATGGGCCTGGGCCTGGCCGGCTTCTTCTTCAGCCTCACCATGTTTGGCTGGGCCATCGGCATCGCCGTCTGCGGCCTCATCATGCGCCATGGCCTGGGCGCCGAAAGCGCCGCCTGGGGCGCCATGTTCCTGATCCTGCCGGTGGCAGCGGTGTATTACCCGGTCAGCGTGCTGCCGGGCTGGCTGCAGGCGGTGGCCTGGTCGATGCCGCCCGCCTATGTGTTCGAAGGCATGCGGGCGCTGCTGGTGGACGGCGTGCTGCGGCAGGATCTGCTGATCGGCGCCTTCGCGCTGAACGCCCTGTATCTGGCGCTCGGCTTTGCGGTCTTTCTGAGCCTGTTCGAGGCGGCGCGCCGCCGCGGGCTGTTACTGGGCCAAGGCGAATAAAGCCACGCCATCGGTCAACAGTCGCCCCAGAAGCCGCACCGGCAGCAGGGTAAACAGGCCCGGAATCACCAGGGCGCCGAAAAACAGGCCGATCATCGCCATGCGGTGCCGGGCGACCTTGCCGCGCCGGATCGCCAGGATGGCCAGGGGCACCAGAACCAGCACCAGCACGCTGAGCGCATGAATCGGGCTGAAAGTGCCGGTGATGCCCGTGATCCAGAAGGAACTGACCGCTGCCGTCAGCATCAGGCCGACCCAGAGCCAGCCAAGCAGCCGGTGTGCGCCGGTGCCCTTGCGGCGCACCAGCATGGCGATTCCCAGCAGCAGCGCCAGAAATGTGGCCGCCAGATGGATATGAACGGCCGGGCCGGCCGTTAGAAGCGGGGCGAAATTCATGCCGCCAGCCTGCTGCGGCCCCTGCAAAACCGCCAGCGGCTTGCTATATAGATGTGACTTGGATCACCGGTTTTCCGGGATTTAGCCCAGTGATACTTAAGGATTTGCCGTGAGCGCCACCATTGCCCTGGTCGATGACGACCGCAACATCCTCACCTCGGTCTCGATCGCGCTGGAAGCGGAAGGCTACAAGGTCCGCACCTACAATGACGGCGCCGAGGCCCTGCGCCACCTGACCCAGCAGGTGCCCGATCTCGTCATCCTCGACATCAAGATGCCACGGCTCGACGGGATGGAAACGCTGAGCCGGCTGCGCCGCGTCAGCCAGGTGCCGGTGATCTTCCTCACCTCCAAGGACGAGGAGATCGACGAGGTGCTGGGCCTGAAGATGGGCGCCGACGATTACATCACCAAGCCGTTCAGCCAGCGCCTGCTGATTGAGCGGATCAAGGCGGTGCTGCGCCGCGCCGAAGCCAATCGCCCGGGCGCCGAGCAGACTTCGGCCGACAAGATGATTGTGCGCGGCGCGCTGGAACTGGATCCGGCCCGCCACCGCTGCACCTGGAAGGGCGAGGATGTCACGCTGACCGTGACGGAATTCCTGCTGCTGGAAGCGCTGGCCCAGCGCCCCGGTCATGTGAAGAACCGCGATCAACTGATGGATGCCGCTTACGACGACAATGTCTATGTCGACGATCGCACCATCGACAGCCACATCAAGCGGCTGCGCAAGAAGTTCAAGAGCATCGACGACGACTTCGACTCGATCGAGACGCTGTATGGCGTCGGCTACCGCTTCAAGGAACCGGCGGCGTAAGCTGCCGCCTGAAAGAAGGACGATCACGGAGATGCGGCGGTGAGCGAACAGCGCACGCGACGGCGGGTGATGTCGCCGCTGACCCGCCGCATCCTGCTGATCAACCTGGCGGCACCGCTGGCGCTGGTGCTGGCCTTTTTCTATCTCGACCAGTTCCGCCTGAGCCTGATCGACACCCGCATCAATGCGCTGCGCTATGAAGCCAACCTGATCGCCGGCGCCCTGGGCGAATCCGCCATTTCGCCCACCGAATTCACGCCGACGCTGGAGCCGGAGCTGGCGCGCCAGCTGATGCGACGCCTTGCCACGCAATCCAGCGCCCGCGCCCGGCTGTTCGATGCCGAGGGCGAGATGATTGCCGACAGCCGCCTGCTGCTGGCCGCCGGGCGCGGCGTGGTGACCCGCCAACTGGCGCCGCCCAATATCGACACGCCCTGGGAACAGGCGCTGATCGGCCTCTACGACAACATCAACGCCCTGTTCATGACCACCCTGCAGCTGCCGAGCTATGTCGAGTTGCCCTTCACCCATGCCAACGATTACCCGGAAGCCAGCCGCGCCCTGAACGGCGAAAGCGGCGAGCAGCTGCGCGACCTGCCCGACGGCCGCATCATGCTGTCGGTCGCCGTACCGGTACAGGGCCTGCGCAAGGTGGTGGGGGCCCTGCTGCTGAATATCGACAGCGCCGAGCTGGATGCCCGCGTGCGCGAGGAGCGGCTTGGCGTGCTCAAGGTCTTTGCCGCCGTGCTGGGCTTCACCGTGCTGGCCTCGCTCTATCTCGCCGGTGCCATCGTGCGGCCGGTGCATCGTCTGGCCGAGGCGGCAGGCCGCATCCGCGACGCCAAGGGCCGCATCGCCCATCTGTCGCTGCCCGATTTCTCTGGCCGGCAGGATGAGATCGGCGATCTTTCGAGCGTGCTGCGCGCCATGACGGCGGCACTGTCCCAGCGTCTGGACGCCATCGAGAAATTCGCCGCCGATGTCTCGCATGAAATCAAGAACCCGCTGACCTCGCTGCGCAGCGCCATGGAAACCTTCATGCGCACCGACAAGCCGGAACTGCGCACGCGGCTGCTGACCGTGATGCAGGATGACGTGCGCCGCATGGACCGGCTGATTACCGATATCTCCGGCGCTTCGCGCCTGGATTCCGAACTGGCGCGCACCGAAGCACAACCGATCGATATCGCCGCCATGCTGCAGTCGGTGATCGAGCCCTACGCCACCCGACTGGGCGATAGCGGCCCGCATATCGAACTGAAGCTGATCGAGCCCGGCCCCTATCTGGCGCCGGGCTTTGAGGACCGCCTCGGCCAGGTGGCGCGCAACCTGCTCGACAACGCGATTTCCTTCAGCCCGCCCGCGGGCATCATCACGGTCATCGTACGCCGGGAACCGCGCCACATCGTGTTCAGCGTCACCGATCATGGCCCCGGCATTCCGGAGGAAAACCGGGAATCGATCTTCGAGCGCTTTTACACCGAACGCCCATCCGCCGAGGCTTTCGGTCTGCATTCGGGCCTCGGCCTCTCGATTGCCCGCCAGATCGTGCAGTCGCTCGGCGGCCAGATTCATGCCGAGAACCGTGACGACGGGCCGACCGGTGCCCGCTTTGTGGTCCGTCTGCCGCTTTGAACGGCGGGTATTAACCAACCCGGCGGATATCCACAGAAGCATGTATTGACAGTGCACGGAGCGGGCGGCAGGCTGCCCGCCCATGCTGACTGTCCACGCAACCTGTGTGGCGATTGACGGCGAGGCGGTGCTGCTGCGCGGCCCCTCGGGCGCCGGCAAATCCGACCTCGCACTCCGACTGATCGAAGCCTATGGCGTGGCCGGCGCCATGCTGGTGGCCGACGACCGCACGGCTTTGCGCCGCCAGGGTGCGCGCGTGATCGCGGCAGCGCCTGCCGCCATCCGCGGCCTGCTGGAAATCCGTGGCCTAGGCCCGGTGCCTGTGATGGCCGCCGATCCGACGCCGCTGGCGCTGGTGATCGATCTGGTGACCGCCGCCGACGTGCCCCGCCTGCCCGATGAAGCTTACGAAACGCTGTGCGATGTCGCATTGCCCCGCCTCGCGCTGCATGCCTTCGAGGCCAGTGCGGCGGCAAAGGTGAAATGGGCATTGGCCCGTGCCGCCACCGGCCGGCTGTTCACGCCGGCCGAAGCCTTCGGCGCCGAGACTGTCGTTGCGTTCCGGCAGCAGGCCTGATGGTCATGCCCGCCGCGGACCCTGCCAAAGCCGAGCCGATCCGCGTTGTCGTCGTCACCGGCCTGTCCGGCGCCGGCAAGACCACCGCCCTGAAGGTGCTGGAGGATCTCGGCTACGAAGCCGTCGACAACCTGCCCATCTCGCTGCTGCGCCGCCTCGCCTCGCCCGAGGATGAGCCGGCATCCGACCAGCCGCGCCGTGCCATCGCCGTGGGCATCGACAGCCGCACCCGCGGATTCCAGACCGATGCGTTGATTACCGTGATCGGCGAACTGAAGCAGCGCGCCGACCTGGCCGTGCAGCTGCTGTATTTCGACTGCAACGACGACATCCTGCTCAAGCGCTTCACCGCCACGCGGCGGCGTCATCCGATGGCCGCCGACCGGCCGGTCGCCGACGGCATCGCCACCGAGCGCCGCCTGATGCTGCCGCTGCAGAGCGAAGCGGATGTCACGCTGGATACCTCCGCCCTGGCATTACCCGAATTCCGGCAGGTTATGGCCGCGCAATTCGCGCTGGACGCCCTGCCCGGCCTCAGTATCATGGTGACCTCGTTTTCCTACAAACTTGGCCTGCCGCGCGAGGCGGATCTGGTGTTCGATGTGCGCTTCCTGCGCAATCCGCATTATGACGAAGTCTTACGACCGCAGACTGGCACCGAGCCTGCGGTGGCCGCCTATGTCGCGGCCGATCCCGGCTATGACGATTTCTTTTCCCGGCTCACCGGCATGATCGGCGCACTGCTGCCGCGCTACGCCGAAGAGGGCAAGCGCTATCTGACCATCGCCATCGGTTGTACAGGCGGACGCCACCGTTCCGTAGCGGTTGCCGAGGCCCTGGGCAAACACTTGCGCGATGCCGGACAACGTGTCGATATCCGCCACCGCGACCGCGATCTGGCCCCGGCCTGAACCTTGGCCTGACGCAGCCGTTAAAGGATCCCCAGCCCCATGCCCCGTCACAAGATCGATAGCGTCCCATGATCGGTATTGTCGTCGTTACCCACGGCCGCCTGGCCGAGGAATTCATCCACGCCACCGAGCATGTGGTCGGTCCGCAGAAAAGCATGCGCGCCGTCTGCATCGGACCCGATGACGACATGGAGCAGCGCCGCGCCGATATCCTCGCCGCCGTCGCGGCCGTCGAAACCGGGCGCGGCGTGATCGTGCTGACCGACATGTTCGGCGGTACGCCCTCGAACCTCGCCATCTCGATCATGGACCAGGCCAAGGTGGAAGTGATCGCCGGCGTGAACCTGCCCATGCTGATCAAGCTGGCCAGTGTGCGCGCCAAGGCCGATCTGGCCACGGCGGTCAGCGCCGGCCAGGAAGCCGGCCGCAAATACATCAACGTGGCGTCCAAGCTGCTGGCGGGAGAATCCGCCTGATGAATGCCCCGACGGCCAGCGGCGCCCTGACGCGCAACGTGACGATCCCGAACCAGCGCGGCCTGCATGCCCGCGCGGCAGCCAAGTTCGTCCAGGTGGTCGCCCGCTTTCCCCAGGCCCGCATCCAGGTCTCGAAAGACGGCCAGACGGTCAACGGGGAATCCATCATGGGCCTGATGATGCTGGCCGGCACCCAGGGCAGCAGCATCGATATCGCCGCCACCGGCGCCGAAGCTCAGGCCGCCCTGGAGGCCCTGGTCGCCCTGGTGGAGGGCAAGTTCGGGGAGCCTGAATAGGCCGTAGACGGTCATATTCCTATATAAAGATTTCTTTATGTAAGGCTGGACAGACCCGGCCGCCCCCTGCTATACCGGCGCCCAGTTTTGGAAATCTCGCCAACTGGAGCAGCTGAAATGAGCGCGGATTACATCGTTAAAGACATCGGCCTGGCCGACTGGGGCCGCAAGGAACTGGATATGGCCGAGACCGAAATGCCCGGTCTGATGGCCACCCGCGCCGAATTCGGCAAGTCGCAGCCGCTCAAGGGCGCGCGCATCGCCGGCTCGCTGCACATGACGATCCAGACCGCCGTGCTGATCGAAACCCTGCAGGCGCTCGGCGCCGACATCCGCTGGGCGTCGTGCAACATCTATTCGACCCAGGACCATGCCGCTGCCGCCATCGCCAAGGCCGGCATCCCGGTCTTCGCCGTGAAGGGCGAGTCGCTGGAAGAATACTGGGACTATACCCACAAGATCTTCGAATGGGCCGATGGCGGCGCACCGAACATGATCCTGGACGACGGCGGCGACGCCACCCTGCTGATCCATCTGGGCATGCAGGCCGAGAAGGACGCCTCGGTCATTTCCAAGCCGACCAATGAGGAAGAGACCGTCCTCTATGCCGCGATCGCCAAGAAGCTGAAGTCCTCGCCCGGCTGGTATTCCAAGATGGGCACCGCCATCAAGGGCGTGACCGAGGAAACCACCACTGGCGTGCATCGTCTGTACGTCATGGCCAAGGAAGGCCGCCTGCTCTTCCCGGCGATCAACGTCAACGACAGCGTGACCAAGTCGAAGTTCGACAACCTGTATGGCTGCCGTGAGAGCCTGGTCGACGGTATCCGCCGCGGCACCGACGTCATGATGGCCGGCAAGATCGCCGTCATCGCTGGCTACGGCGACGTGGGCAAGGGTTCGGCCGCCTCGCTGCGTAACGCCGGCTGCCGCGTCATGGTCACCGAAATCGATCCGATCTGCGCGCTGCAGGCGGCGATGGAAGGCTACGAAGTCGTGACCATGGAAGACGCCGCCCCCAAGGGCGACATCTTCGTCACCGCGACGGGCAACCTGGATGTCATCACCATCGACCATATGCGCGCGATGAAGCATCGCGCGATCGTGTGCAACATCGGCCACTTCGACTCTGAGATTCAGATCGGTGCGCTAAAGAACATGAAGTGGCACAATGTGAAGCCGCAGGTGGACGAGGTCGAGTTCCCCGACAAGAAGCGCATCATCGTGCTGTCGGAAGGCCGTCTCGTGAACCTGGGCAACGCCACCGGCCATCCCAGCTTCGTGATGAGCGCCTCCTTCACCAACCAGGTGCTGGCGCAGATGGAGCTCTGGACCAATCCGGGCAAGTACGACAAGCAGGTCTACACCCTGCCCAAGCATCTGGACGAGAAGGTCGCCAGCCTGCATCTGGAGAAGGTCGGCGCCAAGCTGACCAAGCTGACCCCGGTGCAGGCCAAGTATCTCGGCATCGCCGACAAGGGCCCGTTCAAGCCGGATCATTATCGCTATTAATGCAGGCCACCAGCCTGACAGACGCAAAGGCCGGGGTATTCCCCGGCCTTTGTTGTTTCTGACGCCTTGTCTATAGTGGCCGGCATGTCTGGGGCTGTGGAGATGCAAGCGTGAACGAGACGGTCTGGGTAGCGGTTCTTGCCGCGGCCGCAGCCGGTTTCGCCGGCTGGCAGACATGGCGCCTGCGCGGCCTGACCGATCGGCTGCAGATCGCGGAAGCCGAAGCGGTCGCCACCGGCATTGCCCGCGACGGCGAGCGCAAGGCGGCACAGGCCCTGCAGCAGCGCCTCGATGCCCTGCTCGCCGAAAACGACTCCTTGCGTCAGGCCGAACAGCAGGCCAGCGCCCTGCTGGATGCCGCGCCCTTCCCGATCTGGCGCCGCGATGGCGAAGGCCGCCTGCTCTGGGTCAATGCGCGCTATGCCCTGATGGCGGAAACGACCGCGAAAGACGCCATCGAACGCGGCCTGGAACTGGCCTCCGCCCACGATCTCGACCAGCCGCGCGACCTGGCGCTGGCCGCCCGCGAGGCGGCGACACTGCGCTCGCAGGAACGCCGGTTCGTTGCCGAAGGCGACCGCCGCAACTATCGCATCTTCGAACTGCCGGCCGGCGACGGCACGCTCGGCTTCGGCCAGGACATCACGCCCGAGGCCGACGCGCGCGGCCAGCTGCGCCGCCATATGGAAGCCCATATGGAAGTGCTGCGCACCATCTCCACCGCCACCGCGATCTATGGCCCGGACCGCAAGCTGCTGATCTGGAACCGCGCCTATGCGCGCCTGTGGCAGCTCGATGAAGCCTGGCTGGAAACCCGCCCAGGATTCGGCGAAGTGCTGGAACAGTTGCGGGCCGAACGCCGGCTGCCGGAACAGATCGACTGGCAGACTTACAAGCGCAGCCAGATCGGGCTCTTCACCACCGTGATCGAGCGGCAGGAAGAGCTGATCCATTTGCCCGATGGTTCGACCTTGCGGCTGGTGATCAGTGCCTATCCCTCGGGCGGCCTGCTCTTTGCCTATGACGATGTGACGCGGCAGCTCACCCTGGAGCGCGCCACCAACACCATGATCGCGGTGCAGCGCGCCACCCTGGACCATCTCTACGAAGCCGTGGTCGTCTATGGCTCGGATGGCCGCATCTCGCTTTACAATCGCGCCTTCGCGCAGCTCTGGCAGATCGACCCCGATGTGCTGAACCGCCAGCCGCATATCACCGAAGTGCTGGAAGCCGCTCGCCCACTGATGCAGCGCGGGCCTGACTGGGTGCAGCTGCGCGAGCGCCTGATCGACAGCTTCGCCAGCCGCAAGGCCACCCGCGGCCGGCTGGAGCGCGGCGACGGCACCGTGATCGACTATGCCTCGGTGCCGCTGCCCGATGGCGCGGTGCTCTATACCTATCTCGATGTCAGCGCCAGCATCCGTATCGAACGCGCCCTGCGCGAGCGCAACGAGGCGCTGGAACGCACCGACCGCATGAATGCGGCCTTCATCAGCAACATCACCCATGACCTGCGCTCGCCGCTCGGTACGCTGATCAGCATGACCGAGGTGCTGGCCCAGGGCATCCTCGGGCCGATGAATGCCCGGCAGGAAGAATACTGCGCCGATATCATGAAGACCTCGCGCGACCTGCTGCGCCTGCTCGACGATATCATCGCCATCGCCACCATCGAGGTCGGCCAGATGGCGCTGGATCCAGAACCCCTGGCGCTGGAAACCCTGTGGCGCGACGAAGTGACAGCCTGGCGTGAACTGGCCGACCGCCGCACCATCCGCCTCGATCTGCCCGACGGAAATACCGGCGGTGCCGTAATCAGCGGCGACGAGCAGCGCCTGCGCCAGGCGCTCGACAGCGTGATGGCTGCCGCCCTGGACGGCACACCGCAGGGCGGCCATGTGGCGCTGCAGCTGGGCAGCAGCCGCGCCGGTCATGTCAACCTGCGTATCGAATGCCACAGCGGGGGCTTAAGCCCGGTGCAGCCGCGCCAGCTGTTTGCCGATCTGGTCGATGCGCCCGACCGCCGGCGCGCCAATGCCGACCTGTCACTGATCGTCGCCCGCGGCCTGTTCGACCTGCATGGCGCACAGCTGCGGCTCACCGGCGAGCAGGATGGCACGCAGGCCGTGGAAATCCTGCTGCCGCGCCATGAGGGCGACAGCCTGCCGGCAGACGCGATTGCGGCCCTGACGGCCCGTCAGTAGACTCAACCCCATCATGCCGCTGATTCGCCGTCTTTCGCTGCCCGACGAGGCGGCCACCGCCGCTTTGGCGCTGGCGCTGGCGCCGCAGCTTAAGGCTGGCGATGCCCTGCTGCTGGATGGCCCGCTGGGCGCCGGCAAGACCAGCTTCGCCCGCGCCCTGATCCGGCATCTGAGCGGTCCCGGCACCGAAGTGCCCAGCCCCAGCTTCAATCTGGTGCTGACCTACGATACCGATGCTGGCACGCTGTGGCATTTCGATCTTTATCGCGTCAGCGATATCCGCGAGCTGGACGAACTCGGCCTCGACGATGCCCTGCGCGATGGGATCACGCTGATCGAATGGCCCGACCGCATGGGCAATCAGGCCCCGGCTTCCGCCCTGACCATCCGCCTGACCCCTACGGCCGGCGCCGATGGTCCGCGCCAGGCCGACCTGCTAGGCGATGCCGCCTGGGCCGCACGTCTGACTGATTTTACGGTGTCCGCGCATGACTGACCGCCTGTTGCTGTCCACGGCCTTCATTGCCAAAGCCGGCTGGGGCGACGCCGCGCGCAGCAGGCTGGCCGGCGACGCTTCGTTTCGCAAATACGACCGCCTACAGCGCGGCGCGACTTCGGCCGTCCTGATGGATGCGCCGCCGCCACAGGAAGACATCCGGCCGTTTGTACGCATCGCCCGGCATCTCGAAACCCTTGGCTACAGCGCGCCGCGCATCCTGGCGGAAGACGCGCAGCACGGTTTCCTGCTGCTGGAAGATTTAGGCGACGATCTCTTCGCCCGCCTGATCCGTGACGGGCAGGATGAAACCTCGCTGTATGAAGCGACCATCGATTTCCTGCTCGACCTGCATCGTCATCCGGCGCCCGCCGGCATCGCGCCTTACGACGAACAGCGCCTGATCGATGAAGTGGAACTGTTCCTCGACTGGTATCTGCCGGCGCTGACCGGGCGCGAGACGCCGCAATCCCAGCGCCAGGCCTTCCGCTTCCTGTGGAGCATCCTGGCGCCCGAAGTGGATACCGAACCGCGCGTGCTGGTGCTGCGCGACTTCCATGCCGAGAACCTGCTGTGGCTGCCGCAGCGCGAGGGCCCGGCCCGTCTTGGTCTGCTGGATTTCCAGGATGCGGTCGCAGGGCACCCGGCCTATGACCTAATCTCGCTGCTGGAAGACGCACGCCGCGATGTCGATCCCGATCTGGCTGAAGCGATGCTGCAGCGTTACATCGCCGGCAGTGGCGTGAACGATGCGCAATTCCGCCGCGCCTATGCCATCCTCGGCGCCCAGCGTAACACCCGCATCCTCGGCATCTTCACCCGCCTGTGGAAACGCGACGGCAAGCCGCAGTATCAGGCTTTCATGCCCCGCATGTGGGGCCTGGTGGAACGCGATCTGGCGCATCCGGCGCTGGCCGATCTGCGCGGCTGGTTCGATGCCATGGTGCCGCAGGCGCTGCGGCGCCAGCCGCTGCCGGGCCTGTGATGGACCGCGCGCCCGCAACGGCAATGGTGCTGGCCGCCGGGCTGGGCACGCGGTTGCGGCCGATCACCGACCATACGCCCAAGCCGCTGGTCCATGTCGCCGGCCGCACGCTATTGGATCGCTGCCTTGATCGTCTGGTCGAAGCCGGCGTGCAAAAAGCCATCGTCAACATCCACTGGCTCGGCGATAAAATCCGCGACCATCTGGCGACGCGCCACGACATCGCCATCACCATTTCCGACGAAAGCGACCGGCTGCTGGAAACCGGCGGTGGCATCGCCAAAGCGCTGCCCCTGCTGGGCGATGCGCCCTTCTATGCGGTGAATGCCGATCTGATCTGGCGCGATAACGGCGAGGCCTCATTGAACCGTCTGGCCACGGCCTTCGATCCAGCGCGCATGGACGGCCTGCTGCTGCTGCAACCACGCGAACGCGCCACCGGTCATGGCGGGCCGGGCGATTTCGATCTGGCGGCCGATGACCGGCTGATCCGGCGCGGTGCACAGCCAGCAGCGCCATATGTCTATACCGGCGTGCAGATCCTGCAGCCTGCGCTCTTTCACAACGCGCCGCCGGACGCCTTCTCGCTGAATACCCTCTACGACCGCGCCATTGCCGCCGGCCGCCTGCATGGCCTGGTGCATCGCGGCGACTGGATGGATGTCGGCACCCATGACGGCCTCGCGCAGGCCGAGGCATTACTGGCATGACACGCGCGGCCGACCCCGCCGTCTTCACGATTGCGCCGGGCCGCGCCTTTCTCGATGCGCTGGCCGCCGGCATCCTGCAGCGCTATGGCCGCGATCCGCTGCAGCTTTCCGGCGTCACCGTCCTGCTGCCCACCCGGCGCGCCTGCCGGGCGCTGGGCGAAGCCTTCCTGCGCCAGAGCGACGGCGCGGCGCTGCTGCTGCCGGTGATCCGCCCGCTCGGCGATATCGACGAAGACGAACTCGACCTGCATGACAGTGACAGCGCCGGCGAAGCCCTGCCCTTCACCGCGCTGGACCGCAGCCTGCTGCTGGCGCGCCTGGTGCGCGCATCGGAGCTGGCCGGCGGCGATCCGGCCACGGCGCTGCGGCTGGCGCGCGAGCTGGGCCATCTGCTCGACTCTGCGGCCACCGAGGAAGTCGGCCTCGACCGCCTGCCCGATCTGGTCCCGGCGGAACTCAGCATCCACTGGCAGCAGACGCTGGATTTTCTGCAGGTGATCCGCACCGCCTGGCCGGCAATCAAGGCCGAGCAGGGCCGGCTGGATGCGGCGGAACACCGCCAGCGCCTCACCCAGCGCTGGGTCGAGCACTGGCAGCAGCATCCGCCGACCGGGCCGGTGATCGCCGCCGGCTCCACCGGCACCATTCCCGCCACCGCGCGGCTGCTGCAGCTGATCGCCCGGCAGCCGCAGGGCTGCGTGGTACTCCCCGGACTCGATCAACGGCTGGACGATGCCGCCTGGACCGCGGCCCATACCGAACCAACCCATCCGCAGCATGCCCTGGCGCGCCTGCTGGATGTGCTGGGCGTGCTCCGCGGCACCGTGCAGGACTGGCCCGGCACGGATAGCGATGAAACGGCCACCGCGCGCGCCGCGCTGTTCTCGGCCGCTCTGCTGCCGCCGGGCGAAACCCATCGCTGGGGCGGCATGGGCGCGGCGCTGCCTGATAGCGCGCTGCAGGGTCTGCAGCGCATCGCCGCACCGGGACCGCGCGAAGAAGCGCTGGCGATTGCGCTGCTGATGCGCGAGACGCTGGAACAGCCGGGCCGCACCGCGGCGCTGATCACACCCGACCGCATGCTGGCGCGCCGCGTCGCCGCCGAACTGGCGCGCTATGGCATCGCCATCGACGATTCCGCCGGCACGCCGCTGGACCAGACGCCACCGGCCGTGTTCCTGCGCCTGTTGGCCCAGGCGGTGGCGGAGGATTGCGCGCCGGTGCCGCTGCTGGCGCTGCTGAAGCATCCCTTCTGTCGGCTCGGCCTGCAGCGCCTCGACCTGCTGCGTTGGACACGGCGGCTGGAACGCGCCGTGCTGCGCCGGACCCGGCCGCAGACCGGCCTGCCCGGATTGTTTGCCGACCTGCAAAGCGAAAAGGATCGCGACCTGCTGCCGGTGCTCGGCCGCCTCTCGGCCATCCTGCAGCCTTTGCAGGCGCTGCAGCAGCAAACCGATGTCGCCCTGGACGAGCTGCTGCGTGCGCAGATCGCGGCGGCCGAGGCGCTGACCGCCGCCGAAGACGACGACGCGCCATCGCTGTGGCAGCACGACAGCGGCGAGACCCTGCACGGCCTGGTGGTCGATCTGCTGCAGGCCGCCGGACAGTTCGGCAGCCTCGACCCGGCCGCCTGGCCGCGCCTGCTGGATGCCCTTCTGGAAGGCCAGGTGGTGCGGCCGAAACGCGGCGCGCATTCGCGCCTGTTCATCTGGGGCCTGCTGGAAGCCCGACTGCAGCATGCCGACCGCATCATCCTCGGCGGCCTCAACGAAGGCACCTGGCCGCCACAGGCCAGAGAGGATCCCTGGCTGAGCCGGCCGATGCGCGAAAAACTCGGCCTCAGTCCGCCGGAATTCCGCCTGGGACAGACCGCCCATGACTTCATGCAGGCCGCCTGCGGCCATGACGTGATCCTGACCCGCGCCGCAAAGGTCGACGGCACGCCCACGGTGCCGGCGCGCTGGCTGCTGCGGCTGGACGCACTGCTGGAGGGTGATGCGCGCTGGTCCGCGACTGACGCGTCGCAATATCTGCACTGGGCCGAGCAGATCGATACGCCAACGGAAAAGCTTGCCTCCGTCTGGCCCGAGCCACGCCCGCCGGTCGAAGCTAGGCCACGCGCGCTCTATGTCACCGCCATCGAAACCTGGATCCGCGACCCTTACGCGCTCTATGCCAAGCACATTCTGAAACTGCGCAGCCTGGATCCGCCGGACCAGCCGCCGGATGCCCGTCTGCGCGGCGAGGTGATCCACAGCGTGCTGGAGACATTCCTGAAGACATATCCGGACGCCTTGCCGGATGAAACAGCGGCGCTGGCGGAATTGCAGGCGCTGGGCCGGCAGCAGTTTGGCCCATGGCTGCTGCGGCCGGAGATCGCGGCTTTGTGGTGGCCGCGTTTCGAGCGCGCCATGCAGTGGTTCCTGACCTGGGAACGCGCACGCCGCGCCGCCGGCTGCCACCCGGCTGTGCTGGAACAGGAAGGCGCGCTGGAAATCGCAGCGCCGGCCGGGCTCTTCACCTTGCAGGCCAAGGCCGACCGTATCGACCGCAACAGCAGCGATGGCAGTCTGGCCGTGCTGGACTACAAGACCGGCCGCCCACCCTCGGCCAAACAGGTGCATACAGGCCTGTCGCCGCAACTGGCGCTGGAAGCAGCGATTGCTGCAGCCGGCGGCTTTGCCGGCCTTGCCCCCGGCATTATCGCCGAACTGGTTTATATCCGCTTGAGCGGCGGCGGCGCGGAGCCGGGCGAGGCGCGTCGCATCGAAAGCACCAGCCGCACGAAAATTCCACCGGCAAATGAACTGGCGCAGGAAGCCCTCGCACGACTGGCCGCCTGGGTGGCGCGCTTCGATGATGCCGAGATGCCTTATCTGTCGCGGCCGCGCCCGCAATTCGTCGACTATGCCGGCGACTACGATCATCTTGCCCGTGTCGCCGAACGCGCCGAGGGCATGGGGGACGAGTCATGACCCCCGATAATGAAAAACTGGCCCATGAGATGGGACAGCGCACCGCCGCCGATCCCTCACTGTCGACCTGGGTGGCCGCCAATGCCGGCGCCGGCAAGACCACCGTGCTGGTCGACCGCGTCACACGCCTGCTGCTGAACGACACGCGGCCGAGCGGCATTCTCTGCCTCACCTTCACCAAGGCGGCGGCGGCGGAAATGCAGCTGCGCCTGACCAAACGGCTCGGCAAATGGACAACGCTGCCTGATGCGGCCCTCAAAGAGCAGCTTTTCAAGCTGCTCGGCCGCGCGGTCACCGACAGCGACATGGGCGCGGCACGGCGATTGTTCGCCCGCACACTGGAGGCGCCCGGTGGCCTCAGACTCCAGACCGTGCACGCTTTCTGCGAAGCCCTGCTGAAGCGTTTCCCGGTCGAGGCCAATGTGCCGCCGGGCTTTGCCGTGGCCGATGAAAGCGTGACCGCCGACCTGTTCGCCGCCGCCCAGGCGCAGGTGCTGGGCGACGGCCTGCGCGATACCGGCTTCAAGCCGGTGATCGACTTCTTCGCTGCCAGTGTCGATGACACGCGTTTCGCCGCCCTGCTGAAAGCCCTGCTCGGCCGCCGGCGCGATCTCGCCCTTCTGCTCGACGCCCATGGCGGCGCGGCAGCGGCCATCGGCGCGCTCCATGCCATGCTCGACCTGCCGCCCGATGCGACCCGCGACAGTACGATTGCCGCTTATATCGACGCCATGGATGGGCCGGCACTGCGGCGTGCCGTCGGCGCCCTGTGCAGCGGCGGCAAGACCGACCAGAAGATCGGCCTGCCGCTCGGCGACTGGCTGGCCGCCAGCATGCCGGCCGCAACCTTCGAAAGCGACTGGCTGGCCGGATTCTTCACTGCCGAAGGCAAGCCGCGCGCCAGCATGGCCAGCAAGGCCGCCATCGCTGTCGCCGCCGATTGCGGCGACATCCTGGGCGAGGAACAGACACGCCTGATCGAGCTGCAGCAAACCCTGAATGCTCTCACCATCGCCGAGGCCACCGCCATGCTGCTGCGGCTGGGCGAGCGCGTGCTGACGGCCTATACGGCGCTGAAGACCGCCCGCAGCCAGCTGGACTATGACGACCTGATCCTGAAAAGCCGCGACCTGCTGGTCGAGCCGAGCCAGGTGCCCTGGGTGATGTTCAAGCTCGACCAGGGCATCGACCATATCTTGGTCGACGAAGCGCAGGATACCAGTCCTGACCAATGGTCGGTGATCGCCGCCCTGGCCGAGGAATTCTTCAGCGGCAGCGGCGCGCGCGACGGCCTGCGGCGCACCGTCTTCGCCGTCGGCGATGTCAAGCAGTCGATCTACAGCTTCCAGGGCGCGCGACCACAGGCCTTCCTCGACATGCGGCAGGATTTCCGTCGCCGTGCCGAGGCCGTGGGCGAACAGCTGCATCCGGTGCCGCTGGAAATGTCGTTCCGCTCGGCGCCGGCGATCCTGCAGCTGGTGGATGCCGTCTTCGCGCCGGAGGCCGCCCAACCCGGCGTGGTGCAGGATGGCGTGCTGCTGAATCACAAGGCCAGCCGGCGCGAGGCCGCCGGCCGCATCGAACTCTGGCCGCCGCTGAAGCCCGATCCGAAAGCCGAGAGCGAACCCTGGGATGCGCCGCTGGATTACGTCGGCCAGAAGGATCCGCGCGTGCGCCTGGCCGAACAGATCGCCGCAACGATCCGCCACTGGATGGATCACGAAGACCTGCCCAACCAGGGCCGCCGTCTGCGCGCCGGCGATGTGATGATCCTGGTGCGGCGGCGCAACGTGTTCTTCGAGGCGATGGTGCAGGCGCTGAAAACCGCCAATGTGCCGGTCGCCGGCGCCGACCGCATGAAACTGGCCGAACAGATCGCCGTGCTCGACCTGCTGGCGCTCGGCCGTTTCTGTCTGCTGCCCGATGACGATCTGACGCTCGCCGCCGTGCTGAAAGGCCCGCTGTTCAATTTCAGCGAGGACGATCTGTTCGCGCTGTGCTGGAACCGTGCGCAGCCGCGCCTGTGGCATGCCCTGCGGGCCCGCGCCGGCGAACAGCCGCATTGGCTGGCGGCGCTGCAGGAGTTGCAGGCGCTGCTGGGCAAGGCCGATCTGACACCGCCGTTCACGCTCTATGCCGAGCTGCTGGGCGCCGGCGGCGGCCGGCGGCGCCTGATCGCGCGGCTGGGTCCGCAGGCCAACGAACCGATCGACGAATTCCTCGCCGCCACGCTGGCCTACGAACGCGAGGAAGCCCCCAGCCTGCAGGGTTTCGTCAGCTGGTTCCCGCGCCATGCCGGCGAGGTGAAGCGCGACCTCGACCAGGGCCGCGACGAAGTGCGCGTGCTGACCGTGCATGGGGCAAAGGGCCTGGAGGCGCCGGTGGTGATCCTGCCCGATACCTGCGACCTGCCGCAGGCGCAGGGCGACGAAGGTCTGCTCTGGGGCGAAGCGCCGCAGCCGCCGATGCATGCGCCCGGCCCCGCACTCGCACGCGCCGTGCCGCAGCTCTACTGGCCGATGCGCAAGGACAACGATGTGGCCTTGACGACCGGCCTGCGCAACGCACGCCACGGCGAGCAGCTGGCGGAATACCGCCGCCTGCTCTACGTGGCGCTGACCCGCGCCCGCGACCGGCTTTATATCTGCGGTTACCTCAACAGCCGCACGGCCGAAAAAGGCCCGGCGCCAGGCAGCTGGTACGATCTGGTCGCCAATGGCTTTGCAGCCCTGCAGCCGCAGGAGGGCATAGCGCTGCCCTGGGGCGATACGGCCCTGCGGTTCGAGAGCTTCCCGTTAAGCCGCGGCACAGCCGAGGCCGAGGCGCCGGTCGTGCCGGCCATGCCGACGCCGGCCTGGCTGCATCGGCCGGCACCGCCCGATCCGACGCCGCCGAAACCGCTCAGTCCCTCGCGGCCCAGCAAGGCCGATCCGCCGCCGCTCAGTCCCATGGCCGCCGACCGTCTGGCCGGTCTGGCGCGCGGCCGCCTGATCCATCGCCTGCTGCAGATCCTGCCCGAGCTGCCCGAGGCTGACCGTTCCGAAGCCGCCTTGCGCTTCCTCGCCCATCCTGTCCATGGCCTGGCCCCGGCACAGCAGAACGAGATCGGCAGCGAAGTGCTGGCGGTGCTGCGCGACCCGGATTTCGCCGGGGTCTTTGCCGCCGGCGCCCGGGCCGAAGCCCCGCTGGCCGGACGGATCGGCAACCGGCTGGTGGCGGGCCAGGTCGACCGTCTTCTGGTGACAGACGCGGCCGTGCTGGTGGTGGATTACAAGACCAATCGCCCGCCGCCGCTGCGGGCCGAGGATGTCGACCCCGCCTATCTGGACCAGATGGCGCTGTACCGCGCCCTGCTGACCCGGATTTTTCCCGACCGTCCGGTCGAGGCCGCCCTGCTCTGGACCCATGCCCCGCGGCTCATGCCGCTGCCGGCTTTGCTGCTAGATCAGCGGCTTGCGGCTTTCACTGCAACGTGACTGGTCGTAGGGTAGGGCTGTGCCTAGGTTGACGCGATGATGCTGACCACTTTTCGCCGCTGTGGATTATTTTTGCTGCCGGGCCTTGTCGCCCTGGCCGCAGCAATGCCGTCGCGCGCGCAGAATCAGGCCGCGCCGCAACTCGTGGTGCTAGAGCTGTTCACCAGCCAGGGCTGCAACTCCTGTCCGCCGGCCGATGCGCTGATGAAGGACTGGCGCCAGGAGCCCGGCGTGCTGCCGCTGTCGCTGCATGTCGATTACTGGGACTATCTCGGCTGGAAAGATACGCTCAGCCGCAAGGGTCATGGCGTGCGCCAGCAGGACTACGCCCGCAACAGCGGTAAGCGCGAAGTCTATACGCCGCAGGTGGTGGTGGACGGCCAGTTCGCCGTGGTCGGTTCCGACCGCGATGCTGTGGCCTATGCGATTTCCAAGGCGCGCAAGCAGCAGCATGTGACCATGAAGGCCGAGCACAAGGCCGGCCAGTGGCAGGTGCGCGTACCCGATATCGACAAGGCGCTGGCGGAAAAAGGCTGGGCCGGCGAGGCCAAGCTGCTGCTCTGCCGCTACGACTTCCAGCATGACGTCGCCATCGAACGCGGCGAGAATCACGGCCGCACGCTGAATTACCTGAATGTCGCGCGGGTCTGGGCCGAACTCGGCCGCTGGCAGGGCAAGGCGGCGTCTTATGAAGTGCCGGCGCTCACCGATATCGACTGGAGCCGGCAGGGCGCCGTGGTGCTGCTGCAGGCCGTCAACAGCCACGGTGTCGGCCCGATCATCGGCGCCGTCGACCTGAAAGCGCCGCAATAGCGGCACGCAACCCATCGGTCACAGCCGCAATCGTTGACACTGCAGCCGGCGCGGCGGAAGCTTTCGCCATGACCGCAAACAGCCGGATCGAACATCGCCTGCGACTGGCCGACCGCAACGACCTGCCGCGCCTCAACGAAATCTCCCGCGGCGCCTTCAGCGATGCCGCCACGCTCGACCTCGCCGCCCTGCAGCGCGATGAAAGCCTGTTCCTGGCCGAATGGCGCACCGCCGTCGATGGTTTCACCGTCCTGCTGCCGATGCATGCCAGCCTGCTGGTCAACCGCCTGGCGGTCGCCGAGGAAGCGCGTGGCCAGGGCCTGGGGGGTTGGATGCTCGACTGTGCCGCCCAGCATGCCCGCAGCCTCGGCCTGACCGCGGTGGAGGTGCAGCGCCCGGTGCAGGACCGCGCCGGCATCGACTGGCTGCGCCACCGCGGCTTCACGCCCGATCCGCATGGGGGTAACAAGATCTACCTGCGGCGTGCGGTCTGAAGAATAAAAAAACACAAAGGGAAGACGCGATGAGTGAACAGAAACCGGCCCTGCTGCCCTCCAGCACCGTGCTGATGATCCGCGATGGCGAGGCCGGACTGGAAGTCTTCATGGTCAAGCGCAACCATGCCATCGACTTCGCCTCCGGCGCCATGGTGTTTCCCGGCGGCAAGCTGGCCGCCGGCGACAGCGATCCGGTGCTGATGGGCCGCCATGCCCGGCCCGGCGCCTTCGATCCGCAGCTCACCGCCTTTGCCTTCGGCGCGATCCGCGAAGCCTTTGAGGAATCCGGTCTGCTGCTGGCGCGTAAAAAGGGCGACGGCAAACTGCTGTCGGCCGAGGCCGTGGAAAAGCTCGGGCCCTGGCGCGAACCGCTGAACCGCGGCGACAAGTCGCTGCGCGACATGGCCGAAGCCGAAGGGCTCGATTACGCGCTGGACAGCCTGGTGCCGTTCGCCCACTGGATCACCCCCGAGGTGATGCCCAAACGGTTCGACACCTGGTTCTTCCTGGCCCGCACGCCGGAAGACCAGATCGGTGTCCATGACGGCAGTGAGTCCGTCGAATCCGAATGGCTGGGCGCGCAGGCCGCGCTGGATGCCTGGGAAGCCAAGACACGCACCATCGTGTTTGCCACCCGCATGCAGCTGGTCAAGCTGGCGCGTTCAAATGATGTGGACAGCGCCCTGAAAGCCGCAGCCGTCGATGCCATCGTCGACGTGATGCCGGTGCTGGACAAGGTGAGCTTCAGCGAACCGCATCTGCGCATCCCGGCCGAAGCCGGCTATGGCGTCACCGAAATTCCGCTCAGCCGCGTCGGGATGTAAGCCGGGACAGAAGAAGGTTCAGCCCTTCTTCTCGTCCTTCTTTTCCGGCTCATCCTTCTCGATCAGGTCCTTCAGGCGGCGCGTGAAGTCGCGTGCCGTGAAGTCGGGCGCCAGATAGGCCCAGCCGTCGAGGCGGCGGGTAGCCTCGTTGGCCTGCTTCTCGGCCTCATCGGGCTTCAGCAGATCCTTGTTTGCGGCATCAGGTTTCGCCAATGCGGCGTTGTAGGCGACGGCGATGGTCATCCAGAACTTCTTGTCCTGCTCGGCCGGGATCACACGGATCGTCGCCTTGATGCCATCCAGCGTGACGATCTCGGTCACCGTGGCCTTGGCGAAATCATGCTCGGCCGCCTTGTCCACATCCTCGAAATTCGGATAGGCCAGCGCACCCGGCACCGCGTTGATGTCATAGGCCGACGCCGCCTTCATGCCCCTGGGCACGCCCTGCAGCACGAAATCGACGCCCGAGCCATCGGTCTTTTCCGGCCCGCGCAGGACCTTCAGTACTTCGCCGTCGGGATGCGTCACGGTGGCAGAGGCGACCCGGCTGCGATCCAGCTTGATCATATCCTTCGCCAGCCACTGGGCCGGTTCGGCGGGCAGCTCCAGATAGCCCTGAGCCAGCCAGGCGCGGGCGTCTTCGGGTTTGCGCACATGCATCTGGCCCGGCTTGCCGCCGCTGCCGAAGCTGCGCGCCTTGCCCACGATCACCGCGGCAATCGATTTGGCATCGGCATCCACCAGCCGCACCAGGATCGGACCGGGATCGGATTTCGCCGTCTCGTCCACCGGCTGATATTTGTCGGGCTCGGAAACCTGCAGGCGGCTGTAATGCTCGGGCTTGTCGGTGCGCGGCTCCACCGTTTCCAGCCCGGCAATGCCCAGTACATTCTTGCGCACCAGATCGGCGCGCACCGGATAACCGCTGCGGCTCGGCATGGTCCACTGGTCTGCCGTCGCGCCGCGTTCGATGCGGAACAGCGCCTTCGTCGTCGCAATCTCCAGCGAGGCCACATCGTTGACCTTGGCGGTCAGGCCGGGGAACAGCGGCCGTGGCGTGAAATCGGCCTGCGAGGCCTGGTCGCGTGACGTGGCCACCCACCAGCCGGCCGCGCCGATCACAACGGCCGCAGCGACCAGAATTGCCCAGGTTTTATTGCGCATCTGCATGACGTGACTCCCGACTCTCAGCCTTCCAGCGCGCGACGGATCCGGCGACGGCGCCAGACGATGGCGAGACCGACCGCGACCAGCGCGGCCAGCAGCGGCATCAGGCCGATATTGATGAACTTCACCAGCAGCTGCACGCTTTCGATATCGCGGTTCAACTCGCGCTGCACGCCGCGCAGCTCGCGCCGGGTTTCCAGCAGCTGGTCGCGGAAGGTAGTGATCGCGGCTTCCTGCTCGGCGCTGAGCAGGGCGTTGGACTGCTCCTGCGCCTTGGACTGCAGGTCGGCCAGCTGCTTCTGCGTGGTTTCCAGCTTCTGCTCCAGCACGCGCTGGCGGGCAAGGAACTGCTGGTCGGCCTGGCGGCGCATGCCGTCGATCAGCTCGAACGGCCGCTGCGACTTGCCGCGGCTGCGCAGCCCGATCAGGTCGCCCGAGCCCGACATATTCTCGATCGCATTGACCAGGAAGTCGGCATTGGCGGCAATCGGCACATACATGCTCTGGCCCATCATCTGCTGCGTGCGCACCCAGAAGCGGTCATCCAACAGATCGGCATCGGCCACCAGCAGCACATTGATCGGCTTGACGCTCTCGGTCAGTGCCGCGGCCGGGGCAGCCGTCGCCGCGCCGTCCTTCTTCTCAGCTGCCGGCGCGCCATTGGGGAAAGCCGTCTTGGCGTTGCCGCTGATGCGGGCCGCCAGCACATAGGTCTCGCCGCCGGCCTTGAACTTCTCGGCCAGGATCTGCGGATTGGGATCGCCCTGCAGGTCGGCGATATCCATCAGCATGGTCTGGTTCGACGAGGTGATCAGCGGCGTCACCGTGGTGGTGGCGCCATCCAGCTTGCGGATCGCGCCCATCGAGGCGGCATTGATCTGCGTCAGATCAGCCGTCACCACATCGGCATGGCTGAGATTCTCCGGCGGGATCGCCAGCCACGGCACGTAATCGACCACGGCCGCCGCACCCGGACGACCGGTCTGCACGCGCTGGGCGAGGCTCAGATCGGCAACGAACTTGCCGGCCTGCACTTCGATGCCCCAGGCCTTGAACAGCTCGGGCAGCAGCGAGGACTGGTCGCCGCCCGGCGTCGGCTGGCCGGTCATCGGATTCGGCTGCGCCGCCATGGTTTCGGAGTAAGGATCGGCGAAGACGATCAGGCGGCCGCCCTTCAGCACATACTGGTCGACGGCATACTGTGCCTGCGGGCTCAGGTCCTTCGGATGCGCCAGCACCAGCGCGCCCAGCTTGTCGTCGATCTCCTCCGGCTTGGAGGGATCGAGCATCTTCACCTGGAAGAACTGCTTGATCTGCTCGAGGATCAGATAGGGCTGCGCCTGGCCGCGCATGGCCGCCATGATGCCGCCCGGGCCGTATTCCAGCGGCATGGCGCCGAGGATGCCGATGGTCGGCTTGGTCGGGTTGCTCAGTGCAAAAACCAGCTTGGTCAGATCGTATTCGAGGAACTGCTCCTTCTCCGCCTGGAAGAAGGGCACCACCTGCTGCTGGTCCAGCGCATTGCTGCCGACCAGGCCGAAATACAGCGAGCCGCCGGGCAGCTGCGCGCCCTGCAGGCCGGCCTGCACCGCGCGGTCCTCGGCTTCCGAGAAGGGTTCGGGATCGATCACTTCCAGACGGATCTTGCCGCCCGACAGCGAGGCATAGCGTTCCAGCAGTTCGCGCACGCGGGTGCCGTACTGCTTCAGCTGCGGCGCATTGCCGGCCAGCTTGTCGGAGAAGAAATAGCGCAGGGTGATCGGCTCGGGGATCGCCTTCAGCACATTGCGGGTGCCGTCGGATAGCGTGTAGAGCCGGGCTTCGGTCAGGTCGATGCGGGTGTTGCGCAGACCCTGGTTGACCACGACGTTCAGGCCAAGGAAGACGGCAAAAGCGGCGATCAGGCCGGTGCCGGTGAGAAGGGCTTTGCTGCCGGACTTCATGACTCAACCCGCCTTCTTGAGGTCGACGACAACGGCCGTGGCATAGAGCCAGACCGCGATCAGCGAAAGGAAGAACACCAGATCTCGCAGATCGATCACGCCATCGGTGATGGCGTTGAAATGCGCCAGGAAGCTGAAGGAGGCGATGGTGTCGACGATCAGCGCCGGCGCCCAGCCCTGGAAGAAGCTCAGCACCATCGGCGCGCCCGAGACGGTGAAGATGAAGCAGACCAGCACGCTGACCACGAAGGCGATCACCTGGTTCTTGGTCACCGCCGAGAGACAGCTGCCGATCGCCAGATAGGCACCGGCCATCAGCAGGCTGCCGATATAGCCGGCGAGGATGACGCCGTTATCGGGCGAGCCGAGCCAGTTGACGGTAAGCCAGAGCGGGAAGGTCAGCAGCAGTGCGATGCCGGCGAAGGCCCAGGCGGCGAGGAACTTGCCCAGCACGGCGGCCCACAACGGGATTGGTAGAGTGAGCAGCAGCTCGATGGTGCCGCTCTTGCGCTCTTCCGCCCACAGCCGCATGGCGATGGCCGGCAGGAAGAAGAGATAGAGCCAGGGATGGAACAGGAAGAAGGCCTTCAGGTCGGCCTGGCCGCGTTCGAAGAACTGGCCGAGATAGAAGGTGAAGATTCCCGCGGTGAACAGGAACACCACGATGAAGACATAGGCCACCGGGGTGGAGAAATAGCCGCTGAATTCGCGGCGCAGAACGGCAAGCATCGGTTTCATGGGTCTGGTCCTGATCAGGCGGCGCGCGCTTGCGTGATGGTGCGGAAGGCGGCGTCCAGCTTGCCCGGCGCGGCCAGCACATCGCCGATACGCCAGCCGGCCGTCCCTTCCGGGCGGCCCTCGGCGACGATACGGCCGCGGGCGATGATGATGGCGCGGCTGCACACCGCTTCCACCTCTTCGAGGATATGGGTCGAGATGATGATGGCCTTGTCGCGCGCCATGGCCTGGATCAGGCCGCGCACTTCATGCTTCTGGTTCGGGTCGAGGCCGTCGGTCGGTTCGTCCAGCACCAGCACCGGCGGATCGTGCAGGATCGCCTGGGCGAGGCCGACGCGGCGCTTGTAGCCCTTGGACAGCGTGTCGATCGGCTGGTCCAGCACATCCTTGATGTTGACCTGGTCCACCACCTTGTCGAGGCGCCACTGGCGGTCGGTGCCGCTCATGCCGCGCACATCGGCGATGAAATCGAGGAAGCCGCGCGCCGTCATGTCGGCATAGGTCGGCGCGCCTTCCGGCAGATAACCGATCACCTGCTTGGCCGCCAGCGGATCGGTCTCGACGTCATGGCCGCAGACGGCGATGCTGCCCGAGGTGGGCGTCAGGAACCCGCAGAGCATTTTCATCGTGGTCGACTTGCCGGCGCCGTTGGGGCCCAGGAAGCCCAGCACCTCGCCCTTGGCAACCGTCAGACTGACATTGTCGACCGCCGTGAAAGGCCCGAATTGCTTGACCAGATTCTTTATGTCGATCATCGTCTTAGAACGTCCCCTGCCTGTCCGCGGCGGCCCTGGCCGCACGGCGCCCGCTAGATAAGAGTGTCCACGCCCATGGTTCAAGTCCCCTGCGGGAAAATGCGCTGGTTTGACGCGCCATGACAGACCCGGCCATGACGGATCGGGCGGACATCCCCTCGCCCTGCATCAATGTCTGCCAGATCGACCGGAAAACCGGCTGGTGCATCGGCTGCTGGCGGACCGGCGCCGAGATCGGCGCCTGGCCGACCCTGGACACCCCCGGCCGCCGCGCCCTGCTGGACCGGCTGCCGCCCCGGCACGCGGCGTATATGGCCGCCCGCAAGGAGGCCTCCTGATGCCCCGCAGCGTTGGCCTGGACGCCAGGCTCTACGACTACCTGCTGTCGGTCTCGCCGACGGAACATCCCGCCCTGGCCCGGCTGCGGCAGGAAACCGCCGGGATCCCCCATGGCGGCATGCAGATCGGCGCCGACCAGGGCGCCTTCTTCCAGCTGCTGGTGCAGGCGACCGGTGCGAAACGCTGCCTGGAGGTCGGTGTCTTCACCGGCTATTCCTCGCTGGCCGTGGCGCTGGCCCTGCCCGAGGACGGCCATATCACCGCCTGCGACATCAGCGCGGACTGGACCGCGGTGGCCCGGCGCTACTGGCAGGAGGCCGGCGTTGCCCACAAGATCGTCCTGAAGATCGCACCGGCCGTGCAGACGCTTGATGCCCTGATCGCCGATGGCGCGGCCGGCACGTATGATTTTGCCTTCGTCGATGCCGACAAGGCCGGTTATGCCGCCTATCACGAACGCGTGCTCACGCTGCTGCGGCCCGGCGGCATGGCGGCCTATGACAATGTGCTGTGGGGCGGCGCCGTTGCTGATCCCGCCGATACTTCGACGGATACGATCGCCCTGCGCGCCTTCAACGAAAAGCTCGCGAAAGATCCGCGTATCCGGCACAGCATGCTGCCGCTGGGCGACGGCGTCACGCTGGCGCTGAAACTCTGACCCAGGCGCGCATCGCCCCATTATGCCAGCCTTCCTGTTCAAACGCTTCCTCACCCTGCTCGCCACGCTCGCGGCGACTTCGGTGATCGTGTTCCTGGTGCTGGAAATCCTGCCCGGCGATCCGGCCCTGCTGGTGCTCGGCATCGACGCCACCGACGAACAGCTGCAGGTGTTCCGCGAGCAGTACGGTCTGAACCGGCCGGTGTTCGACCGCTACATCGACTGGCTGGCGCATCTGGCAGTCGGCGATTTCGGCATGTCCTATGCCTACAAGACGCCGGTCTGGCCGCTGATCGCCGAACGGCTGGCGCTGACCTATCCGCTGGCGCTGGGCGCCATGCTGATGACCATCCTGCTGGCGCTGGGCCTCGGCGTCTATGCCGCCGCTCAGCATAACCGGCCGGGCGACGTGGTGATCATGGGCATCAGCCAGCTCGGCATCTCGATCCCGAATTTCTGGTTCGGCCTGCTGCTGATCCTGCTCTTCGCCGTCAATCTCGGCTGGGTCTCGGCCGGCGGTTTTCCCGGCTGGGGCGGCGGCGTGCTGGCCGCAGCAAAAAGTCTGATCCTGCCCAGCATCTCGCTCGCCGTGGTGCAGGCGGCGATCCTGGCGCGCATCACGCGCTCCTCGGTGCTGGAAGTGCTGCGCGAGGATTTCGTGCGCACCGCGCGTGCCAAGGGCCTGAGCCGGCGCGCCGCACTCTGGCGCCATGTGCTGCGCAATGCGCTGATCCCGGTCGTCACCGTGATCGGCCTGCAGTTCGGCAACCTGCTGACCGGCACCATTGTCGTCGAACAGGTCTTCGCCCTCCCCGGTCTCGGCCGCCTGATCTTCCAGGCAATCAGCAACCGCGACATCGAAGTGGTGAAAGCTGCCGTGATCCTGCTGGCCTTCACCGTGGTGATGGTGAATTTCATCGTCGACATTCTCTATGCCGTGATCGATCCGCGGCTGAAGGCGCGCGATGTCTGACTTCCTCAAACGCGCCCTGCGGCATCGCAGCTTCGTGATTGGCGGCCTGCTGAGCGCTCTTGTGCTGGGCATGGCGCTGCTGTCACTGGTCTGGACGCCTCATTCGCCCACCGCGATCAACATCCGCCGCCGCATGGCAGCGCCCTCGGCCGAATACTGGCTCGGCACCGATCCCTTCGGCCGCGACGTGCTGTCGCTGATCCTCGCTGGCGCACAGAACTCGCTGATGGTTGGCACCGTGGCCGTCAGCATCGGCCTGGTGCTGGGCAGCGCGCTCGGCCTGCTGGCGGCGGCCAAACGCGGCTGGCTGGAAGAACTGGTCATGCGCTTTGCCGATTTCACCTTCGCCTTCCCGGCCATCCTGTCGGCCATCATGCTGGCCGCCATCTTCGGTCCCAGCACGATGAACTCGGTGGTGGCGATCGCCATTTTCAACATCCCGGTCTTCGCCCGCGTGGTGCGCGGCTCGGCCAATGCGATCTGGGCCCGCGACTTCATCCTGGCCGCGCGCAGCGCCGGCAAGGGCACATTCCGTATCACCGTCGAGCATGTGCTGCCCAACATCCTCAGCGTCATCGTGGTGCAGGCCACCATCCAGTTCGCGCTCGCCATCCTGGCCGAAGCCGCGCTCTCCTATCTCGGCCTCGGCACCCAGCCGCCGACGCCCTCCTGGGGCCGCATGCTCAACGAAGCCCAGGGCATGGTGTTTCGCGCGCCCTTCCTGGCGGTCTTTCCCGGCTGCGCCATCGCCATCGCGGTGCTCGGCCTCAACCTGCTCGGCGATGGTCTGCGCGACCTGACCGATCCGCGCCTGTCGCGGCAGCGGTGAAGACGATGACCGATGCTCCGTTGCTCTCCGTCCAGGACCTGCGCGTTACCCTGCAGACCGGCCGCGGTCCGGCCGCCGCTGTGCGCGGCATCAGCTTCGACCTGCATAAGGGCGAGGTGCTGGGCATCGTCGGTGAAAGCGGCTGCGGCAAGTCGATGACGGCCCTGGCGCTGATGGGCCTGCTGCCCGATGCCGCCGTCACCGGCGGCCGCGTGCTCTATGGCGGCAACGACCTGCTGCAGCAGGATGAAGCTGCGCTCTGCACCCTGCGTGGCAACCGGCTGGCGATGATCTTCCAGGAGCCGATGACCTCGCTCAATCCCCTGCACCGCATCGGCGACCAGATCGCCGAGCCGCTGCAGCAGCATCTGCGCCTGAGCCAGCGCCAGGCCCATGAACGCGCCGTGGAGCTGCTGGATCGCGTCGGCCTGCCCAATCCGCGCGACCGTATCAGCGCCTATCCGCATCAATTATCCGGCGGCCAGCGTCAGCGCGTGATGATCGCCATGGCGCTGGCCTGCGACCCCGATATCCTGATTGCCGATGAACCGACCACGGCACTCGACGTCACCATCCAAGGCCAGATTCTCGACCTGATCCGCCGCCTGGTCGATGACAGCGGCATGGGCCTGGTGCTGATCAGCCACGATCTGGGCGTGATCGCCGAGACCGCCGACCGCGTGCTGGTGATGTATGCCGGCCGCGCGGTGGAAAGCGGCCCGGTGCACGAGGTCTTCGCCCGACTGGCGCATCCTTACGCGCGCGGCCTGTTCGCCGCCATGCCGCAGATCGGCGACAGCAGCGCCGCGCATCCGCGGCCGCCGCTGCCCACCATCGCCGGCATCGTGCCCGATCTGGCCGACCTGCCGGCCGCCTGCGCCTTTGCCGACCGCTGCGATCTGGTCGAGCCGCGCTGCCGCGCCGAATTCCCGCCCGATGTCAGCGTCGGTGTCAGTCACCGCGCCGAATGCTGGCGCACCGATGCGCTCACCGGCCTGAGGGCCGTGCAGCCATGACGGCGCTGGTCGAGATTTCAGAGGTGCAGAAGGCCTATCCGCTCGGCCGCAGCACGCCCTTTGCGCCCGTGCAGAAGGTGCATGCGGTGAACGGCGTGTCGCTGCAGATCAAGGCCGGCGAAAGCCTGGGCGTGGTGGGCGAAAGCGGCTGCGGCAAGTCCACGCTCGCCCGGCTGGTGATGGCGCTGGAAGCCCCCGATGCTGGCAGCGTGCGCTTTGCCGGCCGCGACCTGCATCGGTTGTCGGTAACCGACCTGCGCGCCGCCCGTCGCGATTTCCAGATGGTATTCCAGGATCCCTATGGTTCGCTCGATCCGCGACTGAGCGTCGAGCGCATCGTCGCTGAACCGCTGGACGTGCTGGAACGCTTAAGCCGCGCCGCGCGCCGCGCCCGCATCGCCGATACGCTGGCCACCGTCGGCCTGCGCGAAGGCGACATGGCGAAATATCCCCATGAATTCTCCGGCGGCCAGCGCCAGCGTATCGCCATCGCCCGCGCCCTGATCACCCAGCCCAAACTGATCGTTGCCGACGAAGCGGTCTCGGCGCTGGACGTTTCCGTACAGGCCCAGGTGCTGAACCTGATGGCCGAGCTGCAGCAGCGCCATGGCATCACCTATCTGTTCATCAGCCATAACCTGGCGGTGATCGACCATCTGTGCAGCCATGTGGCGGTGATGTATGCCGGCCGCATCGTCGAACAGGGCGAAACGGCCACCGTGTTCAGCCGGCCAGCGCATCCCTATACCCAGGCGCTGCTCGCCGCCCTGCCGCGCCCGGTGCCGCCGCCGAAGGGCCAGGCGCGCCGGCACAGCCTGCTGCAGGGCCAGCCACCGAACCAGACGCAGCTGCCGCCCGGCTGTGCACTGGCAGCGCGCTGCAGCCATGCCGACGATCACTGCCGTGCCGTGCGGCCACCGTTGCGTCCGCTGGCAGATGGCCGCAGCGTCGCCTGCCACAAGGCGGAGAGGTTGCTCAGCGCGGCGGTGGCGTGAGCGCCTGCAGGCTGTAGCCACGCTGGCGCATGCAGTAATCGGTGAATTCGGCCTCACGCGGCCCGCGGGCGAAATAGGACGGCGACTCCTGGCGGAAGCCCGGCGAGAATGGCGGTCGCGTATCGAAGCCGGTGCCGGTCCACGGCGGATAGAGCGGCCGCGAGGACGAGCTTTCATCCAGCGCCTGTTTCCAGGCGATGTCGCGGCATTCCTTGTAATCGCGATCGCGCTGCGCCACGCCGGTATCGGTGCGCACCCATTCGGTCGGCGTGGTGGCGCAGGCCGTCAGCAGCAGCATCGCGGCGAGGGTGAAACCGCGCGTCATCGCGCCGGTTTCTGGATCGGCACCAGCGCATAGCCGCGCTGCTGCATGCAGTATTCGCTCAGCTCATACATCCGCGCGCCGCGGCGGCTGTAGGAGGTGGTGGGACCGCCGCCGCCATCGTCACCGCCGCCGCCGTCGAGGGTGAACTGGGTGTCCTTGTAGGGCGGATAGATCGGCTTCGACTTGCTGCTCTCGTCCATCGCCTGATAGTCCGCGATGGCATTGCAGTCTTTCTCGTCGGTTTTCAGCTGCGCGGTTGTGGTATTGGCCCGCGACCATTCGGTGGTGGGCGCGCAGGCCGCCAGCAGGATTACAAGGCTGACAACGAAGACAGGGCGGATCATGGCATCCTCGCTATTGCGGAACCGGTTGCAGGCTGTAGCCACGGGCACGCAGACAGAAATCCTGCAGTTCGCTCTCGCGCTGGCCGCGCCACATGTAAGGGTCGCGATAGGGGCTGCCGCGATAGCTGTAGGGGCCATAGGGATAGCCGCCGAAGGCGTAATAGCCGGGATAGCCCGGATAGCCGTAGGACGGCCCGAAGAACCCCTCGCGGAAGGCCTGGTTGCGCGCCAGGGCATTGCATTCGCGGCTGTCCGTCTGCGCATCCGCCATGGTGACGCCGGGCTTCTGCCAGGCCATCGGCGGGCCGCAGCCGGCCAGCAGGGCCGCCAGCGCGGCGAGAGCGAAAGACGAGCTCAGTGTTTTGCCCATGACGGTGTCCGTCCGGTTCTGCGGGGGCAAGGGATTATAGCCTGTCAGGCTCGATCAGGAATGCGGCAGAATCAGGGCCACCCGATCACCTTGATGTGTAGATGCGTCAGTCACCCAGCTTCAATCGCCCTGGCAGGGGAAGGCATCGACCAGCGCCAGCTTGACCGCCTGGATCGCATCCTGGCCCAGCAGATCGCCATTATCCTTGGCCCATTCCACATACTGCTGACGCAGCAGGGTCGCCGGCGCCTCGCGCGGCGCGCAGAACAGGCTCAGGTCCTTGGCCTCGCCGACAGCCACCTCATACATGGCGACGGCGCCCTGCAGGTAGCGCAGGCAGCCGGCCAGCCGGGCGCTGTTTTCCGGGCCCTCGCAAAGCGCGACCAGGTCCTTGGCCAAGAAGCGCGGCGGCGGCGTCAGGTTGGACGACATCGGCGCCTGGGCCTGCGCCTGGGCCAGGGCGGGGCCGGTCAGCAGAAGGACAAAGACGAACAGCAGCGCACGCATCAGACGATCTCGTTCTCAAAAGGCTCGCCGCCCATGCGGCGGAAGATGGCATACATGGCATCGGCGGCCTGATCCAGACGGTTTTTGTCGGTGCAGCGCAGCACAATGGCGGTCGAGGCCTTGCCGGCGCGGAAGGCCGGGTAGGAGCCCATGTCGACATCGGCATATTGCTTCTGCAGGGCACCAAGGTCTTCCGCCACGGCACCCTCGGGCACGAAGGCCAGCACGGTGCGCGACAGCAGCCTGTCGCCACCGGTCAGCGACGGGGCGACGCTGGCCACCATGGCCTGGAAAATCATCGGCACGCCGGCCATCACCATCACATTGCCGATGCGGAATCCCGGCGCGGCGGAGACCGGATTGTCGATCAGCGTGGCGGTGTCGGGGATGCGCGCCATGCGCAGGCGCGCGGCGTTCAGCATGCCGGCCTCGTAATGCGCTTCCAGCCGGCGGCGCGCTTCCGGATGCACGTCGATGCCGACATTGAAGGCCTTGGCGATGCAGTCGGCGGTGATGTCGTCATGGGTCGGGCCGATGCCGCCTGAGGTGAAGACATAGTCATAGGCGCTGCTCAACTCGCGCACGGCGGCGATGATCGTCGCTTCGATATCGGGCACCACGCGCGCCTCGCGCAAGCGGATGCCCAGTTCGGTCAGCCTGCCGGCCAGGTGATGCATATTGGCGTCGCGGGTGCGGCCCGAGAGGATCTCGTTGCCGATCACCAGCATGGCGGCGGTCACAATCTTGGGCGCGATCTCGGGCGTTTCCGTCATGTCGCAGGACATAGCACGCGCTGGACGGGCAGGCCAGCCATCGCTATAGCCGGGACATGGACTTTCCCACGCCCCTCACCCCCGCCATCCTGCTGCGCCGCTACAAGCGGTTCCTCGCCGACATGCGCTTTGCCGACGGCCATGAGGAAACCGTGCACTGCCCCAATCCCGGCGCCATGCTGGGACTGGACAAGCCGGGTAGCCGCGCCTGGCTCAAGCCCGGCAAGGGCAAGCTGAACTGGGGCTGGGTGATCGCCGAGGCCGATGGCACCCTGGTGGGCATCGATACCGGCCTGCCCAACCGGCTGGTGGCCGAAGCGCTGCAGCAGGATCACATCCCCGAACTGGCCAGCTATGCCCTGCACCGGCCCGAGGTGAAATACGGCGCCAACAGCCGCGTCGATTTCCTGCTCACCGCGCCCGGAAAACCAGACTGCTATCTGGAAATCAAGAATGTGCATCTGAGCCGCCACCCGCCGCTGGCGGAATTTCCCGACTGCGTGACGGAGCGTGGCGCCAAACATCTGCGCGAGCTGACAGCCATGGTGGCGGCCGGCCATCGCGCCGTCATGCTGTTCGTGGTCCAGCGCGGGGATTGCCGCCATTTCCGCATCGCCGCCGACTGCGATCCGGGCTATGCCGCCGCCTTCATCGAGGCTAGGAATGCCGGGGTCGAGGCGCTATGTTATGCCTGTCGCGTTACCGAGGCCGGGATCGTGATGACAGACCGGCTGCCGATAGACCCGTAACGCACTGAAATGCAACAGATAACTGGATTTTCGCTGTGAACCAGAGCCAGGCCCGCATCGCTGACGACATGGACGAGGACGAGGATTTCCGTCCCGGTGCCATCCGCCTGCACAGCGCCGCCGACTTTGAGGGCATGCGCAAGGCCGGCCGCCTGGCCGCCGAGACCCTGGATTTCATCACCCCCCATGTGGTCCCCGGCATCACCACGGACCAGCTCAACACGCTCTGCCACGACTATATCCTGCAGCATGGCGCCGTGCCGGCGCCGCTGGGCTATCGCGGCTTCCCGAAATCGATCTGCACCTCGGTCAACCATGTGGTCTGTCACGGCATCCCGGGCGACAAGGTGATGGAAGACGGCGACATCCTGAATATCGACGTCACCGTCATCCTCGATGGCTGGCATGGCGATACCAGCCGCATGTTCCTGCTCGGCGATGTCGGCGTGAAGGGCAAGCGGCTCTGCGAGATCACCTATGAAGCCATGATGCGCGGCATCGAAGTCGTCAAGCCCGGCGCCACCACCGGCGACATCGGCTATGCGATCCAGCGCTTCGCCGAAAAAGAACGCTTCTCGGTGGTGCGCGATTTCTGCGGCCATGGCCTGGGGCGCATTTTCCACGAGCCGCCGAACATCCTGCATTACGGCGAGCCGGGCACCGGCGTGCCGCTGAAGGCCGGCATGTTCTTCACCATCGAGCCGATGATCAATGCCGGCAAGTGGCAGGTGAAGCTGCTGTCGGATGGCTGGACCGCGGTGACCAAGGACCGCTCGCTCTCGGCGCAGTTCGAACATTCGATCGGCGTCACCGAGACCGGCTACGAGATCTTCACCCAGTCGCCCAAGGGCTGGCACAAGCCGCCATACGCATAAACGGATCTGAGTGGCAGAAGCGGGCGATCCAGAAAAACCCCACTTCCACGGCCATCGCAGCAGATTGCGGGCCCGCTTCCTCGAAAGCGGCGGCGCCGGCATACCGGATTATGAAATCCTCGAACTGATCCTGTTTGGCGTGTTCCGCAACGGCGACGTCAAGCCGCTGGCGAAAGCGCTGATTGCTGAATTCGGTTCGCTGGCGGCAGCGCTCGCCGCGCCGCCCGAGCGCCTCTCGAAAGTGCCGGGCTGCGGCGAAGCGGCGATTGCCGCGCTGAAGGTCACCCGCGAGGCCGGCCTGAGGCTGCTGAAGGCCGATGCGATGCAGCGGCCGGCGGTGTCAAACTGGCAGGCGCTGCTGGATTACTGCCGCGCCGTGCTGCAGCACGAGGGCATTGAGCAGTTCCGCGTGCTCTATCTCGACCGGAAAAACCAGGTGATCGCCGACGAGCAGCAGCAGCGCGGCACCGTGGATCATACGCCGGTCTATCCGCGCGAAGTCATCAAACGTGCGCTGGAACTGAACGCCGCCGCCCTGATCCTGGTGCACAACCATCCCTCCGGCGATCCCACACCATCACGCGCCGATGTCGAGATGACGCGCGAGGTGATGAAGGCCGCCGATGCGCTGGGGATCAGCGTGCATGACCACCTGATCATCGGCCGCAAGGGCCATGTCTCGCTGCGCGAGAAGGGCCTGATGGATTAAGGTCGCGCGTTGATTGCTGCCTGGGCATCGAACGCCCGCCTGTAGGCCGGCCGCGCTTCACCGCGCGCGACATAGGCCGCGAGATTCGGGTATTCGCCCAGAAGGCCCGAAGGCTTCAACCGGAGCAGCACCGACACCATCAGCAGGTCGCCGGCACTGAATCCGCCATCGAGCCAGTCGGCATCGCCCAGGCAGGCGGAAAGCTGCGTCAGCCGCTCGCGCACGCGATCCTGGACCAGCGGCAGGCGCTCTTTGGCCCAGGGCTTGCCGCCCTCCACGATCTTTGCAGTTGCGAGGTCCAGGATCGGCGGCTCCACCGTGTTGAGCGCGGCAAACATCCATGTGATCGCCCGCGCCCGTGCAGCGGCATCGTCCGGCAGCAGGCCCGCATGGCGTTCGGCGATGTGGAAGACGATCGCGCCGGTCTCGAACAGGGCGAGATCGCCGTCCTCATAGGTCGGGATCTGGCCGAAGGGATGCAGCGCCAGATGCGCAGGCTCCTTCATCGCCTGAAACGAGACAAGCCGCACCGCGTAAGGCTGCCCGGCTTCTTCAAGCGCCCAGCGCACGCGCGTATCGCGCGCCAGCCCCTTGCCGCCATCGGGCGATCGTTCAAAGGCGGTAATGACGATGGTCATGCGCAGACTCTCAATGTGCGCCGCCGATCTGCACTCGGCGCAGCACCACGGCGGCCATCACCGCGCCGATGGCGGCGATCACCGCGCAGGTGAAGACGCTGAGGAAGAACCCTTGCGAAAACGCCAGGCGCGCCGCATCCAGCAATGCTTCCCCGGTGGCGACCGGCAGCTGCGCCGCCGCCGTCATCGCGCCACCGAGCGTACTGCGCGCCGCCTCTGCCGTCGCCGCCGGCAGATCGGCCGGAATGACCTTGGTCATGCTGCTGCGATAGGCCGCCGTCGCCAGCGTGCCGAGAATCGCGATGCCAAGCGCACCGCCGAATTCCGAGCTGGTCTCGGCCAAAGCCGCCGCCGCGCCGGCGCGTTCGGGTGGCGCGGTGCTGACGATCAGATCGGTGGTCAGCGTGAAGACCTGCGACAGGCCGAGGCAGAACACGATCGACCCGGCAATCAGCATGACAAAGCCGCCCGGCGCTTCGGCGCGCCCCAGCATGACATAGCCGATGGCGGCAAAAGCGAGGCCGAGCGCCAGCACATAGCCCGGCCGCAGGCGGCGGATGATGATCGGCGCGATCATCGACCCGACGATGAAGGTCGCGCCCATCGGCGCCATCCACAGGCCGGCTTCCAGGGGGCTCATCTCCAGCACCAGCTGGAAATACTGCGCCAGGAAGAGGAACATGCCGAAGGCAACGAAGACGCCGATGATGTTGATGGCCAGCGAGGTGCTGAAGGCCGGCGAGCGGAACAGCTGCATGTCGATCAGCGGATCGGACAGCCGCATCTGCCGGCGCACGAAGATCGTGCCCAGCGCCAGGCCAAGCAGAATGATCGCAGCAGAAGCCCAGTTCGGCCCGTATTCGGCCAGGCGCTTGATGCCGTAGATCATCGGCAGCACGGCGGCCAGTGACAGTGCGGCGCTGAGGATATCCAGCCGGCCGGCCTTGGGGTCCTTGTATTCCGGCAGCAGGATCGGGCCCAGGATCAGCAGCAGCGCCATCACCGGCAGGGCCACCAGGAAGACCGAGCCCCACCAGAAATAGGTCAGCAGCACGCCGCCGATCACCGGGCCGAGCGCACCGCCGGCCGAGAAGCTGGCGATCCAGATGCCGATGGCCACTGTGCGTTCATGCGGATCGAGGAACATGTTGCGGATCAGGGACAGCGTGCTGGGCGCCAGCGTCGCCGCCGCGATGCCGAGCAGCGCGCGCGCCAGGATCAGCATCTCGGCACTGGTGACAAAGGCGGCGAAGACGGAGGTGATGCCGAAGGCCACCGCGCCGATCAGCAGCACGCGGCGGCGGCCGATGCGATCGCCCAGCGTGCCCATGGTGACCAGCGAGCCGGCGACCATGAAGCCGTAGATATCGACGATCCACAGCAATTGAATGCTGCTGGGCTGCAGATCGGCACTGAGCTGCGGCACGGCGAGATTCAGCACCGTCAGGTCCATGGAATAGAGCAGGCAGGGCAGTGCCAGAACCGCCAGCCCGATCCATTCGCGGCGGCCGGCTTTCGGCGGCGGCGCGTCGGCATCCGGGGGCAATGTTGCCATTGCCGGATCAGCAGCAGTCATGGTCGCACTCTTTCTGCGAGACGGTTATCGGATCGTCCATGATACCGCCGGATACCTGACAATAAGCGTCAGGTATCCGGCAGCCCAGGCTCAGTCGTTGCAGCAGGACGCGGCTTTCGGCGCGTCTTCGTATTCGTCGTGGCGGCGCATCCAGCCCATGGTGCTGTTTTCGTTGCGGCCCTTCGGCGTCAGGTCGAGGAAATGATGGGCCCCGATCAGAATGTCGCCGCCGCGGGCATAGGATGAATAGGTGTGGAAGATGTCGCCGTTGTCATCGCGGAAAAACACGCTGGTGCCCGGCAATTCGTCATGCCCCTGCTCTCTCGGGATCATCTCGAAATTGTAGGACAGGCTGTCGCCGGCAAGCTCCTCCGGGGTGAAGGAGACATGGTAGTCGTAATTGAAATCGCTGCTCTGCGACGACACCCAGTCGAACTGCCAGCCCATGCGCTTGCGATAGGCCTGCAGCTTGGCCAGCGGCCCGCGCGACACCGCCACCACCGAGACATCATGATGCTTCAGATGCTGGTTGGCGCCATCGATATGATCGGCCAGGAAGGAACAGCCCATGCAGCCCTGCTCCCAGTCCGGCCCGAACATGAAGTGGTAGACGATGAGCTGGCTGTTGCGGCCGAACAGGTCGCCGAGCGACTTCGGTCCCTGCAGGGTGTCGAACATATAGGTTTTGTCGACCTTCACCCAGGGCAGGGCGCGGCGTTCTTCATACAGCCGGTCCATCGCATGGGTGATCTCCTTCTCGCGCGCCAGATGGGCACGGCGAGCAGCGATCCAGTCTTCGCGGGATACGATCCGGTGATCGGTCATGGGCTAGTCCTCCATCACAGATAGCGGCTTTCCGCCGGCGGTTTGGTCCAGTCGTTGTTGCGCCCATCCTCGACGATCACGGGCGCCTCGGTCAGTTCGGCATCGCTGGCATCGTCCAGACAGGCGACGTTGACGGCGACGAAGCGGCCGAAGCCCTCCACCTCGCCGCGGCCGAACGGCTTGATGCCGCAATGGCTGCAGAACAGGTGACGGATATTGCCACTGCCGAAGCGATATTCGGTCAGCCCGTCCGCGCCCTGCAGAATCCGCACGGCGTCTTCCGGCACGACGGATTTCCAGAACCGCGCCTTGGTGCAGACCGAGCAGTTGCATTTGCTGGTCGGCTGATCGAGGTCGAGGTCAGCCTCGAACCGTACGGCGCTGCAATGGCAGCTGCCCTTGTAAACGCGCTTCATGACGGCTTCCTTCAATAAAACAGGGCTTCCAGCTTGTTCATCGATGCGGTCCAGCCTCGGGTATGGCCGGTCTTCGAGGCCTCGTCCCAGAGCTGCTCGTGATGCAGCGTCAGCAGCGTGCCGTCGCCATCGGCTTTCAGCGTCACCGTCACCTGCGACACGCGTTCGGGCGTGCTGACCCAGTTCCAGCTGAACACCAGCCGCTGGTTTTCCACGATCTCGCGGTAGGTGCCGCCGACCTCATGGCGTTCCTGCGGCTTGCCGTCGATATCGCTGCGGAAAGCGACGCGGAAACGGCCGCCGACCCGCAGGTCGATTTCATTGGCCAGGTATTCGCAGTTCCCCGGCCCGAACCACGCGACTATTTGCGTGGGGTCCGTCCAGGCGCGCCAGACTTTTTCCGGCCGGGCTTTGAGCCGGCGCTTGAGCGTGAGGCTGGGACGGACGGCATCGCGGGAGACGGGGGCACCAGGGAGAGCTTGGGCGGACATGACTGTTCCTCGACAAAGGCGGCAAGACGATCGAGCGAGGCGGTCCAGAAGCGCTGGTAACGGTGCAACCAGTCCATGGCCTGCTCCATCGGTTGGGCATTCAGCCGGCAGGTGACGGTGCGGCCGGTTTTGCTGCGGGAGATCAGGCCGGCATCCGACAGCACGTCGAGATGCTTCATGATCGCCGGCAGCGACACCGGAAACGGCCGCGCCAGATCGCTGATCGAAAGGCTGTCCTGACCCTCGAGCTGCGCCAGCAGCGCCCGCCTGGTGGGGTCGGCAAGGGCTGCAAAGGTGCGGTCGAGAGCGGCATCTGAATACTTAACCATGTGGTTTAGTATTGGGCCGAGAGACCGCAAAGTCAACCCCTATATTCTGAACGCTCAGTCGGGCTGTTCCATGCGGTCGGCACCGAAGCGCACCGTGACCACGGTGCCGGCACCGGGAGAAGACTGCAGGCTCACCGCGCCGCCATGCAGCAGGGTGAGTTCCTGCACCAGCGGCAGGCCGAGGCCGGAGCCCTGATGCTGCTTGGTCATCACATTGTCGACCTGGCCGAAACGCTGCAGCGCCTTGCCGATCTCAGTCTCATTCATGCCGATGCCGGTATCGCGCACGCCGAAGGCCAGGCCGCCGCCATCCTCGCGCCGGGCAAACAGCGTGACGCGGCCATCGCGCGGCGTGAACTTGACCGCATTGGTCAGCAGGTTGAGCGTGATCTGGAAAATCGCCCGCTGGTCGGCCCACACCGCTGGCAGGTCGCGCGGCATATCCATGGCCAGCAGCACGCCGCGATCCTGCGCGGCGCCATCCACCTGGCGCAGGGCGCGCGCGCCCAGGGCCGGCAGATCGACGCTGGTTTCCTGCAGCTCATAGGCCCCGGCCTCGATCTTGGAGAGATCGAGCACATCGTTGATGAGGCTGAGCAGATGCTGGGCGCTGTCATGAATATGGCCGGCGTAAGCCCGGTAGCGCTCTTCCATCGGCCCGATCACCTGCTCCTTCATCACCTCGGCAAAGCCGAGGATGGCATTCATCGGCGTGCGCAGCTCATGGCTCATATGGGCGAGGAAGGAGGATTTGCTTTTCGAGGCCCGCAACGCCTGGTCGCGTGCTTCCGACAGCGCCACATTCATGTCCTCCAGACGGCGACGCTGCAGCTGCTCCTGAGTCACGTCGCGGCCGACGCCGGTATAGCCGATGAAGTTCCCCTCGCTATCGAAATGCGGCCGGCCGCTGACGCTGATGCAGACCAGGCCGCGCGGCCGGTGGATCCACTGCACCACATCGGAGAATGGCCGATGCGCCTTGCAGTCCTCGATATGCTGCTGCAGGAACGGGTCGGCCGAAACGTCGCCGAACATCGCGATGCGCGAATGGCCGATGTAGTCGGCGACCCTGGAGCCGGTCACCTGCTCGACGCGATCCGACATGTAGGTGTAGACGAGATCGGCATCGGTCTCCCAGACCCAGTCGACGCTCAGCTCGGCCACGTTGCGGAAACGCTGCTCGGCAGCGCGGCGCTCGTCCACTTCATGCTGCAGGCGGGCATTGGCCGCTTCCAGCTCGGCCGTACGCAGGCGGATGCGGTTTTCCAGATCCGCATTGAGCGCGCGCACCTGGTCCTCGGCGGCGCGCCGGTCGGCGATCTCGCTGTTCAGGTGACGATTGGTCTCGATCCACTGTCCGGCGCTCGGCATTGTGCCGGCCCAGCGCGCCGCCGGCACCAGCGATGCCGCCGTCGCCAGCGACACCATCGCCGTCGCCGCCTTGACCAGCCCCTCGACGCCATAATCGGGATTCCACAGCACCCACACGCCAAGCAGATGCGTCAGGCCGCAGAGCACGATGAAGGCCATGAACAGCGCCAGCAGCCAGCGCGGCACCAGATCGGCGCGCTGTACGGCGACATAGAGCAGGGCCGCGGGAATGGCGAAGTAACTGAGCGCGATGGTGGTATCCGACACGAGATGGAGCCAGAACACCTCCGGCTTCCAGATCAAACACATGCCATGCGGCAGAAACCCGTCAGTTTCCAGAAAGTCCTGGAGCCAGCGCATACTCGTTTCCTTCCCCAAATCCGACTGCAGCATGGCGCGGAAAAATCCCGTCTGTAAATCGCGTAATACGATCCGCATACAGTTGCAGGTTGCGCATGTTGACCGCGCCCGACATCTGCGCCACCATCGGCCTTACCGAGGGGGGCGCCGCTAGGGCGCTGAGAGTCGGCCGGCAGTGGTTCATCCTCTGCAACGCCGTGACCCTGAAACCCGCCGCTGAATCCGGCGGGTTTGAGAACCTGATCCGGGTCATGCCGGCGGAGGGAACGGTCGTACGGCACAGCCTGAGTCTTCCTGCGCCGCATTCCGCGAACATCCACCACACCCCGGATCTCCTGTCGCCTGTTGCAACGGAGATCCTTATGGACACGCTTACCACCGCCCCCAACTTCAAGATCACCACAGGACCCCTGCCCGCTTCGGTGAAGCGGTACCAGCCGGGCAGCCTGCATCCCGCTATCCGCGTGCCGCATCGCGAGATCGCCACGCATCCATCGGCCGGTGAGCTGCCACTGCCGGTCTACGACACCTCGGGGCCGTACACGGATCCCGACGCCGAGATCGACATCAACAAAGGCCTGCCACGCTGGCGCAGCGCTTCGATCATGGCGCGCGGCGATGTCGAGGCTTACGACGGCCGGCTGGTGCAGCCGGCCGACAATGGCGGCGCCAGTTCGGTACCCGCCTTCCCGCTGCATCCGCGGCCGCTGCGGGCGAAAGGCGGCGTTGCGGTGACGCAGTATGAGTATGCCCGGCGCGGCATCATCACGCCCGAGATGGAATACGTCGCCATCCGCGAGAACGAAGCGCGGCAGGACCTTGCCAAGCGGGATGGCGAGGATTTCGGGGCGGATATCCCCGACTTGGTCACACCCGCCTTCGTGCGCGACGAGATCGCCCGCGGCCGCGCCATCATCCCCTGCAACATCAACCATCCGGAACTCGAGCCGATGATCATCGGCCGCAATTTCCTGGTGAAGATCAACGCCAATATCGGCAACTCGGCCGTCACCTCCTCGGTGGCCGATGAGGTCGACAAGATGGTCTGGGCGATCCGCTGGGGCGCCGATACGGTGATGGACCTTTCGACCGGCCGCAATATCCACAATATCCGCGACTGGATCATCCGGAACTCTCCCGTGCCCATCGGTACCGTGCCGATCTACCAGGCGCTGGAGAAGGTGAACGGCCGCGCCGAAGACCTGACCTGGGAAATCTATCGCGACACCCTGATCGAGCAGGCCGAACAGGGCGTGGATTACTTCACCATCCATGCCGGCGTGCGGCTGAGCTACATCCCGCTCACCGCCAATCGGGTCACCGGCATCGTCTCGCGCGGCGGCTCGATCATGGCGAAATGGTGCCTGGCGCATCATCGCGAGAATTTCCTCTACACGCATTTTGCCGAGATCTGCGACATCATGCGGGCCTATGACATCAGCTTCTCGCTGGGCGACGGCTTGCGGCCGGGCTCGACCGCCGATGCCAACGATGCCGCGCAGTTTGCCGAGCTGGAAACGCTGGGCGAGCTGACCAAGATCGCCTGGGCCAAGGGCGTGCAGGTGATGATCGAGGGGCCGGGCCATGTCGCCATGCACAAGATCAAGGCCAACATGGACAAGCAGCTGAAAACCTGCGGCGAGGCGCCGTTCTATACGCTCGGGCCTCTCACGACAGACATAGCGCCGGGCTACGACCACATCACCAGCGGCATCGGCGCTGCGATGATCGGCTGGTATGGCTGCGCCATGCTCTGCTACGTGACGCCGAAGGAACATCTCGGCCTGCCCGACCGCAACGACGTGAAGGTCGGCGTGGTGACCTACAAGATCGCGGCGCATGCGGCCGATCTCGCCAAGGGTCATCCGGGCGCGGCCAGGCGCGACGATGCCTTGAGCCGGGCGCGTTTCGAATTCCGCTGGGAGGACCAGTTCAACCTGGGCCTCGATCCGGAAACGGCAGCGCAGTTCCATGACCAGACCCTGCCCAAGGACGCGCATAAGACGGCGCATTTCTGCTCGATGTGCGGACCGAAATTCTGCTCGATGAAAATCAGCCAGGAGGTGCGCGACGCCGCCCGGATGCAGAACGACGTGGCCCGGACCGGCATGGCCGAGATGGCCGAGCGCTTCAGAAAAGAAGGCGGCGAGATTTACCGCAGCGCGGAATAGCGCTTTTCCGGCCAAAGCGTCAGCCGGCGTCTTGCGCGGCCGGCTGACGCTGCTTACATGGAGGGAGCCCGTCGGCAGAGCGGGCAAAACAGGGGTAGGCAGATGTCACATATTCGCAAAATCATGCAGGCGACCGCGCTGGCCGCCAGTCTCGTTATCGCTCTGGCGCCGGCTCTGGCCGCCGCCAAGGCCGGCGGCAGCACCAGCGCCGGCAGCCGCGGCAGCCGCACCACGCAGTCGGCCCCCGCCACCCCCACCGCGCCGCAGGCCGCCCCGGTCGAGCGCAGCGCCACGCCACCGACCCAGGCCGCCCCCCGTCCGGCCCAGCAGGCGACGCCCGCGCCGGGCGCTCCGGCGCAGCAGCCCGGCTTCTTCCAGCGCAATCCCTTCATGGCCGGCATGATGGGCGGCCTGGTCGGCGCCGGCCTCGTCGGCATGCTGTTCGGCGGCGGCCTCTTCGGCGGCGCCGGCATGGGCTTTGCCGGCATCTTCGGCCTGCTGCTGCAGGTCGCGCTGATCGGCGGCCTGGTCTGGCTCGGCCTGCGCCTCTTCCGCAGCATGCGCGGCCAACAGCCGCAGCCGCAACTCGCAACCGCTGGCGGTGCGCCGAACGATTTCCGCGTCTCGGATATTCCGCTCGCGACCAGCACGGCGCGCACCGCCGATATCGCCCCGACCGGCAGCTCGAACATGGGCGCCGGCCTGCAGATCACTGAGCGTGACTTCGAGGCGTTCCAGCAGGCGCTGACCGATATCCAGGCCGCCTGGAGCCAGGCCGACCTGGATGCGCTGCGTAAATTTGCCACGCCGGAAATGGTCGGCTATTTCAGCCGCGAGTTGTCGCTGCTGGCCAGCAAGGGCCTCGCCAACCATGTCGAGGCGGTGACGCTCGAACAGGGCGACCTGGCCGAGAGCTGGAGCGAGGACGGCTTCGACTATGCCACGGTGGCGATGCGCTGGAGCGCGCTCGACTACACGCTGCGCACCGACGGCAGCGTGGCCGAGGGCAGCAAGACCGAGCGTGGCAGCAGCACCGAGGTCTGGACCTTCCTGCGCGCCAGCGATACGCCGGACGGCCGCTGGCTGCTCAGCGCCATCCAGCAGCCTGGCCACTAACCAACCCGTGCCCGCGTCGCCGCCCGTCTTCGATGAAGCTTTTCGCAAAAAGCTGACCGAGCTGATGGTGTGGCGGCGCGACGTGCGCCGCTTCCGTACCGATCCGGTCCCGATGGCGTTGGTTGCCCAACTTCTGGAGACGGCGGCGCTGGCGCCCAGCGTCGGCAACAGCCAGCCCTGGCGTTTCGTGCTGGTGGAAGACCCTGAGCGCCGGCAGAAGGTGATCGCCAACTTTGAACGCGCCAACAAGGAGGCGCTGTCGGATTACAGCGGCGAGAAGGCCAGGCTCTATGCCGGGCTGAAGCTCGCCGGCCTGAAAGAGGCGCCGGTGCATCTGGCGGTCTTTGCCGACGAGGCCACGGCGCAGGGCCACGGCCTCGGCCGCCGCACCATGCCGGAGATGCTGGATTACTCGGCCGTGATGGCGGTCTACGGCTTCTGGCTGGCAGCAAGGGCGGTGGGACTCGGCGCCGGCTGGGTCTCGATCTTCGAGCCCGAGGCGCTCACCCGCGATCTCGAGGTCGAACCGGAATGGAAGCTGGTGGCGTATCTCTGCGTCGGCTGGCCCGAGGACGAGGCCGCCACGCCTGAGCTGGAGCGCGCCGGCTGGGAACATCGCCGCGATGTCAGCGAGCAGATCCTGAAGCGGTGAAACGACAAACGGCGCGGGTTTGACACCGCGCCGTTTGCAAACTCTGAAATGACAACCGGCCTTACGCCGCCGCTTCCAGCATGGCGGTGTATTTCTCGACGCGGGCATTGGCGCGGGCCTTGGCGTGGTCGTCCTTGGCGTCCTCGAAGTCCTCGCGGGCGTCTTTCAGCGCCGCTTCGACCTTCGCACGATCCAGCTTCGACACCGGCACGGCCTCTTCGGCCAGCACGGTCAGCTTGTCGTTCGCCACCTCGGCAAAACCGCCGGCGACGAAGATGCGCTCGGCGACGCTGCCGTTCACCGTCACCTCGATGATGCCGTTGCGGATGGTGGAGATCAGCGGGCTGTGACCCGGCAGAACGCCGAAGTCGCCGGCCTCACCGGGTACCACCACCATCTCGGCATCGAGCGCGAGAAGCAGCTTCTCGGGCGATACCAGTTCGAACCTGACGGTCTCCGCCATGGTCTTGCTCCTTTACGCGGGCCTGGATCAGGCCGCTTCGGCCGCCAGCTTCTTCGCCTTGGCAATCGCCTCGTCGATGGTGCCGACCATGTAGAAGGCCGACTCCGGCAGATGGTCGTGCTTGCCTTCGACGATTTCCTTGAAGCCGCGGATCGTCTCGGCCAGCGGCACCTGCACGCCCGGCGAGCCGGTGAACACCTGGGCCACGTCGAAGGGCTGCGACAGGAAGCGCTGGATCTTGCGGGCGCGGGCGACGGTCAGCTTGTCTTCTTCCGACAGTTCGTCCATGCCCAGGATGGCGATGATGTCCTGCAGCGACTTGTAGCTCTGCAGGATGCTCTGCACGCGACGGGCGATGTCGTAATGCTCTTCGCCGACGATGCGCGGATCGAGAATGCGCGAGGTCGAGTCGAGCGGATCGACGGCCGGATAGATGCCGAGTTCGGCGATCTGGCGCGACAGCACGGTGGTGGCGTCCAAGTGGGCAAACGAGGTGGCCGGCGCCGGATCGGTCAAATCGTCGGCGGGCACGTAAATCGCCTGCACCGAGGTGATCGAGCCCTTATGGGTCGAGGTGATGCGCTCCTGCAGACCGCCCATGTCGGTGGCCAGCGTCGGCTGGTAACCCACCGCCGACGGAATACGGCCGAGCAGCGCCGACATTTCCGAACCCGCCTGGGTGAAGCGGAAGATGTTGTCGACGAAGAACAGCACGTCCTGGCCTTCCTGGTCGCGGAAGTATTCCGCGAGCGTCAGGCCGGTCAGCGCGACGCGGGCGCGGGCGCCCGGCGGCTCGTTCATCTGGCCGTACACCAGGGCGACCTTCGAGCCCGGGCCGTCGGTCTTGATAACGCCCGACTCCATCATCTCGTGATAGAGATCGTTGCCTTCGCGGGTACGCTCGCCGACACCGGCGAACACCGAGTAGCCGCCATGGGTCTTCGCGATGTTGTTGATCAGCTCCATGATCAGCACGGTCTTGCCGACGCCGGCGCCGCCGAACAGGCCGATCTTGCCGCCCTTCGAGTAGGGCGCGAGCAGGTCGACGACCTTGATGCCGGTGACCAGCACCTTCTGCTCGGTCGACTGGTCGATATAGGCCGGGGCCGGCGCATGGATCGGGGCTGCATGCTTGGCGTTGATCGGCCCGCGCTCGTCGATCGGCTGGCCGATCACGTTGATGATGCGGCCGAGCGTCTCCTGACCGACCGGCACCGAGATCGGGCTGCCGGTGTCGGTGACTTCCATGCCGCGGACCAGACCGTCGGTCGAGTCCATCGCGATGGTGCGGACGGTCTGTTCGCCCAGATGCTGCGCCACTTCGAGCACCAGATGGTTGCCCTGGTTGGTGCAATGCAGGGCGTTCAGGATCGCCGGCAGGTAACCGTCGAACTGCACGTCGACAACCGCGCCGATGACCTGGGTAATGCGACCCGTCTTGTTCGTAGCCATGATGCTGCTCCGCTCTCTTCTTTTCCGTACTCCCAGCGCGCGGTCTTAGACCGCCTCGGCGCCGGAGATGATTTCAATAAGCTCTTTGGTGATCTGGGCCTGACGCGACCGGTTGTAGACGGTGGTCAGTTTCTTGATCATCTCGCCGGCATTGCGCGTCGCGTTGTCCATCGCGGACATGCGGGCGCCCTGTTCGGAGGCCGCGTTCTCGAGCAGCGCCCGGTAAACCTGCATCGACAGGTTCCGCGGCAGCAGCTGATCGAGAATGGTTTCCTCGTCCGGCTCGAACTCGTAGATGGCGCCATGCAGGTCCGGACCGGTGGCGGCCGCATTGCCGGCAACCATGGCCGGAATGAGCTGCTGCACGGTCGGGATCTGGCTGATCACCGACTTGAAGTTGTTGTAGAAGACATGGGCGACGTCGAATTCGCCGGCCTCGAACATCGCCAGCACACGATCGGCGATGTCCTGGGCGTCGGTGAAACCGATCTTCTTCGACTTCGACAGATCGACCGTATCGGCAATCTTGGAGGCATGGTCGCGACGCAGCTGGTCGCGGCCCTTCTTGCCGACGCAGAGGATCTTCACCGTCTTGCCCTGGCCGACCAGCTCTTCGATCTTGCGGCGGGCGAGCTTGACGATGGAGGAGTTGAACGCACCGCACAGGCCGCGTTCGGCGGTGGCGACGATCAGGAGATGCACCTGATCCTTGCCGGTGCCGATCATCAGCTTCGGTGCGGTATCGGACCCCGTCTGGGCGGCCGACAGCGACGCCATGATCTGCGCCATACGCTCAGCATAAGGACGCGCGGCTTCGGCGGCCTCCTGGGCGCGGCGCAGCTTGCTGGCTGCCACCATCTTCATGGCCTTCGTGATCTTCTGGGTCGATTTGACCGAGTTGATCCGAACGCGCAGTGACTTGAGGCTAGGCATTATGCGCTACCCTTGGTTTGCGGCTCAGGCGAAGGTCTTGGCCAGCTCTTCGAGCACGGCCTTCAGCTTGGCTTCCAGGTCCGGCGTCAGGGCCTGCGCCTCGCGGATGCCCTTCAGCAGGTCCGCATGCTTGGACTTGACGGTGCTCAGCAGAGCCTGCTCGAAGCGGCCGACATCGCCGACCGCAATCTTGTCGAGATAGCCCTTCACGCCCGAATAGATCGAGACGACCTGCTCTTCGACCGGCAGCGGCTGGTACTGGGCCTGCTTCAGCAGTTCGGTCAGGCGGGCGCCGCGATTGAGCAGGCGCTGGGTCGCCGGATCGAGATCCGAGCCGAACTGGGCGAAGGCGGCCATTTCGCGATACTGCGCGAGTTCCAGCTTGATCGAGCCGGCAACCTGCTTCATCGCCTTGATCTGCGCGGCCGAACCGACGCGGCTGACCGAGAGGCCGACGTTGATGGCCGGACGGATGCCGCGATAGAACAGTTCGGTTTCCAGGAAGATCTGGCCGTCGGTGATCGAGATGACGTTGGTCGGGATGTAGGCCGAGACGTCGCCGGCCTGGGTCTCGATGACCGGCAGCGCGGTGAGCGAGCCGGCGCCGTTCTTGTCCGACATCTTGGCGGCGCGTTCCAGCAGGCGCGAATGCACGTAGAACACGTCGCCCGGATAGGCTTCGCGGCCCGGCGGGCGACGCAGCAGCAGCGACATCTGGCGGTAGGCGACGGCCTGCTTGGACAGATCGTCATACACGATCACGGCATGCATGCCGTTGTCGCGGAAGAACTCGCCCATGGCGCAGCCGGTGTAGGGCGCCAGGAACTGCAGCGGGGCCGGCTCCGACGCGGTGGAGGCGACGACGATGGAATATTCCATGGCGCCGGCTTCTTCGAGCGTCTTCACCACCTGGGCAACCGTCGAACGCTTCTGACCGACGGCGACATAGATGCAGTACATCTTCTTGTCGTCGGCGGCGCCGGCGTTGGTGGCCTTCTGGTTCAGGATGGCGTCGATGGCCACGGCGGTCTTGCCGGTCTGACGATCGCCGATGATCAGCTCGCGCTGGCCGCGGCCGACCGGCACCAGCGCGTCGAGCGCCTTGAGGCCAGTCTGCATCGGCTCATGCACGCCCTTGCGCGGGATGATGCCAGGCGCCTTCACTTCCACGCGGGCGCGCTTGACGTCGACCAGCGGACCCTTGCCGTCGATCGGGTTGCCCAGCGCGTCGACGACGCGGCCGAGCAGGCCCTTGCCGACGGGAACGTCCACGATGGCGCCGGTGCGCTTGACGGTGTCGCCTTCCTTGATGCCGCGGTCGTCGCCGAAGATCACGACGCCGACATTGTCGGTTTCGAGATTCAGCGCCATGCCCTTCACGCCACCGGGGAACTCGACCATTTCACCGGCCTGCACCTTGTCGAGGCCATGGACGCGGGCGATGCCGTCACCGATGGAAAGAACCTGACCGACTTCGGAGACTTCGGCTTCGGCACCGAAATTCTTGATCTGGCTCTTCAGGATTTCAGAAATCTCTGCGGCGCGGATATCCATCACGCAACACCTTTCATGGCGGTCTTGAGATTGTTGAGCTTGGTCTGGATCGACGCATCAATCATGCGCGAACCGAATTTGACGATCAGGCCGCCGATCAGCGAGGGATCGACCTTGGCGTTGATCACGACATTGCCGGCAGCAGTGGACGACAACGAAGACTTGATCTGCGCGAGCTGCGCATCATTCAGCGGCACCGCCGAGACGACATCGGCAATGGCTTCGCCGCGATGATGGCTGAGCAGCGTGCGGAAAGAGGCGATGATATCGGCGACCACGAACAGGCGGCGGTTGCCCGCCAGCACGCCGAGGAAGCGGCCGACCAGCTCGCTGAAACCGGCCTTGGCGGCGATGGCGGCGATGGCCTTGGCCTGCTCGTCGCGGCTGAACACCGGCGAACGGACCAGACGGACCAGATCGGTCGACTCGGCCAGCATGGTGGACAGCGAGGCGAGATCCCTGGCGACGGCATCGAGCTGACCGGCGTCGCGCGCCAGTTCGAACAGCGCAGTCGCATAGCGGCCGGCAATGCCGGAGACGAGCGTAGTTTCAGCCACGAACGACCCTTCTTCTTACATGGACCGGCGCTGCCGTCCGGACTCGGCCGGGGGAGACCGACCTGCCGCACGACGCACCGCTTAAGACTTTGCACGACTTAAGGAATTTTCGGGGTGGCTATAGCTTTTTTACGGCCCCCCCGGCGCGAAAGCCGCGTTTAACTAGCATACGGGTATGGGGGGCGCAACAGCCCGGCCCGCCGCAGGGCACAAGCCTTTTGTCGCAGTGCGTCGCAGGCCGCCCGAATGCCCGCCGGATGGGCGATCTGCGCACGAAAAACACGTCGGAAACAGGCGGCCACAGCCGGCAATCCTGCCATGTCGCGCCATCTCGCGCCAAACCGGACCAAACTTTGCCAAATCCGGCCAGCGCCACGCCATTCCAGACCATCTCCAGCCATCCTGCGCCATCCTGAGCCCACCGCTTTGGCTCATCCCCGGTCCTGCCGCGCCGCCCGCACTTCGTCCAGCAGCGCCTGCACGGCGGCCGCATCTTCGGCCATCGCCACGTCTTCCGCCGCCTTCTTCAGGCGCTGGCGGGTGGTGACGCCGAGCGCCAGCGCCCAGCGAACGGCGAAATCGCCGTCCTGGACAGCGCCGGGCTGCCCCGCCAGTCCGGCCTGCGTGCCGAGCCATTGCAGCAGGCGGGCATCCTGCTTCTCGGCCGGCCGCAACAGCTCGGCCGCTTCCTCACCGAGCGCCATGAAACGGAGCTGGATGCGCAGCCGGCGCTGTTCGGCCGCCTGCTCGATGCGACGGCGGAATTCCGGCGAGCGGCGCAGGTTGCGCCGGAGCACCGCGACGCCGCAGCCCAGCCGTTTGGCCGCCGCCTCCAGGGTCAGGCCGCGCGCCAGCAGCTCGGCGGCCAACCGCCAGTTCACCCGGCGGCGCGGTCGGCTGCGGTAATCGTCCAGGGTTTTCAATGTATTATCATCGTGCTCCATGGCCTGTACCTTTCCGGGGAGGGAGGATCAGGCCCTGACCATAGCACGAGAATAAGAACATTTATAGTATATAATGTGATTATAAACCTAAATCACGATCGGAGCCGAAAGGCCGGTGAGGCGTTTGCTGTTCCGGGAGCGAAGACGACGATGAACGAGCTGTGGCCCATTCTGGTCTATATCGGCCGGCCGAGCCTGATCGGCGGTCTGGCGCTGATCCTGCTCGCCGCGATCGGCCTGGTCGCCACGCGCCGGCATCGCGTGGCCGATCCGCGCGACCCATGGAAGATCTGGACGGCACGCGCCGCCGGCCTGCTGGCACTGCTGCCCCTGATCGCCACGCTGCTGCTGGGCCTGGGCGAACAGCTCTCGCCCGGCCTGCTGGAGCATTACGGCCGCTATCTGGTGCGCCCGGCGAAAGCACTGCCCGGCACGGTGCTGGTGGCCGCCGTGATCCTGTTCAGCCTGACCACGCGGCTGCTGCCGCCGCGGCGCAGCTGGTATGCGCTGTATGCCGTCGCCTGCATCCTGCTCGGCTTCGGCAGCAGCGTGCTGCTGATCTACGTGGCGAGCTGAGACGGCGGTCACAGCGGCAGGCACCAATGCTGCGGACAACCGGTACGGCGCCTGACATCCTGCCGTCATGGTGATGTACGCAATACCCGGCGTCGTGATCGGCGCCATCCTCACCTTCATGGTGATCGGCCTGCTACAGAGCTGGACCGACCGACGCCCCGCCCATGCGCAGCGGTGGTATCGCATCGCTGCTGTCCTTGCCTACGGTTCAGCAGCCGCGTTGCAGGCCGCGCCCTGGATGCCTGATGCGATGGCCCTGATGCACTGGTCGAACCAGGCCGTACACAAGGCGATCTATGACTCGCTCCATGTGCTGCCGGACGTGATGATCCTGGCCGGGCTGAGCGTGGTGTTTCTGGCGCCACGCCGGAACTGGCTGCATGGCCTGGTCCTAAGCCTCTGCACGCTTCTCTTGCCGCTGAATGTCATGATGGTCGCGCTGGCCGTCTACGGCAAGTGAAGGACATCAGACCGGATGCGGCAGCAGCGTGCTGCTGATCTACGTGGCGGGCTGAGCGCGCGCCGCCGTCCCCCTGCCCGCACCGTCATGCCAACGCGTCAGCGGTGGCATCCACGTCCTTGCTAGACGCGCCAAAAGAGAAAGTCGTGGATGCCACGCCAGCGTGGCATGACGATGGGAGGTGATGGAGCGCCCTTACCCCAGCAGACGCAGCAGCACGCTGGGCTGCTGGTTGGCGATGGCGAGGGCTTCGAGATTGAGCTGCTTGGCCGCCTGGCGCGACTGCAGGTTCACGCTCTCCGCCGCCAGATCGCTTTCGACCAGGGCGCCGAGCGCGCCGGTCATCGCTTCCGACAGGTTGTAGACAAAGCTACGCTGCTGGTCGATGGCGCGCTTCTGCGCCGAGACCGTCTGGGTGACATCGAGCAGGCGGTTCTCAAACGCGCGCAGGCTGGTCAGCGCCGTGGCGGTATCGGGCGGCAGGCCGCTCAGCGCTTCGGTCACATCGGTGGTCGATACTGTCACCACCGAAGGGCCGAGCAGTTCTTCCACATCGTCGTCGAGCGCATGGGTGGTGGAGTAGCTGAGCAGCGAGCCCGACACATCGGCGACGAAGGTGATCGGCGCGGCCACGCCATCGCCGCGCAGGATGTTCTTCGAGTTGTAGGTGGCCTGGCCGATATAGGTGTTGATCTGCTCGATCAGCTTGGCCACGTCGTTGCGGTAGACATCCTGCTGCGCCGGGGCCAGCGAGCCATCCGCCAGATTGGCGATCTTGGCGCGGATCGAACCCACCACCTTGTAGATGCTCTCGATCGCCGCCATCGTGACTTCGCCGAGCGCGAAGCCCGACGACAGCGAAGACTGCACCGAGGCATAGGCCTTGATCTTGCTGCGGGTATCCTGGGCGGCGGCGAAAATGGCGGCATCGTCGCTGGCATCGGCGACGCGCAAACCCGTCATCACCCGCTTGGAGGTAACGTCGAGCGCGATATTGCCGCCGCGCAGCGCCGAAAGTGCAGTTAATGCACCCGCGTTTGTGTTAACCGTATTGCCCATCGTCGGCGCCCCCTTCTGCGGGCCCTTCGTATGTATGTCCAGGGCAGGCCGGAGCCTGCGACACCGCGTTTCTCGCGGCGTATGACAATTTTTGTACCTGAGGGTTATGCCGCCCGCAATCTGAATCTTCAGCAGACGGCGCGAAACCGCAGCGCTGTTAAGGTTAATACGGCGCGGTTTTGTTAACCACACTCACAGCAGATGCTGGCGGAAGAAGCCGCTCCAGTGCGGCACGGCAATGAAGCGGTCGCCGTGATAGCCGCTGTGGTAGCCGGTGCTGACGCAGCGTGCCATCAGCGCCCGCGTATCCTGGCCTGGCATGCTGGCGCCGCTGTTCAGTTCGGTGACGCGGTCGGCCTCGACCAGCAGGTCGCATTTCGCATAATGCGGCCCGGTGGTGTTGCGCATGCGCCGGTAGGGCGCGTCGAAACTGTGGCCGACGCCGGGCAGCACGACGATGTCGGCACGGCCGCCGCGCCCGTTCATCCACGGCACGTAGCGCTCGCAGTAGCGGCTCGGCGTCTCGTCATCCTCGGCGCCGGTGACGAACAGGAAGGGCGACGCGACGTAAGCATCGCGCGTCACGTTGCGGATGCCGCAATAGCCGTAGAGCCCGACGACCGCCTCGAGCGGCTGCACCCGGAACGGCCGGCCATAGAGCCGCGTGACATTGCGGTCGACGATCTCATGCGCCCATTTCTGCACCAGCGTGATCGCCGCGCCGCCGCCCTGGGATTCGCCGATGCTGCCAATCTTCGCAAAGCCCTGCCCGCGCGCCCAGGCGGCGGCCGTCAGGCTGTCGAAGGCCATGTTGAGTTCGTTGCCGCCCTTCAGCGCAGCGGCGACGTAGTCGTTATGCGTGACACTGATGCCGCGCGGCGACCAGTGATCGATCACCAGGGCGGCGAAGCCGTCCTTGCGCAGCGCATCGGCATATTCGAACAGCCGCGAATCCAGCCCCTGCGAGCCATGGCTGACCAGCACCAGCGCCGTGGCCATGCCCTCTTTGGGCCGGAAGAGATAGCCGACACCCGGCAGGCGGTTGCAGATCACCGGCTGGCCGGTGCAGGCGACGCTGTCCCAGGTGACGCGTTCGCCGGTCTGGATGCTGGCGCGATCCGCGGTGGTGACGCAGCCGGCGAGCAGGAGGCCGAGCAACACGGCGGCGACGGAACGCATCATTTCGTCAGCACGCGCTGGACCGCCTTCTGCCAGCCCTCGTAGAGCTGGGCCCGCATCGCGGCATTCATGCGCGGCTCGAAGCGGCGCTCGCAATGCCAGCCATAGGCCACCGCATCCAGCCCGGCATAGACGTCGGTGGCCAGACCGGCGAGATAGGCGGCGCCGAGCGCCGTGGTCTCGATCACCTTCGGGCGTTCGACCGCGACATTCAGCATGTCGGCGAGGAACTGGCAGAGCCAGTCATTGGCCACCATGCCGCCATCGACACGGATGGCGGCCGGCGCCGGCGCGCCATCGGATTTCATCGCCGCGGTCAGGTCGCGGGTCTGGTAGGCCACCGATTCCAGCGTGGCGCGGGCAATATGTGCGCGTCCGGCATCGAGCGTGAGGCCAAGCAGCGCACCGCGCGCATCGGGGTCCCAGTAGGGCGCGCCCAGGCCGACAAAGGCCGGCACCAGATAGACGCCGTGGTTTTCCGGCGCGCTGGCCGCGAGTGTTGCTGTCTCGGCGGCGCTGCCGACGATGCCGAGCCCGTCGCGCAGCCATTTCACGGCGGCGCCGGCGACGAAGATCGAGCCTTCCAGCGCATAGGTGACCTTGCCGTTCAATCTGTAAGCCACCGTGGTGAGCAGGCGGTGGTTCGACTGCACGGGTTTGCTGCCTATATTGACCAGGGCGAAGCAGCCGGTGCCATAGGTGGATTTGACCATGCCGGGCTGGAAACAGGCCTGGCCGAAGGTGGCGGCCTGCTGGTCGCCGGCAATGCCGGTGATGGGGATGGCATGGCCGAGAATCTCGGTCGTGCTGGCGCCGAACAGGCCGCTGCAATCCTGCACCTTCGGCAGCAGGGCGCGCGGCACGTTGAAAACCTGCAGCAGCGTGTCGTCCCAGTCCTGTGCCGTGATGTCGAACAGCATGGTGCGCGAGGCATTGGTGGCGTCCGTCGCATGAACACCAGTCTTTCCCGGGCCGCCGGTCAGGCGGAACAGCAGAAAGGAATCGATGGTGCCGAAGCAGAGCTCGCCTTTTTCCGCCCGCGCCCGCGCACCCGGCACGTTATCCAGCAGCCAGGCGATCTTGGTGGCGGAGAAATAGCTGTCGACCAGCAGGCCGGTCTTGGCCTGGACCAGGCTGCCGACGCCATCGGCCACCTTGCGGCGGCAGACCTCGGCCGTGCGGCGATCCTGCCAGACGATGGCATGGTGGATCGGACGGCCGCTGCTGCGTTCCCAGACCACGGTGGTTTCGCGCTGGTTGGTGATGCCGATGGCCGCGATATCGGTGCCGCGCAGGCCGGCTTTCGCCACCGCCTCGCGCATCACCTGGCAAACGTCGCGCCAGATATCCTCGGCATCATGCTCGACCCAGCCATCGGCCGGGTAATGCTGCCGCAGCTCGGTCTGCGCGGTGGCGACCGGCAGACCGGCGGCATCGAAGACGATGGCGCGGCTCGATGTCGTGCCCTGGTCGATGGCGAGGACGTATTTCGACATGACCTACTCTGCGGCTGCGTCGCAGCCTTCCGCCTTGAACACGCGCTTGGTGCTGGCCGGGAATTTCGTCAGCTTGGCGGCCGGACGGATCGGCCGGCTGACCAGGTTGCCGCCGCAGTTCGGGCAGATGCCCTTCAAGGTATTGTCGGCGCAGTCACGGCAGAAGGTGCATTCGAAGGTGCAGATCATCGCGTTCTCCGCATCGGGCGCGAGATCGATGTTGCAGCATTCGCAGTTCGGGCGCAGTTCGAGCATGAGCCTAGACTCCCGGTTATTGCCCTTGGGCGGTGGCGATGGCTTTTTTCGCAATGGCGGTGATGCTGGCCCAGTCGGCCTTCTGCACCAGCTCTTTCGGTGCCAGCCACGATCCGCCGGCCGCGAAGACATTGGGCAACGCCGTGTAGCTGCGCAGGTTGGCTTCCGTAATACCCCCCGTGGGGCAGAAGCGCATGGCGGGGAACGGCCCGGCCAGGCTGCGCAAAGCGGGAATGCCGCCGCTGCTTTCGGCCGGGAAGAACTTGGCGCGGGCAAAGCCATGCTCCATCGCGCGCATCACGTCAGACGCCGTGGCCACCGCCGGCAGATAGGGCAGGCCGGTATCCTTGGCAGTGAAATACAAAGCCTCGGTGGCGCCGGGCGAGATGACGAACTGCGCGCCGGCAAGCTGCGCCGCTGCGAACTGCGCCGGATTGAGCACCGTGCCGGCGCCAACCCTGGCCTCGGGCACCTCGGCGGCGATGCGTTTGATGGCATCGAGCGCCGCGGCCGAACGGAGCGTGATTTCCAGCACGGTGACGCCGCCCGCCACCAGCGCCCGGGCCAGCGGCACGGCGGTGGCCGCGTCCTCGATGACCAGCACGGGAATCACCGGCACCTGGCCCAGAATGGCATCCAGGGCCGCGTTGCGCTCTGCACTCGTATCCGGCATGGGTCCTCCCGCTGTTTTTTAGCAGGATAGCCGGGGCCCGCGCGGGAAAGCTACTGGTTCGGGCGCGGAACCGCGATTGATTCAGGCCCGGACTTTGGTCAGGATTGCGACAGGCGAAGCTGATTGCCATCAGATGTTGGTCAAGCGAATATCGCAATCCATGAAAGCGTACATTCTCCGTTGGGTCGCCCCACTCCCATTGAGCCTCAAGCTGGCTCTCTCAGCCGTAGGATTGGCTGGGTTGTATATCCTCTTCCTGCACCCCCTCAGCGGATCGCTTGGCGGACTGGCCTTCATCCTGACGGGAGCAGCGATCCCGACTCTCTCCAGCCTTCTGCTTGCAATGGCTGTGGCCTGCCTAGTGCCGACAAGGGCCGGCAAGTTCCTCGCCTTCGTCGTCATTGCCCCCTTGGTGGGATTGAATACGACACTACTCAAGTTGCCGGCCATTCTTGTCTACAAACCCAGCGTGACCGCCGAGATCATTCGGCCGGCGCAATTCACACGCGAGGATTACTTCAATCTCTATGGTACGGCTCGCGGATATGGGCTTGCGGACGAAGATGTCTCGATCAATCCCTTTGGCCCGCTGCTGACGGTTGCCATGTTTGATATGGCGGGAAGCAGCATTCCCACCTACTTCAAGATTCCAGCTACGAACTCATTCCTGCAGCAGTTCAACAGCATGCTGCAACCCCTTAAGCGTGGTTTCGGCTCTATTCGCACACCACACCCGGTTCCCTCGCCACCGGACACCACACCGATCAGCGTGACTTATGCTTTGCAACGCAGACCGATGACTTCTCCATCCGACGCCGTTCGGTATGTCGACATCCGGATCGAAGTATATCAGGGGTATGAACGTATCGCGTTTTATGAGCAGCTGGGCGTGCCGCAGGATCCGATCGAGCGATATTACGCCAATCAGTTCTCCGGATTACGCCACATCAAATTCTACAGCTATGCGTGTGAGATGCTGTTACACGATAATCTCTGGCATTTGCTTCTCGCAAAGATCGCGCGACGCATGATTCCCGAAAGCATTGATTACTTGCAGCGCAATATTCTGCAGGACTTTCTGGACAAAGCCCTAAACTCGAAACTCCCCTGACGCTAGACCAAGGCCGGCTGCATCACGCCACGGATGTATTTGCGCACGATGGTGTCGTCGCCGGGCCAATGCCCCGGCTGCAGCGTGGTGATCTGGGCCTGGATGCAGCGCCAGAGGCCGTCTTCACGGATATAGATGTCCGTATAGGTGGTCATGCCGGTGTGTTCCACGCCGTCCTGCAGCCGCGTGCAGCGGTTGGTAGAGCAAACCAGCGCGGTGTCGCCGAAAATCTCGATACGCTCGTCGCGGTAATCCCAGTAGAGGATCACGGCGGGGTCGAAGCCGGTGGCCCAGGCGGCCAGATAGGGCGCGCGTTCGACCCGTGCGCCGCTGGAGGCGATGTAGACGAAGCGCTCGTGGATCAGCGCGTCATGCGATGCCACGTCGTTGGTGACGAAATTATGGATGAACCTGGCATTCAGGCTGCGCAGGGTGGTGAGCGGGTCGGTCGGCATGATGGTCTCCGTGTTCGATCTGCGGGGACCATGCCAAAGGCCGGTGCGGCGAAACAATGACGTCAGAGGTCAATTGGGGAGATCAATCCACGGCAGCCATCCGGCGCGCCGCCTCGGCGGTGGCGTCGTCGGCCGGGAAGAATCCTTCGATCTTGACCTGTTGTAACGTCACATCGCGTGGCATCGCGAAGGTCGTGAGCGTGACGAAGAAGGACAGCACCTCGGCGCCCAGCCGCAGGCGCATCACCGTCATAGGTCCGTCTGGCATCGGCGCATCGGCAAAGACGGCGGGCATGTCGGGATAGGCGAGCAGCTCGTCGCGCAGGCGGGCCGCGGCGCCGTTCAGGCCCTGGCTGGCCTCGCGCTGCAGCACCTGCAGGAAGGCGCCGACGAATTCGGCCCAGTTCAGCAGGAAGGGCCGCAGGCCGCCGGGATGACAGAGGATATGCATGGCATTCTGCGCCAGCGCCGGCGGCAGCGTATAGGCCTCGCGCATGGCGCCGAAGACCTTCACGGCAGCGGTGTTGCGCTGGCGGATGGTCCAGCCCTCGTCCAGCACCAGGGCCGGATAGGGTTCCTGCTGGGCCAGCATGAAATCCAGCGCGCGCTGCGCCGCCGCCAGTTCCGGCGCGGCCAGGCTGCCGGCGCTGAAGGCCGGGGCATAGCCGGCGGCGACCAGCAGCGCATTGCGCGCATCCAGCGGGATATCCAGCACATGCGAGAGCAGCGTCACCATCTCGCGGCTCGGGCGCGACTTGCCCTTTTCGAGGAAGCAGAGATGGCGGGTGGAAATGCCGGCTTCCAGCGACAGGCCGAGCTGGCTCATACGGCGCAGGCCGCGCCAGTGCCGCAGCAGGTCGGGGAAATCCGGACCGGCGGGACTGAGGCGTGCCGTGGCTGCGCTGCCGCTCATGGGGCGCATGCTAGGCCTGCGAGGTAAGCCCGACAATAACCTCTGAGGTCAATCGGGGATCAGGCAGCGGGCAGGACAGCCGGCCCGAGCGGGTCGGGGCCGTAGCGGTTGGGACCGAGGGTGCCCGGGATGAAGAACATGGCGAAGCCGAAAATCCAGCCGATGAAGGGCAGCAGCACGATCAGCAGCGCCCAGCCTGTCCAGCCGAAATCGCGGCAGCGCTGGGCGCCGACCGCCCAGGACGACACCATGATCACCAGTGTGACCAGGCCGCCGAGGATTACCAGCGCGAGGCCGGTGCCGGTGAGATCGTCCTCGGTATCACCGCCGATGGCCAGCGCGCCGATCACGCCCCACAGCACCAGCATCACCACGAAATAGGCGAGGCAGTAGAGGAAATAGGATTTGCGGTTGCGGCGGCCGGACAGCCGGAACAGGTCTTCGAAAACAGGTTTCGACATGATGTCGTTTCCTTTTTTATTTATTCCTTCAGGCCGCCGCTTTTCAGGATGAAGTCGGCGATCTCGGCCACGCCCTGCTGGGCCTTGAGATTGGCGAAGATGAAAGGCCGCTGGCCGCGCATCTTCTTGGAGTCGCGATCCATCACGCCGAGATCGGCGCCCACGAGAGGCGCCAGGTCGATCTTGTTGATCACCAAGAGGTCCGAGCGGGTGATGCCGGGGCCACCTTTACGCGGAATCTTGTCGCCGGCGGAGACGTCGATCACATAGATGGTGATATCGGCCAGTTCGGGCGAGAAGGTGGCGGCCAGGTTGTCGCCGCCGGATTCGACGAAGATGACGTCGAGGCCGGGAAACTTCTTCTGCATGTCGGCGACAGCCGCCAGGTTGATCGAGGCGTCTTCGCGGATGGCGGTATGCGGGCAGCCGCCGGTCTCGACGCCGGCGATGCGCTCGGGCGCCAGCGCATTGGCGCGGGTGAGGAATTCGGCGTCTTCCTTGGTGTAGATGTCGTTGGTGACGACGGCGATATTCCAGTCGTCGCGCAGGTGGCGACACAGCCGCTCGACCAGCGCCGTTTTGCCCGAACCGACCGGGCCGCCGATGCCAACGCGAAGAGGATTGGAAGAACTCATGAGCGGAACAGCCTCGTATACTGGGTTTCGTGCAGCATGGATGTGAGATCGACCATGGGGGCTGCCGTGCCGCAGTCTTCCAGCGCGCAGGCCAGCGCGCAAGGCACAACGGCATCGACCACCGGCATCAGGGCGTTCAGCGCGCGCTGGCCATCGGTCTGGCCCAGCGGGATCAGGCGCACCGCGGCCGAGACCAGGTTGGCGGCAAAGGCGTGCAGATAGGCGGCCAGCACGGTGGCAATGTCGAGGCCGTGCGCGGCAGCGGCAACGCCGATGACGATGCAGAGCGGCGTCGGTTTCTCGCTGCGCAGCTGCGCAAAGGCATCGAGGGCGGGATGGCCCCAGGCGGCGCGGGTGACGCTCAGGAACGAGCCGCCCTGCTGGCCGCTTTCCAGCGCCATCTCCACCGTGCCGCGCCAGGCGGCGGCCAGGTCGCAGAGGTCGTCGAGCTTTGCCGCGTCATCGGCCGCCGCATGGGCTTCCTTCAGCAACACGGCATCGACCCAGCCGGCACCATGGCGCAGGATATGGCCGATCCACTGCGAAAGATCGGCGGCGGTTTTGATGCGGCCGGTCTCGACCGCGTATTCGAGTCCGTGGCTGTAGGAAAAGGCGCCGATCGGATAGCTCGGCGAGAACCAGGCCAGCAGCCGGTAAAGCTCAGTGCTTGTGGTCATGGTCGTGGTGGTGATCATGACTGTGATGGCCGTCGCCATGATCATGATCGTGCGCGTGGTCATGACCGTGATCGTGGCTGTGGCCATGCCCGTGGTCATGACTGTGGCTGTGACCACCGGCCTGTTCGCCGCCCTTGCCGTAGCGCGAGCCCAGACCGTAAGGATGCGAGGGATCGTGATTGTGCTGGCCGTAGGCGCCGCCTTCGGGATCGAAGGGCGCATCGACCGCCTGCACCGAGGCACCGAGGCCCTTCAGCATCTCGACGATGACATGGTCGTCGCGAATCAGGATGCAGTCCGCTTTAATTTCTGCAGGAAGATGGCGGTTGCCCAGATGCCAGGCGAGCCGCGCCAGCAGCTCGGGCGTCGGCGCCGAGACTTCGATCAGCTGTTCGGGCGCCGCCCGCACCTCGATATAGCCGCCGGTCTCCAGCTTCAGTCCGTCGCCATGGCGCAGCACTGTGGCCTCGGCCAGATCGAGCAGGAAGGCCGTGCCGTCATCGGCGGTGAGACGGATGCGGCGGCGATGACGGTCGTGATGCGCCAAGGTGACCGTGGCGCGGCGCTCGGATGCGGGCCACTTGGTCGCGGGGATGACGTCATGTGATTTCAGCACTGCTTCTCTCCCTCGTCATGCCCGCGAAAGCGGGCATCCAGTCTTTCTGCGATTCTGGGTCCCCGCTTTCGCGGGGACGACGACACAAAACATCAGAACAGGAAATACCGCTGCGCCATGGCGAGTTCCTTGGCCGGCTCGCAGGTCAGCAGCTTGCCGTCGGCGCGCACCACATAGGTCTCGGTATCGACCTCGATCACCGGCATATAGGCGTTATGCACCATGTCCTTCTTGGTCACCTTGCGCGTGCCCTTCACCGCCACCAGCGGCCGCTGCAGACCGAAGGCCTGCGCGATGCCGGCCTCGATGCCGGCCTGGCTGACGAAGGTGAGGCTCGACTGCACCATGTTGCGGCCGAAGCTGGCGAACATCGGGCGGTAATGCACCGGCTGTGGCGTCGGGATCGAGGCATTGGGATCGCCCATCGGGGCGGCGGCGATGCTGCCGCCCTTCAGGATCATATCGGGCTTCACGCCGAAGAAGGCCGGCGACCAGATCACCAGATCGGCGAACTTGCCGACTTCCACCGAGCCGATCTCATGCGCCACGCCATGGGAGAGCGCCGGATTGATGGTGTATTTGGCGATGTAGCGCTTGGCGCGCACATTGTCGTTGTCGCCTTTTTCTTCCGGCAGACGGCCGCGCTGCTTCTTCATCTTGTCGGCGGTCTGCCAGGTGCGGATGATCACCTCGCCCACCCGGCCCATGGCCTGGCTGTCCGACGACATCATCGAAAACGCGCCGAGATCGTGCAGGATATCTTCGGCCGCAATGGTCTCGCGGCGGATGCGGCTGTCGGCGAAGGCCACGTCTTCCGGGATGCGCTGGTCGAGATGATGGCAGACCATCAGCATGTCGAGATGCTCGTCCACGGTATTGACCGTGTAGGGCATGGTCGGGTTGGTCGAGCTGGGCAGCACATTGGCCAGCCCCGCCACCTTGATGATATCGGGGGCATGGCCGCCGCCCGCACCTTCGGTATGGAAGGCATGGATGGTGCGGTGCTTGAAAGCAGCAATCGTGTCTTCGACGAAGCCGCTTTCGTTCAGCGTGTCGGTATGGATCGCCACCTGCACGTCGTATTCGTCGGCCACGGTCAGGCAGTTGTCGATGGCGGCCGGCGTGGTGCCCCAGTCCTCATGTAGTTTAAGGCCGCAGACACCGGCGCGGATCTGTTCGACCAGGCCGTCCGGCTTGGCCGCATTGCCCTTGCCGAGCAGGCCGATATTCATGGGGAAGGCTTCGGCCGCCTGCAGCATGCGCATGATATGGAAGGGCCCGGGCGTGCAGGTGGTGGCCGAGGTGCCGGCCGCCGGGCCGGTGCCGCCGCCCATCATGGTGGTGACGCCGGAATAGAGCGCTTCCTCGATCTGCTGCGGGCAGATGAAATGGATATGCGCGTCAAAACCGCCGGCGGTGATGATCTTGCCTTCGCCGGCAATGGCTTCGGTGCCCGGGCCGATGATGATATCGATGCCGGACTGGATATCGGGATTGCCGGCCTTGCCGATGGCCGCGATACGCCCGTTCTTGAGGCCGATATCGGCCTTCACGATGCCCCAGTGATCGAGGATCAGCGCATTGGTGATGACCGTATCCACCGCGCCGGCCGCATTGGTGACCTGGCTCTGGCCCATGCCGTCGCGGATCACCTTGCCGCCGCCGAATTTCACTTCTTCGCCATAGAGCGGCGTGTTCGCCGAGTAACCACCCTGCCCGGCCTTCGCCGTCGGCGGCATCGAGGTGAAGTCCTTTTCCACCTCGATGATGATGTCGGTATCGGCGAGCCGCACCTTGTCGCCCACGGTGGGGCCGTACATGCCGGCATAGGCCTTGCGGGGAATGCGGTTGGTCATCTCTCCATCCCCTCTTACAGCTTGCCCATGATATCGGCGCGGAAGCCGTAGACCTCGCGCTTGCCGGCGAAGCTGACCAGCGTCACCTGCCGGGTCTGGCCGGGCTCGAAACGCACGGCGGTGCCAGCGGCGATGTTGAGCCGCATGCCGCGGGCTTTGTCGCGGTCGAATTTCAGCGCCGGATTGGTCTCGAAGAAATGGTAATGGCTGCCGACCTGGATCGGCCGGTCGCCGGTATTGGCGATCTCCAGCGTGACCGTGGGCCGGCCGGCATTCAGTTCGATCTCGCCAGGTGCCGTGATGATTTCGCCGGGGATCATGGGCGCGCGCCTTTCCGTCAGCGGATCGGGTTATGCACGGTCACCAGCTTGGTGCCGTCGGGGAAGGTGGCTTCCACCTGGATCTCGTGGATCATCTCGGCAATGCCGTCCATCACCTGCGCGCGGGTGATGACGGTGGCGCCGGCCTGCATCAGATCGGCCACCGAGCGGCCGTCGCGGGCGCCTTCCACCACATAATCGGTGATCAGGGCCACGGCTTCGGGGTGGTTGAGCTTGACGCCGCGCTCCAGGCGCCGGCGGGCGACGGTGGCCGCCATGGCGACCAGCAGTTTGTCCTTTTCGCGGGGCGTCAGATTCATGACAGCTCCCCTCCCCTCAAAACCAGATGGCGATGTCAGACGGTAAGATAGCGGCGGACGTCGTCTGCATCCAGTCTTGCGGCATCACCCTCCACCACGACTTCACCGCGCTGCAGCAGGATGAAGCGGTCGGTGAGCGCCTTGGCGAAGTCGAAATACTGCTCGACCAGCACGATGGCCATGGTGCCGCGATTGGCCAGTTCACGGATGACCCGGCCGATATCCTTGATGATCGAAGGCTGGATGCCCTCGGTCGGTTCGTCCAGCAGCAGCAGCCGGGGCCGCGTGACCAAGGCCCGCGCGATCGCCAGCTGCTGCTGCTGTCCCCCCGAAAGGTCGCCGCCGCGCCGGTTGCGCATCTCGTGCAGCACCGGGAACAGCGCAAAAATCTCGTCCTCGATCCGGCGTTCGGCTCTGGGGAGCGGCGCCATGCCGGTCTGCAGATTCTCGTAGACGCTGAGACGGGCGAAAATCTCGCGGCCCTGCGGCACCATGGCGATGCCACGCCGGGCCCGCTCATGAGGCTTGAGCGCGGTGATGTCCTGGCCTTCCCAGATCACCTTGCCCGAGCGCACCGTCTGCAAGCCGACCAGCGCCCGCATCAGCGAGGTCTTGCCGACGCCGTTGCGGCCGAGCACGCAGGTGATCTTGCCGGGTTCGGCACTGACGCCGACATCGCGCAGGGCGTGGCTGGCGCCGTAATAGAGATTGAGGTTTTCCGCCTGCAGCATGCTCTAGCGTCCCAGATAGACTTCGATGACGCGCGGATCGTTCTGCACATGATCGACCGTGCCTTCCGACAGCACGCTGCCCTCATGCAGCACGGTGACCTTGGCGCCGAGATCGCGCACGAATTCCATGTCGTGCTCAACCACCACCAGGGTGCGCTCGCCCTTCAGCGTCAGGATCAGTTCGGCGGTCTGCTTGGTTTCGGCATCGGTCATGCCAGCGACCGGTTCATCAAGCAGAATGAGCTGGGTGTCCTGCACCAGCAGCATGCCGATTTCCAGCCACTGCTTCTGGCCATGGCTGAGCGCGCCGGCCTGGTCGCGGATCTTGGTTTCCAGGCCCACCGTGTGCAGGGCCCAGGCGATGCGGTCGAGCGCCTCAGCATTCAATCGACCGAGCAGGGTCTTCCAGGCGCCGCGCGCCGATTTCAGCGCCAGCTCGAAATTCTCGAACACGGTCAGGTTCTCGAACACCGTCGGTTTCTGGAACTTGCGGCCGATGCCGAGATTGGCGATCTCGACTTCATCGAGTTTCGTAAGATCGACGCGGCCGGCAAACAGCACCTCGCCCGAGTCAGGCTTGGTCTTGCCGGTGATGATATCCATCATCGTGGTCTTGCCGGCACCATTGGGGCCGATGATCGTACGCAGCTCTCCAGGGGCAACCATCAGCGCGAGGTTGTTGATGGCGCGGAAGCCATCGAAGGAGACGGAAACGCCATCCAGATAGAGCTGGGTATCGGAGACGCGCGGGCGGTCGACCACGGCGGGCGCCATGCCGGCGGTGGCCTGTTCGATCAGTGGCGAGGGGGGCGGCATGGCAGGACGCATCATTCACCTGCCTTTTCGGCCACGGGCGCTTTTTCATTCAGGGCATAGGCGCGTTTTTCGTCGCGCCAGGCCTTCCACTGGCCAAGCAGGCCGACAATGCCCTTGGGGAAGAGCAGCGTGCTGGCGATGAACAGGCCGCCGAGCACGAAGAGCCAGAGTTCGGGCGCCGCGCCGGTCAGCCAGGTCTTGACCAGGTTGACCACCACGCCGCCGAGGATGGCGCCATAGAGCGTGCCGCGGCCGCCGACCGCCACCCAGATGGCGATCTCGATGGAATTGGCCGGCGAGAATTCGCTCGGGTTGATGATGCCGACCTGCGGGACATAGAGCGCGCCGGCAATGCCGGCCAGCAGCGCCGAGAGCACGAAGGCGAAGAGCTTGGCGGATGTTGGCGAATAGCCGAGGAAGCGCACGCGGCTTTCGGCATCGCGCACCGCCAGCAGCACGCGGCCGAGCTTGGACAGCGTGACAAACCGGCAGAGCAGGAAACACAGGCCCAGCACGATAATCGAGATGACATAGAGCCCGATGCGGGTGGAGGCGGCCTGGATCGGGAAGCCGAGGATATCCTTGAAATCGGTGAGGCCGTTATTGCCGCCGAAGCCCATGTCGTTGCGGAAGAAGGCCAGCAGCAGGGCGAAGGTCATCGCCTGGGTGACGATGGAGATATAGACGCCGGTGACGCGGCTGCGGAAGGCGAACCAGCCCAGCACCAGCGCCAGGATGCCAGGCGCCAGCAGCACCATCAGCATGGCGAAGGGGAAGCTGTCGAAGCCCTGCCAGTACCAGGGCAGTTCCTTCCAGTTCAGGAAGACCATGAAATCGGGCAGCGTGGCATTGCCATAGACGCCGCGGGTGCCGATCTGGCGCATCAGGTACATGCCCATGGCATAGCCGCCGAGCGCGAAGAAGGCGCCATGACCGAGGCTGAGGATGCCGGCATAACCCCAGACCAGATCGAGGCTGAGCGCCAGGATGGCGTAGCAGGCGTATTTGCCGAGCAGCGGAATCAGGTAATCCGGCAGCTGCGCGAAACTGCCGCGGCCCGGCAGGATATTGAGCAGCGGCACGACCACGATCAGCACGAAGCCAATGGCGAGGAAGGCGGCCCAGCCGGTGCGGCTGAGCAGCGGCCGCGGCTTGGCGAGAGTCTTCAGGTCCTCAAGCCCATTCTGCGGATTAAGCATCGGCGGAGCGCCCCTTCGCCGCGAAGAGTCCGCGCGGGCGTTTCTGGATGAAGAGAATGATGCAGACCAGCACCACCACCTTGCCCAGCACCGCACCGGCGACGGGTTCGAGGATCTTGTTGACCACGCCGAGCGTCAGCGCGCCGACCAGGGTGCCCATCAGGCTGCCGACGCCGCCAAAGACGACGACCAGGAAGCTGTCGACGATGTAGATGGTGCCGAGATTGGGCGACACGTTGCCGATCTGGCTGAGCGCCACACCGGCCATGCCGGCGATGCCCGACCCCAGGGCAAAGGTGAGCGCATCGACGCGGGCCGTCGGAATGCCCATCACCGCGGCCATCTGGCGGTTTTGCGTGACGGCACGCATATGCAGGCCGAAGCTGGTGCGCTTGAGGATCAGCGCGATCAGGCCGAGCACGGCGAAGCAGAAGATGATGATGTAGACGCGGTTCCAGGTGACGGCGAGGCCGCCGGCCACATCGATGGCGCCGGTCATCCAGCTGGGATTGGCGACCTCCTTGTTGGTGGCACCGAAGATGCTGCGCACCGCCTGTTGCAGGCAGAGGCTGACGCCCCAGGTGGCCAGCATGGTTTCCAGCGGCCGGCCATAGAGCCAGCGGATGATGCCGCGCTCGATGGCGATGCCGACGAGGGCAGCGACCAGGAAGGCGACCGGCAGCGCGGCCAGCAGATAGGCGCCGATCCACGAGGGCGGCAGCAGGGCGCGGAAGATTTCCTGCGTCACATAAGCCGAATAGGCACCCAGCATGATCATTTCGCCATGGGCCATGTTGATGATGCCCATGACGCCGAAGGTGATGGCGAGGCCGACGGCGGCCAGCAGCAGCACCGAGCCCAGCGAGATGCCCTGCACGAAATTCTCCGCATAGGAGAACAGCGTGATCTTGGTCTGCATGGTGTCGAAAGCCTTGGTCAGCGCGGCCTTCACTTCCGTATCGGTTTCCTGGTTGAGGCGGGCCTGCAGCAGCGAGCGCACCCGCAGCTCGGCGGTGCCGCTCATGGTCTGGATGGCCAGGATGCGCTTGGACTTGTCAGGGTCGCTCAACTCGGTGGCGGCCAGCGACAGCGCCATCGCCGATTTGACGCTGGCATTCTGTTCCTTGGCATAGGCCTCGCGCAGCAGCGCCACGGCTTCCGGCGCCGGACTGTCGAGCAGGGCTGCCGCCGCCGAGCGGCGCACGGCCGGATCGCTGCTGGCCAGACCCAGGCGGCCGATGGCTTCGCGCAGCGTGTTGCGCAGGTTGTTGTTGACGAACAGCGGATCGAGCGTCGCCGGCGCCACAATGCCCAGCTTCTCGCCGGTGACGGCATCGGTGAGCGCGATATCGTTGCCGCTGGCGCTGCCGATCACCAGCAGGCCGTCGGATTTGCGGGTGAACAGGCGGCCATCGGCCAGCGCCTGGAAGGCCGGCACGGCGCGGGCATCGCCCAGCGCGCTCAACGCTGCAATCGCCTTGGCCTTGTCGGCGAAGCTGTCGGCCTTAAGGCCATTCACGGCGGTGGCGAAATCGACCGGGCCGGATGCCTGCGCATCACCGGCGGCCGCGGCCAGCAGCGACTTGGCATCGTCGGGCAGGGCGATGGCCTGCAGGTCTTCGGGTTTCAGCATGTCTTCGACATCGCCGGTGGCGGCATTGGTGACGACGATCATGTCGCCATCCTTTTCGCCGATCACCACCGCATTGTCGGAGATGCGGAGATAGAGGTTGCCGGCAGCCAGCGCGGCGAGCGCCGCCTTGGCCTTGTCATCGTCGCTGGCGGTCAGCGCCGCAATGGCGGGCTTGGGGTCGGCCTCGGTCAGGCCGCTGAGCGTGGTTGTCAGATCCTGGGCGGCCGCAGGGCGCATCGCCAGCAGGGTCAGCATCAACGCGACCATCAGAATAGGCAGAAAGCGGGTCATTTTTACGATGGCCTGAACGATGACGGGACGGATTGTTTTTGATTGGGCGCTCCAAATCCCTCCCCTCGCATTGCGGCGAAGGGAGGGACCGGATGCCATGCGTTACGCTTTACGCCTTAGTTGGCCAGAGCCGCATACTTCGGCTTCTCGCAGTTGCCGCAGACCCACGGGAAGGTCCAGTCGGCGGTCAGCTTGGCACTTTCCGGGATGTACTTCGACCAGGCGTCGGCCTTCACCGGGCCCTTGGTCTGCCAGACGATGTTGAACATGCCGTCGGGGCGGATTTCGCCGATCAGCACCGGCTTGGACAGATGGTGGTTGGTGTTCATCACCGAGGTGAAACCACCCGGCGCCTTGACCTTCTGGCCATACATCGCCTGACGGACGGCATCCACGTTGGTGGTGCCGGCCTGGGCGACAGCCTGGGCCCACATCTTGAAGCCGATATAGGTGGCTTCCATCGGATCGTTCGTCACGCGCTTCGGATCCTTGATGAAGGTCTTCCACTGCTTGATGAACGCGTCGTTGACCGGGCTCTTGACCGACTGGAAGTAGTTCCAAGCGGCGAGATGGCCGACGAGGTTCTTGGTGTCGATGCCGGCGAGTTCTTCCTCGCCGACCGAGAAGGCGACCACCGGAATGTCGGAGGCCTTGATGCCCGCATTGGCCAGTTCCTTGTAGAAGGGAACGTTGGCGTCGCCGTTGATGGTCGAAACCACGGCGGTCTTCTTGCCGGCGGTGCCGAACTTCTTGATGTCGGCTACGATCGTCTGCCAGTCGGAATGACCGAACGGCGTGTAGTTGATCATGATGTCTTCCTGCTTAACGCCCTTGGCTTTCAGGAAGGCTTCGAGGATCTTGTTGGTGGTACGCGGATAGACGTAGTCCGTGCCGGCGAGCACCCAGCGCTTGACTTCACCACCTTCCTTGCTCATCAGGTATTCGACAGCGGGAATGGCCTGCTGGTTCGGAGCAGCGCCGGTGTAGAACACGTTCTTCGAGCTTTCCTCGCCCTCGTACTGGACGGGGTAGAACAGCATGCTGTTCAGCTCTTCGAAGACCGGCAGAACCGACTTGCGGCTCACCGAGGTCCAGCAGCCGAAGACCACCGAAACCTTTTCCTTCGAGATCAGCTCGCGCGCCTTTTCGGCGAACAGCGGCCAGTTGGAGGCCGGATCGACCACCACGGCCTCGACCTTCTTGCCGAGCAGACCGCCCTTCTTGTTGATGTCGTCGACCATCATCAGGACCGTGTCCTTCAGGGTCGTCTCGGAAATCGCCATGGTGCCCGACAGCGAGTGCAGGACGCCGACCTTGATCGTGTCCTGAGCCTGGGCCTGGCCGGCGGCGACTGCGCCCAGCATGGCGCCTGCCGCGGCCATCGTCCGCATGAACTTGCTCATTGTATTCCTCTCCTGCTTGGGCCGGCCCCCCCAGGGCGCGACCAGACGGAAAGGAAATGGCAAGGAGCGTGCCAAGCCGGGCATACCCGCAAAGCATGGGCCAATACCGGGGGTAATATGCTGATTCCGCGCCGCAATATGACAGGCCTGCGATACCTACCGGGGCGGGCGACCCGACCTTGGTCGTACGCGTACCAAACCGGACCATGCCTGTTTTATGTGCACGCTTTCGAGGCCATTGCCGGCGTGAGTGCAAAAAATAGGCGCAGTGACTCTCTTTGAATCAGTTCCGGTCAGAGCCGCCAGAGGCGGGGCATCCGCCCCGGCAGGGCCAGGCCGGGCCGCAGGGCGGCCCAGAGGATAGCAAAGGCCTGGCGCAGGCGGACGGCATCGCGATCCAGCAGGCGGACCAGCAGCAGATCGTCGATCACGGTGGCGCCGACCGTGGCGCCGATTGTGGCCCCGGCTGTGGCATCGGCCACCGTGCCCTCGGGCGCTTCGGCCAGCAGGCCGCGCAGACGGTCGCGCATCGCCGGAGCGTCGCCAGCCCCGCGATAGAGGATCAGGGCCTGGGCCACCGCGCCATCGAACCCGGCGGGGTGGTCGAGCCGGGCGGCAATGTCGTCGGCCAGCCGGGTGGCATCGGTCCAGACCAGGCGATGGTCGCGGCGAACCTGCCAGCGGTCGAACAGGCCGCCATGGCTGAAGCGTTCGCCGCGCGCCGTGCGGCCGAAGACGGTGATGTCGCCAGCCAGCAGGCGTGCATCGCCGGCGAGGTCGATACTGATGCTGCGTCGGAGCTGCGCGCCGTCGAACAGGATCATTTCCTGCGGCAGCCATTCCAGCGCCGCGCCGGCAGCGATGCCCATATGGATATCGATGACCGCCGCATTGCCGGGCGAGCGGTAGATTTTTTCCGCCGCCTGCGGCGTGCAGAGCGCCGTGGCTTGGGTGCTGACGGAAACATCCACCGCAAGCCGGTCGCCGCCGGTGAGACCGCCGGCCGTGGTGATGAGCACGGCGGTGCGCGGCTCGCCCGGATCGGGCTCCGGCAGCAGGGCGCGGCAGGGATCGCGCTGGTACAGATCGGCCAGCCGGGTGATGCCGGCACTGTCGGCATCAAACCGCAAGGTCAGCGCGCCATCGGCCCGCTGCAGCCGCCCGGACTCGCCGGACTCGGTTATCAAGGATGCGGGTGTCCCGGTCATTCCAGCAGGTCGGTCTGTTCCAACAGCTGCGGCTGATCCACATCGCCCGGCTCGATGATGGCGTCGGCGGCACGCACCGGCCAGTCGATCTTCAGCGCCGGGTCGCGCCAGTCGATGCCACGCTGCAGATGCGGCACATGATCGGCGCTGGCCTTGACCAGAACTTCGGTGGCCGGTTCGCGGCTGCACCAGCCGATGGCGAAGCCCGGCATGGCGTAGAACTGGTTGGCACTCATATAGGTGATGACCAGCGTCGCATGGCGGCCGAAGGTGGGCGAACTGCGACGCACATCGACGGCGGCGACGAACAGGCTGCCGCGCAGCACCCGCAGCATGATGGCCTGCCGCGCCGGTTCGATCTGGTAGCGCAGGCCGCCGACCGTGCCGGCCTTGTCGGCATAGACAATGCGGTCGTCGACGAAGCGGTCGTGAATCCCCAGGCCGCCGAGCAGGGCCTCGTTATGCACGGCGCTGATCCAGCCGCGCGTATTCATCACGGTCGCCGGAAACAGCTCCAACAGGCCGGGGATCGACAGCGGTTTGGCTTTGAACATGGATGAACCGGGCGAGAGAACGGGGCGCCCCATCATGGCGGGTGCATCGCCGTCGAATCAAGGGCGAGATCCCGACTGATCCGTCTGGATGCCCGCTTTCGCGGGCGTGACGAAAATATTTTTGTCGCACCCGCGAAAGCGGGCGCCCAGACCTCGACGAGGTTAGACCACCGTCGCGTGGCGCTCGACGCAGGTCTTCAGCACGGTGTCGGCATCCTTTTTCCACCAGTTGTTGGTGGACATGATCTCGACCTCGCAGAAGCCGGTGTAGCCGACACCTTCGACCATGGTGCGGATCGCGGGAATATCGATCACGCCATCGCCCATCATACCGCGGTCCAGCAGCAGGTCGGTGGTCGGCACCAGCCAGTCGCAGACATGGAAGGCCAGCACGCGCTTGTTCGCCCGTTTGATCTGCGCGGATAACTGCGGATCCCACCAGACGTGATAGACGTCGACGGCAACACCCAGATGGGTGTCGTTCGCACCGGACCCCAGCGCATCGCAGAGATCCAGCGCCTGCCCCAGCGTGTTCACGCAGGCGCGGTCGGCGGCATACATGGGATGCAGCGGCTCGATCGCCAGCGGGACGTTCGCGGCCCGGGCATGCTCCAGCACGGCGGCGATGCCATCCTGCACCTGGCTGCGCGCCCCGGCGATATCCTTCGATGCGGCGGGCATGCCGCCCACCACCAGCACCAGGCATTGCGCATTCAGCGCCGCCGCATCATCGATCGCACGTTTGTTGTCCTCGATCGCCGCCTGGCGGCCGGCGGCATCCGCCGCGGGGAACATACCACCGCGGCACAGGCCGGTGACGGTGAGCCCGACATCGCGGATATGCTTCGCGGCTTTCGCGGTGGTGTATTCCGCCAGCTTGTCGCGCCAGGGCGAGATGCCGGTGATGCCATGGCGGGCGCAGCCCTCGATGCATTGCTGCAGCGACCACTGTTCCTTCACGGTGGCGGTGTTGAGCGACAGCGGGCCGGGCTTTTTCATGCGTCGATCCCGTGCACGGCCATGACGGCCTTCATGCGCTGCGCTGCCTGCTCCGGATGGGTCAGCAGCCCGGCCGCATCGGCGAGGCGGAACAGCTCGGCCAGATGCAGGGCCGAGCGCGTGCTCTGCTGGCCGCCGACCATCAGGAAGTGATCCTGATGACCGTTCAGATAGGCCATGAAGACCACGCCGGTCTTGTAGAAGCGCGTCGGCGCCCTGAAGATATGGCGCGACAGCGGCACCGTGGGGCTGAGAATCTCGTGGAAGGTCTTCTCATCGCCGCGGGTCAGCGCGCCAAGCGCCGCAGACGCCGCCGGCGCGATGGCGTCGAAAATGCCGAGCAGCGCATCGGAATGGCCCTGCGCGTCGCCGGCGATCAGTTCGGCATAGTTGAAGTCGTCGCCGGTATACATGCGCACGCCTTTCGGCAGGCGCCGGCGCATGACGATTTCCTTGTCCTTGTCGAGCAGCGAAATCTTGATGCCGTCGACCTTGGCGGCATTGGCGGCGATGACGTCCAGGCAGGTGCTCATCGCCGTCATATGGTCGGCATTGCCCCAGTAGCCGGCGAGTGCGGGATCGAACATCTCGCCCAGCCAGTGCATCACCACCGGCTGCTTCACCTGGCTGAGAATGCGGCCATAGACCTTAATATAGTCGTCGGGCGATTTGGCTGCGGCCGTCAGCGCGCGGCTGGCCATCAGGATGATGCGGCCGCCGAGCTTCTCGATGGCAGCGCACTGTTCCTCATAGGCACGGATCACCGTATCGATGGTGACATCGGGCCCCGGCGCCAGGTGATCGGTGCCGGCACCGGATGCGACGACAGCCCCGGGCACGTCTTTTGCCGCATCGAGCGAGCGGCGGATCAATTCCTGCGCATCGTTCCAGTCCAGACCCATGCCGCGCTGGGCGGTGTCCATGGCCTCGGCCACACCGAAGCCGAGCGACCAGAGATGCCGGCGGAAGGCGATGGTGCGCTCCCAGTCGATGGCCGGGGTCAGCCAGGGATCATGCTCGGCCAGCGGATCGGCCACCACATGGGCCGCAGCAAAAGCAATACGGCTGAATGGCGGCTTCGAAACCGGGAAGGCCTTCGGCGTCTTCAGCCGGTAGGGGCTGATATGGCCGGGAGCATCCGGCAGGTTGAGCATGATCGCCATGGCGAAACTCCTTCAGACTCGGATCAGACCTTCAACTCGGGCAGGTCGATCCAGCGGCGTTCCTTCCAGCTCTTCAGGCCGGCTTCGGCGAGCTGCACGCCCTTGGCGCCTTCGAGCAGGGTCCACTTGAACGGCTCGTTGTCGACCAGATGGCGGATGAACATCTCCCACTGGGCGCGGAAGCCGTTGGTGTAGACCTGGTTGTCCGGCACGTCCTGCCAGGTATCGAAGAAGTCGATGGTCTGCGGCACATCGGGGTTCCACACCGGCTTCGGCGTGTTCACACGGGACTGCGTGCGGCAGCTGGTGAGGCCGGCCACCGCCGAACCCAGCGTGCCATCGACATGGAAGGTGACCAGATCGTCGCGGCGCACGCGTGTGGTCCAGGAGGAATTGATCTGGGCGATCACGCCGCCCTTGAGCTGGAAGGTGGCATAGGCGGCGTCGTCGGCATCGGCCTTGTAGGGCTTGCCGTTCTCGTCCCAGCGTTTCTTGATATGGGTGGCACCCAGGCAGGAGACGCTTTCCACTTCGCCGAACAGGTTGTCGAGCACGTAGCGCCAGTGGCAGAGCATGTCGAGGATGATGCCGCCGCCATCCTTGTAGCGGTAGTTCCAGCTGGGGCGCTGCGCCGTCTGCCAGTCGCCCTCGAAGACCCAGTAGCCGAATTCGCCGCGCACCGAGAGGATCTCGCCGAAGAAGCCACTGTCGATCAGCATCTTGATCTTCTGCAGGCCGGGCAGGAACAGCTTGTCCTGCACCACGCCATGCTTGATCTTGTATTTCTTCGCCGCCTTCACCAGGTCGAGCGCGACGCTGAGCTTCTCCGCCGTCGGCTTCTCGCAATAGACATCCTTGCCGGCAGCCATCGCCTTTTTCAGCAGGCCGGCGCGGGCCTGGGTGGTGGCGGCATCGAAGAACAGCGTGTCGTCCTTGTTCTTGAGCGCCGCGTCCAGATCGTCGGTATAGCGTTCGATGCCATGCTGCTTGGCCAGACGCGCCACCTTGTCGAGGTTGCGGCCGACCAGGATCGGATCGGGCATCACGCGACGGCCGTTCTTCAGCACCACGCCGCCATCCTTGCGGATCGCGCAGATCGAACGGATCAGATGCTGGTTCATGCCCATGCGTCCGGTGACGCCGTTCATGATGATGCCGAGACGGATATCCTTGCTCATGGTCTTCAGTCCTTCTTTCACGATTCGAGTGTCATGGGGGCGAGATCGCCCCAGTCGGGTTCAGCCGCCGCGCCAAGGCCGGCGGCGTCCATGGTGCTGCGCAGGTCGAGATTGCCGCTGCGGATTGTCAGCCGCACACGGCCGCTGCGTGTGTCGCGGTGATAGAGATCGGGATGGGCGGCGAGGAAGGCATCCTGCTCGGCCTGCGAGGCGGTGCCGAAGCCGTCGACATAGTGATGGCCGTTGCGCTCGACATCCGTGAGGCCCAGCGCCGCCACCAGCGCCAGATCCTGCTGCAGGGCCAGGCCGGCCTGGCAGGTCAGGTCTTCGCCGGAGATGAAATAGCCGCCGCCCGCCTGCCCGTTCCAGTGTGCACAGCGCGCCGCATTGAGGATGGCGCGATAGATGCCCTTGCAGGTCTTGGACGAAATGCCGCGATAGCCGAGTTCGCGCGCCCTGGGGAAGACATCGTAATCGGCATCGGATTCGTCGACGATCAGCGGAATCTCGGCGGCCAGTGTGGTCACCGGCCGGGCCAGCGCCGATGCCCGCCTGATCGGCTGCTCGACATAGAGGATCGAGGAGCAGAGCCGGCGCAACAGGCGGTCATCCTTCATCGCCGCCCATAACGCGGCAATGCCGTTCACGTCGTCATACTGCTCGTTGCCGTCCAGGCTGGCGCGATAGGGTTCGTTCGACTGGTCGAGGACGGCGGCGATGCCCTGCAGGCGTGCGAGGTCGGAGGCGACATTGCCGCCGACCTTCAGCTTGAACCAGCGATGGCCATACTGCTGCACGGCGCCTTCCAGGCTTTCCGGCAGGCCGTCATCCAGCCGCGGCGCGGCCACATCGCTCTCGCGCAGCGGGTCGACCAGGCCGACCGTGTGGCGGGCGGCGATAGTGCGCACGGCCTTGAGCGAACCCAGCCAGCCGTCGAGGTCGAAACCGGCGAGGTCCGGCGTCAGTGCCGTCGCCTCGATGCCGAACTGGTTCTTGCCCAGCAGCGCCACGAACGGCACGCCGCGCAGGCGGCAGAGCGCATCCATTACCGCGCGGTCGAGCAGCGCCGGACCATAGGACGCCACCAGCGCATTCAGGCCGGTCTTCGCACCCTGCGTCACCAGGGCGGCATGATGGGCGGCGGAATGGCCAAACGCGGTGCGCGGCGTCGGATCGGCCGCATAGGCATTCACGGCATGAAGCAGGCTGAGGCGGAGCTGGTCGAAATTCTGCTCGTTGCTCAGGTCCGGGTTCTTGTCGAACCACTTCGGCGCCATCAGCTCGGCCGCCGCGCCCCAGCCGCTGCGGCCGTCAGATAGCGTGATGCGCAGCCGTACATAGGCCTGCGGCGCGGCGGTCAGCGTCACCACGCCGAAACGGAAGGGCAGGCGCAGGGTGACGGGCCGCTCGAAGAGCTGGATATCGCCAATAGTGAAGACGGGTGCGGCAGCCATCACGCCGCCTCCATCAGGTCGCGGAGGTAGCGGATGGCATGGGCGGCGACACCGGGGCCATCGGGCTCGTAGACGAAGGGCTCGACGCCGATATCGCCGGCATAGCCGTGGCGCTTCAGCGCCGCGAGGATCGGCACGAAATCCATATCGCCCTGGCCGGGGCCTTTTCGATTGGGATCATTCACCTGCACATGCGAGATCAGGCCACTGGGCATCCAGCGGTCGATCAGCGCGGACACGCTCTCGTCTTCGGCCAGGCCGGCGGCGCTGCAGTCGATCATGGTGCGGAAAGCGTCGCTGGCGATGCCCTCGACCACGCCGATGGCCTCGCCCACCGTGTTGACGAAATTGGTCTCGCGCCGCGACAGCGGTTCCAGGCAGTAGATCACGCCGGCCTTCTCAGCGGCGCGGGCGGCATGGCGGAAGGCTTCCAGCGCATAGCCCTTGGCGGCATGGATGTCGCGGTCGGGCAGCTGGCGCTGCGCCGGCGAGCCATGCACCAGGTAGCGGCCGCCGAGATCGGCGCAGAGATCGCACAGACCCTGCATCATCTCTCGGGTGCGGCGGCGCACGGCGGGATCGGTATCGGTGATCGACAGGCCTTTCGGCGTCACCAGCAGCCAGTGCAGGCCGGTGACCGCCAGCCCCGCCTCTTCCACGGTGCGGCGCAGTACCCGGCGCTCGGCGGCACTCAAGGAGAGCGGTTCGTCGCTCAGCGTGAAGGGCGCGATTTCCAGCCCGTCATAGCCCAGCTCCGCCGCCAGCGTGCATTGCTGGGCGAAGGGCATGGGACTGAGGACTTCGTTACAGAGCGAGACGCGCATTTCAGGTATCTTCCTGAAGTAACCATTCAGTTACTTATAACGGGACGGGAGCCGGATCGTCAATGCGCCCATGACTCAGGCGCCGCCGAAACCGAGACGGGTCTTCGCCGCCTGAATCTGGCCACGGATGATCTTGGCCGTGGCGGGAATGCTCATCAGCAGCATGATGACGACGACCACCCAGAGCGCCACGCAGATCGGCCGGGTGAAGAACGGCGTCAGGTCGCCATCCGACAGCACCAGGCCGCGGCGCAGGCTCTTGTCCATCAGATCGCCCAGCACCAGACCCAGCACCAGCGGGGCCATGGAATAGCCGTTCTGCCGCAGGATATAGCCGCCGATGCCGAAGCCGATCATGGTCCAGACGTCGAACAGGCGGCCGGCCAGCGAGTAGGAACCGACGGTGCAGAGCACGAAGATGATCGCCATGATGTAGGTGCGCGGAATCTGCAGCACCATCAGCAGCGGCCGCACCAGGAACAGGCCGAAGAACAGCATGGCCACGGTGGCCATCAGGTTCATCGCCACCACGTCATAGACGAATTGCGGGCTTTCGATCATCAGCATCGGACCCGGGCGCACGCCATGGATCATCATGGCGGCGAGCAGCACGGCGGCCGGGGCTGAACCGGGGATGGCGAGCGCCAGCGAGGGAATGATGGCGCCGGGGATCGAGGCGTTGTCGCCGGTTTCGGCGGCGATCAGACCTTCGATCGAGCCCTTGCCGAATTTTTCCTTTTCCTTGCTGGCGCGGCGCGCGGCGGCATAGGAACTCCAGGCCGCCATGTCCTCGCCCACGCCGGGCAGGATGCCGACATAGACGCCGATCACGCCGGAGCGCAGCACGGTGCGCCAGTATTTGATCACGTCGCCGAAGCGCGGGAAGACGGAGTCGACCGTGTGGATCGCCGGCCGCGCCTGCCGCTCCTTCATCACGGTCAGCACTTCGGCAAAACCGAAGGCGCCGACCAGCGAGGGAATCAGCGAGAAGCCGCCGGTGAGATCGCTGATGCCGAAGCTGTAGCGATCATAGGCATGGATGCCGTCCTGGCCGATCAGGGCGATGAACAGGCCAAGGAAGCCCATGATCCAGCCCTTCAGGGCATCCTCGCCGGTGATGCTGCCCGACATCATGACGCCGAACATGGTGAGCCAGAAGAATTCGAAGGCGCCGAAGGTGAGCGCGACTTCGCCCAGCAGCGGCGTGAACAGCGCCAGGCAGATGATACCGAAGATCGAGCCGACCACCGAGCCGGTGGTGGCGATGCCCATGGCGCGGCCGGCCTGGCCCTGGCGGGCGAGCTGGTAGCCGTCGAGGCAGGCGGCGGCATTGGCCGCCGTGCCCGGGATGTTGAGCAGGATGGCCGTGCGGCTGCCGCCGTAGATCGCACCCGAATAGGCGCAGATCAGGATCAGGATGGCGTCATTGGGCGGCATCCGGATGGTGAGCGTGGTGAACAAGGCAATGCCGAGCGTGGCGCTGAGGCCCGGCATGCAGCCAATGATGATGCCGGCCAGCGTGGCGCCGAAGGCATAGAACAGCTGCCAGGGACCGAGGAAGCTGGCCAGCGAGGAGCCGAGGAGGACAAGACCTTCAAACATACTGAATCCCCGCTTACGGCAACCGCACCAGGAAGAGTTCCTGGAAGATGAAGGTGATGACGGCGGCGCCACCGATGGCAACGCCGGCGGCCGCCAGCAGGCCGCGCAGGCGCTGGTTCGCCGCGCCGCGTTCCTTCCACTGGAAAATCGTCACGAAGGAAAAGATGAAGGCCGCAGAGGTGGCCCAGAAGGGCAGCCCGCGTCCGATCAGGCCGAGCGCAAAGGTCACGCAGATCGCCGCGGTGAGAACGACGCGCTGCCAGGCAACCCGCGACTCCGCGCGCTCGTCCGCAGACTGTCCCTGCGGTGCGGCGAAGGCGCCGGCACGGATCGTGCGGATGGCGAGGATCACGCCGAAGAAGGCGATGAAAATGCCGAGGATGCCGGGCAGCAGGCCCGGGATCGTGTAGGGATTGATATGCAGGTTCTCGAGGCGGTCCATCTTCACCGCGCCCCAGGTGATGGCGAGGCCGAGCACCACCCAGCCGATCCCCCACCAGACATCGGACCGCGCGGGAACGACCTTCGCCTCGTCTTCGCCTGCACTCATGATCGCACTCCCGTTAAAAACAATCGGCCGCCCGGCTCGGATCAAGCCAGGCGGCCGTGGTGTTCACACCGGATTACGGCTTCGGGATGCCGATGGTTTCCGGGTTGATCTTGGCCTTGCCGCCTTCCTGCAGGATCCAGGCAGCGCCCTGGATCGCCGGGAAGGACGCCTTCTTGGCATCTTCGCCGGACCGCGGGTCGAAGATCGCGCCCTTGTCGGCCGAATACTTCTTCAGCGCTTCCGAGGTCTTGATCTTCTCGTCCCAGATCTTGTTCAGCGTGGCGGTGACTTCCGCCGGCACGCCCTTGGGCAGGAAGATGCCGAAGTAGTTGGTCTCGGTGCGGAAGTTCGGCAGGGTCTTGGTGATCGGCTCGATCGGCGGCACGCCGTCGACGACCAGCGGCTTGTCGGCCAGCACGGCCAGCGCGCGCAGGCGCTTGCCGCGGATCATTTCGATCTGCTCGACGCCGAGCTGGCTGGTCACTTCGGTTTCGCCGGCGACGGTGGAGATCACCGCCGGGTTGCCGCCGTCATAGGAGACATGCTTGTAGGTGGCGCCGGCCGCACGCGACAGCGCTTCCGAGCCGTAATGGCCCGAGGAATTCACGCCGGCGGTGGAGAACGACACCTGGCCCGGTTTGGCCTTCATGGCGGCCAGCAGCTCGGCGACGGACTTGTAGGGGGTGTTCGGATTGACGCTGATCACCGACTGGTTCGCCACGGTGAGATAGAAATCCCAGTCCTTGGCGGTGGTGTCGAGCAGGCCGGACACGGCATAGGAGCCGATATCCTTGGCGGCGCCGGAGGCCCAGGTGTAGCCGTCCTTCGGGCCTTCCAGCACGCTCTTGGTGCCGATCGAACCCGACGCGCCGGGCTGGTTCACCACGACGATCTTCTGGCCGAGTTCCTTTTCCAGCTCGGCCGCCGTGATGCGGATGACCTGGTCGGTGGAGCCGCCGGCGGCCCAGGGCACGATCACGGTGATCGGGCGGGTCGGCTTCCAGGTCGCCTGCGCGGCGGCCGGCTGGGCGACGAGACCCAGGGTGCCGACCGCAAATGCGGCGACAGCAATACGAATGGCAAGACTGCCTTGCATGGTGGTTTCCTCCGTTTATGGACCGATGGTCCTTTGTTGTTGGCCCCAGCATTCCGTCGCCGGGCAAACTTGTCAACGGGGAAGTAACCGGTCAGTTACGAAATTCGACCTTGGGCGAAGACCGGCCTGCTGCGCTGCATCAGGGCCGCAGATAGCCGAGCACAACCTCGATGGAGTGTTCCATGCGGATTTTCTGCTGCTTCGGCGACAGGAGGTTGCGGCCGAAAATGGTCGACAGGGTATGGATATTGGAAAAATAGAAGAACCCGAGCGCCGCAATCGTGGTGTAAAGCTCGACGGGATCGACATTCTTGCGAAACACCCCGTCGCGCTGGCCGCGCTGCAGCAAATCGGTGATCACCACCAGCAGCGGCGTATACAGCTCGCGGATTTTCTTGGAATCCTTGAGGAAGCTGGCCTTGTGCAGGTTTTCCGCATTCAGCAGCGCGATGAATTCGGGGTTGCGCGAGCAGAATTTGAAATTGAATTCCATCAGGTAGCGCATGCCCTCGACCGGCGACATGCGGGCAACGTCGATGGCGTGTTCTTCCTCGCGCATGCGTTCATAGGCGCGTTCCAACACGGTCAGCCACAGGCCATCCTTGTTGCCGAAATACTCGTAGATCATGCGTTTGTTGGAGCCGGAGCGCGCCGCGATCTCGTCCACCCGGGCGCCGGCCAGGCCATGGGCGGCGAATTCCACCAGCGCCGCATCCAGGATGTTGCGCCGCGTCACGTCCGGCTGGCGTGGCTTCGTGGCGGTTGGTTTTGCGGCTTTCGACTTCGGCATGCGGTCTCCCCTCACCCAGTCTTGCCGGGCGACGGGGGGCGACGTCAAGGTATAGCTCTGCGCCGTCGTCCCCGCGAAAGCGGGGACCCAGGGGAAAGGCCTGAGCTCCAGACTCTGGATTCCCGCTTGCGCGGGAATGACGATGGAAAGACTGGAGGCCTTACCCGATCATCTCCGGCAGGGTCACCAGCCTGACGCCGGCCTGTTCGAGTCCTGCGCGGATATGCCGGGCCATCGAGACGGCGCCGACGCTGTCGCCATGGACGCAGATGGAATCGACATTGCAGGGGATGCGCTTGCCGCTGACCGAGACGATGGCGCGTTCCTGCACCATGCGCAGCACATTGCGCAGCGCCTCGTCATTGTCATGCACCATGGCATGCGGCTGGCCGCGCGGCACCAGGTTGCCCTCGTCGTCGTAATTGCGATCGGCGAAGACTTCCTGCGCCACCGGCAGGTTGGCTTTCGCAGCCGCTGCAACCATGGCCGAGCCGGCCGGCGCCAGGAAGATCAGATCCTTCGACACGCCGGCGATGCCGCGCGCCAATGCCATGGCGAGGTCCATGTCGACAGCGGCCTTGTTGTTGATGGCGCCATGCGGCTTCACATGGGTGACCTTAGCCCCCTTGGTGGCCGCGACGCCCATCAGCGCGCCGATCTGATAGGCCATCAGCGCCTCGACTTCCTTGTTGCTCATGGTCATCGGCCGGCGGCCGAAGCCCTGCAGGTCCGGGTAGGAGGGATGCGCGCCGATGGAGACGCCGTTCTTCACGGCCTCGGCCACGGTGGCCTGCATCACGCTCCAGTCGCCGGCATGGAAGCCGCAGGCGACATTGGCGGTGCCGACCACGGCCAGCATCGCCGCGTCGTCGCCCATGGTCCAGGCGCCATAGCTCTCGCCGAGATCGCTGTTCAGGTTGGTCTTCACGGTCATGGAGGCCTCGCTTGCCTTAGCGCCAGTGCCCGCTGGGGGCATCGACGGCGCCGCTGATCAGGTTCTGCGTATATAGCGCATCCAGGTCGAGAGTGACATCGGGCAAAGCCGTGCGGATGCCATCGATCAGGCGCTTCAGCATCTGTTCCTGGGTACGGCGGATCGCCTCGGCTTCGGCCACGCCAATGGCTGTGAAGGTAAGCGTGTCGCCGGGCTTCATGCGACCGACGCGGGGTAAGTCAGCCGAGATCACCGTAGCGATCTTGGTATAGCCGCCGGTGGTCTGGCGGTCGGCCATCAGGATGATCGGCTTGCCGTTGCCTGGCACCTGGATCGAGCCGCTGACCACGCCTTCGGAGGCAATATCGGCGCCGCGGGTGTGTTCGACGCTCTCGCCCTCCAGCCGGATGCCCATGCGGTCGGCTTCCTTGGTCAGGGTGTAGGTCGATGCGAGGAAGGTCTCGATGCCCTTCGGCGTGAAACGGTCCTCCTGCGGGCCGAGCACGACGCGGATGGGACCGCTGCCGTAGTCGATGGCATCAGAGGCTTCGCGCTCGTCGCCTTCCTGTGCAACGCGATTGAGAGGAAGCTGATCGCCGGCTTTGAGCGCGCGGCCCTCGAAGCCGCCCAGGCCGGAGCGCATGTAGGTCGACTGGCTGCCCATGAAGGGCGCAATCGCGAAGCCGCCTTCGACAGCAAGATAGGCCACACTGCCCTCTTCCACTGCGCCAATCGCGAGTTTGTCGCCGCGCTTCAGCAAAGCAGAACGCCAGGGCTTGAGGGCGCGCGCCTCGCCATTGCCGGCCGGCTGCAGGGTGAGTTTCGCCGCGCCGCCGAAGACAACGCGCACGGCTTCGGCATTCACGGTGAAGGTTGGCCCGAGGAAACCGATCTCCAGCGCACCGGTGTTTTCGTCGTTGCCGACAAGCTTGTTGACCAGCCGCAGCGCCAGCGGATCGGTGGCGCCGGCCACCGGCATGCCGAGCGCCTGATGGCCGCGGCGGCCGAGATCCTGCACCGAAGTCATCAGGCCGGGCGCGATGATATCGAGGAAACCGGCGGTCATTCCTTCACCTGCAGGCCCGCATAGTCGAACGCGCCCTGCTCCACCTGCCGCGCCATGGCGGCATAGTCACCGGTCGAGACGGCGACATAGGTCACCTCGTCGCCGGCGGCGAACAGGATCGGTTCGGCGCGCGCGGCATCGAACAGCCGCAGCGGCGTACGGCCGAGCAGATGCCAGCCGCCCGGACTTTCCCAAGGGTAGATCGTGGTCATGGACTCGGCGATGGCGACCGAGCTCTGCGGCACTTTCGTGCGCGGCGAGGACCGGCGCGGCAGATGCAGCGACGCATCGAGCCCGCCCATATAGGCAAGGCCCGGCATGAAACCGAGCATGTAGACGAAATACCGGCCGCCGGTATGGGTGGCGATCACCTGCTCGGGCGTCACCTTGCAGCGCTCGGCCACCTCGGCCAGGTCAGGGCCGAATTCGGGCGCGTAGCAGACCGGCAGGCGCCAGAGCCGGCCGGCGCGCTGCGCGGGTTTCAGCCCGGCAAACAGCCCGCGCACCTGGGTTTCCAGATCGGCGCGGGCCGTGACCAGCGGATCGTATTGCACCAGCAGGGCGCGGAAGGACGGGATGGTCTCGATCAGGCCGGCGGGCTTTGCATCCATCAGCGCCGCATGCAGCGCCATCACCATGGCATTGACGGCGCGATCGATCCCCTCGCCGAACTCGACGCTGAAGGCCGTGTCGCCGAAGGACCGGATCTGGGGATAGGCGCTCATGACCTCAAGTCTAACGGCGTCAGCGCTCAGGCGACAACAGGCAGCGCTTCCACATCATAGGCATGTGACAGCTTGCGCTTCAGCACCGGGTCTTCCAGCTCGATCTCGAAGCGCGAACTGGGCCGGATGCCGCCGATGGCGCCCAGCGTGCCGCCGAACATCAGCGTGCCGGGCGGCAGCATGGCTTCGTTGCGATAGCGGGTCATCAGGTCGTCGGGACTGCGCAGACCCGATACCGCGCCTTCCTGATAGAGCACGCGCTGACCGTCGATGGTGGCCCAGGCGCGCAGGATCAGGCTGTCCCAGTGCTTTGCCACATCGTCATAGCGCCACAGGCCGGTGCCGACCACTTTCGAGCAGAGCTGCTTGGACAGCGCCACACCCATCGATTCCGCCTTGCGGTCGGTATGGTCGGAACCGACCGTGACCCAGAGGCCATCAGCCAGAGACACGACAACCGGCTCGACCTCGCCCGAGGTATCCGGGCCCAGCACCTGCAGATGCGTGGTCTGGCTGAGCTGGCCGGTGCCGATGCGGTAGAACAGCGGCACGCTGCTGGGACGCGGCACGCCTATGGCGGCCAGTTCCTCGATATGATGCTCGATGGCATGGGCATCGCGGCCGGCCCAGCCGGCGACGATCAGCGTGTCGATCTGCACGGCCACGCGGTCGCGGCGGTCCTGCCAGAAGCGGTCGAAGGTGAGCATACGCGGTATTCCTCAGTTAAACTGCGCCGGCAGCCAGAGCGCGATGCCCGGCCAGACCATCATCAGCACGATGGCGAAGATATAGACGAGCATGAAGGGCAGCACGCCGGAGAAGACGTCGCTGATCGGCCCCCGGTCTGGTCTCATGCCCTGTAATACGTACAGCACGGTGCCGTCGGGCGGGCTGATCATGGCGATCTCGACCAGCATGGTGACGATGACGCCGAACCAGATCGGATCGTAGCCCAGCGCCTTCACGATCGGGAAGACGATGGGGATGGTGGTCAGGATCATGGAGAAGCCCTCCATGAAGGTGCCGAGCGCCAGGTAGAAGCCGATAATCAGCGCGATGATCGCCCAGCCCGGCAGCGGCAGGCCGGCCACCGTATCCGCCATCATCTGCGGCACGCGCAGACTGGTGAGGATGAAGTTGAGCAGATAGGCGCCAAAGAGAATGAGCCCGATCATGGCCGTGGTGCGCGCGGTCGCCTCGGCCGAGTCATGGATCATCTTCAGGGTCAGCTTGCCGCCGACCAGGGCAAACAGCAGCGCGCCAGTAACGCCCAAAGCTGCGGCCTCGGTGGGCGTGGCGATGCCGGCATAGATGGTGCCCAGCACCAGCAGGATCAGCAGCGCGGTGGGCACCAGGTCCTTCAGGCTGGCAATCTTGACGCTGAGCGGAATCGCCGGGCCTTCCGGCGCAATCGGATGACGCAGGCCATGGATGACGATCAGCCCGATGAACAGCACCACCACCAGCAGGCTGGGACCGAGCGCGGCGATATACAGCGCGCCGACCGAGGTTTCGGTGATCAGGCCATAGATGATGAAGGTGATGCCCGGCGGAATGAGATTACCGAGCGCGCCGCCAGCGGCGAGCGAGCCCAGAACCATCTTCGGGCTGTATTTTGTGTTCTTGAAAAACGGCAGCGCCACCGAGCCCATGGTGGCGGCCGTCGCCACGCTGGAGCCGGAGATGGCCGAGAAGATGGCGCTGGCGGCGATGTTGGTGTGCAGCAGCCCGCCGGGCAGACGATTGAGCCAGACATTGAGCGCGCGGTAGAGCTTATCGGATAATCCTGCGCGCAGCAGGATCTCGCCCATCAGCAGGAACAGCGGCACGGCGACCAGCACGAAGCTGCTGCTTGGGCCCCAGGTCATCTGGCCGAGGAAATTCCAGAATGGCCGGTCCGAGAACGCAAAGCCGGCCAGAAGGCCGAGCGCGCCGAGCGCTGCGCCGATATAGACGCCGGAGCCGAAGAAGGTGCACATCACGCCGACGAGCAGGATGATTTCGGCGACCGGGGCGCTGCCGCCGCCGGTCAGCGCGCTGGCAACGGTGATGCCGAGCAGGATCAGCAGGAAGACAACGGCAATCATTATTTCACGTCCTGACGGCTGACGGCGACGGCTTCGAGCGCCTCGGCCGCCTCTTCGGTATAGGTGCGCGGACCGAGCAGGCGATCGACGGCTTCGGCCTGGCCGGCCAGGATCAGCAGCAGCGTCTCGACCAGCATGGCGACGATCAGGAGGAAAAAGACCACGATGCCGACGGCCCACAGGCCCTGCGGCAGCGCCAGCGGCGTGCGCAGCAGGCTGTTGTCGGTGGCGCCGAAATCGAGGCTTTCCTGCACCAGCTCGATGGCGCCGAAGCTCAAGAATCCGGCCAGCACGCCGAGCAGCGTGAGCGCGAAGAGATGCAGATACTGGCGGCCGCGCAGCGGCACCTTGTTCAGGATCATGTCGATGCGGACATGGTTGCGGGTGGCCAGCGCATGCGGCAGGCCCCAGGCGATGCCGAAGGCCAGCATGTAGCCGGTCAGCTCGGTGGTCGACTGTGAGGAGAATCCGAGGAAGGCGCGCGCCAGCACGTCGAAGGTGACGAAGAGCGCGCAGAAGACGAAGACCCAGCCGGCGGTGTAATTCATCCAGCGGCAGGCGACTTCGATCAGGCGGCGGAGCCTGGCGGCCGCTGCGGCAGAAGCCGCAGCGGCGCCAGCCGCCGGAGGAGTGGCGGTCACGCGTAAACTCAGGGCTTGAGGGCGACGCCGGTGATCGGCTGGATCACCTGCTCGTAGACCTTGCCGCAACGTTCGCCACAGCGCTTGACCCAGGCGGGCAGCACGGCATCGCCGACAGCCTGGCGCAGCAGGGCCACGTCGGCCGGCTTCTCGCGCACGATGGTCATCGGCGCATTGGTCACCAGCGTGCCGATCTTGCAGCCGGCAGCATTGCCGCTGTTGCAGGCGATGCCGTCTTCGGTGGCTTCCACGCCGAGCTTCCACTGGGCGTCTTCCACTTCCTTCATGGTCTTGGCCATGAAGTCGCGCACGGCGGGATCGAGCTTGTTCCACCACTGCACATTGACCATGTAGGCCGAGGTCGACCAGCTGAGCGGCAGCGTGTACATGTGCTTGGCCACTTCATACCACTTCGCGCCGTTACCGGACGACGTGCCGGTGATGGCGCAATCGGCCACGCCGCGTTCCAGCGCGCCGTAGACTTCCGGGAAGCCGATGGCGACCGGCTGGGCGCCGATATGGTTCATGAAGTCGTTCATCGAGCCGCCATTGGTGCGGACCTTCTTGCCCTTCAGCTCGGCCAGCGAGGTGACCGGCGTGCGGCAGAACAGCACCTGTGCCGGGAAGGGATAGACCGCGATGATGCGGGTGTTGAAGCGCTCCAGCTCGCGGTTGGCCAGCGGCACCAGCGCATCGACCACCTTGCGGGCCTGTTCGATGGTGGGATTGAGGCCGGCGAGATCGGCCCCATCCAGGAACGGCACGTCGCCCGACACGGTGGCGAGCGGGGCGGCGCCGATATCGACCTGACCGGCGCGCACGAGACGGATGATCTCGGGGCCGTTGAGGTTCATTTCCGGCCAGCTGGCCAGCTTGATCTCGATGCGGCCGCCGCTCTTGACCGGCACGCCTTCCTTCAGCATCGGCACATCGACCTTGCTGTATTGCGGCAGGGCCGGACCCGGCTGGGTCGCCATGGTGATCGACACTTTCGGGCCGGCCGGCAGGGCCTGGGCCAGAACGGGCGAGGTGGCAGCCGTGGCTGCCAGCAGGCTGACCGCAGTCAGCAGAGTCTTCATCGTCATCATTACCCCCTGTTGGATGGACAGATTACAGAATCGCTAAACGACTGTTCTTGAGATCGGTCACCAGCATGTGCCCCGGCGCATGGGTGATGCAGAAGTCCGGCTTCACGGTGGCGATCACCGACTGCGGGGTGACGCCGCAGGCCCAGAAGACCGGCAGTTCATCATCCTTCACCTCGACCGGATCGCCGTAATCGGGTTTCGCCAGATCCTTGATGCCGAGCAGTTCGGGCTTGCCCAGATGCACCGGCGCGCCATGCACGGCGGGGAAGCGCGAGGTGATCTGCACGGCGCGGATCGCATCGGCCGGCTTCAGCGGCCGCATGGAGACCACCAGCGGACCCTGGAACGGGCCGGCCGCCGTGGTGGGGATATTGGTGCGGTACATCGGCACATTGGTGCCGGCGGCAATGTGGCGCAGCGGGATGCCATCCTCGATCAGCGCCTCTTCGAAGGAAAACGAGCAGCCGATCAGGAACGCCACCAGATCGTCGCGCCACACGGCTTTCAGGTCGGGCACTTCCTCGACCAGTTTGCCGTCGCGCCAGACGCGATAGAGCGGGATGTCAGTGCGGATGTCGAGGTCATCGCCCAGCACCGGCAGACGCGGCGAACCGGGCTCGGACACGGCCAGCAGCGGACAGGGCTTGGGGTTGAACTGGCAGAAGCGGAAGAAGTCGTCGGCCAGCGTCCGCGGCAGGATGGCCAGGTTGCCCTGCACGAAACCCGGCGCGATGCCGGCGGTGGGACCGCGATGGTCGCCGCGGCGAATGGCCTGCCGGGCCTCGCGGCCGCTGGCATAGATTGTCCCTGACGCAATGGCGTTCATGCACCCCTCCAGTCCGCGATCATCGCATCATGACGGGTGCATGACTGTCCAATCGGGAGTTCCGATGGCAGCCGATAAGAAATTCTTATCGGTTAAAAATCAGGCTCGCAGCCTTTTTTCGCGCCGCTTCGCCTCGGCCGCCGCCATCTCGCGGGCGATCTCGGTCACCGCTTCGGCCAGATAGCTGTCGGGTTTGACCGGATAACAGGCATGGAAGTTCAGATCGGGCAGATTCTGTTCGGCCTTCACCACGCGCAGGCGTTTTTCCTGCAGCTCACGGCGGATGATCAGCGGCGGAATCGCCGAGATGCCGATGCCGTCGAGCGTCATGCGCACGATGGTGGAGAGCGACGCGTTGCCATACATGCGCAGGGCCGGCATGTCGGACCGCGTCATCATTTCACGGATGATGATATAGGGCCGGGTGTTGCGCGGATAGGTGATGATCGGCCAGCGCGCCAGGGTTGCCAGCGGCACCGGCTCGGCGCCCAGATCGAGCGACGGGCTGGCGATCCAGGCCAGCGGATAACTCGATAAAGCCACGTTTTTCATGCGCGGCTCGCTGATCGGCCCGAGCACGAAGGCGATGTCGAGCTGATGCGACAGCAGGCGTTCGCGCAACAGCGGCGAGGTATCGACCTCGATCTCGAGCGTCAGCGCCGGATAGACCGCATGCATGCGTTCGATCAGTTTGGACAGCCAGGTATGCACGATGGTCTCGGCCACGCCGAGGCGCACGATGCCGCGCATCGCCTTCTTCTCGCGCGCCGCATGCAGCAGGTCGGCATGCAACTGCAGCATGCGTTCGGCATAGGGCAGCAATTCGTTGCCCTTGGCCGTCAGCGCCACGCCGCGTGGCTCGCGGTCGAACAGCCGCACGCCGAATTCGGCTTCCAGCAGGGCGATGCGCTGCGACACCGCCGGCTGCGTCGTATTGAGTTTCTCGGCCGCGGAGCGGAAGCCGCCGAGATGGGCGACCCAGACGAAGGTTTCGAGATTGCGCAGGTCGGCCATGATGATATTCCGATGGAAACCGGAAAATACTATAAGCGCGGCTTATCGGGCCAAGGCAAGCGTCCGGGCAAGCCCCGCCCGGCCTGCCGCACTGCAACGAATGTTTCAATTCGTTAATTTATGAATCACTTGTTGCAAGGCCGGCCGAAGCACGGTTGAATGCCGCCCCATGGCCCCGTCCTCGCTTGCCGACCGCATTGCCGCCGCCTTTTCCGGCCTGCCGCCGCAGTTGCAGACGGCGGCGCGCTTCGTGCTGGAGCATCCCGACGATGTGGCGCTGCTGTCGATGCGCGAACAGGCCCGCCGTGCCGGCGTGCCGGCGGTGACCATGACGCGCCTCGCGCGCCAGCTCGGCTTTGCCGATTACGCCGCCTTCCGGGATCTGCAGGCCGCGGCGCTGCGGCGCGGCCCGGCCCCGGCGGGTGCCGGCTTCAGCGCCAAGGCCGGACAGTTGCAGCAGCGCCAGCAGCAGAGCGGCGAGGCCAAGCTGGCCGCCCAGATCGGCTGGGCCATGGCCGAGCATATCGCCGCCAGCCATGACGAGGCCGGCATCGCCAGCCTGATCGCCGCCGCCGCCCTGATCGACCGGGCGCGCCGGGTGTATTTCCTCGGCCTGCGCTCCTGCTACGCCGTGGCCTTCCAGGCGCAGTATGTCTACGGCCTGTTCCGCGACAACGGCCTGCTGCTGGACGGCGCCGGCGATACCGGCATCGATGCCCTGCGCCATGCCGGCGGCCAGGATGTGCTGCTGGTCACCAGCGTGGCGCCCTATGCCACCGCCACCATCGAACGCATGCAGTATGCCGCCGAACGCGGCTGCCAGATCGTGGCGATCACCGACAGCCGGGTCTCGCCGATTGCCGCGCGTGCGCGCCACGCCATCCTGGTGCCGACCGACACGCCCTCCTTCTTCCATGCCGTCACGCCTGCCTTTGCTGTAGCCGAAAGCCTGATCGCGCTGGTGGCGGCGCGGGCCGGCAACACGGCCCTGGATGCCATCGCCAATGCCGAGCATCAGCTCGGCGCCTTTTCCACCTACTGGTCCCGCAAACCGTCCCGCAGCAGAAAGTCGTAAGTCATGCCGAGCCGCATCCTCCATCGCAGCATCAACCATGCCTATCCGGTCGCCGTCGGCGGCGAAGGCATCCGCATCATCGACGCCAGCGGCAAGCAGTATATCGATGCCTCGGGCGGCGCCGCGGTGAGCTGCCTGGGCCATGGCCATCCCGACATCACCCGCGCCATGCACGAGCAGGCCGACAAGCTGGCCTTCGCCCATACCAGCTTCTTCACCACCGAGCCGGCCGAAAAGCTGGCCGACCGCCTGATCGAGACGGCACCCAAGGGTATCAGCCATGTCTATTACGTGTCGGGCGGCTCGGAGGCCATCGAGGCGGCTCTGAAGATGGCGCGGCAGTATCACGTCGAACGCGGCGAGCCGCAGCGCAAGCATTTCATCGCGCGGCGCCAGAGCTATCACGGCAACACGGTCGGCGCGCTGTCGGTGGGCGGCAATGCCTGGCGCCGCCAGCAGTTCGCCCCGATGCTGATCGAGGCGCATCATATCGCGCCGTGTTTTGAGTATCGCGACCGCCGCGATAACGAGACGGCGGAAGCCTACGGCCTGCGCGCCGCCAACGAGCTGGAAGCCAAGATCCTGGAGCTGGGCAAGGACAGCGTGATCGCCTTCGTCGCCGAACCGGTGGTGGGTGCGACGCTGGGCGCCGTCACGGCTGCGCCCGGCTACTTCAAGCGCATCCGCGAGATCTGCGACCAGTATGGCGTGCTGCTAATCCTCGATGAAGTGATGTGCGGCATGGGCCGCACCGGCACGCTGCATGCCTGCGAGCAGGACGGCATCGCGCCCGACATCATGACCATCGCCAAGGGCCTGGGCGGCGGCTACCAGCCGATCGGCGCCATCCTGCTGGGCCAGCATATCTTCGATGCGTTCAAGAACGGCTCCGGCTTCTTCCAGCATGGCCATACCTATCTGGGCCATCCGATGGCCTGCGCCGCGGCCCTGGCCGTGCAGCAGGTGATCGAACGCGACCATCTGCTGGACAATGTGAAAGCCATGGGCGCACATCTGATGGACCGCCTGCAGGACCGCTTCGGCAACCACCGCCATGTCGGCGATATCCGCGGCCGCGGCCTGTTCCAGGCCATCGAACTGGTGCAGGACCGCGCCAGCAAGGCAACCTTCGATCCGGCGAAGAAGCTGCATGCCCGCATCAAGCAGGAAGCCATGAAGCTGGGCCTGATGGTCTATCCGATGGGCGGCACCATCGACGGCCTGCATGGCGACCACGTGCTGCTCGCCCCGCCCTTCATCTGCACCAGCGCCGATATCGACCTGATCGTCGAAAAGCTGGGCGAGGCCGTCGACGTCTCGCTCAAGGCGGTGGCCTGATGTCCGGCCTGCCGATCGTTCCGGCCGTGCTGGCGCCGGCCGTCATCGCCGTGGCCCCCAATGGCGCCCGCAAGCTGAAGGCCGATCATCCGGCGGTGCCGCTGAGCGCCGACGAACTGGGCGTTTGCGCCGCGCAATGCCTGGAGGCCGGCGCATCCATGATCCACCTGCATGTGCGGGAACCGGCCAGCGGCCGACATTCGCTGGATGCCGACCTCTACCGCGCCGCCATCAAGGCGGTGCGGCGCGAGGCCGGTGAAGAGATCATCATCCAGGCGACCTCGGAAGCCGCCGGCGTCTATAACCGCCAGGAACAGATGGCGGCGATGCGGGCACTGATGCCGGAGGCCTGCAGCCTCGCCGTGCGCGAGATCCTGCCGGATGAAACCGCCGAGGCCGAGGGCGCTGCTTTCCTGGCCGAACTCTACAAGGCCGGCGTGATGATGCAGTACATCCTCTATGCCGCCGATGACGTGCAGCGCTTTCACGAGCTGAAAGCGCGCGGCATCATTCCGGGGAGCAAGCATTTCGTGCTGTTCGTGCTCGGCCGTTATACTGCCGGCCAGCGTTCGGAACCGAGCGACCTGCTGCCCTTCATGCATGACTGGACGGCGAGCGACGGCGAATTCGCGGTCTGCGCCTTCGGGCCGAAGGAATCGGCCTGCGCGCTGGCGGCGCTGGCGCTGAACGGCCATGCCCGTATCGGCTTCGAGAACAACACGCTGCTCAGCGACGGCACACCGGCGCCGGACAATGGCGCGCTGGTACGCCAGACGGTGACTCATGCCGGCGTGATGGGTCGCAGCATTGCCGATGCGGCAACGGCGCGGCATTACCTCCAGAATCTGCGTTAGGCAGCGCTCAGCGCGAAATCGTCCAGCGGCACTGGCGCGGGCCGGCCGGCAAGCGAGGCCGCGATCACTTCGGCCGAGCCGAAGGCCAGGGTGAAACCGAGCGCGCCATGGCCGACATTGAGCAGCAGGTTGTCGATGCCGCTGCCGTTCAGGATCGGCAGGCCCTTGGGCGTCGCCGGGCGCAGGCCGGTCCACGGCTCGATCTGCTGCCAGGTGGAGGCGGCGGGAAAGGTCTCGCGCGCCTGCTTGACCAGCTGGTTGAGACGGCTCGGGTCGATGCTGTCATTCATGCCGACGATATCGGCCATGCCGGCCACTCGCAGTTTTTCGCCCAGCCGGGCATAGACCACCTTGTGGTCGGTATCGGTGATCGAAACCCGCGGAGCGGCATCGTCGCGCGCAATCGGCAGCGACAGGCTGTAGCCCTTGATCGGGTAGATCGGCAGATCGAGGCCGGCGGTGAGACCCAGGCGCCGGCTGGCGACGCCAGCGGCCAGCACATAGGCATCGGCCTCCAGCACATTGCCGTCGGTGGTTTCCACGCCGAGCAGGCGATGGCCGGCACGCAGCAGGCGGCGCACCCGGGCGCCGTAGACGAATGTCACGCCACTGTTGTCGCCGGTGAGCAGGCTTTCGATGCCCATGCACAGGCGATAGGGATCGCCGGCTTCCTCGCTGGGCGTATAGACGCCGCCATGGATGCGATGCGCGATGCTTTTCAGCGCCGGTTCGACGGCGAGGCAGGCATCGCGGTCCAGCACCTGCTGCACGCTGCCAAGGCGGCTCTGGTAGTCGACCTGCGCGCGGGCGCCATCGAGGCCGGCCGCATCGCCCTGCAGCACCAGCTTGCCGGCGCGGTTCCAGACGAAATCGAGACCATGGATGTCGTTGGCGGCATGCAGCACGTCACGACTTAAATAGGCCAGCCGCAGCAGCTTGTCGGTGGTGGCGTAAGCCTCCTGCCGGTTGCAGGCGGCCATGAATTTCAGCAGCCAGCGATACTGGAACAGCTCCAGCGTCGGGCGGAAACGCACCGGCGAGCTGCGGCCGAACAGGTATTTCGGCAGGTCGAACCATACCGACGGCGCTGCCAGCGGCGCGACATAGGAATAGCTGAGCTGGGCGCCATTGGCGTGACTCGCGCCCTGGGCGGTTGCCGGCGCACGATCGACCACGGTGACGCGATGGCCGTCGCGGGCGAGGCGCCAGGCGGTTGTCATGCCCACCACGCCCGAGCCGATCACCACGATGTTCATGCCAGACTCCGATTGCGCCGCCGCGGGGAGATGCGGCGAGCGTCCCGTACAAGCTAGGCGCGCAGAGGGCATCGTCGCCACTGCCGTTGCAGGCATGGTCCATAACATTGGGTTATGCCAACCCTTGGGGAAAATTCACCACAGCGCTACAGTGTCGCTACAGTGCGCCTCGCACACACGCCGGATCAGACATGCAACTCCGCCATCTCGAAGTCTTCCACGCCATCATGCTGACCGGCACGATCACGGCGGCGGCCAAGCTGCTGAATATCTCGCAGCCCGCCGCCACCCGCCTGCTGCTGCGCGCCGAGGACCAGCTCGGCTATCGCCTGTTCGACCGCGTGAAAGGCCGCCTGCTGCCGACACGCGAGGGCCAGGTGCTGCATGCCGAAAGCGAGCGCATCATCAGCGGCCTGGACAACCTGCGCAAACTCTCGCGCAACCTGGGCGCCGCCACCACCGGGCATCTGCGTATCGCTGCGGCGCCAGCGCTGTGCATCGACCTGATCCCGCTGGCGATCACCAAATTCCGCCAGAAGCATGCCGATGTCAGTTTCGAGGTGGAGACACGGCAATATGCCGATCTGGTGCGGGTCGTGCTGAACCACGAGGTGGACTTAGGGATCGGCTTCGACGTGCAGCCGCATCCCGGCCTGGACATCCAGACCCTGGCGGCGGCGCAGTTCTACGGGATTTTCCCCAAGGCGATGGAACCGCAGTTGACGCCGACGGTGAAGATCGACTGGTTCCGCCGGCATCCCTTCATCGGCCTGCGCAGCGACGATCCGCTGGGCGCCGCCTTCGGCGCCGCGGTCAAGCTCTCGGATGTGGAATTGCGGCCGATTGTCGAGGTCAAAACCAACCAGATCGCACTTTCCCTGGTTTCCCGCGGCGCCGGCGCCGCCATCGTCGACCAGTATACCGCCGCCGCCCATGATCCGGCCCTGGTAACGGCCCGTCCGCTGCAGCCGGTCATCGGCTTTTCGGTGCAGGCGATTCGCGCCAAACACCAGCCCGCCTCGGTGCTGGCGCGCAAGTTCATAGCCCTTTTGGCACAGACCGAAAAAAGCGTTTCAGCCGCACTGGCAGCGGCAAAACGGCCACAACGGGCTTGACGGGACCGGCCCTGCCGGTATCCATACCACTGGGTTATGGGACAGGCACCGATACGCATGGCGGAACCGACAGGCTTTCCGCTATCACAGGGCGGTGCGCGGAGCGGGCCAGGGCTGCAACGGGGTGCAGCCGGGCCGACATGAGCGCTCCGCATCTGTCCGATCCCGCCGCCATCATGCGGCATTCAACGGCTCATTACGGCAGTCGCCAATCTCGGCGACTGCTCCCTACGGAGGAGAAGTGATCATGCAGTTTGCTAACAAGCTTGCGATGGGTGCGCTCGGCGCCGCCCTGCTGGCCGCCCTGCCGGGCGCCGGCATGGCGCAGCAGAAGTTCGTCACCATCGGCACCGGCGGCGTGACCGGCGTGTACTACGCTGCCGGCGGCGCGATCTGCCGCCTGCTCAACAAGGACCGCAAGGTCCACGGCATCCGTTGTTCGGTCGAATCGACCGGCGGCTCGGGCTACAACATCAACACCATCAAGGGTGGCGAGCTCGATTTCGGCGCCGCCCAGTCAGACGTGCATTACCAGGCGCTGAAGGGCGTCGGCCCGTTCAAGGATGCCGGCGAATTCAAGGAACTGCGCTCGGTCTTCTCGCTGCATCCGGAGCCCTTCACGGTGCTGGCCCGCAAGGAAGCCAACATCACCAAGTTCGAGGACTTCAAGGGCAAGCGCTTCAACGTGGGCAATCCCGGTTCGGGCACCCGCAACTCGCTGGAAGAGTTCATCGGCGCCCTGGGCTGGAAGCTCAGCGACTTTGCGCTCGCCTCCGAGCTGAAGGCCGATGAGCATGGCCCGGCGCTGTGCGACAACAAGATCGACGGCTTCTTCTACGGCGTCGGCCATCCCTCGGCCAACATCCAGGACCCGACCACGAGCTGCGGCGCCAAGCTGGTCTCGATCACGGGCCCGGCCGTCGACAAGCTGGTTGCTGCCAATTCGTACTATGCCAAGGCCACCATCCCGGCCGGCCTGTACAGCAACAACCCGCAGGCGACCACCACCTACGGCGTGCTGGCCACCCTGGTCTCGTCGTCCAAGGTCGACACCGAGACCGTGTACCAGCTGGTCAAGGCCACCTTCGAGAATTTCGAAGAGTTCAAGAAGCTGCATCCGGCCTTCGCCGCCCTCGACCCGAAGGCGATGATCAAGGACGGCAATTCGGCCCCGCTGCATGACGGCGCGGTGAAGTACTACAAGGAGAAGGGCTGGATGTAATCCGGCCTGCGATGGGCGGCCCTGCCACCAATATCGGCCGGGCCGCCCATTCTCTATGACGGCAGGCAGCCGTCATCCCGCCCACGGGCGGCACAAAATCCACAATCCGGTGAGTTACCATGACTAGCAAATCCCAAGGTGCGGGCGAAAACATCCCGCAGAATGTCGATCTCGACGCGCTCGTCGAGATGGCAGACCGCGGCGGCCGCCATCCCGGCCCGATCGTCACCAAAGCCATCGCCTTCACCGCCATCGCCTGGTCGCTGTTCCAGTTGTGGTATGCCTCGCCGCTGCCCTTCATCTTCCATATCGGCATCTTCAACGACACCGAAGCGCGCTGCATCCATCTCGCCTTCGCGCTGTTCCTCGCCTTCGCCGCCTATCCGGCCAGCGCCAAAGCGCCGCGCGACCGCATCCCGGCCTATGACTGGATCTTCATCGGCCTGTCGATTGCCGCCGTGCTCTATCTCGTCGTGTTCTACCGCGCCCTGGCCACCCGGCCCGGCCTGCCGACGCCGGCCGACATCACGGTATCGGTGATCGGCGTGCTGGTGCTGCTGGAGGCCTCACGTCGCGCCGACGGCATCTGGATGCCGATCACCTGCATCATCCTGCTGGTCTATGTCTTCACCGGCCCCTGGCTGCCCGAGATGATCTCGCACAAGGGCGCGTCCCTGAACCGTGCGGCCTCGCAGTTCTGGCTTACCACCGAAGGCGTCTTCGGTGTGGCGCTCGGCGTTTCCACCGCTTTCATCTTCCTGTTCGTGCTGTTCGGCGCGCTGCTGGAGAAAGCCGGCGCCGGCAACTATTTCATCCAGGTCGCCTTCTCGCTGCTCGGCCAGTTCCGTGGCGGCCCGGCCAAGGCCGGCGTGGTGTCGTCGGGCCTGACCGGCATGATCTCGGGCTCGTCGGTCGCCAATGTGGTGACCACCGGCACCTTCACCATCCCGCTGATGAAACGCGTCGGCTACAAGCCGGTGCAGGCCGCCGCCATTGAATCGGCCGCCGGCGTCAACGGACAGCTGATGCCGCCGGTGATGGGCGCCGCCGCCTTCATCATGGCTGAATATGTCGGCATCCCCTATTCGCAGGTGGTGAAGCATGCCTTCCTGCCGGCGATCATGACCTACGGCGCGCTGTTCTACATCGTCGATATCGAGGCGATGAAGGCCGGCATGAAGGGCATTCCGCTCACCCGCACGCGCAGCATCGCGTCATCGGCCCTGCGCGGCCTGATGACGATCTGCGGCTTCATCATCCTCTGCGGCATCGTCAAATACGGCCTGGGCTGGATGGTCGACGTCTTCGGCGGCGCCGCCACCTGGATCGCCCTGGTGCTGCTGGTGATCGCCTATGCCGGCCTGGTGCGCCTGCGCGCCAAGAACCCGGACCTGCCGATCGACGATCCGACCCAGCCCCTGGTCACCGTGCCCGATTTCTTCGAGACGGCGCGCACCGGCCTGCATTACCTGCTGCCGGTCGGGGTGCTGATCTGGTGCCTGATGATCGAGGAACTGTCGCCCGGCCTGTCGGCCTTCTGGGGCTGCGTGGCCATGGCGGCCGTGGTGCTGACCCAGCATCCGCTGACCGCGTTCTTCCGCAAGGAAGGCGAGATGGCGGCGCGCTGGAAACAGGGCTGGACCGATTTTGTCAGCGGTCTGGAAACCGGCGGCCGCAACATGGCTGCTGTCGGCATCGCCACCGCAGCCGCCGGCATCATCGTCGGCACCGTGACGCTGACCGGCATCGGCCTCGTGCTGGTGGAAGTGGTCGAGTTCCTCTCGGCCGGCAACTTCGTCATCATGCTGATGCTGGTGGCTGTCATCAACATCGTGCTGGGCACCGGCCTGCCGACCACGGCCAGCTATGTCGTCGTCGCCACGCTGATGGCACCGGTGGTGGTGGAAATCGCCCAGCTGAACGACCTGATCGTGCCGCTGATCGCCGTGCATATGTTCGTCTTCTACTTCGGCCTGATGGCCGACGTCTCGCCGCCGGTGGGCCTGGCCGCCTATGCCGCCGGCGCGATTGCCGGCGCCGACCCGATGAAGGTGGGCTGGCAGGCGACGATCTATGAATCACGCACTGCCGTGCTGCCCTTCATGTTCATCTTCAACACCCAGTTGTTGATGATCGATGTGGGCGGCGTGGGCGAATTCCTCGTCGTGGTCATCTGCGCCACCATTGCCATGGGCGCCTTCGTGGCGGCCACCCAGCGCTGGCTGCTGACCAAATGCAGCTGGGCGGAAGTGGTCCTGCTGCTGCTGGTCTGCTTCACCTTGCTGCGGCCGAATTACTGGATGGATCAGATCATCCCGCCGTACCAGGATGTGCCGGCCGCCCAGTTCCTGCAGGTGGTCGACCGGACCCCGGCCGGCGATGCCGTGCGCTTCCGCCTGCTGGCGCAGGATCGCGATGGCGACGATGTCGAGAAGTCGATCCGCCTGAATCTGGCCAGCGGCACCACGGCGGCCGAGAAACTGCAGGCCGCCGGCATCGCCGTGACCCAGCAGGGCGACCGCTTCGTCGTCGGCTCGGTGCGGCCGAGTTCGGAAGCCGCCAAGCTGCAGGTGCGCGCCGGCAACGCGGTGATCGGGGTGAAGGTGCCCAATCCGCGCCCCAATCCCTACTGGGTCGCAGCGCCGGCCATTCTGCTCTACGGCCTGATCATCCTGTGGCAGATCCGCCGCCGCCGGATCGATCAGGGAGTGGCGCAAGCCGCCTGATCGGCGTAAAAAACGGTCCCATGAAGACCGTCATTCTCTGTTCGGGTGGCATCGACTCTGTCACCCTGGCCTACAAAGTGGCGGTCGAGCGCAAGCTCGACCGCCTCATTTCTTTCGACTATGGCCAGCGCCATCGCCGCGAGATCGAACATGCCGCGCGGATCGCCGCCGAACTTGGCGCGCGCCATGACGTGGTGGATATCGCCGGGCTGGGCCGTTTCCTCACCTCCTCGTCGCTGATCAGCGGCGGCGATGCGGTGCCGGACGGGCACTATGCCCAGGACAACATGAAGTCCACCGTGGTGCCCAACCGCAACGCCATCATGCTGAGCATCGCCTTCGGCATCGCCGCCGGCGCCAAGGCCGAAGCCGTCGGCATCGCCGTGCACAGTGGCGACCATTTCATCTATCCCGACTGCCGTCCGGCTTTCGTCGATGCCTTCCGCGCCATGCAGGACTGCGCACTGGAAGACATGTGGGAGATCGAGCTTTACGCGCCTTTCACCGGCACCGACAAGGCCGGCATCGTCGCCGAAGGGTCACGGCTCGGCGTGCCTTATGACCTGACCTGGAGCTGCTACAAGGGCGGCGAAAGACATTGCGGCCGCTGCGGTACCTGCGTGGAACGGCGCGAAGCCTTCCATCTGGCCGATGTGCCCGACCCGACGCAGTACGAGGATGCCGATTACTGGCTGCAGGCCATCGCTGACATGAAGGCGAAACGCGGCGTTTAGGCCGCCGCGATGCCCAGCCGCTGGTCGCGGTCGCGCAGCAGCCGGATCACCGGAATGCTGAGCAGCACCATCCACAGCTTGCCGATGATCTGGCCGCCGAGATAATCGAGGCTGCCGAAGGCAAGCTGCAGGAAGACCACGGAATCGACACAGAGCCCGACCAGGCTGGACAGCAGCACGGCGCGGATCAGGCCGCGCTTCTGCAGCGGCGTGTAGACGGCGAAATCGGCCAGTTCGGACAGCAGGAAGGCGGCAACGCTCGCCGCCACCAGCGCCGGCGGCGCCACCAGACCGGAGAGCGCCGCGCCCACGATGATGGCGCCAAGCGTCCAGCCCTTGCCCAGGCGGCGCTGCACCAGATCGCGCAGCACCAGCGCCAGGCCGATCATCAGCACCCCGCTGGGCGCCGTGATACCGAAGGGCGCGACCGGGATCAGGCAGGGCCCTTTCGGGATGCAGACAGTACCGACATTGCCGATCAGCCAGTTGGCCGCCGGCACGCAGGCGATAAAGGCGGCGAGATAGGCAAAGCCCTCGAAACGCTGGCGATCCATGATCCTGGTCCCTGAATGAAAACGCGCGGCGGGATATACGGCCAGCCCCGGCCGGAGGCAAGCCCGGCCGGATTAGCCTTTGATCTGCCTGATCTTTTCCTTAGGCGGCCGAGACGCTGGCCCAGGGCTGGGCGATCTCGACCATGCCGCTGCAGAGGCCGTCGGCCCCGAACATCACCGCCGCCGGACAGGCGTAATGCAGCGGCAGCGGATCGCGGCGTTTCGGCACCGCGCCGGGGAAGCGCGCCTTCACGGCCTCCTGCACGCCATGGTCATGCTGCGGATCGTACCAGGGCTGCCCCATCACGCTGGCATCGATGCGCGGCTGATGGAACGCGGCTTCCAGCGGCATGCCGTAATCGACCAGGAAGGAAAGGATCTGCATGACCGCCGGCATGATGCGGCGACCGCCGGAAGCGCCGACCGCAAGCCAGGGCTTGCCGTTATCGAGCACCAAGGTGGGCAGCATGTTGCTCAAGGGACGCTTGCCGGCGCCGATCGAATTGGGATTGCCCGGGCGGGTGTCGAACCACATGATGCCGTTGTTCATGGTGATGCCGCTGGCCGGCAGCATGGTGCAGCTGCCGAAAGCGGCCAGCAGCGTTTGCGTCACCGCCACCATGTTGCCATCGCCATCGACGATGCAGAAATTGCTGGTGCAGCTTTTGCCATTATCGGCATCGCCCATGCCGGCCAGCCGCTTCTCGTAGGCCGCCGTCAGGCCCTCGATATAGGCGACATAGCTCTGGGCACTCAGGCCCTTGCGGTCGAGCTTCGGCCCGGCGACTTCGAAGGCGTCGCGCAGGGACGGGCCGGCGGTGAGATTGGGCGGCAGCAGCACGGTCTTGCCGCCATACTCATACCGCAGCGGCTCGAGCAGCCGGGCGCGATAGCCGCTCAGATCGGCGGCGGAAATCTTCGAACCGCCGGCTGCCAGATCGGCAAGGATGCTCTTCGCCAGCTCGCCTTCATAAAAGTCGCGCGCGCCGGCCTTGGCCAGACGCTCCAGCGTGGCATGCAGGGCGTCGTTTTTCAGATAGCCGCCGGCTTCGGCGCTGGGCGGCAGGCCATCGGCGAGGAAGACCGCCTTTGCTGCCGGCGACTTGATGAGGTTGCGCGCTGCGCCGGTGACCTGCAGGCTGAGGAACCAGTCGGCTTCCATGCCGCGCTGTGCCAGCGCGATGGCCGGCGCCAGCAGTTCGGCCCAACTGCGAGTGCCAAAGGTTTCGAGCGCCAGCCGCATGCCGTCGACCACGCCGGGCACGGCCATCGAGGAATAGCCGTAGATGTTACGGTCCTCCAGCACGCTCGGCCAGCCGAACATGCTGTCATCCTGGCCGCCCGCCAGCGGGTAGTCGGCCGGATCGAGCCCGGACGCACTGATCGCACTGAAATCGATCACATGTGCCTTTTTTGCCTTCGCATCCCAGACCTGCATATAGCCGATGCCGCCAACACCGCTCATCCATGGCTCCAGCACGCCGAGCGCGAAGGAGGTGGCGACCGCGGCGTCGATGGCGTTGCCACCGGCGCGCAGCACCTCGGCGCCCACATCGGCCGCCTTCTGGTTCTGGGCCGCGACAACGCCGCGACGGCTGCTGGCCGCGGATTTGCGGAACTGCAGGGTACGATTGAGATTCGAGGACATGGCGAGACTCTTCCGTTTTTAGAAATTACTCGGCGGCGAAGGGATCGGCGACGCGCGGCCAGTAGGGTCCACGCACCTTCTGGAACGGGATATCGGCGAAGTCCGAGCGCATGGCGCCCGGCGCTTCCACATGCAGGATCTCTCCTGCAATCGGCGCGAAGCCGGCATGGAAATGCTGGGTCGATTTCACCACGATGATCGCCTTGGCCTTCACATCGATGCCGAACTGCTCGAACGCGCCGGGATGGAAGGTCTGCGTGCGCGTGGAAATCAGCACCAGATCGATATCGCCCGCCAGCTGCACCCAGACTGCATCGCCAATCGGCACTGCGCCGCTCAGGGCCGGCTGCATGCCATCGGTGATGATACGCTTGACCGTCACCGTCAGATCGAGCGGATCGCCCGAGGTCGGTCCGCATTTGCCGCCGAGCCGCAATGCGAAGGTGGCGCCTTCGCCGGCATCGCGGCAGAAGCGCACCGCCATCGGATCCCAGTACAGGCCGCTCACCACATTCCCGATGCCGCGTTCGATGATGCGGCGCAGGATGAAGGTGGCATCGCCGGCAGCACCGCCGCCGGGATTATCGGTCACATCGGCCAGCACCACCGGGTGCTTCGCCGTGGCCGCCGTGGCGCGATCCAGCGCCGCATCGATGCTGAGATTCCGTGCCGCCGTCTGTTCGCGCAGGCTCCAGATCTTTTTACCGAAGCGCTCCGCGGTGGCTGCGGCCCTGGCGGCATCGCCATCGGCGATGACGATCATCTTGGCGGTGGCGTCGGGCACGTCCTGCATCGGGAAGCCATGGGCAAAGGAGACGGAAAGGATGCCGTCCTTGCCTTCCTGCGCCTTCATTTCGCTGACAAAGGAGGTCATCGGCTCCAGCGGCGTGCGCCACAGGTTGATCATGCGGGTATCGAACACCGCCATCACCGGCTTCGCCGTGCCCTGATGCTTGGCCAGCAGGATATCGTAGAGCTCCTGGGCCCGCTCCTTGCTGTCGATATGGGGATATTCCTTGAAGGTGATCAGCGCATCGGCATTCTGCAGCATCTTTTCCGTGATCGAGCAATGCAGATCCAGCTCGGCGCCGACGGCGGCCTTGGGCCCGACGATCTGCCGCGCCTGTTCCAGCAGGTCGCCTTCGCAGTCGTCATACCCATCGGCCACCATGGCGCCATGCATGCTGAACAGCACAATGTCGACCGGCATGGCAGCTTTCAGATCGTCCAGGATTTCGTCGCGGAAGCCCTCGTAAACCTTGCGCACGGTGATTCCGGCCGGCTGGGCGAAGGCCGAGAGGCTTTCCGCCACCTGGGCCTGCTGGGCCTCGGCATTGCGGCGCCAGACATGCAACGGGGCCGAGAACAGGTTTTCCGGCCGTTTGGTTGCATCGCCGCGGTACAGCATCCATTCCCGGAAGCCTTCCTCGGCCGTGGGCAGCGGCGAGAAGGTGTTGGTCTCGGTGCCGAGACAGGCGATGAAGACTTTCATCAGGCGTTCTCCCGTTTGCGGCAAATCCCGGAACCGTCACGAGTCTTCGTCATGGACCAATGTCTCCTGGTTATACAGAGGCCGCCATGGCAACAGGCATGCTGCACAGCGAAAGGGCATTACCGGGAGTGCCTCAACAATCGGCAAAGACTCCCTTGACCGGAACACACATACCATGGTCAGCTTTCATTAGAGGTCAAACAATGACAAGGGGGAGTGCCATGCGTTCGCGTCAATTCCATATGCTCGTTTCCGCCATCGGTCTGAGCATCGGACTGGGTCTGCTGGCTGGCGCCGCCACGGATGCCGCCGCCCAGGACAAGAAAGTCTTCAAGATGGTGCCGCATTCCGGCCTGCGCATCACCGACCCGATCATCACCACCGCCTTCATCTCCCGCAACCACGGCTACATGATCTACGACACGCTGTTCAGCGTGGACGACAAGATGGCCGTGAAGCCGCAGATGGTCGACAAATATGAGGTCAGCGGCGACAAGCTGACCTACAGCTTCACCCTGCGCGACGGCCTGAAATTCCACACTGGCGCGCCGGTCACCTCGGCTGACGTGGTTGCCTCGCTGACCCGCTGGGGCAAGAACGACGCCATGGGCCAGAAGCTGTTCAGCTACACCAAGGAACTGGTGGCGGTGAACGACAAGACCTTCCAGCTGATCCTCAAGGAGCCCTACGGCCTGGTGCTCGACTCGCTGGGCAAGCCCAGCTCGAACGTGCCCTTCATCATGCCCAAGGCGATGGCCGATACCCCGGCCAACCAGAATGTGCCGGATGAAATCGGTTCCGGTCCCTTCCGCATGGTCAAGGCCGAATTCCAGCCCGGCGTGAAGGTGGTCTACGAAAAGAACCCCGACTACAAGCCGCGTTCGGAGCCGGCCAGCAGCCTGTCGGGCGGCAAGGTCGTCAAGGTCGACCGCGTCGAGTGGATCACCATGAGCGATGCGCAGACCTCGACCAATGCGCTGCTCAAGGGCGAAATCGACATGATCGAGCAGGCCTCCTATGACCTGCTGCCGGAGCTGAAGAAGTCGAAAGACGTGGTCATCAAGGACCTGCTGCCGCTCGGCATGAACTACATGCTGCGCATGAACTGGCTGCAGCCGCCGCTGGACAACGTCAAGGTCCGCCAGGCGATCCTGCATGCCGTCTACCAGGAAGACTACCTGGCGGCGCAGATCGGCGATCCCGAGTATTATAACGTCTGCGGCGCCTTCTTCGGCTGCTCGACCCCGCTGAAGACCGATGCCGGCGCCGTCGGCGTCAAGAAGCCCGATATGGCGCTCGCCAAGAAGATGCTGGCCGAGAGCGGCTACAAGGGCGAGAAGATCGTCATCATGGCCCCGACCGACCTGAACAGCATCAACCAGCTGCCGCTGGTAACCACCGCGGCACTGAAGTCGATCGGCATGAACATCGACATGCAGTCGATGGACTGGCAGACCCTGGTGGGCCGCCGCGCCAAGATGGACCCGATCGATCAGGGCGGCTGGCATATCTTCCATACCGCCTGGGGCACTGCCGACATGATGAACCCGATCGCCAATGCCGGCGTGAAGGGTCTGGGCAAGGTCGGCGGCTTCTTCGGCTGGACTGAAGATGCCGAGATCGAGAAGCTGCGCGACGCCTATGCCCGCGAGACCGATCCGGCGAAGCAGAAGGCCCTGGCCGAAGCCGTGCAGAAGCGCGCCTACGAGCAGGTCATCTACATCCCGCTGGGCGAATACCACCAGGTCAGCGCCATGCGGAAAAACGTCGAAGGCACGCTGCAGACTCCGGCGCTTGCCCTGTGGAACGTCGAAAAGAAGTAATCTCCAAGCATGGCATAGTTGTTGCGTAGCGTTTTTCCATGCTTCGTCTGATTCTTTCACGTCTGGTGGCCGCCATCCCCGTCATGGGGGTGGTGGCCATTTTCGTTTTCCTTCTGCTGCGCCTGAGCCCGGGCGATCCGGCGGCGATCCTGGCCGGCGACACCGCCACCCCGGACATGATCGCGGCCATCCGCAGCGATCTTGGCCTCGACCGCCCGATCCCGGAGCAGTTTGTCACCTGGATCGGTCAGCTGGTGCAGGGCAATCTGGGCCATTCGGTCTTTTCCAAGCAGCCGGTCACCACCCTGATCGGCCAGCGCGTCGAGCCGACCCTGTCGCTGGCGCTGTGCACACTGCTGTTTGCCATCATCGTCGCCGTGCCGACGGGCATTCTCGCCGCCTGGAAACAGGGTAGCTGGCTGGATCGCGGCATCATGGCCGTCTCGGTGGCCGGTTTTTCCATCCCGGTCTTCGTGCTGGGCTATGTGCTGATCTTCATCTTCTCGATGAAACTCGATCTCCTGCCGGTGCAGGGCTTCTCGAGCCTGCGCGACGGCCTGCCGGGCTTCCTGGCCCGCATCGCCCTGCCCACCGTCGCGCTCAGCTTCATCTATATCGCGCTGTTCGCCCGCATCACCCGCGCCGCCATGCTGGACGTGCTGGGCGAGGATTACATCCGCACCGCCCATGCCAAGGGCCTGAAGGATCATGTGGTGCTGGTGAAGCATGCGCTGCGCAATGCCGCCATCCCGATCGTCTCGGTGATCGGCATCGGCTTCGCGCTGCTGATCGGCGGCGTGGTGATCACCGAAACCGTGTTCAACATCCCCGGCATCGGCCGCCTGGTGGTGGATGCCGTGCTGGCCCGCGATTACCCGATCATCCAGGGCGTGATCCTGCTGTTCTCCGGCATCTATGTGCTGATCAACCTGGCGATCGATATCGCCTATGTGCTGCTCGATCCCAGAATCAGGTACTGATGCCGCGCCTTCTCCATCACCCGGCCTTCCGCAATCCGTCCGTGCTGATCGGCGGCGGCATCCTGGTCGTTCTGCTGATCGTCGCACTGCTGGCGCCCCTGCTCACGCCATTCGATCCCAGCCAGATCGCGCCGCGCTTCCGCCTGCGGATGCCGTCGGGCGAATTCATGATGGGCACCGACATGCTGGGCCGCGATGTCTGGACCCGCGTCGTGCATGGCGGCCGCGTTTCGCTGCTGGTCAGCACCGTGGTGGCCATCACCGCGATCTCCATCGGCCTGACCATCGGCCTGGTCGCCGGCTATATCCGCTGGCTCGACGGGCCGGTGATGCGCGCCATGGACGGCCTGATGGCGATCCCCGGCATCCTGCTGGCCATCGCGCTGGTCAGTTTGAGCGGCGCCTCGCTTTCCACCGTGATCGTCGCCATCGTCATTCCGGAAATCCCGCGCGTTGCCCGACTGGTCCGCGGCGTGGTGCTGTCGATCCGTGAAGAGCCCTATGTGGAGGCCGCCGTTGGCCTGGGTACGCCGACGGTGAAAATCCTGATCCAGCATATCCTGCCCAACACCATCGCGCCGCTGATCGTGCAGGGCACCTATATCTGCGCCTCCGCCATCCTGACCGAATCGATCCTCAGCTTCCTCGGCGCCGGCCTGCCGCCGGAAATCCCCACCTGGGGCAACATCATTGCCGAAGGCCGCTCGGTGTTTCAGCGTGCGCCCTGGATCATCCTGTTCCCCGGCAGCTTCCTCGCCTGCACCATCCTGGCCGTCAATATCCTCGGCGACGGCCTGCGCGACACGCTCGATCCGCGCATGAAAAAGCGGCTGGGGGCCTGAACCAATGCCCGAAGCCATGCCTGCACCGGTCCTCAGCGTCAAGAATCTGTCCGTCGCCCTGCCCAAGGGCGGCGACCGCGGCCTGGCCGTTCAGGGGGTCAGTTTCGAGGTCATGCCCGGCGAGATCGTCTGCCTGGTCGGCGAAAGCGGCTCAGGCAAATCGGTCACCGCCAGCACCGTGATGGGGCTGGGCAGCCTGCCCATCGTCAGCGGCGAAATCCGCCTGGAAGGCGAGAATCTGCGTGAAGCCTCCAAGGCGCGCCTGCGCGACCTGCGCGGCAGCCGCATGTCGATGATCTTCCAGGAGCCGATGACGGCGCTGAACCCGGTGCATCGGGTTGGCGAGCAGGTGGTCGAGCTGCTGAAAGCCCACCACTGGACCGGCCGCGGCGTCAGCCGCGAAGAGCGCGTGCAGCAGCTGTTCGCCGACGTGCATCTGCCCGATCCCGAGCGCCTGTTCAATTCCTATCCGCACCAGCTTTCGGGCGGCCAGCGCCAGCGCGTGATGATCGCCATGGCACTGGCGCTGGAACCGGCCCTGCTGATCGCCGACGAGCCGACCACCGCCCTGGACGTGACCACGCAGGCCCAGATCCTGACCCTGCTGCGCGAGCTGCAGCAGAAGCGCGGCACCGGCGTGCTGTTCATCACCCATGACTTCGGCGTGGTGGCCGATATCGCCGATCGCGTGGTGGTGATGCGCTACGGCGAGGTGGTGGAAAGCGGCAAGACCGAGGACGTGCTCTACCGACCGCAGCATGACTATACCAAGATGTTGATCAAGGCCGTGCCACGGCTGAAACCCCGGCAGGCGACGCCGATCACCGCCGAGCCGGTGCTGACGGCGGAAAACCTCAGCAAGCTCTATGTCAGCCGCAGCATGTTCAAGGGCACCCGCGAGGTGCGCGCCGTCGATGGCATCCAGCTGCAGCTCTACAAGGGCCAGACGCTCGGCATCGTCGGCGAAAGCGGCTCGGGCAAATCGACCGCGGCACGCTGCGTCGCCCGCCTGATCGATCCCACCGGCGGCAAGGTGCTGCTGGACGGCACCGATATCGCCCATATGAACGTGCGCAAGCTGCATCCCTACCGCCGCCGCATCCAGGTGGTGTTCCAGGATCCGTATCGCTCGCTCAATCCGCGCCGCACCGTCGGCCAGTCGCTGATCGAGGGGCCGCTGAATTATGGCATCTCGAAAAAGGAAGCCTTGGACCGCGCCCGCCGGCTGCTGAACATCGTCGGCATCGACGTCAATGCGCTGGAACGCTATCCGCACCAGTTCTCCGGCGGCCAGCGCCAACGCCTGGCCATCGCCCGTGCGCTGGCCATGGAGCCGGAAATCCTGGTCGCCGACGAGGCCGTATCGGCGCTCGACGTTTCGGTGCAGGCCCAGGTGCTCGACCTGCTGGAAAGCATCCGCGACCAGTTCGGCATCAGCATCCTGTTCATCACCCATGACCTGCGCGTTGCCGCCCGGCTGTGCGACCGCATCGCAGTGATGCAGCGCGGCAAGATCGTGGAATTCGCCGAGACGGCGCAGCTGTTTGCCGCGCCCCAGCATGAATACACCCAGCAGCTGTTCGCCGCCCTGCCCGGCCGCGACTGGCTGGAGGCCGAACGCAGCAACTGACCGCAGCGGCCGTATCCACTGCGACGCTGTCAGGGGAGGATACGATGACCACGCTGGCCGATACCCGGACTGCCGATCTGGCCGATGCCGTGCAGTCCCTGCGCGACGAGGCCGTGCAGATCCTGTCCGATCTGGTGGCTGAACCCTCCCTGCTGGGCGATGAGGCCGGGGCCCAGGCCCTGGTGCGCGGCCATTTCGAGACTATGGGCCTGCGGGTGGATGAATTCGCCATCGACGAGGCAAAGATCAAGGACCATCCGGGCTACTCGCCCTCCATCGTGTCTTACGACGGGCGCCACAACATCGTCGGCGTGCATGAGCCCCGCCATGGCACCAAAGGCAAATCGCTGATCTTCAACGGCCATATCGATGTGGTGCCCGTCGGCGCCGAGGCACTGTGGACCCGACCGCCCTTCGAGCCCTGGGTGGACGGCGACAAACTCTATGGCCGCGGCGGCGGCGACATGAAATCGGGGATCGTCGCCTATATCGTCGCCATGAAGGCCCTGAAAAAGCTGGGCGTCGAGCCCGCCGCCAACGTGATCCTGCAATCTGTCGTCGAAGAGGAATGCACCGGCAATGGCGCGCTCGCCTGTCTGGTGCAGGGCTATCGCGCCGATGCCGCGATCATCCCGGAACCCTTCAACGGCATCATGCATGCGCAGATGGGCGTCATGTGGCTGGCGCTGGAAGTGGCGGGCAAGCCGGTGCATGCCTCGGTGGCCCATACCGGCGTCGCCGCCATCGATTTCGCCCTCTACATGTTCGGCGAACTGAAGAAACTGGAGCATAAGTGGAATGCGCCGGACGGCCGCCATGCGGAATACCACGCCCATGAGCATCCGGTGAATTTCAACCTCGGCAAGATCCAGGGCGGCGAATGGGCCTCCTCGGTGCCGACGGCTTGCCGTGCCGATATCCGGCTCGGCTTCTATCCCGGCATCACGCCGACGGAAGTGCGCGAGACGGTGGAAACCCTGCTCGCCGAGGCCCATCGCCAGCATCCGCAGAACAACAGCATCGAGTACAAGGTGATCTACGAAGGCTTCCAGGCCGAAGGCTTCGTGCTCGACATCAACACGCCGATGGTCACCACGCTGGCCGACTGCCATCGCAGCGTCGCCGGCAGCGAGGTCGAGTTCAACGCCTTCACCGGCACCACCGATGCCCGCTTCTTCAATCTCTACGGCAACATCCCGGCCACCTGCTATGGCGCGAAGGCCGCCAATATCCACGGCATCGATGAATGGGTATCGATCGACAGCATGATGGAAGTTGCCACCGTGCTGGCGCTGTTCACCGCACGCTGGTGCGGGCTCAATCGGCTTTAAGACACAAAAAACCATCCGCTCGCGAAGACAGGACTCCGCCATGACCGATCTGCATGACCTGACCGCCCATGACCTGTGGATGGGCTATCGCACCGGCAGTCTCTCGCCGGTGGAGGCGACCAAGGCCGCGCTCAAGCGCATCGAGGCCTGGGAACCGAAGATCAACGCCATGTATATCATCGATGCCGAGGGCGCGCTGGCGCAGGCCAAGGCCGCCGAAAAACGCTGGAAGAACGGCGAAGCGCTCGGCCCGCTGGACGGCGTGCCGATCACGCTGAAGGAAAACATCGCCACCAAGGGCGTGCCGACGCCGATCGGCACGGCTGCTGCCATCCTGACACCCAGCCCGGTGGATGCACCGCCCGCCGCCCGCGTGAAGGAAGCCGGCTGCGTCATCCTGGGCAAAACCACCATGCCCGATTTCGGCATGCTGGCATCGGGCGTCTCCAGCCTGCACGGCACCTCGCGCAATCCGTGGAACCTGAAGCGCAACACCGCCGGTTCCTCCTCCGGTGCCGGCGCCGCCATTGCCGCCGGCTATGGCCCGCTGGCGCTCGGCACCGATATTGGCGGTTCGGTGCGTCTGCCAGCCGCCTATAACGGCATCTTTGCGCTCAAGCCCAGCCTGGGCCGTATCCCGATCAATCCGCCCGCGCTCGGCCGCGTCACCGGACCGATGACGCGCACGGTAATGGACAGTGCCATGCTGATGAATGTGCTGACCCTCCCCGATGGCCGCGATTACATGGCGCTGCCCTATCAGGAACTGGATTACCCCAAGCTGCTGGATGGCGAGACCAAGGGCCTGAAGATCGGCCTGCTGCTGGATGCCGGCCTCGGCACACCGGTGCAGCCAGCAGTGAAGGATGCCGTGCTGCGGGCGGCCAAGCTGTTCGAAGCTGCCGGCGCCATTGTCGAGCCGGTGAAACCCTTCATGACCCAGGACATGGCCAACGGGCTCAACACCTTCTTCCAGTCGCGCGCCTATACGGATTTTTCGGCCATGTCGCCGGAACGCCAGGCCAAGGTGCTACCCTATATCGCCAAATGGTGCGGGATGGCGGCCGACTATACGGCGGTGGATGCCATGCGCGGCCTGGGCCAGGTCTTTGCCCTGCGCGAGGCCACCGTGGCGGCCACCCTGCCCTTCGACTACGTGCTGTCGCCGACCTCGCCGATCACGGCCTATGATGCCGAGGAAGCCGCGCCCGGCAACGACCCGCAATACAAGTCGGAACATATCCGCTTCACCGCGCCCTTCAACATGTCGGAACAGCCGGCCGCCTCGATCTGCGCCGGCTACGATGCCGACGGCCTGCCCATCGGCCTGCAGATCGTCGGCCGCCGCTTCGACGATGCCGGCGTACTGCGCATGGCCCATATCTACGAGCAGATGCGGCCGGCGCTGCGGCCCTGGCCCCAACCTTGAACTTGGCCGCAGCCCTGAACCGGCCGGCGGACACGACCCGACTGGACTTGTATATACAATTGAACCTATACTCCGCCGCAGCCATGGCTAGGCGGGGAAAACCGGATGCCCGGGGCAGGTTCAGCAGCAGCGCATAACGGCCCGACGCCACGCTATCGCCGGGTCAAGGAATTCATCGTCCGCCATCTGGAAGCGGGCGACTGGCGCGCGGGCGACCAGGTGCCGTCGGAAAGCGCACTGGTCAAGCAGCTGAAGGTCAGCCGCATGACCGTCAACCGGGCGCTGCGCGAACTGACCCATGAAGGCCTGCTGGTGCGGGTACAGGGCACCGGAACCTTCGTTGCCGAAAAGCGCCCGATCTTCAACCTGGTCGAACTGCGCAACATCGCCGAGGAAATCGCCGAACGCGGCCAGCGCCACACCGCCCGTGTCGAGCTGCTGAAAAGCGAAAAGGCCCTTGCCGAAGTGGCGCGTGACCTGGGGCTCAGCCCGGGCGTCCCCGTCTATCATTCCGTGCTGGTTCACATGGCCGATGGCGTGCCGCTGCAGGTGGAGGACCGTTTCGTCAATCCGGCCACGGCGCCAGGCTACCTGGCCGCCGATTTCACCGCGCTGACGCCGAACGAATTTCTGATGCAGGCGGCGCCCGCCACGGAAGTGGAGCATATCGTCGAAGCCACGATGCCCGATGTCCGCATCCGCAAGCTGCTGAAAATGGTGGCTGCTGAGCCCTGCCTAAGGTTGCGCCGCCGCACCTGGTCCGGCGCGCAGATCGTGTCGGCGGCGACGCTGTATTACCCGGGCCATGCCCATCGCTTTGCCACCCGCTTTTCCTATCGCGCCGACGGCACGTCGAAGCGCACCCATCTGTAAGCACGAGGCCCGCATGTCTGCCGACAATCGCCGCGACAACACCCGCGTCATCCGCAGCCCCCATGGCAGCGATCTGCACACCAGCAACTGGCAGATCGAGGCGGCCTATCGCATGCTGCGCAACAACCTCGATCCCGATGTGGCCGAGAAGCCGGAAGAACTGGTGGTCTATGGCGGCATCGGCCGCGCCGCCCGCAACTGGCAGGCCTTCGACCAGATCCAGAAAGCGCTGACCACGCTGAAGCCTGATGAAACCCTGCTGATCCAGTCGGGCAAGCCGGTCGGCGTGTTCCGCACGCATGAAGACGCGCCGCGCGTGCTGCTGGCCAATTCCAACCTGGTGCCGGAATGGGCCACCTGGGAGCATTTCCACGAACTCGACCGCAAGGGTTTGATGATGTACGGCCAGATGACGGCCGGCTCGTGGATCTATATCGGCAGCCAGGGCATCGTGCAGGGCACCTATGAAACCTTCGTCGAAATGGGCCGCCAGCATTATGGCGGCAACCTGAAGGGCCGCTGGATTCTCACTGCCGGCCTCGGCGGCATGGGCGGCGCCCAGGCTCTGGCCGCCACCATGGCCGGCGCATCGATGATCGCCATCGAATGCCAGCCCTCGCGCATCGAGATGCGACTGCGCACCGGCTATGTCGATGCCCGCGCCGATACGCTGGACCAGGCGCTGGTCATGCTGGAAGACGCCCGGAAAGCCGGCAAGGCGATCTCCATCGGCCTGCTGGGCAATGCCGCCGAATTGCTGCCCGAGATGGTGAAGCGCGGCATCCGCCCCGATGCCGTTACCGACCAGACCAGCGCCCATGATCCGCTGAACGGGTATCTGCCGGCGGGCTGGACGCTGGAACAGTGGGAAAAGGCCAAGGCCACCGATCCGCAGGGCGTGGTCAAGGCGGCGAAAGCCTCGATGGCCGCCCATGTGCGCGCCATGCTGGATTTCCAGAAGCTGGGCATCCCCACCTTCGACTACGGCAACAACATCCGCCAGATGGCCAAGGAAACCGGTGTGGCGGAAGCCTTCGATTTCCCCGGCTTCGTGCCGGCCTATATCCGGCCGCTGTTCTGCCGCGGCGTCGGGCCGTTCCGCTGGGTGGCGCTGTCGGGCGATCCGGAAGACATCTACAAGACCGATGCCAAGGTGAAGGAGCTGATCCCCGACGATGCTCATCTGCATACCTGGCTCGACATGGCGCGCGAGCGCATTCACTTCCAGGGCCTGCCGGCGCGCATCTGCTGGGTCGGCCTGGGGCAACGCCACCGCCTCGGCCTCGCCTTCAACGAGATGGTGAAAAACGGCGAACTGAAAGGCCCTGTCGTGATCGGCCGCGATCACCTGGATTCAGGCTCGGTTGCCAGTCCCAATCGCGAGACCGAAGCGATGAAGGATGGTTCGGATGCGGTCTCCGACTGGCCCCTGCTGAACGCCCTGCTGAATACGGCGTCGGGCGCCACCTGGGTCTCGCTGCATCATGGCGGCGGCGTCGGCATGGGCTTTTCCCAGCATGCCGGCGTGGTCATCGTCGCCGATGGCACCGAGGCCGCGGCACGCCGGCTGGAACGGGTGCTGTGGAACGATCCGGCCACCGGGGTGATGCGCCATGCCGATGCCGGCTATGACATCGCGGTGAAATGTGCCCGTGAACAAGGCCTTAACCTGCCCTTCCTGCCCGATTAAACGGCAACAGGGCGATCATCCCAAGGTTCGCAATTCTTAACCTGTCGGGGCCCTCCGGTTCTGCGCTATGCTGCACGAAACGTTGAGGGCCTCCCCATTAATCCGCTTGCGATCCTGCATCCGTCCAACCGTCGCGTCCTCACCACCGGCGGTGGCGTCGTTCTGATCCTGCTTGTGCTGGGCTATGTCGGCTATGCGCTGCGGCCCGGCAGCAGCAGCGCCGATACCACCTATTACACGCCCGGCGTAACGCCCAAGCGCGAAGACTGCGTGATGGCGAAAATGAAGAACTACGCCAAGCTGGACAAGATGGTGCTGCAGAGCATTGCGGCCGAGTGCGAACTGACGGTGCAGAGCATCGAAGGCCACGAAACCCTGCGCAAAGCCTGGGAACAGCGCCAGGCCGTTCGCGATGCCGCCCCCAAACCCGCAGCAGCCGAACCGACCGCTCCGGCCGATGCCGACCGCGTGCGCCGCGTCTGGCGCTGACGCGTCAGGACGTCAGCTCGGCGCTTTCGCAATCCGGCCAGTCGGAACCAGCCGGCACCCGGGCAGCCCGGAACGGCGTGCCGGTTTCCACATGGCGATATTGCATCTGGTCGCCTTCCAGGCGGTCGACAATATAGCGATGGCGGATATCCCTGCGCGCGCCATCGAGCATATGTACATGGGTGGCCAGGATATTGCCTGCGAATGACCAGCGGCCAACCTGGTGCTCGGTATGCTCCAGCTTGCAGTCCTTGAAATACCGGAACTCGATGGCGAAATAGCCATCCGTCCGGCGGTCGGACAGCCACTGCACGAACAGGCCGTCACGGGTCTTGCGCTCGCCATACCAACTGCCGGACAAATCCTGCGCGATCGCCGGCCCTGCAAACAGACCAGCCAACAGGATCGCCAGAAGAGCGCGGCGCAATAGCCGGTATTCCATCTTCTCTCCGGTGGCGCTAATGCGCGCCGGCAAACTGGGTGCGCACCAGATCAGCGAACAGGCCGCCCTGGGCCGCCAGCTCGTTGAAACTGCCACGTTCGACCACATGACCGTCCTTCAGCACCAGGATCAGATCGGCCTGTCGCACCGTGGCCAGCCGATGGGCGATGATGAAGGTGGTACGGCCCTGCATCAGGGCATCCAGCGCCTTCTGAATACGCGCCTCGGTCGCTGCATCCAGCGCTGAAGTCGCTTCGTCCAGGATCAGCACCGGCGGATTCTTCAGCAGCGCACGCGCAATCGACAGGCGCTGGCGTTCACCACCGCTCAGGTTCACGCCACGCTCGCCCACCATGGTGGCGTAATCATGCGACTGCCGCATGATGAAGTCATGGGCTTCGGCCAGCTTCGCCGCCTGCTCGACCTCGGCATCGCTCGCTTCCGGCCGTCCGACCCGGATATTGTCGGCAATCGAGCGATGGAAGACCGCTGAATCCTGGAACACCACGCCGATATTGCGGCGCAGGCTTTCCAGCGTCATGTTGCGGATATCGATACCGTCGATGGTGATGCGGCCGGACTGCGGATCCCACAGGCGGCTGAGCAGCGCCATGGTCGAGGTCTTGCCCGATCCCGTCGGGCCAACCAGGGCTACGGTCTTGCCGGCCTCGATCTCAAAGCTGACATCCACCACGGCCGGGCGCTTGTCGTCATAGGACAGCGTCACATGCTCGAAGGCCACGGCGCCCTTCAGGCTGCCGACATCGCGTGCATCGGGGGCGTCATGCACGGCGGACGCGGTATCCAGCACCTGGAAGAACTCGCCCAGCGAATGCATCTGGAAGAACATGCGGCTGACAAAGCCCATGGCGGCTTCCAGGCGGCCGATCAGCATGGTGGCAAAGCCCATGAAGGTGACGATCTCGCCCACGCTGGTCTTGCCGTGCAGATGCAGCCAGCTGCCGAGCACGAAGATCGAGATGATGGTGATAGTGGCCGCCATGCGGCTCAGCACCGTCATCAGCGCCCAGAGGTTGAGCACCGGGAACTGCGCCTTGAGCAGGCGTTCCATCACATTGGCCAGCTCGCGCCCCTCCAGTGCCAGGCGCACGAAGCTCTGCACCAGCACCACATTGCCGAGCGCGTCACCGGCACGCGCCGCCAGCTCGGAATGATAGGCCTCGACCTTGCCCTGGGCCTTCTCGGTTTTGGCCACCACGATGGCGCTGACCAGGGCAAAGATCACGATCAGGCCGATCAGCAGCAGGCCGAGCCGCCAGTTCAGGTACAGCGACAGCGGCAGCAGGGCCAGCACGGCAACGAAAGTGGAAAGATGCTCGCGGAAGAAGGCGAGCCACAGGCCGAACAGGTTGTCGGCGCCGTTGAGCATGATCTTGAGCAGCGTGCCGGAATGGGTGGCGCTGTGGAACGCGACCGGCAGGCTGAGCACATGCTCGAAATACAATGCCATGGTCGCGAGCCGCCGGCGATGCGCCAGACGGTCGGCATGCAGCGCCACCAGGATGCCGGCGAAAATGCCGCCCAGGCCGGCCGCACACCAGAGCAGCAGCAGCTCGATGGTCCGGGCCCAGCTCTCGTCCGGTGTCAGGCCCGCCGTATTCGACATCACGTCGATGATGCGGCCAAACAGCAGCGGCTCGATGAAGCCGACGCCGGCCAGGCCGATATTGGCGAGCGCCAGCATCACGGCCAGCTTGCGCTCCGGCTTCAGCAGCCCGAGCACGCGGGCATAGATATGGACAAAGCTCATGGGGGTAAATATGCGCCGGCCGGAACAAGATCGCTAGGTCTTGCCCAACGGATCAAATCCGCGATAGTGCCCGGGCATCTCCTGGAGAATCGACGATGACCGCCCCTGCGTCCGCCCGCCTCGAAGCCTGTCTCGCCCGCATCGCAGACCCGGCCGGGGAAGGCAGCCGCGTCTTTACCAAAACCTATGCCGAACCGGCCCGCGCGGCGGCTGCCGCCTCGGATGCCCGGGCAAAACTGGGCCAGAGCCTGGGTCCGCTGGACGGCCGCATCGTTTCGATCAAGGACCTGTTCGACGTGCCGGGCGAGCCGACCACGGCGGGCTCGAAGCTGCTGCGCGATGCCAGCCCCGCCACCGCGGAAGCGCCGGCCATCGCCCGCCTGCGCGGTGCCGGCGCCGTCATCATCGGCAAGACCAACATGACCGAATTCGCCTTCTCCGGCGTGGGCATCAATCCGCATTACGGCACGCCAGGCAATCCGGCCGACCGCGCCCGCATCCCCGGCGGCTCCAGCTCGGGCGGCGCGGTTTCGGTGGCGGACGGCATGGCCGAGATCACCATCGGCTCGGATACCGGTGGATCGACCCGCATCCCGGCGGCGCTGTGCGGCATCGTCGGCCTCAAGCCCAGCCAGTATCGCGTGCCCACCGAGGGCGCCTTCCCGCTCTCCTTCTCGCTCGACAGCATCGGCCCGATGGGCAGCAGCGTTGCCGATTGCGCCGCGGCCGATGCGGTGATGGCCGGCGAAATGCCGGCGGCCCTGGACGCCGCGCCACTGGCCGGCCTGCGCCTGGGCATTCCGCGCGGCCTGCTGCTGGAGAATCTGGATCACCAGGTGACCCACGCCTTCGAGGCCGCGCTCGGCCTGCTCGGCAAGGCCGGCGTTGCCTTGAGCGACCAGCCGCTGGCGTTGCTGGCGCCGATGCTGGAGGCAACGGCCAAGGGGCCTTTCGCCGCCATCGAGGCCGCTCATATCCATCGCGACTGGTTCGAGAGCCGCGCCGCCGATTTCGATCCGCTGGTGCGCGGTCGCATCGAACGGGGCCGCAGCATCCCGGCGATGGACTATGTCTTCGCCCAGCGCCGCCGCGTCGCCCTGATCCGGACCATGGATGCCCGGCTGGCGGATCTCGACGCCCTGGTGCTGCCGACCACCGCCATCACCGCTCCCCGGATCGCCGATCTGGCCCAGGACGAGGCCGCCTTTACGGCGACCAACCTGCTGCTGCTGCGCAACCCCAGCATGGCCAATTTCTTCGATCTCTGCGCCATTTCCCTGCCGGTGCCGGCACGGCTGCGGGCCGATGGCCTGCCTGTGGGTCTGATGCTGGTGGCCCGGAATGGCCATGACCGCCGGCTGCTGCGCATGGCGGCTACGGTGGAAACAGCCATGGCCGGCTGATTCATCCTGATAAATCAACATTATATTCTGTTTGACCCGCCTCCGGCATCCGGCTATCGTTCACGCCATGAACGACAAGCCGGACAAATCCGAGGATAGCGGACAGGACGCCGCCACCATGGTGGCGCTGCTGGCTGCCGTGGGCAGCTCGGAGCAGCATACCCAGCGCAGCCTCGCTGTCCGCCTGGATGTCGCGCTCGGCCTGGCCAATGCCCTGCTGCGCCGCTGCGTCTCCAAGGGTCTGATCAAGATCCATAATGCCCCGGCGCGCCGCTATGCCTATTACCTGACTCCGAAGGGCTTTGCCGAAAAAGGCCGCCTGGTGGCCGAGTATCTCGAATCCTCGCTGACCTTTTTCCGGCGCGCGCGCACCCAGTATGAAGAAGCCTTTGTTGCCCTGGCGGCCAAGGGCGTGAAGCGCATCGCCATTGCCGGCAGCGGCGAACTGGCGGAGATCGCCCTGCTGTCGGCCTCGGCCGCCGGGCTGACCGTGATCGCCGTCATCGCGCCCGGCCGTAACGCCGACTTCCATGGCCGCCCCGCGCTGCGCGATCTTGATGCCGCCCTGGCCCAGGGCGCGGAAGCCGTGGTGATCGCCGATTCCGCGAAACCGCAGGCGCTGTATGACCAGATGCAGCCGCGGCTGGCTACCGATCTTCTGGTGGTGCCACGATTGCTGCACGTGACGACGACCAAGCCGGTCGAAGCGGCCGATGAGGAGCGCGCGGCATGATGGCCTGGTACGCGGTCTATACCCAGTCCAGCAAGGAAGCCCTGGCGGCGCAGCATCTGCGCAATCAAGGCTTCGAGGTCTATCTGCCGCAATACCAGAAACTGCGGCGTCATGCCGGCCGCACCGAGATCGTGGCCACGGCGCTGTTCCCGCGCTACCTGTTTGCCGGCATCAACATGCAGCAGCAGCGCTGGCGCTCGGTCAACGGCACGGTCGGCGTCATTGGCCTGGTGATGAGCGGCGACCGCCCCCTGCCGGTGCCCGATCCCGTGATGGCCGAAATCAAGTCGCGCGAGGACGAAAAGGGCTTCATCCGCCTGAACGGCCCGGTCTTCCAGCGCGGACAGGCCCTGCGCATCACCGAGGGGCCGATGGCTGACACCCAGGCCCTGTTCGAGGAAACCGTCGACGGCAACCGGGCTATCCTGTTGATATCCCTCATGGGGCGGATGGTTCGGACCAAAATGCCGCTCCGCCAGATCGAAGCCGCCTGATCCGCCGCCGGACAGGCTGGTCAGCCGCCCGATTCGGGCTTATAAGCCGCCGCCATGAGTAAACCAGCTTCCGCCCCCGTCGCCGCCCCCAAGGTCGGTATCGTCAGTCTTGGCTGCCCCAAGGCCCTGGTGGATTCCGAACGCATCATCACCAAGCTGCGGTCGGAAGGCTATGCCATCTCCGGCTCCTACGATGCCGCCGATGTGGTGCTGGTGAATACCTGCGGTTTCCTCGACAGCGCCAAGCAGGAATCGCTGGAAGCCATCGGTGAAGCCATGCGCGAGAACGGCCGCGTCATCGTCACCGGCTGCATGGGCGCCGAGGCCGACAAGATCCGCGGCATCTTCCCCGATGTGCTGGCCGTCACCGGTCCGCAGCAATACGAGGCCGTGGTCAATGCCGTGCATGACGCCGCACCGCCGATGCACGATCCCTTCATCGACCTGGTGCCGCCGCAGGGCATCAAACTGACGCCGCGGCATTATGCCTACCTGAAGATTTCCGAAGGCTGCAATCATAGTTGCAGTTTCTGCATCATCCCGTCCATGCGCGGCAAGCTGGCGAGCCGGCAGTCGAACGACGTGCTTTACGAAGCCGAGCGCCTGGTCAAGGCCGGCGTGAAAGAACTGCTGGTGATCTCGCAGGACACCTCGGCCTATGGCGTCGACATCAAGCATGCCGAAAGCCAGTGGCGCGACCGCAAGGTGAAAGCCCGGCTGACCGAACTGGCCGATGCCATGGGCAGCCTGGGCGCCTGGGTGCGGCTGCATTACGTCTATCCCTATCCGCATGTGGACGAGATCATTCCGCTGATGGCGGAGGGCAAGATCCTTCCCTATCTGGACATTCCCTTCCAGCATGCCGAGCCGCGCGTGCTGAAAAGCATGCGCCGGCCGGGCAATCAGGAAAAGGTGCTGCAGCGGATCAAGAGCTGGCGCGAAATCTGCCCGGACCTGTCAATCCGCTCGACCTTCATCGTCGGCTTCCCCGGCGAGACCGAGGCCGATTTCGAATTCCTGCTGCAATGGCTGGAAGAGGCCGAGCTGGACCGCGTCGGCTGCTTCAAATACGAGAATGTCGAAGGCGCACGCGCCAACGACCTGCCTGATCATGTGGACGATGACGTGAAGCAGCAGCGCTGGGAGCGCTTCATGGCAACCCAGCAGAAGATCAGCGCGCGCCGTCTCAAGCGCCTGGTTGGCCGCACCCTCGATGTGCTGGTCGACGAGACCAAGCGCACCACCGCCACCGGCCGCAGCTTTGCCGATGCGCCGGAGATCGACGGCATCGTGAAAATAAAAAATGCCGCCGATGTGAAGGTCGGCGACATGATTAAGGTGAAGATCGAGAAGGCCGGGCCTTACGATCTGAACGGCAGCGCCATCTCCTAAAGACCGATTCCCTCGCGCTCGGCCCAGGCCTGGAAGCCCATCAGGGCCCAAAGCTGCCAGCTGGTATCACGATGGCCGCTGTCCAGATCGGCAACCCATTGCTGCACCGGTGCTGCATGGAACAGGCCCTGGCGCTTCAGGCGCTGCGGATCGCTGGCCGCGCGCAGACGATCGCGCAGGCTGGTTTTCAGCCAGTCGGCAATCGGCATCTCGAACCCTTTCTTGGGCAGCTGGAAGACGTCTGCCGGCAGCCGGTCGGCGAAGGCATCGCGCAGGATCGCCTTGCCGCGGCCGGGTTCCAGTTTCCAGGCCCCCGGTATGGCGGCCGCGATATCCGTCAGCTCGCGATCGAGGAAGGGGCAGCGCACTTCCAGAGAATTGGCCATGCTCATCAGGTCGACTTTGCGCAGCATGTCGGCGTTCAGCACCAGTCCCTGCTCGGCATAGAGCATGCGATTGATGTCGTCGCCATCAGCAGCGCCGTGCAGCGCTGCGAAGAGGCTTTCGACACTGGGCTGCGCCGGGGCATCGATCAGCAGCCCCGATAACGCGGGTTCATCCAGCATTTCCGCCCAGCCGGCCTGCCGTGCCACGGCAGCCTTGTCGGCATGGGCCATGAACCGGCGGGCCTGCCGCAGACGCTCAAGCAGCGGATGGCCTTTGCCTTCGGGCAGCGCAGCCAGCGTCGCCCTGGCCATGCCGCGCAGCGGCGCCGGAACCGCCTGCCAGCGTCCGGCCCATAATTCACCCTGATACTTGCGATAGCCGGCAAACACCTCGTCGGCGCCATCGCCCGAGAGCGCCACGGTCACATGACGGCGGGTCTCCCGCGACAGCAGATAGACCGGCAGGGCCGAGCTGTCGGCGAAGGGCTCGTCGCAGGCGGCGAAAACATCCTCGACAGCAGCACGTGCATCTTCGCTGCCGATTTCGACTTCGGTATGGTCGAGGCCCAGATGCTGCGCCACGCGGCGCGCCGCCGGACGCTCCTCGTAATACTCAGCCGCGCCGGGAAAACCGACGGTGAAGCTGCGCACTTTGCGGCCCTGGCTGGCCAGGGATGCGCAGACGATGGCGGAGTCGATGCCGCCAGAGAGGAAAGCGCCGACCGGCACATCCGAGACCAGGCGTTCGGCCACGGCCGCATCGAAACGCGTCCGGAGTGCGGCGATGGCGTCCTGCCGATCTGTGAAGACCGGCCGCGTGGCTCTGGCCCCGGTATCCCAGCGCTCGATCACCAGACCGGCGGCACTGAAGCGCGCCAGCGAACCCATGGGCAGCTTGCGGGCGGCCTTCAGGATCGTCCAGGGTTCGGGAATGTAGCGCAGGGCGAAATACAGCTTCAGCGCCTGCGGATCGATATCGCCGGCAACATCCATGATGCCGCGCAGCGCGGTCAGGTCGGAGGCAAAGCCGATCCGACCGCCAGTCTGGGCATAGACCAACGGTTTCTTGCCGAAGCGGTCACGCGCCAGCACCAGCTCGCCTTTTGCCGCATCCCAGAGTGCGAAGGCAAACATGCCAGAGAGCCGCGGCAGCAGGTCGCGGCCCCACTGTTTCCACCCTGCCAGCAACACCTCGGTATCCGACCGCGACTGGAAGATATGGCCGAGCCGTTCAAGCTCATGACGCAAGGCTTCGTGATTGTAGATTTCGCCATTGAAGGTGATGACGCGGTCATGCCGCGCCATCGGCTGTACGCCACCCGGCGACAGGTCGATGATCGCAAGACGGCGATGACCGAAGGCGCAGCGCGCATCGGCCCAGGTTTCAGCACCATCGGGACCACGGAAGCGCATGCGCTGCAAAGCCGGCGCCAGGCGTTCGCGCGCATTTGCGCCAACGCCATTCAGATCAACAAGGCCGGCAATGCCGCACATCCGTCATCAATCTCCCTGCATGACGTGGTCGAGAAGCGTGGCAAACTGCACGGCGACGGCGTCGGAGCCATAGGCCGGCGGCAGCAGACTGTCCCTCAGGCTGATTGCGGTGCGCGTCGCTGCGCCCGCCATTGCCGCTGCGAAGGCGGCGTCGAAGCCCGCGACCGTCACTGCACCCGGCGGTGCAACTGCGGCAATCTCGGCAATGCCGCCGGACTCCGGCGTTGCGATCACCGGCGTGCCGCAGGCCAGGGCCTCCAGCGCCACATTCGGCATGCCTTCCCAGCGGGACGGCAGCAATACGGCATCGGCACCGGCAAACCAGGCCGGACTGTCGGTCACAAACCCGGGCAGGTCGAGCGCGACACCATGCTGCTGCGCCAGCGCCTGAAGCGCGGCGCGCTGCGGTCCGTCGCCAAGAATGGTGAGATGGGCATCCGGCAGCTTGCCCAGCAGCGGGATGAGGCGATCGAAGCCTTTCTGCACCACCAGCCGGCCGGCCGCAACGAAGCGCCGCCCCGGGCCGGAACGGCGCTGCGGCGTCGCGGCGAACTGCCGCAGACCGGCGACATCGACAGGATTGGGCAAAATCTCGAGGCGCGCTTCCGGTGTGCCAAGGGCCGCCAGCTCACCGGCCATGCGCCGGGACGTCGCCAGAACGCGATCGGCGCGTGGGTAGAGCCAGCGGTAAGCCTGCCTGGTCATCCACGGCCATGGCGCCTGCGGCAGGGCCAGGCTGGGCAGATTGGCTTCGCGCAGCACCAGACGGCCGGGCCAGAGCGACCGGGTCGCCGCCAGCGCCAGGTTGACGTAGCCAAGGCTGGAGAAGGTCACATCCGGTTGCAGCCGCCGCAGAGCCGCGAGCAAGGCCGGCATAGCCTGCCGCAGACGCGGGCGCTGCAAATCCAGCACCGGCAGGTCAGCCGGCAGCAGGGCCGCCAGCGGGCCGGCGCCATGCAGCAGAACCAGCTGCGGCCGATAACGGGACAGATCGAGACTGCGCAACAGCGTGATGGTGACGCGCTCGGCACCCCCGCCCGCAAGGCTGGGCAGAACTGCAACGACCCTCATCATCGACGGCAACTTTGCTCAGCCATGCAGCCGGCAGTCTCGCAAACTTCCACCAAACACACCACGGCTCAAAGCTGCTGCGCTTGCTATTGACGCTCTCTGCGCATCATCGATAATGGCTGACCTTTTGATCCGGCAGTTCTGATTGACAGCGTATTTCCTACCTTCCGCGGCGCTTTCAAGACCCTGCTTCGCAACGAGTGAGCCATGTCGTCCCCTGAAGCCATTCCCTTCGTCGACCTGAAAGCGCAATACGAAAAACTGAAGCCGCTGGTCGATGCCCGTGTTGCGCAGGTCCTGGCTCATGGCAACTACATTCTGGGTCCGGAAGTTGCGGAGCTGGAGCAGGCCCTGGCGGCCTTTTGCGGCGCTCGTCATGTCATCGGCGTCGCCAACGGCACCGATGCCCTGCAGATGGTGCTTATGGCCAAGGGCGTCGGTCCGGGCGATGCGGTCTTCATGCCAGCCTTCACGTTTACCGCGACCGCCGAAGTCGTGCTGCTGCTAGGCGCCACGCCGGTTTTCGTCGATGTCGACCCGCGCCACTTCAATATCGATACAGACTCGGTGGAAGCCGCGCTGAAAACTGTCCGGCAGGCCGGCAACCTGCGCCCGCGTGCGATCATCGCCGTCGACCTGTTCGGCCTGCCGGCCAATTATCCCGCGCTCAATGCGCTCGCCGAACGCGAAGGCATGTTCGTGCTGTCCGATGCGGCACAGAGCTTTGGCGCGATGCAGAACAACCGTCATGTCGGCACCCTGGCGCCAGTGACCACGACCAGCTTCTTTCCGGCCAAGCCGCTGGGCTGCTACGGCGATGGCGGCGCCATCATGACCGACGATGACAGCCTGGCCCATATCCTGCGCTCGATCCGCGCGCATGGGAAAGGCGATGACAAATACGACATCGTGCGGGTTGGCGTGAATGGCCGCCTGGATACCCTGCAGGCCGCCATCCTGCTGGCCAAGCTGCCGAGTTTTGCCGATGAACTGGTGGCGCGCGAGGCGCTGGCCACGCGATACGATGCGGGTCTTGCCAGCGTGGTGACGACGCCCCGGCGCCTGGACGGGCATCGCAGCGCCTGGGCGCAGTATTCGATCCTGACACCCGAGCGCGACGCGCTGGCTACGAAGCTGAAGGCAGCCGGCATTCCGACCGCGGTCTATTATCCCCGCCCGATGCATCTGCAGCCTGCCTATGAGACCTTTGGCGCCGGTGCCGGGTCGCTGCCGGTCAGTGAGCAGCTGAGCCGCGACATTCTCAGCCTGCCCTTCCACCCATTCATGCCGGATGCCGTGGCAGACCGGATCATCGCGGCTGTCCGCCTCGCGGCCTGACGGATCAGGACTGACGACCGGCGGCAACGCCGCGAATGATATCCATTTCGGCATCGATCCGCTGACGCCAGCCGGGAATGAATGCGGCAGCCGCATTGGCCGTCGCTGCTGCGCGCTGACGACGCTCGTCCGGATTGGCATGCAACCGGGTGATCGCGGCACTCAGGCCGGCGCTGTCGGCTGCCGATGCAATGCGCAGGGCCGTATTGTCCGGCATGTAAAGTTCGGTCAGGACATCCACGCCGGTTTCCGGCTGGGCGGCCGGAAACACCATGCACAGACCCAGCCGCATGGCTTCCAGATTGGCGACACTGAGATTGCCGAAGCGATTCATCGACACATAGATGTCGATCTCGCGCAGCAGTTTCAGCACCACAGGATGTGGAACGCGGGAAACAAAGGTCACGCAGTCGGCTGCGCCGGCCGCCTGCGCAACGGCGCGAAGATCGGCTTCACGGCTGCCGGCGCCGATAAAAACCGCGTGCAGGCCCGGCGCTTTTTTCCAGGCATCAAGAAAGCCGGCGAGAAACTCATCGCAGCCCTTGCTCCATTCGAGCTTGCCAAGAAACCCTACGGTGGTTGCCCCATCCGGCTTGCGGAACGGCAGATCCGAACTGCCCGTGTCGGCTGGCGGCAGATCGACGCCATTGACCAGCGCATGGCGCGGCACCGCCGGATGCAACGCCGTTTCGAGCCAGGTTTCGATGCCGCTGGAATCCTGTGTGCAGATCACGGCGGCATAGGGCGCGCGATAGCACCAGCGCAACAGCACGGCAGCCGGCCGCCGTGCCACCAGGGCTTCGCGCATGGCCGGATAGACGCCCATGACGCGGAACACAACCGGTGCCGTCGCCCAGCGCGCCAGCACACCGGCAATCCAGGCATTGCCGTGGTCGATATAGATCAGGTCGGGCCGGAACTGACGCACTTCACGCAGAATCAGCCAGGCCTGGCGCACCTCGGTCAGGATGCGTCCCAGGCGACCGAGCCAGGCCGGATAACGTTCCGCGCCGGCCAGCACCCGGCCTTCGGCCGGCAGGCCGGCACAGGCCAGATCGGTATCGTCCCGGCGCTGCCAGCTGCCATGCCCGGGCTTGCGGGCAAGGATCAGGCGCAGCGGCTTTGCCGTCCGCGCCAGTTCCTCGATGATCTTGAAAATGGTGGGAACGCCGGATGGCGCCCAGACCCCGCGACTGAGGCTGGTCTCCAGGCCGCTGAACAGCCGGGCGACATAGAGCACTTTCATCGGGCTTGTTTCAGCACGGCCAGAATTTCGCCGGCAGCATCGCCGCGACCGAATAGCGGCGGCGGGGACGCCGCAGGCCGCTCGGCCGCCGCCTGCAGGATGCTGTCTGCCACCAGAGCCTCGTCACCCTTGGGCATCAGGCGATTCCAGCCTGCCGCGACGGTTTCGACCCATTCGGTTTCATCGCGCAGCGTGATGCAGGGCGTTGCACCGAAGAAGGCTTCTTTCTGCAAGCCGCCGCTATCCGTCGCCACCGCCGCAGCGGCACTGACCAGGCCGATGGTTTCGGCATAGGGCAGCGGGTCGGTGATCCGGATACCCGGACCGGGGCGGATATCGAGACGGGCAATGGCCTGGCGTGTGCGCGGATGGAGCGGCAGCAGCACCGGCATGGTTTGAGCAACACGGCTCAATGCCGCGAACAGGAAGGCCAGCCGCGCCGGATCGTCGGTATTCTCGGCGCGGTGCAGCGTGACCAGAATGAAAGGTCGCCCGGACAAACCGTGCTTTGCCGTTGCCGCCTGCGCATCCGCGTGGTCGCGATAGTAGAGGAAGCTGTCATACATGACATCGCCGCAGACATGCACGCCCTGATCGCGGCCTTCGCGCCGCAGCTGGTCTGCCGCACCCTGCGACGGGCAGAACAGCAGATCGGACAGGCGATCGGTCACGACGCGATTGATCTCTTCCGGCATGGCCCGGCGGAAGCTGCGCAGACCCGCCTCGACATGGGCCAGCGCAATACCGGCCTTGGCGGCAACCAGTGCCGCCGCCAGGGTGGAGTTGGTGTCGCCATAAACCAGAATCAGGTCCGGCGCCAGATCGGGCAGAGCCGCCTCCAGGCTGGCCATGATAGCACCGGTCTGCGCGCCATGAGAGCCGCTGCCGACATCCAGATTCAAAGCCGGTGCCGGAATGCCCAGATCGCGGAAAAAACTGCCGGACATCGCATCGTCGTAATGCTGGCCGGTATGGATGATGGTTTCCCGCAATCCCCCCATATCAGCAGCACGCAGGCGGCGCGAGAGGGTTGCGGCCTTGACGAATTGCGGCCGCGCGCCGACCACGGTAACGATATGTGTCATTGCTCCCGCCACAGAATCAGGCCAGACGACGCAGGGTGATAAAGGCCTCGGCGGCCGGCAGGCCAGCCTGGGCACCGCGGAAACGGGCCTGGGCGCAGATGGCATCCAGCGAACGGGCATGCGGCCAGTCGCGCAGCTCGCCCGCATAGCAGGCCATGGCGGCCAGCTTGCGGTCCAGCGTCGTACCGATATCGAGATACTCGGTCGGCATGAAGGGGGCGGCGTTGGGGCCAGCCCAGTCGGTCGCCGAGTTCACCTCCCCAGCCAGCAGGGTCCGCGTGACGGCACCGGGCAACGGCCGGCAGGCTGTCAGTACGGCGGCCTGGGTGATGCGATGATCGACATTGAGGTCGCCGGCATGGTGTGTATAGACCTGCTCGGCCGCAAAGCCGGCAAGGAAGGCTTCCACACGCTGCGCCACATCCAGCAGCGGCACGGAATCCATGCGGTTGTCGGGGAAGTCGGCAAACTCGATGCCGGCGCCCAGGATAGCGGCGGCCCGACGCCCGTGATCCTGCAGCGCGGCCAGCGCATCGGCCGCAGCAGGGCCGCGCGATGCCAGGCCGGTGGCGAGGATCAGAATCCGCACTTCGGCTCCTTCATCGGCATGCCGCGCAATGGCGCCGCCAAAGCCCAACACTTCGTCATCCGGATGCGCCGCGATCACCGCTACGCGGCGGGGCCTGCCCTGGGTCATGGTCTGTCTCCGCCTTGCGGTGTGAATTCGTAAAGCATGTATGTATCGTCGCCACCAGCCGGCGCGAAACCTAGATGCCGGAACAGACGGTGGGACGGCTGGTTATCCGCCATCACCTCGGCATGGACCGGTTGCCCCGGCCAGCGGGCTGCAGCCTGTTGCAGGGCCAGCCGAAGCGCGGCCGAGGCCAGACCGTTGCGACGGGCCGCCGCCACGACATAGATATCAACCAATCGTCGACCGCTGGGCGTATTGCCTAGGCGCACCTGGCCCACGGCCACGCCATCCTGTTCGACGATCCACAGTCCGGAAGCCGGATCCTGAAGCTGGCGTGTCAGCCAGGCAACATGGATGTCCCACGGAATGGCCGCCGTCGTATGCCGCTTGCCGGCCAGCGAGTCGGGCCTGTTGACCCAGTCGAACAGCTGCGCGGCATCGGCACTGCCGGCAGGCCGAAGCCGAATTGTCATCGCACCGAGAAGCCGGGGGCGACCAGTTCGCCGCGCAGGAACTGCCGCGGGTCGCTGCTGGCCAGGGCCGCGCGCAGCGTCTCGCCCGCAGCAGCAAAGGCCGTCATCGTTTCGGCTTCCACCGCCGGCGTATCATGGGCCAGGCAGAGATTGAAACTCGACGCCAGCAATATGCCGCGCTCGGCGAGTTCCTGGCGCAGCAGCCCGCCAAGCAGACCGGCATCGACCGCCCCTTCCGGATGCAGCGCCAATCGCGGCCACCAGCCTTCGCCTTCGAACCGGATCTGGTTGCCCAGGCCATAGCGATCCATCAGCGCGTTGGCACCGGCGATCAACCGCTCACCCAGGCGCCAAAGCCGCGTCGGCCCATCGGTGGCTTCCAGCTTGTCGATCGTGGCAATGGCCGCGGCCAGCGACAACGCCTCGCCGCCGAATGTCGTGGAGAAGAAGATCCGGTCCAGGCCCCGCATGATATCGGCCCGGCCGACCAGCGCCGACAGCGGCAGGCCGTTTGCCATAGCCTTGCCAAAACACGACAGGTCCGGCGTGACGCCGTAATAGGCCTGGGCGCCGCCCATGGCGATCCGGAAGCCGGTGATGATCTCATCGAAGACCAGGATCACGCCATACTGTTCGGTCAGGGCCCGGACCTTCTGCAGGAAACCGGGCAGCGGCGGCGTCTTGCTCGAAGGCTCCAGGATAAGCGCGGCAATCCTGTCGCCGCGCTTGCGCAGCAGGTCTTCCAGGGCATCCGCATCGTTGAACGGCAGTGCATGCGAGAGCGCCTTGATGGCGGCCGGCACGCCGGCATCGCGCGCCGTGGTGCCGATATACCAGTCATGCCAGCCATGATAGCCCATCATGGCGACTTCCTCGCGGCCGGTATGGGCGCGGGCCAGCCGGATCGCCGCCGTGGTGACATCGGAACCGTTCTTGCCGAAACGCACCATATCGGCGCCCGGAATCAGCCGGACCAGCCGTTCCGACAGCTCGGCTTCCAGCGGCGTGGCCAGCGAGAAGGATGCCCCGCGCTCCACCTGCCCGATCACGGCCTGATTGACCGTTTCATCCGCATAGCCAATGACGACCGGCAGCAGACCGAGAATGTAGTCGACGAAAACATTGCCATCCACATCAGTGACATGGGCGCCCTTGCCCGACTGCAGGAACAGCGGGCCCGCGCCTTTCACCAGCGAGATCGAGGCTTTCGAGAGAGTCTGTGTGCCCATCGGAATGGTGCGGGTCGCGCGTTCGTATAACGCCAGCGACTTTTCGTAATTACGGGGCATGATTACCTCGGTGCCTCAGGAGAATTCATCATTGCGTCTGGCCGCCTCGCGCCAGGAAAATCCTTGCGGCAGGCCGGCGAAGAAACGGCGCACGCGATCCAGGTCTTCCTGGCGATCGACCGTCCAGCGCATGGCCGACTGGTCGCTGTCGTTCAGGATATGACCGAGCGAGAACTGGCCACAGCCCAGTTCCGGCTTGCTGCAGCGGATATAGGTGGTCACATGTTCGCGCAGGAAGGGATGACTGGCTTCGCGACCGGCCCGTTCCAGCGCAGCCCGGCTCATCACTTCCACATCGAGGCCATCAGGATAGGTCCGCTGCACTGCATTGGAGACATGATCGTAGCCGCCTTTGGCAAAAAGCTGCAGCGCCTGCTCGATCACGGCGGGATCATGCATGGGACAATCGGCCGTCAGCCGCACCACGATGTCGGCAGAGAAAGCCGCCGCCGCGGCAACATAGCGGCCCAGCACATCCTGCTCATCGCCGCGGAAGCACCGGATTCCCATATCGCGGCACAGGCTTTCGATGGCGTCGTCCGGCGGCAGCACGGTTGCTGCAACAGCAATCTCGGTCAGACCCTGTGTCGGCCGGATGCGCTCGATCATGACCTGCAGACTGGGCCTGCCGCCAATCTCAGCCAGAACCTTGCCCGGCAGCCGGGTCGACGTCATCCGCGCCTGGATAATGGCAACAGCTCTCATCAGGCCGCCCGCACCCGCAAGGCGCCAGCCTCCAGCGACACATCGACCGCGCCATCCACGGGCCGGTAAGGTATTTCCATATCCAGCTTTGCCGCAATGGCAACTTCGGCCAGATTCGATCCGGCCGCAACCGTCGATATGAAACTGCCGCTGGGTCGCGGATTGACCTCAAGCAACCTGATATTCCCATTCCGATCGGTCATCAGGTCGTAGTCGTGCAGGGCATCGAGATTCAGCGCTGCGGCAATCCTGCCGCAGAACTGCTCCAGCGCCGCGTCACGAAACACCAGGTTTCCCGTATAGGGAATACCGGTCGGATTATAACGTTTGCGAACGGAGATGCCGATCGGCCGACCACGGATGGCACAAACATCGGCATCGTAAACCGGCCCACCCATGATCGGCATGACCATCAGGCCGCTCGAATACACGGCGGCATTAAAACTATCCGGCAGCTGGGTCCCGGACATCCGCGCTTCGCGCGCGCCGCTGCCGATCCACGGCTCGACGCTGGCATTGCCGGGCAGAACAATAACGCCACGGCCACCGCGGCCGGATACCGGCTTAACCACGACAGCGCTGCGCGGAAATTCATAGAAAGACAGCGCCTTCTGCAGGTCATCCGCGCCATGCACCACCGTATAGTCCGGGCACGGTATCTCTGCCGCTGCAAGACGCTTGTAGACATCCGCCTTATTGGTCAGCAGGCGCAGGCACTGCTCATCGCTGACCAGGAGGCGGATGCCGGCCGCATCGAATGTTGACCGGGCGGCCGCCAGCGCCATGGCTTCTTCATCCGACCCGGGCCAGATGATGTCGATGGCCAACCGCTGCGCCAGCGCGAGCAAAACGGACGCGTAACCCGGATCGCTGCCGGCCGGAACGAGATGTACGTCGGGCAAACCAGCTTTGTCTCCGACCGCGCGGCTTGAGTCACAGCCGAACACCGTCACTTTCAGAATCTTCGACGAGGCCAGCGCGGCCGCGAGGAAGGGAATCGTTGCCCCTCCGGCACAGGTCAACAGAAGTCTGATGGGTGTGGGCGACATCGGAATACTCAATCCAGTCCTTCAACATCGGCGGCAGACAGAACCTGATCGCGCTTCAGCGTCGTTCGCGCCCTTTTCCCTATAGCTGCATCGTAGAAGGCCGGATCCAGGCCGCGATTGCCGGGCAGCGGGCGTTTGACCGCCACATTATCTGCCGACAACACTTCGCCAGACTGGATGTCCCGGCGCGCGACAAGGCAGCGACGTCCGAATTCCCTGGTCTTCCGCTCAAGCGGATGCAAGCTCTTGGCGGCATGTCCCAGCATGGCTTCGGCCAGACGCACCTTGCGCACCATTTCCGTCATGTCGGCCACATCAAGAGAGATGCGGTGGTCGAAACCCGGACGGCTGACATCCAGGGTGAAATGCTTTTCCAGCATGTCGGCGCCGGCCGCAACGGCAAAAGCACAGGCATCGATGCCGAGGCAGTGATCGGAATAGCCCACCGGAATGCCGTATTTCTGCTGGTACGTGCCGATGACACGGAGATCCAAAGTCTCTGCCGGAGCCGGGTAAATCGACGTACACTGGAACAGGCCGATTCCTGTTGCGCCTGCGGATTTCGCCAGTGCAACGGCAGCGTCGACTTCGCCGGCCTCGGACATCCCGGTCGACATCAACAGCGGCTTTTGCAGGCCGGCTACCGCCCGCAGGATTGGGCCGGCAGACAGCAATCCGGAAGAAATCTTGTAGCCGGGCGGATTAAGGCGCTGCACCCATTCCAGGGTCGGCAGATCGCCAACCGTCGTGAAAGCCTCCATGCCAAGCTTCTGGGCGCGCTCGAATACGCGGCCGGTTTCCTCAGGGGTGAGAGCCGCCGCCGAGAATATCTTGTGGCTTTCCGTGCCCTGCACGTAGCTTTCGTCTGCATTCACGCTTTGCAGCTTGATCGCGTCAACACCGCATTTGGCTGCGGCATCCACCATATCCAGACAGGCGGCGACATCGCCCTCGTGGTTGATCCCGATCTCTGCAATCACGAAAGTGGGCGATCCGCTGCCTATGCGCCGCCCGCCAAATTCGATCACCCCATTCCATGTTTTCGTCATGGGGTAAGCCCCTCTTCCTTCAAGTTGCGCTGCAAGTGGCCGAGGATGGCCTCGCGCGCCGCACGCCCCGGGCTTGCAGCCGCACCGAACAGCTCCTGCACGACTCGCGCGCGCGCAGCAGATTTCGCACGCGCCGCCGCTTCGATCTGCTCTATCGGCAGGGAGAGAAAATCCTTGAGCCTGTCATGGAAATCCGGCGCCGCGGCATCAAAGCGGAAAAACGCGTCGTCGAACATCTGCCGCGCTTCCGAACTGAGCGGCTGTGCCGCCGGGTCGTCGATAAAGACCAGTGGCAGGCCGGATAATGCGCACCATCCGACGGTACTGGTCGCGCCACCCGTGACCACGATCCTGTGCCGGCGCACCATGAACCTCAGGTCGAACTCATCCAGAAAGACATCGACATTATCCGCCCGGCCGGCTGCGGCCAAGGCCGGATCAAGGTCAGCATACCGGAGCGAAGGGTATGGCTTGTAGAGCACCTGATGCGGGAGCCTGGAAAGAACCCTGGAAATGATGGCGATCTCGCGCTCGCCCCGTTCAAGATCCGTGAGTGCCGTTGTCGATATCTGCCGTATGCCGCGATACAACAGGGTCGAAACGTAAAGCAGGGGCTGGACAGCCGGCGTCATGGCGAGACGCGATAAACGCCAGTAGTCACTGGGCAGGCCAACGGTATAGGCCGGTGATGACGAAAACGCGTTGCCCTCACGGCTCACCCGGGCCGCGACTCCGTTGAAGGTCAGCATCGCGTCGCAGTAGTTATTTTCGTTGATGACGCTGGCATCGATCGGCCAGTTGGCAATTTCACGACGCACTCCGTGCTGGAAACCAAACATCGGGATGCCGAGAGTCCGAGCGGCAGCGTGCAGGCCGGCCCCACCCGCGGTCATGGGCGCGCCATGCAAAATCATCGCCCGGGGTTCAGAACCATCGGATTTATACGTCTCCAGCCGGCTGGCTGCCTGTTTCTGCAAGCCCCGAGAGGATTCCATCTGGCTTTGAGAGGATGCCACCAGTCTCTCGACAAGCTGGTCATGCAGCGCTGGCAGGAAGAATTCCTTGTAATGACGATCGAAAGCACTCCGGACGGCGGCTTTCAGAAACTTGTGCTGCGGCTCTGTCAGGGCGCGGCTGTTGCCAAGCGGCAGCTTCAGCGGAATGATCCTGTGACCCTTCACCGCCAGCGCAACGGCGGCATCCTTGACCAACTCATTGCTGTCCCGGAGAACCAGAACGTCCGGCTTGAGCCGCCAGCTTGCAGGCAGGCGCGGCCCGATGGCCGCCAGGACCCGATAGGCGATCCGGTTCAGCCGCAAATTCCTCATATGCCAGCCAAGGCTGGGAGCTTTCCCACCAAAGGATGTTCCATGCGAGGGGAGCTGGACTTTGATGTCGACCGTCTTCAGGAGCGGATTCGCTTTCAGGAAATCCGGCCAGGGCGACTGCAGGTCGCGATCAACCTTTGCGGTACCGGTAACGGGCTGCAGCACCAGCCGCGGCTCGGTCAGATCCTCACCCGTTACCATCAGAGCCTTATGCAGGAACATATGCCCCATAAATGCGCCATACGCGCCCGCAATCGCTGCCTCACGAAGCTCCGCGGATTCAGAAAGAGCCGAGAAAAGAGAAGAGGTATACTGCCCGACGCGCCGGATGAATGCCTCCGTGACATCATGCGGAATCCGGGCATCCACATCTTCCGCGGCCTGAAGCCCGGTCAGAACGGCGGGTGAGCTCGACAGGATATGCGCATTGGCCGACAGGCCGTCGCGCTGCGCCGCATCCAGGGCTTCCAGGCTGTCGCAGAACACGACCTTGTACTGTGACAGATCCATACTCAGTTTGCCCGGGGTGTGTTTGATGCGTCGCTCGACAGCTTCGCAAGGTGGCTGGCGACCCGCGCAGGCCCCAGACCGTCGACCAGATTTCTGCCTGCCGCCGAGAGTTTTTCCCTCAGATGCGGCGAAGCGCAAAGCTCCCGATATGCCGTGAGGAAAGCCCGGCGGTCAAAATCGGGCATCGTACCGCCCATGACAATCGCGTCATGCGCCATCAGATTCTGCGCAAGCCGGGCCTGCGTCGCATTTTGCGAGACAACCAGATTGACCGCACCGGCCGCCAGCCGCTCCAGCAGACTGACCCCGCAGGCGCCGATCACGATGTCAGCCTGCGAAACCAACGCCCGAATGTCTGATGATCCGATATGCAGGGCGGAATGACCCTGCCCGCTTACCCAATCCTCAATCTGCTGCCGATGCAGCGCAGCGGCGCCGATCGCAATATCGATATGCGGCAGAGGGCCACCGGAGTCCTGCAGCGCCGACAGGACAGCTCCCGCGGCGTTGACACTGTCGACCATGCCGAAGGCAACGAGGATCGATGCAACGGGACGCGGCGCCCGGTCATTCCGCAAATCCCGCCAGGCGGAGTCGATCAGGACATACGGTGCACCGCATAATGCCGGAATACCCATAATGACATTATCGGTGCGCCCGGGGTGAGGGTGAATAATCAGGTCTGCCGCGCGAAAGCCGCTGCCGTCATCGTCAATAAAAGCAACCATCGCGGCATTCGGGAAAACCGCTTCATCCGGCTCTGGGTGATCCAGAATCAGGCCAAACAGACCTTGCGCCGGGATCGTGTCAGCAACAGGGAAGCCTTCTGACACAAGAATTTCCCGCCAGCCGAGTGCATCGTGATCAAGCAGAAAATGGATTTCCGCATTTGGCATAGCATGCCGCATTGCGCGCGCCAGAGGCAGGCAGCGGGCCATATGGCCTGCGCCCCAACTCGCAGCCGAAGCGACCCGGAAATACCAGCGCTCGATCATCCCCGACGTACAATATTCGTCAGCGCCTCGATGACCCGATCAACATCGGATTCCGACATTGCCGAGAACAGCGGCAGCGACAATGCCTGGGCATAATAGGATTCGGCGCCAGGCAGGCTGATCTCACCATACCGGCCGCTGTAATAAGGCTGCCAATGCAGCGGGATATAATGCACCTGCGTGCCGATCCCGCTGGCCTGCAGGCGACGGACGACATCAAGACGGCTCAGGCCCAGTGCTGCAAAGTCGATGCGCACCACAAACAAATGCCAGGCGGCATCACAGCCTTCATGTTCGCGGACAGGCTGCACCACAGGTGCCAGGTCGGCCAATCCGCGACGATACCGGGCAACCAGCGCGGTGCGGCGGCTGACGAAATGATCCAGACGGCCAAGCTGGCTTAGCCCCAAAGCAGCCTGGATATCGGTGGCCCGGTAATTATAGCCTGGCTCCTGCATCTCATAATACCAGGGCAGGCCAGCGCCCTCGGCTGTACGGCCCGGGCTGTCCGGGCTCCAGCTGGCCGGATCGCGACGCATGCCATGATTGCGGGCCGCTGCCAGTCGCTCGGCCAGAACCGGGTCGCGCGTCGCCACCGCACCGCCCTCGCCCATTGTCATGGTCTTGACTGGATGAAAGGAAAAACTCGTCATCGTTGAATGCCGGCAGGCCCCGACCGGAATCCAGTCATTGCCGACGGCGTATCGCGTCCCGACGGCATGCGCGGCATCTTCCATCAGGTCGATATTCAGGCCGCCTGCTGTCGCCGCGAGTTCCGGCAAGTCACCGCATTGACCGCCCATATGCACAACCGTGGCAACGCGCGGTTTTTTGCCAAACCTGTTCTCAGCCCGCTTCACGGCCTGCAGCAGGTTTTCCGGCGTCATCAGCCCCGTATCGGGGTCAACATCGGAAAATTCAACTTCGGCCCCGACATAACGCGCCGCATTGGCCGTGGCCAAGAAGGTTATCGCCGGCACAACCATCACATCGCCGGGCTGTAGCGGCAGCGTCAGCGCCATCAGATGGAGGGCGGCCGTACCATTGCTGCAGACGACCACATGAGCGCCATCCATACGGCTCGACAATGCCGCTTCAAGGGCGGGTACGGCAGGACCCGTGGTCAGGAAGTCTGACTTCAGCGCGCTGACAACCGCAGCGATGTCCGTGTCATCTATATCCTGCCGCCCATAAGGCAGCATGGGCTTAACCGGCGCATCCGTCATCAGGCGCGCTCCCCGTCAACCGGCATCACTGGCACCGGGATTGCGCTTCAGCCAGTCTTCCTGGCGCAGGGCAACCGAAACAGCATCTGTATATGCCTCGTTGACCCAGTACATATCCTTGATCCGACCGACTTCCTGGAACCGCAGAAGGTCGAGAATGGCCTTCGAAGCCTCGTTGCAGGCCATGTAGCCACCCTTCACAATCCGAAGGTTGAGGCGCATGAACGCAACCCGGATCAGAGTGGAAAACGCATCTATGACATGAGGGCCGCTGCGGAATTCCGGCTCACCCATCACAATGGCCAGATCGGCATACCGATGCACCCAATTGATACCATTCAGATTGCAAACCCCAATATGGCGCTCGGTTTCCTTGTCGATGATCGACAGAACCACACGATCCTTCGAATTGGCTATCGACCGGTAAAATTCACGCTGGCGATCCACCGAATTGGGAAAATGATGAGACCCGATCCATAGTGCGGTCTCTTCGTCGCTGAACCATTCGTGCCAGCGACCTTCGGCATCCTGTTCTGTCGGATGTCGCAGGTAAACCCGCCGGCCAATGGCATAGGGATTATACATGCCAGCCCCCCCTCTTGGCCTCCAGCGCAGCAATCAGGCTGACCGCATCGTCGATGCCAACGATGTCTTCGTCGCTGAAAGCGACCTTGAACTTTTCCTCTGCTGCCAGAATCAGGGTCATGTGCTTCAGAGAATCCCATTGCGGGATCGTCTTCGGCGACGCATCCGACGTCACACTGTCCGTTGGAACCCGCATGATGCTGGCAATAAGCTCATAGACCTGCGGTCCGATTTTCTGGTCACTCATTGACGCTGTCCTCGCCTGCATTCCTGATCATGGAAAAAGTATTGTCGCGCCGATATTCATAGCCGGAAAGGCTGCGCGAAAACCGGGAAACGCCCGCCGCATCACGCCCCAGTTCCGAAAAGCCATTGGCAGGATAGAAGCTTTCGACCTGCTTGTTCTTGGCCGTGGGTATATACTCACCCTCGACACTGCTCGCCCCGCGTAGTTGTGCAACACGCAGCAGTTCATCCAGAAAAGCCGCTTCTATGCCACGGCCAAGCGCGCGACATGACATGAGCAGCGTATCGATTTGCGCCGCAGCACCCTCATAGGCAAGAATGGCCGTGCCCACCACGCCCAGGTCGCCGAATTTATCGGCCACCCGCAGCCATATGACGTCATGCCGGTTCGACTGGGAGTAAGTCACAATATCGGCTTCGTTATACCGCCGCGTCGTCAGGTTGAACTGGTTGGTTTTCTGGGTCTGCTGCGCGATCCGCGCATAGGTCTGCGCATCGGCATATCCGAACTCAAGCTGCATCTGCAGGCCGCGAAGATAATCTCCCAGCCCGACAGAATCAGCCTTAACCCGCTTGCGTTCGGCATCGACTTTGTACATTTCACCGCGTTTGCGGTCTTCAGCCGTGATACGCAACGAGTCAAACAGGCCGCAATTCGCCAGAGTGCCGGCGAAATCGGCGGGACGGCCCTTGGGCAACTGGATGACCGCCACGTCAGGCAGGCTTTCCCGGACCAGATTAATTTCGAAATCACTGTCATCCATGAACACCATGCTATCGAGACCGATATTTAGTTCGACAGCCAGTGCCTTCAGATTCTCCGCCTTATTCGACCAGTTGATGCGGGAGGCGGCGATGTGGTGTGGCCGCAGCAGCATATCCGGGTGGTCACTCAAAACCTCCCAGACGTCGGCCTCGTTATTCTTGCTGCACAGGCAAAGTATGATGCCGCGATGGTACAGATTGACGACTTCATTCTGCAGGTCGGCAAAAGCCGAGCCAGGATAATCCTGGCCGATCTTGATACCTGCCAGACCATCCTCGCCAACAATGCCGCCCCAGAGGGTGTTGTCGCAATCCAGAACAAGGCACTTCTTGTTGAGGCCCTTGGCCGCGCGGATGAATTTGAAATTCTCCACTGCAATTTCAAACAGGCCGCGCGTTTTGTATGGCGCACGCGCGATGAGCCTGTACCGAGGATCGTAAAAGTCTGCAGCGCCGACGCGACGCAGGCAGAGGTCAAGATCGACGGCAAAAGCATCCTGCGCTTCGCGCAAAACGGCATGCAACCGGCCATTCAGACGGGCAACGACCTCGGCCTGCCCATGCTCCAGGGCCGGATCGACGGCGCCGAAACTGGGAGTCAGCGGCCCCTCGAAACCCTGCCAGAGGACAAGGGCACTGGTCTTTTCCCGAATCCCGGCCACAACAATACGGAAGATATCCGAAAGCCTGTCGAGCTCCGCTTCGATCTCTTCAGGCTTCCCAGCCGCAAGCCCCCGGGCAATCAGCGGCGAAACCGCAGCCACCGGCATGAAAACAAGAACTGCATCCAGCTCTTTCGTCAGGATATCGGACTGCGGGGCTATCGCCTCCTGGATGACCGTGTCGAACCCACCGAAGCGAACCTCGGTTTGAAAGCCCGCCTGGAGGCCAAGGTATTTCAAATAAGGCTCGATGCCCTCCACCGTGATCGAACGCAGCACGGCTAGGCTAAGACGCGGCCGCCTCGTGGCGGGCGCAGCGGCGAGTACGTCCTCGATCTCAGGGAGAGTTGGCATAGCCTGCATGACGGGACCGATTACCAGATATCGCCACGACGCTTTTGCAGAACCATCGCCATGGACCGCGGCAGGTATTTCCGCTCCAGCGGGAAACCTTCCGGAGCGGCCGAATTGGCCGCCACCAGACGCAACCCGGCACGCTCGGCCATCAGGATTGGTTCGGATTCGCGCTTATATTCGTAGATATGATCGACTTCCGCCGCCGTCAGCGCCAAGGTCACGAACACCAAGCCACCGCTTTTCGTGTTACGGGCGATGCTCTCGAACAGGTCCTGTGGCTGCTCCAGATGCTCTGCGAGGAAACAACTGATGCAGGCGTCGGCCGGCTCGGGCAGCGCTGCACGCAAAGCATCCGCCGTCGTATATGAAGCGCGATCGGCCAGCCCAATGGCAGAGGCCATTTGGCGCGCCAGGGCAACGGAGGTTTCGCTGATATCAAGACCGGACACCGAAAGCCTGGGCTGCCCGTCGACCGCCAGGAAGCCCCAGATACCAGATCCCGAACCAAGCTCCAGAATATGGCGATCTTCCGGCTGCAGGCGAGCCAGAAACTGGTCACGGAAAAAGCCATACAGCTTCAGGTGATGCCCCCAGAAGAAGGTCGTGAGGTAGACGCCCCAATGATAGGCATTCATAAAGTCGGCCTGACTGTATGTCGCCTCATAGACTTCCTGGTAATTGCTGTGGCGATAACGCCCGGCACCTTCGTAGAGCAACTGGTGGCGATTGACGTTGGTCGTAAAGAATTTATAGCCATCAATCAGGGTTGTGGCCCAGCTATCCCCCAGCACCGCTTCCGCCCAAGACGACATCTTGCCGCCCAGTTCATCGAACAGCGCCGTATTACCGGCCCGGTTTGTCTCAACCGATCTCCAGCCCATGGGATTGCGGTCGGCGAAGGCCTTCAGCAGAAGTTCCAGCCGTGCCGCAGTTGATGTTGTCATGCTTGCCATATCCTGCATATCCGCCAGTGTGGAAAAGGGGTGCGCTTCACACCGTGGCGAGCAGATCGCGCAGTTCCGAGATCGTCAGCCAATCATTGTTGCTGTTGCTGGCGTATTCAAATTCGGGATTCGCCTTGCGGAACTCGTTGCCAAACAGGGCTTTCCTGGTGAACTGGTTCAGGGTTGGCTCGATGAGGTATCGATCATCCGTCTCCCAGGTCATCCTGGCGTCATCCTTGGAGATCAGCAATTCATGCAGTTTCTCTCCGGGCCGGATGCCGATCACGCGCTGCGGCATGTCGGGCGCCATGGCCGTGGCAAGATCTGTGACACGCATACTGCGGATCTTCGGAATAAAGATTTCGCCGCCATGCATATCCTGCAAGCGGGAAAGCACAAAATTCACGCCATCGGTCAGAGCAATCCAGAACCGTGTCATCTGTGCATCCGTGATCGGCAGGAACTCCGCCTTCTCCGCAATCAGCTTCCGGAAATATGGGATGACACTGCCGCGCGATCCCAGGACATTTCCGTAGCGCACAACAGAAAACCGGGTTTTGACGCCGCTGCTCAGATTGTTCGCCGCAACGAAAATCTTATCCGAGGCCAGCTTGCTGGCGCCGTACAGGTTGATCGGATTGACCGCCTTATCGGTGGACAATGCGATGACCCGCTGCACACCCGACTTCATGGCGGCATTCACGACATTTTCCGCACCAATCACATTTGTGCGTATGCATTCAAACGGATTGTATTCCGCAACCATCACATGCTTCAGCGCGGCAGCATGCACGACGATATCGACATCGCGCATCGCCATCTCCAGGCGTCCCGCATCACGCACATCGCCGATGAAATACCGCAGGCTGGGATGATCGGACGGAGACAGATGCTGGGCCATCTCATACTGCTTCAGCTCGTCGCGGCTGAAGACGATCAGGCGGCGCGGCTTGTACTTCTCCAGCACTGTGGAAACGAACTTCTGCCCAAAAGAGCCCGTTCCGCCCGTAACCAGTATTGCCTTATCATTAAACAAGGTCTCGTCCATCTTTTCTAACCTGCTGCTATACGGTCTAAACTCACCGGCATCCGCTCCTCGCGCATCCGGTGATGAAAGTTTTCAATGCGCGGCTAAGGGCGCATCTCGTCCGCGCACGACATCCAGACGGCCGTGCTTTAGATAAAGGATGCTGTCGGCATCCGCTACGGCCTGGCTGCTATGAGAGATCAGCAAGATCGTTTTCCCGAGCGTATCGCGCAGCCTGGAAATGGCCTCACGTATTGCTGCTTCCGACTTGTCGTCAACTGCGCTCGTCGGCTCATCGAGGATAATAATCGGCGCCGACGACAGAAACGCCCGCGCCAGCGCAAGCCGCTGGCGTTGTCCGCCGGAAAGATTCGTACCGTCCTCACTCAACAATGTTTCGTATTTCCGAGGCAGAGCGTCGATAAAGCCGGCCGCATTCGCCTGGGCGGCCGCCCAGGAAATCTGAGCCGGCGTGGCTTCTGGCGAAAGATAACCGATATTGTCGGCTATCGTGCCGTCGTAAAAAATGGGGGTCTGGGGAATATAGAGGATATGATTCCGATAATCGCCGAGCCCGATGTCGCCCGCCGCGATCCCGTCAAAGGTCAGCGTGCCGCTCGATGGCTGTTCCAGACCGCTTATGATGTCAACCAAGGTGGTTTTACCAGCGCCGGATTCGCCAACGATCGCCGTCAGCCTGCCGGCCTGGATATGTACCGAGACATTGCTTACCGCAGCCTGCGCCGTTCCATCATACGTCTTGCTGATATCAATCAGGTCTATGCCATGGTTCAGCGCCGGAAACGGCTGCGCTCCGGTGCGAACTTCCCTGCTTGCCTCCAACAGGCGGATGATATCATCCACACGCGTGAAGCTCGCCCCAATGGTTGCAATCTGCTGACGAGTCCGCAGCAAGGCCTCTACAAGAGGCAGGAGCCGGATCATGATCAGTGTCAGCAGGGTAATGCGCGCGACATCGAGCTGGAACCACTCTACCGACACGACCAGGGTGCCGATGACCAGAATGGCCGCCAGCGGCGTAACAATGAGCCCAATCATGGCCGCAGCGCGGGTATGACCAAGATAGGTCGCGGAAATCTCCCGGCTCAAGCCACGGAACACCGTTGTTTCACGCTCTGCGGCGGACGCGAACTTCAACAGACGCCAGCCGCGAAAGCGCTGCCCGGTCTTTTGTGCATAATCTTCCTGCAGGCCGGCAAGGCGAACGGAAAGCCGCCTGGCAACAGCCACATACCGGCCAAGCGTCAGCATGATAAGTATGGCGGCCAGGAGCACAAGGATTGTAGGGCCCGGCATAATAACCAGTGAAGTTACTGCGTATACAGCGACCGAGATCAAAGCCGTCGCCACTGACGGCAGGCTGCCAGCAATATTCCCCGATGCCTGAGCATGCTGAGAGCATGCCACAACAAAGCTGCCGCTCGTCATGCCACGGATGGCGGAGGGGCTGGCCTCGGAAAATGCGGAGAACAACCGCATTCGCAGAGCGGATGCTATTTTCTCACGCAATACGGCACCCAGCATGACGGCAGCAGCAAGCGCAATACTGCGCAGAACGATAAAAAATATCACTGCGATCGAGAGCGACGCGAGACTGACCGGTATGCCAAACCAGCCATACAGGCTGACCAATTCCGTCCAAAAGCGCGATTTGGCGGCAAGGGCCGAAGCGTTGCTGCCACTCTGGATATACTCCAGAAGCGGCAGCACCATCAGGAGCCCGAAAACATCCGTTACGGCGCCAACCAGGCTGACGCCAACAACCGCGACGATTTCGCGTACACGTATAACGCCAAGCCGCAAAGCAAGCGTCAACGCCGGCGGCAACATCGATTGCAACATCAAAACCGGTTCCGCCTACTCAAAATCGACACGAGCAGCCTTCAGGTCTTCGGGCCGCCCGACGTCGCGCCAGTATTCGTGCACCGGGAATACTCCGAATTTGAGGCCGATATTCCTGCCTGCGTTCAACAGGTCCGGCATATCGATCTGCTGTCCCTTGCGAACCAGGGCAAGAACGACCGGCGCCATCACATATACGCCTGCAGCCACGAAATGACGCAATAGCGGCTTCTCTTCCATACCGAGGAAGCCCCCATCGTCGCCATGCCGTATGACCCCAAACGGAACTTCATACTCGTGCACGACGGCTGCAATGGTCCCGTCATTGCCATGCTGATGGTGAAAATTCGTCATCCGGAGCAGGTCGAAATTGGTCAGGACATCGGCATTTACGATCAGGAGAGGCTCATCCAGAGCCGCGAATTGCCCGAGCGCACCAGCCGTTCCCAGAGGTTGGGCTTCATATACGGCATGGCATTGCACATTGCCGCGACGCTCCTTGAGGAAAGAGACAATCTGGTCGGCGAGGTGGTGCACCGTCACATAGGCAGTTTCGATTCCCGAGGCTTCGAGCCACTCCAAGGTTCGCTCGATCAGAACCTTCCCGCCAACCTCAACCAAAGGCTTCGGCTTGTCCCGCGTATGCTCGCCAAGGCGTCTGCCGAATCCCCCGGCCATGACCACTGCCGTCTTCACCTTCTGGGCCGCTGCCGCCGCAACCAGAATTTCACGCAGGACGCCGGTTTCATCCAGAACCGGAATAAATGCCAACTGCTTCGACACAAGAATTTCCGCGTTACGCCCCGGCGCATTCAGCTGACCGAATACCGGGTCGACCTTCATGCAATCCCTGGCCAGGGCTTCCAACGTCATGCCGCGCAGAAGAGCGCGCCGGACATCGCCATCGGTAAGCGTCCCGAGCAGATGGCCTGTGGCGCTGACAATGACCTGAAATTGTTGCGGCGACTGATTAATCCGCTCCATAGCCTCCCGCAGCGTCGAGGACGGGCTCAGCACAAAGGGCGTTACATTTCGTATACTGTGCATAACTCAGGCCGAGCCAAGCAGATGGGGGTAGGCTTTTTTGTATGGAATATTGCGCTGCGCGATGCAGCCCGCGCATAAGGTGCCGCCAATTTTCCGGGCGATATGACGGCGGCGGAAATCCTGGAACTCGTCGGAATTCCAAGCTTCCAGCAGAGACGCTTTATTCAGATCTCCGACAATGAGGTCATTGTTGAAATCCGAGCAGCATGCGCTCAGATAACCTTCTACCGTCACGTTCAGGTATGACCACAGCTGATAGCAGGGCAGCGTGGTGCGCAGGCGATTCAGGGTCTCCGACTTGTCGACATCCTCGTAGCCGACATACGGACGCTCTTCGCCCTTCACGACTCTGTGCTTCAGCGGCGTACCAATGACAATGAAGGGATACCGCACCACCTCATCGACCTCTGCTCCGATCAGGTCCTTCAGTGTCTCGAAAGTATGGGCAGATTGCGGCGTTTCAACAAAGCTCACAAACAGCTTCATCGGGCGCACCTTGCGCCGATATTCCGCAACCACGCGCAGATTCTCGATGACGGCATCAAATTCGTCCGCATCATGCACCAGGGCGTAAGTTTCCCGGTCGCCGGCGTTGATGGAGAATTTGAGACTATCGAGACCGGCCTCCAGAACAGGCAGGAGCTTGGGCCCGACCACGCGTCCACCATTGGTGGACAGATATACATAGGTGAAGCCAATGCTTTTGGCCAAACGCACATAATCAGGCAGCTTCTTATTCAGGAAAGGCTCGCCTGTGCTGTAGAAAGAAATCTCACGAATACCCGCCTCATAGGCCTGCCGCACCACGCGCTCAAGAGTGGCGTCGTCCATAACCTGTCGCGCCCGCTCCATTGTCGGATTGGGACAAAAGAAGCATTTGTGATTGCAGGAATTATTGATCTCTATGGAGATCTTGGATGGCAGCGCCGGCGTCGGCGATAAAGCCTCGGTCCGGATACGCTGTTCAACCTGCGCACCGATGAAGCTGCCTTCAAGAATATCGTCTGACATACATCTACTCCTGTGACCGGCTCACTGCTGGTGAATGGAATGGGTCACAAATCCAGAAGCGAGGAACATTCCCCGCCAGTTCCTTGCCAGGCTCAGTTCAGCTGACAAAGGCTCGACCGCCAAAGCTGGCGCGGCCCGCGCAATGCGGGGCGGCACAGAATAAAAGCGGTAGAAAACAGTGTCATTCAGGGTATAGCCGAAAACTCGCAAGGTGGCCTGCAATTCCAACGGATTGTCCGGCCGGACCTCGACACGCTCGCGCAATGGTCTGACAGAAGACGCCGGCGCATCCAGGGCTTCATGCAGCTGAGAAAGCAGAAGCTCTTCATTTTCCTGCGCAATTGCTCCGGTTGAACGGCACAGATCCGCAATAAATTCAGCCGTATACTTATCGACCGAGAACAGATCGAAGAGTGCGTTTGCATGAGCGACAATCAGGCTGCCGCCGGACGTCAACAGACGGGCAGCATCTCTGTAGAATTTGTCGGCCTGGTCTGAGGTGAGAAACTCGACCGGCCCCAGGCAAAGGATAAGATCGACCTTACCAAGTCCAGGCTGCAAATCAGCGGCGTTGCCGAGGTAGAATTCCGTATCAGCCATGCCACGGGCGGACAGCCGATCATGCGCCAGCTGCAGCATGTTCGGCGAGATATCGATACCGACCACCGACCACCCCAGCGCCCGCAGATCACCCGTCAGCTCGCCGCTGCCACAGCCGATATCAAGCGCGCGCCCCGGCTTCAGGCTTTTTACGATCTCCATCACATGATGCCGACGCACTGCATAGAATGCATTGCCTGATGACTCATCAGACGGATAGGCATTATCGCGAAACCAAGGAAAGAATTCTTCATTCCAGAATTCGTAGGCTGGCTTCACCCCAGAACCGGACATTCCGCTCACCGGGAGGCTTGTCATCGTGCTGCGTGCTTCAGATGCCAGCGGCCGCCGCGCCACTCGACAATTTCGCGATTGGCGAATCGCGCAACAATGCGGTCGAACTCATCCTCGGACAAACGGGTATAAGAACAAAAAGCAGCTTTAATCTCCGGCGCAAGAACGCCCTCACAGTCGTTCACTGCCGATACAGCCTCGTCTCTCGACATCCGTCCGTAGCTGATATGATTAAATGCCACATCGGTAACGCGCGAGAAGCCAAATTTGATGAACTTGAGCCAGGCATTGACCGGCACAACGAAATCATCAATGCCGTGATAATTGTCGATAGTACCGGGCCGCGGTGCCGCCAGAGGCCTGAAGCCATTATCCTGTGCGAGCTCGAAAATGCGATGGCTATCCCAGTTGATGAAATATCCCATCCAGACGACATTGAGCGCGGACTTCAGCAGACGCTCCTTGGGTGGCGCCAGATAAGCGCCGAGTTCAGCAGCCGCGAACCCGTAGGCAGCCCAGGCTTCAAGATCGAGTTCGCCATCCAGCGTGTGAAGCATCTGTTCAAAGGCATTGGCTCCATGGCCGAGATCCTTGCCGCCGCCTTCAAAATCGTGATTCTCACCCATGATCACGAGCTTGATATCCATGTCTGCCGCCATTCGCAGCGGCCATGAATAGATCAGCTTGTCGTGCCCCCAGTTTGGCCAGGCATTCTTTTCAAAGCCGGCGCGGGCGATGCGCTTCGATACATCGGGATTGGGGTTCAGCAGGATCAGGTCGACCCCATAGCGATGGCGCAGATTCTCTATGTTGGCCAGGCCTTCAGGCGTAATCATCTGCGAAGCCACAGAGACGCAAACCGGACGCAATCCCAGTTCTTCCTTCGCAATATGAACCTGGGCATGGCTGTCCTTGCCGCCCGAGACCGGAATCAGGCAATCGTAGGGGCCTTTGCCGCGGCATTGCGCCGCCAGGGCTTCCAGTTCGCGCCTGCGGCCAGACCAGTCAATGTCATGGCGTTTACGTTCCTGAGCGCGACATCCCGAGCAGACGCCACTGTCATCGAAGCTGATCCCTGGCTTCGAGTTCGGATAAACGCAACGCGCGCAATAACGCAGCACGATCAGGCCGCCCTGGCGACGCCAAGTCGCTCGCAGACATCATCCAGAAGCGGGCGAATCGCTGCCGATTGAACGCGCGGTTTCTGTTGGCGCGGCGCCGCGATGCAAGCCGCCACAATAGAACGGAATGCCGCCTGGTCCCTGTTGATGAAATGCGTAACGAATTCCGGCCGCATAGACCGGTTCCCGGTGATAGCCAGAGCATCGGCCGAATAGTCGGTAAACTCGATAGTCGGCGTATTCATCAGGAAACTGTCCGCCAGGGTTGCGCTGTAATGATTGGCAATCACGACTTTCGCGCGCGCGGCCAGGACAGTTGGGTGCAGATGCATTATCACAAAGCGGGCATTAGGCCGCTTGGCTATTTCTGCCTCGACGATGCGAACATCGGTTGTGGGGTGCGGCTTCATCAGGATCGGCAAGCCATTGGAAACTTCGGCCAGGACATCCATCGTCTGTCGCAGCAGATTCTGGGTTGAGTCGACGCCCGACAGATAATCGATCCGGTCGAGATAGGTGAGCATATAAGCGATAATCTCGGTACCCGCTCGAATACCATGCCGTTCAAGTTCCGCATCGACATAGGCATCGGACTTTGACGCGATATACTGGACAAAGCTTTGCTGGGACCGCGGTGGGCCAATCAGAAAAGACTTGAGGCCATGCTCTCGGGCATAAGCCAGCCATGGCCAGTCCTCTGTATAGCCAACGACAGCACTGGCAGAGAGCCTGCGTTTTCTCGACTTCGGCACTTGCGCGATAAATGTCAGCTTATGCATGACTTCGGTCATGCCATACGAGTCCGAACCGAACATGTAGGTGCGATTGCGGTTGAAAAAATACAGGAACCGCAGCGGCCATTCGTTCAAGGCGCGGGAATGAATAAATACCGCACCTCGACTGATCGTCCTGATCAGCAGCCAAATCAGGCTAAAGACGGCCCGGGCGCGCAGCAGAAACTTGGTGAGCCCCGCAGTACCGCCCGATCCCAGATAGGCAAGATCGCCCATCGAGCAGATCGCGTCATACAGGACGGTATTCCGCTTGACGAGTTCGATTGTCGGCTTGTCGAAGAAAATGAACCGCACAGGCTTGCCGGTGGCACGATGCATTTCCAGCAACACCGGGATTGCACTATCGAGGCTGTTCAGCTTTCGCTGACAGAAAAAATAAATCATGACGGTTCGTATTCCGGAATACGTGTAAAGCGCGACGCCAACTGTGCCACCAGCGTCCAGTCGACGAAGCGATCGCCCAGCCGCACGCGCTCGCGTTGAACGCCCTCGACATCCCAACCCAGCTTGCGCACGCTTGCCAGGAAAGCCGGGTTGGCCGAGCCGGCATCGACACGGTTGAGGCCGGCTTCAGTCAGCAGGAATCCGGTCACGACATAGATGGCTTCGGCGCCGTAGCCCTGGCCCCATACAGCGGGTTCGCCAATCATGATCGAAATGTCGGCGCGCTGGTTATCGAAATCCACCGGACCGAACTTGATATTGCCGATATGCCCGTGTGTGCCCGCTTTGATGGCCAGAACGACGTCATTCGCACCCAGGCCGCTGAGCCAGGCTTGCGCGGCGTCAAGGCTGGTCGGCGGCAGATTTCGGCGCCGGGAATAGGCATTGACGACAGGGTCGTTCAGCCAGCCGACATAGCGGTCAGAAGCCTGATCCGGCGTGAACCGGGACAGTTCGATCCGCTTGCCGCGAAGAATGCGGTCATTTGAAAACATCAGCGCACCAGCTCTTCACTCATGAGACGGGCAAAAGCCAGAAGGCGGTAATCGGCGAAGCGGCGCGTGACGATCTGACATCCGACAGGCTTACCCGTTGTTCCGGTCAGCAGCGGCAGGGACATGCTCGGTGCTCCAACCAGGGTCCAGATCAGGCAGTGGTCGACAATGTCGTCGGCATCCAGCCCAAGCGGCGCTTCATCGGCCGTCGACGGGCAGATCAGAATATCGAACTGGGTCGCGATGCGGTCAAAGTGATGAATAAGCTGCGACTGCTTATCCAGGGCCTGCTGGTAGTGCTCGGGCGGAATGCTCAAGCCCTTTTCGATCATATCACGCAGCCGGGGGCTGAACTTTTCCGAATGGGTCGCCCATTCGTAACGGAAATAATAGGCGAGGGACCGTTGATAGAGAGTGTCATGGATATGATGGGACTCGCTGAATTCTTCCGGGAGCCTGTATTCAAAGACGTCGCAACCCGCCGCCGCAAGCTTCCGAGACAGCTGGTCCATGCCGGTTTTGACGACGCTTGCCTCTGCACTGCTTTTGGGGCCAGTCAGAAGGCCGATGCGCCATTTCCGTCCCACCGGTGCCTGTCGCTCCGGATCAGCCAGCGCCGCTTCGCTCACCGGATAGTTGTGACCGCGCACCCTGGTCACCTCGAAAACCAGTGCGAGATCGGCAACACTGCGCGCCAGATACCCAACTGTATCGAGCGTATCGGTCGTCTTCAGCATTGCCGTGCGCGGTATCAGACCGAAGGACGGCTTATAGCCGTAAACGCCGCAATAACTTGCCGGCCGAATGATCGATCCGGCGGTCTGGGTGCCCAACGCGACCGGGACCATGAAGGATGCAACCGCCGCCGCCGAACCGCTGGATGACGTTCCCGGTGTACGCACGGGGTCATAAGGATTGCGTGTCGGCCCAGCGGTGTGAACGGCGAATTCCGCGGTTACCGTCTTGCCGGCGACGATACCGCCTTCCAGGCGGATATTCGATACAACGCGTGCGTCATTGCCAGGCATGTAATCTTCGAGAATCCGCGTCCCCATTCCGGTGGGGAACTCGTAGGTATTGAAAATGTCCTTCACGCCGACGGGAACACCGGCCATGGCGGCCTGGGGCTGACCCGCCGCAGCCATCGCGTCGATCCGCCGAGCCCGTTCCTCGGCCAACGATCGGTCGAAACATTTGAAGGCGTGCAGGTCGCCGTTGAACTGTTCGATGCGATCGAAGCAGGCCCGCACGTAGTCCAGGGCCGTGACTTCCTTCGCTTTGAACCGGGCAAGGAACTGCGTGGCGTCCAGAGATGCCAATGAATTTCCGGCAGAGAGATAAGCGTTCTCTGTCATATCCTGCAGGGGCGCTTGCTTGTTCATGGCAGAAACTTCGCCTTACCCTCGCGCTTCGACTTCAGAATCTCGTAGAACTCTTCTTCGCTGTAGCCGGTAATCTTCAGGTAATAATCGAGGGTCTCCGGCCGCTTGGCATCCACTTCGGCGGCGATATCAAAGGCTTCTTCCCGGGTCAGCAACCCGGCACGCACATCCTGGCTGGCGAAGTCGGTGGCACGCCCAAAGCCGCGCTTGACGTATTTAGAATAGTCGTGAACGCCGGCCATCTTGCATTCGACCGACTTGTACCATTTGTACGAGCCTTCGACCTTGTCCTCTTTCCAGCCGTATTCCTTGACCAGAAATTCGGTCTGGCGCTCATGGTCCCAGAAAACGAAATCACCGAGGAAGACACCGTAGATGCCGGCTGTCTCGAGTTCCTCAGGAGTCGGCGGGAAGAACAGGTTCAACTCCTTGCGACTGATTCCATCTCCCACCATCTTGTCGGCGGGCACCTTGATCGAATTGGCCATGCCGACCTTTACGAAATCCTTGTCGGCCTTGATTTCCTGCTCCCAATACGTGGTGCGCCCGGAAAATTCTGCCGGCGACTCTCCATAGATAATCAGCGGAATCTTGAATTTCGTCGCCACATGGAACGGATAGGACCAGACGCCGGCATGGCAATGCCAGCATGAGTCGCCGATCATAGGCAGCGAACGCCGCGCCAGCTTGTTAATCAAGCCGCGATTGGGCGTATACATCATGTGATCGACCTGCAGCTTCTCCAGGATATTCGCCAGGTTCTGCTTGCCGGTTTCCGTGAACCAGTTGTGGCTGAAGGTCACAGCCAGCGGCGTCATCCCGAAGACCTTGACCAGCAGGTAGAGCTGAAATGCCGAGTCCTTGCCGCCCGAGATCGGCACCACGCAATCGTAATTGTCGCCCGCCTTGCTCTTGGCTTCGTCCAGAATGCCACGCAGCATCTCCTGGCGGGCATGCCAGTCAATGCGCATCTTCTCTTCCGAAGACCGGCAGGCCTTGCAAATTCCCATCTCATCGAAGGCCATGCCTTCATTCGTTTCCGGCATGCAGCAGCGCGTGCAGTATCGCAGATGCGGAAACGGCGCGCCGCCGCGCTGGTTCTGCTGATGATGCATCATCTGGCTTCCTTCATCGGAACAGGAGAATAATTCTGCAGCCGCCCCATCGCCTCGGCGGCCACCAGGTCAGTTTCTTCGTCAATGTCCATCGCCCGCCTGCTGTCCATCGGGCTGAATGCCAAAGGCTCGGCGTAAACCTGACGCTGACGCCGGAATTCGCTGACCCGCACGGCATAAACCGCACCGCTGGGGAACCAGAGCTTCGGCAGAAGCTGCTTGTGGGATTCCGGGAGCGTGTCGTCGAGAAACCGTACAGCCCTGTTGTCTTCGCGCAGACGGAACATCCAGGCCGGCGGTTCTGTCACCGGCCGTGCGGAGAAACAGCAGGCGACGGCAGGATCCTCTACCAGCCGGGAAAGGCATTCGTCGATATCAGACGGCAGTGTAAACGGCGTGGTCGGTTGTAGCATGACCACAGCATCATAGGGCTGATCGCCCCCGCGTTCGCAGCGATCCAGTGCGTCGACGAGAATGTCGTAATCGGCAGCATAATCTTCCGCCAGATGCGCTTCACGAATGAACGGTACGTCAATGCCGTTCGTCCGGGCGACCTCGGCGATTTCGGCATCCTCGGTCGTCATCACCACGCGGGTCAGGCTGCTGGCCCCTGCCGCACGGCACATCCATGCGACAAGCGGCAACCCCAGCAGCGGACGCAGATGCTTGCGCGGCAGCCGTTTGGAAGAGCCGCGCGCACAGATGACGCCGAGCGATCTCATCAACGCGCAGCCTTTGCCTGGACCGCCGGCCCGGTACCGATACGCCCCTGTCCGCGCGCCCCCAGTTCACCAAGACGGGCCTGATCCGTCTCAGCCAGACGATCCCGGTGCCGGATAATCTTGCGCACGGCATTGCCGATATCCTGCATGTCGCTCGCCGTGGAGGCATGAGCGATGTGATAGAACCACAGGAACTGCTCATCCATCAGCCGCTCGGCCACCGGACACATGCCCATCCTGTATTCGACACTTGAGTCGGTCCAGGGATAGCCGTTATTGCCGTAGGCGGTCTTCAGCAGGAAGGTCGGGTTGGCGTACATCGGCCGGGTATAGCCCGTGCCGACCGGTACACCCTCCGCCCGCAGCGCCGCAACGAACTGCGCGCGCGAAAGCCCCATTTCCTCGGCATCGAACAATGCGACAAAAAGATGCGGAATATCACGCGCCGGCCCGTTACCGTAGCGCTGCGGCAACGGGACCTTGATGCCTGGCAGGTCCTTCAGCTCGGAATACAGAACGTCGGCATTCCTGGTGCGCCACTCGTTCACGCGATCCAGCTTGCGCAGCTGGGCGCGGCCGACAGCGGCACACAATTCCGGCATGCGGAAATTGCAGCCAATGATGTTGGCGACGTCTTCGACCGTGTGGCGCTCATCGAAAATCACCTCGCCATGATTGATGATCAGGCGGCAGCGACGCGCAATCTCAGGGTCAGAAGTGATGATCATGCCGCCTTCGCCGGTCATGATATTCTTGGACTGCTGGAAGCTGAAAATCCCGGCATCGCCAATCGCGCCGACTTTCTGTCCGTTCCAGGTCGCACCAATCGCCTGCGCGGCGTCTTCGATCACCTTGAGGCCGTGACGACGGGCAATATCTAGAATGGCGCCCATATCGGCCACATTGCCGGTCAGATGCACAGGCAGGATCGCCCGGGTCCGTGGCGTGATGGCGCGTTCGATGGCTTGCGGATCGATACAGAAGGTCATTGGATCGACGTCGACAAAAACCGGGATCGAATTGAACAGCAGAACGGCGCTTGCCGTTGCAGTATAGGACATGCCCGGGACGATGACTTCGTCACCGGGGCCAACACCCGCGGCAGCCAAAGCCACGCTGATGCCCGTCGTGGCCGAATTCACCGGGATCGCGTATTCAACCCCGAACATCTCGGCAAACTCCGCGGAAAACGCGCGAACATTTGTGCCGCCGAGAAAATGCCAGTAATCGGAAACCTGCGCAGCCTGGCGGCTGGACATCCGAAGGGTCGTTTCAATATCGGGCGCCGTGCTGCCGATATAACGTGAGAAATTCTTTTCACGAACGGCGGCCAGGACCAGATCTTCCTCATCCTGGTCGACCATTGGCTCGACCAGCCAGGCCGCCTTGCGGACCGGCTCGCCGCCGAACAGGGCCAGTTCATCAATTCCACTATTTTCCATCGCCAATCATCCTTTTGGCCACCATAGACTGCAGCACTTTCTGCACTTCGAGCGCCGCTGCCGCATCGCAGGTCGGCCGCAATGCCGCATCAGGAAACAAAGCTGCAATCTCGTCAGCAATTGCCACGAAGGGCGACATGTCACCCAGCGTCGAGTGCCGCTCGACTTCCCCGCCTCCGAGGCGACGATAGCCGGCATAACGCTCATCCAGGGTGAGCTTTTCAATAATAATCTCGCCGCGATCCTCACGGACCGTCATCCGCGCCTTATCGCCGATAACTTCAGCTTCGACAATCAGGACATCGCGCAGGCCAGTCACCTGGATTATGCCGTAAGCGCCCGACTGATATCCGAGCATGACGGCCACCGCCGGCTCGCCATCTTCGTGAAGCCCCGGAATATCCATGGAGTGGACGCTCAAAACGTCGCCACCCAGCATAATGGCAAGGTCCACTGCATGGGAACCGATACTGAGCAGGCGATTGGGCATCGCAACGCGAATGCACCGAATCTGGCCCAGATCTCCCTGCTGAATATGGTCTCGCGCGGCTTTCCACAAAGGGGTCCAGCGCCGCGCATGCGACACCAGAATGCGGACATTGCGTTCCGCCGCGCGCTGTACCGTTTCTTCCGCCTCGGCAAGATTCCCCGCCAAAGGCTTTTCACACCATATAAACTGCACGGACGGCTCGGCGAGTGAACGATGTATCGCGGCAGAATGCCCATCCGTGGGTGTACAGACACTGACCAGTGCCGGCTTGCAAAGATCAAACAGTGCATCAATGTCGCCCGCGACCGGCACATCGGGGCAGCGTTGCTGAAACGCCGTGACGTTTTCTGCCAACGGTTCGCAGGCGCCGACGATCTTGAACTGGTCGGGGCGCGCAAGATAGGCGCCGGCATGAGTCCAGATCGTTGTCCGGCCCGGCTCTTCGTCGAACCGTGACGCAACACGCCCCAATCCGACAATGGCGACAGGTATTCTGTTGTCCGTCATGCTGATTCGATCAGTTTTTCCAGGGCGCGACAAAGTGCGAATCCCCATGGAAGAACTGCTTACCGAGAAGCTTCTCCGGACCTGGAAGATCAGCAAGGATCTCTGCAATCCGTGGCGCAGCATATCCGTCGCCGTAAAGACTGCTGCCGTCCATGCGCGGCATACTCAAAGCTTTGTCGAGGGCGGCAGAGACGTCATTCTGGTCATTGGATACCGATATCACATTCTTTCCGGCAGGACGGCCTTGCTGCCGCGAACCGACATTCACGACCGGCAGGCCGAAGTAGCCGGCTTCAATCAGTCCCGACGAGGAGTTCCCAAGCATCGCAGCCGCATGCCGCAGAGCGTTTGGGTAATAACGTGCGCCAAGCGACGATCTGGCGATAGCCCAGGGACGATCACGGACAAAATCATCAATCATCTTCTGCAGATGCCGGCCTTGCGGATCGGAATTCGGAGCCGTGATAAGCGCCGGCCGACCGGCCTTGTCCAGTGCCGCCAGCACGGCCCGCATAGGGGCCGACATATCGGTGCTATTCGTTTCCGGGTGCACCGTCACAAGAATAAAATCACCGGAAAAAGGAAGATCCAAAGCTTTTGCAAATTCCATACGACTGACTGCAGGCGCCATGCGCAAGGTATCGATGCCCGGACCGCCCGTGACATGAATGCGCCACGGCTCTTCTCCGAGGTTCGCAAGCCGGCTTGCGGCATCGGCGGAACTGGTAAAGTGGATATGCGCCAGTTTGCTGATGGCATGTCGAACACGGTCATCGACGGCACCATAGGAAAGCTCGCCGCCATGCAGATGGGCCACCGGCAGATTGAACGGCAAAGACGCGGAGGCTGCCGGCAGCATATCCAGCCTGTCTCCGATCAGAAACAGGCACTCTATGGCATTCTCGGCAATAACCGCTGCGGCGGCTTCGGTGCAACGGGCCATGCCCGCAGCAGCCATCAGGCCATCGCCGCCGCCCAGATCGGCGCCCGCCCGATGCAACACCGAGCCGGCCGGAACCGGTGGCGCTTCCGCACCCGGCATCATGTGCATGCCCGTCGCCAGGATGTGAAGGTCAATACCGGGCCGCTCAGCCAGGGCCTGCCAAACCGGAGTCAGTATGGCCACATCGGCGCGCCCCGACGTGATGCTCAAAATCCGGGTCACGCCAGGTCTGCCTCGACAATCGGCACGTCGCCGTCGACGTCGCGCACAAGCCGGCGCCCGACAAGATCAGCCTTTGGCGACAGTCCGCCAAGCGGCCGCTTCAACGCAATGTCGGACAACTGCAGCACCGTGCCGGCCGGCATGGGACGCGCGGCATGCCAGCTCCGCCGGACCAATTGTCTGGTGTCCAGTTCGCTGTCATGGGGCCGCTTCACACCATCGCCGATGGCGATGGCCGTTTCCCTGATCCGTGCGGTCATGGCCTTGAATGCCGCCGGCTCGAGCGAAGCCTTGTGATCGGGACCGGGCAAGTTCCGGTCCAGCGTGAAGTGTTTTTCAATCACCGTGGCGCCCAGGGCCACTGCGGCGATCGAAATATGATCGTCCAGACTGTGATCCGAGTAGCCCACCGGGCAGCCAAACCTCGTCCGCATGGTATTCATGGCTGCGAGGTTGATCGCCTCCGGCGGCGCAGGATACTGCGAAGTGCAGTGCAGTATGGTCAGATCAGAGACGCCACCCGACCGGAGAACGGCGACCGCCTCGCCAACCTCACCCAGCGTGGCCATTCCGGTTGAAAGAATGATCGGCAAACCGGTGGCCGCAAATTCACGTAGAGCAGGGGCGTTGGTCAACTCGCCCGAAGCCACCTTGATGCGCTTCATGCCAAGCCCAATCAGTCCCGGCAACAACGACGTTTCAAACGGCGTGGCAAGGAATTCCACGCCGCATGAAGCGCATTCCTTTGCCAACTCAGCGAAATCCCCGTGGCTCAGCTCAAGCCCGCGCAGCAGGTCAAACTGCGTATCCGTGTTTGCATTGCGCTTCTGGTACGCCGCCGCACCGGCGCCCGCAGAAACAATACTGCTGGCCGTGAAGGCCTGAAATTTCACAATATCGGCGCCACAATCCGCTGCCGCCCGGACCATGGTCCGCGCCAGCGCAAGATCACCATTGTGATTGACGCCAATCTCCGCAATGACGCTGACCGTCATACCCTTGCCCTACTTTGCACGAGTCATTGACGGAACCATGGTTCCCGTCGGAATCTCGACACCCGGCAGCACGACGGCGCCAGCACCCACCATGCTGCAGTCGCCGACTTTTGCACCTCCAAGGACAATGGCGCCAGGGGCGATATGGACACCGCACCCGATGACCGCATCATGTTCGACGATCGCCCGGGTGTTGATAATGGCGCCACGTCCAAGCGCGGCAAAAGCATTGATCACAGCTCCGGGCATGACCTGAACGCCTGCATCGATCCTTGCATCAGGGCTGATCTGAGCCGACGGATGACACAGCGCAGGCGAGCCATGCCCCATTTGAACCAAGCCATCGAGCGTATCCAGACGCCGCCGGAGCGCCGCCGGCTCCATACCGGCAAAACCAACCGTCACGCTGCAGCCCGGCATGGCATCATGCAAGGCCGCTTCAGTCTCAAAGCGATCTGCCGTCAACCACGCGGCTGCATGGGCATCAACATAGGCGAGAATGGTCATGTCGAGGGCCAGGATGCTGTCACGCACGACCTTTGCGTGGCCGCCGGCTCCGACAAGGACAATACCCGACATACCAGCGATTATCCGTGCCAGCGCGACAGAGCTGCGATAACGACATCCTGGTCGGCGGCACTGAGATTGCTGCTGGACGGCAGCGATACGATGCGCCCCGAATACGAAGCCGAAACCGGATTTTGCTCAGCCGGAAAGCCGGCATAGGGCTGCTGGGGCGACAGCTGTTCCCAGAAATGACGGGCCTCTGCGCCATTCGCCTGCAGATGCTCGACCAGAGAGTCCGCAGCCGCAGCATCCCTGCAGATAACCGAGTACAGCCAGTGATTGCTGCTGTTGGCCTGCTGGCGCGGCGTTGCACGCAGCGTATCGTCACCGCGCAGCGCCAGGGCCGCGTCGTAGCGAGCCGCGATGGCACGTCGCGCTGCAAGAATTTCATCCAGGCGCTGCAACTGCGCCACAGCTACGGCCGCATTCAGATTGGTGAGGCGGTAATTGAACCCGACATCCTCGTAACGGTAGCGTCGCCCGCTGCGCGCCTGGGTCGACAACTGCCGGATTCTCGCAGCAACGGCCGGATCGTCCATCACCACGATACCGCCGCCGCCGCCGGTGATTACCTTGTTTCCGTTCAGACTGAAGGTGGCGGCATCGCCGAAGCTGCCGGCCGGCCGGCCAGCCAGCGTCGAACCGATCGAACCCGCCGCATCCGATAGCAGTTTCACGCCATGGCGCCGGCAAATTTCTTCCAGTTTCGGCAAGTCGGCAATTTCACCCAGCACGTCGACGGCGATCACTGCTGCAATCCTGCGCTGACCGGCCTGCTGGGTCAGCACAGCGTCCAAACGTTCGGGATCGATGGCAAGATTTGTGGGGTCGATATCAATAAAATAGGGCACTGCGCCGGTGTGAATTGTTGCGTTTGCCGTCGCTGCAAATGTGAAATCCGGCAGAATGACCGTATCCCCCGGCTTCACCCCGAGGGCAAGAAGGGCCAGCTGCAGGGCCGTGGTGCCGCTGCTGACTGCAACAGCAGCGGCGCGCCCGGTCAGACGGGCGAAGCGCGCTTCGAGCTCCGTCACCTGCGGACCGCTGGAAGATATCCAGTTATCGGTGACACAGCGGACCAGGGAATCCGCTTCCAGGGCCGTGAGAGCTGGAGAACTTAACGATATCATAAGGTTATTTCGGTTGAGTGAAGGTTGGGCGGTTCCGCCACGGCTACCGCAAGGCTGGTGCAAAAACCGCCTCACAGTGATCGTTCACGTCGTGAACAATATTGAGTAATATGACGCCCTGTCAAGTTCCACCCGCCGCAATAACCGAGCCCGAAGACATGGAAATCAAGCAGTTCTACGCTGGCAAAACCGTCCTCGTGACCGGCGGAGATGGCTTCATCGGATCGCACCTGACCGAGGCCCTGGCCCGCCTCGGCGCCCGGGTCACAGCTCTGGCCCAGTACAACTCGTTTGACAGTTGCGGCTGGCTCGACGATCTGCCCGATGAATTGAAGGGCAAGGTCCAAATTGTCCGTGGCGACATCCGCGATCCCGGCTTCGTGCAACGCCTGATGGCCGGGCAGGAATACGTGTTCCATCTTGCGGCGTTGATCGCGATCCCATTCTCGTATCAGTCGCCGCAATCCTATATCGACACCAACATCACCGGCTCGGTTAACATCTTTGAAGCAGGGCGCGTCACCAAACCGATCCGTATTATCCACACCTCGACCAGCGAAACCTATGGCACGGCGCTGACGACGCCAATGACAGAAAGCCATCCGCTTCAGGGTCAGTCGCCTTATTCCGCATCCAAGATCGCAGCCGATATGATGGCAGAAGCGTTTGCGCGGTCCTTCGACCTGCCGATTGCCACACTGCGTCCGTTCAATACGTTCGGGCCGAGGCAGAGCGAGCGTGCGGTTATTCCCACTGTGATCCGCCAGGTCCTCGACCCCGCCTGCACGACTGTGCGGATCGGCGATATCACGCCGAAACGGGACTTTAATTTTGTCGATAATACGGTTAGCGCCTTCCTGCATGTTGGTGCGGCCAGCGACATCGAATTCGGCAGCCCCTATAATTGCGGTTCGGGCGAGACCCATACGATCGGCGATACCATCGACCTGATCCAGCGCATTGCCGGAACGCAAAAGCCAGTTGAGCAAGAGTCGCTGCGCAAACGCCCGGAGAAATCCGAAGTGCATCTTTTGCTGGCTGATTTCGGCAAGTTACATCGCCTGACGGGCTGGACGCCGGCGACATCCTTCGAACAGGGCCTGAGCAGCACCATCGCGTACTGGCGTGCCCGGCTCTCGGCAAACAAGGTCCGCAAGAGCGCCGAATACGCCACATAGTGTCAGGCATCGCCGCAATGACATGGCCCCCGCAACGCCCCTTTCTCTGCCTCGGCACGGTACAGACCGGCATGGCTTACGGGCTTGCCGGCGCTGGCCTGCCTGACGAGACATCAGTGGCGGCTCTCTTCGATGCAGCCGCCAGTGTCGGCATTCGAAGTTTCGATACGGCGCGGGCCTACGGTCTGGCCGAAACGCGACTGGGCGCCTGGCTGCACAAGCGCCGCGCTGACGACTACGAAGTCGTCTCCAAATTCCCGAAGCTGGCGGATATGGACGATTCCGCTGCGGTCGCCGCCATTCGCTCGTCTTGCACCGAATCCCGCCAACTTCTGAACAAGACCTGCATTGACGGCCTGCTGGCTCACAACGGCCGGGATATCCTGCGCCCGGCAATCGCCGAGGCGCTTCGCAATCTTGTCAGCGAAGGATGGATTCTTGCCTTTGGAGGATCGGTCTACGATCCGGCCGATGCCGATGCCCTGCTTGCCATTGACGGACTAGGCCTGCTGCAAATCCCCTTCGGGCTTCTCGACACGCGCTTTCCGGAGAGCGGCGTTCTGCACCGGGCCCACCGCAAAGGTGTTCGTATCTATGCGCGCAGCCTATACACACAGGGTCTGCTTTTTCTCGATCCTGCAATGCTCCCGCCGCATCTAGCAGCCGCCGCACCGGTGCTGCACGACCTGCGCCGGATTTCTGCCGAAAGCGGTTACAGCCTCGCGGCGCTCGCTCTCGGCACTGCGGCCAGCATCCCCGAACTCGACGGCCTCATTATCGGCTGCGATACGCCTGCCCAGGTGACGGAGGCCATGCGGATTTTCCAGACCGGTCTGCCACCCGAGGCGATCATCGCGCGGGCTGTGCAGGCAGCCCGCCAGTTACCCCCCGGCATTGCCGATCCGCGGCTGTGGAAGAAGTAGTGAATACAATGCTTTATACTGCTGCGCCGCCGATTTCAGACCTGCCGGGCGACGGACGCCCCACTTCCCAGGCGTAAAAACCACTGCTATGTTCACACGATGAACATCGGCACGCCCACCCGATATACGCCGCCTCAAGCAGCCTCTGGCCGCAACCCGATCCACCCGATCGCGGCCTATCGTCTGTCGGTCGCTTCTGAATTAGAGGCCTACCTGCCAGAGATCAGGCATGTCTGCGGCCTGCTGGCGGAAGCCCATGGCATCGTAGAAGCCGCGGATGCGACCACCTGCCTGCATTATGGTCCCAATGCGCCCGAGGGCGCGCTGACGATACCCGGCGGCCTGTTCGGAACAGTGGCCACCGCAGCATCGGACGGTTTGCATCTGAACCATGCCCTGCTCGAGCAACAGACGCGCCAGCTTCTGCCGACCACACCGGCACAGGACTGGGACGCCCGGCAGTTCGACGCGATCGGTCTCGCCTTCCTGGTGGTCAGCCGCCTGGAGGAGCGCGACCATACCGGCAAGGATCGCTACGGCCGTTTTCCGATCGAGGCCGATTTCTGCTATCGCAACGGCGTCTACGGCCGTGCCGTGGTGGACGAGGCCCTCGCCGCGATCGCCCGGCTGGTAACCGGCCGGACGGCACCGGCGAGCCTTACCCGCTACAATGTCAAGATCACCCACGACGTAGACCGGCTGCGCAGTTATCACTACCTGCTTGAACCCCTGCGCTACGCGGCCGGCGATCTGCTGAAACGCCGCGCGCCAATGGCGGCCTGGCGTCGCCTGGCTGCCTACGGCAGTGCCGAACCGTGGCGCTCGGTGCAGGATCTTCTGACATTGTCGGAGCGGCACGGTGCGACCTCGCATTTCTACTTCATGGGCCCCAGCCGCAATTCCTTTGACAGTCCCTATGTGATCACCATGGCCACCCTGCTTCGCAGGGTTGGCCACGAAATCGCCAGCCGCGGCCATCGCCTGGGGTTTCATCCCGGACATGGCACTGCGACCGATACCGCACTCTGGCAGCGCCAGCGCGCCGGATTGGAAGACGTGCTGGAGCAGCCGCTGACGGAAGGGCGGCAGCACATGCTTTGCTATGCGGCCGAAACCACCCCGGATATCTGGGATGCTGCAGGCATGGCCCGGGACTACACGCTGGCCTATCCCGAGGCTGAAGGTTTCCGGAATGGCACCTGTCGCGAGGTCCCCAGCTACTCGCTGTCGCAGCGGAAAACGTTGCAGCTTCGTCAGGCCAGCACGGCCATCATGGAATTCGGCCTGATGGGCGGCAAATACCGCAACCTGTCCCCCGAAGCCGCTGTCGCAGCCTGCCAGCCGAGCATCGACACCTGCCGGCGTCACGGCGGCACGCTGGTGCTTCTGTATCACACCGGACAGGCTGATGGGCCAGTCCGCCACTTCTACGAAGCCCTGCTGACGCAGGCTGCCTGACCGCGATGCTGGCGCGCTCAGATACCTTGGGAAACAGCCGGCGTGACATCCCATGCCATGGCCGGCATATCGTCGCGCCAGCGGACCAGCAGTTCGGTGGCATCCGGAGCGGCGAAAACCGCGGGAGCGGCCCGGGCCATCACCTGGCTGAGCGGGCCACCGGTATCCAGGCTTCGCAGCACCAGACGCACAGCACCGCGTTGTGCCGCCACGAAGATGCGCAGGGCCTGCCGATAGCGATCCGCTTCACCCGACAGCATCACCATGTCATCGATGACAAGATCGGCAGCAGCACCGCGTCGCTGCCGCTTCCAGGCGATATAGCCGACATCCCGGCCTTCCTCCCGGAGTATCGCCAGATGATAACGGTGATAGGGGTGATCCACGAAGCGCCAGCGCAGAAAAGCTGCACTGCGCTCTACCGTTACGGCCTGCACAGGAGCACGCGCGCACAGCGCCGCTATGCGCGTAAGATCTCCGGACCCTTCAATATCCCAGCCAGAAACTCCAGCCTGCCCGGGCAGCCACTCCAGGATTGCGCCCGGCAGACGCGAGGCGAGGCGATAAAGCGGATGGCCGTACAGCGGCACGGTTCGCCAGCGGCCGACAGCGCGATAGCCAAGCCGTTTGCGCAATGCCGCCTGCGCGCCCTTCCCGGCCGTCGTCATCACCAGATCGAAGCGCTGCAGGATGGTTTGCAGCAGGCGGGCTTCGTAGGCAACATACAGAAAGCGCTTGCGGAAATCCGGATCGACCATGGTGTTCTCGGTCCGGCAGGCTGTGACAACACGGCCATCAGGCAGCAGCAACCGCTGCGGAACGACACCATGATGGCCGACCACACGGTTCGTCGCAGTTTCAACCACGACCCAGCTCGGTGCGGCACCCCAGGGACCATCGCGCCATTCCCACTGCCATTGCGCCTCACTGCGCCGAATGCCAGCGATGCGATGGTAAAGATCGTTGAGCCCGGCAACGTCGCCGGGTTCAGTCTCCCGCAGATCAAACTCGCTTCCGCTCAATCCGTATCATCCCCGTAAAGACCAGTAGAACCCCATGCGCCTGCTTGGCGAAACACAACTGTCTTATGTCGGATCACGCCCCTATATCCGGGGCGCCGATCTCCTGTTCTGGTTCGAGCGGCTGCGCAAGGCCACCCCCGAAACCGCCTTCGATATTGCCAGCATAAAACAGTTCCGCATCACCCGCGAGGTGCGTTGCGACGGAATGTGGAGCCTGGATCGGCAGGTCGATGCCATCGCAAAACTTGACTTCCTGCGCGCCGATGGCTCGTTCGGGCATGCTTCTTTCGTCGAGGGTGAGACCGTCATTACCCGGCGTGAACCAGATATCCCATCGCTGCTGCAAGACTGCCGGCTGACCGACAACTTCTCCGGCGAGGCGAAGCTGAAACGGCCATCAAGCTTTACCGACCTGCTGAATGGCATAATCGAGACGAATAAGCGGCTGCATGTCGAGACCCTGCAAAAGCGCGCGATTGACCCCGCCGGCATCCGGCTTGTTTACGTCCAGGACCTGCCTGTCCAACTCGCCGGCGACACGCCATCTCTCGACCTGACAATCCGCAGCCAGGGCGAACGCAGCGTTGATGACAAACGCTACACGCTGTCCACCCTGACATCTCCGGCTTATTCGGGCTCCATAAAACTCTGCTACCTTTTCTGACAGGCCTGTTCATGTCGATTTCGGATAACCCACCTGCACTGCATGATATCGGCATTTCCGCTGTCGCTGGCTATCTGCCTGGCGCTGTCATCGATAATGCCAAGCTGGTCCAGGATTATGGCTTCGACGAAGCCTTCCTGCGCGACAAGGTGGGAATCATTGGCCGTCACCGCGCAGCAGCCGATGAGGCCGTATCCGACATGGCGGTCCAAGCGGCCGAACGCCTGTTCTCACAGACCGGGTTTGAGCGCGCCGGCATCGAACTTCTGGTCCTGTGCACCCAGAATCCCGATTACAAGCTGCCGACGACGGCCAATATCGTACAGGATCGCCTCGGTCTTCCGGTCAGCACCGCAGCTTTTGACATCAATCAGGGCTGCTCCGGCTATATATACGCCCTCAGCATCGCCAAGGCGATGATGGCCATGCACGGCATGAACAGCGCCCTGGTCATCACCAGCGAAGCCTATTCCAAGGTCATGAATCCTGCCGATCGCGACACGGCACCGCTGTTTGGCGACGGCGCAACCGCCACGCTGCTACAGCGCGGCGAAGGAATCAAAATGGGCGCCTTCACCTTCGGCTCCGACGGCTCGGGCAAAGACGACCTGATCGTACGGGCCGGCGGCAGCCGCCATCCCGCAGCGGCCTGCACCGGGACGGATGCTCTCTATATGAACGGGCGTGCCGTATATAATTTCGCCCTCAAGCGCGTGCCTATCGATATTGCCGCCTGCCTGGCCAAAAACGACCTGACGATGGATGATATCGATTACTTTCTGCTGCATCAGGCCAACAGGTTCATGCTTCAGGGCCTGGCCCGCAGCCTGCGCCAACCGCTCGACAAAGTCCCCATCAAGATGGCAGAAACGGCGAACACGGTTTCCAGCACCATCCCCTTGTTAATCGAGTCCATGGGAGGCGTGTCTGCGTTACGTGGCAAACGATCCGTAGCCTGCGGATTCGGCGTCGGCCTATCATGGGCCACCACCGTGCTGTATGGCTGATCGAAAAGAGGACAGATAATGCAGGATGCTCTCGGCGTCATCTACGCCATCCTACGCGACGATTATGGTATTGCTGCCGATCTGACACCAGACACGGCAATCGCCGATATTGGCATCGATTCTGTCGATCTCATCGGGTTCCTTTTCGCGCTGGAAGAACGGACCGGCGTTAAAATTCCAGATGAAGAGCTGAGCTCTGATCATCTGCGTACCCTTGGGCAGTTTGCGCATTACGTCGATGACCGGCGCCCCCGCAGCTGAGCTTTGTTTTACCGAGACGCGGGGCTGGCGATGCTGGTCTTCCGGCGACGTCACGGTGTGGTGGAACGGCCATGCCTTCCTGAACGGTGAATTGCTGGAGGGCATTGCCGCAGCAAACCGCATTGGCGCCCTGCCGCCGCCGCTTCTGCACAACGGAGCCAGCCGCGACAAACTGCTGCTGAGTCTCGACGGACATTTCGCTTTTGTGGTAACTGCCGCAACCGGCACCCTGGCGGTGGTTGATCGGGTCCGCAGCATACCGATCATCGCTCGTATCGATTCGGACAACCGACTGCTGCAGCTCTCGGACAACATCACTGCACTGCTGCGCCCCGGGGACAAACCCGACGCGGATGCCAGCCTCGCCCTGGCAATGAGCGGCTATACGCTGGATGGTCGCACGCTTTACCAGGATATACGGGCCCTCAACGCAGGCGAATCCTTGGTTTCACGGCCTGATGCGTCAGTGCAACGGAGCCTGTGGTACGCATACCAACCCTGGCGAGTCGAGGCGAATATCCGGCCGGATGAATGGCCCGAGCGCCTGACGGCCGCCCACGAGGCCCTGTTCGCCAAGCTGGTGCGGTCGCTGGATCAGAGGCCGGTGATGCTGCCATTATCCGGCGGATTCGACTCCCGCCTCGTGGCCAGCGGCCTGCATCATGCCGGCTATCGCAATGTTATTTGTTATTCATATGGCCGACCCGGCAACGAAGAAGCCAAAGCCGCCCGTGCCGTCGCCGAAAAATTGGGCTTCCCATGGCACTACATTGCCTACGACCGGAACCTGACCCGCCAAGCTCTGACCAGCGCAGAATTCCAAGCGTATCTACGCGGTGCCGACACCGGAGCTGCCATTCCGTTCTTCCAGGATTTTGCCGCCATTCAGGGGCTGAAGCGACAAGGCCTCGTCCCTGAAACGGCAGTGTTTATCAATGGTAATTCCGGCGATTTCATTTCCGGCAATCATGTTCCCCTGCCGGTTTACGATCAGGGCCATGACGGCACCCCCCAACAGCGCCGCGATAGACTGATTGAACAGTTCCTGACAAAGCATTTCAGCCTCTGGCAGGATTTGAAGACTCCTGAAAATCGAGCGCGGCTGAGTGGAATTCTCGCTGACTGGCTCGACCGCCGGGTTCCGTCATCCCTGCCGGCCGAGGCCACGTATGCTGCATGGGAAGCGCTTGAATACAGTGCAAGGCAGGTCAAATTCGTCATCAATGGTCAGAGAGTATACGAATACTTTGGCCATTCATGGCGGTTGCCGCTGTGGGAAAACGATTATGTCGCTTTCTGGGAAACCGTCCCGGCCATGCACAAACGGGCCCAGAGGCTTTATTGCGATACCCTGATCGCCGAGAACTGGGGTGGCGTGTGGTCGGGCATTCCGCTGAATCCGCCCCAACGCTGGCATCTGCCATTCTGGGCCAGGGCGCTGCGTAATGGTCTGAAGCTCGCCTCTCTCCCCTTTGGCCGCGCGGCCTGGCAGCGCCTGGATCGTCAGGTTTTTTATTACTGGCTTGATGTCCTCGCCACCTATGCCACCGTTCCTTATGCCGATGTCCTACTGGATCGTCGTGGATTCCGCAGCGCCCTGTCCTTCCGGGGACGACAGTATCTTGCCGGGCATGGGCGCGGTCCTGACGGCCAGCCCCTGTAATTGCTCGTCAAGGCAATTGGTCAGAATGACGACAATCTGTAAGTAAGTTCCAGCCAGAGACTGTAGCCTGTAGTAACACCAACCGTAAGAAAATCGAGCGCCGCCATGCACGTGACTGACGATACCGCACTTCTGTCGATGCTATTGCATGACTCCGAACAGGCCTCAGAGCTTTATCGCCCGACACCTTATTGGCAGCCCTATGCGGCGCGCATCACCGCTGAACTGCAGCGCACGGGGCTCAACCGCTTTCGGCGCAACCAGACAATCCTGAAGGGCTTTGGAGTTGGCGGCATCCCTCACCCCACCTTGCCACGCGCCGCCTGGAAACGTGCGATCTGGCTCGGTCTGGAAAGCCTGCCGGGTGTAAGAACGATTCTGGCCGAATACAAAAGACTTCTGCGCGCAACATCGGCGCAGTTGCGCCAAGCCGAGATTGCATTGGCGCGCCAGCATCTGGCGGCCGTGGCCGCGCGCTTTCCCACGATGCGCATCCCCGATGGCATTGCCAACGGTGACGCCGACGACGCCTTCGACTGGAACGGCAACACGGTAACCGCCCATTGGGTGATGTACCTGACCAGAGCCGCCGACTTTTACAGCCAGGTCAAACCGGAGGGCGTGACGTCAATACTGGAAATCGGCCCCGGGCTTGGCCTTTCCAGCCTGGCCCATATCGCTCTGAATCCTTACCTGCGCACCATTGTAAATATCGATATCGTGCCGGTGGCCTATGTCAGCAGCCGCTTCCTGGAAAGCAGCCCGTCACTGCGTGTGATCAATTATGCGGCCGTCAGAAACAGCGAGGCCATTGTCATTGAACCGTTGGGCGACAAGCCTACGCTGTGGTCGCTTCCCGCCTGGACGCTGCCGAAAATCCAGGGCGACATTGACTATACCTTCAACGCCTTCTCCTTCCAGGAAATGGAAGAAGCGACCTGCCAGAACTATGCCCGCGACATCATGCGCCTGACCAAAAGCGGCGTTCAATTGCACAGCCGCACCGGAGGGCACAAGGTGAATGCCGGCGGTCAAAGCAAACCGATTGCGATGCACGATCTGCAAGAGATGTTCAGGTCGGCATTCCCGCAAAGCACCGTTATTGGCGATTTATGGGCGGTGGCATCGCAGCGCCCGGCCGATGAGGCGCTACTGCTGAGACGGGTGTGACCGCATGCCCGCCCGCCTTACGGGCAATTGAACATAGCGGGAAACATCACCAACCAAGCCGGGCGGTGTTCCGTTGCGGTGTTCGAAACCCGCATGGTTGCGTCTCGGATACCGCTTTAGCGCATCTGCCCGATGCGCAGAACTAGCGATAGAGATCAATCAGCTTCCCCGATGCCAACCCAGCAGGGCCTGTAATTCTGCAACACGGTGAATCTGGACCGTGTTCATACGACTGGCCGTATGCGGATAGGTCACACCGGTGACAATCACCATGTCCTCGCCTACCAGAAACTGCCGCTGCCACAGCATATGCAGAACTTGGCCGATATGATCCATACTGGTTTTCGGAAATGGCACGGCACTGAACACACCGGTGGTTCCGGGGATAAGGTTGAAGCTGCGGGCAGCGGCCGCGTCGTCGCTGACCGCCAGAATTGGCTGCTGTGGTCGCTGGGCAGCGATCATGCGGGCAGCAAATCCCGAACGTGTGATGGCAACAATCTTAGTGATCGGCAGGCAACGACTGAGCGCAGGGATAACTTGAGCGATGGCCTGCGGAACGGTCTCGCCAAACGGCAGAATGGCTTTTCCAATCTGCTCCTGAGCGAAGTCCTCAGCCGCATTGGTCACCTGTCGCATCAGCGCCACTGTCTCGATCGGAAACGCTCCGACAGCCGTTTCGCCCGACAGCATGGTCGCCGCGCATCCGTCAAGGACGGCATTGGTGATGTCACTGACTTCGGCCTTGGTGGGAAACGGATTCTCAATCATCGTGTGCAGCATTTCTGTCGCCACGATGACCGGTTTGCCATACTGCCGTGCGGCAGAAATTACTCTTTTCTGGCGGATCGCCACATCGTGGAGGCTGGTCTCGACCGACAAATCGCCCCGATCGATCATGATTCCATCGGCAACAGCAGAAATACTATCGACATTGTTCATACCGCCCTGGTTCTCCACCTTGGCGATAATGCGTGGTGTCGACCCGCCGATCAGCTTACGAAAAGCTTCGACATGGCCCGGCGACTCTACAAAACTCAGCCCGATGAAATCGACACCGGTTTCGCGGGCAAAAGCGATCATCTGCTCGTCACGCGGCGTCACCTGCGGCGTGTTCAGCGTCACAAATGGCACATTGATGCCTTTGCGACTTTTGAGCTGCCCTGCCGTATCTGCCCGGCAACGAATGTCACGCCCCTCGATCGAGATGACTGTGAATTTTAGAGTACCGTCATCGGCGAGAATAATATTACCGGGCTTCAGATCAGTATGCAGATTGGGGTAATTTACCGGCACTTTTCCGGCGCTGTCATCGGCGGCATCGCTGGTCAGAATAATGGTATCGCCAGCCTTGAAACGCGGCTCCTGTGCAAGCTGGGCGGTACGGATTTTGCGCCCGGGGATGTCTAGCAGGATGGGCAGGCCAGGCAGGACGCGTCGGATTTCCGAAATGGCGTTGCGATGCCAAGTCAGATCGGCATGGGACCCGTTCAGACGCGCAATCATCATACCCGCTTCATGCAGCTGCTGCAGCATGTCTTCTGACAGGGTACGAGGTCCGATGGTGCATACGATACGGGTGCGGTTCATATCAGTCCTCGATAAACAGCGGCACGCCTTTCAGGGCGTCGACGATTTCAGGTCGCATCAGCCGCGGGTCGGGTCGCTCGCCGTCAACCAGGATGTGGCGCATATCGGTACCGCTGATCTGGCGCACTGATGAGCTTCCGGCATGCGGGCAAGTCTTCTCGGTAGCGATGCCGTCACAGGTCGGGCAGAAGAACGGGCCATGCAACCGCATAATCTCGATGCCGAGATCGCCTTCAAACTGCCGAGTCAGTTCGTGCGCGTCGTAAAGTCCATACCAGTCGCCGACGCCGGCATGGTCCCGCCCGACAATGAAATGGGTGCAACCATAGTTGCGCCGGATCATGGCATGAAACACAGCTTCGCGCGGCCCGGCATAGCGCATAAGTGTAGACAGGATCCCGAGTACGACCCGGCCCTGCGGCAGAAACGACCCGACAAGCGCGCGGTAACCACTCATTACGGCCTGCGGCGTGTAATCGCCGCGCCGCTTGCGTCCCACCAAGGGCTGGATAAACAGACCATCCACCTGTTCAAGCGCCACGCGCTGCAGATATTCATGCGCCCGGTGCGGCACATTACGGGTCTGGAAACCGACGACACGCGTCCAGCCGCGATCGCGGAATATTATCCGGGCTTCCTCCGGCGTAAGTTCATCCGCGGAAATATCAAATTGCGCTCTTTGCAGCAACTCGATGCGCCCGCCAACAAAAACAGGCTTCAGGCTATGGAAATACGCCACACCTGGATGAGCCTCATCGGTTGTCCCGAAGACATGCTGCGTTGTAGTCCGTCGGTCGCAACGATAGAAATCCGCCGGCCAAATCCGGCCAATCATCGCGCCGCCATAACTGAGGCCTATAACCTCCTCGTTGCGCAGTCTACGCGCGTCATCTTCGTCGATATCCAGAACGACCGGTAAGGAAAAGACCGCGCCAGATGGCAGCCGCATGGTTTCGACAACGGATCGGAATTCGACTTCCGTCATGAATCCGGTCAATGGAGAGAAGGCGCCCAGGCCGATCTTCTCGAGCTCGAGATACTGGTCGCGGTTCAGCGCGATAGAGGCCTGGTCTGTCACACCTGTTCGCCTCCCTTGATCTTTGCCCTCAGCCACGGCACCGTATCTACGACACTGGTAGCGACCGCTGCCGAGCCAAGACCAGCTGCAGCGTCGATGACCATGTCGGGCGCCACCGGTGCATGCCATGGCACATCGATGCCGACAACATCCCGGGTTTCACCGGCGCGTGCTCTGGCGTACATACCCTTGGCATCCCGCTTCTCGACCAAGGCCAAGGGCGCGTCGATATAGACCTCGAAATAATCTGATAGATTCTCGCGATTCCAGCGCATCAGGTCGGGGTGACAGTACAAGGCGGCAACAATCACCGGGATATTCTGCTGTGACAACATGAATGCCAGCCGCTGGATACGGCTGATCTGCTGGAAGCGTGACGCCTCATCGTAGCCAAGCCCAGCGCCAAACAAAGCCCGCACCATGTCGCCATCAATCATCACCAATGCAGGCACTTTCGGCTTGGCCATCTCATAAACGGCCTGCGAGATTGTCGTCTTCCCGGCACCCGACAATCCGGTGAACCACAGCACCATTCCACTCTCCTCACCTCAAGAATGCCGGGACATTATGACGCGTAAATCATACCACGACTCAGCCGCCAGCGCAGCCAGGCGCTGCTCATCAGCGCCGTCACGATCGATGCCATAATTAGCATGACAGCTGTCGAATCCGCGATAATGCCAAGCGCATGCGCGATACTCGCCAAGACGATGCCAGGCCCGCCGCGCGTATTCATAATAATACCGTAATCAAGCGCACTGGCACTGCCTTGCCGGATCAGTCGCAGTACAAGATATACACTCGCCACCTTCACCAATGACGAGCCGACTAAGAAACATACGACGAGCATCAAATCGAACTGCGTCGGCAGGTCGATCTTCAGACCAACCAGGGCAAAGTAGATTGGAACAAAGAACCACATGGCGATGCCCTGGATGCGCTGCTTGACTTCTTGAAAGCCCTCAGCCCGGAACCGACCAATGATCAATCCACCCATTAGCGCGCCGAAAATGATGTTCACGCCAAGCAGGCTGGCCAGACCGACCGTCGCCAGACAGACCAGCAGAACATAGCCGGTGAGTGCTGCATTCTCATGCCGGGGCGCCAGCAGGGTTCGACCGGCCCAACGCAGGACCAGTGGGCCAAGCAGCAAAGCCAATAGGGTAAAGATCGCTGTTGTGGCGATCTCGCGGCCGAAGTCGAATGGTGTGGCCGTACGGCCCTGCTGGGCGGCGGCGGCGACCGCGAGCACGGCCCATAGGATCAGATCCTGGACCGTAGCAGCCATCAGCACCACACGGGCGAGAGCAGTGTCCATAAGCTTGAGATCGATGAAGATGCGCGAAATCACCGGAATTGAGGTGATGGCGGTGCCAATGGCGATGACCAGGATGAAGGCGAGCGGGTTTGCGCCAGGCGCGGCAGGAACCAGCGGTGCGACCAGCCAGCCGAACAGAAACGGCAGAACCAGCCCACCGGCGACCAAGGCGGCGGCCAGCCGGGCTTCATGTCGATCGAGTCTAGACTTGACCAGGAAGCCGGCCGTGAACATAAGCAGGATCAGGCCCAGCCAGTAAAAGGCCGAGAGCAGCATTGTCTGCGCTGGGAAATCCGAGAACAGCCAGCGATACCAGTCTGGCAGCACACGCCCCAGCAACGTCGGGCCCAGCAGCAGCCCTCCGACAATCTCCCCAGCAACGCGCGGCAGGCGCCAACTTTCGAATAACTGCCCGCAGGCCAAGGCGACCGACAGCAAAGCTAGCAACGCAAGGAAGAGGCGGGCGACTTCGGGGTCAGACATAGGATGAAGCCTGCAACAGTTGGGAATTGGCTGGAAGACAGGCCACCAACCCTCCCCTCAGAAGGCAGGGGTAGACTAAATAGACGTCAGAAATCCCAATAATGGGTAAACGGCAGTGGCCATGCCCCCCTGAGAGGGCGCGCATTGGTGAAACTGGCCGCGACGATATCCCAGGGATTCGGCCACTCCAGCCCTGCATTACAGACATCGGTCAACCCGGCTGCCGCGGGGATAACCGATCTAGCCGATTTCCTCCAGACTGCCCGGACCGGTCAGCCGGTACCGGGTGCCATCGATCGGGCAGATCAGATCATCGCCCAAGCGACCACCGGCCCTGCTCATCCAGCCTATCTGCCGCGCGGCTACACCTGCCATAAGTGCATAGGGTGGAACATCGCGGGTAACCACCGCCCCTGCAGCAATAAAGCAATAACGCCCCAGTACATACCCGCAAACGACGGTCGCATTGGCGCCTATGGTAGCGCCGCGCTGAACCACGGTCTTGCGATACTCGCTTTTACGCTCAATCTCCGCGCGCGGGTTGATCACATTTGTAAAGACGCAGGATGGGCCGCAGAAGACGCCGTCCTCCAGAACAATATCGTCATAAACCGAGACGTTGTTCTGAATCTTGACCCGATCACCCAGTACCACGCGGTTGGCGATAAATACATTCTGTCCGAGCGAGCAGCCCTGCCCGATGATCGCGCCGCCGGATACATGGGTCCAGTGCCATATGCGGGTTCCTTCGCCGATGCGCGCCCCCTCGTCGACAATGGCGGTATCATGCTTGAACCAGTTCATTCCCTTACTCTTTACACTGGAAGCTTCAGCGTTTTCAGGATCGGGTGGTAATCACCCGTCAGCGCGGAGATCTTCGCCTGTCGTATATCATAGACCGCCTCGATGGCTGCCCGCGCCTCCTCGAGACCGAAGCCGCCGCCGCCAAGAATATCTCTATAACTGTCGGTATGAAGGTCTGTGAATCCTTCACTGAACTCCAACTCCTGCCCTCCGATCAGGATCGAGCGGTAAGTCCGCTTTCCGGCAGCCACAGCGGCAGGAGGCAGGTGGTCCGCATTAATCGAGAGGAACCAGCGCACTCGCGCACGCTCGTATTCCAGGAAACCTGCCGCAACATCAGCCTCGTGCAGGTGCATGACAGAACGGGTCCGCTTGCCGAAAACCCAGCCCAGCATATCGAAGAAATGCACCCCGATATTCGTTGCGATACCACCAGACTTCTCCGTTGCGCCCTTCCAGCTCGAATGATACCAGTTTCCGCGTGACGTCAGATAAGTCAGGTCGACATCAACGCTTTTATCCTTGGGCAAAGCCGCAACCTGCTCGCGCAAAGCGCGGATCGCAGGATGCAGGCGCAGCTGCAGGATATTGTATATCCGGCGATTGCTGTCCTGCTCAATCTCTGCCAAGCCGTCGATGTTCCATGGATTCAGAACCAGCGGCTTTTCACATATCGCATGCGCACTCGAGCGCAGTGCGAAACGGATATGCGCATCATGCAGGTAATTGGGCGAGCAGATCGCCATATAGTCGACGCCATCGCCGCGCCGGCGCAGCTTGTCTATATGCCGGTCAAAGCGTTCGAACTCCACGAAGAAGTTCGCATCCGGAAAATAACTGTCCAGAATACCGACACTGTCGTTCGGATCAAACGCCGCCACCAGGGCATTACCTGTATCCTTGACCGCACGCATATGCCGGGGCGCGATATAACCGGCCGCTCCAATTAACGCGAAGCGCTTGCCACTATCCGACGAGGACATCATCTCACTTTCACTATCGGGATTCCGGCAAAGCTCTTCAGCTACAAAATCCCAGTTTCATTCTTAACGGCTTCCTGCTTCAGGAAACCGGCGCCATGACACCCGCGTTACAAAAAGCATCCGGATGACGGGCCAGATTATCCAATGGACCGCCGCCAACGTTAGCACAGCCGAGGGAAACCATCGCCAAGCGCATCTAAACCATGCTGGCAGGACTGCCATGCAATGCAGTCAAGTGTAACAAAATTCAGGGGAAAATCACAGTCTTCGTTCACACCGTGAACGAAGAAGTGCGATCCGGACCGTCTGATCTCCTGGATACTCACAGAACAAAAAATGCCAGGATTCTGTCGGCAGGTTTCTGCATTTGGTTGAAGGGGGGTTGAACCCCAGCCCTTCAAATTGGGCCCGAACCGGCCCGTCCGGTGCACTCCATTATATTATTTATTATTAAAATACAATGACTTATTGGAGACGCTCCCACCCAGTGCCAACACTTTGCCTTTGGCAAACTGCCTGGAAGCCGGCATCCCTTCATGCGGTAAGCCCCAGCAGGACGACCCCACGGTCACGTCAGGAATTTTCCAACCTGACTACGAAATCATCCGGATGGTCAGAGGGCCCGATCTCGTAGAGCATTCGCCGCTCCACAAGACCGAGGTGGTTTCGACAGCTTCGCCCGGTCAGACCAGAGCGTCGTTGCCCAGCTCCTTGCGATCCTGCTCGCGATCACCTATGCGGGCATGCGGCCGCTCGCCGGTCGAGCCGCCAAGGGCGACAACGATCTCGTCGGCGTTCGGCGCATCCGGGATAAACATCTCCAGCGTGATGAAATGCGAGCGGGTGCCGATCTCGTGCAGATGCTTCATCGGAAGCTGGATCGAGCATCCGGCTGGCCCGCACTTGTTGGCGAATGACAGAAAGCTCAGGCATTCGCAGCCTTGCGATATTCATTGCCGAAACGCAGGTTGGGGATGATGGCCGCGGCATGCTCGATCTCACCCGACAGGCCGACCACGGCCGCCTTGCCATAGGCTTCCAGCGGCTCGCCGTCGGTTTCACGCAGCACTTCCTCGGACAGCACACGGCCGATATGAGCACAGCCATCGAGCTGATGCGGACGCAGATCGTCCACAAAGCTGCCGAACCAAGGATTTTCGATCACGGCGGCGGCACCGACCAGGGTGATCGGCTTCGACAGGTCACGACCACCCTCGACATGGAGGCGTTCCTTGTAAATAGCGATCTTCTTGATCCGGAAGGTCATGACATCAATCCATGTTTGCTGAGGAAGGTTTTCAGATGCGCCACCACCTGACCGGGGCCTCGACCAGAATCGAATGGCGCAGACCCGGCAGAATCTCCAGCTCCGAGCCGGCGATCCGTTCGTGCATCAGGCAAGACATGCGCGGATTCGAGCCAAGATCCAGTTCGCCGGTCGCCGTATCATTGATCGCAACAAAGCCCGCCAGGCTCTCGCCGGCGGGTTTTGTTGCATCTTGAGACAGGAGACGTTAAGGCCGGTCAGATGTGCCTAGCCGGACCGGCCGCTGCCCCGCGCGGCTCAACAGCCTAGCCCCATTCGACCGCGGGTCACCCGACCGGGTTGAGCCAGAATTCCTCATGTGAATCACATACATAAAATAATTCCCAATTTCCTGGGAACCCTTACGGCCAAGTCTCGTTCCTAGTTCCGCGGATTTTTGGGGGAAGGCTTGGATGACGTATCCGGCCAGAGACAGGCGGGCTAAAGAAAAACGCGGGACTGGCATGGCCGGCCAGGCAGCCACGCGTCGCTGCCATCATGCCGGACGGATGACCGCTTCCTCGGCATCCGCGGTCAGCGGCGGACCCGGCATTGCCCCTACAGCTTCGATCCCCGCAATCAACTCTTCCGTAAAATACGGCTTGGCGATCACATGCACGCCCGGATCACTGCCAAAAATTTTGCGCAGTTCAACATCGCCATATCCGGTTGCCAGCACCACGCCCAGCCCGGGCGACAGAGCACGAAATTGCGCAACCAGGCTGTCGCCTTTCAAATCGGGCAGGCCGATATCGATGACCGCACAGAAAACCTCCGTGTACCGATCACGGAAAATTTCCAAGGCGCGCTTTCCGGTACTCGCCTCGTCGACCACGTATCCCGCCTCTTCCAGGCCTGGCACCAAGGCCATGCGGAGGAGCATTTCATCATCGATGAAAAGAATGCGTTTAAGAGCCATGGCGCGTACCTCGGTTATGCGCATTCGCAGTGAGCTCGCGCTCCGACAGGACAATCTGCCGATTATTGACCGCTATCAATCGAATTCTCCTCCACCGGCCGCATCCTGTGTGCACAAAAACGCCAACCATGACCGCCTGGGTTTCTTTGTCATGACGCACAAGCGCCGCGCTTATATCCGCGACGATCACCAGGATTGAAAGTTGCATGGCCCCTCGAATGAGAAATCTTTCTTGCTTAGCCGCGACAGCGTCTGTGACTGTATGCAACGCCTTCGACGCTTGTGTTTCCTGTGTTCGGGATTCCACCGCCCGATCCCACCTGGATGACTGACATGTCGCAAACAGCAACCCTGCCCAACCCGCAAGCGCGCAACCTTCTGGCAGCCCTGCGCGCCTTTCGCCGCGGAGATTTCTCCGTGCGCCTGGCCGAGGATCTGACCGGGATCGACGGCGAGATTGCCGCGGCCTTCAACGACGTCGTCCAGATGAATGCCATGATGGCAAGCGAGTTTGAACGGCTGGGTACCGCAGTCGGCAAGGACGGAAAGATCAGTCAGCGTGGCGATCTGCCGGGCGCCACCGGTGGCTGGCATTCCTGCGTCTCCTCAGTCAATTCGATGATCGGCGACCTGGTACAGCCCACTGTCGAAGTCTCGCGCGTGATCGGTGGCGTGGCGCGCGGCGATCTGTCGCAAACCATGCAGCTGGAAATCGATGGCCGTCCGCTTCGCGGCGAATTCCTGCGCATTGGCAAAACTGTGAATACGATGGTGGGGCAGCTCAGCTCCTTCGCCTCGGAAGTGACCCGTGTGGCGCGCGAGGTCGGCACTGAGGGCAAGCTCGGTGGCCAGGCCCGCGTGCGTGGCGTCGCCGGCACCTGGAAGGATCTCACCGACAACGTCAACTTGATGGCCGCCAACCTGACCGGCCAGGTGCGTAACATCGCCGAGGTCACCACCGCGGTGGCGAAGGGCGATCTGTCCAAAAAGATCACCGTGGACGTGAAGGGCGAAATCCTTCAGCTCAAGAACACCATCAACACCATGGTGGACCAGCTCGGCTCGTTTGCCTCGGAAGTGACCCGCGTGGCCCGCGAAGTCGGCACCGAGGGCAAGCTCGGCGGCCAGGCCCGTGTGGAGGGCGTCGCCGGCACCTGGAAGGATCTCACCGACAACGTCAACGCCATGGCCACCAACCTGACCGGCCAGGTGCGTAACATCGCCGAAGTCACCACCGCGGTGGCACAGGGCAACCTGTCGAAAAAGATTACCGTGGACGTGAAGGGCGAAATCCTGGAACTGAAGAACACCATCAACACCATGATGGATCAGCTCAACTCGTTTGCTTCGGAAGTGACCCGTGTGGCCCGCGAGGTCGGCACCGAGGGCAAGCTCGGCGGCCAGGCCCGCGTGGAGGGTGTCGCCGGCACCTGGAAGGATCTCACCGACAACGTCAACGCCATGGCCACCAACCTGACCGGCCAGGTGCGTAACATCGCCGAAGTCACCACCGCGGTGGCACAGGGCAACCTGTCGAAAAAGATTACCGTGGACGTGAAGGGCGAAATCCTGGAACTGAAGAACACCATCAACACCATGATGGATCAGCTCAACTCGTTTGCCTCGGAAGTGACCCGCGTGGCCCGCGAGGTCGGCACCGAGGGCAAGCTCGGCGGCCAGGCCCGCGTGGAGGGTGTCGCCGGCACCTGGAAGGATCTCACCGACAACGTCAACGCCATGGCTACCAACCTGACCGGCCAGGTGCGTAACATCGCCGAGGTCACCACCGCGGTGGCACAGGGCAACCTGTCGAAAAAGATCACCGTGGACGTGAAGGGCGAAATCCTCCAGCTCAAAGACACCATCAACACCATGGTGGATCAGCTCAACTCGTTTGCCTCGGAAGTGACCCGCGTGGCCCGCGAAGTCGGCACCGAGGGCAAGCTCGGCGGCCAGGCCCGTGTGGAGGGCGTCGCCGGCACCTGGAAGGATCTCACCGACAACGTCAACGCCATGGCCACCAACCTGACCGGCCAGGTGCGCAATATCGCCGAGGTCACCACCGCGGTGGCGAAGGGCGATCTGTCCAAAAAGATCACCGTGGACGTGAAGGGCGAAATCCTTCAGCTCAAAGACACCATCAACACCATGGTGGATCAGCTCAACTCGTTTGCCTCGGAAGTGACCCGCGTGGCCCGCGAGGTCGGCACCGAGGGCAAGCTCGGCGGGCAGGCCAAGGTGAAGGGCGTGGGCGGCACCTGGAAGGACCTCACCGACAACGTCAATTTGATGGCGGCCAACCTGACCGGCCAGGTGCGTAACATCGCAGACGTGACGACGGCCGTGGCCAACGGCGATCTGTCCAAAAAGATCACCGTGGACGTGAAGGGCGAAATCCTGGAACTGAAGAACACCATCAACACCATGGTGGACCAGCTCAACTCGTTTGCCTCGGAAGTGACCCGCGTGGCCCGCGAAGTCGGCACCGAGGGCAATCTGGGGGGCCAGGCTCGCGTGGAAGGTGTCGCCGGTACCTGGAAGGACCTTACCGACAACGTCAATCTGATGGCCGCCAACCTGACCGGCCAGGTGCGCAACATCGCCGAAGTGACCACGGCTGTCGCTACGGGCGATCTGTCCAAAAAGATCACCGTGGACGTTAAGGGCGAAATCCTCCAGCTCAAGAACACCATCAATACCATGGTGGACCAGCTCAACTCGTTTGCCTCGGAAGTGACACGCGTGGCCCGCGAGGTCGGCACCGAGGGCAAGCTCGGTGGCCAGGCGCAGGTGGAAGGTGTCGATGGCACCTGGAAGGACCTCACCGACAATGTCAACATGATGGCCGCCAATCTGACCGGTCAGGTGCGTGGCATCGCCGAAGTTGTGACTGCCGTGGCCCAGGGCAACCTGACCCGCAAGCTGGAGGTGGAAACGAAGGGCGAAATCGCTGCCCTCGCCGACACCATCAACTTCATGATCGAGACGCTCGCCACCTTCGCCGATCAGGTGACCAACGTGGCGCGCGAAGTGGGTATCGATGGCAAGCTGGGCGGCCAGGCCAAAGTGCCTGGTGCGGCCGGCCTGTGGCGCGACCTGACCGATAACGTCAACCAGCTTGCCGCCAACCTGACCACCCAGGTGCGCGCCATCGCAGAGGTGGCAACCGCCGTGACGAAGGGCGATCTGACACGCTCGATCACCGTGGAAGCCCTCGGTGAAGTCGCGGTTCTGAAAGACAACATCAACGAAATGATCCGAAATCTTAAGGACACGACCCTTAAGAACACCGAGCAGGATTGGCTGAAGACCAATCTGGCCCGCTTCTCGCGCATGTTGCAGGGCGAACGAGACCTCAACACGGTCACCAACCTGATCTTGTCCGAACTCGCACCGCTGGTGAATGCCCAATATGCCGTGGTCTACGTCACCAATCATGATGACGATGGCGTCAACCTGGATCTCGTTGCGTCCTATGCCGCCGAGCGACAGGCCATTCTGGCGCCGAAAATCCGCTTGCGCGAAGGCCTGATCGGCCAGTGCGCCGCCGACAAGCGCCGCATGCTGCTAACCACGGCGCCAGAGCACTATCTCCGCATCGGTTCGGCTTTGGGCGACGCACCGCCCGCCAACATCCTGGTTCTGCCCGTACTGTTCGAAGGCGAGGTGAATGCGGTCATCGAACTGGCCAGTTTCAGCAGCTTCAGCGATACCCACCAGCTCTTCCTCGATCAGCTCATGGAAAGCATTGGCATCGTTCTGAACACCATCGCCGCCACCATGCGTACAGAGGGCCTGCTGCAGCAATCCCAGCTACTGACCCGCGAACTGCAGAGCCAGCAGGAAGAGTTGAAGACAACGAATGACCGCCTGGAGTTGCAGGCGAAGTCGCTGCGGGAATCGGAAGAACTGCTCAAGAACCAGCAGGACGAATTGCGTCGCACCAACGAGGAACTGCAGGAAAAAGCCGTCCTGCTTTCGAACGAGAAAAAGCAGGTCGAAGCCAAGAATATCGAAATCGAGATGGCGCGCAGCGCGGTGGAAGAAAAAGCCGAGCAGCTTGCCCTGACCTCAAAGTACAAGTCGGAATTCCTGGCAAACATGTCGCACGAACTGCGCACGCCTCTGAACAGCCTACTGATCCTCAGCAAGTTGCTGTCCGACAATCCGGACGGTAACCTGACCGAGAAGCAGACCGATTTCTGCCGCACCATTCATGCCGCCGGCTCTGATCTTCTGTCCCTGATCAACGACATTCTAGACCTGTCAAAGATCGAATCCGGCACGGTTACTCTCGATGTCAGTGACCTGCCCCTGGAAAATCTGCGGATTCATATGGAGCGTACCTTCACGCAGATCGCCAACGACAGGAAGCTCGCCTTCAACATCAAGTTCGAGAATCTTCCCACTACAGTCCGCACCGATGAAAAGCGCCTGCAGCAGATCGTCATGAATCTGCTGTCGAATGCCTTCAAGTTTACACACGAAGGCAGCGTCACACTGGAAGCGAAGGTCGCCCCGCACACCTGGGCCGTCACCCACAAGCGGGGCACCGCGAGCAACACGGCGCTCGCCATCTCGGTCACAGACACCGGCATTGGTATCCCGGAGGAGAAGCAGCGCCTGATCTTCGAAGCCTTCCAGCAGGCCGATGGCACCACAAGCCGAAAATACGGCGGCACAGGCCTGGGACTTTCCATCAGCCGCGAGATCGCCCGCCTCCTCAATGGCGAAATCCAGGTGGCCAGCACGCCGGGCACGGGAAGCACGTTCACCTTGTTCCTGCCGATGGATTTCGAGCCAGCCATCGAACAGCCCGCGCTCAGTCGCTCGCCGGCACGCTATATAAACAGCGGCGCCGAAGCTGGCCTTGCTTTGCTGGCCCCGATCGAAATCAGCGACGATCGCGACCAGATCAAGCCAGGCGACCCTGTGGTGCTGATCGTGGAAGACGACCACAGCTTCGCCTCGATCCTGCTCGATGTTGTCCGCGAGAAAGGCGCCAAAGGCATCGTAGCCACGGCGGGAGCCGGTGTACTGACACTGGCCAAGCGGTATCAGCCCAGCGCCATCACGCTTGATGTTGGCCTCCCCGATATGGATGGCCTCGCCCTGCTCGATCTTCTGAAACGCGAGCCCACCACGCGCCACATCCCGGTACATGTCATTTCGGGCGATGAGCTGCAGGCCAGCGGCCTGTCGCTCGGGGCCTACGGTTTCACCGGCAAGCCAGCCGACCGTGATACGCTGCTGGCCGCGCTGGACAAGGTCAGTCATTACTCCAAGTACGGCACCCGGGCGCTTCTGCTGTTCGATCAGGATGCCGCTCATGCAGAAGCGACAGCAAAGATGGTGCAGACCGGCGATATCGACGTCACTGTCGCTGCATCGAAGGCAGGCTTCGCTGCCTGCCTGGAGACTATGACCCCGGATTGCATTGTGGTGGATATCGGCTCCTATGACGACGAAACCACAGCGCTTGTGCAGCAGTATCGTACGCTTCACACGCAAGACCGCATGCCAGTGATCGTCTATTCGGACCAACCCCTGCCCGCCTCTGGCCAGGCCCAGCAGAAAGGCAATGACGCCCTTCTGCTGGAGGCCAAGAGCAAAGGCGAGCTGCTGGAAGAAACCTCTCTGTTCCTGCATCAGACTCTCAGCAGCATGACCGCGGATCAGCGCCATCTACTCGGCCAGGTGCACCAGAAGGATCCGACACTGCGCGGCAAAAAAATCCTGATCGTCGATGACGACATCCGCAATATCTTCTCGCTCACCAGCGTCCTTGAACAGCACGAGGTCCAGGTAATCTATGCAGAAAACGGCCGGGACGGTGTGCAGACGCTGCTGGACCATCCGGATATCGACGTCGCACTGATCGATATCATGATGCCGGACATGGACGGGTATCAGACCATGGGCGTCATCCGCCAGCATGAACAGCTGCGCGGCCTGCCGCTCATTGCCGTGACCGCCAAGGCCATGAAAGGCGATCGCCAGAAGTGCATACAGGCGGGTGCATCCGATTACATTTCCAAGCCTGTCGATGTTGATCACTTGGTTTCCCTGATCCGCGTCTGGATCCGGCGCAGCCAGATTCATGTCCTGGCCGGCGAATGACCCGGTGACATGATGCACGAGCAAGCAAGCATTCAGGTCGCACCCCCGGGCCTGGGCCAGGCAGACACGGAGTCCGGCGCTGCGGCCTTCGACAAGGCCCGGATTCTGATCGTCGACGATGACGAGCGCAATCTCACTGCGCTGCAGGTCATCCTGGACGAATTGGGCGAGGAACTGGTTTTCGCCCGCTCGGGCGAGGAGGCGCTGCGTTATCTCCTGCACAACGATTGCGCCCTGATCCTGATGGACGTTCTGATGCCAGGGATGGATGGCTATGAAACAGCCGGCCTGGTGCGCAATCGTGAACGGTCCCGCCACATACCGATCATCTTCCTGACCGCCGTAAGCCGCAATGAAGTCCACGAATTCAAGGGCTACACGGCCGGCGCCGTCGATTACGTCTTCAAGCCGATCGAACCCTTCATTCTGCGCTCGAAGGTGTCTGTCTTTGTTGATCTCTACAAGAAAACCCGCGAGATCAGCCGCAAGGCGGAACAAGAGCGGCGCCTGCTTCAGGCCAACCTGCAGGCCAATGCCAGCCGTGAAGCCGCCGAAACCGCACTGCAGCGGGCGGAGGAATGGCAGGCCCTGATCCTGCGTTCCCTGCCGATTGCACTATACTCGACGACGGCCGACCGCGCGTTCATGGCGCCGTTGCGCATCAGCGAAACCGTGCAGAGGCCATCGGGCTTTCCTTCGGCGCGTTTCCTGGAGCCCGGATTCTGGTTCGACCGCATTCATCCCGATGACCAGCCGTTGGTGCGTCAACAGTTCGAGCAGCTGTCGGAGACCGGAACCTGCGTGACCGAATACCGCTGGCTCTGTGCCGATGGCGCATCGCGATACTTCCTCAATCATGCCGTTTATGTTGCGCGCGGTGACGGTGCACCGTCCGAGATCGTGGGCAGTTTGCTTGACGTTTCCGAACGCCGGATGCTCGAACAGCAGGTCGTGCACGGGCAGAAGATGGACTCGCTCGGCCGCCTCACCGGCGGCATTGCCCATGACTTCAACAACATGCTGACGGTGGTGATCTCCAGTCTGGACCGGATGCGCCGGATTGCGGACTCCGAGGGCCCGTTCTTGCGCAATATCGACCTGGCGCTGAACGGCGCCCTGCGGTGCGCAGACCTGACCAAGCGGCTTCTGTCTTTCGCCCGCCACCAGGCGCTGGATCCGCGCCCCCTGGACCTCAATGACCTGCTCGGCGACGCGGAAGTCATACTCCGCCGGTTGATCGGCGACACGATATTCCTCGATGTCATGCGCGGCAACGATCTATGGGCTGTCTATGCCGATCCCATCCAGATGGAAGCGGCCTTGATAAATCTGGTGGTCAATTCGCGTGATGCCATGCCTGAGGGCGGGCATCTGACCGTGGAAACCCGCAATGTCGTGGTCAAGGCAGCCGCAGGCGGTGACATTCCGACTGGCGACTATGTTTCACTGAGCGTTATTGATACGGGAATCGGTATTCCGCCGGCCCATATGGACAAGGTTTTCGAGCCCTTCTTCACGGCGAAGGAAGATGGCAAGGGCACCGGCCTGGGCCTCAGTATCATCTATGGTTTTGTCCAGCAGTCCGGCGGACATATCAGGCTCAACAGTGCCGTCGGTAAGGGCACGACGATCCAGATTCTTCTGCCCCGCCTGCATCAGACCCCACATTCTCTCGTGCAAGGGACGGCAGCGATCGACCCGACCGATATGCCGAAGGCGCTGGCCGGCGAGCGTATTCTGCTTGCCGAGGACGATCCCGGTGTCCGCACCGCCGTGTCCGCTTTCCTGCGGGACCTTGGCTATGCCGTGCTAGAAGTCGGCAACGGCGAGGAAGCCATCGCAACCCTGAAGGAGCAAAGCGATGTAACCCTGCTATTCTCCGATGTTGCCATGCCCGGCACGCTGAACGGTTACCAGCTGGCGGCCGAGGTGGCTGCCCTGCGCCCCAGCCTCTCCATTCTGCTGACCTCCGCGAATGCCGGGGGAGTCACGGCCGGGGCCGAGCGAGCATCCGAATGGCGCCTGCTGCAGAAGCCCTATCGAAATGCCGATCTGGCTGCGGCCATCCGGCAGTCAATCCGCGTAAAATCCTGATCGCTCCCCCTACCCTAATGCCCGGACCGGCATGACCGCCTTCTCTGGTGGCTGCCAGACCTATTTTGCTGCGTTCAGCGAGCCGGAACGGATAGTTTAGAGGGATCGCATCCTGTCCGGCCGTGCAGCATATGAAACAGCAATCCCGTCCCCGCGCCTTTGCCTATTTCGAAGCGGTCGCCCGCGTCGGCTCGATCCGCAAGGCCGCGGCGGCGCTCAACATCGCCTCCTCCGCCGTCAATCACCATGTGCTGGACCTTGAGAAAAGCCTCGGCGTGGCATTGTTCGAGCGACAGGCACGCGGCGTCCGGCTGACCAGTGCCGGCGAACTCCTGCTCGCGCATATCCGCCGCACCGCCCATGATTTCGACCTGACTCGCTCTCAGATCGAGGAACTGCGCGGTTTGCGTCGTGGCCATATCCATCTCGCCATCATCGAGGCGGTTGCCGACGTCGTGGCTGAGCAGATTGCCGCCTTCCAGGCCAGCCATCCCCGCGTCACCTTCACCGTTGACGTCGTGGGCAGTCAGCAAGTGGTGTCCGCCATTGCTCGGGAGGAAGCCCATATCGGCTATGCCTTCAACCCGCCCGCCGACCGCAGCTTCGCCGTGGTTGCCGATGTGCCCCAGGCCCTGCAGGCCCTGATGGCACGGCGGCATCCGCTGACCGGCCGCGACAAGCTTCGGCTGAGCGACTGCCTGCCCTATCCAATACTGATGGGCGACGAAAGCCTGGGTGGTCGCCGCCTGCTCGATACGGCGACGGAAGGATCGTCACTGTCCCTGCGGCCCGTGATCACCGGCAACTCGGTGGCGGTCATGCAGACGGTAGCGGCGCGCAGCCAGGCCATCTGCTTCCAGATCGAGATTGGCGCCCGCAGCGGCGCTGGCCTGGTGGCCATTCCGCTGATTGACCGCGCCTTGCGCGGACGACTGGTGATCGGCATCGGGCGCAACCGTCAGCTGCCAGTAGCCGCCGCCGTTTTCCTGGAAAACCTGAAAACCGATCTGGCGGCCCGCCAGCGCCGCAAAGCCTGATCCGAAGCGCTCTTAAAAACAGATCAGTCTGCTCTGAAAACGCTGCTTGTCGGCATCACTCGTGCCCGGCTTACTGAATGCCGTTGCGGGTCTTGCGGGGGCATGTCATGGCAGTTCTGGATTACGTACCGCTGATCGACTTCACGCCGTTTCGCCTGAGCGATGCCGCCGCCCGCCGCCAGGTTGCCGCCGAGATCGACCGCGCCTGCCGCGAGATCGGCTTTTTCATCATCACCGGTCATGGCGTTGCAGAAGCCGATCTCGATGCGATGCGTGGTATTTCCCGCAGCTTCTTCACCCAGCCGCTGGCCGACAAGCTGAAGATCGCGCCGCCGCGCGGGCAGAAGGGCATCCGCGGCTTCCGCGCCGTGGGCGATGAAAGCCTGTCTTACTCCCTGGGCGAAGCCGCTCCGCCGGACCTGAAGGAGACCTTCCGCATCGGCCATGTGGAGCCGGGCCTGGATGCCTATGCCGAACGCGCCAGAGCCAGCTACTACGCTCCCAACCTGTGGCCGCAGCGCCCTGTCGACTTCCGCTCAACCTGGACCCGGTATTACCGGCAGATGGAGCAGCTTGCTGCGCTGCTGATGGAGAGTTTTGCCGTCGCACTTGGCCTGCCCGAGACGTTCTTCGCCAACAAGATCGACCGTCATATCAGTCATCTGCAGGCCAATCTTTATCCGGCGCAGCCCGATGAGCCCTTGCCCGGCCAGCTGCGTGCCGGCGCCCATACCGACTATGGCAGCCTGACCATCCTGCTGCAGGAGAACGTTGCCGGCGGCCTGCAGGTCCGAACTGCCAGGGGTGTCTGGGTCGATGTGCGCACCGCGCCAAACGACTTCGTTATCAATATCGGCGACCTGATGGCGATGTGGACCAACGACCGCTGGGTATCCACCATGCATCGGGTTGCCAATCCGCCGCGGGATCTCGCCTCGGACCAGACGCGCCGCATGTCGCTGGTCTTCTTCTATCAGCCAAACTATGACGCCGAAGTCGCCTGCCTGCCGACCTGTCAGGACGCCGGTACCCCGGCGAAATACCGGCCGACCACATCCGGTGATCACCTGCTCGGCAAGATCGGCAAGGCCAATGTCATGGGACGTGAAAGCGAAATCGCCAAAGTTCCGGTGCATGTATGAACGCGCTCAGCAATACCGCTTTCGAATGCTGCGTCACCCGCGTGGCCATGCAGCATCCGGGCGACATGAGCGGGATCGAGGCACTTTTTAATAGCGGTGCGGTGGCGCCGGAGGCCGTGGTCGCCATCCTGGGCAAGACCGAGGGCAATGGCTGCGTCAACGATTTCACCCGCGCCTACGCGGTTTTCGCACTGCAGGTGATGCTGGCTCGCCGGCTCGAATCCACGCCTGAAGAAGTCGGCGAACGCGTCGCCATGGTGATGTCGGGCGGCACCGAAGGCGGCCTGTCGCCGCATTACATCGTGTTTTCCGTGCAATCGGCCCAGCGACCCTCCGCTGGACAGAAGGCCATGGCCATCGGCACGGCGTTCACGCGTAGTTTCCTGCCTGAGGAAATCGGCCGTATGGCGCAGGTGCAGGCCACGGCCGATGCCGTGACGCAAGCCATGCAGCAGGCCGGCATAACGGCCGTCGACGACGTGCATTACGTGCAGGTGAAATGTCCCTTGCTGACCTCGGAACGCATGGCCGAGGCGCATGCACGCGGGCAGGATGTGGCCACCGAAGATACTTATGCCTCGATGGGCCTGTCCCGCGGTGCATCCGCGCTCGGCGTGGCGCTGGCGCTCGGCGAAGTCGATGCCGCCAAACTGCATGATGCCGCCATCGGTCAGGACCTGACACTTTGGTCTGGCCGTGCCAGCGCATCCGCGGGTGTCGAATTGACCCGCAATGAAGTGATTGTCATGGGCAACAGCGAGGCCTGGGTCGGCGACAGCATCATCGCCCATGCCGTGATGGAAGACGGCATCGACTTTCCCGCAGTCGGCCGCGCCCTGCGCGCCGCGGGACTCTCCATTGACGGGCAATTGCCCGAAAGCGAGGCAGGCCGCCTATGCGCTGTGCTGGCAAAAGCCGAGCCGGCCCGCAGCGGCCGTATTCGCGGCAATCGCCATATCATGTGGGACGACAGCGATATCAACGCCACGCGGCATGCCCGCGCGCTGGTCGGCGGCGTGGTCGCAGCCGCCATCGGCCGCACCGATCTATTCATTTCCGGCGGTGCCGAACATCAGGGCCCCGATGGCGGCGGTCCGATCGCCGTGATCGCGCGGCGCGCCTGATGCTTCTGGCTCGGTTATTGCACCAGATACCGCTGCAATGACGCAGCGGCAGACTCCCCCAGCAACGGCTGCCGAACCAAAGGAGGTTCTTGCCATGGTCAATACGCAACAACACATGGGCGTGAAACGTCATCTGAAACTTGCCGGGCTTGCGGTTGCCGCGGCCGGCCTTGCTTTCGCGATCCAGCCCGCGGCCGCCCAGACCAAGGTCGCCATGCTGCTGCCTGGCAGCATCAACGACCAGAGCTGGAACGCCCAGGGCTATGCCGGCCTGATGAAGATGAAGGATAGCGGATATCAGACCGCCTACTCGGAAAACGTGCCGGCGGCTGACCATGTCGAGGCGATGCGTGATTATGCGCGCCAGGGCTACAAGATCGTGATCGGCCATTCCGGCCGCTTCCTGTCGGCAGCCCAGCGCGTTGGTCCTGAATTCCCCGAAGTCCAGTTCGTCGCCGGCGCCGGTGGCGGCGGCCAGGGCAAGAACGTGATGTCGATCGATTACGACAACACGCATTTCGGCTGCCAGCTCGGCGTCCTGGGCGCGCGAATGACCAAGACTGGCAAGATCGCCGGCGTCTATGCCCTGGAAGGCCTGCCCAACATGGTGGCACAGGTCGGCGCCTATCGCCTCTGCGCCAAGCGCATCAAGCCCGATATCGAGGTTTCGATCATCTACATCAAGGATATCGAGGATGCCGCGGCCGCCAAGGAAGCCGCCTTCTCGTTGATTGCAGGCGGTGCCGATGTGGTGGCCGGCAAGCTCAATGCCGCGCAGGCCGGCCTGATCCAGGCCGCCAAGGAGAAGAATGTCTTCACCACCGGACGGTCCTTCGGCCATACCGCCATTGCACCCGAGAACGTGATCACCAACGTGGTCGAGAAATGGGCCGACATGTATGCCGCGACGGCAGACGCGGTGAAGGCCGGCAAGCTGTCGGGCGATCTGGTCATGTATGGCTACAACACGCCGGCCACCAGCGGCGCCGCCCTGCAGCAGACGCCGGAGCGCGCCTATCACCCGGCCGTACCAGCCGCCGTGGTGGCCGAACTCGATACCTACAAGAAGATGTTCGCCACCGGCGAGATGAAGCTGGCGCCGACCAAGGATGACGCCCGCGGCGGCAAGTAATAGTCGGGCTATGAAGCCGCTCCTGGACATGCACGGGATCGTCAAGACCTACGGTCCCGTGCGTGCCAACGACGGCATTTCCCTGACAGTTCCCCCGGGCGCCATCCTTGGATTGCTCGGGGAGAACGGTTCCGGCAAGAGCACATTGATGAAGGTGCTGTTCGGCATGGTGAAGCCCGATGCCGGAAGCATTCTGTTCAAAGGCAAGGAGTTGTCGGACCATGCGCCGGGCGATGCCATCGCCGCCGGCATCGGTATGATCCACCAGCATTTCATGCTGATCGAGGCGATGACGGTTACCGAGAATATCATGCTCGGCTGGCCGGCCGCCGGCCGTTGGTTGCGGCGCGATGCCATTCATGCCCTGCTGAAGGAAACCAGCGCGCGTTACGGCCTCGATCTCGACCCCGACGCCATGGTGGCCGACCTGCCGCTGGGGCGACGGCAGCGCGTCGAGATTCTCAAGGCGCTGCTGCGTGGCGCCGATCTCCTGGTGCTCGATGAACCCACATCCAATCTCAGTCCTCCCGAAGTTTCCGCCCTTCTGCAGATCATGCAGCGCCTGCGCAACGAGGGAAAATCGATCATCTTCATCTCGCACAAGCTCGGCGAAGTGATGGAGGTCTGCGACGATATCGTGGTGCTGCGCGACGGCAAGGTGGCCGGTCGCACCACCGCTGCCGGCACTGACCGCGACACACTGGCCCGCATGATGGTTGGCCGCGACATCGCCGCGCCGCTGCAACGCCGGCCGTCTGCCGCTGCCACAACCCTGCTGAGCCTCAATGGCATCGCCACCGCGGCGGGCCAGGGCGTCGCGTTGCGGAATATCGACATCGATGTGGCCGCCGGTGAAATCCTGGCCATCGCCGGGGTCGACGGCAACGGCCAGCTGGAATTGGCCGAAGCGATCGCCGGCCTGCGTCGCCTGACGGCCGGCCGTATCCTTCTGGACGGCGCCGATCTCAGCCAGGCCGGTATTGCCGCGCGCGTGGCCGCCGGCATTGCCTATATGCCGGCCGACCGGGCCCAGACCAGCCTGGTGCAGGGCATGAGCATTGCCGAGAATCTGATGCTGCGCGATTCCGCACGGACCCCGTTTTCGCGCGGGCCATGGCTCAGCCGCGCCGGTCTGGACGCCGCCGCCGCGCGACTGGTCTCTGCTTTCGATATTCGCACGCCGAGTGCGGACCTGCAGGCCCGGCAACTGTCGGGCGGCAACCAGCAGAAGATCGTCGTCGCCCGCGAGATCGATCGCGGCCCGCGCCTGCTGATTGCCCACCAGCCGACCTGGGGCCTCGATCCCGGCGCCACGCGCTTTGTCATGGACAGCATCCTGGCCCTGCGCGACAGCGGGGCGGCCGTGATCTACATCTCCTCCGAACTCGACGAGGTGCTGTCGATCGGCGACCGCATCGGCGTGCTGTTCGATGGCCATCTGGTCGGCGTGGTGCCGCGCGAGGCCGTGGATGTCGGTCGCATCGGCCTGATGATGGCTGGCAGCCTGGGAGATGCGTCAGGCCCGGTCGGGCAGGCGGCATGAGCGAAACCGCCGCCCCTGTCGCCAAACGCCCGGTCTGGCGCATCCAGATTCCGGCCTCGCTGAGCCGCGCCGCGCTGGCGGTGCTGCTGGCGCTCGCCTGCACCGGACTTCTGATCATGTTTTCCGGCAAGGACCCACTCACGGCCTTTCGCGCCATGCTGAACGGCGCATTTGGCTCGTTCGATCGCATTGCCGTCGGCTTTAACAAGGCGACACCCTATATTCTCACCGGACTGGGCGTTGCGCTGTGCTTCCGCGCCAAGATCATCAATATCGGCGGCGAAGGCCAGATCGCCATCGGCGGGCTCTGCGCCAGCTGGGTCGGCATCATGCTGCCGCTTGGCCATCCCGTGCTGGCGATCGGTTCGGCGCTGCTGGCCAGCATTCTCGGCGGCATGGCCTGGGCCGGCCTCGCTGCCGCCATTCATGTCGGCCGCCGCGTGCATGAAGTTCTGGTCACGCTGCTGCTGAATTTCGTCGCCCTGCTGATCGTCGGCGCGGCCCTGCATGGCAGCCTGGGCGAGGATGGCGCCGGCTTCCCGCAATCCCCGCTGCTGCCGGCCGATTACTGGCTGCCCAAACTGTTGCAGGGAACGCAGCTGCATTACGGCATCCTGATCGCGGTGGTGATCGCCGTGTTGTCCCATCTCTTTCTCTGGCATACCCGCTACGGCTTCGGGCTGCGTGTGTTCGGCAGCAGCCGGCCCGCCGCGCTCTATGCCGGCTTCTCGCCAACTGCCAGCACCTTCACCGTCATGCTGCTGGCTGGCGGACTGGCTGGCCTTGCCGGTGGCATTGAGGTGCTCGGGATCCACTACCGCCTGATCGAAGGCTTCTCGCATGGCTTCGGCTTCAATGCCGTGGCCATCGCCCTGCTCGGCGCGCTTAACCCGCTGGCGGTCGTGCCGGCCGGACTGTTCTTCGGTTTTCTGGAAACCGGTGCCCTGGCGATGCAGCGGCAGGTCGGCGTGCCGTCGTCGCTGGTCACCGTGATCCAGGGGCTCACCATGCTGTTCGTGCTGGCCGCCATGGCGTCGGCCGGCCGCAAACCGAAAGCCTGACATGGATGCGGCAACCCTCGATTTCCTGATCTCGGCGCTGCGTATTGCCACGCCGCTGCTGTTCGCGGCCCTGGGTGGCATTCTGTCGGAACGGGCCGGCGTCTTTGCCGTCGGACTGGAAGGCATGATGCTGGCCGGCGCCTTCGGGGCCGCGATTGCCACCTTCATCACCGGCAATGCCGCGCTCGGCCTGGTCGCCAGCCTGGCCTGCGGCGCCTGCCTGGCCGGCGTGGTCGCCATCGTCACCGTGCGCTTCGGCGCCGAGCAGATGGTGACCGGCCTGGCCGCCAATATCTTTGCCATCGGCCTGACCAGTTTCCTGCTGCGTAGCATCGTCGGCCGCGGCCAGGCCCCGGTGATCCAGGTGCCGTTGCTGCAGGCCTGGCCGATTCCCGGCCTCGCCGATCTGCCATGGGTCGGGCCGCTGCTGTTCCAGCAACCGCCGCTTACCTATCTGGCCCTGCTCATCACCGTGCCAATGTTCTTCTTCCTGATGCGCAGCCAGGCAGGCCTGACCCTGCGCGCCGTGGGTGAAAACCCGCAGGCCGCCTATGCCATCGGCGCCGATCCGGTGGCGATCCGCATCTGGGCCGTGCTGGCCGGCGGCGCCATCGCCGGCCTTGGCGGTGCTGTGCTGGCGCTGCAGCAGATCGGCACCTTCACCGATGCAATGACTTCGGGCCGCGGTTATCTCGCGCTGGCCGCGATCATCGTCGGTCGCTGGATGCCCTTCGGCACTTTGGTGGCCTGCCTGGTCTTCGGTGTGGCTGAGGCCCTTTATTTAAGGGTCCAGACCATCGGCCTGCCGATCAGCTCATATGTCGTGCAGATGCTGCCTTATATCATCGCCATCGTCGTGCTGGCACTGATGGGGCGGGCCGCGCGACTGCCGGCGGCGATCGGTGTCGCCTATGACCGCGAGGCCAAGTAGCCGTCAGAATTCTGCGGCGATGGCATCGATCTCGATCAGCCAGGCCGGATTCATCAGCCGCGGCACGAACAGGATCGTCGAAGCCGGGCGATGCGCCCCCAGAAACCCGACGCGGATATTGTTGAGGTCATCCTTCAGTGCATCGGTCATCTCCACCCCGCTGGTGAAATAGATCCCGGTGCGCACGATATTCTGCGGCGTCATCCCGGCGGCGCGCAGCACGGCGCCGACATTCCCCCAGGTCAGCTCGGCCTGCCGCAGGATGCCATCGCCGACCGCGCCGGCAGAATCCTCGCCCACTTGGCCCGAGACATAAAGCAGGCGTCGCGGCGTTGGCATCTCCACACCCCAGCTGATCGGGCCGGGCAGCGGCGCGGTGTTGGGCGGATTATGCAGGGTGAACATGGGCGTCGCTCCGGTTATGGGTCTGCCGGAAAAGTTGCAAGGAGCATGCCGCAGACAACAAAAAAACCCGCCAGGCCTGCGCCGGCGGGTTTTTAAAGTTGGTTGCGGGGAGAGGATTTGAACCTCTGACCTTCAGGTTATGAGCCGGAACCCAGCCCGTTTTCCTGTGCCAACTGGAGGCCTGCCTCCAAAAACTTCAACCACTTAGCTGCATGCTCTTGCACCGGTACCGACCGCTTTGCATGCGGCAGTGGAGCAAAATTGGAGCAAATGGAGCATAGCAGAACCATCACGAAAGGCCAATACGCGCGCTGGAGCAAGAGATTCCGGGCTGGCATTATAGATGAGCGGCTTCAACCCAATGCCCTTATTGCTCGTGTCCGCATTCTCGGCGGCCATGCTCGGTCTCAACTATTGAGAATCGCCCGCCCCCGAGTTGCCACCCTCCACTACTGGGTTACCCCCTGGCCAGGTCCAGTATCGAGTGTCTGATCCCGTGTTTCGAGGTATCAGAGTTGATCCGGCCCAGGCCCGCATCCAAATTCCGATTCGCTTGCCCATCCCCCCAGTGAGCGCTCCCGGTTGTGGCCGCCGGCGGGTTCCGCCTGTCACGGGCGGTGAAACTGCCTGACTTTAGCCAGAACGCTATTCAGGCTCTTTTCCGGGCTGGCGGCGTCATACAGGCAACCTCCAGCCGACCGAGCAGCCTGCATGTATTCGCCATCGTCTTCGCAGGACAGGGCAGGTTTCGATGCCGACCTACGCAGCGTTGCCGAAGACGCCATACTGATAGCTGGTCGTGATCGTCGATAGGCACTCCGACTCACTCACAGCTCTCGTTCAGGCTTATGGTGAGGAACAGGTAACGCCGGCGAGCGCCCGATCACTTAGGAAAATTTCCACAACAATCTCGGAACGCTATTCTGTCGCTGGCGCCTTTGGGTGAGTTTCAACCGCAAACACTTGTCTCAGAAGCTTCTCTGTATCTACAGCTCTCTGGCGCCACGAATGATCCGCGGACACTACTCGGGCGCGCGCCGCCATGGCTTCCCGTTTGCTATCATCGTTCATCAGCGCTCCAGCAGCATGAGCAAGTGCACTTGGATCGCATGGTGGAATGACGATCCCGCAGCCCTCTTTCCGAACAAGATCTGATTGATATGGAAAATCAGTAACGATCACCGGAACACCCGCCGCTATACTTTCAAATAACTTCAACGGCGCAAGACCTGTCGCGGCGCGGCCTTCGGTATCTTCTGAGCAGACTAAGGAACCCGCCGCACGAGCCACAACCGTCGGCAGAATGTCGTAAGGAACGCGTCCGTAATATATGGCGCGGGCGGATCGTCGGGCCGCAGCTTCGATCAAATCACGTCTTGAACCGTCAGCGACGAAGAGCACAGGAATATTCTTAGGCCATGACTCATGGTCCAACGCAGTCAAAATGGTTTCGATTCCCTGCCAAGGCGCCAGCGTCCCGAAAAAGACCAGAAATTTTTCCGGTAGATTACGCGTGAATTCGTTCTCCACATTCGCCGCAACAGGCGTGAAGTGATCTGGATCGGCGCCATTGGGAATTATGACGACCGGTTTCTCACCACCAACAATTTTTCGGCACATTACAGACAACCCATCCGTCACGGCGATGACAGCATCAGCCCAACGCAACTGAGTATTCATCAGCCAAATAAAGAGCGGTCGCACAAGACGGGTCTGGGGCCATGCAATAAAGAGATCCTGGGCCGGCCCATTCACTTCTATGACGATAGGAATACGCCGCAGCCATGCCATTAAAGCAATCGGGAACGCGGCAAAATGCCAGCGCAAATAATAAATGTCGGGTCGCTTTGTGAACAAAGTCGCCACGACGATGCTGGCAATGCCAACAACGCGTGTAATAAAGTTTGGCAGCGCATGTTCACTGTATGATGGGCAATGCAGGACGATGTTCCACCCCAATGCCTGCAAGTTAACGATGATCTCGCGAACATGCGTATATGAAGCATGCCCTTGCCGATGCGGTTCAGCGCATACATAAATAAGTCTAGGCAGCGACATCAGGATGCAAACTCCACCTCGAACAGCGTGCCCCAACGCGCCACGTTTACGCCGCGCCATAGATGCGGGGCAAGCGCGCCGCCGGTCCGGGCCTTAAGCTGCGCCTCCAGTACATCCCCTCTCAGCATAGGTGGCATGTCGTTTTTAATAATTGTATTCAACATGCTCCCCATACCTTCAAGCCACTGCCGCGTTGGCGTTGCAAAACCAATCTTGTCCTGGCGCCTCAGAATCGAAAATGGCACGCGCCCCTGCATTGCAGTACGGAAAACCGACTTCGTTTCCCCTATGTCAGATATGAGGAACTTTTCAGGCAAGGTATATAGAAAATCTACAAGCGCCGTTGTCAAGAATGGTACGCGGCTCTCGACGGAATGCGCCATAGAATTACGATCCTGATACCGCAATAATGCAGGCAAGACCGTATCCGTAAGACTTTGTTGCAATTGATTCCGGAGGATATCACCTGAAACCGGTTCTTGAGGAGCCCTTGCCGTAACCCCGCGCTTGATGAACCAGCTTGCGTCTAGCCACCCTGGGAGCAATCCCTCTCCAACCAACCGCCTAGCATAGGGCTGTACTGCCTGGGGAAGGATGAAGCGGCTCGCCCGCAGTGCCATTGCCATGGCACCACCGGCCGTTCTCCGCCCGCCCGACAGCAAACGCACGGCAGACCCGACGTCCCCTCGCCGCAACAGGCTGGCCAAACGCGCGGCCAAAAACGGCGTGTATCCAGCCAGGATCTCGTCCGCTCCCTGCCCATCCAGAACGACCTTGAAGCCTGCCGCCCGAACTGTCTGATACACTCTATTCTGGGCATAGACGGACGGACTGCCGAAAGGCTCTCCTTGGGTCAGAATCAAACCATCCAGGTCTGCTCCCAAATCGGTGGCGCAGATCGCGACATTATGCTCCCTTGCCTGTGCCTCACGGGCAATGACATTGACCCATTCCTGTTCGTTCTGAGCATCGCCAGGCGCAACAAAGCTGAATGTGTCCAGCCTGCCTCGCATATCGAAGTGTCGCATCGTCATGACAATTGACGATGAATCAATCCCGCCTGACAGCAGTGCCCCAACAGGAACATCTGCTCGCAAATGAAGGCCGACAGATTCATCAAAGAGCTGCTTCAGTCGCGTCGCCGCTTCATCAAATGAAACATCCGATACTGCGGCGTCGCGCGGCGACCAATATCGCACAGGTCGCATATTTTGCGGACAATCCACATCGAGGACCGCATAATGTGCCGCGGGAAGATGCTTCACGGATGCGAACAGAGTCTCATCACCGCGATCAGTCAAACCGAAGCGCAAATAGTCGTAAAGCGCCCGAGGGTCCACAAGCCGACGTATACCGGGTAATGCGAGCAAGGGTGGAATCTCTGACGCAAAAGCGAGACCACCATCGAAGCAGGCATAGGACAACGGCTTGATGCCGAATGGATCACGCGCGAGCGTTACAGTTCCAGCGCGGACGTCCAAAATAGCAAAAGCAAACATGCCAACCAGCCGCGACAGGGCAGATTCCAGGCCCCACCGACACACGGCCTGCAGCAAAACTTCAGTATCGGACTCAGATACGAAAGAGACACCCTCTGCCTCGAGAGCCGTGCGCAAGGTACGATGATTGTAAATCTCGCCATTATAAATAATGGAATATCGCCCATCCGGTGTCGTCATTGGCTGCCAACCGGTCTCGGTCAGATCAACGATCGAAAGTCGACGATGAATGAAGGCCACTTCACTGCCTGCCAGCGCCGATGCATCCCGAGTGAGCGTCGGCCTCGCGTCTTCACGCCGCCAGCCAAGAAAACCTTGATCATCCGGTCCGCGATGCCGCAGGGCGGCAGAAAGACCAGCAATCACTGTTGTCGCCACGGTCTTCCGCTGCGGCAAGATAACGCCTGCAATACCACACATAGTTACAGCGCCGGCAATGGTTGGCCCCGATAGGCGGCTGCCGAGATCGCGGCAATGCGTTCAGGGGCATGCCATCGCTCTACCCACGCCTTGGCTTTCCTGCCTGCCTCAGGCAATTGATCGCGTGCTCGCAAAATGGCCTTCAGATCATCCAAAAGCGTGAATGGATTGACCCGCAGAAGCGGGAGTTCTTCGCGCATCCGGGCATCAATCATCTGCAAGTGGTCGTCATTGATAAAGCAGGCCACAGGCACACCCATTTTCATGACTTCCACTGCGACACCGCCATACCAGCCAACCAGGGCCTGGTCGATAAACAGATCGGCTTTGCTGTACATCTCCAAGGCACGGTCGTGAGACAAGCCTTCGACAATACTGATCTCAAGCTGATCTCCCATTTCCGCCTTGAGCGCATCAAGAGCGCGGATAATGTAGCTTGATCCCTTGGCGCCTCGCTGCGTCGGCGCATGGACGATCCGAATGCGGTCATTATGGAAGAATGGGCCAGGCTTTTCCTCAATCGCATTAAACCCTGCGACAACGTAGGGCAGGAATGTCGACTTTCCCGCAGGCAGAAAATGTAGCAAATCCGGATTCATTGCGAAGACATGATCGGCGTGCTTGTCCATTTTCTCGATGGCGCGACTGCGGTAACCATCCATCGCCCCGCTGTTGCACATCCCTCTGTAACAATCCACTTCGAAGCAGGCCGCCGGCGTATTCCGCATCTTGTTCCGCGCCATGGTCGGATATTTCTGTCGTGCGTCGCAGCCATTAAACGTGAAGACCTTGCGGGCTTTTCGGTCATAAAACGGTAAGTCCCAGAGCAGAATGCCCCGATTCAGGAAATGAATGAGCGAAGACCCGTAATTGAAATGATAGGCATCAAAGCCCGAACGGAAACGCAAGAAGGCCTGCACATGCCCTGCCAGACGCCCTATCTTGCCGCACTTATCCAGATTATACGCATAATCGGCCGGATAATGGATGTAGTTGTCGTAAAGGGACAGAACCTGAGAATCCAGGCCGATGGCCCGCTCCCCTTGTGCCAGCCCCCAAGCCTGACCACCGACCGTCGTGGGGAGGTGCAGAATCCTCATATTAAACTACGACTTCTCCTTTGATACAGGGGTGTAGAGCCCTAGAAGATCAATGCTCTCTCCACGCCAGATTCCGCGATACACTGCTTCGAATAAGTCAGCACAGAATTCGTAGGAGTGCCGACGCAATACGAAGTCCCGGCTAGCAATGCCTATAGACGGCCACTCATCCCTTCGAGCTATAAGGTTGCTCAGCACTGAATAGATTGTTTCTGGGCTAGCAGGTATACTCGGGCATTCTGCAAGAAACGAGTATCTTAGAAACGCTCGATACTCAGGAGCATGAGGGTCGTAACCAGTGATAACGACTTTGCCGAGCGCCATGCCTTCTAATGCGGCGAGCGCATAGCCAAAGATCAATTGATCAACAAAAATATCTGCTCGCGCAATCGTTGCCAACGCTTCGCTATTAGGAACACCTTCAATAAGTAAAAGATCTACGTGGTGCCCATCTCTTCGCAAGCGCTCAATGGCTTCAAGGAGAAATGCAGTTCCCTTAGGGCCTCGATGATTCGGGGCGTGGGCAATGACACATGGGCCCAAACCTACTTTTGGCGGAACTGGCTGAATAGCGTCAGTGTCGACTGGATACCACGTCAAAGGCAATACATCGACACGTGGTAAATTTACCGTATGAACCAAACATCCGATAACACAATCAGCCCATCGACTACCCCAGCGTATAAATGACTGAATATCTCCTGCTCTCCTACCTGCTTCTGGGTAATTCAGCATCAACGCTTGACGCCATCCGTGATCGGGCAATTGGTCATAGACAAAACTGTCACTTCCATAGGGCATAAGCACAAGGCGCTTTCCCACAAACTTAAGAAAAAGATACTCAGCACGTTTTAAAGCCGTTCTCTGCAACAGCCCTCCGTCGAAAAAATAATGAAATACATCATATCTTTGCAGCGCTTGGGAGAAAGCATAGAACGCTATCAACGCATTAAGGGTATAGCCGATAACACTGTTATGTCGAAAAGAGCACTCACATATCCGATCGAAATCATTCCTTGAAACAATTGGGTACAATTCAAGCACCCACACGTCACTCTCGTAACCTCGCTTGCGCATAGCCAAAGAGCTATAAGTCAATGTCTTTATTGGTAGAGCCCCCCAAAGTAGCCGGGGCCTATCAGTTATCTTGCGAGTTCGTAGAAATGCCAAAGGTAAAGTCGGTACAATTATGATCAAGCCGACCAATCCGAGCACGACATCCAGAATGCGGCGAAGTGCTCCTCGCATTAGCTGTATTTACCGTTTCTCGAGTTAGCTTGAGCATTCGAAATAGCAATTCCGCTCTCCAGAAGAGTGCGACGGATACCATCGCCCAAGTCCGTAAATTTCCAATCTCGCATTAAGGAAAGCAACAGCGAAAGCTCGGGGATTCGAGGGGGCTGCGGATCGCCCATGCCTCGCTCATAGCGTGGTGCGATTCCGAGAGCATCACCAATTAGCAAACCAAGTTCGTAAACACTTGCCGCCTCGGGGCCGGCAACATTCACTGAACCAGTCCATCGATCCGACAGTGCCCGCTGCACAACTGCAACAACGTCATCAACATAAGTGGGCTGCGTCAAATACCCTCCGCCCGTCCCTTGAATACGAATGGGTTTTCCATTTTGAACTTTCTCAATCAGACCGGCCATCATTTTGTCCGGGCGTTGACCCGGGCCATACAGGCCATAAAGACGCAGATTGCAAGTCGCCATTCGACCAGCATAAGCGTCCACAAGACACTCTGCGGCGAGTTTAGTTGAAGCATAATAATCACTAGCTACATTAGGTTTATCGCCTTCAGAGGCAGCCATTGCACTGGCTGCATAGACATTCCCAGTCGAAGCATAAATGAATGATTGAGCACCGGAATTGTATGCCCAATGCAAAAGCTGAGCAGTGCTCGCGACATTGACTGAGAACATGTCCGGGGCACCGGCAGGAAAGTCGCGATACCGCAGCGATTGCGCCAAATGAACCACAGCGTCCACTTTATCCGGCATATCAGAAAGTGGTAGCGCAAGTGAAATATCCGCCTGTATGAAGCGCCCAGAAAATCCCACTGGCTTGCGCCGGCCAACAACCACCGGATCAGCACTTGCTGGCAAAGCATTTAGAAAAGACTGCCCGAGGAAGCCTGTCGCACCCGTAATGAGTAGACGCATTGGATCACTCATTACGCTTGTCCAAACACTCGGCCAACCAGGTTGTTATCGAGGCAAGAACGGAATGACACTGCCTCTCCATTTACCCACGCTTCAAGCAACCAGATGGGCGAGCTGCCGGTCATGACCACCAAGCCTGATGGCAGAACTTCGAGAATACGCCCAGGCTGACGCGGCAGATCCCTGAAAGCAAATGCGTCAAACGGCACTGCCTTTTGTATGACCCACTTCACACCATCCAGATACGAGAAAGTCCCGGGATATGGGCTAGATTGCGCTCGTATAAAATTATACAAATCCTGCGCGGTTAGAGAAAAATCGATCAAACCATCTTCCGGAATTCGTTTCTTATAAAATCGCGCAAATTTTGAATCTTGGATGACGCCGCTTTGACCGGCCTCAACGACATCTATCGCCTGCCGTATCAGGTCACTCCCCACCAACATAACTTTTTCGTACAGCAGCTGAACGCTGTCATACGCTGTTATTTGCACGGGCCGCAGAGCTAAGATAGCACCGTTATCTGCTTCCCTCGCCAAAGCGAAGGCATAGACTTCAATATCTTGATGCCCGAGGAGAATATTCCATACGAGAGGTGCTCGCCCATGACCTATAGGCGGGTGGCCCGCATGAAGACCGATGCCCCCACGCGACGCGCGCGCAATTAAGTCTTCGGATATAAGCCGATTCCAGCCATTTACTACAATGAGATCGAAATCGATGTCACTGACATCATCCGCCGTAAGCGTATAATCGTGAAGACTAACAACAGGTATGCCTTGGAGTGCACACCACGGACGCACATCGACATACCCCGAAACACTATATTTATCCCCTAGATGTGGCGGAATGGTAACGACGGCCACGACAGACCGATTAGAGGATACCAGGCGCTGAAGACAAAATAGCCCGTTTTCACAGCACGTTATAAAAAGGATTCGGCTGGGCTCATTTATCTTGCCACTTCTTTCAGTCACGGCCATTTCCGAATCCATGGACATAACTACCCTTGAGCAACAGATCCTTTTCAAACCACCAATCTGGATGGATCAAGACTTGAATTCGACTATGAAGATCGAGATGGTGCATCAAGTCACCTTCACGCCAGTATCCATTAGAGTCGGATATATATTTCATATCCTTTGTATAACGCTCGTCCATAGCGTAATAAATAAAACCAAAATCGTAAACATTATGCTTGACGCGAAACGCTGGAGTGCCATGAACATCATGGCTAATGTCGCGATGCTCTGATGCGGTAACGATATCGCCACCGATAATCAACTCCAGAAGCGCTTTTTCTTTCCGAAGTAATTCGGCTGGCTCCAAGCCCAATGCTCGACCAACTGAGGCTGCCTCGAAATGCAGCCCGACGTCATGCCCAAGGGAGCGAATACGCTGTATAAGAACGTAAACATGGGGGGAAAAAATATTATACTCATGGGCGTGCACACGAAACAGATAGGATGCACTAACGCCTAGATCGTTTTCAATTTTGGCTAAATCCAGAACGCCATTTAAAGTGTAATCGACATCGTGTCGCAGAATAACTGTCTTGTTATACCCCGCATCATATTTTGGAAATGATGAAATTCGATATCCCTGTTGCTGGGCAGTCTGCAACATCACGCGATAGTAGTTAAACGAAAATGGCTGAGACATTCAGCATCCTGACAATCGATCGAGCAGCGTGCGATACGCTTGAAGATGGAGGCTAATAATACGCTCGGAAGAGTGGAATTGCCTTACCCACTCCTGCGCGGCACGCCCAAGCTCTTCGGCTTTGCAAGGGAGCCTAATTATGGACTCCATAGCATTCGCCAAAGCCTCAGGCGTATCAACATTATACAATGGTGGCTCGGCGCCAAAGAATCGTTCCACCACTTCAGCATCAAGAGCAGTCAAAACCGGCCGCCCCATTGCCATTGCCTCAAAAGTCACAGAGCCGATGGCTTTCATGACAAATTGATCAATGATCCCGACAGATCGCAGATAGGCGCGCCATAGGTTGGCCTTATCCATCGGATTAACCCAATCGAAGATATCCTGCAGACCAAGCCGATCAATCAAACCTCGTGTTTTCTCAACTTCTTGCCCCCAGGCGATTAAAGTAATTTTACAATGCACTCCTCGATCAGCCAGTATCTTGGCAGCTTGAACAATCACGTCATTTCCCTTACGCCAACTTGGGTATCCTTCCGCCCAATGATGACGAGCTGGCGCCAAGAATGTGGGGGGCGTTCGCATCACTAACTCGCGGTTTTTCCATTCCCTAAAGAAGCTGAAAACTTTCTGCGAATCAAAGGCATGCGGAATAGGGTGTTGTCTCTCTTTTGGAATTCCCAGGCGATCAGCAGAGACGAGGCAATCACTGTTGGTAATGAAAACCTCACCGGCAGATTGGTATACTGCGGTACAGACGCGCCCCTGTCGGTCACCTTGAAAGGGAATATCACGAATCGTACCATGTTCGTATGCTGTATAGTTCTTAAAGCCCAGAGCATATGGGTATACAGCATCAAGCGCATAGCCCTGAATCACATCGTAATAAGACAGAACTCTTTGCCAATCCAACATCACAGAAGGCGGTACATAGGCAGAAATATCTTGAACCAACTGCGCTTCCGTGCAGCTGCAAAACTCCGGGCCATCATGCAAAGGATTTGTACTTTTTTTTCTCCGCGCTACTGTCCAGACACACAGTCGACTTATTTTTCCGACGATTAACGGAATACGCAGAAGCCCAAGCCATATAAATAGAATTGCCGTAAAAAAATATCGAATGGCCTGCGCAGTAGCACCACGACGTGCTTTAACCCAACGATAACTATCACAGAGCCCCCGCCAGAACATGCTTGATATCCAATGGCCTTCGTTACGGGAAGCAAGATATCGCAACGCAAATTTGCGTGGCCCTTGGATAAACCATTCTGGTCTCTGAAATCTCCCGCGATCGACACCCCACCAGTCGGGCATATCTGGGTTCCCAACATCACCACGTATCTCCACGTCCTCCCATTCCGGAGAAGCCATGATGTGGTAATAGTCAATGCAAAGACTGTCTGCTTCAATTCCATAGCGACGCATGATTTTTGCGTTGACGTATCCGTTGTTCGCAATATTCCCAATGTGCAAAACGCGAAGGGCGCGTCCTCGTCGGCACTGATAATCTTGCAACCACCGGCGCTCGTTCGTGCTCAGAACATCGTCACTCAAAATCAGGGCATCATCATCCTGATCATCACTACTAATTGCAGAACAAAGCTCTTGCACTTGACGTCCACCCGTCAGATTCAAAATATATCAAGCAGAGTCATCCACCGCTCCGAGTGGCAACGATAAATAGATTCCGATTGTCAAATGTGCGCCGTATGTCAGTGAAACCCGCCGAAACCAACCATTCGTGTAGTTCGTCGAACCTGTATAGATCGTTGATCTTCGGGCTTATGGCATCAAAGTAGCCGTGCACGAGATGAGCCGGGTAAATTTTCTCAAGGTAGGCAATCTTCTCTGCGAATGACATTGCTCCAGTTGCCCGTCGATGGTGAACATAGGTGTTTATCTCTGAAAACTCATCCGGACGCGAAGGCTCACCATAGATCATCAGGAAGATCTTCCCGCCTTCCTTAACTAACTTCTCAATATTACGAAAAGCGCGGTATGTATCGCCAGTGTGATGCAAAACTCCGAATGACCAGACAAAATCAAAATTATTTTCAAAATGCAGATCAGCCAAAAGATTGGCTTTTACCACTCGAAAATTTGAATCCCCCTCACACAGCTTCCTAACGTTCTCCAGGCCATATTCAGATTGGTCGACAGCAGTGACCCTCCCCCCTAGCCTGGAAAACACATACGACCATCGGCCATTGCCGCAGCCAGCATCAAGAATAGTCTTCCCGCGAAACCACTCAGCCGTCTCGCCCGTATAGGCTTCTATCAGTTGTGCCGCTTGATCGAGAAAGACTTGATCGGAGGCAAGATTTAAGCCCTGAGGCAGTAGATCCCATTGCGTATCAAAGCTGCTCTGCGTCTGCACCATATGGTTTTGAAATCGGGGCGATTCAGCCAACAAGAAACGTACATGTTGACGAAGTTCGCTAACTTCATTCAAAAGGTACGTCACATGCTCTTGTGTATACTCGTGCCGGACCTTCCGCTTCAGACGGGCAATCATTTTCAAAATAATAGACTTGAGGAAGTTCTTCATACCAAAGTCCTTAAATCAGGCACATAACGCAATTTTAAGCGTTGCTATAACCAAGTCCTGATCTGAATCCGTCATGCCAGGGAAAATGGGTAAGGTTATAGATTGATCTTCACAAGCTGTTGCGCTGGGAAAGTCTGTTGGTCGTATACTGTACTTACGAGCATAGTATCCCAATCGATGCACCGCATGGGTTCCTGGTCTTGTCTGAATACCTCGCCCCGACAAGGCAGCCATAATGGCATTGCGTCGGTCTCGGCCGCCTCTTCTGATCCGGATCACATAGGATTGATAAGTGTGTCCTTCGTCAGACAGAGGCGTAATCACATCGTCAATCTCATTCAATAAACTTTGATAGCGCAATGCACGCCCTCGTCGCTCTGCAAGTAGCGCATCAAGTTTAGCAAACTGGGCAACACCGACAGCGGCCTGAATATCTGATAGTCTAAGATTATACCCTAAAACGTCAAACAGTCCCATTGTATAGGGATAGCGCCCCTCTGGATCGTCAGCGGGCATGCCCGTCCCTCCATGATTTCGCAAAGAATTAACTCGCCTTGCAAGTTCTGCATCGTTGGTGGTCACCGCCCCTCCTTCGCCAGTCGTAACAATTTTCCGCGGATGAAAAGAGAAGCAACCTAATGCACCGAAACCACCAACCGCCCGGCCTTTGTATGAAGTGCCTATGGCGCAAGCGGCATCCTCGATTATAGAAATGCCGCGGCGCGCAGCGATTGACATAATTTCATTCATCGCAGCTGACAGGCCAAAAAGATGAACGACAATAACGGCTTTTGTTCTTGATGTTATTGCCGCCTCAAATGCGGTAGGGGAGAGATTAAATGTCTCCGGGTCAACGTCAGAAAACACCACCTTGGCGCCAACATATTCCACACAATGCGCTGACGTTACCCAAGTAAAGGCTGGAACGATTACTTCGTCGCCTGGGCCCAAGCCAAGCGCCATAACCGATAGATGCAGGGCCGCCGTGCAAGACGTCGTTGCGAGAGAATGCTCGACTCCATGGCGCTTGGCGATCAGAGATTCAAACTGCCTTGTTACAGGCCCTTGTGTTACCCAACCTGATTTGAGAACTCGCGCAACAGCATCCACCTCCTCTTGATCAAAGCTGGGAGTGGTCAGAGGCAAGTGTTGTCCGGATGGCCGATTATTCATCGAAGCGGGCCTTGTGCGGACACACACGGACTTCTTCTCCCGGCCAAAGCCAGATAGCTGGATGATTGAGCTGATAGCTATCAAGTGCCCAAACATTCACGTAAAGGGTTTTGTCCGGCGCATCTAGCGCAACACCTCGTTTGAGTTCCTCTGGTGTCAAAGTCACATTAGCCACGCTAGCATCACAGGCTCCCAAATAAGCGCCGTCAGGGTAGTCGGAGTAGCTCCAGCCGCGCGATTGCGTGCCAACCGCGACTCTAATGCGTTGCGCCGCTGAAGAAATCGTGTCCGCACTTACATTCAACTTCCGAGAATGCAACTTACAGATCAATTGCGGCGGGTCAGGCGGAATATCCGAGTTCACGCCAAAGTATAAATACGATGTATAAGGCCTTTGCCATGCTAGGCCAATTTCGGTATAGCCAGTGATCTTCTGATCAGCGACACCTCGCGACCACGCCGCATTTGGCGAAAGCTGTATACCGATTGCGGGCACTTCATCCAGAGCTGTTGGACTGGATTGCAAATCTTCTAAAGTTGGCCAATAGCCTTGTCTATTGATCGGATGAACTCCACCCTTGAATGCATCAGCATCGACAAGTCGCCATCGTCCATCGAACAGGACCTCGCAACACACATGCTTATGTAATTGGGTTACTCGCGCTTCGTAGCCAAGAGCACGGTAGAGATCACGAGCAACAACTGCCACATGGCCGCAGCGGCCAACCCCAGAGAGTAAAATCGGCAAACTGTTGAGATAAGCATTGCCAGTTTCATCTGCTATTTGAAATACAGGATGATGAAACAATGCATCCTGAACAAAAAGAAAAATAGATCGAAACACTTCTTCATTGTTTACCGAGCCACTAGATACCTCGCTTGCGAGGTTCGTAATAATAGCCCTCTCATTCATGGCTTGAGCGGCCGACCTGTAGTGGCGAGTAAGATCGGCATTCAGGCCATTAGGCGTTCCAGTATTGCCGACAAGCGTTGCGGCCGTTAAATGTGAGAAACGAACGCTTGCAGATCTACTATTGCTGCGAAAGTAATCAGCTGAGATACGCTCCAATTTGGCCTTAGGTTTTCTGGCGATGAGCTCAGAAACGCCTTGATTGAATGTATATATGCTCGGAGGCGCAGGTTTCTGGGCCGATAAAACGAGAAACCCCTCGGAGGATGTCCCAATTAATTCAAGCCCCGCTGTTCCGACCGCCTCCTGCATGTCACGACTAGTAATACAATAGCCACGGCGGACCCCGGACAGGACCTGTTGCCCACGAAGAGCCAGGGTGAGATCGGCAACCATCGCAGTGCGTTGCGCTTGCGAACCATGCCGATAGATCAAACGACATGCCGTTAGGATATCGGGTAGTCGGTTAGAAACGCTATCTGCAATGACATGAAGATTCTCAGCTGCCTTGAGTGCCTCCGATGCGGTGGCCAGAAAGGGGCGAAGCAAGAAACGCAGTTGCCATAGAGTAGTTATTCGATGCCGCCACCGACGGAAATAGGGATTCTCCTCGGCAGAGGGTACTTGGTGTCGCAGCAAATCAAGAAATACTGCCAACATTACGGTGAAGCGAGTTTGTCGGGCCGCATCACCATCATTCGGGAGACGATCTAGTGCATCACCCAGCCAATTTCGCACAACTTCACAGGACATAGGAATGAGATGAGGCTCACGCACTCCGCGATCATGAATTAGATGTTTCCACCAAGGGAAGTCATCAAAGGAGACATATAATAGACCGCCGGGCATCAACACCCGGCTCAACTCCGATAATGATTTACGAAAATCAGTCAAGAAAATCACGCCATTACAGAAAATCCCATCAAATCTATTATCGGGAAATGGAAGCGTCTCAATTGACCCTAACAAGAAATCAATTTTTCTATTCGCGATTTCCGCGGCCTGGCGCGCACACTCCAACCGGTCAGCGTTATACTCTAATGCCGTAACCTGTTGATAAAAATCGGTTAGAGCGAGAGCCCAGTTACCAACACCGCAACCCGCATCGAGAACACGCTCTCCAGACATTCCAAGACGGCCGATGTAATCTCGATGATATTCGACCCCGCGCTGGAATTCGTAGCGAGCATAGTCGCGAACGGCTTCTGTCAGGCGACCGGTCTCTACGAAACGCATCAACCGTTCATCTAGATCGGTCAAGAGCCCTCGCTTTATCGAGTTCACCGAGTACGTCTAACTTATGCCATGGCTCACCAGCATAAGCACACCCTTTGGCCACGAACCTAGGCAATTCCCACGTTATGCCGCTCAACGACACAAAAACTCGTTCGCCATTCGCCACTGGGAGCGTCCAGCCTTGTAAATCGAAACGGGAAATTTCAAATAAAACATTATGGTGGTGAAATTCCCTTTTGAATCTAACCGAAATTACATCTCCATCACGAGATATCGTCCAAGGTTTGGCCTGCATGATGACTGCATGCATGAGCAACCTCTCTGTTGTCGTTACTAAAACGCATCCTTCTGTTTGCATAAGCGACAATTTTTTCAATGCAGAAATCGCCGACGCATTAAAGTACGGAGACTGCGCCGGATAAGGACTCCCATCCGCGTTACGATGAACTCCGAGATGCTGATAGATAATCGAATAACCTTCGATCGGGGCTATTAATGCAAGATCGATTTGCTCCCCAAAGTTACCTGCATAGGGCGCGCGCGGGAATGCACCTCGAAAGCGACGGAAACGCAATAACGGTGTGCCATCTCGGCCAAACTGCGGGATAAGCAGCGGAGCAACAGCTTTATCTTTTATTGAAAAAGTAGACCGCTCATTTTCGTAGTCTATATCCGTCCAAAAAAAACTGACGCCAAATTCCCTAGTTATATCAAGGTGATAACATGGGCCACTCTCGATATCACCTGCCTGATAAGTTGCCCAATCACCTCCAATATTTTGAATATCCAGGACCGTGCCGTGATTACTGTAAACTCGACTCCGAACACCGGCCGCCGATAGTACGCCCAATGCACGCTGAATTCTTTTGCGATCAATTCTGCAACCTCGCCCATCAGTGACACCGCCATAACTGTGCACCGTATCTAGAATACCAGCTCGAGCGAGAGACATGGCCGCATTGGCGTATGGCGCGAGACCATCATCGTCATCGAATAAACGCCAAGTCACGTTACCGTCACCGAAGCACCAATAACTGAAACCAACTTCAAGGCCATGGGCTGCCGTGATTTCAATAAGATCTATCTGAGCCGGCCAGCTCGTAAACTCCACATCCGAGTTTATTGCCAGCATCCCACGATACGGTGGCGGAAATTGCATAGGCTCAGGCAGAGAATTGCCAGCAATCTTGCCCCACAGACTTCCGATCGCGTCAACCAAAGGCATCAGAGCACGGCCTCGAAATAGCCGCTGGCACGACGAAAAGCAACCCAAGCGCACAGGCTGAGCAGCGCCCCGATCAGTGCAAGCAGTATAAGCGCACTCCAATCGGGCCACAGATTATATAAAAGAATCCGTCTGTATGACTCAATGAGGTAATATAAAGGATTGTATTGCACCAAAAACTGCAGCGCGTCTGGAACATCGGAGCGCTGATACACGATCGGCGTAGCCAACATCAGTAACTGCAACAGAACAGGCAGAAACTGTGCAACATCCCTTAGAAATACTCCCAGCATGGCCAAAAATATTCCGAAACCAAGTGCGAGAAGTAGTTGGACAACGAGAACAAGAGGTAATGCAATTAGAGTTAAACCAGGCCATTGCCCGTCTAAACCTCGGAGCGCAACCAGCGCCAGATATGTTGTGCCGATTGTAACAAAGGAGCAAAGCACTGAAGAAATCGGAAATAGCTCAGCGGGAAACGAAACATTCTTCACAATCGCAGCATTCCGCAAAATACTGCTAGAGCTGGACAGCAACGCTTCCTGGAATGAGAGCCAACCGCCAAATCCCGCCAAACAGAAAATAGCGTATTCGTAGGATGACGAAGTTCCAGCAAGTCGCGCCTTCAAGACCATTGAGATCAAGAAGACATAAATTGTGATCTGCAATAGGGGATTGATGATTGACCAATAAGCACCAAGCAAAGAACCCATATACCGCATAGCCATATCGGTTCGGATTTGGTAGCGCAAAAGTGCAAAGAGGTTTCCGGTTATCAAGTATTACCCTCTTCCATGCCCATGAGACCAACCACCCCCCACTCAATTGGTTGGTAGTATGTCGAATTGTAGCTGTGTGATACATCGTCCACCGCGACGACAATCGCCGCCTCGGCCAGAAGATCTCCAGCCCCACCAATCATCATCACGTGGCATTCATAAGCGAACCGCCCCAGTCGCATCGGGCCGAAGTCGGCTCGAATATTATTTTCACCTACCTTGAGACTCAGATCCGGCGAGATGCTGCGCGCGACGAGCACACCATCAATCCTTAGAAATTCAAGAATGACACGAACATCGTTCCTATTCACTGACGATACGACACGCGTGGACACTACAAATTTTTCGCCTACAGAAACGATGCTGACCGAATGCCGATTATCACCATGAAGCTGTAAATCAGATATCTCGAGATCAGGGCTTTTGGATACTCGCCGACGATGCTTGTAGCGACGCGAAACATCATCTTCAGCACGAACCATCATGGCTAAACGGTATGCCTCAGTGACGGTGTCAGCTGGGCCATCAGCGACAATGGCTCCACCTTCCAACCATATCGCGCGGTCACATAACTCTCGAATAGCCAACATGCCGTGAGATACGACTACGACAGTCAACCCCTTGGTGCAGAGTGATCGCATCCGCTCGCGGCAGCGCTGCACAAAGCCAGCATCGCCCACGGACAACGTCTCATCTATCAAAAGAATGTCGCAGTCGGCACTGGTAACCAGACTAAAAGCTAATCTCGCCTTCATGCCAGCAGAGTATGTTCGCACGGGATAGTCTATGAAGCGGTCCAAATCTGCAAACGCAATAATCTCCGCGCTGCGCTCTACAACTTTCTTTGCCCCCATACCATACAATATGCCGATATATTCGATATTCTGCCGACCGGTCCATTCGTCCTGCAGGCCGGTGGCAATCTGTAGAATGGCCAGAACCTTGCCATTAATTGTCACTGTGCCAGAACTTGGCCTGGCGTGCCCAGCAAGGATGCGCAACAATGTACTTTTCCCGGCACCATTTTGACCGATCACTCCAACAATCTGCCCTTTTGGGACATGGAAATTGACGTCTTGCAGGGCTTTTGTGCCCCGTTCATATCCCATCACACGACCAATGACGCCGCTGTAGGTCCAGTTTTTAGGATAGATTTTTGAGAGATTCTCAGCTGCAATTGCTAACGCTGCCATCACGCCGACACACTCCATTCCGGTGACAGTGCGATTAAAGATGGCGCTGACAATGCCGCATCTCCTCCAGTCATATTAATTCTGCAAGACGACGTTACCAGCGGTCCCCAGATATCAAGATACTCGACGGGGTAAGCTCCTTGTGTCGGATCAACAAGCATCAGCGAGACATCGTAAGGTCCGGTCTGAAGGGGGAGCTCGGGATATCTCAACCGAAATACTCCTTCGACGGCCCCACGAACACCGAACTGGACACCGTCATCCAAGCTCCAAGCCGACAGAACGCTCTCTCCCGTATGCGCCGACGTAACGCCGGGTATTACGGCAAATCCTGGTAAATCTGCGCTCTTGCGATATCGGACTTCAACCGTCAATGCCGCGCCACTGCGCAGACAATCCACCGGCCTGCCGAAATCATCGAGGAGACGCACTTCTCGGATCTCCGCCTGCCGCGTCAGACGGAATGCATTCAAGGATTCGAGGAAAGGATACAAGCAATCCGCCGCAGTGCCGTCGCGGCGGAGACAACCGGAATCAAACCAGAGGATACGGGTGCAAAGCCTGAATGTTTTCGTCCAGTCGTGCGAGACAATAATGCATGTGCAGCCAGCACGCGCCATTTCTGCAATGCGATTGAAAGACTTTGCGGCGAAGAACTCATCCCCAACAGCCAAAGCTTCGTCGATCAACAATATATCTGGCCTCACTACCGTTGCGAGAGTGAAGCCAAGACGCATTTGCATCCCGGTCGAGTATTCCCCAACATCCATGTCGATGACGGGGCCAAGTTCACTGAACTCTATAATTTCCTTTGCCAAATGATCTCGTTGCGAATGTGGGACGCACAGAAGATCAAGTCGAAGTTCAATATTCCGGCGCCCTGATTCCCTTAGAGATAATCCAGCGCCTATGTTCAAAAGTGTACCGACTCGACCATTACATTCAACCCGGCCTGCACTTGGCACGGCCACACCCGCCAGCAGCCGCAGTAGCGTGCTTTTGCCCGCACCATTCCGGCCTATAACACCAACTATCTCTCCACTGGACACTGAAAACGATACGTCCCGCAGCGCACATATATCGTCTATTCCTGACTGTGGAGTGCCGCCGAACACTAGGGGCAAGTAAGCACTGCGCCCCTTCGAGTATATCTTCGAAACGCCCTCAACCGAGATAGCGATGCCCGAACCTGTCGCCGCTTTTCTGGCAAAGTATTTCATAATGCCTAACGGTGGAACTCATAGGTTTCCATGGTTTCATTGTACGTTCGAGTGTAGTTATCGGCCCTCTCCGTCATTACAGTCGAAGCCGACCAAATACTGCAATTCTTGCAGACGGAGAAATCCTGAAAATCTTCATCCAAGAGCTCCTGGCGCACTTTTCTGTAACGCTCACCCTGCCAAATACTGGAAAAGTCCGTCTTGGCAAGCGTGCCAACACTAACGACGCCCTCCCAGCCTAATAGCCCCATTGTTCGGCAGCATAGCGAAATCTCGCCATCTGGGAACACTACCGATTGGGTCCATGGTGACGCGCAGGGGTATCGCTTCTCACCGTGATCGTACATTTGCTTCATGCCGATTGGCTCACCGGTTTCATGATCGTGATCGCTCAAGGCATAAAACGTGATGTAGTCAACGCCCATTTCGCGCCATTTCGCAATGAAGGCTTCACGCTCTGCCATAGCATCCGGCTGCAAAATGAAAGATGCCCAGACCTTGATCCCACGTGGTTTGGATTTCTTAATGAAATAACGGAGATTGGATTCAAGCTCCTCCAAATCCGCGCCGCGAATCTTCCGATAGGTCTCGGCATTTGCCGCGTCCACACTCACCATAAGGGACGTTAAGCCACTATCGACCAGAGCGTCTGATTTCTCCGGCGTAAGCAGTGTAGCGTTGGTTGTCATATGCATGTAAGGCACGCCCCTGTCACGGGCCATCCGCAAGAAGTCCACAATTCCCTTATGCATAAGTGGCTCTTCGATCTGGCCGAACTGCAAGGCAATCTGTTTTTGCCCCGCATAGGTAGCTATTTTCTCGAACGTCTCTGCGCTCATAGATCGATAGTCGTCGAAGTAATCACTTTTATGGACTTCTTTATAAGTGGGGGAATGATAAGGACACATTCCACACTTCAGATTACATTTGTTGAGAACGATAACGTGAATGCCTTTGGGATGAGGAAAGAACTGCGCAGGCCGATCAAGTAAGTCATGGCGGACCGCAAACTTCGGGGCCTGCCATTCCTGCCATACAACCGGCAACACCCTTAGATTGGAAGGGACCGCCACGGAGGGCGTGATGGAGTCGACCTCACCCGTTGGAACGGGTGAATTTAAGATCTGCGTGAAAGCCACCGCCTGTTTTGCGGCGAGCTTTTTATCTCTGATACTCCGTAATCGGTCCAGAATAGGTTTCCCGATCGCATAGAGAACCGATTGGCTCCAGCCCGGCGCGCTTCTGTATATTTCGCGCAACAGCCGCATCGCACGACTGCCAGGCCGTGCAGATGAGAATAGAGCGCTGGGAACCTTGTGAAAGCCCACCAAACTTGCGCGCTCGACATCAAGAAAAGAGTTCGGCCGCGGCGCATAATACCACTGCCCGACCGTCTCACGAACATGCGCAGCGAAACTGAATATCACCTCTAGGTCGCGACTATCGGCAACAGGATAATCCACGACAATGGTCGGCTCGTGTCGGCGACTTTCGGGCACCTGGGTCAACGCTTCCGCCAGCGGGATACCAGGAGCGTGCATGAACTCATAGCCATCTGCCTGTGCCCGCAACCGAATACGATCGGGGGATGAATCTTGTGCGTTCAGCAGAATATACATAACGGTGCTCTCTCAGCCGGAGATGAATAGCTAAACAACAGTACAGATCAGCATCGGATTTTACTGTAGTCGGCGATTGTAGGGAGCATTCACAAAAATATCGCGTAACTGCCCACTGACAGTAGCCGCTCCATGCAGGTCCGCCACCCAAGACTGACTTTGTCTACCCAAACACTCCAAATCCAGACCATTATTCAACGCGCTTTGTAAACCTTGCCGGATGTCATCTACTGTCCGGCAGTTCAAAATTGGGGGTAACGACCAGCCATTTTTCCGATATTCCGTTTCATCACACCACATCATAACCGGCGCTCCACAGGCCATGGCCTCGGTTGCGGCTGTGCCGTAATGGCCCAACATAAACTGATCAACAATTAGATCACTGCTGCGGTAGAAATCGATCAACGCCGGATGCGAAAGTGCACACGGCAAGAATGTCGCAGGGCTATTCACCATAAGCTGACGCAGGCTTTCAAAGTCAACACCCCAACCTGAGAATATCGCATGTATTCGACCGTTCGCCGCGAATGTCGCTAACGCCTCGGCCAAACGGTCCTGCCCTTTCCAAAGATAGTCCACACGCGAAGGTACAAAGATCACTAAATCGGCCGTTACGGGTGGTAGATTCAGCCGCTGCAGTGTCTTATCCAGCAATGCACGTCGCTCACCATGCGTGGGCCGTTCGTATTGAACTACAGGCAGGCCAAACCTGATGAAACGGGATAGCGGAAGCAGATCGGAAAAACTTCGCCCGTTACGGTCCAGGTGCCCTCCAAGACGTAATGGCCCATTGGTGCAGACGGCCACCGCTTGCTTGTATGCCTTTCGTATCAATTTCTCTTCTGGCGTTCCGAACCAACGCTGGTAGAGATTCGCAGATCTGCCAAACCGAGCCAGACCGGCCGCAATTCGGATATCCCCGCCATGGGGAATGATAACAAAAGGACGCCCCGACAGAGCGGCGCACATCGCACCTTCAACGCCGCAGACAACCAAGCCGTCACAATCCGTCATCGCATCAATGATTTCGGGCCAATGCTCGGCACCGAAATTAGGCACCGTATGAGACGGTCGCGTTGACGACGAATTTCGAATATCCAAGAGCCATTCCGGCGCGATCCAGCCGTTATCCTGCTCCCATTTACTCCACCGCGCCCATGACCAACCACCAGATGCAGGGACATCGGCATATGGCAGCGAAGCCCAGACGTCATGCCAAGCCGGCTGACTGAAGGCGAAGCGATCCGTACAATCTCGTATGAAACAGACATCCAGGCCAGAACTCGCCATAATGCCAGCCATGACATACATGTTGTTTGCCATGCCGCCATAAAAACCAAACTTCATTCTTCGTCGAAACCCCAGGTGCATTTAAGAGTGTCGAGCGTATTCATATGTACTTGCATCGGTTCAAATCCGGAGAATCCTAGCTGCAAAGATTCCGTATGGCCTGCTGATCCGAGCATACTGCCATCGAATATCGCTTTTTCCGTCACGAAGACTTTCCCACCTGCCACACAGCCAGGCCAATCCCCCCTCGGCCAAAGTCGTTGCCGCTATAGAGCATGTACAGATTATCACCATGAAGGAAGGCATGCGGATAAGCGACGCTTTCGTTTTCCCACTCCTCCCCTCCAGGCTCCAGACCGCCTACATCTGACCGCTGCCAGATATTGCCGTCGTCAGATGTAGCCATACAAATGCGATATCCTTGCTTTGTCATAGTGCAAAACCACATACGCCAACCGCTGTCATCGCGCACTACGGTCGGACTGGCAATATTGTTTTCGCCGTCGAGGAAATCAATCGCGACGTGGCCTTGGCGTTGCCATTGAACGCCGTCTGCTGAAAATGCGTATTTAATATGATACGAAGAATTGGTTCCGGTGGCGTCCCAGCCAAGTCCGGATAAATACCACATCCGCCATTCAGCTGCGCTACGCATTACCCAGGGTGTTGAAACCATAGATGGGTCGTGAAAGCCGCGATCTAATATCGGGGCGCTGCTAATTCGCGAGAATGTCGCTCCCCCATCCCTGCTTTCCGCCAGTCCGATCGCCATTCCGTAGCGTGGTGATTCAAAATTGCAACGGCCCATGTAGTAAAGCTGAAGGACACCGTCGACACTAAGAATGCAACCCGGGTAGACTCCGTTGTCATCAAAGAAGCCCGGTGCTCCTCGACCAAGCGCCGGCGATTCTGCTATAGCCAGCATCTTCTCGGGTTCAGAAAGGTCGAATTCTACCCAGCCAATCCGCGGGTGATTGCCACAATCACGCGTTCCAAAGTAGAGGCGATACCGATCCCTCTGTAGGTGGAGCGCCACCGGGCAGGCTGAATGCGATGCCATCCAGGCCTTCTGCCCTACCGCATGGAATATCCGGCCAAGCCGCTTCCAACTCACAGACGAACACCTATCGTCCATTCATAAAGCGGGTAGTCATGCAGAAGAACAACCCGTCGGCTGAAATGCTGCTTACAGTAGTCAAAGAAGTAACAGGGGTCGCCATAATAAAGATGCTCTTCGCGATAATCGACGTAAGTACTAAGAAGATTAAAGGCGAAACCCTTGCTGGAGAAAGCAGAAAGGTTGTGCAGAGTTTTAATGGTATAGTCGCGCCAAACCATCTCTGACACCTGGGAGCGCACATTAAATATTCCTGAAGCAAAGGAATAGTCTGCAGGTATCGTTAGCTGTGGCTCACTAGAGAATTCCACACTGTCACCACCAATCATCTGGACTGCGGCTCCCAGCATTTCAGGAGCAATGTCGTGTCCACGAAAACGATTGATCCTGCATTGACGCAGGCGCATATGTTGCAAAAAGGCCCCATATCCGCACCCCAACTCGTTCACGGTATAGGGCTCGGCTTCATCAACTATTGTTAAAAGCTTGTCAAAGCGCAGGGCCTGAGATTCGACATCGCGCCACCCAACGCCCATCGGGGTTACGCCGTATTCACGCAGGCTTTTGCTATAAAGCAAAGCAACAGAAGCGAGATCCGGAAGGCTCACCGCATAAACCTTGAGCTGGGCTTTAAATGTTTCGTGGTCCGTTCGGCTAGATACACCTCGTCATCTTCAGTGCTCTTCTGAATCAGGCTGGCGGCACCAATCAGATTACGCACACCAATTGATATATTCTCGGAAATACTTGCATTTACACCGATAAAGGTATGCGAGCCTACAGAGCAGTGCCCAGAAATCACCACGTGACTGGAGATGAAGCAGTAAGGGCCAACCTCACTGTGATGGCCGATGTGATTGCCGCTCCATAGGACAGCCCCATCTCCGATCCGAACGAAAGGCTGAATGGTATTGTTTTCAAATATGAAAACATTGTCACCCAGAGCGAGATCACGCCAAGTCGATGCCTTAGAGCAAACGTAAGTCAGTAAACGGTACCCTTTATCCCGTGCCTGGTTGCATATCTCTTCGCGTAAAGTATTAAGCCTCCGATAGCCAACAGCCACAAACATGTCATAGTCACCGGGCGGATAGAGGCTAACCGCGTCTTCAAACGCCACTACCGGCCGCCCCCGCCAATGGTCACGCTTCATGACCGCACCGCTTTCGAAAAAAGCAACCACTTCGTAATCGCTATCCTCGGTAAGATAGAAATCAACCACCTCTGCAAAGCTGCCGGTGCCGAAAATGACCGCCCTACGTGGTTTCATAGCGATTGCGATAACTTGTCGAACGGGAGTGTGAAAAACCCTGGATATTCTACAGAAAGCTCAGCAGCGCTACAATTCTGCAGGGCTGTATTCCGCAGTCGTGTGAAATAGCGGTAATTATAATTCTCCGCGCCCCATTTCTTTTTGAATCGGTACACGCCCTCCTGGGTCAGCCATGTGCCCCCCCAATTCCAATGCACGTAACCTGCCTCGCAGGCATCCCCCATCGCCTGCCGAAGAATCAGTGCCATAGGCTGACACTCGCGCTCACTCCGCAGGGTTGCTGGCGTAAAGTATTCGACCACTTCGCCAAAATAGAACAGCAGAAGTGCCGCCACGCGGGATCCATCGCGATACGCGACATAGATGCGATAGTCTGAATCGGGCCTGAATACATCAGAAAGACACCGGAAAAAACTGGCATCCTTGGCTCGGCCACCGATCATGGACATATTTTCGACATGAGTATCGAACAGAAAATCAGTGGCATCATTCTCCACCTTTACTGTAACACCATTGCTCATGGACTTTCGAATGTTGCGCCGTGCAGAGCTGTCTATTCTCTCCAGCCAAGACAACCCGGCTTGCTCTGTTAAGTACGTAATCTGGCCAATGCGACGGTCAACATAGTCATGCTCGGGATAGTCCGGCAGAGGCTGCAGAGGGTTTTCAATCATGGTGGCTGCGGCAACACCGGGTGCGGCAGCGATTTGGTCAAACTTCCGTAATAATGCTGCATGCGCAGCGGCATCGACCGCCAGAATACCGCCATAGCTACCATAGTAAGCGAGTGAATTGATAACCGCTCCAAACCGTCCGCAAACGGATACCGTTGGCAAGACACCCGTAACAATTCCACTTTCATACGCTAACCAATACTCGCTGCGGCAGCCAAGCAGCCGTTCAAGCATTCGTCCGTATGATCGTGTGTAATAGATCATAGCCCCTGGTGCGCGCATCAAAAAGGCATCATAGGCCGCCTCATCGGCTGCCGACTGCATCAGAATTACATCGGGCATGCGCCTTAATCTGCCACCCCATATACGCGGCACATGTTCTCCACGCTGAGCAGAGACCAGATCAACAAACGTCGGTTTTCTTGACCATCTAAGTGTTCTCTAACCAAGGCGCGCACGGCGGATTTGTTCAGAAAGCGATAGATTTGCGCATGATCGTCATCCAGCAGCCGGCGTACGTACTCTATGCTTTCGCCCTTAAACCAACTTGCGTCGGGTGCCGAAAAGCCCTGCTTTTCTCGATCGACTACCGTCTGTGGAATATGCCGAGACATCATTTGGCGCAACAAAACCTTGCCATCTTTAGCCTTCTGAAAGTACTTGGCTGTTTTGGCACCGGGCTCGTTCTCGTTCAGACGTACGACTTCATCAAGATGACCGAGCTTAAGGCGAGCCGGTAAACGCATAGCGAAATCCACCAAATCGTTATCTAGAAACGGCACTCTTGCCTCGAGGCCATGCGCCATGGACAGTTTGTCCTCAACGACGAGCAAACCATGCAAGAATGTCTTGGCTTCAAGGTAAAGTGAGTGGTTCACATAATCTTCGGGGCGCGTCAGCTTGGCAGCATGATGTGCAAACGTGTCGCGGAAAATATCGCGGGTCCAAACATTACTGACCTGACTCCAGACCGGGGAAAAAACGCGTTTGATTTGGGCATTCGGAATCAAGCGCTGCCAAAAACTGTAGTACTTGTCTATATAGTGCTCGAAGTCATCATTAACGACCGCGCGATAATATCGCCACGGATACCCGCCGAAAAGCTCGTCACCACCAGTGCCAGCTAGAACCACCTTGTTGAACTTGCTGGCCAATTGCGCGGCGTAAAAATTGGGGTAGCTTTGCCCAACTCGCGGCTCTTCCATGTGATAAGCTAAGCGAGGCATTACCCGCTCCATGTCACCTGCCTTCAAAACCATTTCGTAATGCTCGGTCTTGAATAAATAGGACATGTGCTCGGCAGCCGCCCTCTCATCAAAATTTAATTCAACACCGGAAGCTGATGTCAAATCAAACCCGCAAGTAAATGTACGCATGAACGGGAGTTGCCGGGCCGCCACAGCTGTAATCGAACCAGAGTCCATACCCCCGGATAGATACGCGCCGACATCGACATCTGAAACCAATTGTCGGCTGACAGCTTGCTGGAACAGAAAATCAAGTTCTTCGAGATATTCACTATCCGTCCGAGGATTAGAGGGTTCCTCAAACTGATAATCCCAGTACCGTTCGATCGCACCGATCCGGCCCCGCCGTACTTCCAGTAGGCATCCCGCCGGTAGAATCCGAATATCGCGAAATAACGTATTATCAGTAAAAAAGTTTTGAAAAGTAAAATATTCCAGCAGCGCTGGAAGGTTCATGCAGGCCTTCATGTCGGGATGGGCAAGAATCGCTTTAGCTTCGGACCCAAAAAGGAAAGCTGTCCCCGCCGTAGCATAATAGACTGGTTTGACGCCGTATCGATCGCGACCAAGTGTTAGCACTTGGTCGCGACAATCCCAAATAGCGAAGGCGAACATACCATTTAGACGCAGCAGCATACTCTTTCCCCACGCAGCGAAGGCATAGAGAATGACTTCGGTGTCGCTGCGGGATCTAAACTGATATCCTTTACTCTCGAGTTCGGCGCGCAACTGGCGATAGTTATAGATTTCACCGTTGTAGGTAATAACGTAGCGGCCATCGGCCGACAGCATCGGCTGATGGCCAGTAGGCGAAAGATCTATGACTGCCAAACGGCGATGCGCCAAGCCAACTGCGCCATCGCTCCAATGCCCTTGTCCGTCAGGCCCTCGATGCGCGATGGCCTGCCCCATACGCTCCAGGAGCGTCGGCGATACTGGAGCGCCGTCGATATTGAAAATACCCGCAATACCACACATGAGCGTTTAATGATTCCAGGTCAGGAACCGGCCTTCGAACGGCGCGCTGCAACTTCATCCATGTGCTGCCTGCGCCAGGCGATGAGACTGGCAAGCCCCTCGCGGAGATCCTTTGAAGCCTCGAATCCGATCTCCTGCTTGGCGAGCTTAGGAGAGCCAATACGGTTACGCACAAGGGTCGCCTGGCTGCGCGGAGCGTACGTAATCGGCTGGTTACAGCCTGTCAGCTGGATAATCAGTTCGGCCAACTCTTTCAGCGATGTGCGCTTTCCGGTACCGACATTGTAGAAGCGATCAGTGGTATCAGCCTTCATGGCGCAGATGTTGGCAGTAGCGCAGTCCTCGACTGTCACGAAATCGAAGGCTTCGCTGCCATCACCCAGAATGGTAGGCCCCTGGCCATTGTCGATTGCATCCAGCATTTTCATGATCACGGCAATATAGGCACCACGGTAATCCTGCCGGGGACCATACACATTCATGTAGCGCAAGCCGACGAAGGGAAGGTTATAGCGGTAGTGGAAGGCGCGCAGCATCGCTTCGCCGCAGATTTTGGTGGCGCCATAGAAATTCTTGTTGTTGAACGGATGGTCTTCCGTCATCGGCTCTTCCACGGCATCGCCGTATACCGAGGCCGAAGACGAGTAGACCAGGCGCTTGACGCCTTTCTTTACGCAGGCCTCCATAACATTGAAAGTACCGCGCACATTCACGTCGAAAGCTGAACGGGGATAGTCATGGCACTGCAGCAACCAAAGAGCTGCCAGGTGGAAAACGCTATCGGCGTTTTCAAGAGCCGACTCCAAAATGTCGGTCTGCCCGATATCACCGCCTACGTCATATACTTTCACGCGCGAATCTCGCAGCGCATCGGAAAGATTCTCGCGAACGCCCCGCACGAAATTGTCATATACGAGAATTTCGCGCACATCTTCTTTGACCAGTTGGTCCACCACATGCGAACCGATCAGACCGGCTCCGCCAATAACAACAACCTTACCGCCACGGATATCCATGTGAAATTCACCGCTTCCTGTTAGTCATGCCATCGCTTCGCAAATGATGCGGATAATCTAATTCTGCTCATCTTCACTGAGATTAAGGACACATGGGTCAGCTGAGGACTTGTCCGGCCAATACCCCTGAGACCCGCAGGCCACTGCTGCTCACCGAACATTGCAGATAGCCGACCTCCCCATGTGTATTGCTGCCGGAATACCTGCAGTCTTCTTGCAAGCCTCTACAGCGATCGCGTCGGTGACTTTTATTTGTGGACTGCGCCCAGATCGAGGTCGCGCCAGGCAGCATGCGAGCACCTCAACCACATCGGCCACACCTGCTTGAGCCGACGGCAGTAGCCAACGTTACCACAGCCGGGGTGAAATCCACCTCGACGTGCACGCTAGCCATGCCGGCAGAACTGCCGCACATTCCCGGGAAGCTATAGCAAAATCCCGACCGAAATGATAGCTTTTGTTCACGCCCTGAACGTAAAAATACTCATCGAAAATAACCATTTGAGGTGAATGTCGTGTACAAACGGCTCACTGGGCGCAGACGCTCGGCCGAGCTGGGAGAGATCTCAAATCGACCCGCCTCACCCCCTCCCCTGATTGACAGGCCGATCGGGAGCGGTGGTCATTTGAACGCCCCGTCATCCAGCTTTCCGATCCGTTTGGTCGTTACAGCCCCGGTGAACGCTCTAGACAGCATCGCCGACCAGTTCCTGCGATTAGTAACTGGGGCAATGACGCGCGCGACGATTCCCCCCTCTAACGCTCTAATCCGCAAAGTATTCATGAAGATTGCAGCAGTCCAGGATCCGCCTGCTGCCACAGCAGAATCTCGAATGGTCGGCCGGCCGCACCGGTCAGGCGCACCACCGCCATCCAGATCATGCTCGACGCGCCCCGGTCGGCAGCCATGATCATAACCGTTCGTCCCGCACTGCCCTCCTGGCCTTCATTGACATTCGCTGTGCGACGCTGCTGCAAAATGGTCTGGACAGCTGCCCGATCCATGCCGGGTAACAGCGCCAACACAGCCGGAACAGCAACGCGGCTGTCGATCCCGGTGCGCTGCGTATAAACCGTCAGATAGGGCATCGTGCGACGATAGTGATCGGCCGTCATCCCGATGACCCGCTGCACTTCGGTCACACTCTGAAACGGTCGATTGCTTGGCCCATAAGGGCGACCGGCCGCAGCATACTCAGCCGATTCCGCGCCATGCAGCCGCCGTACCGTGTCTACGTCGCGCCAGTCCTGTACGGCATCGACCAATCGAGATCGCTCCGCTTCCGGCATCCTGGCCGAGAGAATTTGCCGCAACAGATCTTCAGTCGCAGCATTGAGATCGAGTTTACCGGCTTCATCCTCCACCAGAACACGCACGACAGCTCGATCCACGGTTATATCACGCGCAACGCCATCTGCGCGCCACCGCTGGGATTGAAAAAGTAATCCATCGATAACCGTCATAACCGCCTTCTGCAGGCGCAACTCGCGCTGCAGGGTATCCGCAGCATGACGCGCCACCGACTGCGATGGCCTGGCAATGGCGATTATCGCTCCGACCAGCAGGGCTACTGCGGCAACCACCCAAAGGCTGGCGACCAGAACAGAGCCACGGTCCCCCTTCCGCACCGCCATTACTGCTCGCCGAGCATTCCCGGCGGGATACGAAGGCGATCCCGCAATTCCTGCGTAACCCGGCGGATATCGGCCGGTGCACGCACGACCTGCGGCGTGATCAGGATCAGCAACTCTGTACGGGTCGTCGTCTCCGTTGTGGTTTTGAACAGGTTCCCCAACAAAGGGATATCCTTGAGGACCGGCACGCCGGAATTTCCGTCAACGCGACGATCCCGGATCAACCCGCCCAGCGCAATGGTTTCTCCGGTAGACACACTGATCGAGCTTGAAACCTTGCGCTGCTGGATCGTTGGCGAGTCGAGATTGGATGTCGTCGTCTTGGCCACGTCGCTGACCTCCTGGCTGATATCCATCAGCACTAAGCCGCCTTCGTTCACACGCGGCGTCACCTTGAGAATCACGCCAGTGTCGCGGAACTGAATGGTATTGACCACTGGGGCTCCGGCGGCGCCAACGCTGACGGCGGATTGGGTGGCGACCGGCACCTGGTCGCCAACCTGCAGGGTTGCCGTCTGGTTGTTCAGCACCATCAGCTTGGGCGAAGACACCACGTTGACATTCGTCACTCCCTCCAGAAGGCTGAGAACAGCCCGGATGTCATTGCCCTTGCTGAGCACGGCAGAAAAGCCCGGGAAGGTACCCGCCACGGCACCGCTTGCAGCCTGGCTCAGCGTCAAAGTCTGCGAACCGGGCTGGAACAGCCATTGTACGCCGTAGCGCAATTCGTCCGTCAGGGTTACCTCGGCCACCACCGCCTCGATCATCACCTGCAACGGTGGAATATCCAGCTTGCTGAGCGCCGCCTCGATAACGCGATATTCTCGCGGAGTCGCCAGGATCAGCAGGGCATTATTCACTTCGTCCGCCTTCAGGCGCATCCCCCCAAGATTGCCGGACTTGATCCCGCCATCGTTCCCGCCGGAGGCGTCCGTGCGGACATTCTGCAATGGCGCAGCATCTGTCGTGGCGGTGCTGGCACGCCCGTCGGTCGCAGTTCCCATTAGCAGGCTGGAGCGCGCCGCGGTCCCGTCCCGGCCAGCGCTCTTTGAACTTCCTCCACCGGCATCGCCTTCACCGAACAGGCCTGTCAGTGCGGTGGCCAGGTCGGCCGCCCGGCCGTTCTGTACGTAGTAAACATAAACACGGGCGTCCACATTCTCTGCGCCGCGGTCAAGGCGATCGACCCAACTCTCGATTTCGCGCAGCGACTCTGCTGTTGATGCGATGGCGAGCACCGCATTAATCCTCTCGATCGGCAGAATACGGATCGGAGCGGCACCGGCCTGCCGGATATTCAAGCCAAAAATGACTTCCAACTCCTTGACGACTGTCTTCGCATCAACATTGCGTGGCGTAAACAGGCCGAAAGACATACCCGACATCCAGTTGACGTCAAAGACGCCAACTGTATCCATCATCGTCGCGATTTCGCCCTGACTGCCGCCAAGTAGCAAAACATTCCTTGAGGGAATTGTGCGGATGACAGATTCCTGAGGCATGAATGAACGGAGCAGGCCGGCGATCTCCTCGGCCGACACGAAGGATAGCGGCACCACTCGCAGGCCATAGCCAGGCTGATCAGCCATGGCAATGCTGGACCGGCCTACACCGGCACCGTAGCGCAGAACGTCATTGGATGGAGCGACGGTATATACGTCTCCGGACCGGACGACACTAAGACCATTGAGGCGCAATGCGCTTTCCAGCACCGGCAATACCGCATCACGGCTGATCGGCCGGTTGGTCTGCAGCGTAATGGTGCCCTGCGCCTTGGGATCGATAGCGAAATTGGCTTGCAGGATATCGCCTAGGACAGTGCGGGCGACATCCTTGACGTCGGCATTCACGAAATTGAGCGTAATGTCGCCCTCGGCATTTGCACCGCTCCGCGACAACACCCGCGGACGGCCACCCACCACGCGGCCACTGCCGGGAAACATCTGTTTGCTGAAATCCTGCTGCACGCCATCATTGCGCATCTGGTTGCTACCAGCGGCGGCAGTCGGCACATCAGGAACCGGGGTAGCGACTGTGCGGATCGCCATATTGGCTGGCGGCAATTGATTCGCCGGTCTGCGTGCCTGATCGGCGCAGGCCGACAGCGTCATCGCCAGCACGCCCACAGACACTACAATGGATTTCCAGTTCACCCTTCTACCCCCAACATGCATGTCTGACGCCTATCTGCGTCGCGGAGGCAATGGCGGATTCAACATGCCGGCCTCCTTGCCGGTGTTGAGACGTACTTCACGTTCCTCGACACCGTTCTTGAATATAATGGAATCGGTATGAATGGCGCTTAAAACCCAGCCATCATAACTGTCACCGGTCCGCAGACGGCGGCTGTCCTTCTCGTCCAGACCCCGGATCAGGGCCAGCCTATGCTCCCCGGCACCCACCACCCCCAGGAGCACTGGGGCGCGAAACGCTGTCGTCACTGGAGATGGCGTCGGCGTGACTGCGAGCAGGCGCGGAACTTTCGCACGCGAAGGATTGAACAACGGCCTTTCAGCGGCTTCGGCAAAGTCTTGAACGGGCGGAAATGGGCTGGGTGTTGATTGGCGTGGTGCAGTTGCCGCCGCTGAGGCGACGGGTGCCTGTGTTGGCACATCTGGCCGCAGCGGAGATGCCCAGATGGCCAGCCACAGCATCAGTCCCAGCAGGACAAGGATTCCCGCCGCCATCACGCTGTTCAATGGGGTTGCCGCAGCCTGCATAACGGCTCTCATTTGGCGACCCAATATCCTGCAACATCCAGCCGCACCGTTAGACTGACATTTGCTTCATTCTTCTGTGTCGGCAAACCCTGATCCGGCGCCCGGATATCCATACCATCGATGGTCATACTAGGAGCGACAGCGCTTTCTATCCCGTGCAGAATCTCGATCAGCCGATCCGCATCTGCCACCACCTCCACCCGGGCCGTCAGGCGCTCATATCCGCCGTCCTTTACCGGCGGAAGCACCGACAAGGTGCGGACGGATGCTCCGTTGCTTTCCAGAATACGGCGCATTGCCGTCTGCAACGTCGAGGCTGCCAAAGGCTGGTTCGGAGCCTCGATGAAGCCGCGTATCTGGGTGGCATCTTGACGCCGCAGCGCCACTTGCTCGCTCAAACGTGGTTTCTCCGCGGCGTTCGCACGATACCGCGACAATAGCTGAATAGAGGTGGAGGTTGCCTCCTCTACATCCAGATATCGATCGACCATCGGCGCGATGGTAAGCTGCCACCCCACGGCGACCGGTAGGATCAGGAGGGCAATTGCCAGAGCCCGCCGCAAATAGGGAGCTAAGCGGAACATCATGGCTTATCGCTCCGCACCAGCGTAGTCGAAATATCAAAGCGATCGACCTCTGCGCCGCTGCGGCGGGTTGAGGGCGAGCGGAACTGCGAATTACGGAACAGCTCAGATTTTTCCAGAATGGCAATGACGGTCGCAGGATCGGGACCATAGCCATAGAGGCGGATATCGCGATTCTGCAATTGCATCTGATAGAGCCAGGTATCCCCAGGCAGTATCCGGCTCAGTTGGTTTAACATGCGCGAGACAGACTTATCGTCCAGCTTTTCGGCAAAGAAACCGGCCCGCCGGTCTGCTTCCGCCAAATCCCTGCGCAACGCCTCCACCTCCATTGCCACTTTGCGCTCTTTGCCAATATCGACCGCAAGAGCTGCAAGCGCAGATTCCTGGCGGGATAACTGTAGATCGGCAACGACAAGGCCAAGGCTGAACAGGAGCATGGCGAGCGCTGCAGTCGTGATAGCTGCCCAATGCAGCGGCGACCTTATACGAACCTCGCGCAATATATTGATTGCACCATCCGCGCTGCCATCGATCCGCGCCGAGGATGGTGGCAGGCGACAGTGCTGCAGAATCTGAAGCGCACGATCCACCGGCGCGCGTTCAACAACGGCCAAGCTGACCTGCAAACGCCCAGCTGCTTCACCTGTCATCCGCCAGTCGAAATAAGCCTCGCTTGCGGCAAGCGGTGTCTGGCGCGACAATTCGAAGGTCAGGACCTTAGCCAACTGCCGGCGGGCAGCCAAAGGCAGTTCCACCTGTCGCATCAGCACATCCGTTCGCGCCACCAGCAGCACGACATTCAGGCGATCCGGCCGCAATGCCGGACGCATCCGGTGCAGGGCAGCCTGAACCGCGCCCGGCTCCGCTGTTCCCTGATAGACCGGCCGCGGGCCGCTCGTCGTCTGCAGGGTCAACGTGAGGATTTCACCTTCCAGATGCGCCAGCAATTCTGGGCGCGCCAGGCCAAGCCGCAGTTGGATGGATACAGGAACCATGGCCAGCAGCTCTGCGCGCCACCAGCGCAGGCCGTCGCTGGCCAGATCGGCGACCTGCTCAAGAACGGGAAGGACACGAGCCATGCTGAAGCGCATCTATCGGCCCCGACAACGTTGGGTCAGCGGATCCGGCACGCATTCGGCATCCATGGTCACCTTGGGCGCCACCACCAATTCGGGCCAACGGCGACGATCCCCATCGGCAAAACGCACACGAAGGCGGATCAATCCCGGTAATGCCGGACGATCCGTCCAGCTTGTTGACCAGGCTGCAGCAGCTGTGCCAGTGGCACCGAAATAATCCAGGCTGATAGTCGCGACATCGCGCAGCAGCACGACATCTTCAGTCATGCGGGTGGCACCAGCCTGTTCCGATAACGAAAGCACGAGCTGCTTGCGTCCATCCGCACCGGTCACGCGCAACTGCGCCGGAATAAACCCGCCCGAGTAACGCCAGATATCTGGCGGCGGCGTCCAGAAGGCGACGCTGCCGGGCTCGCCACGGAAATCGACGCGATAGCCCTGCGCCGTGGGCGCCGGCAGTGGGTAGGCCTGGTCGAAAGCCTGGCGGATGAGACGTTGTGCCACGCCGATTTCATCGATTGCCGATGCGCGGGCGTTCAGGCCGGCCCAAAGACCATTGGCCAGCCGGAAGCCCTGATACAATGCGCCGGCCATCAGGCTGATCACCACCAGCGCCACCAGCGTCTCGACCAGTGTGAAGCCGCGGTCTCCGGCATGGTGCGTCATGAGCGCACCGCGGCAAGACGCAGGGTGCTGAGTTCCAACAATGGTTTACGCGCAGCAGCATCCCGCACTGCGAGTTCGACGCGATAGAGCCGCACCAGTGCCCCGGCCGGCGCGGCCTGATAGGGCGCGATGGTCAGCTCCCAGTCCATGCCTTCAAGCCACTGGCCGCGCAGCTGGGTGTCGCGCAAGGGAATGTCCTGCCCGACACGATCGAAGGTGCTGGCGGCCATGGCCGTGGCATATTGCAGGCGTTCGGCGCGCGCCAGACCCGCAGCCTGCTCGGTGAAGACCCAAGCTGCGGCCTGAATCCCCAGTGCCAGGATCGCCACGGCGATCAGAACTTCCAGCAGGGTGAAGCCAGCATCCTTCATCAGCGTGGCTCGACCACCATGACGCGACCGGACAGGCGCTCGACCTGCACGGTCGCGCGGCGGGCCTGGGCCTGCAGCGCGATTGCACCGCCGGCCGTGGTGCCGTCGCGCTGGAACAGGAATTCCGATGTGGTGCCCTCAGCCAGCGATACGCCGGCGGGCAAGGCCCGCAGGCCGTCCACCGTCACCAGCACAGCGCGGCCTTCAGCAATCGCGCGACCACGGGCGGCGCGCAGATCGCCCGCCAGGGCCTGCGCGGTGGCCTGCAGGTCGAGGGCACCGCCGCCGCGCTTGGGCCAGACGGCAACCGTGCCGGCAGCGAGCAGCGCCACGATGGCGAGCGTCACCAGCATCTCGACCAGGGTGAAGCCGGCATCGGCTTTACTGCCAGTTGCCGACATCCGCATTCTCGCCGGTGCCGCCCTGCGTCCTGTCGGCGCCGAGCGTGAAAAGGTCGTAATCGCCATGTTCGCCGGGCGCGCGGTACTGGTATTTCTGCCCCCAGGGATCGTGCAGGCTGGAATCCTTTTTTACATAGGGACCGTTCCAGCGCTCGGCATTCGCCGGCTTGGTCACCAGCGCCTGCAGTCCTTCTTCCGTGGCCGGATAGCGGTCGTTGTCGAGGCGGTACATGTCGACGGCCGCGCTCAGCGCCTGAATCTGGATCTTTGCGGTATCCGTCTTGGCCTTGCCGAGATAGCGGATCACCGGCGGCGTCGCCACGCTGGCCAACAGGCCGATGATCACCAGAACCACCAGCAGTTCGATCAGCGTGAAGCCGGCATCCTTGCGATGCCGCGCCCGCCCCTGCTTACGCGCAACCATGTACTTCCCCCTGCCAGACCCTGCCTACAGCACGATCTGGTTGATGCTGAGCAGGGCCGAGAACACCGTGGCGACCAGAAAGGCAATCATCGCCCCCACGCCGATGGTCAGTGCCGGCACCAGGATCGCCAGGAAACGGTCGAGCCGGCGTTTCACATCGCGCTCGATCAATCCGGCGGCCTGGTCGGCCATGGCGCCCAGCCTGCCCGTCTGTTCGCCAACCCTGATCATGTGTACCGCCAGTTGCGTCACCACGCCACTGTGATCCAGCCCGTGAGAAAGTCCGTCGCCTTCTGCAATCGCATCCCCCACCCCGGCGAGGCGGGCCTGGAACGCGGCATTGCTCAATCCCGCCAAGGAGGTACGCCAGGCGACGGTGAGCGGCGCCCCGTTGGTGAGCAGCAACCCGAGGTTGCGACAAAGCCGCGCCGTATCCGCCTTGGCGACAATGTCGCGCAACCCCGGCAGACGCAGCGCCTGGCCGGCACGCCAGAGGCGGAAATCCGGGCGATTCCAGGCCCGCATCACCGCGGCCAGAACCACAGCCAGCAGCAGTGCCAGCACGCCGCCGACCGCCGAGAGCAGATCGGAAGCGGCCAGCAGAAGGGTCATCGACCAGGGCAATTCCACCCCGGCATCGGCCAGCATCGGGCGAAAGGACGGCACCACCACCAGCAGGATGAAAATCACCGACACCACCGCTAGCACCACCAGCAGCGCCGGATAAAGCAATGCCGAGGTGACGGCGCCGCGGAATTCCTCGGCCTTGGTCAGGTCTTCGGCCAGGCGTTCGAGCGTGGCGGCCAATGCGCCGCTGGCTTCGCCGGCCTCGACCAGGGCGCAGTAGAGCGGCGAGAACAGGGCCGGATGCCGGCGCAACGCCGCCGCCAGGCTGCCGCCGCTGCGCACCGCCTCGACCACTTCGCCCAGCGCCTTGCGCAAGGCCCGGTCATTGAGCGAGTCCGTGGCGGCCTGCAGCGCGCGGTCGACCGGGAAGCCGGCCTGCAGCAGCACGCTGAGTTCAAACGTGAACAACGCGACCTCGCGCCGGGTGCCGCTGCTCTCGAAACGCAGCGCGGGCAGGCGCCAGCGCCGCACAGCACCCAAGGCCTCGACCTGCAGCGGGAAATGGCCCTGCGCCTGCAGCCAGCCGGTGACCGCCTGGGCGCTCGCCTCCTCGCGCTCGCCGGTCAGCGGTTCGCCGCTGCGGGCGATGGCCTCGTAGCGGAAAACCGGCATGGTCAGATGTCGCGCGTCACCCGCACCACCTCTTCCACCGAGGTGACGCCGGCGATGCATTTGCGCAGACCGTGCTGGTACATGGTTTCCATACCCTCGGCCGCGGCCGCCTGCTGGATCTGCTGGGCGGTGGCCCGGCCCATCACCAGGCGGCGGATCGCTTCGCTCATCACCAGCACTTCCGAGATCGCGGTGCGGCCTTTGTAGCCGGTGTTCCCACAATGACTGCAGCCCACCGCCCGATGCAGGGTGGCGCCGGCAATGGCAGAAAACCCGAGCCGCGCCGTCAGTTCGGCCGAAGGCTTGTAAGCCTCGCGACAGTGACTGCACAGCACGCGCACCAGGCGCTGGGCGGCCAGGCCGTTGATGGTGGCGGTGAGCAGGAAATCCTCCAGCCCCATATCGACCAGGCGGGTGATGGCGCTGGCAGCATCGTTGGTGTGCAGGGTGGAGAGCACCAGATGGCCGGTGAGCGCCGCCTGCACGGCGATCTTCGCGGTCTCGACATCGCGGATTTCGCCGACCATCATGATATCGGGATCATGGCGCAGGAAGCTGCGCAGGGCAGAGGCAAAGGTGAAGCCGATCTGCGGCTTCACCTGGGTCTGGTTGATGCCGTCGAGCCGGTATTCCACCGGATCTTCGAGGGTGAGGATTTTCACCTCGGGCTTGCGCAGACGCAGCAGCGAGGCATAGAGAGTCGTCGTCTTGCCGCTGCCTGTCGGCCCGGTGACCAGCACGATGCCATGCGGGCGTTCGAGCGCCGACAGCCAGCGCGTCAGCGCCTCGCCTTCCAGGCCGAGGCTGGAGAACTCCAGCGCAATGTTCCCACGCTCCAAGAGACGCAGCACGATGCTTTCGCCGGCCACCGTGGGAATGATCGAGACGCGGATATCGATCTCGCGGCCCTTGATCGCCATGCCGATGCGGCCGTCCTGGGCCAGGCGCCGTTCGGCGATATCGAGCTTGGCCATGATCTTCAGGCGCGACACCACGGCGGCCTGGATCTGCGGCGGCGCCTGCTCGATGGGCTTGAGCACGCCATCGATGCGGTAGCGCACCAGCAGCGCATCCTCGGTGGCTTCCAGATGCAGGTCCGACGCCCCGAGCGCCGCGGCATCCTCGATCCAGCGATGCACCAGCCGGATCACCGGCGCGTCGGAGGCCAGGTCCTTCAGCCGCTCGACATCGTCATGGCGCAGCGCTGCCACCTTTTCGCCGGCGGATTTCGCCAGCGCGGACTGCGCGGTCTGGCCATCGGCATAGAGCCGCTCGAAAGCGCGGTCGAGATCGCTGGCCAGCGCCACCTGCAGCCGCACCGGCAGCTTGAGGCGATAGCCGATCGCTTCGGCCACATAAGCATCGGTGGGATCGACAACGGCGACATCGACGGCCGTATCGGACACCGCCACGGGGATGGCGCGGATCTGGCGCAGGAAAGCGGATGACAGGCGATCGGGCAGCAAGGCCGTGGTGGGAAACTGCTCGGGCCGGATGCGCGGCAAAGCCAGCGCGATGCTCAAGGCCCCGGCGAGGTCGGCCTCGGCGATCAGGCCCAGCTTGAGCAGCACGGCATCGAGCCGCTCGCCGGTCTCGCGCTGCAACCCGCGCGCCCGCGCCAGCGCCGGTTCGGTCAGCCGGCCGGCCGCCACCAGGATGGCGCCAAGCTCGACCAGTCCGGACCCGGACGACACGCCCGTATCGGGCTGCCTGTCTGGTTGCGCGATCACCCCCATCGCGACTGCTACTCCCCCTGCCCCAACTGGCGCCGGCAATGCCCTTGCCGCGGGCCGGAATGGCCCACCGCTGCTACCGTGTCGCACCGGCAGAGCTTACTGGGGATTGCAAGCGGGGACAAATGCCACCGCATACATTCTGGCGCGGCAGCGGAACCGGGCGGACGGCGGAAAGCGCGCCTTTCCAATGGTTTAGCCCAATCGTCCGATGGGACGCGCGGGCGCCATGGCTTAAGCCTCGCGGCGCTTCACCCGGCTTCGCAGCGCTTCGCTGGTGTTCGCGCGGGTTCGTGGCGCTTCGCGGGTGTTCGTAGCGCTTCGCGCGGCTTCGCAGCGCTTCGCGGCAGCTCGGCCGGCCGCCATGCATCTTCCTGTATTCACCTTGTCCAATAGCATGGGCCCGGCGGAACGACAGCCGAGGCTTGAGAACAATATGGAAACAGAATGGCGGATATCAAGGCCGGCCAGGTATGGCGTCCGGACTTGTCAGGGCAGGCCGGGAAACGCCGTGGGCGGGAATACCGCCCCAGAAAGACAATCACCGTGGCGAGGATCAGTCCCGGCCCGAAGGGAATCCGCGTGCCGGCCTCCGGCCAGGCCAACGAGATGCGGCCCAGCCGGCGCCGTCGCAGCAGGCCGAACAGCGCGACACCGAGCAGGCTGAGCACGGCGCCGAGACTGATGACAATGAAGATGCCATCGATGCCGACCCAGAGGCCGGATGCCGCCACGAACTTCACATCGCCGAGGCCGAGTGCCTCGATGTTGCGGCGACGGAGATAGAGGAAGCGCAGAGCCCAAAGCAGCAGCGCGCCGAGGATGGCGCCGGCCAGCAGCGACTGGATCGGGAGCAGAGCGAAATTGTGGAGTGCGTGATAGCTCAGGCCGAGCAGACCGAAGAGAAGCGTGAGCGGATCAGGCAGGCGATGAATGCCGAAGATCGACGATCAACAACACGGCAAGAACGAAACCGGCGACGGCAAGCACAGCGATGTTCAGAAGCATGAGCGTTGCCGGTTATTGCCGCGCTGGATCACATGCAGCGGCACATCGGGCAATGTGAAGCGGGCGTGGCGTGGCATCGGATGGAGCCTGCCGTTGCGACAACTGATCCAGGAACCTCAGCAGATCAACTTTATGATCGCAAGCGGAAACTTGGCCCGTCCACCCGATTACTCCCGATTGCCCTCAATCCTTTCGCTTCTCCCGATGCAAATAATTTCCAGCTACACCAGGAGGGGCCATTGTCGAAGCCTGCCCAGCCATGGCAAACGGGGCAGCAGGAAGGACCAAGGCATAGTTCTTTATTTCATCAACCATTCGCGCCATGCCAGTAAAGTGAATGCCATTTCCTGACGGATCATATGAGCCGGTCGCATTACGGAACCAGTCATGCGGCCCTGCAAACGACTCATTCACCTTATCCATCCAGCTACCGGAGCTATACTCGAGTCCGAAGAAGCTGGAACGAACGTCTTTGGTATTAGGCATAGGCGCACCTTGACATCCGCCCATAAGTGATTTGCAGACTTCGTCTGCCACACGACGAGCACCAGCGAGTTTCTTAAAATCACCAAAGAACCCTTCGCTTTCTCCGTTTATGTTCACCCCACCCTCTGCAATCGACGAATTTGCAATCATATCCACACGCATTGAATAATTTGCATACGACAGCGTGGACATTCCAAAAGAACTCAGAAAGCCTCGAAGCGGGCTTTCACCCTTAACAGCAGAATTCACAGCGCCCACGGCAGATTCCGCAGCAACACGCCCAAACGAATAATTGTTGCCAAAATGAGCTGCGACGGCACCGGACAGCGCGCCCGAAGCAGCACCATAAAGAGCACTCTTCATGTCTCCCCCCATGATCGCGCCTGCGACAAAGCCGGATGCCGCCCCAGCAACGGCACCACCTAATGCAGTTAGGGATGTCAGAACAGCTCCCTCACCTGCGATTGTGACTGCAGTGAACATGGTGCCGTATGTACCTGCAGATACTCCCGCCAATGCTTGAGAAACCAGCAATGAAGAGGCCGCGCCATATGTCAGTACCGCGGCGACGACAGCCACGACCATTCGAACTACGGAATTACTCAATGCGCTCTTGATGGCATCGAAAATCTTGCTGAAGATTTTTCCGATCTTCAGGTATCCGGTCGGATCGGTGTAAGTCAGCGGATTGTTATCAACATAGGCATAGCGATTGAACGCCAGGGTCGACAGTGGATCGGCAATAATCGGATCCGCACTGACAAACCGCGCAATGGTCGCATCATAGAGGCGGCCATTCATGTGGATGAGGGCCAGCTCTTCCAGATGCTCATGGCCGGTATAGCCCCGATCAAGCTGGCTGACGATGCTGTCCGACATATCTGGTGCACCGGTGGTGAAGCGGCGCTTGCCCCAGACGTCGTAACTCAGCCGCTCGACCACCGTGCCGCTGGCATCGGTCAGCAGCGTGGTGCTGCCGAGATGGTCGCGATGGAAGTAGCGCACCGTGGTGGTTTCGGGCGTTTCGCCCACGGCTGCTTCCAGGCTGACCAGCGAGACCAGCTCGCCCCCTACTGAGATATAGCTGTCCCAGCGCAGATGCGCGCCGGCCAGGCTGAGTTTGCGCTCGGCCCGCGCACCCGTGGCCGGATCGGTCAGGTAATGCTTCCTGTCAGTCGGCGTCACCTGCTCGATGCGGTGGTGATCGGCATCATAGGCGAAGCCGACAGCATTGCCGCCTTTGCTAATGCTGACCGGCATATCAAAGGCATTCCAGGTGAAGCTGCGGCCATCGCCGCCGGTCATGTTGCCATTGGCATCGTATTCATAGGACTTGTCGGCCACGCCGGACTGGTTGCTGTCGATAAAGCCGACCGCATGGGGCCGGACGGATTCCGCCCCGGAAGACGGATAGCTGTAGGTGCCGACATCGGATTTGTAGGTGATATTACCGCCGACATATTCCATGGTCAGCGTGGTCTGGCCGGTGGTGGCGGCCGAGATCAGGCGGTTGAGCGAATCATAGCCGATCGTATCGGTGATGCCGGTGAAGCTCTCGGCCCGGCTGGTGACATTGCCCACCGAGTCATAATCGATGGTCCAGGCCTGCAGCGTCGTGCTGCTCTTGGTGGCCGAAATGGTCTTGACCAGGCCTCGGCCGGCTTCGTAGGTGCGGGCGCCGACCACACCATTGCCATAGGTCTCGCCGGTGAGCTGGCGCGCCGCATTGCGGGTGTTCAGCGTCCACACCGCCGTGCTGCCATTGCTGACGCTGAGCAGCTCGCTCAAGGAACTATAGGCATAATCCAGCGTCAGGCCGGAGGGATAATTCAGGCTGGCAAGACGGCTGTAGCTGTCATAGCTCTGGGTGAAGTAGCTGGTATTGCCAGCCTGCGCCAGCACGGTCTGGTTCGGCCGGCCCAGGCTGTCATAGGCCTGCGTGCGGCTGTGGATCACGGCACTGCTGCCATCCGTCGCGGTGGCTGAGGCCAGCTTGCCGATGCCGTAGGTGGCGGTGTCGTAGACCCAGCTGTCGGTCTGTTCGACAACAGCGCTGGCATTCTTGGCGACCTTCGATGTGGTGCGGCCCAGCAGGTCATAGGCGATTTCGGTGGTCTGCAGTTTGGCATCGGTCTGCTTCTTCAGCTGGCCGAGCGCGTCATACTCATACGACCACACACCCTTGTCAGGATCGGACATGCCGACCTTGCGGCCGCGCTTGTCGTAAATGAAGCTGACCGTGTTGCTGTCCTGGTTGTGGACCGTTTTTAGGTTGCCGAACGGATCATAGGCATAGGTGTTCAGCGTCCACAGGCTGGTGCTGCCATCGTCGCGGCCGTTCTTGACCGTGACGGTCTGGCCCTGGCTGTTCTTGGTGGTGATGCGCTGCTCGTTCCACTCGTTGGTCACGGTGGTGACGAGTGCGGCATAGGTGATATTCACCTGCTTGACGACGGCGACACCGCCCTCTTCCTGCGGGCGGTTTTCACGGATCACGCGGCCGATGGCATCGTATTCAAACGTGGTCCAGACCGGCGTGTCGCCCGAATAATACGGGCGATTCTTGCGATAGACGCGGCCGTAGGCGTCATATTCGGTATCGGCATAGATGGCATGCGCCGTGTCGCCGCTGGCGGCATAGCCCTGCGTCTCGACGCGGATCTCGCGTTCCAGCGCGTCCATATACTGCAGCGACTTCGGGCCGATCTGCGTGGTGCCATCCGAGGCCAGCGGCGTGGTGCGGATGGCAGTGCGCGCCAGTGTGGGACAGCCGCTGAGCGTGCCGCTGTTATAGCCGCTGCACCACAGGTATTCCCATTTGGTCTTGGTGCCGTCCGGGCGGGTTTCGAGCGTCTTGCGGCCGAAGCTGTCATAGCTCCAGGTGGTGGTCAGGCCGTTGGGGCCGGTCTGGCTGGTCAGCGTGCCGAATTTCGGATCGTAGACGCGGGATTCGGACTGGCTCAGCGCGTTGGTCACCGTGGCGGGGAAGCGGCCATCCGATGTGTAGGTGGTGCCGGTGCTGCGGCTGGCGATCGCCGCCGTGCCGGTGGCCGGTGAGGACACCGCGACGGCGGTTTTGTTGCCGAAGGCATCATATGTGTAAGTGGTGGTGAGCGTGAACTGCGCGTCATCGGGCTCGATCGTCTCGGTGGCGATCATGCCGGCGGCATCGTAGGTCCAGCTCGACACGCGGGTGGCGCTGGCGGCAAAGGCCTGCGCCGAGACCAGCCCCAGCAACAGAGCCGCGAGGCCATAGACCGACTTCTTCGGCAGGTGCTTTGAAACACGCATCATGTCATTCCCCCAGGCCCTCTGCGGGCCATCGTCTGAATCTTGGCGTCTGAATCGTGGCGTCTAGATCGTGCTTAATACCGTTGCCCGGCTCAGGGCGTCGTGCTGGTCACTTCCGACCGCGTCAGGCGGCCGAGCAACCAGTTGGTGTTGTCGTTGCTGTAGGTGTTGGCGGTGGTTTTGGCATAACCATCGCCGGTCGAAACGCCGACCGCGGTGGCATTGCCATAGCTGTCATAGGTGTAGCTGGTGGTGACTGCCGGCAATGCCGCGCCGGTGAGTTCCCAGCTCTCTTCCAGGCTCTGCGTCAGGAACGGATAGCGCCGCGTGCCGCCGAGATTGCTGCTGCTGTAGGTATTGGTGCTGCGGTTGAGCAGCTGGGCGGCCAGCTTTTTCTCGCGCGACGCCACCAGGCCGGCGAAGGGATAATCCTGGCGATAGCTGGTGAGCTGTTCGACCCCGGTCTGCTCATCGCGCACCGTCATCTGGCGGAAGCCGAGGAAGCCGCGGCCCTGCAGATCGGACTTGGCGCCGGCATAGCGATAGGTGCTGCGGTATTCGCCGCCGAGGCCGTTGCTGCTCTTCACCTCGGAAACGACATAGAGCGGCCCGACCATATCCTGCGCCGGCCACACCGCCTTGTTTTCGCCGCTGTCGCGCGTATAGAGTGCGCCGGTGCTGACCGATGGGGCATAGGCCACCTGCGTCACCGCGCCCTGCCCGGCCGTGATGGTGTGCAGCTGGTCGGGGATGGTGCCGGCGGGGAAAACGACCTGGGCAATCGGCTGGTATTTGTGGATCTGAACGATATCCGTGCGGCCATCGCCATTCACATCGACCGGGAAGGTGGCGTAGCTGGTCAGGTCCCAGAACGGGCCGGTCGAGCCATTCGACTGGTAGAACACCTCGTCAAAGGTGCCGTTGCCGCGCGAGAACAGCAGGCGGGCGTAATAGTCGGGCGAGGCGACCTGGGCGATCTGGAGGAAATCGGTCTTGCCGTCGTTGTTGTAATTGATCGGGAAGGCATAAGCGGCGCCCAGCGCCATGAACGGGCTGTAGACCTGGTTGGGGCCGGAGAAGAGCAGATTGTAGGTCCAGTCGCCATTCTGCCGCAGCGATTCCATGCAGTGGCAGGAGGTGGTGGCGATCTTGGCGATATCGATCATGCCGTCGCCGCCGAAATCGACCGGGAAGGCATGGCCATCGGTCGAACGCCAAACCGGATTGTTGGCCCATTCGGGCTGCGCCCAGAGCTGGGTGAAGGTGGCATCGGCATTGGCGCGCAGGATGAAGGCGAAGTAAGACCCGATGGCCTGCACCAGGATTTCCGTGCGGCCGTCGCCATCCATATCGACGATATGCAGCACGGAATCGCTGGCCGGGCGGAACGGGCCGTTGGCCGTGCTGGTCTGGTTGAACACCTGGGTGAAGCTGCCGTCGCCATTGGAGCGCAGCATCTGCGCCACCGCGCCGCTTTTCTGGTTCTGGATGATGTCGGCGCGGCCATCGCCGTTGTAATCGATGGCATAGGTCACATTGGTGGCGTCGTTGCCCTCCCAGAAGGGGCTCGCCGCGTTGCTGTAGATCTGGGTGAAGGTACCGTCGCCGTTGGAGCGCAGCACCTGGGCCGCCACCTGGCCGCCGGATGCCGTCTTGGCGATCTGGATCACATCGGTGAGGCCATCGCCATCCACATCGGCCAGGATGGTGGGATTGCCATCGACCTGGCGGAACGGCGTCTGCGCCACCGTCTGGCTGAACACCTGGGTATAGGTGCCGTCGCCGTTGGACTTCAGCACCTGCGCCACATCGGTGGTCTTGCCGATCTGCAGGAAATCGGTACGGCCGTCGCCGTTTATATCGATCGGGAAGGTCGGATGCGTATCGGTCGCCCAGAACGGGCCGGTATTGGCATCGGTCTGGTGGAAGACGCGGGTGAAAGCGCCGTTGCCGGTGTTGTTATAGGCAAAGGGAATCGCCGTGTTGCTCCAGCTGAAGCCGGTCGCCGGCAGACAGGTGCTGGCACCGTCGCACTGCGTCACCGAGGTCAGCCGCGAGCGCCGCGTCGCCGGGCTGGCTTCATAGGCCAGGCGGTATTCGCGCGTCAGGTTCGAGCCCTGCCAGGCCTGGACCTTGGCCAGCCGCTGGGTGACCTGCACGCGGCTACCAGCCTGGTAGGCTGGCGTCGCGTCGGGCTGCGGATCGACGGTGGTGACGTTGTTGGGCAAAGCCGGCGGGGCCGCCAGGCGGTCCTCGTAGACAAAGCGCACCGAGTTGTTCGGCGCGACGCTGCCATTGCCGGTGTAATCGATGCGGCTGGGCTGGTAACCGCCGTTGGCGCTGTCTTCGGTATAGCTGACGGTGAAATAGTTGGCCTTGGTATCCGCGGTCTTGTTCAGCGCCCAGACGCGGATTGAAGCCTTGCCCTGGGCTTCGATCTTGCTATCGGCCGTATTGCCGAATTCCATCACCAGCCCGGCCTTGGTCCAGACCTTAAACCAGCTCGGGCCGGAGCCGGCGCCGCCGTAGCTGACGACCTTGCTGAAGCTCTCGCGCTCGGTGCGATATTCCGTGCTGTCGGCGCCATAGGTGCCAGAGGTGGCGATCAGGCGCTGACCGTCGAGGCAGAAACGGTCATCGGCATCGAAGTTGATGCTGCCGGCGACGCCATCCTGGGCAATCGTCTTGCCGCACCGGGTGATCGCCGGCAGGCCGGACAGGCTCCAGCCGATGCCGAGCAGCCCGTTGCCGCCGCGGCTGTCGTAGGACAGGGACAGCTTGGGCTCCAGCCCGGCCGTGCCCGGGACGACACTGATCGGGATGGTGTAGCTGGCCGAGCCGGGATCGGTGACCTCGAACTTGCCCGGCAGGGTCATCTGGGCCAGGGCTGCTGCGGATGCAAACGCCCCGGCCAGAGCCACAACCAGGCCCGCTTTCATCCGATCGGTCACCACAACCCCCAAGCCCACGATTCGCCTTATTTTCTACCTTAAAGGTGAGCTAAAAGACTGACGCCAAAATTGTCAATCTTCAATTTATTACCCTTTTCAGTAAACATCAGTTGCCCGGGGTTGTGCTGGTGACTTCCGACCGTGTGAGCCGGCCGAGCAGCCAGTTCGGTGCATCGTTGCTGT
>NZ_JBXAPZ010000003.1:0-437956 GCF_058806775.1 Ferrovibrio sp. GW821-FHT12F09
ATGAAGGCCTGCGCTTCGCGATCCGCGAAGGCGGCCGCACCGTCGGCGCCGGCGTCGTCGCCAAGGTCATCGCGTAACATTACGCGACGACTGACGCGCATGCAGGGGCGTAGCTCAACTGGCTAGAGCACCGGTCTCCAAAACCGGGGGTTGGGGGTTCGACTCCCTCCGCCCCTGCCAGCGTGGCAGACGTAACGAGTTTCGAGTTTAGGATAACAAGGCGATGGCGAAAGTCAGTCCGATCGAGTTTTTCCGGCAGGTCCGGCAGGAGACCGTCAAGGTTACCTGGCCGAGCCGTAAGGAGACCCTGATCACCACAGCAATGGTGTTCGTGATGGGGCTGGTCGCCGCGCTGTTCTTTTTTGTGGTCGACACGATCCTGCGCTTCGGTGTGCAGACGATCCTCGGCCTGGGGAGCTGAAGACGATGGCGGCGCGCTGGTACATCGTCCATGTCTACGCGAACTTCGAAAAGAAGGTCGCGCAGGCGATCCGCGATGGCGCGGCACAGAAGGGCATGTCCGAGCACTTCGAAGAAGTGCTGGTCCCGACCGAGGAAGTGGTGGAAGTCCGCCGCGGCCAGAAGGTCAATGCCGAACGCAAGTTTTTCCCCGGCTACGTGCTGGTGAAGATGACCATGACCGACGAGACCTACCATCTCGTCAAGAATTCGCCGAAGGTCACCGGCTTTCTGAGTTCGGGCGGCAAGCCGTCGCCGATCACGGAAGCCGAGGCGCAGCGGATCGCCAATCAGGTGAAGGAAGGCGTGGAGCATCCCAAGCCTTCGGTCACCTTCGAGGTGGGCGAGCAGGTGCGTGTGGCCGATGGCCCGTTCACGTCGTTCTCCGGCGTGGTGGAAGAAGTGGACGAAGAGCGCGCCCGCCTCAAGGTGGCGGTGTCGATCTTCGGTCGCGCCACCCCGGTGGAGCTGGAATACAGCCAGGTCGAGAAGCTCTGACCTGACTGCTTGAGTACCCGGGCCGCGTATCGCCCGGTTCACCGCGTGGGAGACAGCTAAGGTCCATATTCGCCGGACCGACCCTGTCGCACCGCGTATCCGCTAGCGGGGAGCAAGGCTCTCCAAGCAGGAAAGGAAGTCAGTATGGCGAAGAAGATTGACGGCTATATCAAGCTGCAGGTTCCGGCCGGCAAGGCCAACCCGTCGCCGCCGATCGGCCCGGCTCTGGGCCAGCGCGGCGTCAACATCATGGAATTCTGCAAGGCGTTCAACGCGCAGACCAAGGACCTTGAGCAGGACATGCCGATCCCGGTGGTTATCACCGTGTATTCGGACCGTTCGTTCACGTTCATCACCAAGACCCCGCCGGTGACCTACTTCCTGAAGAAGGCTGCCAACATCAAGTCCGGTTCGAAGACGACCGGCCGCGGTGACAAGGTCGGCTCGGTGACGATGGACCAGGTGCGCGAGATCGCCAAGGCCAAGATGAAGGATCTCAACGCTCACGACGTTGATGCGGCAGCCCGCATGATCGTTGGTTCGGCCCGCTCGATGGGCCTGGACGTTCGTGGCGAATAAGGGGAGATCTGAATCATGAGCAAGCAGGGCAAGCGTTTCACGACCGCCGCGAAGACGGTCAATCCCGATCACCGCTACGGCGTTACCGAAGCCGTCAAGATGGTGAAGGCCAATGCCAAGGCGAAGTTCGATGAGACCATCGAAATCGCTGTCAACCTGGGCGTCGATCCGCGTCATGCCGACCAGATGGTCCGTGGCGTTGTGACCATGCCGTCGGGCACCGGCAAGACCGTTCGCGTCGCCGTCTTCGCCAAGGGTGCGAAGGCCGAAGAAGCCAAGAAGGCTGGTGCCGACCTGGTCGGCGCCGACGATCTGGCCGAAATCATCAACACCGGCAAGATCGAGTTCGATCGCTGCATTGCCACGCCGGACATGATGGCTGTCGTCGGCAAGCTGGGTAAGGTTCTGGGCCCGCGCGGCCTGATGCCGAACCCGAAGCTCGGCTCGGTCACCATGGATGTCGCTGGCGCCGTCAAGGCGGCCAAGGGCGGCCAGGTCGAGTTCCGCGTTGAGAAGGCCGGCCTGCTGCATGCCGGCATCGCCAAGGCGTCCTTCACCGAGGAGCAGATCCTCGCCAATGTGAAGGCGTTCATCGATGCCGTGATGAAGGCCAAGCCGACCGGCGTGAAGGGTCACTACGTCAAGAAGATCGCGATCAGCTCGACCATGGGTCCGGGCGTGCGTCTCGATCTGACCGACGCGATTGGCGGCGGCGACAAGGCCGCTGCGTAAGTAACGAGTTTCGTCAGCCTTCCTCGGAAGGCTGACGGAGCGATGTTCAGGGCAACCTGGGCATCGCAACCTGTCCGAGACTGCAGGCCCCCGGAAGCTTTTTAGCCGAAGGGTTTAATGGGAATGGCCACCTGCATAGACGGGGAAGAGAATTTTCAGGGCGCCGGTTACGACCGGGGCCCGGAAGGTTCGAGCCCTGGGACAGGCGAACCGGGTGATCGGTTTGCCGCAGACGGTGGAGCTGAGAAGCGAAGCCGGAGCGACCAGATCGATTGCTCAAGTGCCAACCAGGATCAGGGCAACCTGATTCCTTGTTTAGGAGACGAACAGTGGATCGTGCTCAAAAACAGGAGATGGTGACCACGCTCAACCAGGTCTTTAAAGAGGCCGAGGCTGTGGTGGTAACCCAGAATAACGGTCTGACCGTTGCTCAGGTGACTGAGCTGCGCCGTCAGATGCGTGCCGCTGGCGCCAGCTTCAAGGTCGCGAAAAACCGTCTTGTCTGCCTTGCCCTCGAGGGCACCACCTACGCATCCCTGAAGGACCTCTTCAAGGGGCCGACCGGCATTGCCTATGCCAATGATCCGGTCGCCGCAGCGAAGGTCGCCGTGGAGTTCGCCAAGAAGAACGACAAGTTCGTCGTTGTTGGCGGCGCCATGGGCGAAACCGTCCTGAATGCTGATGGTGTCAAAGCCTTGGCGACCCTGCCGTCGCTCGACGAACTGCGCGGCAAGATCATCGGCCTGCTCAACGCGCCTGCGACCAAGGTCGCTGGCGTCGTGCAGGCGCCGGCTGGCCAGTTGGCCCGCCTGCTCAATGCGTATGCCACGAAGGGTTAAGGCCGAAAAGCCGAACCGTAACTGTCAAACCAGGTATCGAACCTACACACTAAGGAGTCACTCAAATGGCTGATTTGAACAAGATCGTTGACGAACTGTCGACGCTGACCGTCCTCGAGGCTGCCGAGCTCGCCAAGCTTCTCGAAGAGAAGTGGGGCGTTTCGGCTGCTGCCCCGGTTGCCGTTGCCGCCGCTGGCGGTGGCGCTGCTGCCCCGGCCGCTGAAGAAAAGACCGAGTTCAACGTGATCCTCGCCGATGCCGGCGCGAACAAGATCAACGTCATCAAGGAAGTCCGCGCCATCACCGGCCTGGGCCTCAAGGAAGCCAAGGACCTCGTCGAGGGCGCTCCGAAGGCTGTCAAGGAAGGCGTCAACAAGGACGACGCCGCCAAGATCAAGGCCCAGCTGGAAGCCGCTGGCGCCAAGGTCGAAGTCAAGTAATACGCGTAACGGCGAGGGGGCGGGTCCGGTGTGGACCTGCCCCTAAGCTGCCCTATATCAGGGGCTCATTTCAGGGTTACACACCCCGTCCGCCGCGGATTTCGGCGGATCGATACGGTTCGGATCTTTGGGCGCGGCGATCGCCCGGCGGGATTAACAGGCCCGCGAAACTCATCGCTGGTCCGAACCGTGCGGCGCGATCCTTTCGCTGCACAGATATAGATTTGGGACAGACATGACCTTGTCGTTCACCGGCCGCAAGCGCGTTCGCAAAAGCTTCGGGCGCATCCCCAGCGTTGCCTCGATGCCGAACCTCATCGAGGTTCAGAAAAGCTCCTACGACAGTTTCCTGATGATGAACGACGCTGGCGACCAGCGCCCCGATGCGGGCCTGCAGGGCGTCTTCAAGTCGGTCTTCCCGATCAAGGATTTCAGCGACAGCTCGTCGCTCGAATTCGTCAAGTATGAGTTCGAAGCGCCGAAGTACGATGTCGACGAGTGCATGCAGCGCGGCATGACCTTTGCCGCGCCGCTGAAGGTGACGCTGCGCCTGATCGTCTTCGAAGTCGATCCCGATACCCAGGCCAAGTCGGTCAAGGGCATCAAGGAGCAGGACGTCTACATGGGCGACATGCCGCTCATGACCGACAAGGGCACCTTCATCATCAACGGCACCGAGCGCGTCATCGTTTCGCAGATGCACCGCAGCCCGGGCGTGTTCTTCGACCACGACAAGGGCAAGACCCATTCGTCGGGCAAGTATCTCTACACCGCCCGCGTCATTCCCTATCGCGGCTCGTGGCTCGATTTCGAGTTCGATGCCAAGGACATCGTGCATGTCCGCATCGACCGTCGCCGCAAGCTGCCGGTCACCACGCTGTTCTTCGCGCTGGGCCTGACCCAGGAAGAGATCCTGGACTCCTTCTACAAGAAGGTGATCTTCAAGCGCGACAAGAAGGGCTGGCGCACCGAATACAATGCCGAGCGCATGCGCGGCGTGCGCCTCAACAGCGAGCTGATCAACGCCAAGACCGGCAAGGTCATGGTCGAGGCCGGCACTAAGGTGACCCCGCGTCTGGCCAAGAAGCTGGCGGAAGAGGGCCTGAAGGAACTGCTGGTGTCGCCGGCCGACATGGTTGGCAAGTACAACTCGCTCGACATCGTCAACGAAGAGACTGGCGAGATCTATCTGGAAGCGGGCGAGGAGCTCGACGTCAAGAAGATCGAGACCCTGGAGGCTGCCGGCATCGAGCAGATCTCCGTGCTCGACGTCGATCACGTCACCATCGGCTCCTACATCCGCAACACCATGGTTGCCGACAAGCACCAGGGCCGCGAGCAGGCGCTGTTCGAAATCTATCGCGTCATGCGTCCGGGCGAGCCGCCGACGGTGGACACGGCGGAAGCCCTGTTCCACGGCCTGTTCTTCGATTCCGAGCGTTATGACCTCTCGGCCGTCGGCCGCGTGAAGATGAACGCCCGTCTCGGCCTGGAAGCCGAAGACACCGTGCGCGTGCTGCGCACCGAGGACATCCTGGCCTGCGTACGCACGCTGGTCGAACTCAAGGATGGCCGCGGCGAAATCGACGACATCGACCATCTCGGCAACCGCCGTGTGCGTTCGGTCGGCGAGCTGATGGAAAACCAGTACCGCATCGGCCTGGTCCGCATGGAGCGTGCGATCCGCGAGCGCATGAGCTCGGTCGAGATCGACACGGTCATGCCGCATGACCTGATCAACGCCAAGCCGGCTGCCGCTGCCGTCCGCGAGTTCTTCGGCTCCAGCCAGCTCTCGCAGTTCATGGACCAGACCAACCCGCTGTCGGAGATCACCCACAAGCGCCGTCTCTCGGCGCTTGGCCCGGGCGGTCTGACCCGCGAGCGCGCCGGTTTCGAAGTGCGCGACGTGCATCCGACCCATTACGGCCGCATCTGCCCGATTGAGACGCCGGAAGGCCCGAATATCGGTCTGATCAACTCGCTGGCGACCTATGCCCGCGTCAACCAGTATGGCTTCATCGAGAGCCCGTACCGCCGCATCCGCGACGGCAAGGTGACCGATGAGGTCGTCTATCTGACCGCGATGGAAGAGGGCAAGTACACCATTGCTCAGGCCAACGTGGAGATCGACAAGGGCAAGCTGGCCGGTGACCTGGTTTCCTGCCGCCGCAACGGCGATTTCGTCATGGTCCGCCCCGAGGGCGTCGACTTCATGGACGTGTCGCCCAAGCAGCTCGTCTCCGTCGCCGCGGCGCTGATCCCGTTCCTCGAGAACGATGACGCCAACCGCGCGCTGATGGGTTCGAACATGCAGCGTCAGGCCGTGCCGCTGATCCGTGCCGAAGCGCCGCTGGTCGGCACCGGCATGGAAGAGGTGGTGGCCCGCGATTCCGGCGCCACCATCGTTGCCAAGCGCACCGGCGTGATCGACCAGATCGACGGTACCCGTATCGTCGTCCGCGTATCGGACGAAGCCGATATGTCGAAGTCGAATGTCGATATCTACAAGCTGCTGAAGTTCCAGCGCTCGAACCAGAATACCTGCATCACCCAGCGCCCGCTGGTGAAGGTGGGCGATCAGGTGCGCGCCGGCGATATCATCGCCGACGGTCCCTCGACCGAGCTGGGCGAGCTGGCGCTGGGCCGTAACGTGCTCGTCGCCTTCATGCCCTGGAACGGCTACAACTTCGAAGATTCGATCCTGATCTCGGAGCGTATCGCCAAGGACGACGTCTTCACCTCGATCCATATCGAGGAATTCGAAGTCATGGCCCGCGACACCAAGCTCGGGCCTGAGGAAATCACCCGCGATATTCCGAACGTGGGCGAGGAAGGCCTCAAGAATCTCGACGAGGCCGGCATCGTCTATATCGGCGCCGAAGTCCATCCGGGCGACATCATGGTCGGCAAGATCACGCCGAAGGGCGAAAGCCCGATGACGCCGGAAGAGAAGCTGCTGCGCGCCATCTTCGGCGAAAAGGCTTCCGACGTGCGCGACAGCTCGCTGCGCGTGCCGCCGGGCGTCTCGGGCACCATCGTCGAAGTGCGCGTCTTCTCCCGCCATGGCGTGGAAAAGGACGAACGCGCCCTGGCGATCGAGCGCGCCGAGATCGAGCGTCTGGCCAAGGACCGTGACGACGAGAAGGCGATCATCGAGCGCTCCATCTATGGCCGCCTCAAGGAACTCCTGAACGGCAAGCAGGCTGACAAGGGTCCGAAGGGCTTCAAGGATGGCGGCAAGATCACCGACGAGATCCTGGCCGAACTGACCCCCGGTCAGTGGTGGCAGATCAGCGTCAAGAACGAAAAGTCGATGGCCGACATCGAGGCGCTGAAGAAGCAGTATGATGCCGCCACCACGCGCATCCAGAAGCGCTTCGAGGACAAGGTGGAGAAGCTGCAGCGCGGCGACGAGCTGCCGCCCGGCGTGATGAAGATGGTCAAGGTCTTCGTCGCGGTGAAGCGCAAGCTGCAGCCCGGTGACAAGATGGCCGGCCGCCACGGCAACAAGGGCGTCATCTCCCGCATCGTGCCGGAAGAAGACATGCCCTACCTGCAGGACGGTCAGCCGGTCGATATCGTGCTGAACCCGCTGGGCGTGCCCTCGCGCATGAACGTCGGACAGATTCTGGAAACCCATCTGGGCTGGGCTTCGGCCGGCCTGGGTCGCCAGATCGGCGAGATGCTCGACAAGGTCAACCGCAACACGGCCAAGGCGGCCGATCTGCGCCAGACCATGAAGACCATCTATTCCAAGCAGGAATACGCCGACAAGATCAACGATCTGTCGGATGACCAGCTGCTCGAGCTCGGCGCCAATCTGCGTCGCGGCGTGCCGATGGCCACTCCGGTCTTCGACGGCGCCCATGAGCCCGACATCGTGGAGATGCTGGAGAAGGCCAACTTCGACAAGTCGGGTCAGGTCACTCTGATCGACGGCCGCACCGGCGAAGCCTTCGACCGCAAGGTCACGGTTGGCTACATCTACATGCTGAAGCTGCATCACCTGGTGGATGACAAGATCCACGCCCGTTCGATCGGCCCGTACTCGCTGGTCACCCAGCAGCCGCTCGGCGGCAAGGCGCAGTTCGGCGGTCAGCGGTTCGGCGAAATGGAGGTCTGGGCACTCCAGGCATACGGCGCCGCCTACACGCTGCAGGAAATGCTGACGGTCAAGTCGGACGACGTGGCCGGTCGCTCGAAGGTTTACGAGTCGATCGTGCGCGGCGACACCAACTTCGAAGCCGGCATTCCGGAATCGTTCAACGTGCTGGTCAAGGAAATGCGGTCGCTCGGCCTGAATGTCGAGCTGTCGCAGCGTTCCTACTGATCGCCACGAAACATTTCCTCCGATAGGAGACGATAGACATGAACGAACTGAGCAACGTTTTCGGCCAGCCCCAGGGCGCCCAGGCCTTCGACCAGATCCAGATCTCGATCGCCAGCCCCGAGCGTATCCGCTCGTGGTCCTACGGCGAGATCAAGAAGCCTGAGACCATCAACTACCGGACCTTCAAGCCGGAGCGGGACGGCCTGTTTTGCGCCCGCATCTTTGGCCCGATCAAGGACTACGAGTGCCTGTGCGGCAAGTACAAGCGCATGAAGTATCGCGGCGTGATCTGCGAGAAGTGCGGCGTCGAAGTCACGCTCTCGAAGGTGCGTCGCGAGCGCATGGGCCATATCGAACTGGCCTCGCCGGTGGCGCATATCTGGTTCCTGAAGTCGCTGCCTTCGCGTATCGGCCTCATGCTCGACATGACGCTGAAAGATCTCGAGCGCATCCTGTACTTCGAGAACTACGTCGTCGTGGAGCCGGGTCTCTCGCCGCTCAAGCAGTTCGACCTGCTGACGGAAGAGCAGCTGTTCACTGCTCAGGAAGAATATGGCGATGACGCCTTCGTCGCCAAGATCGGCGCGGAAGCCATCCGCGACCTGCTGGTGGCGCTCGACCTGGAAAAGGAGCGCGACAACATCCGCCAGGAGCTGATCGAGACGACTTCGGAACTGAAGCCGAAGAAGCTGGTCAAGCGCCTGAAGCTGGTGGAAAGCTTCATCGACTCCGGCAACAAGCCGGAATGGATGGTGCTGACCGTGGTGCCGGTGATTCCGCCGGAACTGCGTCCGCTGGTGCCGCTGGACGGCGGCCGCTTCGCGACCTCGGATTTGAACGATCTGTATCGCCGCGTCATCAACCGCAACAACCGCCTGAAGCGCCTGATCGAGCTGCGCGCGCCTGACATCATCGTGCGTAACGAAAAGCGCATGCTGCAGGAAGCCGTCGACGCCCTGTTCGACAACGGCCGTCGCGGCCGCGTCATCACCGGCGCCAACAAGCGTCCGCTGAAGTCGCTCAGCGACATGCTGAAGGGCAAGCAGGGTCGTTTCCGTCAGAACCTGCTCGGCAAGCGCGTCGACTATTCGGGCCGTTCGGTCATCGTCGTCGGTCCGGAACTCAAGCTGCACCAGTGCGGCCTGCCGAAGAAGATGGCGCTCGAACTGTTCAAGCCCTTCATCTACTCCAAGCTTGAGCTGCGCGGCCTGGCCGCCACCGTCAAGATGGCGAAGAAGATGGTGGAAAAGGAGCGTCCGGAAGTCTGGGATATCCTCGAAGAGGTCATCCGCGAACATCCGGTGCTGCTGAACCGCGCCCCGACCCTGCATCGTCTGGGCATCCAGGCCTTCGAGCCGACCCTGATCGAAGGCAAGGCCATCCAGCTGCATCCGCTGGTCTGCGCCGCCTTCAACGCCGACTTCGACGGTGACCAGATGGCGGTGCACGTGCCGCTGTCGCTGGAAGCCCAGCTCGAAGCCCGCGTGCTGATGATGTCGACCAACAACATCCTCAGCCCGGCGAACGGCAAGCCGATCATCGTGCCGTCGCAGGATATCGTGCTCGGTCTGTATTACACGACCATGGAGCGTAACCATCCGCTCGGCGACGTGCTGAAGATCAAGGACGTCAATGCGGTGCTGAAGGCCTGGGCCGAAGACGATGTCATCGTCTACGACCCCAAGACCAAGGTGGAAGTGCCGAAGACGGCCGTGAAGGCCGAGCTGGAGCGTCTGCTGCAGGCTGGCGCCATCGTGGAGCGGACCCCGGTCTTCGCCACGATCGCCGAAATCCAGCAGGCGCTGGATGCCAAGGCGATCACGCTGCATCACCGCATCAAGGCCCGTCTCAGCACGGTGGACTCGGACGGCAATCCGATCATTGCCCGCGTCACCACCACGCCGGGCCGCATGCTGCTGAGCGAGATCCTGCCCAAGCACAAGAACGTGCCGTTCCGCGTGATCAACCAGCAGCTGACCAAGAAGGAGATCACCAACGTCATCGACGTGGTGTATCGCCATTGCGGCCAGAAAGAGACCGTCATCTTCTGCGATCGCATGATGGCGCTCGGCTTCACCCGCGCCTTCAAGGCCGGCATTTCCTTCGGCAAGGACGACATGGTCGTGCCGCTGACCAAGGAAAAGCATATCGACGACACCAAGAAGCTGGTCGGCGAATACGAGCAGCAGTACCAGGACGGCCTGATCACCCAGGGCGAGAAGTACAACAAGGTGGTCGATGCCTGGTCCCAGTGCACCGACCGCGTCGCCGACGAGATGATGAAGGTCATTCAGACCGACATCGATCAGGTCAGCGGCGAGCGCAAGCCGATCAACTCGATCTGGATGATGGCCCATTCGGGCGCCCGTGGTTCGGCAGCGCAGATGAAGCAGCTCGCCGGCATGCGCGGCCTGATGGCCAAGCCGTCGGGCGAGATCATCGAGACGCCGATCATCTCGAACTTCAAGGAAGGCCTCACCGTGCTCGAGTATTTCAACTCGACCCACGGCGCCCGTAAGGGTCTGGCCGACACCGCCTTGAAGACCGCCAACTCGGGCTACCTGACCCGTCGTCTCGTCGACGTGGCGCAGGATTGCATCATCACCGAGGACGATTGCGGCACCGAGCGCGGCCTCACCGTGCGCGAAGTGGTCGAGGGCGCCGAAGTGATCGCCACCCTTGGCGAGCGCATTCTGGGCCGTACGCCCAGCCTGGACGTGAAGCATCCGCTCACCGGCGAGGTTCTGGTCAAGGCCGGCGACCTGATGGAAGAGCGCGACGTGGATCGCATCGAGACGGCCGGCGTGGAATCCATGCTGATCCGTTCGGTGCTGACCTGCGACAGCCAGGTTGGCGTCTGCGGCAAGTGCTATGGCCGCGATCTGGCCCGCGGTACCAAGGTCAACATCGGTGAAGCTGTCGGCGTCATTGCCGCGCAGTCCATCGGCGAGCCGGGTACCCAGCTGACCATGCGTACCTTCCACATCGGCGGCACCGCCCAGGTGGCGGAGCAGTCGAGCCTTGAGGCCGCCTATGACGCGACCCTCAAGATCGCCAACCGCAACCTGGTGACCGACAGCCAGGGCCGCTTCGTGGTCATGGGCCGCAATTGCGAAGTCATCCTGGTTGACCAGAATGGCCGCGAACGCGCCCGCCACAAGGTGCCTTACGGCGCCCGTCTGGTCGCCGATGAAGGCGGCAAGGTGAAGAAGGGCCAGCGCATCGCTGACTGGGATCCCTACACCCGCCCGGTCATCACCGAGCGCGAGGGTATCGTGCATTACCGCGACCTCGTCGAGGGCGTGTCGATGCGCGAAGCGACCGACGAGTCGACCGGCATTTCCTACAAGGTCGTCTCCGACTGGAAGCAGAACCCGAAGGGCAGCGAGCTGCGTCCGCGCATCACGCTGCGCAACGACAAGGGCGAGATCCTCATGCTCGTCAGCGGTGCCGAAGGCCGCTACTACCTCTCGGCCGACGCCATTCTGTCGGTGGAAGATGGTGCGCAGGTCCATGCCGGCGACGTGCTGGCGCGTATCCCGGTGGAAGGCACCAAGACCCGTGACATCACCGGCGGTCTGCCGCGTGTGGCCGAGCTCTTTGAAGCCCGCCGCCCGAAGGACCATGCGGTGATCGCGGAGATCGACGGCCGCGTCGAGTTCGGCAAGGATTACAAGGCCAAGCGCCGCCTGATCCTGAAGCCGGCCGAAGAGGGCGCCGAAGCAGTTGAATACCTGATCCCGAAGGGCAAGCAGATTGCCGTTCAGGAAGGCGATTTCGTCCGTGTCGGCGACCATCTGCTCGATGGCAACCCGGCACCGCACGACATCCTCAAGGTGCTCGGCATCGAGGCGCTGGCCAACTATCTCGTGAACGAGATTCAGGAGGTCTATCGTCTGCAGGGCGTGAAGATCAACGACAAGCACATCGAGGTGATTTGCCGCCAGATGCTGCAGAAGATCGAGATCACCGACCCGGCGGAAACCACCTTCCTGATCGGCGAGCAGGTCGACCGCAGCGAGTTCGAAGAGGTGAATGCCAAGACCGAAGCCGATGGCCGCAAGCCGGCCAAGGGCATGCCGGTTCTGCTCGGCATCACCAAGGCGAGCCTGCAGACCCGGTCGTTCTTCTCGGCCGCGTCCTTCCAGGAGACCACCCGCGTGCTCACCGAAGCTGCCGTCGGCGGCAAGGTGGACAGGCTGGTCGGCCTCAAGGAGAACGTCATCGTCGGCCGCCTGATCCCGGTCGGCACCGGCGCGATCATGAGCCGCATGAAAGGCCTCGCCGCCCAGCGCGATCGAGACTTCGCCGATGCGCTGGAAAGCGAACTGCAGGCTGCCGTCGGCGACGCCGCCGAGTAAGCCTGTCGGTCATAACCGATACGAAGAGGGCGGCCCGCAAGGCCGCCCTTTTTTTGTTCAATCAGGACGGATTGACGGATAGTGTCTGCCAGATGCGAAAGAAACTGATTGGTGTCGCGATGCTGCTGTTCGCTGCCATTCTGGCAGGCAAAGCGCAGGCATGCACACCCGTTTCAGCGACGGATGAAGAGCGGTTTGGCCGCGCATCGTCGGTCTTCTTTGCGCGAGTCATCGAGAATGAGCGGCCAAAGGGTTTGCTTCCCTCCGGTGACCGTGATCCGACTGTCATCGGACGTTTCGAGCTGATCGAAACCTTCAAGGGCAATCCACCGGCCGACCATAGGATGTATGACGAGGGCACCAGCTGTGGTCTGCCGCTGGTGCCCGGGGGCTATTACATCTTTTTCATCGACAGTGGCCGTCCGATTTCGTCCTCGCCGGCAGGGTCGCGGGCTTTCCAGAGCGCCACGGATCCCGCAGCCGTGCAGATGCTGGGCAAGCTGCGGGCCCTGGTGGGACGCTAGGTCTCACCCATACCCAAATCCCACCGCGCCGCCGAGGAACATGGTGATGGTCTTGCCGTCCACCGTCAGCGGCAGGATCAGGCGCTCGTAATCGAGCCGCCGGCCGCTCAGCTTGGTGAACTTCCATTGCCGGGCCACCGGGCTGGCGGTTTTGATGCAGGTGTCATACTCGCCGATATAGGCGGCGGTGATATGGTCGAGGTCGATCTCGTCCATGAACTTTCCGGCCAGCGCATCGCCATAGATCTCGCGGAAGGCCTCGCCCACCAGGCGGTAGCGGATGCGGCCGTCCACCAGCTCCATGATGAACACCCAGGGCAGGATGTCGCGCAGCTCTTCCGGCGCGATATCGGCGCGGGCGGGGAAGGGGCGGTCGCCCTTTTTCGCCAGCCAGTAGTCATGCAGCTTTTGCAGACGCGCATCCGCGATCGTCAGGTCGGCGCCCGCCATGGTTTCCCCCGGTTTTCCGTCTGCCCGTCCGAAAGTGTGGGAGAGCCCCGAAGGCCTGTAAAGCGGATTTGTTTGCGCCTTGCCCGCCCCGGAGAATCACCCTAAGCCATCTGTATGGAATGGCAGGATGACGGCGTGGTGCTCAGTGTGCGCCACCATGGCGAAAGCGCGCGCATCGTCGCGCTGCTGACCGAGCATCACGGCCGTCATGCCGGGCTGCTGCGCGGCTCTGGCGCGGGGCAGGGCCGCTCGCTCGGCGGCGGCATCCAGCCCGGCCAGATCGTGCGCGCCGACTGGCGGGCCCGGCTGTCGGAACAGCTCGGCTATTTCAGCCTGGAATCGCTCGGCCATCCGGCAGCATTAATGCTGGACGATCCGGCGCGACTGGCGGCGCTCAGCGCGGTCTGCGCCCTGATCGACACCACGCTGCCCGAGCGCGAGCCGCATCCGGCCCTGTTCAATGCCACCAAATCGCTGTTCACCCTGATGGCGGATATGCCCGAGCCGGGCGACTGGGGCGCGCTCTATGTGCGCTGGGAAGTCGGCCTGCTGGCCGAGATGGGCTACGGCATCGATCTGGGCAGCTGCGCCGCCACCGGCGCCACCACCGGGCTCACCCATGTCTCGCCGCGCACCGGCCGGGCGGTGTCGGCGGAAGCCGCGGCGCCCTATGCCGACCGGCTGCTCGGCCTGCCGGCCTTCTTGGTGCCGGGCCGCAGCGGCGCGGCGGCGTCGAATCATCCACTGCTGGAGGTCGAATCGGGCCTCGCGCTGACCGGGCATTTCCTGGAAAACCGCCTGTTCGCCCAGTTGCATAAAGCCGTGCCGCAGGCCCGCGCCCGGCTGCTGGAAGTGGTGCATCGCAGCCTGCATCCGTAGAAGAATCACCCCGTTTGTTGTAAGAACCGCCCCATGAGCAAGCATCTCCCGCCCAAGGACGTCCCCGAAGATATCCGCAACGTGCCGCTGCCCGACGCGCTGTCCGAGCGCTATCTGGCCTATGCGCTCAGCACCATCACCTCGCGCTCGCTGCCCGATGCGCGCGACGGGCTGAAGCCGGTGCAGCGCCGCGTGCTGTTCGCCATGCGGCTGCTTAAATTGGATCCCAGTGCCGGCTACAAGAAATGCGCCCGCGTCGTCGGCGACGTGATCGGTAAATACCATCCCCATGGCGACCAGTCGGTCTATGACGCGCTGGTGCGCCTGGCCCAGGATTTCGCCCAGCGCTATCCGCTGGTCGACGGCCAGGGCAACTTCGGCAATATCGACGGCGATAACGCCGCCGCCATGCGATACACCGAGGCCCGCCTCACCGAAGTGGCCAACGTCCTGCTGGCCAACCTGGATGACGACACCGTCGATTTCCGCCCCAATTACGACGGCGAGAATGACGAGCCGGTGGTGCTGCCGGCCGGCCTGCCCAACCTGCTGGCCAATGGCGCCAGCGGCATCGCCGTCGGCATGGCCACCTCGATCCCGCCGCATAACCTGCCCGAGCTTTGCGATGCGCTGCTGCATCTGATCAAGCATAAGAATGCCAGCATCGAGAAGCTGGTGGAATTCGTGCAGGGCCCGGATTTCCCTACCGGCGGCATCATGGTCGAGCCGCTGTCGAGCCGCATCGAGGCCTACAAGACCGGCCGCGGCAGCTTCCGCCATCGCGCCCGCTGGGTGAAGGAAGAGCTGCCGCGCGGCATGTGGCAGATCGTCGTCACCGAGATTCCCTACCAGGTGCAGAAGTCGAAGCTGATCGAGCGCATCGCCGAACTGATCACCGACAAGAAGGCGCCGCTGCTCGACGACGTGCGCGATGAATCGGCGGAAGACATCCGTCTGGTCATCATTCCGAAGAACCGCACCATCGATCCCGCCGTGCTGATGGAAAGCCTGTTCCGCAGCACCGATCTGGAAACGCGCTTCCCGCTGAACCTGAACGTGCTGGACGGCGGCAAGCTGCCCAAGGTGATGAACCTGCGCGAGGTGCTGCAGGCCTATCTGGATCACCGCCACGAGGTGCTGGAGCGCAAGAGCAAATACCGCCAGGGCAAGATCGAGCATCGCCTGGAAGTGCTCGACGGCTATCTGATCGCCTACCTCAATCTCGACGAGCTGATCGAGATCATCCGCCGCGAGGACGAGCCCAAGCCGGCGATGATGAAGCGGTTCAAGCTTACCGATGTGCAGGCCGAAGCCATCCTCAACATGCGCCTGCGCAGTTTGCGCAAGCTGGAAGAGATGGAGCTGCGCGGCGAGCACAAGGCGTTGAGCACCGAACTGGCCGAGCTGAAAAAGCTGCTGGGCGATGAGTCTCTGCGCTGGACGGCCATCGCGGCGGAAGTGCAGGAGATCAAGAAGCAGTTCGGCCCCAAGACCGCGCTCGGCAAGCGCCGCACCAGCGTCGGCGATGCGCCGGTCATTTCCGAGGAAGCCTTCGACATCCTGGTCGAGCGCGAGCCGATCACCGTGATCTGCTCGGCCAAAGGCTGGATCCGCGCCATCAAGGGCCATGTCGCCGATGACGGCACGGCGGCCTTCAAGGAAGGCGACAAGGGCCGCTTCTGGCTGCATGCCGAAAGCACCGACAAGCTGCTGCTGTTCGGCACCAACGGCCGCGCCTATACGATCGCCTGCGATAAGCTGCCGCGCGGTCGCGGCCATGGCGAGCCGGTGCGGCTCACCGTCGATCTCGGCAACGACCAGGACATCGTCGCCCTGTTCAAATACCAGGGCGACCGCAAATTCCTGGTCGCCGGCAGCGACGGTCGCGGCTTCATCTGCCCGGAAGAGGAAATGCTGGCCGGCACCCGCACAGGCAAGCAGATTCTGAACCTGCAGACCCCGGCAGAGGCCTGCGTGCTGACCCAGGTCGAGGGCGACACCGTCGCGGTGGTGGGCGAGAACCGCAAGCTGCTGCTGTTCCCTCTCGCGGAGCTGCCCGAGATGACCAAGGGTCGCGGCATCACCCTGCAGAAATACAAGGATGGCGGCCTGCTGGACGCCAAGACCTTCACCTACAAGCAGGGCCTGACCTGGACCGATTCCTCCGGCCGCACCAAGACCGAGACCGACCTGAAGGAATATCGCGGCGAACGCGCCCAGGCCGGCCGCATCGTGCCCCGCGGCTTCAACAAGAACGGCCGGTTCTCCTGACGATGACAGGGCATACCCCGCGGGTCGAACCCGCGGGGTATGGTTTTTTCGGGCAGGCATAAGCGCCATCAGGATCGGGCAATTGGCCTGGCGGATCGCGTCTGACTTTTCCTCAGTGCACATCCCTTCTGGAACGGAGGACGATTTCCACAGGAGGGTTTTCCGTTTGCATACGCGGATATAGTGTACCGCGAGAATCAGATTGCCGGCCTGTCGTGTGATTGCGGACTGTACCTCTGGGGCAAAAACCTTGGGGGATATACAATGCGAAATACAGCATACGGATTGGCGTGCCTGCAGCGATCAGCGGGGATCGCGGGCGTCCTGATACTGACGGCCTGCGCGCCAACATCACAGCAAACTTTAAAGGCAGATATGCCGGTGGCGGCCACGGAGCGGATTCAAAACGTCTCGGGCACCGTGCCAACCGGTGGGGGCGGTGGTCAGCCGGTAAAGCAGTTCGATGCCACGGCCTTCTTCGATGTCAAAAATGCGATCCAGCAGGCTGAGGAGCCGCATGCCGGGCTGTATACCAGCCTCATCCTGCAGAGCATGGCGGCGCTGGACGGCACCGCGGACCCAAAGGACCACCAGCAGCGCAACGCACTGGCCCGCGCCCTGTGGACCAAGGCCACGGCCAGCAGCATGGTGCTGCGGACCGCGGTGACGGATGCCGGCGTCAGCACGACATGGTCGCTTTATGCCAGTGCCAATACCAGCGGCCGGCGCGGCGAGACATGGGCAACCGACGTGATCGCCAGCGAACGGACGCCACATTTCCTGGTCAAGAGCGGCCAGAATGTCGAGGTGAAAGGGCTGTTCAACCTGACCAATGCGCCGGAATCGCAGATCCTGGTCACGGCGGTACGCGTGCTGCGGGAAGCGGCGCAGCAGATCAGTCCGGCGACAAAGGTGGCCACCACGCTGTCGGCGCCGTCGATGCAGCGCGAGGCCCAGTCTCTGGATGCCGCGCTGGGCAAGCTGTTCTCGGAAAAAGTCGACGAGACGACGCTTTATCGTGAGCCATTGAATCTCTGGAAGCCGACGTCAGGCCTTGAGATCACGCTAAAGCTGCCGAAAGATAACAACCTGTCGAGCCAGCTCCTGGAATCACCGGGCACATGGAAGCTGACGGTCAGCACGCCAAAGCCGTCGATCTTTTCCGATATGGGCGTCTGCGCGGCACCTGCCATCAGTTGCCGCCCCAGCAGGACGGAGGCGGCGCGGGCGGCGTTCACCGGCCTGACGACCGACCGTGTCCTGACCTACAGGGTGACCGAGCAGGTGTCGCTCGGCGACTATATCGCCCGGCAGGCGTGGTATGGCGAGGCGATCGCGGCCATCGGTACGGCCGCGACGTCACGGGATGGTGCGCGCGCCTTCTGCGCCAAGACCAGGGCCGCACTGGCAGCGCTGCCGCTGAGCCAGTATGACAGCCTGGCCGGTCTGTGGGCGATCATGCGCGGCGGACCGTTCTCGAAGGCGATCCAGACCAGTGCCTTTGCCCATGCGGACGGCTGTAGTGCAGATCTGACTGAGATGAGCAATTACGGCCTGAACTGAGCGGACGGCGGAAGTCCGGAGCCGATCCGGACTTCCGTCACGCCGTCTTCAGCTTGTCCTTCTCATAACCGGCCACTTTTTTATAGTTGTCGGTGATCGCCGTCAGTTCGGCCGGACTGATCACATCGCCGATCCTGGCAAACGGCTTGTCGCCGGTGCGCTCGAACACCTCGCGCAGGATGGCGTCGGGCGGATTGGTGCGGTTGGTCAGCACCACATTGGTGGTGGCGGGCAGGCGCTTGGCCTCATAGGCCGCCAGCGCTTCCACCGGGTCTTTCCCCTCGGCCAGCAGGTCGGCCAGCACACGGGCATCGAGGATCGACTGGCCGGCGCCATTGGAGCCACGCGGCACCATCGGATGCGCTGCATCGCCCAGCAGCGTGACGCGACCCTGGCTCCAGCGCGGCAGCGGGTCCTGGTCCACCATCGGGAATTCCAGCACCATGTCGGCCGCCTTGATCATCGCCGGCACATCAAGCCAGTCGAACTGCCAGTCGGCAAAGGCCGGCAGGAAGTCGTCCAGGCTGCCGCTGCGGTTCCAGTCGCGCTGGATATGCTTCGGCGTCTCGATCTCGGCCACCCAGTTCATCATCTGGTTGCCCTCGGCATCGACATTCTCGCGGATCGGATAGATCACCATCTTGCCGTGGCTGAGCCAGCCGGCGCGCACCATGGTGGCGCCCGACAGGATCGGCTTCATGCGGGTGATGCCGCGCCACATGTTGACGCCGGAATAGCGCGGCTGGCCTTCCGCCGGATTGAACTGCTTGCGGATCACCGAATGGATGCCGTCGCAGGCAATCGCCACCTCGCCGATCTGGTCGGGCAGGGCCAGGCCGGTTTCGGTATTGCGGAAATGCACGCGGGTCTGCTGCGCATCCTGCTCGACGCCGATGCACTGCCAGCCCAGATGGATACGGTCGGCGCCGATGCGCTCTTTTGCGGCTGCCAGTAACGCCGCCTGCAGATCCGCACGATGGATGGAGAGCTGCGGCCAGTCGTAACCGGCGGCAATCCCCAGCGGCTCGGCATGGATGAGCTGGCCGAAGCGGTTGAAGAAGGCGGCTTCCTTCGCGCTTACCGCCGCCTTGGTCAGCGGGTCTTCCAGCCCGAGGCGGAACAGCTCTTTCGTGCTGTGTGGCAGCAGGTTGACGCCGACGCCGACGGCGCGGATTTCCGGCGCCGCCTCGAAGACGCGGCAGGGAATGCCGCGGTCGTGCAGGGTCAGCGCCAGGGTCAGGCCGCCGATGCCGCCGCCGATAATAATCACATCCATGACTGACGTCCTTTTACGCGGGCTTACTCGGCCTCGATCTTGGCTTCGCTCACCACCTTGGCCCAGCGCGCGGTATCGGTGGCGGTCTGCTTGGCCAGGGCATCCGGCGTGCCGGTCCTCACCACCAGGCCCTGCTTCTGGATCGTCTCGCGCACGGCGGGATCGGACAGGATGGCGTTCAGTTCGGCATTCAGTCCTTTCACCATCTCCGGCGGCGTCTTCGCCGGGGCATACATGGCGAACCACAGATCGACATCGAAACCGGCGACGCCCTGTTCGGCCATGGTGGGCAGCTGCGGCGCCACCGGCGAGCGTTCGGCGCTGGTCACGCCCAGCACGCGGATGCGGTTATCGGCCAGGAAGGGCAGCGCCGTATGCACCGGCATGATCATCGCTGCCACGGTGCCGCCCAGCAGGTCCTGCACCGCGCCGCCCGAGCCCTTGTAGGGAATGTGGTTCAGGTTGATGCCGGCAGCCTGCTTGAAGCTCTCCATCGCCAGATGCTGCGGCGTGCCATTGCCGGGCGAGGCATAGTCGATCTTGCCCGGATTGGCTTTGGCTTCCGCGATGAAGTCCTTCAGGTTGGTCGCCTTCACGGAGGGATGCACGGCCAGCACCATCTGGCCGTTGGCGATGCTGCCGATCGGCGCGAAATCCCGGCTCACGTCATAGGGCACGGATTTGTACAGCGAGGGCGTCATGGTGAAGGTATTGGCGGTCACCATCAGCGTGTAGCCGTCGGGTGCCGATGTCGCCACCACCTGGCTGCCGATATTGCCAGACGCGCCGACGCGGTTTTCCACCACCACGGTCTGGCCCGAACGCTGGCGCATCTGCTCGCCGATGATGCGGGCCAGGATGTCCATGCCGGTACCGGGCGTGAAGGGCACCACGATCTTCACCGGCCGCTGGATCAGCGACTGCGCGGCCGCCGGGAGCGCGAAGAGGGTGGCTGCGGTCAGCGCGGCCAGAACGGTTGACGTCAGGGCGGCGCGGCGGGTCAGGGACTGCATCATGGTTTCCTCCTGCGGCGCCTCTTGGCGGGCACCGTCAATTCTGTTGGGCCATATTCATCAGACGTCTGATTATTATGTCGGGTCGCTGTATGTGTCAATTCGGGAAAATATGCTATGTCGGCAGGGCAGGGATGAATCATGGCCAGACCGAAACGCGCAGAAGCCGAACCGACCGGGCATCCGGTGCCCGAAATCTACGACCGCCCCGGATTCCAGATCCGCCGGGCGCACCAGAATTCGGTTTCGACTTTTTTGCAGTATCTCAAACCCCATGACCTGACGCCGCCGCAGTTCGGCGCGCTGTCGGTGGTGCTGCGCTGGGGCCCGATCAGCCAGATCGACCTGGCCCGCAGCTTAGGGTTTGACCGGTCGACCACCGCGCTGGTGGTCGAACTGCTGGTGAAACGGAAACTGATCGCCAAGACCGCCAATGCGCAGGACCGCCGCAAATTCGCGCTGACGCTGACGCCGGCCGGGAAGAAGCTGGTGCAGGCCTGCATGGCGGATGCGAACCGTGTGCGCGAAACCCTGCTGGCGCCCTTCACCAAACAGGAAGCGGCCGAGTTCCTGCGCCTCTTGCGCAAGTTCAACGATGCCTTCGACGGCGTTTCGAAAGCGCCGCCGGTGGTGGGGCGCCGGCGCGGCTAGCGCTTCGTCACGCGCACCAGCGCGGCGAACTCGATTTCCTCGGGCTTCTCGGCGCCGTGGTTGATCGAGGTGATGCGCAGCCGGTCATCCGCCGGCGGATGGATGCGGAATTCGAATTTTCCGATCTCGGCCACTAGCCGGCTGTCACGCTGTACCAGCTTCCAGGTCGTGTTGGACGCCTTGTCACCATTCACCGCTGCGCCGATCTGGTAGGGCGCGTCGACACGGCCCTGGCTGAGCGGCGGGACGGTCAGTACGGCAAAGCGGCCGGTGGCAATCGTGCCCTGCCACTGGCCGGTGAACCCGCTGCCGTCCGATGGCGGAATGGCCGGCGGCGCGATGTTGAAGGTTGCGGGTGTTGCCGGATCGCCGTCGCTGCAGCCCGGTGCCTGTGCGCCCTCGAAAAAGCGGATCAGGCAGGGACCATAGCGGCGGGCGAACTGCCAGCTGCCGCCGCCGCCATGGCCGCTCATGCCGGCATAGGGCGGTTCGCTGACGATGAAGTTGGTGACGCCCAGCTCGGCCAGCTTCTTGCTCGCATAGGGCCCGCGGATACCGGGCTGCTTGGTCTCGAACCAGTCGTCGCCGCTGAAAAAACCGGCGGAGACGCGGATCGGCTTGCCGGCGTATTTCTCCCACATCGTGCGGATGGCGAGGTCATTGTTCACCCAGTCGCCGCCGCGCGTGTAGTCGCCGAAGCCGGCCGGCGAGAGCGGCAGGATGCCGGAAATCTCGGCGCCGTAACTGCCGGCCTGGATGCTGGCATAGGCGCCGCGAGACTGGCCGCTCAGGATGATTTTGTCGTAGCCGCGGGCCTTCAGTTTGTCGATGCCCATCAGGATGACGCTGGCGGTCAGGTCGGTGGCCCCGGTGCCGCCGCGGCCCAGCCCGATCAGGGAATGACGGCGCAGGTTAAAGACGTCCCAGCCGGCTTCGGCAAAGACCTGCATCACCGGCGGCACTTTCTCGGGCGCGATCTTGTCCGGCGAGTAACCGTCGTTCCAGACCACCACGCCTTTGGCCTTGCCGGGACCGTAGGGATGAGCTGCCGGGATGGTCTTGCCCGGAAACACCGCCGGCTCGAACCAGTAATGCTGGCCCTCGACGAAATTCTGCGCCGCGGCTGGCGCAGATACCGCTGCGATCAGACCGGCCAGGATCAGCCGGCGCAGGGATGGCTGCATATTTTACCCCCAGTTGCCGCTCCGTCCTTGTCCACCCGGCAGAGTCGGCTTGGCCCATCATGCCGGGCGGGGCGGAATCAAAAAAGGCCGGGTCGCGGGGACCCGGCCTTTTGACGTTTAATTCACGGCAGCGTTCAGAGAACGCCAAACAGATAGAGCAGAATGATGATCGGGATCGGAATGCCAATGAACCAGAGTAAAAGGCCGCGCATGAGAAACTCCTTTGCAAAGTAACGTCCTCATAAACGCTTGATGCGGCATTTTGTTTCAGCCGCGGGCCACCCCTTCACGGCGCCGGTTTCTGGCTGTCAGATAGGGGGCATCTTGCCGATTCCGGCAAAATGTACTATATTTGTTCTAAGCTGTCCTGTGCCAGAAATCCGGGAACCCGGCTGCATGACATCGTATGCATTTGCCTTGTGTCTCGGAGAAACAGGACGGCCCAGGATGGCTCGGTTTGGTCTCAGATGGCACGAGATGGCCAAAGATGGCGTTGCGCTGGTCCGGTTTGGCTCACTTTGGTCAAATCTGGCGCGAGTTGGCAGGTTTGCCAGCGAATTTCCCAAGGATTTCAATAAATGCTGATCGATTATTTGCAGGCCGCCTTCCTTGGCATCGTTGAAGGCCTGACCGAATTCATCCCGGTCTCCTCCACCGGCCACCTGATCCTGCTGGTCGATCTGCTGGGCTTCGAGGGCCCGCCGGGCAAGGTGTTCGAGATCGCCATCCAGCTCGGCGCCATCCTCGCCATCTGCGTGGTCTACTGGCCGAGGCTCTGGGGCACGCTGTCGGGCCTGGGCCGCGACGACAAAGCCAACCGCTTCACCGTCAATGTGCTGTTCGGCTTCCTGCCGGCGCTGGTGATCGGCTTCTTCGCCCATGGCTTCATCAAGAGTGTGTTGTTCAATCCTTGGGTCGTGTCAGTGGCGCTGATCGTCGGCGGGCTGCTGATCCTGGTGATCGAACGATTCACCGGCAAAGGCGAGGTGCAGAGCGTTGATGACTTCAAGTTCCGGCTCAGCCTGAAGATCGGCTTCCTGCAATGCCTGGCGATGATCCCCGGTGTGTCGCGTTCGGGCGCCACCATCATGGGCGCGCGCCTGCTGGGTGTGCAGCGCGCGGCGGCGGCGGAATTCTCGTTCTTCCTGGCGGTGCCCACCATGGTGGCGGCCACGGCCTACGACCTGTTCAAGAACTGGCAGAGCCTGACGCTGGATGGCGCCGGCCTGATCGCGGTCGGATTCGTCACGGCCTTCCTCTGCGCCGTGCTGGTGGTGCGCAGCGTGATCGCCTTCATCAACCGCTACGGCTTCGTGCCTTTTGCGTATTACCGTATCGTCATCGGCGCCGTGATGCTTGCCGTCCTGGTCCTGCGCTAGAAGAATGACAAAAAATCCGGAGGAAACCGTTCATGCAGGGAGAAGGGCTGCCGCCCTCGGTCTACGCGGCCTTTAGGCAGAGCGCGCAGACGCATGCGCAGAGCAGTTTCCTCTGCGTGCCGGCACTGGCCGGACTGGCTGAAGGACTGGAGCTGAGCTACGGCACGGTGCTGGCCATCGTCGATGCGCTGAAGGATCGTTATGCCGCGGCGGGCTATGGCATCGGCCATCGCGTCGCCCTGCTGCTGGATATGCGGCCGGAATTCTTTTTCCATTACCTCGCGCTGAACGGGCTCGGCTGCGGCATCGTGCCGGTCAACCCCGACTACCGCCATGATGAGATGCTCTATCTGCTGGAGCATTCCGAAGCCGACCTCGCCATCGTGCTGCCGGACCGTATCGCCGATCTGGAGGCTGTGGCGAAGCAGCGGACCGCCAAGCCGCTGCCGGTGCTGAACGGACTGGACATGCCGGCCGGCATTCCGTCGCCGCAGACGAAGCCGCGCGCCGGCCTCCCGGATCACGATACCGAATATGCGCTGCTCTATACCTCGGGCACCACCGGCCGGCCCAAGGGCTGCGTGCTGACCAACTTCTACACGCTGAATGCTGGCGACTGGTATGCCCGGCTGGGCGGCCGCATGGTGATGCGACCGGCGCAGGAGCGCTTCTACAATCCGCTGCCGCTGTTCCACATGAATCACGGTGCCATCACGGTGGCCTGTGCCATCCTCGGTGCGCACTGCCTGATCCTCACCGAGCGCTTCAGCCCGACCCGCTGGTGGCCGGAGGTCGTGCAGACCGGGGCGACCATCATCCACTACCTCGGCGTTGTACCGCCGCTCTTGCTCAACCAGCCGATCAGCGCGGAAGAAAAGCAGCATCGCGCGCGCTTCGGTTTCGGCGCCGGCGTCGAGCCGCAGTTGCACAAGCCGTTTGAGGATCGCTTCGGCTTTCCGCTCTGCGAGGTCTGGGGCATGACAGAGACCGGCCGCGTCTTCTGCGATTGCATCGAGCCGCGCCAGACCGACACGCGCGCCTTCGGCCGGCCGCTGCCCGGCCTGCAGGCGATGGTGGCCGGCGATGATGGCGCCGAGCTGCCGCGCGGGCAGGAGGGCGAGTTGCTGGTGCGCCATTCGGCCGCCACGCCACGATATGGTTTCTTCGCGGGCTACCTGAAGAATGACGCAGCCACCGAAGAGGCCTGGAGGGGCGGCTGGTTCCATACCGGCGACGTGGTGCGGCAGGCCGAAGACGGCATGCTGTATTTCGTCGACCGCAAGAAGAACATCATTCGCCGCTCGGGCGAGAATATCGCCGCCGCCGAGATCGAGGCCTGCCTGCAGGCGCATCCGGACGTGGCGCAGGTGGCGGTGCTGGCGGCGCCCGACGAGATCCGCGAAGAGGAAGTGATGGCCTGCATCGTGCCCATGAAGCCTAGAGAGGGGGCGGGGCAGGCGGGCGATGCCGCGCTGGCCGAGGCGCTGTTCGCCTGGTGCTTCGAGCGGCTGGCCTATTTCAAGGCGCCGGGCTGGGTGCTGTTCGTCGACAGCCTGCCCACCACCGGCACCCAGAAGGTGCAGAAGACGCAGATTTTTCAGGCCGGCGAGGATCCGCGCCAGCGGCCGGGGATTATCGATCTGCGGGCGCGGAAGAAGCGGTAGACTGCGACAATGGCGCGTATCCTCCGGCCTTGACCCGGCCGGGGTCCCGGTCTTTGTTCTGGACCGGATCGATCGAGGGACACGACATGGCGACGACGATTACGGCAATGGTGAGCGAGCGGCGGCAGCAGGATGCCCGCGCCGTGGCGCTGTGGCTGTTTGCCGTCGCCGGCCTGGTGGCGCTGATGGTCGTCATCGGCGGCCTGACGCGCCTGACCGAGTCTGGTCTCTCCATGGTGGAATGGAAACCGATCACCGGCTGGCTGCCGCCGCTGTCGGAGACCGCCTGGGCCGCGGAGTTCGAGAAGTACAAGCAGTTCCCCGAATATCAGAAAGTGAATATCGGGATGACGCTGGAGGGTTTCAAAGGCATCTTCTGGCTGGAATACATCCATCGTCTGCTCGGCCGCCTGATCGGTGTCGCCTTTGCCATTCCGATGATCCTGTTCTGGATCGGCGGCCGCATTCCCGCCGGCATGAAGCCGCATCTGCTGCTGATGTTCGTGCTCGGCGGCAGCCAGGGCGCGCTCGGCTGGTTCATGGTCGCCAGCGGCCTGGTCGACCATCCCGATGTCAGCCACTACCGGCTCACCGCCCATCTCGGCCTGGCCTTCCTGATCTATGCCTATCTGCTCTGGGGCGCGCTGTCGCTGGTACGTCACCATCGCATGGTGTCGGCGAAGGGCGGCGGCATCGCCGCGCTGCTCACCATCGTGGTGTTCCTGCAGGTGCTGTCCGGCGGTCTGGTCGCCGGCATGAATGCCGGTCTGGCGCATAACACCTGGCCGCTGATGGACGGGGCCTTCATTCCCGATGGCCTGTTGATCGCCGAGCCCTGGTGGATCAACTTTTTCGAGAATGCGATGACCGTACAGTTCCAGCATCGCATGCTGGCCTATACCGTCTTCGTGCTGGCGCTGGCGACTTCGGTGCTGCTGAAAGGCCGGGCGCCCACCGGCCTGCGTCATGGCCTGCTCGGCATCGTGCTGCTGCAGGTCGGCCTCGGCATCGCCACGTTGTTGCAGCATGTGCCGGTGGCGCTCGGCACCCTGCACCAGGCTGGCGCCGTCGCCGTGCTGACCGTCGCCGTGGCGCTGTGGCATGACCGCGCGCTCGGCAGCTATGACTGACCCATGACAGAGATCGTCCTGCTCTACTGCACGGCGCCCAGCCTCGACGAGGCCGAGGTGATCGCCGAGGCCGTGGTCTCGCAGCGGCTGGCCGCCTGCGCCAACATCATTCCCGGCATGCGCTCGGTTTACTGGTGGCAGGGCAAGCTGGAGCGCGGCGAGGAAGCGGTGATCATCTTTAAGACCCGTCCGGACCTGGTGGAGGCCGCGAGCGCCGCAGTCAAGGCCGCCGGCAGCTACAGCGTGCCCTGCATCCTGCCGCTGGACGTCGGGCAGGGCGGCAACCCGGATTACATCGCCTGGCTGTTGGCTGAGACCAGGAAGGCCTGACCACAGTTTCGTGATGCGGCCTTCCAAAGCCGCAGGTGCAGATTACATCTCTGTCGCGCCATCACCGGAGCCCGCCATGTTCAGATTGACCACCATCGCGCGTTTCACTGCCGCCTGTTTCACTGCAGCCCTGCTGCTGGCGACCGGACCGGTGCTGGCCTTCGAAGCCGGACGCGCCATCCCTGCGCCTGTGACCGATGTGGCCATGCCGGCGGCACCCTCGGCTGTCGCGGTCTTTGCCGGCGGCTGCTTCTGGGGCGTGCAGGGCGTGTTCCAGCATGTGGAGGGCGTCACCAGCGCCGTCTCGGGCTATGCCGGCGGCGACCAGGCTTCGGCCGACTACAAGAAGGTCAGCGCCGGCGTCACCGCCCATGCCGAGGCGGTGCAGGTGACCTACGATCCGCGCAAGATCTCTTACGGCCGGTTGCTGCAGATCTACTTCTCCGTCGCCCATAATCCGACCCAGCTCAACCGCCAGGGACCCGATATCGGTCCGCACTACCGCTCGACCATCTTCCCGCAGGATACGGAACAGGCGACCGTGGCCCGGGCCTATATCGCCCAGCTCAACCAGGCGAAGGCCTTCGACAGGCCGGTGGTGACCACCATCGAGCCGGACCGGGCTTTCTACCCGGCCGAGGACTATCACCAGGACTACATGACCCTGCATCCGAACCAGCCCTATATCGCCATCAACGACCTGCCCAAGATTGCTGAGCTGAAGCGCTTCTTCCCGGCGGTTTATCGCGACAAGCCGGTGCTGGTGAAGGCCGGCTCCTGATTGTTGCGGTACATTTTCGGGCTTGCCTGAGCGGGCCGGGGGCGTAGTCTTCCCGGTATCCCCAGGAGAGTCGTTATGTCCCGTTATTCCGGTTTCCTGACGCTGACCTTCTCCAGCGTCGCCCATACCTTTTCCCATCTGTTCACGCTGCTCTACGCCACCGTGGTGCTGGTGCTCGAGCGCGAATGGGGCCTGGGCTATGACGCGCTGTTCGCGCTCTCGATCCCGATGAGCGTGCTGTTCGGCGCCGTAGCACTGCCCGCCGGCTGGCTGGGCGACAAGTGGAGCGCGTCCGGGATGATGGCGCTGTTCTTCCTCGGCGTCGGCGCCTTTTCGATCCTCACCGGCTTTGCCGACAGCCCGCTGACCATCGGCCTGGGACTGGCCGGTATCGGGCTGTTCGCCGCGATCTATCATCCGGTCGGCATCCCGTGGCTGGTGCGCAATGCCGTCAACCGCGGCCGCGCGCTCGGCATCAACGGCGTCTTCGGTTCGGTCGGCACGGCCGCCGCCGCCATCGTCGCCGGCCTGCTCGCCGATCTCTATGGCTGGCGTGCCGCCTTCATCATTCCTGGCATCCTCTGCCTGATCGTCGGCATCTTCTTTGTCTGGGCGCGGCAGTCGAACCTGCTGCTGGATCGCGGCGACGATCTGGTGCCGAGTGCGCCGCCGGGCAAGAGCGACATCTGGCGCGTCTTCTGGGTGATGTCGGCCACCATGCTCTGCACCGGGCTGATCTTCCAGGCCACGGCGTTTGCGCTGCCCAAGGTGTTCGACACGCGGCTCTCAGGGCTGTTCAACGACAGCATGCTCGGCATCGGCGGCATGGTCACGATTGTCTACACCGCCTCGGCGCTGTCGCAGATCGTCGGCGGCGAGCTGGCCGACCGCTACGCGCTGCGCAGTGTCTACGCCGCCGTTCAGTGGCTGCAGATTCCGGTGATCCTTGGCGCCATGCTGCTGATCCACCCGGCGCTGGTGCCGGTGGCGGCGCTGATGGTCAGCCTCAATGTGGCGGGGCAGGCAGCCGAGAATTCGCTGCTGGCGAAATACACGCCGCCGCAATGGCGTGGCCGGGCGTTTGGCGCCAAGTTCGTGCTGACGCTGGGCGTCTCGTCGCTCGGCGTGGCGGTGATCCCGGTGATCTACCGCGTCACCGGCACGCTGGATGCGCTGTTCCTGCTGCTGGCCGCCGCCGCTGCCGGTGCGGGCATCTTCGCGCTGCTGCTGCCGCGCGAGAAGACCGAAGCGGCGGCGCCTGTCATGCAGGCGGCCGAGTAGGTCACACCGCGTTCAGGGCCTTATCGAGGTCCTTGATCAGGTCGGCCACATCCTCGATGCCGATGGACAGCCGGATCACGTCGTCGCCGGAACCGGCCGCAGCGCGCTGCTCGGGCGAAAGCTGGCGGTGCGTGGTCGAGGCCGGGTGGATCACCAGGCTGCGCGTATCGCCCACATTGGCCAGATGCGAGAAGATCTGCACGGTATCGACGAATTTCAGGCCGGCTGCATAGCCGCCCTTGAGGCCGAAGGTGAAGACCGAGCCGGCGCCCTTGGGCATGTAGGCCTGAGCCAATTTATAATACTTGTCGCCCTTCAGGCCGGCGTAAGACACCCAGGCGACCTTCGGATGCTTGGACAGAAACTCGGCCACGGCCAGTGCATTGTCGCAATGCTTGCGCATGCGGAGCGACAGCGTCTCCATGCCGGTCAGGATCATGAAGGCATTGAAGGGCGAGATGGCGGGCCCGAGGTCGCGGAGCGAGATCACGCGGCAGGCGACGGCAAAGGCCATGTCGCCGAAGGTCTCCCAGAAGGTGAGGCCGTGATAAGCCGGCGAGGGCTTGGAGAGATGGGGGAACTTGTCGTTCTGGCCCCAGTCGAACTTGCCGGAATCGACAATCACGCCGCCCATCGAGTTGCCATGGCCGCCGAGGAACTTGGTGGCCGAATGCAGCACGATATCGGCGCCATGCTCGATCGGGCGGCACAGATAGGGCGAGGCCATGGTGTTGTCGATGATCAGCGGAAGACCGTTGCGATGCGCGATCTCGGCCAGCGCCGCGATATCGGCAATCACGCCGCCCGGATTGGACAGGCTCTCGGCATAGATCGCCTTGGTTCTGGGCGTGATCGCTGCCTCGAAGCCGGCGAGGTCGTCGGGATCGACGAAGGTGGTGTGCCAGTCGAAACGCTGGAAGCTGACGCCGAGCTGGGTGATCGAACCGCCATAGAGCTTGCTGGAGGCGACGATATGGTCGCCCGGATTCATCAGCATATGGAAGGCGACGAGCTGCGAGGCATGGCCGGTGGCCACCGCGGTGGCGGCGCGGCCGTTCTCTAAGGCAGCGACCTTCTGCTCCAGCACCGCCGTGGTCGGGTTGGTCAGGCGGGTGTAGATGTTGCCGAAGCTCTGCAGGTTGAACAGCGAGGCCGCCTGGTCGGCATCCTCGAAGACAAAAGCCGTGGTCTGGAAGATCGGCGTCGAACGCGCACCGGTGGTCGGGTCGGGTGCGGTGCCGGCATGGACCTGCAACGTGTCGAAGCCATAGGGCGAGGTGTTGTCCGCCGCGCGGTTGTTGGCAGTCTTCTTGGTATCAGCCATAATATTTAAATCCGGCGATTGCGCTTGGAATTGATGACGCGGGTGTTCACACCCATCCAGCCGATTTCCTGGCTCAGGCGTCCGTATTCGATCTTGGGGCAGCGGTTCATCACCACCGCCAGGCCGGCCGCTTCGGCCGTCTCTGCCGCCGCGTCATTGCGGACGCCAAGCTGCAGCCACAGCACCTTGGCGCCGATTTGAATAGCCTCGTCGGCAATCGGCGGGATGGCGTCGGAATTGCGGAAGCAGTCGACCATGTCGACCTTCACCGGAATCTCGGTCAGGGCGGCATAGACCTTCTCGCCCAGGATATCCTTGCCGGCCTCGCGCGGATTCACCGGGATGACGCGGTAGCCCTTCTGCTGCAGGTATTTCATCGCAAAGAAGGACGGCCGGTTCCAGTTGGCGCTGGCCCCCACCATGGCGATGACATTCACCTTGCGCAGGATGCGGCGGATATACTCGTCGTCGTAATGGTCGTGATCGATCTTTTCCAAAACGGCACTCATCCTCAGCGACCCTCCCATTTCGGGTCGCGCTTTTCGATAAAGGCATCGATGCCTTCCTCGGCATCGCGGGCCAGCATGTTCTGGGTCATCACCTGGCTGGCATAGTCATAGGCCTGGGCCAGCGGCATCTCGAGCTGGCGGTAGAAGGCCTCCTTGCCGATCTTCACCGTCAGCGGCGACTTGGCGGCGATCTGTGTGGCCAATGCGAGGGCGCTTTCAACCAAATCGGCTTCCGGCACCACGCGGTTGACCAGGCCGATCTCGGCGGCGCGGGCGGCCGGCAGCAGGTCGCCGGTCAGCAGCATCTCCATGGCATGCTTGCGCGAGACGTTGCGCGACAGCGCCACCATCGGCGTGGAACAGAACAGCCCGATATTGACGCCGGGTGTGGCGAAGCGGGCGCTGTCGGCGGCCACCGCCAGGTCGCAGCTCGCCACCAGCTGGCAGCCGGCGGCCGAGGCCACGCCATGCACCTGGGCGATCACCGGCTGGGGCAGGGCGACGATCGACTGCATCAGCATCGAGCACTGGCGGAACAGGGCTTCATACTGCCGACGGCCGGGGTTGGCGCGGACTTCCTTCAGGTCGTGTCCGGCGCAGAAGCCCGGGCCGCTGGCGGCCAGGATCACAGCTTTGACACTGCGGTCGGCCTTGATGGCGTCCAGTTCGGCCTGCAGGGCGGCCATCAGGCCGGTCGACAGGCTGTTATAGGCCTGCGGGCGGTTGAGGGTCAGGCGGACAATGCCGGCGGCGGGCTGGTCGCGCAGGACGGGCGCGGGCTGCTGGTCAAGGTCGGGCGCGGCGGACACGGGCCTTCTCCGTAACGTTTCCTGATCGGGTGAGTCCTTATGATAGGTGGTCGGGGCCGTCCGGGGAAGGCGGCGGGCCCCGGCATGGCCCCTCTGCAGGAGCCGTATTTCCGCCCCATTACCCGGGCAGGAAAGGGGGGCCGGGCGGGCAGCGGCCCCGTTGCGTGCCATGCGAGGGCATCGTAAAACCGCGCCGTAGGCCCTGTTCGAATCGTCCGGTCCGAACCGACCGCCAACCAAGAAGAAAGTCCTGCACCCATGATCCGTCCGATCCGTAAAGCCGTGTTTCCTGTCGGTGGCCTTGGCACCCGTTTTCTGCCCGCCACCAAGGCGATGCCGAAGGAAATGCTGCCGGTGGTCGACAAGCCGCTGATCCAGTATGCCGTGGAAGAGGCGCAGGCCGCCGGCATTGAGGAATTCATCTTCGTCACCGGCCGCGGCAAGCAGGCGATCGAGGATCATTTCGACCGTTCCTACGAACTGGAAGACACGCTGAAGGAGCGCAGCAAGACCGAGCTGCTCGACCTGATCAACAGCTGGATGCCCAAGGCGGGCGCGGTGTCCTACACCCGGCAGATGGAACCGATGGGCCTGGGCCATGCAGTGCGCTGCGCCAAGTCTCTGGTCGGCGACGAGCCCTTCGCGGTGCTGCTGGCCGACGATCTGATCCTGTCGAAGCGCGGCTGCCTGGCCGAGATGGTCGAGGCCTATAACAAGGTCGGCGGCAACATGATCGCCGCCATGGATGTGCCGCATGAGCACACCAAGCGCTACGGCGTGATTTCGCCGGGCAAGGATGCCGACAAGCTGGTGGAAGTGAAGGGCCTGGTGGAAAAGCCGAGCCCGGACAAGGCCCCCAGCCGCACCGCCGTGATCGGTCGCTATATCGTGCAGCCCCAGGTCTTCGATCATCTCGACAAGGTGCAGCGTGGCGCCGGCGGCGAGATCCAGCTGACCGACGCGCTGGCCCGCATGATCGGCGAGGTGCCGTTCCACGGCCTGCGCTTCAGCGGCACGCGCTATGACTGCGGCGACAAGATCGGCTTCCTGCATGCCAATATCGCCTTCGCGCTCGACCGTCCGGACATGCGCAAGGATGTCACCGAAATCCTGCAGGGTTACAAAACGCTTTAATCGACGGCTGAGCCGGGGGAACAGACTATGCGTGTAGCGATGATCGGCACCGGCTATGTCGGCCTGGTGTCGGGGACCTGTTTCTCCGAGTTCGGCCATACCGTCACCTGCGTCGACAAGAACCCCGACCGCATTGCCAGCCTGCTGCGTGGCGAAAGCCCGATCTTCGAGCCGGGCCTGGACGATCTGGTCGCCCGCAATGCCAAGGCCGGCCGGCTGTCCTTCACCCAGGATATCAAGACCGCGGTGGCCAATGCCGATGCGGTGTTCATCGCGGTGGGCACGCCGTCGCGGCGCGGCGATGGCGAGGCCGACCTGTCCTATGTCTACGCCGCCGCCAGGGAAATCGCGGAATCGCTGACCCATTATACGCTGGTGGTGACCAAGTCGACCGTGCCGGTCGGCACCGGTCGCGAGGTCGAGCGCATCATCCGCGAAACGCGGCCCGATGCCGAATTCGAAGTGGCGTCCAATCCGGAATTCCTGCGCGAGGGCGCGGCCATCGAAGACTTCATGCGGCCCGACCGCGTGGTCTGCGGCGCCGAGAGCGACCGGGCGCGGGAGCTGCTGCGCGCCCTGTACCGGCCGCTCTATATCAACGAGACGCCGATCCAGTTCACCGCGCTGGAAACCGCCGAGCTGATCAAATACGCCGCCAATGCCTTCCTGGCGACCAAGATCACCTTCATCAACGAGATCGCCGATCTCTGCGAGAAGGTGAATGTGAACGTCCAGGACGTGGCGCGCGGCATTGGCCTGGACGGCCGCATCGGCGGCAAGTTCCTGCATGCCGGTCCAGGCTATGGCGGGTCGTGCTTCCCGAAGGATACCAACGCGCTGGCCGCCACCGCCCGCAAGTATGCCGCGCCGCTGCGCATCATCGAGACGGTGATCGATGTCAACGACAAGCGCAAAAGCCGCATGGCCGACAAGGTGATCGCGGCCTGCGGCGGCAGCGTGAAGGGCAAGACCATCGGCGTACTGGGCCTGACCTTCAAGCCCGAGACCGACGACATGCGCGACAGCCCGAGCCTGGATATCGTTCCGGCGCTGCAGTCCGCCGGCGCCACCATCCGCGCCTTCGATCCCGAAGGCATGCATGAGGCGCAGAAGCTGCTGAAGGACATCACCTGGTGCCAGGACGCCTATGACGTGGCGACCGGCGCCGATGGGCTGGTGCTGATTACCGAGTGGAACCAGTTCCGCGCCCTGGACCTGGTCCGGATGAAGACCCTGCTGAAGCAGCCGCTGCTGGTCGACCTGCGCAACGTCTACAAGCCCACGGAGATGCAGCAGGCCGGCTTCACCTATCACTCGGTCGGCCGGCCTCCGGTCAAGCCGTAAGGCGGTTCAGCCGGCGGGCCGTTCTTCGGTCCGCCGCGGCAGCAGGTACCAGCCCAGCGCCAGCAGCAGCAGGCCCAGCGCCAGGCCGAAGGTCCACTGATAGGCCTCGGTCGGGTAATTGCCGTTGGCGCCGCGCGGCCATAGGCCGATCAGCCAGCCCATGCCGGCCTGGGCGAAGAAGGTGAAACCGAACACCACGCCATTGAGCAGGGTGTTGACCCGGCCGGCCTGTTCCAGGGTGAACTGCCCGCTCAGGATCGGATAGGCGAGCGCCGTGGTGTTGCTCAGAATCCCGAAGGCGATCCACAGCAGCGGATTGGTCGGTGACCAGCCGGCGCACAAGACCAGCAGCACCACGGCATAAAGTGCCACGCCCCAGACCATGGTGCGGCCCAGCGGAATGCCGCGCCGCTGCAGCCGGTCGGCGGCGATGCCGGTCAGCGTGAAGCCGGCGGTGAGCGCCGCGGCCACCACGAACAGCACCTGCGCCGTGGCGGCGCGGTCCAGCCCGCCGACATCGCGCAGATAGGGGGCGGCCCACAGGCCCTGGATCGACATGCCGCTGGCCATGCCCATCATCGAGACCGGAGCGATGCGCCAGAACCGGCGGTCGGCCAGGAACTGGCCGCATTCGCGCAGCTGGGTGCCAAGGCTGCTGGTCGCAACCGGGCTGGTGCGTTCACGTTCGGGGACCACAAAGAAGATGGCGGCCGAGGCGAAGACGGTCATCACCGCCAGGCCCCAGAACAGCACCGTCCAGTGATAATGCTCGAGCGCCAGTTCGACTGGCAGGGTGGCGGCCAGCGCGCCGAGGCCGCCGGCGGTCATGAACACGCCATTGGCCAGCGCCCAGCGGTCCTTGGGCAGCCACAGGGCGATCGCCTTCATGGCCGACATCAGGCCGCCGGCGACGCCGAGACCCACCAGGGCGCGACCGATGACGAGATGCGTCAGCCCGCTGCCGACCGCGAAGACCACGGCGCCCAGCGCGGCCGAGAGCAGCAGGCAGGCCTGCACCCGGCGCGGGCCGAAGCGGTCGAGCAGGATGCCGAGCGGCAGCTGGAAGAGGGAGAAGGTGACGAAATAGGCCGCCGTCAGCGTGCCGAGATCGGCGGCGCCGATCCCAAGGTCGCGCTGCAGGTTCGGCGCGATCACGGCATTCACGCTGCGGAACAGGTAGGACATGAAATAGCCGCAGGCGAATGGCAGCAAAACGCGGCCGGCCACGAAGGCCATGCCGGGACTGGAGAGACTCGGATTGGAAAGGGCCATCACCCTCGCTCCTCGTTTGGTTGTGCCGTCCTGTCGGTCTGGGTGACCAGACAGAGGGAAGCAACCAAGGGGCGGGATGCCATGCCATCCGCAATGCGGGACGGCAAATCAGGGCTTCGGGCGTTGGCGATATTAAGACGGGCTGACCGGTTTGTCAGCGCAGATACACCGGACATTTCCTCGAACTCTTTTTTGTTTTTTCGTACTCAGGCGATGCGGTACAGGTCGATGGATACAGTCTTGCCCGGCAGGGTGAAATTGCCAAGCGCGCTGGCCGTCAGGCCGGCAGGCAGCGGGGCCGCGGCCAGCGCCTCGGCCGAGGCGATGATGCTGTCGGACAGGCCCTTCGACACCACTTCTATCTTGGCCGTGGTGTTGACGGTATCGCCCAGCAGGACGATTTCGCGCTTCACCTCGCCCATTTCGCCGGCCACCACCGGGCCCGCATGCAGGATGGCGCGAAAGTCGGGCGCGACGCCGAACTCGGCGCGGTAGCGGTCGGCCAGCTGGGCGAAACGCTGGCGGGCGGCGATCACGGCGGCATAGGCCCCGGCAGGATCCTTGCCGCCCTCCAGCGGCCAGGTGACGATCATCTCGTCGCCGACGTATTTATGGATGATGCCGCCCCAGGCCAGCACCGGCTCGGTCAGGTCGCTGAAGAAACGGTTCAGCAGGCTGTGGAAGGCCATGTCGCCGATCGTCTCGGCAATGGCCGACGAGCCGCGCATGTCGAAAAAGACCAGCAGGCGGTGCTCCAGCCGTGGCCGGTGATAGCGCCCGCGCAGCATGTTGCCCATCACGCCCGGGCCCAGCAGCAGCGACATTTCCATGGTGAAGTTGATCAGCAGCGCGAAGCCGACCGAGAAGACGAAGGTGACGGCGGTGATCCGGTTCAGGCCGAAGCCCGGATCGCCGGGCGCGCCCAGCAGGCTGCTGCCGATGAAGTCGCCGCCCAGGATGGCGCCGATATAGACAACCTCCTTGATCGCCAGAAGCTGCCAGAACGGCTTGCGGCGCAAACCGTTCGTGCCTTCCACGACATAGAGTTCGAAATAGGCGATGGCGCTGCTGACCAGCAGGCCGGTGAAGCCGCCGCGCAGCGTGCCGTGCACCAGGGTGTGAAGGCCAAGGGTATTGTCCAGGATGACGCCGACGGCGGTGCCGTAGCCGGCCCCCAGCAGGACGCCCAGCGCCATGAACATGACCAGCATGGTCTGGCGGCGGCGTTGGGTATGGGTCATGTCCATGGGGCGGAGTCTGGCACCTGAGGTGCGGCGTGAAAAGCCGCAGCGGCGGGGAGATGGGTCAGCAGGCGGTACGCAGCCTGGCAGGAAACGAAACGGGCCGCGGTGACATCGGTCACCGCGGCCCGGATTGTCCGGCTATGCCGGTGGGTCAGGCGTCGGGCGATACGACCGAGCAGGTCATTTTTTCGCGCTTCAGCTGTTCGCAGGCCTGGCGGGCATCGGCCTGGGTCAGGCCGGTGAGGCGGGCGCGGTACAGCGTGATCTTGTTGCCGGCATCGACGGCGTCGACCAGCGGCTCGGCCGCCGGCAGCTTGCCGCGCGCCTTGTTGACCAGCTTTTCGGCGGCGGCAGCCTGGCGGAAGGCGCCCAGCTGCACGGCCCATTCGCCGTTTTTGGCCGAAGCGGCGACGGCCGGCTTCTTGCTGCCCTTCTTGGCCTTGGCCGGCGCGGGGGCCGGGGTGGCGGCTTCGGCACTGGAGATCAGGCCGAAATGGCGATCGGGCTTGCCGCTGTCGGCCATGACCGGCGCGTTGGTGTCGCCGTTCTCGATCTTGTCGAAGGCGGCATCCAGCAGCTTGATCATCTGGTTGTCGCGGGCGACCACGCTGGAGCCGCCGAAGACCACACCGATCACCCGGCGGCCGTCGCGCTTGGCCGAGGCCACCAGGTTGAAGCCCGAGGCGCGGATGAAGCCGGTCTTGATGCCGTCGACGCCTTCGTAGCGCTTTAGCAGGTGGTTATGGTTGTTGAAGACCTTGTCGTTCCACTCGAATTCCGGGGTCTGGAAATACGCGTAGTAATTCCGATGGTTCTTCAGCAGGGCGAGCGCCAGCACCGACATGTCGCGGGCGGTGGTCTTCTGGCCCGGATTAGGCAAGCCCGACGCGTTCTTGAAGGTGGTGCTGGTCATGCCGAGCTGTCGGGCGCGGCGGGTCATCATGTCGGCGAAGACGGCTTCGTTGCCGCCGGCGATGGCTTCGCCCAGGGCGACCGTGGCATCGTTGGCCGACTTGGTGACGGCAGCCAGGATGGCGTCTTTGACGAACAGCGTCTGACCGGGGGTCAGGCCGATGGCGGACGGGGCCTGAGTGGCGGCATGGGGCGACACCGGGATGCGCTGCTCCAGTTTCAGGCGGCCGTCCTTCAGGGCGTCGAACGCCATGTACAGCGTCATCATCTTGGTCAGCGATGCCGGGTAGCGCGCGGTGTCGGCTTCATGGGCATGCAGCACCCGGCCGGTATCCGCGTCGACCACGATGGCCGAATAGCCGGCGGCCTGGACCTGACCGGCGAATACAATGGTGAGCAGGGTGAAACAGATTGTTACAAGACCTGGCAGAATCCGCCCCTTGGCCGCACACTTTGCCTTCATTATGCCTTCCTCGGTTGCCCTGATACTGGCCGGCGACCGGGAGCCCCCCAAGCCGCGAATCGGATGCAGGATATTAACCACAGCACCCCTTGTCCAGCGCGTTGTGCACTAACAAATTGAATCTGTTCAGATTCAATCAGCCGTGCGGCTGCTACTTCTCAGGATGTGAAGCTTATGTCGACGACCTTTAAGAAAGTATTGGCGCGGTCGATGGCCGCTATGGCCCTGGCGACCGACCTGGCCGCCTGCGCCGCCCAGGGGCCGACGGACAACCCGCTCAGCCGCAGCCTGACCTGGGAGCGCTACGTCGGCGGCGACGACCTGGCCCGCAGCTGCACGCCTGGCCAGCCGGCCCGCTACCGGCTGGTCTACAATGGCCGCCAGGATCACCAGCAGAAGACCTACGACTTTTCGGCCCAGCCCGATGGTGGCGCCATGCTGGAGGCCCGGGTGATCGGGCGGGGCAACCTGAACGATCCGAAGACCCCGCTGTCGATCACCGATCCCTTTGGGCCCTGGCGGGGCCCTCAGGCCCTGTACCGCCTCAGCCCGGCCGAAATGGAGAAGGTCAAGGCGGCCCTGGCAGCCACCGGCTTCGATGCGCCGGCGCCGAACGGGCTGTTCCTGCGGGGCGATACCTTCTACTGGACCGCCAGCGCCTGCCGGGACGGGCAGTTCCACTTCCAGGCCTGGGCCTGGCCGTCACCGGAATTCGACCGCATGGCGGTACCGCTGATCGAAACGCTCGCCCCCTATGACAAGACCGGGGTGGCGACCATGCGGCCCTTCGAAATCCCGCTGCCGCCCTACAGCAGTTTCCTGGATGACCGCGGTCAGTCCGGCGCGGTTTCAACCGGCGAAAAGCCCCACCGCTATCAGGTCGGTCCGAACGGGCTGCGCTACAGCCAGGGTATCCTGTTCAACTGATTTTACCGGATTTCAGCCGATTCTATTGCGCTGCACAAGGTTTTTGTGCAGCGCACCATTTTTCTGTTGACGGGTACCGGAAGTATGCCTAAATTCAAGGCGTGCAGTGCAGCATATTGCAGTCCCCGCTGAAGGCGGGTCTGGCCCCGTTACAAACCCGGACAAGCAAGGACAAGAACCCCATGTCGACCAAAGCCAAGACCAAGATCGAAACCGAAGCCCTCAACGGCACCCCCTACGAGTCGATGATCGTCGCCTCGAAGGAGCAGGTGGAAAAGGCCCTCAAGGCCAGCACCGAAGCGCTCGAGACCGCCATGTCGGCCGGCAAGGAGCAGGTGGATGCCATCGTCAGCGCCGGCAATGTCGCCGCCAAGGGCTTTGAGACCATCAACGCCGAAGTGATCGCCTACAGCAAGAGCAGCATCGAAGAGCAGATTTCTGCCGCCAAGGCGATGATGGGTGCCAAGACCCTGCAGGAATTCATCGAGCTGCAGAACGATTACGCCAAGAGCGCCTTCGAGGCCTATACCGCTTACAGCACCAAGCTGAGCGAAGTGGCCACCAAGGTTGCGCAGGACGCCTTCGCGCCGATCAATGCGCAGGTCCAGGCCACCGTCGAGAAGATGGTGAAGCCGCTCGCTGCCTGATCTGCGACGGCTTGATCGCCGTCACATTTCCTCCCCAGCGTCAGTAGCGTTTCCGGGCCCGGCTGCAAAGCCGGGCCTTTTTTTGTCCCAAGGGTGCTGGTAATTTTAACCTGTGGGGCCATATCATCCTCCGTGCACCACATTGTTGCGGTGCCGCAGTACTGCTGGATTGAGGCATGAGCGAACGGGACGGACGTGACGGGCGCGGGCGCACCGAAGTCGGCGTGGTCACAAAGACCCGGCCGAAAACACAGAAGCCACCCATGTACAAGGTGCTTCTGCTGAACGACGATTACACGCCGATGGAATTCGTCGTGCATGTCCTCGAGCGCTTTTTCAACAAGGCGCGCGAGGATGCGACCCAGATCATGCTGCATGTCCACCAGAAGGGCGTCGGGATTTGTGGCGTCTTTACCTACGAAGTAGCAGAGACCAAAGTAACCCAGGTGATCGATTTCGCGCGCCAGCACCAGCATCCGCTGCAGTGCACGATGGAACGCGACTGAGGGAGGCGTCTGACGTATGGCTTCATTCTCCCGGACATTGGAACAGACCCTGCATCGCGCGCTGTCGCTGGCCGGTGCCAAGAAACATGAATTTGCCACGCTGGAGCATCTGCTCTTCGCCCTGACCGAAGACCAGGACGCGATTGCCGTCCTGCGGGCCTGCAATGTCGATGTGGAAAAGCTGCGCCAGCGGATCGGCACCTTTATCGACGAGGATCTGCGCGGCCTGGTGGTCGGCGCCCCTCAGGATGCCAAGCCGACGCTCAGCTTCCAGCGTGCCGTGCAGCGTGCGCTGTTCCATGTGCAGTCGTCCGGTCGCGAGGAAGTGACCGGCGCCAATGTGCTGGTGGCGATCTTCTCCGAGCGTGAAAGCCATGCCGTGCATTTTCTGCAGGAGCAGGACATGACCCGCCTGGATGCCGTCAGCTATATCAGCCATGGCGTCGCCAAGTCGCCGGGCCGCGGCGACCGCCGGCCGGTGCGCGGCGCCGACAGCGATGTCGAGCAGCGGGCCGAGCGTGCCGACCGGTCGGATCGCGATCGTGAGCGGACCGACCGTGGCGGTCCCAAAGACAAGGACAAGGAGGCGCTGAGCGCCTACTGCGTCAACCTCAACGAGAAGGCCAAGGCGGGCAAGATCGACGCCCTGATCGGCCGCGAGGCCGAACTGGAACGCACCATCCAGATTCTGTGCCGCCGCACCAAGAACAACCCGCTTTACGTGGGCGATCCCGGCGTGGGCAAGACCGCCATCGCCGAAGGGCTGGCGCGCCGCATCGTGCGCGCCGAGGTCCCCGACATCCTGAAGGATGCCGTGATCTATGCGCTGGACATGGGCAGCTTGCTGGCCGGTACGCGCTATCGCGGCGATTTCGAGGAACGTCTCAAGCAGGTGATGCAGGAGCTGGAAAGCCAGCCCGGCTCGATCCTGTTCATCGACGAGATCCACACCGTGATCGGCGCCGGCGCCACCTCGGGCGGCGCCATGGATGCGTCGAACCTGCTGAAGCCGGCGCTCGCCTCGGGCGCGCTGCGCTGCATCGGCTCGACGACCTATAAGGAGTTCCGGTCCTATATCGAGAAGGACCGTGCGCTGCTGCGCCGCTTCCAGAAGATCGACGTCAACGAGCCGACCCCGGCCGATGCCATCAAGATCCTGAAGGGCATCAAGGGCTATTACGAACAGCACCATGGCGTGCGCTACACCGAGGATGCCATCAAGGCGGCGGTGGAGCTGTCGTCGAAATACATCAACGACCGCAAGCTGCCCGACAAGGCGATCGATGTGATCGACGAGGTCGGTGCGGCTGAGCTGATGAAGCCGGAAAGCAAGCGCCGCAAGACCATCGGCGTGAAGGAGATCGAGGCCATTGTCGCCAAGATCGCCCGCATCCCGCCCAAGTCGGTCTCGCGCGAGGACAAGGAGTCCCTGCGCAGCCTGGATGCCGACCTGAAGCGCGTGGTCTACGGCCAGGATCAGGCCATCGATGCGCTGGCCAGCGCCATCAAGCTGTCCCGCGCCGGCCTGCGCGAACCGGAGAAGCCGATCGGCAACTACCTGTTCTCGGGCCCCACCGGCGTCGGCAAGACCGAAGTCGCGCGCCAGCTCGCCACCATCATGGGCGTCGAGCTGATCCGCTTCGACATGTCGGAATACATGGAGCGCCACAGCGTCAGCCGCCTGATCGGTGCGCCGCCGGGCTATGTCGGTTTCGACCAGGGCGGCCTGCTGACTGACGCGGTCGACCAGCATCCGCATTGCGTGCTGCTGCTCGACGAAATCGAGAAGGCCCATGGCGACCTGTTCAACATCCTGCTGCAGGTGATGGACCACGGCAAGCTGACCGACAACAACGGCAAGCATGTCGATTTTCGCAATGTCGTGCTGATCATGACCACCAATGCCGGTGCGTCGGAAATGTCGAAGAATGCCATCGGTTTCGGCCGCGACATGAAGGAAGGCGAAGACGAAGAGGCGATCAAGCGCCTGTTCACGCCGGAATTCCGTAACCGTCTGGACGCGGTGATTCCCTTCGCGGCGCTGGCACCGGAAGTCATCAACCGGGTGGTCGACAAGTTCGTCGCCCAGCTGGAAGGCCAGCTCGCCGACCGCAACGTGACGGTCGCCCTGACCGACGAGGCCCGGGCCTGGCTGGCCGAGCGCGGCTATGACAAGCTCTATGGCGCCCGGCCGCTCAGCCGGGTGATCCAGGAGCATATCAAGAAGCCGCTGGCCGACGAGCTGCTGTTCGGGCAGTTGGCCAAGGGCGGCCATGTGCTGGTCAAGGTGGTCGAGGACAAGCTGGCCTTCGAGTTTACCGCCGAAAAGGGCGGGAAGGGCGGCGGCGGCTCGGCCGATGGGGCGCCGGACGGCAAAGTGCCGGAATACGCGCACTGATCCCTGCCGCCACGTCACAGGCGGCGAGTCCGTAGACATAAATTCTCCATAAAATTACAGTGTTGGTCATGTGATGCCGGCCGGGGTCCCCCGGCCGGCATCCAGACGAACCGCACGTTCTGTGCACGGACCTAAAAAACGACAACAGGAGGCTGTTTATGGCCGTATTCCGATTGAAGGCTGCGCTGCTTGCCGGCGCGCTATCCCTCGCTCTGCCGCTGGTCGCCGCGCCGGCTCTTGCCCAGGGCAAGGTGCTGCGCTGGGCCAGCCAGGGCGATTATCTGACCATGGACCCGCATAGCCAGAATGAAGGTCTGACCCGCACGGGCAGCTTCCAGAGCTATGAAGGCCTGGTCGGCTACAGCGCCGATCTGAAATTCGTACCGGCGCTCGCCACTTCGTGGAAGGCGGTCGACACCACCACCTGGGAATTCAAGCTGCGCCAGGGCGTGAAGTTCCATGACGGCAGCGACTTCACCGCCGATGACGTGGTCTTCTCGGTGAAGCGCGCCCAGCATGCGAATTCGGACTTCAAGACCTATATCGCCAGCGTCAAGGAAGTGAAGAAGATCGATGCGCAGACCGTGCATGTGATCACCGATGGCGCCAATCCGATCCTGCCCAACCAGATCGCCAACATCTTCATCATGTCGAAGGCCTGGGCGGAGAAGAACAACGCGGTCAATCCGCAGTCCTATAAGGACAAGGAAGAGACCTTCGCGGTCCGTAATTCCAACGGCACCGGTCCCTTTGTGATGAAGCTGCGCGAACAGGACGTGCGCACCACCTTCACCAAGAATGCGACCTGGTGGGGCCTGAAGGACAATCCGCATAACATCGACGAGATCGTCTACACCCCGATCACCACGCCGGCGACCCGCGTCGCCGCACTGGTCTCGGGCCAGCTCGACTTCGTGCTCGACGTGCCGGTGCAGGACGTGGAGCGCGTCAAGCGCTCGGCCGGCCTGCAGGTGAAGAAGACCAATGAAATCCGCACCATCTTCCTGGGCCTCGATGTTGGCAGCCCGGAACTGAAATACGGCGACGTGAAGGGCAAGAATCCCTTCGCTGACAAGCGCGTGCGCCAGGCCATGTATCACGCGATCGACATGAACGCGATCGTGCAGAAGGTGATGCGCGGCGACGCTGTGGCGGCCGGCATGATCACCTCGCCGGGCGTGCATGGCTACGACAAGGCGCTGGACAAGCGTCTGCCCTTCGACCTTGCCAAGGCCAAGGCGCTGATGACGGAAGCCGGCTATGCGAACGGCTTCGGCATCAAGCTGGACTGCTCGAACGACCGCTACGTGAATGACGAAGGCATCTGCCAGGCCGTGGTCGGCATGCTGGCGCAGATCGGTATCAAGGTCGATCTGGCGGCCCAGTCGAAGACCCTGCATTTCCCCAAGCTGCAGAAGAAGGACACCTCCTTCTACCTGGTCGGCTGGGGCGTGCCGACCTTCGACAGCCACTATGTCTTCTCGTATATGGCCCAGACGCCCGACGGCAAGAACGGCAGCTGGAACTTCACCAACTACACGAACCCCAAGCTGGACGGCATGATCAATGGCATGCTGAGCGAGCTGGACCAGGGCAAGCGTGACAAGCTGATCCACGACGCCTGGACCATCCTCAATGACGAGATCATCTACCTGCCGCTGCACCATCAGGTGCTGAACTGGGCGATGAGCGAAAAGCTGGACATGCCGATCATTGCCGACAATGTGCCGCGTTTCCATTTCGCCAAGATGAAGTAAGATTGTCGCCGCCCCGGCCAAGATTGAGTTGAATTGGCCGGGGCGGCACTCTTTTTAAAGTACACGCCCCATGCTCGGTTATATTGTCGGACGGCTGTCCCAGGCGGTCGCAGTGATGCTGGCTGTCGCCCTGGTCGCCTTCATGCTGTTCAATTACGTTGGCGATCCGATCAACAACATGGTCGGTCAGGATGCCACCACGGTGGATCGGGCAGAGCTGCGCGATCAGCTCGGCCTCAACGACCCCGCCATCATCCAGTTCGGCCGTTTCCTCGGGAATGCCGCCCAGGGCAATTTCGGCCTGTCCTACCGCATGAAGCGGCCGGTGGCGGTGCTGATCCAGGAGCGCCTGCCGGCAACCCTGGAGCTGGTCTTCCTGTCGGCTCTGCTGGCGCTCGTCGTCGGAATTCCGCTCGGCGTCTATACGGCGTTGCGCCGCGACGGCTGGCTCAGCCGCGTGGCGCTGACCACCAGTCTGGTCGGGGTGTCGCTGCCCACCTTCGTGATCGGCATCGGCCTGATCTACCTGTTCTCGGTGCAGTTCGACCTGCTGCCCAGTTTCGGGCGCGGCCAGGTGGTTTCGCTGGGCTGGTGGAGCACGGGCTTCCTGACCAAGTCGGGCTGGGCTGCCATCGTCATGCCGGCGATCACACTCAGCCTCTACCAGCTCACCCTGGTGCTGCGCCTGGTGCGCACCGAGATGCTGGAAGTGCTGCGCACCGACTACATAAAATTCGCCCGGGCCCGGGGCCTGAGCAACCGCATCGTACATTTCCGCCATGCGCTGAAGAACACCATGATGCCGGTGATCACCATCATCGGCCTGCAGATCGGCGGCCTGATCGCCTTTTCCATTGTCACCGAAACCGTGTTCCAGTGGCCGGGCATGGGTCTGCTGTTCATCCAGGCGGTCGGCTTTGCCGATATTCCGGTGATGGCGGCCTATCTGGTCATGGTGGGAGTCATGTTCGTTGTACTCAACCTGGCGGTCGACCTGACCTACTTCCTGATCGATCCGCGTCTGCGGGTGGATCGTGCAAAAGCGGCGGGGAAGGCCACATGAGCGCCGCTCCGCTGAACACGCCCCTGGCCATGGTGCGCCGCTGGATCGACAGCGATCTGGCCTACAGTTTCCGGCGCTCGCCGTCGGTGGTGGTCTCGGCCATCGTGGCGCTGACCATCATCCTGGCGGCGGTGCTGGCGCCGCTGGTGTCGCCGTTCAACCCGTTCGACCCCGGCGCGCTCAAGCTGATGGATGCCTTCACGCCGCCATCCTGGACGGATGAGGGCAAGGCCGCTTACCTGCTCGGCACCGACGATCAGGGACGCGATCTTTTTTCCACCATTCTTTACGGCAGTCGTATTTCGCTGCTGGTCGGCTTTGCCGCGATTGCCTTTGCGGCGGTGTTCGGCACGCTGATCGGCGTGCTCTGCGGCTATCGCGGCGGTTGGCTCGATGTGATCGTGATGCGCACAGCCGATGTGCAGCTCACCATCCCCAGCATCCTGATCGCGCTGACCATCGATGGCGTCACCCGCACGGCGCTGCCGCGCGAACTGCATAATGAAATCGCCATCTTCGTGCTGATCTTCGCGATTGGAATCGCTGACTGGCCGCAATTCGCCCGTGTTGCCCGTTCGGCGGCGCTGGTGGAACGCAGCAAGGATTATGTCGCCGCCGCCCGCGTGATCGGCCAGCCCTCCTGGGTGATCGTACTGCGCCATGTGCTGCCCAACACGCTGGGGCCGGTTCTGGTGCTGGCTACGGTCGGCCTGGCGCTGGCGGTGCTGTCGGAGGCGACGCTCAGCTTCCTTGGTGTCGGCGTGCCGCCCACGCAGCCATCGCTCGGCACGCTCATCCGCGTCGGGCAGAGCTATCTGTTCAGCGGCGAATGGTGGATCACCTTCTTCCCGGCGCTCACCCTGGTGCTGCTGGTGCTGGCGGTGAACGTGCTGGGCGACTGGCTGCGCGACGCCCTGAATCCCAAGCTGCGCTGACCGCTCTGGCTAGTTCGCGTTGCGGCGAGCCTTGGCGTCCCAGTATTTCCGCTTGGCCGGATCGGGCGGGATGCCGGGACGGCCGTCGGCATAAAGCCGGGCCAGGGTCTGCATGGCGCTGACATGGCCGCCCTTGGCGGCGCGTTCCAGCCACAGCAGTTCGGCGGCGTAATCCAGCGGCAGGCCTTCGCCGCTGCCATAGTGCATGGCGAGCACATAGGATTCTGCCGGATCGCCCAGCTCGGCGGCGCGATGGCTGGCCTGCAGGGCCAGCTGGGTGTTTTTCATGTAGCGGTAACAGTCGGCCAGCAGCACCCACAGACGCACGTCGCCTGGCGTGCTGGCCGTTGCCAGGTCCAGCTCTTTCACCGCCATCGGATATTCGTTGACCAGCGCCGCATAGCCGGCAAAGCGATAGCGATAGGCCGGATCGCCATTGGAGACGCGGATGGCCTGTTTCAGGGCCTGCAGGCCTTCGGGATAAAAGCCGCTGGCGAAATAGGCCTGGCCGAGCAGGGCATGCAGCTCGGCATCTTTCGGGCTGGCGGCGATGGCGCGTTCGCAGGCTGCGGTCTGGCCACGCTCGGCTTCGCTGCGGCACTGCGCGGCCGCGTCCTCCGCCTGCGCCGGCAGGGCAGAGACCAGCAGCGCGATTGCGCCGAGCCAGCGGATCACTGGTGAATACTCACAGATACATACTCACAGGCGGGCCTTGATATCCGCCGCCAGCCGGGCGATGGCCTCCTGGTCGCCGGGTGCCAGGCTCCAGTTCAGCTTGGCATTGTCGCCCAGCCGCCGGGGCAGGACATGCACATGATAATGCTGCACCGACTGCGCGGCGCCCTTGCCATTCGCCTGCACGATGTTGAAGCCGTCATTGGGCACCGCATCCGCGACGGCCGCCGCGATCTTCTTCGCGGTGCGCGCGACCGCGGCGATGCTCTCGTCGCTGGCGTCTAGCAGGTTGGCGTAATGGCCCTTGCTCAGCACCAGAGCATGGCCGTGGTTGAAAGGGTTGATGTCCATAATGGCGTAGGTGAGGTCGTCCTCATGGAGCTTGTAGCTTGGAGCCTCGCCCCGGACGATCTTGCAGAAAATGCAGCCCCCATCCTTTGGCAGTCCAGCGTCCTGCGGCAGTCCGGCCATGACAGTCCTCCCCAGCGTTTTGCCGGGAGTCTAGCCTGCGGCGGGGGCGGACGCTATTCGCTTTCCTCGCCCGGCACCTGACGAAACGGTGAATGCTCGTCCAGGGCGGCGATCAGCCCGGTCATATGGGCGCGTTCTTCCTTCAGATAGCGGTCGACCGCGTCCTGGAAACCGGGATCGGCCATCGCATGTACCGAATGGATCGGTACCGGCAGGTAGCCGCGGGCCAGCTTGTGCTCGCCCTGGGCGCCGGCCTCCACGCGGGCCAGACCATGGCGGATGGCATAGTCGATGGCCTGGTAATAGCAGCATTCGAAATGCAGGCCCGGATGGTATTCGATGCAGCCCCAGTTGCGGCCGTAAAGCGTGTCGCTGCCCAGCATGTTCCAGGCGCCGGCGATCCAGCGGCCGTCATGGCGCGCCATCACTAGCACGATCTGTTCCGGCATGGTGGCCTGCAGGCGGTGGAAGAAGTCGCGGTTCAGATAGGGTCGGCCCCATTTGCGGCTGCCGGTATCCATGTAGAACTCGAAGAAGGCATCCCAATGGGCTTCGGTCAGAGCCGCGCCCTGCAGGACTTCGATCTCGATCCCGGCGGCAACAGCCTCGCGGCGTTCCTTGCGGATCGCCTTGCGTTTGCGCGAGGCCAGCTGGGTCAGGAAGGCCTCGAAATCCGCATAGCCATCGTTCTGCCAGTGGAACTGCTCGCCCAGCCGTAGCAGCATCCCGCCCTCGCGGGACGCCCAGTCGGCTTCAGCTTCGGTGAGGAAATTCATATGCAGCGAAGACAGGCGATAGCGCCGCATCACTTCGCGGGCGCCCTGCAGCAGCGCATCGGCAACCGTGCTGAAATCCTGTCCCGGCGCGACCAGGAAGCGCGGACCGGTGACGGGCGAGAAGGGCACGGCCGACAGCAGCTTGGGATAATACTGGCCGCCGGCGCGGGCATAGGCTTCGGCCCAGCCATGGTCGAAGATATATTCACCCTGGCTGTGGCCCTTGATGTAGAGCGGCAGTGCGCCGATCACGGTGCCGTCGGCTGTCTCGGCCACCAGATGGGTGGGCTGCCAGCCGCTGCGCGGCGTCACGCAGCCCGATTGTTCCAGGGCGTCGAGGAAGGCATGGATGACGAAAGGATTGCCGCTGCCGGCGCAGGCATCCCAGGCGGTTGCCGGAATCTCGGCGATCCGCGCCAGTGCCCGGATGGTAACAGGGCTTTCTGCTCCGTCCGCGCCAGCCTTCATGCCAGGATGCTCATGCTTGGGTCGACAGATCCTCGAAGATCACATTGTCGGCATGGGCCGCGGCGCGGGCGCGCTCGGCCGGTGTGCGCACGGTCCAGCTCAGCAGCGGCAGGCCGCGCCGCCGCGCCGCTGCCGTGATCTCGGATGGCAGGTCGCGCACGTCATAGGCCAGGAAGTCGGGGTTGCCGTAACCGGTCATCAGGGCGCGCTTCAATTGCATCCGGGTGAACCAGTTAAGACCCTTGGTCATATTGGCAAGGTCTGTCGAAATCTGGCCGCGGATAATCTGCGGTGCGTTCTTCTGGAACCACTTCACGGTGCGCGGATTGAACGACTGCACCACGAAAGGGCCGGGGTAATGCTGCAGCATGCGGGCGACGCTGGTCTCCAGCGGACCGACCGGCTCGCCCTTGTCCTTCTTGATCTCGACCACCAGAGGCACGGCGCCCTGCACCTGGTCCAGCAGGTCGCGGAAGCTCGGCACGGTTTCCTCGGTGCCCAGCAGCTTGAGCGGCTTCAGGTCGGCCAGCGCCATCTGGCAGACAACACCCTCCTGGCCGCACAGCCGCTTCAGATCGGGATCATGGAACACCACCACCTGACGGTCGCCGGTGATGCGCACATCGGTCTCGATGGCAAAGCCACCATCGATGGCCTTCTGGAAGGCGAGCCGCGAATTTTCCGGCACGCCCTTGGCCATGTCATGCAGGCCGCGATGGGCGACGGGAGTCTTGGTCAGCCATTTGGGAAGATCATCGGGACGCGCCATGGTGGATTCTCAACGTAAGAGGAAAACGGCATCAGCCTCGAAGGCGATGTCCATCGGCAGGGACGGCGCCGCCGTGGTGGTCCGCGCCGGCCGATTATCGACGCCGAACAGATCGGTCAGCAGATCGGTGGCGCCATTGGCAACCTTCTGCGCGTCGATAAAATCCGGCACCGTGTTCACCAGGCAGAGCAGTTTGACGCAGCGGTCGATACGGTCAAGATCGCCGCCGCAGGCGACCTGCATATGCGCCAGCAGGTTCAGCGCGGTCAGACCGGCAGCGGCATAGCCGTCCTCGAAACTCAGATCGCGGCCGACTTTGCCGCGATAGCGGATCTCCGGACCCCAGGTCGGGCCAACGCCCGCCACATGCACCAGCTTGCCCACCGTGACGAAGCCGACATAGGTGGCCACCGGCTGCGGGGCCGGCGGCAGCGTCAAACCCTTGGCCTGCAGGCGGGCCACGACCTGGCCTGTCATGCGATCAGGCGATCTCGAAGATGGCGTCGACTTCGACGGCCACGCCACGCGGCAGCGACACGGCGCCAACGGCGAAACGGGCATGTTTGCCGGCATCGCCGAACACCTCGACCATCAGGTCGGAGGCGCCGTTGACCACCGTCGGATGATCGATGAAGTCGGGCGTGCAGTTGACGAAGCCGCCGACCTTGGCGCAGCGCACGATGCGATCCAGGCTGCCGCCCAGCGCGGCGCGCGCCTGTGCGATGATGTTGAGGCCGCAGAGCCGGGCCGCCTGCTTGCCGGTTTCGATATCGATGCCGGCGCCCAGCTTGCCGAGATAGCGCACTTCGCCATTGAAGATGGTGATCTGGCCGGCGACGAACAGCAGGTTGCCGGCGATCACGAACGGCACGTAATTGGCAGCCGGTGTGGCCGGGGCGGGCAGTTCGATCTTGAGGGCGGCGAGGCGGGCGTCGTGGCTCATGGCGATATCCTGGGGGTTGGACAGTACGGAATACTGTCTAGCCCGGATGCCGCGCGGCTGGCAACGCGCCAGCGATTTCAGTCCGGTGTCGTCACGAGGGCCGGCGGCCGGCGGCGGGCCTGCTTGCGGGCATACATCGCCCGGTCGCAATCGCGCAGCAGGGTTTTCAGGTCCATCTGGCCATCATAGGGCGACAGGCCGTAGCTGATGCCGGTGGGGATCAGGCTGTCGCCATGGCGCAGCGGCTGTTTCTCGATCCGCGTCACCAATTCCCCCAGCCGGGTTTCGGCCTGGTCCGGGCTGGCGCCCGGCATCGCCAGTACGAATTCATCGCCATGCAGGCGGGCGAGGCAGTCGGTGCTGCGGGCGGCAGGCTGCAGGCGCAGGGCCATCTGGCGCAGCACGGCGTCGCCGGCCGCATGGCCGTGGCGGTCGTTGATCGCCTTGAAATGGTCGAGGTCGAAATAAGCCAGCGTGCCCTGGCGTTTCTCGCGCCGGGCGCGGGCCAGCTCGGCCTGCATGAAATTCTCAAAAGCGCGGCGGTTGGGCAGGCCGGTCAGTTCGTCGGTGGTGGACAGCGCCTGCAGTTCCGCGATGCGCTGGGCCTGATCGGCCAGCTGCTGCTCGCTTTCGGCTGCGGCGGTTAGAATCTGCTCGACCAGATCATGCTTGCGCGGATCGGGGTCCCGGCGCAGGGCCAACCGCAGGCGCAGGACCAGGCTGGCAAAGCCTGGCAGGCTGCCGTCGGCGGCTGTCTGGCCGGCCATGGTGAAAACGTCGCTGTCATTTGCAGGCTTCATCACACATCTCACTTTGCCCCATTAGCAAAGCAAGCCATGTGCCAAGCGGAAAACATTGAAAAACAGTCATTTTTTTCAAGCGCCCAAGGCAGATTTTGCCGATAGCCGCCTGTCGCCGGTTTTTCCGAATCGGAACAGCCGGCAGAGCGTGCCTTCGGGAGGCCTCCCGGACCAAGACAGGGCCTGCGCCCGCGGTGCGGGTGCTGCCGTCGACCCATTGGCCGTACTTTGTGTGCAGAGCGGCATGTTTCTTTCCATGTCGGCTAAGGCTATTCTAGGTCAGGATTTTTTGGATTTACCCCCAGCCCTGACCTTGGCTTTGATCATGCGCCGCGCGTTGTTTTCGCTGTTTTTGCTGCTGGGGCTGATGGGCCTGCCGGCCGGACCCGCTCCGGCCGTCGATACGACCGAACTGCAGGCCATTGCCAAAGGCCTGGTCAGCCACCGGGCGCTCTACACCCTGTCCGTTGCCCGGCCTGACGTCCGCAATTACCGGAATGGCGTGGCCGGGGGCCTGAGCCTGGAATTCGTCCATGCCTGCGACGGCTATGTGCTGAACCAGCGGTTCGTCATCGAGACCAGCACCGAAGATGGCAGTGTGCTCACCAACATGGTGCTGAACTCGTGGGAGTCGCTGGATGGCCAGCGGTTCCGCTTCAAGATGAAGGACGAGGTGAATGGCGACGTCGAGCAGGAACTGAACGGAGAGGCCAAGCTGAACAGCCGTACGGGCGGTCAGGTTCGCTTCACGCTGCCCGAGGATACCGACCTCGCATTGCCGGTCGGCACAATGTTTCCCACCGACCATACCGTGCGGCTGCTGGCGCTGGCGCGCAACGGCGGCAATTGGTTGCAGACATCGGTGTATGACGGAGCCTCGGCGGAGTCCTACAGCGAGGTCGGCGGCTTCGTCGGCGCCGAGATGCCGGTGGAAACCGGCGACATGCCGATCCTGTCGCCGCTGAAGGGCCAGCGCTCATGGCGCATTCGTCTGGCCTATTTCACGTCCGACAAGCAGTCGGACACGCCGGAATACGAGATCGCCTATCGCCTGTACGAGAATGGCGTGGCCGATGACATCGTTTTCGATTATGGCGACTGGGCGATCCGCGCCAGCCTGAAGCTGCTGGAACTCAAGCCGCGCGACGCCTGCTGAGTATCTAGAGCGTTGCGTCTGCCGGCCACAGCCAGGCCGCGCCGCGCACGCCGGAACTGTCGCCATGACGGTTCTTCACCAGTGGCGTGGTGACCACATCGGAAAACACGAAGGCGCCCCACAGGCGCGGCACGTTGCGATACAGCCGCTCGAGATTCGACAGGCCGCCGCCGAGCACGATGATATCGGGGTCCAGCAGGTTGATGATCGTCGCCAGACCGCGCGCCAGACGATTCTCATAGCGCTGCAGGGCCTGCTCGGCCTGCGCATCGCCACCTTCCGCCGCCGCGACGATATCGGCGCCCTTCATGTCGCGGCCAGTCGCGGCGCGGAAATCCAGTTCCAGCCCGGTGCCGGACAGGAAGGTTTCCTGGCAGCCCCATTTGCCGCAGTAGCAGCGCGGACCGGGCAGTTCGTCCGGCTGTGGCCAGGGCAGGGGATTGTGGCCCCATTCGCCGGCAATGGCGTTCGGGCCGGTGAGGGCGCGGCCATCGACGACAATGCCGGATCCGCAGCCGGTGCCGAGGATGGCGCCGAACACCACGCCATGCCCGGCGCCGGCGCCATCGCTGGCTTCCGACAGGGCAAAGCAGTTGGCGTCGTTGGCCAGCCGCACCGGCCGGCCGGTTGCTGCCGCAAGGTCCCGGTCGAGCGGATGGCCGATCAGCCAGACCGAGTTGGCATTCTTGATCAGGCCGGTGGCCGGCGAGATGGTGCCGGGAATGCCGACGCCGATCGGGCCGTTGGCGCCGGCTTCCGTGGCGACGGCAGCCGCCAGATCGCGTAGCGCCATGACCGTCGCGTCATAGTTGCCGCGCGGCGCCGGCACGCGGAGTCGTGCGCGGATGCTGCCATCATTCGCCAGTGCGACGGCTTCGATTTTCGTTCCGCCCAGATCGATGCCGATACGCATGGCTGTTGCGCTCACGGGATCACGTTTGCGTCAGCAGCGCGGCGACATGGGCCTGTATCATCGGCCAGTCGTCCATACGGTGATGACAATCCGGCGCCGGTCCCAGCAGGGCGGCAAGCCGGGGATCGGCAATGTAGTGCAACCGATGTGCCGCCGGTGCGATCTGCGCAACCGAGGTATGGTTGTGCGGAATGTCGTCGATGAACACGGTGGCGGCTCCGGCCTGGCGCAGCAGGACGGCGACGGCCGGACCTTTCGGTCCGCTGTTGGCAATCAGGGGAAAATCCATGCCGTGCCGGGCAAGCGCGCGGCTGCGTGCGGCACGGGCGGCCATGGGCACATTGCTCAGAATGACGATCTGGGCGGTTTTGTTCAGTTCCGCCAGGGCCGCCGCGGCCCCGTCCACCGGGTCCATCATTTCGGTGGCCTCGGCGAAAAACCGCTGCAGCAGGGGATGCAGGGTTTCCGCATCCACCGGACTGTCGTCGACGCGGCGGCGGATATTGCCGTGCAGGGCGTAGGAGGCCCAGTCGAAATAAAGCTCGCGGCCGGCCAGGAAGCCTTCCAGGCCGCGCATGAAGTAGAACAGGACCTCGTCGGCATCGACGATCAGCAGCGGCTGGCCGGCCCTGAGCGACAGGGTGGCCAGCTGTTCGGCGACCGGGGCGGGAAGCTGTGGCGGGGTATCGGATTTCAGGCTCATCTGAGGTCGTAATGTCATCGCAAACGGCTTGGCCCGGCCGGTCCGGAATGCTACAAAATACTGGATACACTGGAAAAACGCGGCGAGCGTAGCAGTACACACTATCCGGGGATGGGGGCTGATGAGCAAGACCGTATTGATCGTCGAGGACAACGAACTCAACATGAAGTTGTTCCACGACCTGCTGGATGCCCATGGCTACCAGACCCTGCAGACCAAGGATGGCATGGAAGCCCTGGCCATGGTGCGCAAGCACCGCCCCGACCTGATCCTAATGGACATCCAGCTGCCAGAAGTCTCCGGCCTGGAAGTCATCAAGTGGATCAAGGAAGACGACAACCTGCGCACCATCCCCGTGGTGGCCGTCACCGCCTTCGCCATGAAGGGCGACGAGGAAAAGATGCGGGAAGGCGGCTGCGACGCCTATATCGCCAAGCCGATCTCGGTTGGAAAATTCATCGAGACGGTGAAGCAGTTTCTCGAACCCAAAGCCTGATCTCCGGCAGATAGCAGACCGATGACCGCGCGCATTCTGGTCGTCGACGACATCCGCACCAATATCAAGGTGCTGGAAGCGAAGCTGACCAGCGAATATTACGAAGTGATCACCGCCGGCAGTGGTGTCGAGGCGCTGGAGGCTGCCGTCGTGCAGAAACCAGACCTCATCCTGCTGGATGTGATGATGCCGGGCATGGACGGATTCGAAGTCTGCCGTCGCCTGAAGGCCAACCCGGATACCGCCCATGTGCCGGTGATCATGGTGACCGCGCTGGGCGATCCGGAAGATCGCGTGCAGGGCCTCAGCGCCGGCGCCGACGATTTCCTGACCAAGCCGGTCGATGACATTGCCATGTTCGCGCGCGTGCGCTCGCTGCTGCGCGTCAAGCTGATGCTGGACGAGCTGCGCATGCGCGAACGCACGTCGGCCTCGCTGGGCGTGATCTCGCCGCCGGTGCCGAGCCTTGATGAGGATTATGCCTCGTCGCAGATTCTGCTGGTGGAAGACAATCCGCGCGACCAGGTGCGGCTGCAGCGCATGATCGAAGGCCAGTTCCGCACGGAGATGATCGCCGACGGCATGGAGGCGCTGCATCGGGCGCGCCAGGTGGAATACGATTCCATTGTCATCAGCCTCGGTCTGCAGAATCCCGATGGTTTGCGCCTGTGTTCGCAGTTCCGCACTACCGAGGAAACCCGCAATGTGCCGATCCTGCTGCTGGTCGGACCCGATGACCAGAAGCAGCTGGTGAAAGGCCTGGAGATCGGCGTCACCGACTATGTCGTGCGCCCGATCGACCGCAACGAATTCATCGCCCGCCTGCGCGCCCAGGTGCGCCGCAAGCGCTACCAGGATCGCCTGCGCCTGCATTACCAGCAGAGCATGGAGATGGCGGTCACCGATCCGCTGACCGGTCTCTACAATCGCCGCTACATGGCCTCGCATCTGTCCACGCTGCTGAGCCAGAGCGCCAGCCAGCATGGCACGGCTGTTGCCATCATCGATCTGGATTACTTCAAGGCCGTCAACGACACCCACGGCCATCCGGTCGGCGACGAGGTGCTGCGCGAGGTGGGCAACCGCATCGTGCGCAATATCCGCGGCATCGATATGGCCTGCCGGTTCGGCGGCGAGGAATTCGTCGTGCTGATGCCCGATACCGACCTCGAATCCTCCGAGGTGGTGGCCAATCGCCTGCTGCAGGCCATTGGCGGCAAGGTCATCGCCACCCGTGGGGCCGGCGAGATGACGGTCACCTGTTCAATCGGCTGTACCTCGTCCAGCGCGGCCGATACGGCCGACACCCTGCTCAAGCGGGCCGACGAGGCGCTGTACGAGGCGAAGAACGGCGGCCGTAACCGGATCGTCTACCGGCAGGCCTGACATGGCCCGGCATCCGGCGGCGCGACCGCAGGCAAAGACCGCAGGGCCGGCAGCCGCTTCCACGCTCGCACCGGCGTTCGACCTGCGGTTCCGCATTATCAACAAGATCGGCATGATCGACATGCTGACGGCCGGCATCGCGACGCGACTGCTGGAGACCCTCGATCTGCCAGCGCCGCTGTTCGGCCTGCTGCATCATTTCGCCGAAAGCCCGGAGACGGCTCGCACGGTGACCGGTCTGGCCAAGGCCATGCAGGTGCCGCAACCCGGCGTGACCAAGCGGGTGCAGAAGTTGCTGCAGCGTGGTTTCCTGAGGGAAACTGCCAGCCCGAGCGACGCCCGCAAGAAAATGCTGCATATCACCGCGCAGGGGATCGAGCTGCATGCCAAAGCCCTGCGGCTGCTGGTGCCGGCTGCCATTGACGTCTTCGACGGCTGGCAGGCCTCCGACCTGGAGGCCCTGATGCGCCAGCTCGAACGCGTCAAAACCACCCTCGACCAGCAGACCTGATCGCCGGTTTCCGGCCGATTGCATACTCCATTCCTCAGAATTATTATTGCAACTGAGTATCAATACGGATACGGTTTGCCCGCCCCTAATACATTCCAAGGAATATATAAATGCAGATGCGGTGGAAGACCCTGGCGGTGGCTGTAACGGCGGGCGGGATGAGCGTAACGGCGGTGGCCCAGGACAAGACCGACAAGAGTGGGCCAGCCGCCCTGGATACGATCATCGTCAGTGCCAGCCGTACCGAAGAGCCGATTTCCTCGATCCCGGGTTCGGTGATCGTGATCGGCCGGGAAGAGATCGAACGCCAGCTCCGCCTGACCTCCAATCCGTCCAAGATTCTGCAAAAACTGGTTCCCGGCTACAGCGTGAGCAACGAGACGCTGAGCAATGCGTCGGAGAATTTCCGCGGCCGCAACACGCTGATTCTGGTGGATGGCGTCCAGCGCAACACGCCGCTGCGCGATATCTCTCGCATGCTGTCGGGCATCGACCTGAACAACATCGAGCGGATCGAAGTGGTCAATGGCTCCAGTGCGATCTATGGCAACGGCGCCACCGGCGGCGTCATCAATTTCATCACCAAGAGTGCCGGCGCCGGCAAACCCGAATACACGGCCGCGGCCGGCCTGCGCGCCTTCACGGCGAATGTGGGCGAATCGCTCGCGCCGGAACTGTCCGGCGGTTTCCGTGGCGACCTCGGCCCGATCGACATGACAGCCAGCCTGACGGCGAAATACACGCGCGGCATTTACGACGGGCACAGCAACGCCATTCCCTCCGATGCCATGCTGGGGCAGGGCGGCGGCGATAATATCTCCGACTATAACGGTCTGGTGAAGGTCGGGAAAACCATCGAGGCGCAGCGCCTGGAATTCTCGGTCAATGCAATTCATCTGGATCAGGATCCTGACTACTACACGAATTACGCCACCAGGCCGGTCTCGGTCAGCGCGACGCCATATGCCGGCAAAAGCGTTGCCGAGCGCTCGGAATTCTACCGCGCCAGTTTCAGCGACAGCGATTTCGCTCTCGGAACGCTGCGGGTCGATGCCAGTTACAGCGATATCGAACGCCGCGCCGCATTGGCGCCGCTGTCGACCGCCAATCCGCTGGTCTATTACACCACGGGCCCCTTCGCGGTTCTGAACACGGCCGGCCAGACCACCCTGTTCAGTCAGCAGTTCGGTCTGCAGACGGCAGTTACAACGCCGCTGGATGGCCTGCGTCAGGGCATGAAGCTGACCTGGGGCGGCGATCTGGGGCGCGATGAGACCGAGCAGAAATTCCAGGATGGCATAAATGCCATTGCGCCGATGGAGCAGGTCAACATGGCTGCCTATGCGCAGCTCGATGTGCCGGTGGTGGAATATTTCCGCCTGCGCGGCGGCATGCGCTACGACCGGTTCGATCTTGATATCGCCAACTTCCGCCGTCCGGCCTATACCAATGGCGCCGCACAGCAGCCGGCCGTCAATGTCACCGGCGGCTCATTCATTTATGATGCCGTGGTCTACAATGCGGGATTCGTGCTGGACGTGGCGAAGGATGTTGAAGTTTTCGGCGGCATCTCACAGGGCTATTCGCTGCCTGATTATGGCGGTTTTACCCGCCGCGCCGGCTTCCAGGGCGTCAGCACCAATTTTACCACGCTGAGGCCGGAACCGCAGAAGGTGACCACCTACGAGATCGGTACGCGCGGCCAGCTTGGCCGTGGCAACGGCGGCATCAGCGGCTATCTGTCCAAGTCGGATCTGGGTACGACGTTCACGCCGGCGACCAACCAGATTTCGCAACAGAAGGAACAAGTCTTCGGCGTGGAAATGTATGGGGAATACGGGGTGAGTGACGCTGTCACGCTGGGCGGCACGTTCGCCTGGATGGAAGGGCAGTATGACTTCAACAGGGATGGCAGCATCGACAGCTTCCTGCCCAACAACCGCATCGGCAGCCCGATGAAGGCGACTCTGTATGCCGATTGGGAGATTACCCGGGACTGGTCCCTGCGCGGTGAAAGCGTCTATCACGGCTCACGCAATCGTGGCACCAACCAGGCCCGGTACGAACTCTACGATGCCCTGTTCCTCAATGCCGTCGCCGCCTACAAGCTTGGCAACGGTACCTTCAGCTTCGGCGTCGAGAATATCCTCGACAGTTTCGAGCTGAATCCGACGGCCAGCGCCACCCGCAATACGCCGGTCGCTGCCTATGGCCGCACGGTGGCGGCGCGTTATTCTCACAAGTTCTGAGGACCATGTTCGCATACGAAACAGAAGCAGCGCCCCTATATACATTCCGCTTCGTCGGTCGCTTCACGGCGGCCGACGAAGCGGCGTATCTGGCGGCCCTGGAAGACATCGTGCAGCGACCGCCGGGATTCGTCCTGGTGGTCGTCCTGCATAACGAGAACCGCATGTCGTCTGAGGGCAACAAGGCCCAGTCGCTGTGGTTCAAGCGTCATCGCGACCGCCTGGGCAGTCTGTGCCGCGGCATGGTGCGGGTGCGACCGGACATTGACCCCGCGACCTATGATGATGTGAACTTCCGCAAGGCGATGCCGTTTTCCACCGCAGTGATGCGTGAGGAAGTCGACGGCCTGGCCTGGGCAAAGGCGCAACTGGAGATCGTGGGATGAGTGCTGCAGTCGACACGGCGAAACCGGTCGAAGCCGGGGAGGGGCGCACCAGTATGCGCATCCTGCTGTCGCTGGTCGGCCTGTATGTCGCCCAGGGCATTCCGATGTATCTCTACGCGGCGGCCCTGCCGGCGATCCTGCGCGATGGTGGCGTGTCGCGTTCAGCCATCGGCCTGATCGGTATCCTGATGGCGCCGATGATGCTGAAATTCCTCTGGGCTCCGCTAGTCGACCGTACGCCGCTGCGTCTGTTCGGGCTGCAGCGGCTGGGCCATCGCCGCTCGTGGATCGTGCCAACCCAGCTGGGCGTCGTTGCCATGCTGGTGCTGTTTGCTTTCCTGCCGCCCACCAACATGTGGGTGGTGATCGGTCTCGGCTTTGTCATCATCATGCTCAGTTCGACCCAGGACATCGCCACTGATGGTTTTGCCACCGAGCGGCTGAAGGCCAGCGAGCGCGGACGCGGCAACGCCATCCAGGGCGGCAGTGTCGCCATCGGTGTCGTCATCGGCTCAAGCCTGACGCTTTATCTTTACAGCCAGGTCGGCTGGACGCCGACCATTCTGGTGCTGGCGGCGCTCTCGGCCGCCACGCTGCTGTTTGCCACACTGATGGACGAGCCGGCGGCAGCCGGGCGCTCCGTCACGGCAGACGCTGCCCCGCGTCCGTCGTTGCGCGCGGCGCTGAAGGATCCGGTCACCTATTCGGTGCTTGGCTTCGCGCTGATCTATCGCGCCTCCGAAGGCATCACCAAGGCGATGGAGAAGCCCTTCCTGGTCGACAACGGTCTGTCGCTCGAGGTGATCGGCTATCTCTCCGGCGCATCGGCGGCCACAGCGGGCCTGTTCGGCGCGGCGCTGGCCGCCTGGACCATCCGGCGCGCCGGGTTGTGGAATACCATCCTGTGGCTTGGCCTGCTGCGCACAGGCGTGTTCCTCGGCTGTGGGCTTTATGCCTGGCTGGGGCTGCAGAACCATGTGCTGCTGGTCGGTCTGGTCGCCTGCAACACGGTGTCGCGGTACATGGAAATCGTGGCGCTCTACACCCTCTTCATGGGGGCGGCCTCGCGCGACCGCGCCGGCACGGACTTCACACTGCTGTCCTGCGCGCAGCTCTTCATCTTCATGGCGGGGTCGCTGGTCAGCGGCGTGCTGGCCGATGCCACCGGCTATACCGGCCTGTTCGGCATCGCCACGGTGATCTCACTGCTCAGCCTGTGGCTGGCGCTGCGAAAGGTGCCGGCCAGTCACCCGGCCATGGCGGTCTAGGCGGTAGGCCCCAAAGCAACCAATCGGGCAAACGAAAAGCCCCGCTGATCCAGCGGGGCTTTTTTCATTTCAGGCCGGCGCGCCATTCTCGCGAGGCGAGGGCGCCAGGCAGGAAACCTTACTTGATCTTGGTTTCCTTGAATTCGACATGCTTGCGCGCCACCGGGTCGTACTTCTTGAACGACAGCTTTTCGGTCTTGGTACGCGGGTTCTTCTTGGTCACATAGAAGAAGCCGGTATCGGCGGTGCTGAGCAGCTTGATCTTCAGGGTAGTCGGCTTGGCCATGACTCGGATTCCACAAATAGCGGTGCGGCTGGGATTGGCGGCGCAGCATAGGGATTCGCACCCCGATGTCAACGCCTAAGGATTGTCCCAGCGGATCATCGGTTTACCCCGGCGGTAGCGCCAGAAAGCGGTGCGCTGCGGCTGCAGGTCCGGTCCCAGCGTCGCCACCTGGTCCAGCACGAATTCGGTGATGTCGGCCAGCGGCAGCCGCAGCGACGCCTGGACAGGCCGGAAGGCCAGATCCAGCAGCTCGCCGGAGCCACCCAGGGTCACCGGCAGGCCGGTGACATCCTGCAGGAAAAACCGGGCATGGAAGCGGATCGGGCTCTCGGCCGGGGTGATCGCCCGGCAGAGGTAGCGCAGGCCCGAAAGATCCGGCCGCAGGCGCCCATTTTCCAGCGCGCCGAGGAGAATTCCGGTTTCTTCCCAGGTTTCCCGGATGGCGGCTATTGCCAGCGCCTGTATTGTGAAATCACTATTTTTTAATAATGGTTTAATTGGATTTTCTGATCTGTCGGATGAGTCGAGCCGGCCGCCCGGAAAGGCATAGACATCGGGCAGGAAGCGGTGCCGGCCAGCACGGCGGCCCATCAGCACCTCGGGCCCACCATGGCTCTGGCGCACCAGCACCAGGCTGGCCGCCGGCTGCGGCGAAACCGGCGGGCTCATTCCCAGTCCAGCTGGCGCTGGCCCCGGCGCATATGGTGGAAGGGCACTTGCGCCGCCGGGTCGGCGGCGGCCGGGTGGTCCAGCCAGGCCTCCAGATGGGCGATCACATACTGGGTGATGCCGGGCAGCGGCAGGCCCTCGGTATCGGCCCGGGTGACCCAGCTCAGCTTGTCCAGTTCGGCTGAGGGGCGCAGCACGCCGTCGGCCGATTCGGCGGGTGCGGCGAAGAAGCGGGCGTCGAAGCGGCGCGGCCGGCCCGGCGGGGTGATGGCGCGGCAGATATACAGCAGCGGCGCCGGATCGGGCGCCAGGCCGCCGATGCAGAACTCGGTCCAGCTGGGCGGCAGGGCCGGCAACCGGCGGCTGGCCGGTCCAGCAATGCGCAGGCCCGATTCCTCATAGGTCTCGCGGATCGCCGCCAGCGCCAGGGCCAGACCCTTGCGCGGGCCGGTGCCTTTGGTGCGCGCCAGCCGCGCGGCGCTCACCGGGTTGAGGGCGGCGGCCGGGCGGATGCGGTAGTCGGCCATGTCGAGGCGGCCGCCGGGAAAGACATAGCGGTTGGGCATGAAGGCGCTGGCGCCGTGACGCTCGCCCATCAGCACTTCCAGGCGGCCGTTGCGGCGGCGATACAGCACCAGCGTGGCGGCGTCGCGGATCCGCTGCGGTTTCGGCTTCACCCCTGAGTCGGCAGTTCCCATCGCCGGAGTATAAGTCAGTGCGGCTCGCTGCCGAAGCCGTGCATGCGCCGGGCCCATTGCAGGCCGATCAGCGCGCCCTTGATCTGCGGCAGCAGCCACAGGCAGAGCAGTACGGTCAGCGGCAGCCACAGCACCATATGCAGCCATTCCGGCGGCTGCATCTTCTGCTCCAGCAGCAACATCAGCGGCACGATGATATGGGCGACGATCAGGATGGTGAAATAGGGCGGCGCGTCGTCGGCGCGATGGCTGGCAAGCCCGAGGCCGCAGGAGGCGCAGGTCTCGTTGACCTTCAGGTAGCGGCCATAGAGCCGGCCGGTGCCACACTGTGGACAGCGCCCGCGCCAGCCGCGCAGCATGGCCTGTCCTGTCGGGCGCTCGAACAGATCGTCGAGCGACAGTGGCATCACAGCCAGCCTTTGCGCTTGAACCACCAGTAGGGCAGCACCGCCGAGGCGACCATCAGCAGGATGGCCATCGGATAGCCGACCTGCCAGCTCAGCTCCGGCATATGCTGGAAATTCATGCCGTAGATGCTGGCGATCAGGGTCGGCGGCAGGAACACGGTGGCGGCGACCGAGAAGATCTTGATGATCTTGGTCTGCTGGATGTTGATCAGGCCCAGCGTTGCATCGAGCAGGAAGTTGCCCTTATGCGCGAGGAAGGCCGCCTGTTCGTTCAGCGACTGCACGTCGCGCGCCAGGGTTTTCAGCCAGGTGCGGCTTTCCTTGGTGCCGCGCTGCTCGGCCATGGTCAGCGTCAGGAAGGCGATCAGGCGGGTGAGCGAGACCAGACTGTCGCGGATGCGCGAATTCAGGTCCTCGACATGGCCGAGCTTGCGCACGGCTTCTTCCAGGTCGGTCTCGTCGGCGGATTCATGCTGCTGGCCGCCATAGCCGAAGATGTTGCGCGACACGCCATCCAGATCCTTGCCGGCGATTTCCAGCACGTCAGCGGCGCGGTCGATCACGGAATCGAGAATGCCGCACAGCGCCGCATCGGGCGAGGCCAGCAGATTGGGCTGGCGCTGGGCGCGGGCGACGAACTGGCGGAAGGCCAGCGGATCGGCATAGCGCAGCGTGACGGTGGCGCGCGGCGTGCGCATGAAGGTGACGGCGGTGGTCTGCGGCTGCGGCGTCTCGGCCTGGTACAGCACGTTCGCAGTCATGAAGCTGGAATCGCCTTCGCGATATAGCCGGCTGGAAATCTCGATCTCCTGCATCTCTTCGCGCGTCGGCATTTCGATGCCGAGCAGGCGTTCGACGATCTTCTCCTCGGCCTGGCTGGGTTCGAGCAGGTCGATCCACACGGCGCCGTCGGGCAGGGCCGCGTCAGGGGTCAGATCGATGCGTTGCAGTTGGCCGCCAAGCGGCAGGTAGGCAGTAATCATGCTGGCCGTCCCTGGTTCCGGCGCCGCCCCGGCGGTGCAGCGCGGCGCCCTTGTAGCCCCGGATTCCGGACCTGGGAAGCCCTGAAAATCACCTGCGGCGATTTTGCCGCAGGATCATCCTGCCTGAGCTCTGCGGCGGTTTTATGGCGTGACGGACGTGGGCGCGGGCAGGGCCAGGCCACGGGCCTGCATGACGCTGCGCAGGCGGTCGGGATAGTCCGAGATCAGGCCATCGACCTTCAGGCCGATCAGGCGGTCCATCTCGGCCGGCTCGTTGACGGTCCAGGGGATCACCTGCAGGCCCAGCCGGTGCGCCTCGGCCACCAACTCGGCCGTGACATTGCGCCAGAAGGGCGACCAGACCTGGCCGCCTGCCGCTTTCACGAGTGCCGGCGTGGAGGGGAAGTCATCGGCATCGAGGCCGCCGAGCCAGGGGCTGGCGCCGGGCTGGCCGCGCTGCACGTTGTCGGAATTACCGCCTTCGATGGTGAGATGGACGCGCGGGATTTCAGGGGCGAGGCGGCCGGCCACCTTCAGCGTGCGCCAATCGAAGGACTGGATGCTGGCGCGCTGGCTCAGACCGGCACTGCGGATGGCGAGCACCAGCGCGGTGGCAAACCGTTCGGGTGGCGCGCTCTCGTCAGGTTTCAGCGGGCTCAGCTTGGTCTCGATGTTGAAGCGCACGGCGGTATTGCCGCTTTTGGCGACCAGCGCGAAGACATCGCCCAGCAGCGGCATGCGGGTGCCGTCCACCGGCTTCTGCTCCGGATAGGTCTGGCCATAGCGGCTGGCGGGATCGAGGCGGCCGACATCGTAGCGCTGCAGTTCGGCCAGCGGCGTCTGCCAGATCGCCGGGCCGGGCGTGGCGATCCACGTGCCATCCAGCCGCACAAGATGTGGCAGCAGCACTGGATCATGGCCGACCAGCAGATGGCCGTCCTGTGTCAGGTTGACATCGAATTCCAGCGTGGTGACACCCAAAGCCAGCGCGGTGGCAAAGGCAGGCAGAGTGTTTTCCGGCGCCAGGCCACGGGTGCCGCGATGGCCCTGCAGGTCGAATGAGAAGGCCGGCGCGGCAACCGTCGCCAGCAGGAGGGTGGTGGCGAAGGCTGAGCGGATCATTTTCGTTTCTTGCTCCGGTGTTTCGACCAGGGGGCGCGGTTGGTGGCTTTTTTCACCGTCGGCCGTGCCGTGCCGCCACGGGTATCGCGCGGTTTGCCGCCGCCCATGCCGACGATCTCGAAGCGCAGGCCGCCGGTCACCGGCGTGGCTTCCGCCAGCAGCACGGTGAGCGCATCGCCCAGCCGGAAGCGTTTGCGCGTGCGTTTGCCGACCAGGGCGCGATGGGCCTCGTCATGTTCGTAATAGTCGTCGCCCAGCGTGGCGATCGGCACGAAGCCGTCGGCGCCGGTCTCGTCCAGTCCGACGAACAGGCCGAAGCGGGTGACCCCGGTGATGCGACCCTCGAATTCGGCGCCGACATGATCGGCCATGAAGGCGGTGATGAAGCGGTTCAGCGCATCGCGCTCGGCCTGCATCGAGCGACGCTCGGTCAGCGAGATATGCTCGGCGATGCTTTCGAAATTCTCGTGGTCCGCCGGCGGCAGGCCGTCATCGCCCAGGCCCAGGCCGCGGATCAGCGCGCGATGCACCAGCACGTCGGCATAGCGGCGGATCGGCGAGGTGAAATGGGCATATTTGCTCAGGTTGAGGCCGAAATGGCCGCGGTTCTCGGGCGAGTAGGTCGCCTGCATCTGGCTGCGCAGCACCACCTCGTTGATCAGCCGCTCATGCTCGCTGTCTTTCGCGGCTTCGAGGATGGCATTGAAATGCATCGGCCGCAGGCCCTGGCCCTTGGCCAGCTTGTAATCCAGCGTGGCGAGGAATTTGCGCAGGCTGTCGATCTTCTCGTCCGACGGCTGCTCGTGCACGCGGTACATGCAGGGCTGCTTGCGCTTTTCCAGTTCTTCCGCTGCCGCCACATTGGCCGCGATCATGAAATCCTCGATCACCTGATGGCTCAGCATATGCTCGCGCGGTTTGATGGCAGCGATATGACCGTCCTTGCCGATCAGCACCCGGCGCTCGGGCGCATTGATGGCCAGCGGCTGACGCGCCTCGCGGGCCTTGTTGACCGCCGCATGGCAGGCATAGAGAGGCTTGAGCACCGGTTCGAGGAAGGGCTGTGCTGCTTCGTCCGGCTCGCCGTCGATGGCGCGCTGCACCTGGCCATAATTCAGCCCGGCGGCGCAGCGCATCAGGCCGCGCACGAATTTGTGGCGCAGTTTATTGCCGTTCGCATCGAACCACAGATGCACGGCCATGCAGGCGCGGTCCTTGCCTTCGACCAGCGAGCAGAGATCGGCCGACAGCGCCTCGGGCAGCATCGGCACCACGCGGTCGGGGAAATAGGTGGAGTTGCCGCGCTGGCGGGCGTCATGGTCCAGCGCCTCGCCCGGCCGCACGTAATGCGCCACATCGGCGATGGCGACGATGGCATGCCAGCCGCCGGGGTTTTTCGGATCCTCGTCGGGTTCGGCGAACACCGCGTCGTCATGATCGCGTGCGTCTTCCGGATCGATGGTGATGAGCGGGATGGCGCGCAGGTCGTCACGCTTACCCAGCGTCACCGGCTTGGCCTTCTTGGCGGCCTGCAAGGCTTCTTCGCTGAACTTGGTCGGGATGCCCAGCGTGTGGATGGCAATCAGGCTCAGCGCCCTGGGATCGGTGCTGCTGCCGATCACCTCGATCACCTTGGCGGTCTTCAGGCCGAAGCGGCGGCCCTGCATCGGCTGCGCCACCACGATCTCGCCGGGCTTGGCATGACCGTAATGCTCGGGCGCGATCACGAATTCATGGCGGATCTTGCGGTCGGTCGGCTGCAGGCGGCCTTCGCTGTTTTCGGTGAGGGCGAAGACGCCCAGCACCGGCTGCTCGTCCCGTTCCAGCCGCTTGACCACGCGACCGGTGTAGCGGTTCTTGCCGGCGCGTTCGAGCCGGGCCAGCACGCGGTCGCCGACGCCCACATCGGCCAGCTCGCGACGGCGCTGCTTGCCGCTGACCTCAAAGATGATGCGCGGGGATTCGCCGTCGCCGGTCCATTCCACCGGGCGGCCCAGCAGGTCGCCGTCGCGGTCGAGCTTCACGATATCGACCAGCGTCACTTCCGGCAGGGCATCTTTCGGTGCCATGCGCTTGCCATGGCCCTGGTTGATATCGCCCTCGGCCTTCAGTTCGCGCAGCAGGCCCTTGAGCTGCACGCGCAGCTCCGGCCCCACGCCAAAGGCCTTGGCGATTTCGCGCTTGCCCACCTTGCCGGGATTCTCGGCAATGAACTTGAGGATGTCCTGCTTGGACGGAAGGCCCGGATGGACGTTCTTCTTGGCCACGCGCGTCAGGCCGCTGCGGCTTTCTTGGCCGCGGCTTTCTTCTTCGGGGCGGCCTTCTTGGCCTTGGCAGCTTTCGGCTTTGCGGCTTTGGGCTTGGCGTCAGCCGTCTCGGCCTTTGCCGCCTTCGGCGCAGCAGCCTTCTTGGCCCCGGAACTCTTCTTGGGTGCGGCCTTCTTCTTCCTGCCCTTGCCCTGGCCGGCGCGCGAGGCGATGGCTTCCACGGCCTGTTCCATCGTCACGGCCTCCAGCTCGATGCCACGTGGCATCGGGGCATTGGTCGAACCATGCTTGATGTAGGGACCATAGCGGCCGTCGATCACATTGATGATCTCGCCGTCTTCCGGATGCTTGCCGATCTCGCGCAGCACCTTCAGCTCGGCGCGCTCGCGCGGACCTTTGCGGCGTGCATCGGCATCGGCGATTTTCTGGACGGCATGATTGATGCCGATCTCCAGCGCCTCCATGGCGTCCTTCAGCTTGGTATAGGCGCCGTCATGCAGCAGGTAGGGCCCGAAGCGGCCCAGCCCGGCGAGGATCTCCTTGCCGGTATCGGGATGCGGGCCGATCACGCGCGGCAGCGCCAGCAGTTTCAGCGCCATCTCCAGGTTGACGTCCTCGATGACGACGCCCTTGGGCAGTGAGGCGCGCTTGGGCTTGGTCTTTGCCTTGCCTTCGCCTTCGGCCTCGCCCAGCTGCACATAGAGGCCGAACGGGCCCTGGCGCAGGGTGATCATCTGGCCGGTGGCCGGATCGGCGCCCAGGTCCTGCGGCCCGGAAATGGCGATCTCGCCATGGCCGTTGCCACCGGCGCTCAGCGGCCGGGTGTAGCTGCATCCGGGATATTCCGAGCAGCCGATGAAAGCACCGGTACGGCCGGCCTTGATGGCGAGCTGGCCCTTGTTGCAGGCCGGGCAGAGGCGGGCGCCCTTGCCGTCTTCGCGCGGCGGGAAGAAATGATGCTCCAGCAGCGCGTTGATGGCGTCCAGCACTTCGCCGCGGCGGCCCATCTTCTCGTCGATGCGGGTCACCGCATCCTTCACCGAGAAGGGGATCGGATTTTCCTTGGCGTCATGCAGGCTGAAGTCCTGCCAGAAATCTTCCAGCACCTTCTTCCACTCGAGCTTGTGCTCGGCGATCTCGTCCAGCTTTTCTTCCAGGCTGGCGGTGAAGCTGTAGGCGAAATACTGCTCGAAGAAGCAGACCAGGAAGGCATAGGCGAGCCAGCCGGCATCTTCCGGCGTGAAGCGCTTGTTCTCCAGCTTCACATAACTGCGCGCCTTCAGCACTTCCAGGATGGCGGCATAGGTGGACGGCCGGCCAATGCCCAGTTCTTCCAGCTTGCGCACCAGGCTGGCTTCCGAATAGCGCGGCGGCGGCTCGGTGAAATGCTGTTCCGGCGTGACGCCTTCTTCCTTCATCGCCTCGCCGACACTCATCTTCGGCAGGCGGGCGCCTTCTTCATCGTCGCCGCTCTTGTCGTCGACGCCTTCCTCGTAAAGCTTGAGGAAGCCGGGCGACAGCACGACCGTGCCGGTGACGCGGAAGGTGCCGGCCTTGTTGGCAGCCGCGATATCCACGGTGGTGCGTTCCAGCTCGGCGGATTCCATCTGGCTGGCCAGCGCGCGCACCCAGATCAGTTCGTACAGCTTGAGCTGTACCTCATCGAGATAGCGCGAGACGGCTTTCGGCCGGCGACGGAAGTCGGTCGGGCGGATCGCCTCATGGGCTTCCTGGGCATTCTTCTGCTTCGACTTGTAGACGCGCCAGCTTTCCGGCACGGCGTCGCGGCCGAAATCCTCGGCGATCACATCGCGGGCGGCGCGGATGGCCTCGTCGGCCATGCTGACGCCATCGGTACGCATATAAGAGATGAGACCGACGGTCTCGCCGCCGATATCGAAGCCTTCATACAGCCGCTGCGCCACCTGCATGGTCATCTGCGCCGAGAAGCCGAGCTTGCGCGCGGCTTCCTGCTGCAGCGTCGAAGTGGTGAAGGGCGGTGCCGGATGGCGCTTGGCCGGCTTGATCGAGACATCGCTGACGGCATATGTCTGGCCGGCCAGCTTGGCCACGGCAGCCTTGGCGGCGGCCTCGTTGTTGATGTCGAACTTGTCGAGCTTCTTGCCGGCCAGCTCGACCAGGCGGGCGACGATCTTCTGGTTCGACGGCGTCTGGAAGTCGGCGCCGATGGTCCAGTATTCGCGCGGCTTGAAAGCCTCGATCTCGGTCTCGCGTTCGCAGATCAGGCGCAGGGCCACCGACTGCACGCGGCCGGCCGACTTGGCCGAGGGCAGCTTGCGCCACAGCACCGGCGAGAGGGTGAAACCGACCAGGTAGTCCAGCGCGCGGCGCGCCTGCTGGGCATTCACCAGGTCCATGTCGATATCGCGCGGCGCCGCCATGGCGCCCAGCACGGCGGTCTTGGTGATCTCGTTGAACACCACCCGGCGTACGGTCTTGCCCTTGACGACCTTGCGGTTGTTCAGGGCTTCCAGCACATGCCAGGAAATCGCTTCGCCCTCGCGATCCGGATCGGTCGCCAGGATCAGGGTGTCGGCCTCTTTCAGGGCGCCGGCAATGGCACGGATCGATTCCGAGCCGCGGCCCGACATCTCGTAGTGCATCGCGAAGTCCTTGTCGGGCTCAACCGAGCCCTCCTTGGCCGGCAGGTCGCGGACATGGCCGAAGGAGGCCAGGACCTTGTGGCCGGGACCGAGGTACTTTTCGATGGTCTTAGCCTTCGCCGGGCTTTCGACGACTACGACTTTCATAAGGGGCTGTTTTCCAACAAAAATTCAACAAAGCGACGGCGAGACGGCACCCGACGCGGCCCGGGGAACATGGGCGATGCAATCCCCCTTGTCAAATCCAGGGGGGTAAGAGGCCATATAATATGGCTGTTTTCCGAGGAAAATCAGGAGTAGCGGTCTTCCGGGGCCGGTTCGATCGGGAAGGCGGCGACCAGTAGCATCCGGACCTCGTCGCTGCCGGCGGTCAGCGGCAGGGACAGGCGCTCCCAGCTGCGTTCCACCTGCCACTGCGAGCGTTTGTCGCGCGAGGTGTAATCGAAGGTGGCGGTATAGCGGCGCGACATCGGCATCCGGCTGTGCACCACGGCGTCATATTCGGTGCGCAGCAGATCGGCCTGCTGTTCCGGCAGCTCGTTGACCCGCTTGCCGGTCATGTCGACCTTGAACTGGTTCACGAAGGTCGAGCCGTAGAGACGATATAAGTAGTCGCCGTCATCCTTGCGCTCGACCAGCATCAGATTGCCCAGCCAGGGCTTCATCTCGATGGGATCGATATCGGCGCGGTCAGGCATGGGACGGCCCGCACGCTTGCCCGCCCAATAGGCGTAAAGCGACTGGAGCGTCTCCAGCGTCAGCTGCGGTGCACCTTCCAGCATCCGGCCCATAAAGCTGTTTTACTACCCCCGGTCGTGCGAAACCGGATGCCGACCCAACATCCAGTATGTTTCGCCATAGGATACCGCAAAAGCATGGGGATGTCAGCCCGTGGCAGCGCGGGAAGGACCGGGAATACACGCCAAACCTATCCCGGAAGGGCGCGCCGCTACTCCTTTTGCGTCCGGCGGGTTGCCGGCCGGCCTTGGTATGACTCAAAGCGGTGTGAACCCGACACGCGCTCCGGAGGCCCTGCCATGACACGCTATCTGCCGTTTGCGGCCCTGATCCTGATCCTGGTGGCGCTGGGGGTGCGGGCTGCCGAAGACCCGGCCGAGGTGGAGGCGGTGGTGGCCGCCACCATGGCCGCGCATCCCGATGGCGCCAAGCTGTGCCAGTCCGGGCAGGCCGGCATTCTCAATGCCGTGTCCATGCAGGTGAAAGACCTCGCCATGGCGGGCAAGGTCAGCGGCAACCCGCAGACGCTCGGCACCGAAGCCAGCGCGAAGATCGGCAAGGACTGCTTTGGCGGCTGAGGGTCGAATGGCTTTTCGTGCTGCCCCGCCGGACCAAGCCACTCCATGCGAACCCCGTCCGTGACGGGCAGCTGATCGTCATCGCGGGCAGGCCACGATTTTCTGTTGCCGCTCTCGTATCGGCTTGGTGAGATCATCGACACTGGCAACCACCCCGTCCGCCAAAGCTGCCGATGACGCACGGCAGGAGAGGTTGCTATGATCGGGCAGAGGAATTGTGGTCTGTCCCCGATTACTATTACTCGCGTCCCCTATTACTCGGTCCTGTTTCCAGGGAGATGGAATGACGCGTTTTTGGGATGCTCCGTGTATGCTGGCTTTGCTTAATTCTATCCGGGTGCACCCCTTCTAAGGCTGTAGCGGTTGAATATTCGGCTGAACAAGCGGCGCAAATTGGTGAAGAGGCCATAAGAAGACAAGATTATAGAAAAGCGCTAGGTGCAATCGCGCCCTTCGCAGAAACAGGTGATAGTGCTTGGACGTTCACATACGCGTATGTAATTCGGATGTGGATTGAAGACCAAACTCCACTTGAGCCTTGCCCTTATAATTATTCTGACATGCTGCGTTGGGTTCGGATGTCCGCTGCAAAGGGTGCGCAAGAAGCGGCAAATATTTATCGTGAGGGTTATCGCTTCGGTAGATTCTCTTTGTCCAAAGACCCGGAGCTTGAGGAGTGTTGGTGGCGGGTGGCAGCAGAAAATAGCGCCTCAGAGCGTATAAAAACGGCGAATGAATGCTTGGCTAATATGAACTGATAAGTAATCGGGGGCAGACCGCGATTGCCGGGACTTGATTTTGCGGTGTGGTTTCCCAAGTGATCTTGAGCCGCTGTTGCCCATCGTGAATACGGTCTTGCATTCAGCAGAGTCCTGGCCACACTTGGCCGCAATCGGCTTCCAACGGGACACAATGGGACTCAATTGGCCCTGAACGGGACGCAACTGGTATCGCATGGGCTCTCTATGGGATCCAAGCGGCTCTGAATTGGCGGCTGATCTGCGGTCTCGGGCCGCTACCGACTCAGCAGTGCCAAAGACTTAGCTGAAAAAGTGCGGCGTCACGCCGGCTTTTCGTGCGTTTCCGCCGGGCGCGCGAATTGCGGGAAGTTTGGATGCATCGCCAGCGGAATGACATCCGTCTTGGTGAAGCAGGGATAAAGCGGCATGCCGCGCAAGGTGGTCGCCACCGCCTCGCCATCGGGCAGGTTCCACAAGACGTAAGTGCCGAGCGCATTGGCCTTGCGCCAGATGCCGACCAGTTGCCGCTTGGCCAGCATGGCTTCCGAGGCGCGCCATTCGGCCTGCACCAGGTCCTGGAATTTCTCGCCGGCGCGCAGGTATTCGATGCGCACATCCACCAGGAACAGGTTGCTGTCCGGCTTCGGCCTGCTGTCGGGTTTCTCGTGCGCCGCCGCGCCGCGGGCAAACTGCGGGAAGTTCGGATGGCCGATCAGCGGCGTGACCTGCACATCGGTGAAGAAGGGATAGAGCGGCATGGCACGCACCTGGTTGCCGACCGCCTCGTTGGTGGGCATGTCCAGGATGAACATGGTGCCCATGCCGTTGGCCTTGCGCCAGATGCCGACGAACTGGCCTTTCGCCAGCAGCCGCTCTTCCTCATCCCACTCGGCGCGCACCAGCTGCTGCGCCTTGTCGCCAAGAGTTGTGAAGTTGAATTTCACATCGATCAGGAACAGCATCCGTTTTTCCTTTTTTTTGTCGTCGTCATTCCGGCCAAGCGAAGCGCGAGCCGGAATCCCATTTGTTTTGCTGTCGTAAATGGGATCCCCGGGTCTTCGCTGCGCTACGCCCGGGATGACGGGTTGGGCGTCAGTCCACGATCCGCTTTTTCACGTAGCTGCCCGGCGCGGCCTCGATCACCTTCAGTTTGCCGTCGCCCGGCTTGCGCGCGGGTACCTTGGGGCCGGACTTCGCCGAGAGCCATTTGTCCCAGTCATCCCACCACGAGCCGGGATATTCCTTCGCGCCCTTGATCCAGTCTTCCACGTCCAGCGGGTTGGTCTTGGTGTCGTTCAGCCAGTGCTGATACTTCTTCGCCGCCGGATGATTGATGACGCCGGCGATATGGCCCGAGCCCGCCAGCATGAAGCGCACCGGCCCGCCATAGAGCTGCGTCGCCTTGTAGACCGAGCGGTAGGGCGCGATATGGTCGTCGCGGCTGGCCTGCAGGTAGACCGGAATCTTGATCTTGCGCAGGTCGAGCCGCTCGCCGGCCAGCTCCAGCCGGCCCGGCTGCGACAGCAGATTCTGCTGGTACATATTGCGCAGATAGAAGCCGTGCATCTTGGCCGGCATGCGCGTGCAGTCGGAATTCCAGTAGAGCAGGTCGAAGGGGAAGGGCTCTTTCCCCAGCAGATAGTTGTTCACCACAAACGACCAGATCAGGTCGTTGGCGCGCAGCATGTTGAAGGTGGTCGCCATCTCGCCGCCATCGAGATAGCCCTTGTCCGACATCAGGCTTTCCAGATAGCTGAGCGTGTCCTCGTCGGTGAAGACGCTGAGTTCGCCGGCTTCCGAGAAATCCACCTGGGCGGCAAAGAAGGTGACAGCCTTGATGCGCTCGTCGCCCTTCGCCGCCATCCAGGCCAGCGTCGAGGCCATCAGCGTGCCGCCGATGCAGTAGCCGATCGCGGTGACCTCGTCCTCGCCGGTGGCCTTCTTCACGGCGTCGAGGCCGTCGAGAATACCTTCGCGCATGTAGCTTTCGAAGGTCTTGTCGATCATGGTTTCGTCAGGCTGGTTCCACGACACGACGAAGACGGTATAGCCCTTTTCCGTCATCCATTTGATGAAGGAATTCTGCGGCTTCAGGTCGAGGATGTAATATTTGTTGATCCAGGGCGGCACGATATACAGCGGCCGCTGGTAGACCTCTTTGGTGGTCGGTTCGAACTGCAGCAGCTGCATCAGGTCGTTCTGGTAGACCACCTTGCCGGGCGTCACCGCGATGTTTTCGCCGACGGTGAAGGCTTTGGCATCCACCATCTTCACGTTCAGCTTGCCGTGGCCGCGCTCCAGGTCCTCCAGCAGGTTTTCCATGCCCTTGACCAGGTTCTCGCCCTTGGAGTCGAGCGTGGCGCGCACCACTTCCGGGTTGGTCAGGGCGAAGTTCGACGGCGACATCGCGTCGACGAACTGCTTGGTATAGAACTCCACCTTGCGGGCGACCCTGGGGTCGACGCCCTCCACGCCGGTCACCGTCTGCTGCACCCAGCGCGAGGTCAGCAGATAGGCCTGCTTGAAATAGTCGAAGACGGCGCTGTCCTGCCAGGCCGGATCCTTGAACCGCTTGTCGCCCTTGTCGGGCTGGATCAGCGGGGCGGTCTCCTTGCCCATGAAGCGGTCGGTGGTGTTGGCCACCAGCTTGGCGTAGTCCTGCCAGAACTTGATCTGGGATTCGGCGAGCTTGGCCGGGTCGGCCATCAGCTTCTGGGCGATTTCCAGATAGGCGCCGCCGAGATTCAGGGGATCGGGATTGACCGGGGCGGGGGGCTTGCCGGAGGGGGCGGCCTCGGCCTCGGCCTGCTGACGGGCGGCATAATCGGCCATCAGCTTCTGGCCATGCTCGGCCATCTTGGCCCAGGTCTTGGCCCATGCCGCCGGGTCCGGCAGCGGAATATCACTGTCTGGCTTATTGTTGCCGTCCGGTTTGCCACTGTCCGGTTGCTTCGCCATCCGACAGTCCTTATTCTCGGGGCCCGTTTCCTCGCCTGTACGATTCCGGGTTTGCCCGGATTTTCTCGGCACGGATTGAGGTTAAGGGATAGGGAATCGCCCCGCAAGGCCGCTGCGCCGGTCGGGACGACGAATGCGTTTTTTAGGGCTTCAGGGGGTATGGATATGGCTTGGATCGGCACGGCTTCCGCCGGTAAGACGACGCGGAGCGCCCACGATCCGCGCAAGCTGGGCCTGCGCGGCACAGCTGCGCTTGCACTGCTGACCGCCATGCTCGGCCTGTCGGCCTGCGGCACCTGGGCCGATCCGACGCAGCTGTTCGGCAGCGACGAGGATGCACCGCCGAGCGCGGCCACGGCGACCGGTTCGCCCACGGCGGCCAACAGCGACCGTTTCCCCAATCTGGCCCGGGTTCCAGCCAAGCCCGTCGAGGTCAGTTCGACCGGCGAGCGCCGGCAGGCCGTCGATAACCTGGCGGCCGACCGCAACAATGCCCGCTATACCGATGAAGAGCTGAGGGCCCGTCCGGCGGACGGCGCCACGCCGCCGCCGACCCCGCGGGCTCCGGTGACGCAGTTACCGACCGGCACCTCGACCCAGGCGCGCGGTGCGGTGGCGCCGACGGTCCCCGGCCCGCAGGGCGGCGTCAGCCCGTCGCAGGCCATGCCGGCACAGCAGGCGCCGGCGCGTGCCGCCAGTGTGACCGACAGCTTCTCGCAGAGCCTGGCCCAGTCCGGTTCCAATACGCTGCCGGCCGGCCTGGCCCAGCCCCAGGGCAACAGCGCCTCCTATGCGGCGGCCCCGCTGCCCGGTTCGACCCAGTTGCTGGCCGTTGTGCGCTTCAACGCCAACGAGACGGCGCTGGGGAACGATGACAAGGCCCTGGTCAACAAAGTGGCCGAGTATTTCAAGGGTGTCGGCGGCAAGGGTTCGCTGCGGGTGGTCGGTTACGCGCCGGCCCCGGCGCAGTCGGGTCTGTCGCAGCGCCGCGCCGAACTGGTGGCGGCCGAACTGCGCCGGCGCGGGATTTCGCCGGCCCAGATCAGGCTCGACAGCCAGGTGGGTTCGACAGCACCGGCCTATTACGAAACCGCGGCGCGAGCTAGCGACCAGAACCGCCGGGTTGAAATCTACGTCGTAAACTAAACAGATTTCAGCTAAGGATCGGCGGGGGCGCGGGGCGAATAGCTGCCGCGCCTTCGTGTAACTGAAGCCCTGTTTTCATAACCAGTTTTCCATCAGTGGACCTGAAGACCATGGATACCGAGTTCTACCGCATCAAGCGCCTGCCGCCTTACGTGTTCGAGGAAGTGAACCGTATGAAGGCTGCGGCGCGAGCTCGCGGCGAGGACATCATCGACTTCGGCATGGGCAATCCCGATAACGCCACGCCCCCGCATATCGTGGCCAAGCTGGTGGAGGCCGCGCAGAATCCGCGCGCCCATCGTTATTCCTCCAGCCGCGGCGTGCCGGGTCTGCGCAAGGCGCTGTCGAATTATTATGGCCGCCGTTTCGGGGTGGAGCTTGATCCCGAGAAGGAAGCCATCGTCACGCTGGGTTCCAAGGAAGGCCTCGCCAATCTCGCCATGGCGATTTCGGCGCCGGGCGACACCGTGCTGGTGCCGAACCCAAGCTATCCGATGCATGCCTTCGGCTTCGTCATTGCCGGTGCCAATGTGCGCTCGGTCGCCATCGGCCCGGGTATCGATTTCATCGCCGGTCTTGATCGCGCCTATCAGCACAGCGTGCCCAAGCCGATCGCGCTGATCGTCAGCTTCCCGGCCAATCCTACCGCGATGACCGTCGATCTCAGCTTCTATGAGGAGATCGTCGACTTCGCCAAGAAGCGCAACATGTGGGTGATTTCCGATCTGGCCTATTCGGAAATCTACTTCGACGGCAATCCGCCGCCTTCGATCCTGCAGGTGAAGGGCGCGCGCGATGTCGCCATCGAATTCACCTCATTGTCAAAGACCTACAACATGCCAGGCTGGCGTATCGGTTTCGGCGCCGGCAATGCCACGCTGGTCGGTGCCCTGGCGCGGGTGAAGTCCTACCTCGATTACGGCGCCTTCACGCCGATCCAGGTGGCGGCCAGTGCGGCGCTGAACGGCCCGCAGGACTGCGTGGAGGAAATCCGTCAGACCTACAAGTCACGCCGCGACGTGCTGGTGAAGGGCCTGAATGCCGCCGGCTGGAATATCCCGCTGCCGAATGCGTCGATGTTCTGCTGGGCACCGATCCCGGAGCGCTATTCGCATCTGGGCTCAGTCGAGTTCTCCAAGCTGCTGCTGCGCGAGGCCGAAGTGGCGGTGGCGCCCGGCATCGGCTTTGGCGAGCATGGCGATAATTTCGTGCGTCTGGCCTTTGTCGAGAACGAGCATCGCACCCGCCAGGCGGTGAAGAACATCAAGCGGCTGCTCGGTTCGCCGTCCAATCTCGCGGATGAGAAGGCGGCGGCGAATGGCTAAAGTATACAAGACAGCGCCGGCGCCGCTGAAAGTCGGCATCGCCGGTCTGGGTGTGGTGGGGGCCGGCGTGCTGCGCCTGCTGCATCAGCATGGCGATGCGCTGGCAGCCCGCACCGGCCGCAAGATCATGGTGGTGGCGGTTTCGGCGCGCGACAAGCGCAAGAAGCGCGACATTCCGAAAGGCGACTGGCGCTGGTATGCCAAGGCAATTGACCTGGCCGGCGATCCCGATGTCGATGTCGTGGTCGAACTGATCGGCGGCGCTGACGGTGTCGCCCGCACCCTGGTCGAGGCTGCGTTGAAGGCCGGCAAGGGCGTGGTCACCGCCAACAAGGCGATGCTGGCCATGTATGGCGACAGGATCGCGGCGCTGGCCGAGACCAAAGCCGCGCCACTGGGTTTCGAAGCCGCCGTCGCCGGCGGCATCCCGATCCTGAAAGCGCTGCGCGAAGGCCTGATCGGCAACCGCGTGCAGGGCATCACGGGCATCCTGAACGGCACCTGCAATTACATCCTGACCGAGATGCGCGAAACCGGGCGCGATTTCCGCGACGTGCTGAAGGAAGCCCAGCAGCTGGGCTATGCCGAGGCCGATCCGAGTTTCGATGTCGATGGCGTCGATGCCGCGCATAAGCTGGCGGTGCTGACCTCGCTGGCCTTCAACACCAAGGTCGATTTCAAGGCCGTGCATGTGGAAGGCATCCGCAATGTCTCGGCTGTCGATATCGCCTTTGCCAAGGAATTCGGCTACCGCATCAAGCTGCTGGCGATTGCCCGTCGCACGACCAAGGGCGTGGAGCAGCGCGTGCATCCCTGCATGGTGCCGGCCAATACGCCGATTGCCCATGTGGATGGCGTGTTCAACGCCGTGGCTGCCGAGGGCGACTATGTCGGCCGTGTGATGTTCGAGGGTCGTGGCGCCGGCAGCAACCCGACCGCATCGGCCGTCGTGGCCGATCTGGCCGATATTGCCGCGGGCCGTTCGGCGCCGGCTTTCGGCGTGCCGGCAGCCAAGCTGCAGAGTCTGAAACCTGCCGCCATGGCCGATCATGTCGGTCGTTATTACATTCGCCTGATCGTGCGCGACCAGCCGGGTGTGCTGGCCGATGTGTCGGCTGTATTGCGGGATGAAAAGATCTCCATCGAGAGCCTGGTGCAGCGTGGCCGCTCGGAGGCCGAAAACCAGCCTGTCGCCGTGATGCTGATCAGCCACGAAGCGCGTGAAGCCGACATGACCCGCGCGATGAAAAAAATCGGCAAACTGCGGTCGGTGCTGCAGCCGCCGGCGCTGATCCGTATCGAACCGCTCTGACGCATCGGGATTTGCCATGGCCGCGACCAAAACGGGCAGCGTGAAAAGCAAGGCCAAACCGGACAGGGCGACCGCAAGTGCCGCAAGCCTTTCGGTTGAACGCAATCTCACGCTTGAAGTTGTGCGGGTGACCGAAGCTGCCGCTATTGCTGCCGCCCGACTGACCGGTCTGGGCGATGAGATGGCGGCCGACCAGGCGGCTGTCGATGCCATGCGCACGGCGCTGAACGATCTGGATATCGACGGCACCATTGTGATCGGCGAGGGTGAGCGCGACGAAGCGCCAATGCTGTATATCGGCGAGAAGGTCGGTACCGGGAAGGGGGCGCGGATCGATATCGCGCTCGATCCGCTTGAAGGCACGTCGATCACCGCCAAGGGCGGCAGCAATGCGCTCTGTGTGATTGCCTTTGCCAATGCCGGCTGTTTCCTCAATGCGCCCGATGTCTACATGGACAAGATCGCGGTTGGCGGCGGGCTCACCGACGGTGTGGTCGATCTCGATTACACGCCGGCTGAAAATCTGAAACGCCTGGCCGATGCCAAGGGTATCGCGGTTTCCGAACTGACCGTCTGCATCCTCGACCGACCGCGTCATATGGACCTGATCCAGCAGGTGCGGGCTACCGGCGCCCGCGTCTCGCTGATTTCCGATGGCGACGTGGCCGGCATCATCGCCACCACCGACCCGGCCACGGGGATTGATATCTACATGGGCTCGGGTGGCGCGCCGGAGGGCGTGCTGGCGGCGGCGGCGCTGCGTTGCATTGGTGGTCAGATGCAGGCCCGTCTGATCTTCCGCAACGAAGACGAACGCAATCGCGCCCGGCGTCTGGGGATTGAGAAGCTGGATCGCAAATACAGCCTCACCGACCTGGCATCCGGCGATGTGATTTTTTCTGCGACCGGCGTCACCGATGGCTCGATGCTGCATGGCGTGAAACGTGTCCCGGGCGGCTTCAAGGTCAACTCCATCGTCATGCGTTCGCAGACCGGCACCATTCGTCGCATCGAAGCCGTCATTCGTCCGCTCACACCGGCCTGAGCCATGCTGGCTGACAGCGGGCCGGCTTTTCTGGGCGTCGCACGGTCTGTGCAGGGCCGCCGCTGGCGCCTGCGCAACAGTGATGAGCGGCTGGCGCTGGCACTGGCGCAGCAGGCCGGCCTGCCGGAAATCCTCGGGCGCGTGCTGGCCGGGCGCGGCATCGCGCTGGAGGAGCTGGAAGATCATCTCAATCCGTCGCTCCGTCGCCTGCTGCCCGATCCCTCCCGCTTCCATGACATGGATGTCGCGGCCGAACGGCTGGCGGATGCGATCATCAAGGGCGAGAAGGTGGCGGTGTTCGGCGATTACGATGTCGATGGCGCGACATCGACGGCCTTGCTGAACCGCTTTTTCCGCGCCATCGGCCGCGACCTGCAGGTCTATATCCCGGATCGCCTGAAAGAGGGCTATGGCCCCAATGCCCCCGCCCTGCGCAAGCTGCGGCAGGAGGGCGTCGCCGTGGTCATCACGGTGGATTGCGGCACACTGGCTTTTGCGCCGCTGGAAGACGCCGCCTCGGTCGGCCTCGACGTGATTGTGGTCGACCACCATCTGGCCGAACCCGAACTGCCAAAAGCCGTTGCGGTCATCAATCCCAACAGGCTCGACGAGGCGCCGGGCTTCGGCCAGCTCGCGGCCGTCGGCGTCGCCTTCCTGTTCATGGTGGCGATCAACCGCCGCCTGCGCGCGCGCGGCTACTACAACACCGACCGTCCCGAACCGAATCTGCTCGGCTGGCTCGATCTGGTGGCGCTGGGCACGGTCTGCGATGTCGTGCCGCTCACCGGTCTGAACCGTGCCCTGGTCGGGCAGGGACTGAAGATTCTGCGTGGCCGCAGCAATGCCGGCCTGGCGGCGCTTGCCGATGTCGCCGGCGTCAACGAGCCGCCGGGCGCTTATCATCTCGGCTTTCTGCTGGGGCCGCGGGTCAATGCGGGCGGCCGCGTCGGTCAGGCCGATCTGGGCACCCGGCTGCTCTCCACCGACGATGTGCGGCTCGCCACGCAGATGGCGGCCGAACTCGACCGCTACAACCGCGAGCGCCAGGAGATCGAGGCCGGTGTCCTCATGGAGGCCATGGCCGAACTCGACCATGTGCCCGAGACGGCGGCGCTGGCATTGGTGGCGCGGCAGGGCTGGCATCCGGGCGTGATCGGCATTGTCGCCGCCCGTGTGCGCGAAGCCTCGGGTCGTCCGAGCTTTGTCATCGCACTGGACGAGAATGGTATCGGCAAGGGCTCGGGCCGTTCGATCCCGGGCGTCGATCTCGGCGCTGCCGTGGTGGCGGCCGGACAGGCCGGGTTACTGGTCAACGGTGGCGGCCATGCCATGGCCGCGGGCCTGACGGTGGAAACGGTGAAGCTGAACGAGCTGAAGGCCTTCCTGAACGAACGGCTGGCGGCGGCGGTGGAAAAGGCCGGCGCTTCGGCGTCGATGGGCTTCGACGGGGCCCTGGGCGTTGGCGGCGCCAATGCCGAGCTCTACGACAAGCTGGAACAGCTCGGCCCCTATGGCTCGGGCAATCCGGAACCGCGCTTTGCCCTGGCCGGTGCGCGCGTCATCACCGCCGATGTGGTGGGCGAGAAGCATGTGCGCTGCCTGCTGGCTTCGGGCGATGGCAGCGGACCGCGCCTGCGTGCCATAGCCTTCCGCAGCGTCGAGGGCGAGCTGGGTCCGGCTTTGCTGCAAGCGCGCCAGACCGGCTCGGCCCTGCATGTGGGCGGCCATCTGCGCGCCGATCATTGGCGTGGCGAACGCCGGGTGCAGTTCGTGCTGGAGGATGCGGCGCAGCCTGGCTGAAACGTCAGGGATTAGGCTCGACCGGCGGCGGAACAATTCCGCGCAGCCGTTCGCGATGCAGCACATACAAGCCGCTGGCCACGATCAGCAGGATGCCGCCAGCGGCCAGTTCGTTGGGCACATCGCCCCAGACCAGATAACCGATCAGCAGGGCCCAAAGCAGGCCGGTATAGCGTAGCGGCACGATCACCGGAACTTCGGCGTGACGGAAGGCGTCGACCGCGAGCTGATAGCCGGCCGCGATAAAGACTGCGGCGATGCTGAGCAACAGGGTTTCGTACCAGCCCATCGCCACCCAGCCTTCGACTAGCGCCAGCAGGGATGCCACGACAGCCATCATGCTGACATTGGCCAGGGTGATGATGACGTTCGGAATGGCGGCGTCGATGCGGCGGGTCACCAGGTCGCGGACCACAATGCAGCAGACGGCGGCGATCGCCAGAATGGAATAGCCATTGAAGCTGCCGGCGCTGGGCTGCACGACCAGCAGAACGCCGATGAAGCCGACAATGACCGCGCACCAGCGTCGCCAGCCCACGGATTCATGCAGCATCAACGCCACGACGGCGGTCATCATCAGGGGTGAAGCCATGTTGATCGCCATCATGTTGCCGATAGGCATATGGAACAGGGCAAACATGTAGAGGTAACTGCCGACCAGATCGGTGCTGCTGCGGATCAACACCCGGCGGTCGAGTAGTCTGCCCATCTGGCGTGTGGCGCCGACAGCATGGGCGATCCCCAGAATCAGGACCATGGCGACAAGGCCGCGCACGGCCATGATCTGGCTGGCCGGCACGGTGGCATAGACCAGCTTGCACAATGCTTCGTTGATGACAAACAGAACGATCGCTAGCGAAAACGATATGATGCCCCGGCGATTGCCGGAGCCGAATACCCGATTGTACAGCATGATATCCGTACGGGAGGGCTAGCGCTTCTGGTCCGGATGGGCGTGGATCGGGTCGACCCAGAAGACGTTTTCGGGCTTTTCCACCGGCTCGATATCCAGGTTGACCACCACCGGGTCCTGGCCCGAACGCACCAGCACGCATTCCAGAGTCTCGTCGGTGCTGGCATTGATTTCCTGGTGCGGCACATAGGGCGGGATGAAAATGAAATCACCCGGTCCGGCTTCGGCGGTGAATTCCAGATGCTCGCCCCAGCGCATGCGCGCCTTGCCCTTCACCACGTAGATCACGCTTTCCAGATCGCCGTGGTGATGCGCGCCGGTCTTGGCATCGGCATGGATATGCACGGTACCGGCCCAGATCTTCTGGGCGCCGGCGCGGGCGAAGTTGATCGCGGTGGCGCGGTTCATGCCCGGCGTCTGCGCAGTGTTGGGATCGAGCTGGCTGCCCGGGATCACCTTCACGCCGTCATGTTTCCAGTCGGTGTGGTGGGGGTGATCGTGGCCCATGGCGTCCTCCTGCTGATGGCGAATGGTAGGAGGCTGGCGGACGCCGGGCAAGAGGCGGGCTGTTTATTCTCTGTGACGCGGATCCAGCGCATCGCGCAGGCCGTCGCCCAGCAGGTTGAACGACAGCACGACGACGAAGATCGAGATGCCGGGATAGATTGCCATCCACGGCGCCTGGGTGAGGAAATCCTTGGCCGAGTTCAGCATGCTGCCCCAGCTTGGCGCCGGAGGCTGCTGGCCCAGGCCAAGGAAAGACAGGCTGGCTTCGGCGATGATGGCAGAGGCGATGGTAAGGGTCGCCTGTACCATCAAGGCCGGCCAGATGTTGGGCAGGATATGCCGGAAGGCAATACGCAGCGGCGAATTGCCCACGGCGCGCGCCGCCTCGATGTAATCCTCCACGCGCACCGCCTGCACCTGCGCACGGGTCAGGCGCACGAAGATCGGTGTCGCCGAAATGCCGATAGCGATCATGGCGTTGGTCAGGCTGGGGCCGAGGAAGGCCGCCAGCGCGATGGCCAGGATCAGGAAGGGCACAGCCAGCATAGCATCGGTGATGCGCATCAGCACGCCATCCACGAGACCGCCGGCATACCCTGACAGCAGCCCGACCGGAATGCCGATGGCCAGTGCGATGGCGACCGAGAGTACGCCGGCCAGCAGCGAGGCCCGGGCGCCGAAGATCACCCGCGACAGCACGTCGCGGCCGAGTTCGTCGCCGCCGAACCAGTTCTCCAGCGTCGGTGCGCCGCGTACAGCCCCCCAGTTGGCCTCGATGGGATCGTAAGGCGCGATCAGCGGCGCGAAGACAGCGCCAGCAACGAACAGCAGGACGACAACAAGGCCGACTACGGCGCCCCTGCGTCGCAACAGGCGACGGAAGGCGCGCTGTGCCGGGCTTTGTTCGACGGCCGGCTTGGCGGCGGGAGAGGCGAGGGCCATATCGGTCATGCGCGCAGCCTCGGATTCACGAGGAAATAGGCCACATCGGCCAACAGGTTCAGCACGATATAGGCGGTGGCGGTGCAGAGCACGACGCCCTGGACCACGGCATAGTCGCGATTGAACACCGCATCGACGATCAGTTTGCCGAAGCCGGGAATGGAGAAAATCTGCTCGGTCAGTACCGCCCCCGAAAGCAGCTGGCCGAATTCCAGCGCGCCGAGCGTGATCACCGGCACCGCGGCATTACGGAAGGCATGCTTGCCGATCACCACGCGCTCGAACAGGCCCTTGGCGCGGGCGGTGCGGATATAGTCGCTGGCCAGCACCTGCAGCATGGCGCTGCGGGTATGGCGCATGAAGACGGCGGCGATGCCGGTGCCGAGCACGAAGGCCGGCATGATCATTGCGACCAGATTGGCGCCAAGATCTTCACCGGGACTGACATAGCCCGAGGCCGGCAGCCAGCCGAGTTCGACCGAGAAAAACAAGATCATCATGATGCCGAGCCAGAAATTCGGCGTCGACAGACCCCAGAGGCCGACGATATTGGCGACATAGTCGGGCCAGCGGCCATTGTGGAGCGCGGAAATGACACCGGCGGGCAAGCCGATGGCCAGCGCCACCAGCATGGCGAGGATGGCAAGCTCCACGGTCACCGGCAGTTTTTCCACCAGCAGCTGGCTCACCGGCATCTGGATGCGGATGGATTCGCCAAAATCGCCCTGCAGCACGCCGCTAATCCACAGCCAGTATTGCACCGGCAATGGCTTGTCGAGATTGTACTTGGCCCGCACTTCGGCAATCGCCTGCGGATCGCGTTCCTCGCCGGCCATGGCAATGGCCGGATCGCCGGGCAGCAACTGCTGCAGCCCGAAAATGATGATCGACACGAACAGCAGTGTCGGCAGCAGGATGGCGATACGCCGGAACAGGAAGCGGGTCATGGGGCCTTGCTGGAAAGAAGGGACCGCACCCGGGTGGGCGCGGCCCCGTTACGATCAACCGTTCTTCATGCCGGTGAAGCGGATCAGGCCGTCCGGATATTCCTTGAATCCGGTCAGCTTGGGCGCGTAGGCCCAGAGCCACTTGCGATGCAGCAGATAGATGATCGGCCGCTCGGCATTGACGATCTTCACGGCTTTCTCCCAGGCCGTGCGGCGCTGGGCAATATCGGTGGTCAGACGTGAATCGTTGAGGATTTCGTCCAGCGCCGGATTGCACAGGCCGGAATAGTTGAGCGGCTGGTTGCAGGCATGGAAGCTGTACAGGTTGCCGTCCGGATCGGGACGACCGCTCCAGGCCAGGATATAAGCCTCGAAGTCGCCCTTATCGGCCATGTTCAGCGAGGTGGCGAATTCAGTCGCCTGAATGCGCACATCGAAGCCGGCCTCCTTCGCCATCGCCTGCACCACCTGGGCGATGTTGCGGGCGTCCGTCGTGGTGGGCGTCACCAGATTGACCACGGGGTTCGGATTGCCGGCTTCCTTCAGCAGCTGCTTTGCCTTGGCCACATCGCGCTTGGGCACCGGCACCGACTTGGTGTAGTTGGCGTTGGTCGGTGCAACCCACTGGTTGCCCGGCGTGGAAAGGCCGTCGAACACCACCTGGTTGATGCCGTTGCGGTCGATGGAAAGCTCCAGCGCCTCGCGGATTTTCTGGCTCGAACCGATCGGCGACTTCGCCTTGTCGCTTTTGCCGATATTGATGGTGATGCCGTAGTAGCCGATTTCGGTGATCTGGCCCGACTTCAGCTTCTTGTCCTTTTGCACATCCTTGAAGTCGGTGCCGGCGAGGCGCTCGATCAGGTCGAGCTGGCCCGACCGCAGGTTGGCCAGGCGCACGGTGGCGTCGATGAAGGGGCGGAACTCGATGCGCGACAGATGCACATTAGCCTTGTTCCAGTAGCCGTCATATTTCTCGACCACGATGCGGTCCTGGGCAACGCGCTCGACGAACTTGAACGGGCCGGCGCAGACCGGCGCGGTGGCGAACTTGTCACCCAGCGCCTTGCCGGCCTTCGGCGAGATCATCATACCGGCGCGGTCGGTCAGCGTGGCCAGCAGCGGTGCAAACGGCGCCTGGGTATTGATCTTTACGGTCAGCGGATCGACCACGTCAACAGTGGTGACAGCCGACAGTTCGCCACGGCGCTGCGAACCCTGCAGGGTCTTGTGGCGCTCGATGTTGTACTTCACCGCTTCGGCATCGAACTTCTCGCCGTCATGGAAGGTCACGCCGGGACGCAGCTTCATGGTCAGCGCCTTGTTATCGGCCGACCAGCTCCATTCGGTGGCGAGCTGCGGTACGACTTTCAGATCTGGGTCGATATCCACCAGCTTGTCGCACAGCGCCGAGAAGACGATGCGGCTGACGAAGGTGCGGGCCAGCGTCGGATCTAGAGCGTCGGGGTCTTCGGCGAGGCCGAATTTCAGGGTCTGGGCGGAAGCGGGCATGGCAACCGCGACAAGTGCGGCGGCCAGCATGGCGAAGGTGGTCTGTCTTAACATGGTCGGCATCTCCCCTGTGTGAATGACTTAGATTGCAGATGAGGTCACGAAACGGGCCTGCAGGCGCGCCAGTCGCTCGGCGCCGGCGCTGCCGCCTTCCACGGGCAACGGGGCGGCAACCGGCAGTTCGCGCCAGCGGTGACAGGCCACCGTATGGCCATCAATATTTTCCATCGAAGGAATGCTGCTGCGGCACAGATCGACGGCAAAGGGACAGCGCGTATGGAAACGGCAGCCGGCCGGAGGGTCGATCGGGCTGGGCACGTCGCCGGTCAGGATCACGCGTTGGCGCACGGCATTGGGCTGCGGCACCGGAATGGCGGAGAGCAATGCGCGGGTATAGGGATGTCGCGGATTGGTGAAGAGTTCTGTGGTCGTCGCCACCTCGACAATCCGGCCGAGATACATCACGGCAATGCGCTGGGCGATATGCCGGACCACCGCCAGGTCATGGGCGATGAAGATCATGGCAATGCCCAGCCGCGCTTGCAGATCCTTCATCAGGTTCAGCACCTGGGCCTGCACAGAGACATCCAGCGCCGAGACGGCTTCGTCGGCGACAATCAGATTCGGCTCGACAGCCAATGCGCGGGCGATGCCGACGCGCTGGCGCTGGCCGCCGGAAAATTCATGCGGATAGCGCCGGGCATGGGCCGGGCGCAGACCGACCAGCTCCAGCAGCTCTTCCACCCGGGCTTTGCGCTTTGCCGGCGGCAGCAGGCCGTGCAGCATCAGCGGCTCGGCGAGAATGTCGCCCACGGTCATGCGCGGATTGAGAGAGGCGTAGGGGTCCTGGAAAACCAGCTGCATTTCGCGGCGCAGATCCCGGAGCGCTGTTCCCTGCAGTCTGGTGATGTCGCGGCCGTCGAACATGATCTGCCCGGCGGTCGGATCGATCAGGCGCAGCACCAGGCGGCCGGTGGTGGATTTGCCGCAGCCGCTTTCGCCCACCAGGCTCAGCGTCTCGCCCGGCTTCAATGTGAAATCGACATCGTCGACGGCACTGACATAGCTGGTCGGCCGACCGAACCAGTTGGTTCGTGCGGTGAAATGCTTGGTCAGGCCGCGGACCTCGAGGAGATTGCTCATAGCAGCGGCGCCTTCCAGCAGGCCACGGCATGACCGGCCACGATATTGCGAAGCTCCGGCGCTTCAGCGCGGCATTGCGCCTCGACAAAGGGGCAGCGCGGGCTGAAACGGCAGCCTGCTGGCGGGTTGAGCGGGTCTGGCACACTGCCTTCGATGGCGGCCAGCCGCTCTTTGGTGTGATCGAGGCGCGGGATCGAGCCGAGCAGGCCGATGGTGTAGGGGTGCTGCGGTGTATCGAACAGCTGTTCCACCGGCGCCTGTTCGACGATGCGGCCGGCATACATCACCGCCACATGATCGGCCATTTCGGCAATCACGCCCATGTCGTGGCTGATCAGCATGATTGCCGTGCCCAGATCACGCTGCAGTTCGCGCAGCAGATCGAGAATCTGTGCCTGCACCGTCACATCCAGCGCTGTGGTCGGCTCGTCGGCAATCAGCAGCTCGGGCCCGCAGGCCAGCGCCATGGCGATCATGGCGCGCTGGCGCATACCGCCCGACAGCTGATGCGGATAATCATCCACGCGCTTTTCCGGCGCCGGGATGTTCACTTTGCGCAGCATGGCGATGGTCGCCTCACGCGCGTCTGTCTGGTTCAGGCCCTTATGCCGGATCAGGCCTTCCATGATCTGGTCGCCAATGGTAAAGGCCGGGTTGAGCGAGGTCATCGGCTCCTGGAAGATCATGGCCAGGCGATTGCCGCGCAGATCGCGCATGGCATCCTTGTCGATCTCGCGCAGGTCCATGCCACCGAAGCGGATGCTGCCGCTGGCAATACGGGCGCCACGATTGGGCAGCAGGCCCATGACGGTCAGGGAGGTGACCGACTTGCCGCAGCCCGACTCACCCACAATGCCCAGCGTCTTGCCGCTGTCGACGCTGAAGGAGACGCCATCGACGGCGCGAAACTCGCCGCCATCGGAGGAGAAAAAGGTTCTCAGGTCGTCGACTTCGAGCAGAGCCATCAGGGCTGCCCCGTCTGCTGGCGTTCCAGGCGCTGGACCTCGGCCTCGATCACGCTGCGGTCCCAGATGCCGCTCGGGTTGTCGCGGGTGGCGAAGAATTTCAGAAAGGCAGCATAGCGGCCCTGGGACACCCCATAGAGCCGGCGCAGCTCGGCCAGCGGCTCGTCGTGATCGTCGACCCGCAGGCTCAGTGCCGGATAGTCTTCAGCGGTGTGGATCAGCAACGCGGCGGACTGCTTGCCGCGCTTGTCGCCGCCTTCCGCCTGGCCCGCATCCAGTGCGTCGAGCAGGCGTTCGGCAAAGGGTTTCGCGCTGGCCGCAAAACTGGCGAAGGTCGCCTCGACGACGGCCGCACCGGCCAGCATGTTGCCGGCCACCGAGAAATCCTCGCCGGTCTTGTGGCCGCACCAGCCAATGCAATCGGCGCCGGTATGGGCTGCGGTGCGGCCCGCCCGATCCACCACATGCAGCTGCCGTGCAGACTGGCCGCCATCGGATGACGTCAGCCAACGGACCACGTCTGCGGCCGGCATGTCGTCATCCAGCATGCGCAGGCCGCGCGGCCCGTATGTGGGATTGATCAGGGCCTGGGTGGCGAGAGCGCCGGTGCCGCTTTTCGCATGGGGGCACAGCGCCCCGACGGCGAAGAACTTGGTCGTGACCGCAACGCCGAAGGCGCCAGTGGCTGGATCGCGGGCGACAATCGACCAGGTCATGGTTCAGCGACCCACCGCATAACCTTGCATACCGCGCGGATTGGCGCCGGCGCGCAGCAGAGTGCCTTCAGGTGTTTCATCGGTGGCAGCGGCGCAGAGCCGCCCTTCCGACCAGTCGCCGCCGACTTCAACCTTGTGGCCGCGTGCCTTCAACGCCTCAATGGTTTCTTTCGCAAAACGACCTTCCAGGCCGAGATGGCCGGGCTTGGCGGCACGCGGATAGAAGGAAGAGGGGAAGTGCTCGCTATGCCAGGCTGGACTGTCGATGGATTCCTGCAGATTCATGCCGTGATGCGCGATCTTGAGGAACATCTGCGGCGACCACTGGTCCTGCTGGTCGCCACCCGGCGTGCCGAAGGCCAGTGCCGGCTTGCCGTCACGCAACGCCATTGACGGCGACAGCGTGGTGCGCGGCCGTTTGCCGGGCTTGAGCGAATTGGGTAGGCCTTCTTCGAGCCAGAACATCTGCGCGCGCGTGCCGAGGGCGAAGCCGAGTTCGGGGATCACCGGCGAACTCTGCAGCCAGCCGCCCGAAGGCGTGGCCGATACCATGTTGCCCCAGCGGTCGATTACGTCGATGTGGCAGGTGTCGCCGCTGGCCGCACCGCGGCGATTCACGGCGCCATCGCTGCCGGCCAGGCGGCCAACCGTGGGCTCGCCGACACCGACGCCGCCCGCTTCGCCGGCCTTGATGCTGGTCAGCTTCGCGCCCTGGCCTACGGGATCGCCCGGGCGCAACTCCAGCGATGCCATATCGCCAATCAGTTTGCGGCGTTGCGCATTATAGGTGTCTGAGAGAAGCGCAGCCATCGGCACATCGACATGATCGGGATCGCCGTACCAGGCTTCACGATCGGCGAAGGCCAGCTTCGAGGCTTCGACGAGCGTATGAATGAAGTCGGGGCCGGCAGGGTCCATCTTGGCGAGATCGAAGCCCTTCAGCAGCGCGAGCTGCTGCAGGAAGGCCGGACCCTGACTCCAGGCGCCGCATTTCGCCACGGTCCAGCCGTGATAATCGTAGGTCAGCGGCTTTTCGACATAGGCCTGCCACTTCGCCATGTCGTTGCCGCTCAGCACGCCACGATGGCGGCGGCCTGAGGCATCCATGGCTTCGGTGCCGGTGCTGAAAGCATCGATGGCTTCGGCGATAAAACCTTCGCGCCAGGCGCTGCGCACGGCATCGATGCGCTGCTCGCGACTGCCGCTGCGCTCGCTACCGATCCTGGCCAGCTTGCGATAGGTTTCGGCCAGAGCTTCCTGGCGGAACAGGGTGTAAGGTTTCGGCAGATCGCCGCCTTTGGTGAGCCAGACAGCCGCTGAACTTTTCCATTCATTGCGGAAGAGATCCTGCACGGTGGCAATGGTGTCGATCACGCGCGGCACCAGCGGGCAGCCCTGGCTGGCGTAATGAATGGCCGGCGCCAGTGCATCGGCAATATCGATGGTGCCGTAGTCGCGCAGCATCAGCAGCCAGCCATCGACGGCGCCGGGCACACAGGGCGCAAGGAGGCCGGAGCCGGGGATAAGATCGAGGCCGAGCGATTTGAAATGCGAGATCGTGGCCTTCTCCGGCGCGGGACCCTGGCCGCAGAGCACGTCGATGCGTTTGGTTTTCGCATTCCACATCAGCGCCGGCAGGTCGCCGCCGGCGCCGTTCAGATGCGGTTCGCACAGATGCAGCGTGAAACCTGCAGTGACTGCGGCGTCGAAGGCATTGCCACCGCGCTCGAGCACGCCCATCGCAACCGAAGAGGCGATCCAGTGTGTGGTGGCGACGACGCCGAAATTGCCCTTGATCTCCGGACGCGTGGTAAAGGCGAAAGGAATCTTTGTCATGGTGCTTTTAAATCCGGAATGCTGAGGCTGCCTGGCTGGCCGAGCGGCGATACGGTCATGCCCTGGTCGTTGTTCATCGCTTTCAGCAGGGCTTCCTGATGCGATGCGATATGCTGCCGCATGACCGACGCGGCGCGCGTGGAATCGCGGGCTGCGATGGCTTCGGCGATCTCGAGATGCTGCTGCGCCGAGCGCATCTTGCCATCGGGCGTGCGTGCGCGGGCACGTGTGCTCTGCCACGAGGCGTCGTAGCGGATCTTGTCGATCACTTCGAACAGGTCGAGAAACAGACGGTTGCCGGCCGCTTCGGCCAGCGCGCGATGGAACGCGCTGTCCCAGCGTTCCAGCGTTGCCGGTTCGGTATCGATGCTGGCGGTGGCGACCCGTTCGGCCAGCTTGCGGATCATGGCGATCTGCTCGGCGCTGGCGCGATGGGCCGCAAGCTGCGCGATGCTGGGCTCGATATGCAGGCGCACTTCCATGATCTCGTAGAAATTCGTGCGGCTGGCGAGACGGCTGAGCGTCGGGGCAGAAGAGGAGGGGGCAGGACCAATAAAGGTGCCTTTGCCCTGGCGGCGCCAGATTTTGCCCTCGGCTTCCAGTTCGGACAGCGCCTGACGCACCACGCGGCGGCTGACGCCCAGGCGCGCGGCCAGACTGCGCTCGGTTGGCAGCGGGCTTTCCGGTGCATTGGCCTGCTCCAGCAACAAACGGCGCAGCAGTCCCACCGTGTCGGCGGCGGCATTGCGACGTTGCGGTTGTTTGAGAAGCATGTCGTTCATGATCTCGAACCTAAAACAAAATGGTTCGGAGCAACAACCATAAATCTTTGTTCTGAATGCCAATTTTCGAGGCGATTTGCTGCCTTTCCCGGCAATTCCGGTCTGAAAATTCGAACCAATATCAAAATTGGTACAAAGCCTGGCTCGGGCGGCGGATGCCAGAATCCGGCATCCAGAAGGGCTGGAACGTCTGCGGAATCTGGCGGGGCAGCGGCTATTGATTTGTGCAGCCGGAGCGGTTACACACCGCGTCGCGCCGGGCAGCCGGTGCAACAGGCCGACCCCATCGTCTAGAGGCCTAGGACGTCACCCTTTCACGGTGAAGACACGGGTTCGACTCCCGTTGGGGTCGCCAGCTTCTCAGCCAGCGACAATCTGCACTTACATCCCGACTCATGCGCGTGCGGTGCCATGGCCGCGCCGGTCATTCCGGCGCTGTGGTCTTTGCACAGGGCATCCGCTGATGTCCGCCCCGGCATGTATGGCGCTTGTGCGCCGATAGGTGGCTCGCTACGGTTGTTGCAAGACTGGGGATTCGCCGGAGGGGACGAGCATGATGGAGTCGGGACGCGTACTTATCACCGGCGGTGCTGGTTTCCTTGGCTCGCATCTGTGCGAGCGTCTGGTGAAGGACGGCAACGATGTGCTGTGCGTCGATAATTACTTCACCGGTCGTCGCACCAATGTCGAAAGCCTGCTGAAGAATCCGCGCTTTGAAATTATGCGCCACGACGTGACGTTCCCGCTCTACGTCGAGGTCGACAAAATATACAATCTCGCCTGTCCGGCGTCACCGGTCCATTATCAGCACGATCCGGTGCAGACCACGAAAACCAGCGTGCATGGCGCGATTAACATGCTTGGTCTGGCCAAGCGCGTGCGTGCGAAAATCTTCCAGGCATCGACATCCGAAGTCTACGGCGATCCGCAGATTCACCCGCAGACTGAAGAATACTGGGGCCATGTGAATCCGATCGGTCTGCGCTCGTGCTACGACGAAGGCAAGCGTTGCGCCGAGACTCTGTTCTTCGACTACCATCGCCAGCATGGCCTGAAGATCAAGGTGGGGCGTATCTTCAACACCTATGGGCCGCGCATGCATCCCAACGATGGGCGTGTCGTGTCGAACTTCATCGTGCAGGCGCTGAAGGGCAACGACATCACCATCTATGGGGAAGGCAAGCAGACCCGCTCCTTCTGCTATGTCGACGATCTGATCGAAGCCTTCGTGCGTCTGATGGCAACAGGCGACGATGTCACCGGTCCGATCAATCTCGGCAATCCGAAAGAATTCACGATGATCGAGCTGGCCGAGGCCGTCGTGCGCCTCACCGGTTCATCCTCCAAACTGGTCTTCCGTCCGCTTCCCTCGGATGATCCGAAGCAGCGTCAGCCCGATATCAGCAAAGCCAGGCAGCATCTGGGCTGGGAGCCGCGAGTCGCACTTGAAGACGGCCTCAAGGAAACGATCGCGTATTTCCGAAGCATTTTGTGATCTGCAGGTCCATTAGGGATATTTTCCTGTATTTTTTACGCCGCTTTACATCCCAAAAGCACTCGATACGCCCGGTTGTGATGTCTGAAGAGCGGGCGGGCTTGGTTGCAAATGCTGCAGCGCAGCATTTCGCGTCACGGTTGGGTGGCGGCCCTCGTCTGGGCTGAACGGCAGCCCTCAGTAACAACTTGGAATAATAAGGTTAATTTGTCTCTGTGACGAGACGATTACGGCCGAAAAGCGCCGCAAATCACCCTGTGGACAACTGTAGTTATCCACAGGGCTTAGGCGAGGGCGATGTACAAAAAATATAGCCCAGCCACCCTGATAAACTCCCGCGTGCATGATTTCGCTTGCGTTGACACAACAAACTCACTAATCCTATTCGCGCGTACAGAATGTTATTGCGAACCGCTACAGAAAGTGAGCGACGCCATGAGATACCACGCGAAGCAGCACCATGCTGCGCATTCGCTTTATGACGGCAAATCCGGTCGAATCCGCCTGCCTTTCAGCAGAAGTCGCGATCAGTACCGTTTTTCCTCAGCTTCTTCACAGCCGGACTTGAGCCGCGTCTGCCATTTGGCATCCGACGCGCCGGTTCGCTCGCCCATCACTCAAATTTCAATTCAGCGCTAAGCGCTATCTGGGGGACTTAAATCATGTCTGGTATTTCTCTGCTCAGCACGACCGTTATCGCCAACTTCACCACCACGGCGATCAAAGGTCTCTCCACCACTGACATCCAGTCGCTGAAGAGCACGCAGATTGCGGCCCTCAGCTCGACGGGCATTCAGGCGCTTGAGACCACGCAGGTCGATGCGCTGCTCACCTCGCAGGTCAAGGCGCTCACCGCCACGCAGGTTGGCTACTTCACCTCCGATCAGCTGGTCTTCGATGCGGCGCAGATCGCGGTGTTCAGCTCGGCGCAGCTGCAGGCGCTGAGCAGCACCAACCTCTCGAAGCTCGACACCACCCAGATCCAGGCGCTGGGCTCCAACCAGATCAAGGCGCTGACCACCACGCAGATCGGTGCGCTCGAAACTACCGACATCACCGAATTCACTTCGACCCAGCTGGGCCAGCTCACCACCACGCAGTTCCGCGCGCTGACCACCGACCAGCTCGAACAGCTCACCACCACGCAGGTCGCCGGTCTGCAGTCGACGCACTTCCAGGCGGCGACCACCACCCAGCTGCAGAACCTGAGCACCACTGTCTTCAGCGCGCTGAATGCCGCGCAGGTGAAGGGCTTCAGCACCACGCAGGTAGGCCTGCTTGACACCGACCAGGTGCAGGCGCTCAGCACCAGCGCGATCAAGGGCCTGTACACCACCCAGTTCCGTCAGCTCACCAGCACCAACCTTGCTGCCCTCGACACGACGCAGACGCAGGCGATCACCACGCTGCAGATCCAGTCGCTGACCACGACTCAGATTTCGGGCCTCGACACCACCGACGTGGCCGATTTCACCACCACGCAGGTCAAGGCGCTGCAGACCACCCAGCTTCGCGGCCTGAGCGCAGCGCAGTTGTCGGCCTTCGACACCACGCAGACCCAGGCCCTGGCCGGCACCCAGCTGGCTCAGCTGACCACGACGCAGATCGGCAACCTCGAGACCACCGACATCGAGGAATTCTCCTCGACGCAGCTCGGCGGTCTGACCGCCACGCAGATCGGCTCGTTCAGCACCACCAACCTGAACCAGCTGAGCAGCACGCAGTTCGCCGGCCTGTCGACCACGCAGATCAAGGGCCTGGCCACCACGCAGCTGGCGGCGCTCGACACGACCGAGATCGGCGACTTCACGTCCACGCAGATCAACGCGCTGACGGTCGGCCAGATCAAGCAGCTCAGCACCACGGCACTGGGTGAACTGACCACCACGCAGTCTGCCCGCCTGACCTCCACCCAGCTCGGCGCGCTGACCTCCACGCAGTTCGGCGCCCTCAGCACCACCACGATCGGCAATCTGACCACGACTCAGGTCAAGGGCCTGGTCTCGACCCAGCTCGGCCAGCTCTCCACCGAGCAGGCCACCGAGCTGACCACCACGGCGCTCGGCGCCCTGACTGCCGCGCAGCTCAAGGGTCTGAGCACCACGGCTCTGAACCAGCTGAGCAGCACCCAGGTCCAGACGCTTAACACCACGCAGTTGCAGGGTCTGACGACCACGCAGATCGCGGGTCTTGAGACCACCGATATCGACGACTTCACCTCGACGCAGTTCAGCCTGTTCACCTCGACGCAGATCGGCGCGCTGAACAGCACGAATCTGTCGCAGATGAGCACGACGCAGTTCCAGGCTTTGACTGCGACGCAGCTCAAGGGCCTGAGCACGACGCAGCTCGGTGCGCTGGAAACTGCCGAGATCAATGATTTCAGCAGCACGCAGCTGGGCCAGCTGACCACCACGCAGGTCAAGGCGCTGTCGACCACGGCGCTGGCTGAACTGACGTCCACGCAGCTGGGCGGCCTGACCAGCACGTCGCTTGGCTCGCTGAGCACCACGCAGATCGGCGCCCTGACCTCTACGGCGCTTGCCGGCCTCACTTCGACCGGCATCAAGGGTCTGACCACCGCGCAGGTCGCCAAGCTGAGCTCCGACCAGGTGGCCACGCTGACCACCACCGCACTTGACGGTCTGGTCGCCACGCAGGTTGCCAGCCTGACCACGACGGCGCTGAATGCGCTCGATACCACGCAGGCGCAGTCGCTGGACGCCACGCAGATCAAGGCACTCACGACCACGCAGATCGCGGGTCTTGAGACCACCGATGTGGCCGACCTGACCACCACGCAGCTCGATGCGGTGACCAGCACGCAGCTGAAGGCTCTGAACACCACGAACCTGAACCAGCTGACCTCGACGCAGTTCCAGTCGCTCGACACTACGCAGGTGCAGGGCCTGACCACGACGCAGATCGCGGGTCTCGACACCACCGACATCGACGACTTCTCGTCGACCCAGGTGAGCCAGCTGTCTGCCACGCAGATCGGCGCGCTGAACAGCACCAACCTGAGCCAGCTGAGCACGACGCAGTTCCAGGCGCTGACCTCGACGCAGGTCAAGGGCCTTAGCACGACGCAGCTCGGTGCGCTGGAGACCGCTGAGATCGGTGATTTCAGCTCGACCCAGCTCAGCTATCTGACCACGACGCAGCTCGCCTCGCTGAGCACCACGGCGGTGTCGGAACTGTCGTCCACGCAGGCCAGCGGCCTGAGCAGCGCGCAGCTGGGTGGCCTGACCACCACGGCGGTGGGCGCTCTGAGCACGACCGCGATCACCGGTATCGGCTCGACCGCCATCAAGGGCCTCAGCACAACCCAGATCGGCCAGCTGACCTCCGACCAGACCGCGGCGCTGACTTCTACCGCCATCTCCGGCCTGACCAGCACCCAGATCAAGGGTCTGACCACGACGGCGCTGAACGCCTTCGACACCACGCAGGCGCAGGGTCTGACCACCACGCAGATCGCGGGCCTGAGCACGACTCAGATCGCGGGTCTCGAGACCACTGATGTGGCCGATCTGACCACGACGCAGCTCGGTGCGCTGACCACCACGCAGCTGAAGTCGCTGAGCACCACCAACCTGAACCAGTTGACCAGCACGCAGTTCCAGGCGCTTAACAGCACGCAGCTGCAGGGCCTGACCACGACGCAGATCGCGGGTCTGGACACCACCGACATCGACGACTTCACGTCGACCCAGGTGAGCCAGCTGAGCACGGCACAGGTCGGCGCGCTGAACAGCACCAACCTGAGCCAGTTGAGCACCACGCAGTTCCAGGCGCTGACCTCGACACAGGTCAAGAGCCTGACGACGACGCAGCTTGGTGCTCTGGAAACCGCTGAGGTCAACGACTTCAGCAGCACCCAGCTCGGCCAGTTGTCCACGACGCAGCTGAATGCTCTGTCGACCACGGCGGTGGCTGAACTGTCGTCCACGCAGGTGGGCGGCCTGAGCAGCGCGCAGCTGGGCGGCCTGACCACGACCGCAATCGGCACCATCACCAGCACGGCGATTGCCGGCATCGGCTCGACGGCTATCAAGGGCCTGAGCACCACGCAGATCGGCCAGCTGACCTCCGACCAGTCGGCGGCGCTGACCTCGACGGCAATCTCCGGCCTGACCGCCACGCAGCTTGCCGGCCTGACCACGACGGCGCTGAATGCCTTCGACACCACGCAGGCGCAGGGTCTGACCACCACGCAGATCAAGGGCCTGAGCACGACTCAGATCGCGGGCCTCGAGACCACTGATGTGGCCGACCTGACCACCACGCAGCTCGGTGCGCTGACCACCACGCAGCTGAAGGCTCTGAACACCACCAACCTGAACCAGCTGACCTCGACGCAGTTCCAGTCGCTCAACACCACGCAGGTGCAGAGCCTGACCACGACGCAGATCGCGGGTCTGGATACCACCGACATCGATGACTTCTCGTCGACCCAGGTGAGCCAGCTGTCTGCCACGCAGATCGGCGCGCTGAACAGCACCAACCTGAGCCAGCTGAGCACCACGCAGTTCCAGGCGCTGACCTCGACGCAGGTCAAGGGCCTGAGCACGACGCAGCTCGGCGCGCTGGAGACCGCTGAGATCGGTGATTTCAGCTCGACCCAGATCGGTTACCTGACCACGACGCAGCTGGGCTCGCTGAGCACCACGGCGGTGTCGGAACTGTCGTCCACGCAGGTGGGCGGCCTGAGCAGCACGCAGCTTGGTGGTCTGACCACCACGGCGGTGGGTGCTCTGTCGACCACGGCGATTGCCGGCATCAACTCGACGCAGATCAAGGGCCTGTCGGCCACACAGATCGGTCAGTTGACTTCCGACCAGGCAGCCGCGCTGACCACTACGGCGATCACCGGCCTGACAGGGACGCAGATCGCGGGTCTGACGACCAGCAGCATCAACGCCCTCGACACCACGCAGTCGCAGGCGCTGACCACCACGCAGATCAAGGCATTCACGACCACGCAGATCGCTGGCCTTGAGACCACCGACGTGGCTGATCTGACCACCACGCAGCTCGGCGCGCTGACCACCACGCAGCTCCGCTCGCTGAACAGCACCAACCTGAGCCAGTTGACTTCGACCCAGGCACAGGCGCTGAGTGCCGCACAGCTGCAGGGTCTGACGACCACGCAGATCGTGAACCTGGATACGACTGACATCGACGATTTCTCGTCGACCCAGATCAGCCAGTTCACCAGCACCCAGATCGGCGCTCTGGAGAGCACCGACCTGGCCCAGCTGAGCACCACGCAGTTCCAGGCGCTGAGCACGACGCAGGTCAAGGGCCTCACCACCACCCAGTTGGGTGCGCTGGAGACGGCCGAGATCGGCGACTTCACCAGCACGCAGCTGGGCGCTCTGACCACCACGCAGACGGCGGGTCTGAGCACCACGGCTCTGTCTGAACTGAGCTCGACGCAGGCCAGCGGCCTGGCCTCGACGCAGCTGGGCGCTCTGACCACCACGCTGATCGGCGCTCTGTCGACCACGGCGGTGAGCGGCATCGGCTCGACGGCGATCAAGGGTCTCAACACCACCCAGGTGGGCCAGCTCAGCACCGATCAGGCTGCGGCCCTGACCACGACCGCCATCGGCGGCCTGGTTGCCACGCAGATCGCGGCGCTGACCACCTCGGCGCTGAACGCTCTCGACACCACGCAGTCGCAGGGTCTGACCACCACCCAGGTTAAGGCACTCACGACCACGCAGCTTGCGGGTCTCGAGACCACCGACGTGGCCGATCTGACCACCACGCAGCTGCAGGCGCTGAGCACCACGCAGCTGAAGGCACTGACCACCACCAACCTGAACCAGCTGACCAGCACGCAGGTCAACTCGCTGTCCAGTCTGCAGCTGCAGGGTCTGTCGACCACGCAGATCGCGGGTCTGGACACCACCGACATCGACGACTTCACGTCGACCCAGGTGGGCCAGCTGACGGCCACGCAGATCGGCGCGCTGAACAGCACCAACCTGAGCCAGCTGAGCACCACGCAGTTCCAGGCGCTGACCTCGACGCAGGTCAAGGGCCTGAGCACGACGCAGCTCGGCGCGCTGGAGACCGCTGAGATCGGTGATTTCAGCTCGACCCAGATCGGTTACCTGACCACGACGCAGCTGGGCTCGCTGAGCACCACGGCGGTGTCGGAACTGTCGTCCACGCAGGTGGGCGGCCTGAGCAGCACGCAGCTTGGTGGTCTGACCACCACGGCGGTGGGTGCTCTGTCGACCACGGCGATTGCCGGTATCAACTCGACGCAGATCAAGGGCCTGTCGGCCACACAGATCGGTCAGTTGACTTCCGACCAGGCCGCTGCGCTGACCACCACGGCGATCACCGGCCTGACAGGGACGCAGATCGCGGGTCTGTCGACCAGCAGCATCAACGTCCTCGACACCACGCAGTCGCAGGCGCTGACCACCACGCAGATCAAGGCACTCACGACCACGCAGATCGCTGGCCTTGAGACCACGGACGTGGCTGATCTGACCACCACGCAGTTGGGTGCGCTGAGCACCACGCAGCTGAAGGCTCTGACCACCACCAACCTGAACCAGCTGAGCAGCACCCAGGTCCAGTCGCTGAGCAGCCTGCAGGTGCAGGGTCTGAGCACCACGCAGATTTCGGGTCTGGATACGACTGACGTCGAGGATTTCTCGTCGACCCAGATCGGTCAGTTGACCACCACGCAGATCGGCGCGCTGGAAAGCACCACGGACTTGAGCCAGCTGAGCACCACACAGTTCCAGCAGTTCTCTACGACGCAGGTGAAGGGGCTCACCACCACCCAGCTCGGTTCTCTGGAGACGGCGGAAATCGCCGACTTCACCAGCACCCAGCTGGGCGCTCTGACCACCACCCAGGCGGCTGGTCTGAGCACCACGGCACTGTCTGAACTGACCTCGACGCAGGCCAGCGGCCTGACCGCGGCTCAGCTCGGCGCGCTGACCACGACGCTGATCGGCGCGCTCAGCACGACTGCTGTCAGCGGTATCAGTTCGACGGCGATCAAGGGGCTGAACTCCACCCAGGTGGGCCAGATCAGCACCGATCAGGCGGCTGCCCTGACCACGACCGCCATCGGCGGCCTGGCCAGCACGCAGGTCGCGGCGCTGACCACCTCGGCGCTGAACGCTCTCGACACCACGCAGGCGCAGGGTCTGACGACCACGCAGGTGAAGGGTCTGACGACCACGCAGATTGCGGGTCTTGAGACCACCGACGTGGCCGATCTGACCACCACGCAGCTGCAGGCGCTGAGCACCACGCAGCTGAAGGCTCTGACCACCACCAACCTGAACCAGCTGAGCAGCACCCAGGTCCATTCGCTGGGCAGCCTGCAGCTGCAGGGTCTGAGCACCACGCAGATCGCCGGTCTGGACACCACCGACGTCGACGACTTCACGTCGACCCAGGTGAGCCAGCTGACCAGCACGCAGATCGGCGCGCTGAACAGCACCAACGTGAGCCAGCTCAGCACCACGCAGTTCCAGGCGCTGACGACGGCGCAGGTCAAGGGCCTCACCACCACCCAGCTGGGTGCTCTGGAAACGGCCGAGATCGGTGACTTCAGCAGCACGCAGGTGGGCGCTCTGACGAGCACCCAGCTGAATGCCCTGAGCACCACGGCGGTGGCTGAACTGTCCTCCACGCAGGTGGGCGGCCTGAGCAGCACGCAGCTGGGTCAGTTGACCACGACGCTGATCGGTGCCCTGAGCACCACGGCGATCAGCGGCATCAACTCGACGCAGGTGAAGGGCCTGTCGGCCACACAGATCGGCCAGTTCAGCTCTGACCAGACTGCTGCGCTGACCACGACGGCCATCACCGGCCTGACCACGGCGCAGATCCAGTCGCTGTCGACCAGCAGCATCAACGCCCTCGACACTACGCAGTCGCAGGCGCTGACCACCACGCAGATCAAGGCTCTGACGACCACGCAGATCGCCGACCTTGAGACCACCGACGTGGCTGATCTGACCACCACCCAGATCGGTGCCCTGACGACCACGCAGGTGAAGTCACTGACCAGTACCAACCTGAGCGAGTTGACCTCGACCCAGGCACGGGCGCTAACCAATCTGCAGCTGCAGGCCCTGACGACCACGCAGATCGTCAACCTGGAGACCACCGACATCGACGACTTCACGTCGACGCAGGTGAGCCAGCTGAGCAGTACGCAGATCGGCGCCCTGGAAAGCACCGACCTGGCTCAGCTCGACACCACGCAGTTCCAGGCGCTGACGACGACGCAGGTCAAGGGTCTGACCACCACCCAGTTGGGTGCTCTGACCACGGCCGAGATCGGCGACTTCACCAGCACGCAGCTGGGCGCTCTGACCACCACGCAGGCGGCGGGTCTGAGCACCACGGCGCTGTCTGAACTGACCTCGACCCAGGCCAGTGGCCTGACCGCGGCTCAGTTGGGTCAGTTGAGCACCACGCTGATCAGCGCCCTGAGCACGACCGCCATCAGCGGCATCGGCTCGACGGCGATCAAGGGTCTGACCACCGCCTCGGTGGCCCAGCTCAGCACCGATCAGGCTGCGGCCCTGACCACGACCGCCATCGGCGGCCTGGTTGCGACGCAGGTTGCCGCTCTGACCACTTCGGCGGTCAAGGCGCTCGACACCACGCAGTCGCAGGCTCTGACCACGACGCAGATCAAGGCCCTGACCAGCACGCAGGTCGCTGCCCTTGAGACGACGGATGTGGCCGACCTGACCACGACCCAGATCGGTGCGCTGGCAACCACCCAGCTACAGGCTCTGACGGATGACAATCTGGCTCAGTTCGACACGACGCAGTTCCAGGCCCTGGCTAACACCCAGATCCAGGCCCTGACCACGACCCAGATTGCCAACCTCGACACTACGGACGTCGGCGACTTCTCCTCGACCCAGGTGAGTGCGCTGTCGGCCCTGCAGGTTAAGGCCCTGACGACCACCAACCTGGAACAGCTCAACACCACCCAGGTGGCGGCCCTGAGCGTTCTGCAGATCAAGGCGCTGTCGACGACGCAGGTTGCGGATGTCGGCACCACCTTCATCGCGGAACTGTCCTCGACCCAGGTCAGCCAGCTGACCACCTCGCAAGTCGCGGCCCTGAGCACGACCAACTTCAACCAGTTGAGCTCGACTCAGGTTACCGGCCTGGCCAGTACGCAGATCGCGGCGCTGACCAGCACGCAGATCGGCGCCTTGGATACGACCGATATTGGTGATTTCTCCTCGACCCAGATCACGGCGATCTCCACCACCGCGATCCAGTCCCTGACGACGACCAATATCACCGAGCTGACTTCGACCCAGGCCAATGCCTTTAGCGGGGCCCAGGTCAACGTCCTCAGCCCGGAACAGGTCGAAGCCTGGCTCGAAGCCCTCGGCTAAGAAGCACGCTCGGGGAGGCAGGATATCAGCAATGATGGTCTTGCCTCCCTGAACAGCTTCACGTAGTGATGCTGCAGGGGGCGCACCCCACCATCGGCCCGGAGTCGCCCTCCGGAAGGCCGGCGGAAGAGGGACGGGGTTGAAATGAGCGAATCTTTCGAGAGTCTGATCGCCCGACTGGCGAGTCAGCCGTTTTCCATTACCGAAGCCGTCGGTGCGGCCGGTGCGTTACAGGCCGCTGGCGAAATCGACCGTGCCGCCACCCTGTACAAGCTATGGCTGCGCTGCAATCCGACCGACCCGCTGCGCTATGTGGTGCAGTTCAATCTCGGCACCATCCTGAGCAATCATAACGATTTGCCAGGGGCCCTGACGGCTTTCGAAGACGCGATCACCGCCAATCAGGATTTCTATCCGGCCTATATTAATATCGGCAACGTGCTGGAGCGGCTCGGCCGTGTCGGCGATGCCATCGGCCGCTGGAACACCATCACCCAGCGCCTGGCGACTATCACGGCTCCCAGCATCGAGCACAAGGCGACCGCCTACAAGCAGATCGGGCGTGTGCTCGAATCGAACCTGCAGCATGCCGCCGCCGAGGATGTGCTGAAGCAGGGCCTGAGCCTCAATCCTTCGCAGGTGGATGTGGCGCAGCATTATATGTCGCTGCGCATGATCCAGTGCAAATGGCCGATCGTCGAACCGTGGGAAGGGGTCACCCGCAAGGATCTGCTCAAAGGCTTTAGCCCGTTATCGCTCGGCGCCTATTCCGACGATCCGATCTTCCAGCTTTCGGCGGCACAGAATTACAACCGCACCATCGCCGATCCGCCGGCGGGCAGCGCCTATCTGTGGCAGAGCACGCCGCGCCAGCCGTCCAAGCGTCTGCGCATCGGGTATCTCTCGTCTGATCTGCGCGAGCATGCCATCGGCTTCCTGATGTCGGAGTTGTTCGAACTGCACAACCGCGAGGATGTCGAAGTCTTTGCGTATTACTGCGGTATCCCGGGCGAAGATCCCACCAAGATCCGCATCAAGGCCGCCGTCGAACACTGGGTCGACATCACCGGGATGGATGACCTCGGTGCAGCAAAGCGCATCGCCGCCGACAATATCGATGTTCTGGTTGACGTGAACGGCTATACGCGCGACGCCCGCACCAAGGTGCTGACGTATCGTCCAGCGCCGGTGATCGTGAACTGGCTCGGCTTCCCCGGCACCATGGGTAGTCCGTACCACCAGTATGTGATCGCCGACGAGTGGATCATCCCGAAGGACTACGAAATCTATTACACGGAAAAAGTCCTGCGCCTGCCGTGCTATCAGCCGACCGACCGCAAGCGTGTCATTGCGCCGGAAAAGCCGAGCCGCGCGGAATTCGGCCTGCCAGACGATGCCGTGGTCTTCTGCTGCTTCAATGGCAGCCACAAGTTCTCGCGCTTCACCTTCGACCGCTGGCTGCGCATCCTGCATGGCGTGCCGGGCAGTGTACTGTGGCTGCTGGGGTCGTCCGACCTTGTGCACGACCGCCTCAAGGCCTATGCGACCGAAAAAGGCATCGCACCGGAGCGCATCATCTTCGCCGGCAAGATGCCGAACCCGAAGCATCTGGCGCGTTACCCGTTGGCCGATCTGTTCCTCGATACCTTCCCCTATGGCGCCCATACGACGGCGTCGGATGCGCTGTGGATGGGCGTGCCGGTGCTCACCTTCTCGGGCCGCGGCTTCGCGTCGCGTGTCTGCGGCAGCCTGGTGCGCGCTGCCAACCTGCCGGAGCTGGTGGTCGAGACGCCGGAAGCCTTCGTGCAGAAGGCGATCGAACTTGGCAATGACCGCAAGGCCATGCAGGCTTATCGCGAGAAACTGGCGGCAACGCGCGATTCCTCGGTGCTGTTCGACATGAACGGCCTGGTGAAGAATCTGGAAGGTCTGTATCGCCAGATGATGAAGGATTTCGAGGACGGCAATATGCCGAAGCCGGATCTGGCCAATATGGATGTCTACCGCGACCTGGCGGTCGAGGAAGACCACGAAGCCCGTGAAATGCTGGCCATCGAGGACTTCAACGGCTTTTACCAGGAGAAGCTGGCGGCACGGCACAAGTTCCGGCCGGTGCCCGAAGACCGCCGCCTGTGGACGGCGAAGGTCATCAAGGCCGCGGAAAAGAAATACGCGCGCTGAGGCGCTGGACTGCCCGGGCCGGCAACGGCCGAACCGGGCAGGGAGGAAGGGTGATGAACGACGTCGAGGGCGGTAGCGGTCTGGATGCCGAAAAGACGGCCGGCCTGCTGTTCAATTTCCATGGTCAGCGCGCGCTGCGGATTGCCGCCAATCGGGCCACCAAGCTAGCCGAGGATGGCGACAGGGGCGGGGCCATAGAGTGGCTGCGCATCTCCGAAGCCGTCAAGAAAATCATCCAGCCTGGTAACTGATCCTTCAGACAGATCGCTTAACCAGATTTGGCGCGCCGTCCGGCCAGACCAGAAGGATTCTCCATGAACCAGACCGATTCCTTCCGAGCCCTTACCGGGGCCAACGTGCGTGTCAAAATCGTTGATATCGGCGCCAACCCGATCGACGGCGATCCGCCCTACGCCAAGCTGCTCAATAGCGGCATTGCCGATATTGTCGGTTTCGAGCCCAATCCTGAGGCTCTGGCCAAGCTGAACGAACAGAAGGGCCCGACCGAGACCTATCTGCCCCATGCGGTGGGCGACGGCCGCCGGCATACCCTGCATATCTGCCAGGCGCCGGGCATGACCTCGCTGCTGACCCCCAATCCCACCGTGCTGAATATGTTCCACGGCTTCCCCGACTGGGGGAAGGTGATGTCGACCCTCGAGATCGACACCCTGCGGCTGGACGACATTGCCGAAACCGTGGGCATCGATCTGGTTAAGATCGATGTGCAGGGTGCCGAGCTGATGGTGTTCAAGAACGCGACCGACCGCCTGTCGAATGCACTGGTGATCCAGACCGAAGTCGAATTCCTGCCGCTCTATATCGATCAGCCGCTGTTCGGCGATGTCGATGTCTTCCTGCGCAGCCAGGGCTATGTCTTCCACCGGTTCTTCCCCACCGTCAGCCGTGTGCTGGCGCCGATGATGGTCGATAACAGCATTTATGCCGGCATGAGCCAGACCGTATGGGCCGATGCCATTTTTGTGCGCGACTACACCAAGCTGGAACGGCTGAGTGATCGCCAGCTGCTGGCCATGTCGGCCATCCTGCACGATTGCTACCAGTCCTATGACCTGGTGCTGAAACTGCTGCTGGAGCATGACCGCCGCACCGGCGGCAAGCTCGGCTCGTCCTATCTGGGCCTGTTGCAGCAGCCCTGATCCGGCCACACCCGGCTGCGGCCGGGATTGGCGCATCGCTGCGATGCTTCTAGACTGCAAGCGGCCGGATGGATTCCGGCCGGTGCAGTGTGAAGGAGATCGCCATGGCCCGCGCCCAAGCCACCATCGGTGCCACCCGTTATGCCGTCAGCATCAAGGCCGGCCATCATGCCGTGGTTGCTGACGAAGGGCCAAAACTCGGCGGGATGGATGTCGGCCCGGCACCCTACGAGCTGCTGCTGGCGGCTCTCGGCGCCTGCACGGCCATCACCCTGAAAATGTATGCCGAGCGTAAGGAATGGGACCTGCAGGCGGCCCATGTGGCGCTGCTCTATACCCGCGAGAACGATCAGGCCCGCATTGAGCGCACACTCACCTTCGAAGGCGGCCTGGACGATGCACAGAAGGCACGGCTGGCCGATATTGCCGAACGCACGCCGGTGACGCTGACGCTGAAATCCGGCACCGCCATTCACACTAGGCTGGGCTGAACCATGCAGAGCCGCGCTTTCGATTTCACCGGCGCCCAGGGGCAGAAACTGTCCGGCCGCCTGGAACTTCCCGACGGGCCGGTCAAGACCTATGCGCTGTTTGCGCACTGCTTCACCTGTACGAAGAAATCCATTGCCGCCGTGCGCATCACGCGGGCACTGGCGGCGCGCGGGATCGGTGTACTGCGCTACGACTTCACCGGACTGGGTGAAAGCGGCGGCGACTTTGCCGACAGCACCTTCAGTGCCGATGTGCAGGATATCGTGGCCGCGGGGCGGATCATGGCCGAAGCCGGATTCCCGCCACAGCTGCTGATCGGTCACAGCCTGGGTGGTGCAGCAGTGCTGGCGGCCGCGCAGGATATGCCCGGCATTGTAGCCGTGGCCACGCTCGCCGCACCGTTCGATGTGGAACATGCCACCGGCCAGTTCGGTGCTTCGCTGCAGGAAATCATCGAGAAGGGTGAGGCCAGGGTCGATCTCGGCGGCCGCCCTTTCACGGTGCGCAAGTCGATGATCGATGACCTGCATAACCATGACCAGGCCGCACGCATTGGAAAATTGCACAAGGCGCTGCTGGTGTTGCACGCGCCGCAGGATCTGGTGGTCGGCATCAACAACGCCACCTCGATCTTCACGGCAGCCAGGCATCCGAAAAGCTTCGTCTCGCTGGACAGCGCCGATCATCTGCTGACCCGTCCCGCCGATGCGGATTACGCAGCCGAAGTGATCACGGCCTGGGCCTCGCGCTATGTCACCGGCCAGGCCGTGGCAGCTGACGCGCCACCGGCGGACACAGGCGAAGGCGTGGTGGTGGAGGAAACGCGCGCCGGCAAATACCAGGTTGCCGTGCGTGCACCCGGCAGCACCTTCTTTGCCGACGAGCCGGTGGCCGCCGGCGGTATGGGCACCGGCCCGTCACCCTACGATCTGGTCGCGGCCGGCCTGGGGGCCTGCACGGCGATGACGCTGCGCATGTATGCCGATCTGAAGGGCCTGCCGCTCGGGCGCGTGCGTGTGGCGGTTGCCCATGCCAAGGACAAAGATCGCAAGCCTGCCGATGTGTTTTCGCGCCGCATCAGCTTTGAAGGAATACTGAGTGCCGAGCAGAAGGCAAAGCTGATGGAAATCGCCGATCGCTGCCCGGTACATCACACGCTGGAGGCGGGGGCCTCCGTGCAGACCGAGGCGGGCGAACCGCCGGCGCCGGCCGGCCCGGTGGCCGAGCATGTACAGGACATGAAAGAGACCTGCGAGAACTGCTGAACTTTCCGCGGCTTTTCTCCCGTATAGGACTGCAGGAATTCCAAATGCTAAAATCTGTGGCTGCGTAAAAACGGTTGCGCTATCCTTTTTGCCTCGACGGGTGAGGGGGAATCGATGCGTTACGTCCGGGGTGTTGTGCTGGCAATGCTGGCGCTCGTTGTCAGTGCTTGCCGGTTTCAGGCCGATGTGAACCGTTTTCCGTCCACGACTCTGCCGCAGGATCTGGGTGGGAAGACATTCGCCTTCATGCCGCTGGACAGCCAGCGCGGCAGTGTCGAATACGAAAACCACGCCGCCCTGATCGCCGGTTACCTGGAGAAACAGGGCTGGCGACGTATCACCGACATCCGGACCGCCGATTACATGGTCGCCTTCTCCTACGGCCAGTCCGATGGCCGCCAGGTGAATACAGAAATCCCGGTTTGGGGCCAGACCGGCGGCGGCACCAGCACCACCTACGGCACCGCGAACGCCTATAACCCCAGCACCCTCAATTCCGCTTACGGCAACTATTCCAGCACCACCTACACCACGCCGACCTATGGCGTCGTCGGCAGCCACACGATCAGCAAGACCCACTATACCCGTTACCTGGACACCCAGATTTACGACTGGAAGCGTTCGATCGTTGAAAACAAGCTGGTCGGTGTCTGGGAGGCCAAGGCGACCAGCGTGGGCGAGAGCAGCAGCTTTGCTGTTGTCTCGAAATGCATGGTGCGGGCGGTGTTTGCCGATTTCCGGAAAAGTGGATCCGAACGGGTTGTGCTGCAACAGGCTGAGTGTCAGTAAAAGAATTTATATAAATCAATATATTACGTTAACTACATGATCCTTCACGCTATCTTTGCGCAAGCATAATAAACACTAAATATATGTTTATTATAATATTTCACGATAGACATTCATAAAATAAATCTGATTATATCGTATCAATGTGAAATTAGAGTCGGAGTGCGCCATGCTGCGCCAAGTCCTCCCTGTGAATGGCAAGAGCCGTCCGCCTGCTGCCGCCATCCTGTCGCCGCGGCAGGCCAAGAAGCGTCTGCCGCCGCTGATGTCGCTGCGTACCTTCGAGGTGGTGGCGCGGCATCTCAGCCTGATCAAGGCCGCCGACGAGCTCTGCGTCACGCCGGCGGCGGTCAGCCACCAGATCCGCACGCTGGAAGCTCATCTCGGCCTGTCGCTGTTCCGCCGCAACGGCCGCAGCATCATCCTCACCGATGCCGGGCAGGCCTGCCTGCCGGGTATCCGCGACGGCTTCGAACGCCTGAGCGATGCGATCAGCCAGTTGGAGACCCTGGGCGAGGGCGGGGTGATCACCGTCAGCGTCGCGCCGTCCTTTGCAGTAAAATGGCTGGTGCCACGGCTGGATCGTTTCCAGGAGAAATTCCCCACCGTTGACGTGCGGGTCGCCGCCTCGAACCAGCTGGCCAATTTCGCCAATGACAATGTCGATGTCGCGATCCGTTACGGTTCGGGCCGTTATCCCGATCTGGAGGTCGAGCGCCTGCTGCCGGAAGCGATCTTCCCGGTCGCCAGCCCCGAGCTGGCAGCACGGCTGAAGTCACCGGCCGACCTGCAGCAGGTGACCCTGGTGCATGACGACAGTCCTGATGACGATCAGTCCTGCCCGAGCTGGCAGATGTGGCTGCGCGCGGCTGGTTTCAGCGATGTCGACTGGAATCGCGGCCCGCGCTTCACGCAATCCAGCCTCGTGCTGGAAGCGGCGCTGCATGGCAAGGGCGTAGCGCTCGCCAAGGCGACGCTGGCGGAGGCCGATCTCAAGAGCGGCCGCCTGGTGCGCCTGTTCGGCGATCAGACGCCGATCGACTTCGCCTATTACATCGTCGGGCCGCAGCGCAAGCTGAAGCTGCCTAAGGTGGCGGCTTTCATCGACTGGCTGCGCGACGAAGTGGCCTTACGCGACTGAAGCAAAGGGCTCCCAGTGCGGATGCAGCGCGCGGATCTGTGTACGGTGCAGCCGCCGGCGCGCCGCCGGATCGAAGGCGTCGCGCCGATGCATGACGGCGACGTTGTTCCACAGCAGCAGGTCGCCGGGCTGCCAGCGATGACGCAGCACGAACCGCTCCTGCCGCGCATGGGTCCACAGCTCGTCGAGCAGTGCATGGCCCGCCGTGGTATCGAGGTCGCTGACCTGGCGGTTCAGGGTACGGCCGAGGAACAGGGCCTGCCGGCCGGTTAACGGATCGCTGTTGACGATGGGATGCCAGGTGCCGGCACCGGCCTTGGTGTTGGTCCGCGCGGTGCCGGCGCTGGTATAGCCGGCATCGTGGAAGATGCGATGGCGCGCAATCGTGGTTTTCAGGCCGAGCGGCAGCGCCTCATAGGCACCGAGCAGATCGAGGAACCAGGTATCGCCGCTGCCGTCCTGCGGCAGTTCGCGGGCGAGGAGCGCGCAGGCCACCGGCGGATCGCTCACATAGGTCATGTCGCTGTGCCAGGCGAGTTCGCCATCGCCAAGGCCGCCGAGCGGCTTGCCCTCGCGTTTGATGTTCGACACCACCGCGATTTCGGCGAAGCCGTCGAGGCTGGACTTCTCGGTATCGAAATTAGGGGCGGGGTCGAGGCGGCCCAGCGTGCGGCTGAACTGCAGCAGGTCGCTGTCGCTTACATGCGTCTGGTCGCGGATGACCACCACGCGGGCCTGTCGCCAGGCATCGACCACGCGGCCCAGCAGGCGCTCGCTGGGCTGGGCCAGATCAAGGCCGCGGATTTCCGCGCCAAAACTGTCGCCCAGCGGGCGGATATCGAGAACCATGAGCCAAACCTCCTGCGAACAGCGTCAGCCTGCAGTTTCACGCGCTCCGGTGTGAAAATCACGCAAATAAATGTATATCATGATTCAAGAACGTTTGCATTTGTGAAATTGGAGCTGCGCCTTATTCCTCATGGTCAGACCTGTGTCCGCCCAGAAGGAAAAAACATGCGCCTGTCCCGTCTCGCCCTTGCCCTCGGCCTTGCCGCGGTTCTTGGTTCCACCGCCCCGGCGCAGGCCGAAACGAACGAGGTGCGCATCGCGCAGCAGTTCGGCATCGGCTACCTGCCGCAGATCATCGTCCGCAACCAGAAACTGATCGAGAAACACACCGTGGCGCTCGGCCTGCCGGCGGCAAAGGTCACCTGGGCGCGGCTCTCGGGTGGTGCGGCGAGCAATGATGCGCTGCTCTCGGGCAGCCTGGACTATGCCGCTGCCGGCATCGCCCCGGTGCTGGTGCTGTGGGACAAGACCCGCGGCAACCTGGATGTGCAGGCGGTCGGCGCGCTCGATGCCTCGGCGGCCTTCCTCAACACCAGCAATCCCAATGTGAAGACCGTCAAGGACTTCACCGAAAAGGATCGCATTGCCGTCGCCGCCGTGCGAGCCTCGATTCAGTCGCTGTGGCTGCAGATCGCCGCCGAGGCGGCCTGGGGCCCGGGCCAGCATAACAGGCTCGATACGCTCACCGTGACGCTGCCGCATCCGGAAGCCACCGCCGCACTGCTCTCGGGCAAGTCCGAAATCACCGCCCATTTCGGCACGCCGCCGTTCAACTTCCTGCAGCTTGAGAATCCGAAGATCCATCGCGTGACGACCTCCTGGGATATCCTCGGCGGCCCGAGCAGCGTCAACCTGCTCTACACCACCGGCAAGTTCCGCAAGGAGAATCCGAAAACCTACCAGGCGGTGTTCAACGCCTTCGAGGAAGCCTTCGCCATCATCAACCGCGATCCGAAGGAAGCCGCGCGCATCTTCGTCGAGGAAGAGAAGGGCAGCTACACCGTCGACGGGATCGAAAAGATTCTGAAGGACCCCTCGGTCAAGCTGAGCTGGGCGCCGCTCAACACCCAGAAGGTGGCGGACTTTCTGCACCGCACCGGCGCGATCAAGAATAAGCCGGCCTCCTGGAAGGACTACTTCTTCCCCGAGATTCATCCGCAGACCGGGAGCTGAGTGGATGAGCCCGGCCAGCATCGCCCGCCTGCCATCGCCACTGCTGTCGGCGCGTGGCGTGACCCTGCAGTACAAAACCACCGACCGTCTGGTCACGGCGGTTCAGCGGGCCAGTTTCGACGTGCATGAAGCCGACCGCTTCGTGCTGCTGGGGCCGTCGGGCTGCGGCAAGTCAACGCTGCTCAAGTCCATCGCCGGTTTCCTGGCGCCGGTCGAGGGCGAAATCCTGCTGGAGGGCCAGACCGTGCGCAAACCTGGCCCGGACCGCGTGATGGTGTTCCAGGAATTCGACCAGTTGCTGCCCTGGAAGACCGTACGCGAGAATGTGGTTTTTCCGCTGACCGAGAACCGCGTGCCGCGCAACCAGGCGATCGAGAAGGCCGATCACCTGTTGGAGAAGGTCGGGCTCTACAAATTCCGCGATGCCTATCCGCATACATTGTCGGGCGGCATGAAACAGCGCGTAGCGATTGCCCGCGCCATGGCGCTGGAACCCAAGGTGCTGCTAATGGACGAGCCGTTTGCAGCGCTCGACGCGCTGACCCGGCGCAAGATGCAGGACGAGCTGCTGCGGCTGTGGGAAGACGTTCGGTTCACCCTGTTGTTCGTCACCCACTCCATCGAGGAAGCCATCATCGTCGGCAGCCGCATCCTGTTGCTGTCACCGCATCCCGGCCGCGTGCGCGCCGAACTGAACGTGCCGCAGAACCATGGCCCGGCCGGTGGCGAGGCGCAGACCGTGCTCGGCCGCCGCATCCACCATCTGCTGTTCGGCGATACGCCCGTTCATACCGAAGAGGTGCGGGCCCATGGCTGACGGTATCGTGCTGCATCCGGCTCATCAGACTCTGGCCGAACGGCCGGAATTCATCCGTCCGGTCGAGGCCGCCTTCGGCGATGTCGAGGTGGAGCGCAAGCTCAGTGTGCCTGAGCGTATCTTCCGCATCGATGCGGTGCGTCAGGTCTCGCTGCTGCTGATCCTCGCCGCCATCTGGCAGGTCTATGCCGCATGGCTGAACAACCCGCTGATCATCCCGACCTTCCGCGATTCCATCGTGGCGCTGTGGGACGGCTTCGTAACCGGGCCGCTGCTGATCCGCGCCTGGACCTCGATCAAGCTGCTGCTGGCCGGCTATCTCGCCGGCATCGCGGTCGCCACCGTGCTGACTCTGCTGGCGATTTCCAACCGGATCGGCACCGATCTGCTCAACCTGCTCACCGCTATGTTCAACCCGCTGCCGGCCATCGCGCTGCTGCCGCTGGCATTGCTGTGGTTCGGCCTGGGCGAAAAAAGCCTGATCTTCGTGCTGATCCATGCCGTGCTGTGGCCACTGGCGCTCAATGCCTATAGCGGCTTCCAGGGCGTCAGCGAGACACTGCGGCTGGCGGGACAGAGCTTCGGCCTGCGCGGCCCGCGTTACGCCTTCAAGATTCTGATCCCGGCGGCATTCCCGGCCATCCTCACTGGCCTGAAAATCGGCTGGGCCTTCGCCTGGCGTACGCTGATCGCCGCCGAACTGGTCTTCGGCGTCAGCTCGGGCTCGGGCGGCCTGGGCTGGTTCATCTTCGAAAACCGTAACCAGCTTGAGATCGCCAATGTTTTTGCAGGCCTCCTGACCGTTATTGGAATTGGCCTGCTGGTCGAAAGCATCATCTTCCGCAGCCTCGAGCGCATCACCGTGCGCCGCTGGGGCATGCAGCGCTAACAGGGAGGAGAGACCCATGGGTATCGCGCAAACCAAACCCGACTTCGCCTATCGCCGCTTCGACGCGCCGCTGGGCGGCGAGATCGTCGGCCTTGACCTGTCGCGTCCGCTCAGCGAGGAGACCTTCCGCGCGGTGCGCGACAGCTTCCTCGATGCCACGGTACTGGTCTTCCGCGGCCAGCAGGACCTGACGCCGGAACAGCAGATCGCCTTCAGCCGCCGCTTCAACGAGCTGCAGATTCATGTGCTGAAGGAATTCCATCTGCCCGGCCATCCGGAAATCCTGGTGGTCTCCAATGTGGTGGACGAGACCGGCCGCAAGATCGGTCTGGGCGATGCCGGCCGCTACTGGCATTCCGATCTCTCCTATGTGGCCGAACCCAGCCTTGGGTCCATGCTGCATGCGCAGGAGCTGCCGCAGGACGGCAGCGGCGACACGCTGTTCGCCAATATGTATCTGGCCTATGAAACGTTGCCACAGGAGATCAAGCAGCGCATCGTCGGGCGCCGGGCGGTGCATTCCTACACGCTGAAATACGATGCATTGCGGGCCATTTCCAATGCCCGTAACGCGCTGAGCGACGAGCAGAAGCGCCAGGTGCCGCCCAGCATCCATCCGGTGGTGCGCACCCATCCGGAAACCGGCCGCAAGGCGCTGTTCGTGAGCGAAGGCTTCACCGGCTCCATCGAAGGCCTGTCCGAGGGCGAGAGCGAGGAGCTGCTGAAGTTCCTGTTCGCCCATTCCACCCAACCGGCTTTCGTCTATCGCCACCAGTGGCAGCCGGGCGACATGGTGTTCTGGGACAACCGCGCCACCGTGCATCTGGCCACCGGCGCCGGGCCGGGCCAGCGCCGCACGCTCTACCGCACCACCATCAAAGGCGATGTGCCTCGTTAAATCAGACAACAGAAAAGGGGAAATCCTATGCGTCGACAGTTTCTGAAAACCACCCTGGCGGCAGCGGCCGTCAGCCTGGTGCTGCCCATGATGACATCCGGGGCAGTGCGGGCCCAGGACCTGACATTGCTCAACGTGTCGTATGACCCGACGCGCGAGCTGTATCAGGATGTGAATGCGGCCTTCTCAAAGAAGTGGGAAGCCGACAACAAGCAGAAACTCAACATCCGCGCCAGCCATGGCGGTTCGGGCAAGCAGGCGCGCTCGGTGATCGACGGCCTGGAATCCGATGTGGTGACCCTGGCGCTGGCCTCCGATATCGACGAGATCGCCGAATTCGGCTTGCTGTCGAAGGACTGGCAGAAGAAGCTGCCGGACAATGCGTCGCCCTATACCTCGACCATCGTCTTCCTGGTGCGCAAAGGTAACCCGAAGAACATCCGGGACTGGGATGACCTGATCAAGTCCGATGTCAAGGTGATCACGCCGAACCCGAAGACCTCGGGCGGCGCGCGCTGGAACTACCTGGCCGCGTGGGGCTATGCCGCCCGCAAGACCGGCAGCGAGGAAGAGGGCAAGAAGTTCGTGCAGGCGCTGTTCAAGAATGTGCCGGTGCTGGATACCGGCGCGCGCGGCAGCACCATCACCTTCGTGCAGCGCAATTTGGGCGACGTGCTGCTGGCCTGGGAGAATGAGGCCTTCCTGGCGATCAACGAGTTGGGCAAGGACAAGTTCGACATCGTGGTGCCCAGCGTCTCGATCCTGGCCGAACCGCCGGTGGCGGTGGTCGACAAGGTGGTCGACAAGCGCGGCACCCGCAAGGTGGCCGAGGCTTACCTGAACTTCCTCTACACCAGGGAAGGCCAGGAGATTTCGGCCAAGCATTACTACCGCCCGCGCAATACGGAAGTGGCGGCCAAGTATGCCGACACCTTCCCGAAGCTGACGCTGTTCACCATCGACCAGCAGTTCGGCGGCTGGGCCAAGACCCAGAAGGCGCATTTCGGCGATGGCGGCGTCTTCGACCAGATCTACAAGCCGGGCAGCTGATCCCGCAGACCTTCGCGCGTCATCCGGGCGTATTCCCACCCTCCGGCCCGGGTGACAGACGAAAAGGGGCCGGTCGCAAGACCGGCCCCATCTTTTTGTCCGCCGCTTTTACTGGGGCTCAACTGCCCGGCTGGCTGTGGATTTCCGGGAAGAACAGGTCCTTCCAGACCGGCTTGGCCTGGATGCTGCCGATACGGTTCATGAAGTCGGAAAACTTCTCCACATTCTGCGGGGCGGTCGTGAAGATGATATCCTTGTCGGCCAGGATGGTTTCGATGAAGTCTTCCGACAGTTTGGAATTGTCCAGCTTGTTGAAGATCTGCGCCGACTCCCTGCGGTTCGCCCTGATGAAAGCCGTGGCTTCCTCCACCGCAGCCAGTACGGCCTGATAGGTCTTGGGATTGTCGCTGCGGAATTTCGATGTGGTCCAGATCGCGCTGAACGACGCCGGTCCGTTGGTGATCTCGTAACTGCTCAGCACCTTGTGCACTTTCGAGTCCTGCAGCTGCTGATACTGGAAGGGCGGGCTGGTGAAATGCGCGGTGATCTCGGTGCGGCCGGTGAGCAGCGCCGCAGTGCCATCGGGATGCGCCAGCGATACGGTCAGGCCGTCCAGCTTGTTCTGCTGGCCCGGACCGAAAGTCTGTTCAGCGGCCATCTGCAGCAGGATGGCCTGCAGCGACAGCTTCACGGTCGGCAGGGCGATGCGGTCCTTTTCGGTGAAATCACGGATCGATTTCACATTGGGATTGATCGTGTTCAGGAAGGCCGGTTGCGAATTGAGCGCGGCCACGGCTTTCACCTGGACATTGCTGCGCGTCTTGTCCCACAGGATGATGAAGGGCGTCACGCCGGCGGCACCGTAATCCACGGAACCGGAAAGCAAGGCGTCGTTGATCGCGCCGGGATTGCCGATGGCTTTGTAGCTGGTCTTCAATCCCTTCAGGCCGAGCTTCTCTGCCTGTTTTTCCACCAAGCCTTTCTCCTGCATGACATAAAGCTGCAAATACCCCAGACCGAGATTGCGGGCGAACCGCACTTCGGAAACTTCCGCGGCCATGGCGGGCAGGGCGGCAACGGCAACGAGGGCCGTGGCCAAAAGACTTGTTTTCAGGGGCGTCAGCACAGACAATTCTCCATTGGATGATGTGTGAAGACGGGAACGGTAGGCCGCGCCGCGGCGTTGGAGAATTTACTTTTCCTATCGCGAGGATTTAGTGACGATTGCGACGCAACCGAATGCAGCCGCCAGCCGCCGCATCGCCATCATCGGCGGAGGATTGAGCGGTGGCGCCATGCTCTGCGCGCTGCTGGAAAGCGGCGTCGCCTGCGAGGTCGTCGTCTTCGAACCGGCTGCCGAGATCGGTCCGGGCCTCGCCTATGGCGCGGCCGCGCCCTGGCATCTGCTCAACGTCGTGGCCTCGCGCGCCAGTCTGGTGGAAGACGATCCCGATCATCTCTGGCGCTGGGCGCAGCGGCATGGGCCCGCCCTCGGCTGGCCCGAGACCGCGGACTGCACGGCCGCCAGCTATCTGCCGCGCAGTCTCTACGGCCGCTATATCGTCGCCCATATCAATGCGGTCATGGCGCGCAGTTCCGTGGCGGTCGTGCATCGCCGTACGGCGGTGACCGGCATTGCACACCGGCACGGCGGGCTGCCGCGCAGTAATCTGGTCGTGCAGTCTGCCGATGGCTCATCCGAGATATTCGACGACGTCATCCTGGCCGTCGGGGCACGCGAGGCTGCGGCGCCGGCCATCGAGGGATTGGCCAGCGTGCCGCTGATCGCCGATCCCTGGCAGCTCGATCGCCTGCGCGGTATCGCACCCGAGGCTGCCGTGCTGATCCTCGGCTCGGCGCTCACCATGGCCGATACCGTGCTGTCCCTGCAGCACCTGGGTCATCGCGGGCCGCTGCATGTGCTGTCGCGCCGCGGTCTGGTGCCGGAAGCCCGCCGCGAAGCGCCGGCCCTGCCTTGCGGCGTGGATGCGGGATCCACCGGCTTGCCGCTCAGTGCCCTGCTGCATCGTCTGCGTGACGCCATCGCGGCGGAAGCGCCGGAACACTGGCAGCGCGTGTTCGAGGGTCTGCGGCCGTTCAGCAACGATCTGTGGATCGCGCTGCCCGATGTGGCCAAGCGCCGGTTCCAGCGTCATCTGCGCGCCTTCTGGGATGCACATCGCTTCCGCATGCCGCCGAGTACGGCGGTGCTGCTGCAGCAACTGGCCGCTGCCGGACGCCTGCAGTTTCACAAAGGGCGGGCGCTGCGTATTGTCCGGAACACGGTGACCTGGCGGCCGCGTGGCCGGAACATGGAGCAGACTCTGCAGGCCGATGTGGTGATTGACTGCACCGGGCCGCGCCGTACGCCATGGGACTGGAAGGCGCAACTGATCGACCGGCTGCTGGCGCAGGGCCTGCTGGCACAGCATTCCACCGGCATCGGGCTTGCGGCCGATGTGCAGGGCCGGGCGCAGGACCAGGCCGGCCGGGCTGTCGCGGGCCTGTTCCTGCTCGGGCCGCCCATGCGCGGGGTGCTGCTGGAATGCTCGGCGATCACCGATATCCGCCGCCAGTCGACCCAGGTGGCAGCGCTGCTCAGCCGCCACGTGCTGCAACCGACGGGTTAGGGATTACGCCAGCCGGTGCGGCGTGGGGTCGCCGCGTTCGGCGATCAGCTGCCTGCGCGCCTCGGCGGCGCAGCGCTCGAAAGCCTGCATCACCTCATTGGCAGCGACGCCGGCACGTCCGGCCAGATCGACCAGGTCGCGCACCAGCCGGTGATCGTCATGTTCGGCAATGCGGCTGGCGATCAGCGGCGGGTCGATGCCGGCAATGCCGGGCAGGCGGTCACGCAGCCATTCGGCCAGCAGCCGGATGCGGCGCCCGCGCAGGTGAAAGTCGAAATCATCCGGTCGGCCGGAGCCCATCTCCGGCTTGGGCGGCGGGGCGTCGTGAGGGTCGAAACTCGTCATGGCGCTGACATACGGCAGAGCCGGTCTGGATGGCAGGTTTGCAGCCTGCGGCACGGCAGCGCAGCAGCCAGTTGTCAGGCCGGTCGATTGTTGCTATAATGTTCTCATAAAATGCAGGGTGGAGCAATCATAAAATTGGCCGGATAAGGCGGAATAAGCGCCGGATAACACCGAATAAGACGAAATAAGCTCGAATAAGGAGGCAATAGCGGTCGAATAAGACTCGAATAAGAAGAAATAAGCCTGCCTGAAGCACTGGTAGCCGTGCCGGCAAACCACACCTGAACGGACCGCTGCGCTGGGCAAGGCCGGGCCGGACGGTTAGCCTGCCGCCCATGATTCGCGTCACCCATCGCATCAGCCTCGACCCGCGCGAGATCGAGACCACCTTCATCCGTGCTTCCGGTCCCGGCGGCCAGAATGTCAACAAGGTCTCGACCGCCGTGCAATTGCGCTTCGACGTGCGCAATTCGCCCGGCCTACCTGAGGACGTACGTATGCGGCTGGAAAAGCTGGCCGGCAGCCGGCTGACCAATGACGGGGTGCTGATCCTGATCGCCCAGCAGCACCGCAGCCAGGACCGCAACCGGGCCGATGCGCTCGACCGGCTGCTCGGCCTGATCCGCGAGGCCGCCATCGTGCCGAAGGCGCGGCGGCCGACCCGGCCGACGCTCGGCTCGAAGAAGCGCCGGCTGGAATCCAAGGGCAAGCGTTCGACGGTCAAGGACCTGCGGCGCAGCAAACCGGGCTTCGATTGATGGTAACGAACCATGTCCTGCCGCGTTCATGCCATAATCGCCCGGCAAGAGGGGCGGGCCTGCCGCTTTTCCCAGTCACTCAGCCGCGTTGTTTTCCCTATGACAGATCGCCGACCTTTCCTGCTGCTGGCCGCCGGCCTTGCCGTTTGTGCTGCGCCCATTGCTGCTCTGGCGCAGGAGATGGCCCAGGCGCCGGTGCAGCAGGAGGCGCAGCCGATGCCGCCGCCGCCCTCGGCGCAGCAGGCCCCGGAACTGCCCGCCGTGCAGCCGGAAAAGCCCAAGCCGCCCGAACCCGGCATCTTCAGCCTGGTGGTGGAGAACGACCTCTTCTATGAAACCGACCGGCGCTACACCAGCGGTGTGCGCGCCAGCTACATGACGCCGAAAGGCGAGGAGCCGGCCTGGCTGCGCGAGGCCGCAGTGCAGGTGCCGATGTTCGGCTGGCACAGCGACATCCGCGTCGAATACGCCATCGGCCAGAACATGTACACCGCCACCGACAAGCTGCAGCGCAATCCGCCGCAGGGCGACCGGCCCTATGCCGGCTGGCTTTACGGCTCGGTCGGTCTGGTGGCGCGCACCAACAACGTGCTGGATCAGATGCTGGTCAGCATCGGCATGGTCGGTCCGGCATCCGGCGCCCATGAGACGCAGGATTTCATCCATTCCATTGTCGACTCTCCTGAAGCGCAGGGCTGGGATACCCAGCTCAAGAACGAGCCGACCCTGCAACTGACCTATCAGCGCAGCTGGCAGTCGCCGGAATTCAAATTGCCGGCTGACTTCGCCATCGATGCGACGCCGCATGCGGGTGCCGCACTGGGCAACGTCTACACCTATGCCAATACCGGTGCGATGTTGCGCTTCGGCCAGAATCTGCCGACTGATTTCGGCCCGCCGCGCGTGCAGCCCAGCCTGCCGGGCTCTGGTTATTTCGAGCGCGCGCCGGGCGGTTTCGGCTGGTATCTGTTCGCCGGCGTTGACGGCCGCGCGGTGGCGCGCAACATCTTCCTGGATGGCAATACCTTCACCAACAGCCGCAGTGTGGAGAAGGAGAATTTCGTCGGCGATGCCCAGTTCGGCCTCGCTGTGGTGATCGAGGGTGTGCGTCTCGCCTATACCCATGTGCTGCGCACGCGCGAATATGTCGGCCAGGATGCCAGCGACCAGTTCGGCGCTTTCTCAATGTCGGTGAAATTCTAGGCAAAACCCCGGTGCGGCTCGCGGCCTTGTGAGCCGATAGCGCTTGCCTGACGCAGCGTTTTACGGGATTTTTATGCCATGCGTCGTTCCGGATTTTTCCGCCTGCTCACGCCCTCCGTCTTCATGGTACTGGTCCTGATCGGACTGGTGCTGGCCGGCACGCCCGCCAGGGCGCTCAGCGGCAGTGATCTGGTCCAGGCCAGTCTGATCGCCGAGCCAAAGCCGTTGCGCGGCGGCGAACCTTTCTGGGTTGGTGTGCGCCTGCGCATGGCCGAGCACTGGCATACCTACTGGCGCAATCCGGGCGACAGCGGCCTTGCGACCGAGATCGCCTGGACCCTGCCCGAGGGCTTCACGGCCGGGCCGATTGTCTGGCCGGTGCCGCAACAGATTCCTGTCGCCCATCTGGTCAACTACGGTTACGAGGGCGAGGTCACGCTGCTCACGCAGATCACCCCGCCCAAGACGCTGCCGGCAGACGTCACATTGAAGGCCGATGTGAACTGGCTGGTCTGCCAGAAGGAATGCATACCCGGCGAAGCCAGCCTGTCGCTGGCGCTGCCGGATGGGGGCGGAGGCAACGCGGCGCTGTTTGAGGCGGCGCGTGCGCAGCTTGCACAGCCATCGCCGTGGGCGGCACGGATCGAAACCTCTGCCGAAGGGTATGTCCTGCGCGTTGCAGTCCCTGGCCTTAAGCCCGACCGGATTCGCAGCGCCGCTTTTCTGCCCGACAGCGAAACCCTGATCGAACATGCAGCACCGCAGACGCTGGCCATCGATAGCGCGGGGCTGTCGCTGCGGCTGAAGCGCAGCACCTATGCGGCTGCGACATTGCCCGACAGGACCGGCGGCCTGCTGGTGCTGACCGAAGACACCGGCGGCACACAGCAGCGTCAGGCGTTCGAACTCACCGACATTACAGCCGGTGGTGCCGCCCCGATGGCGATGGACTGGGCTGCCATTGCGCAGGCGGCGTTGCTGGCGCTGCTCGGCGGCATTGTGCTCAACCTGATGCCCTGCGTCTTTCCGGTGCTGTCGATCAAGATCCTGGCGCTGGTGGGTCATGCCGGTGAGGGCAGGGTGCGTCTGCGCCGCCACGGCTATGCCTATACGCTCGGCGTGCTGGCCAGCTTCGCGCTGCTGGCCGGACTGCTGCTGGGCCTGCGCAGCGCTGGTGCGCAGATCGGCTGGGGTTTCCAGCTGCAGATGCCGGTGGTGGTGGCGCTGCTCGCCTATCTGCTGTTTGTCATGGGCCTCAGTCTGTCAGGCGTGTTCCATATCGGCGGGCGTTTCGCCGGCATCGGCAACAGCCTGGCGCAGCGTGGCGGCTATCAGGGTTCGTTCTTCACCGGGGTGTTGGCCGCTGTGGTCGCCACGCCCTGCACAGCACCCTTCATGGGCGCCGCCATCGGTTTTGCCCTGACCCAGCCGTCTGCGGTGGGACTGTCGATTTTCCTGGCGCTTGGTCTCGGCCTGGCGCTGCCCTTCCTGCTGCTGACGCTGATCCCGCAACTGGCCGACCGCATGCCGCGTCCCGGCCTGTGGATGGAACGCGTGAAGCAGGCGCTGGCATTCCCCCTTTATGCGACTGTGGCCTGGCTGATCTGGGTGCTGAGCCAGCAGGTCGGCCAGACCGGCCTGCTCGCAGCCTTGCTCGGTCTTGTGCTGCTGGCCGCTGCCGCCTGGCTCTACAGCCTGAATGGCCGCATTGCCTCGGGTGCGGCCATTGCCACCATCCTGGCCACCGTGATTGCCCTGGTCGGCGTGGCGCGCGATCCGGCGCTGGCTGGTGCGCAGCCGGCAGAGAAAGGTGGCAGCCAGACCGCCGAAGCCTTCAGCCGGCCGAAACTGGATGCCCTGCTGGCAGAGAAGAAACCGGTCTTCGTCAACATGACGGCGGCCTGGTGCATCACCTGCATGGTCAACGAGCGCACGGCACTCAGCAGCGACAGCGTGCAGGATGCCTTCCGTGCGAAGGGCATCACATATCTCAAGGGCGACTGGACCAACCAGGATCCCGAGATCACCAAAATCCTGGAGCAGAACGGCCGCAGCGGCGTGCCGCTCTATCTGCTCTATGCCAACGGGCAGACCGTCGTGCTGCCGCAGATTCTCACCCCGGCCATCGTGCTGGATCACCTGAGCCTGCTGGATCGCGTCGGTTCGCGCGACCAGTCTTTGCAAACCGCGTCTCTTCCCAACCAGACAAGGAGTGCTCGTCCATGACCACCCCCCGTATGACTGTTGCTCGACGTACCCTGCTTTCCGCCGGCCTGGTCGGGGCCGCATCTCTCGCCTTCGCCCTGCCGCAGCTCAGCCTGGCATCCAGCGTGCAGGTTGGCCAGCCGGCTCCGGCCTTCAGCGCCAAGGATACAAACGGCAAGACGGTGTCGCTCGCAGACCTGAAGGGCAAGACCGTGGTGCTGGAGTGGTCCAACCACGAATGCCCCTTCGTGAAGAAGCACTACAGCAGTGCCAACATGCAGGGCCTGCAGAAGAAGTGGACGGCGCAGAATGTGGTCTGGCTCACCATCGTTTCCTCGCCGGCCGGTGAACAGGGCTATGTGGATGCGGCGCAGGCCAACAAGCTGACGGCTGATCGCGGCGCGTCGCCCTCGGCCGTGTTGCTCGATCCGAAGAGCCAGATCGCCCGCGCCTATGGTGCGCAGGTGACGCCGCATATGTATGTGATCTCGGCTGACGGCAAGCTGGCCTATGCCGGCGGTATCGACGATAAGCCGTCGGCCCGCGTGGATGACCTCAAGGGTGCGAACAACTTTGTCGATGCCGCGCTGACCAACATCGCGCAGGGCAAGGCGGTGGCCACCACCACCTCGCGACCCTACGGCTGCACGGTGAAGTACGACACCACGTCGTAACCGGCAGGATGTTTCACGAGAAAGGGCGCCGCAGGGCGCCCTTTTTTATTCTGCCGCCTGCGGCAACGATCTGAGGCTTGCCTCGAAGTCGGCCAGGGTGTTGTTCAGGCTGTTGCCGTCGGGATCGGCCAGGGCGGCGGTACGCGCCTGCACGACGGCATCGGCGGCCTGCGCCAGCGGGATGCGGCCCTCCAGCGCCGGAGCAATCACACGGTCGCGGATCTTTTCGAAATTGCCGGCGCCGCGCTTGAAGGTATCGCCATAGCCCTTGATGAGCCGCGCGCAGTCGACGATCTCGCGCGCCAGCGCCATATCCTTGGCAGCAGCACTGCTGATCAGGTCGAGCCAGTTTTCGATACGCTGCTGTTCCTCATGATAGCGGAAGCTGCGCGGACGCCAGCGGCGCAGGCCGGCCAGCAGGCGGAAGCGCAGATAGCCGCCCAGACGGTTCGACTGCACGGTCATGCCGAAATGCACGGTCTCGATCCAGCCCTTGCGTATGCTGAGGCCGATGATCCATTTCGCCAGTGCCGGCGGCAACAGCGAAGCGATTTCCTCGATGCCGGGCTTGACGAAATCAGCCACCGCATAGGGCTGGCCGGTTTTCACGCGGGTTTCGCGCTCGATGGCAGCAAAGCGTTCCGGTTTCACTTTAAGCTGGGCGACGCGGATCACATCCTCGAAGCTCATGCGCAGCGCCAGGTGACGCGCCGTCTCGGCGGTGAGCTGGGCATCGCCGGCTTTGGCGATGCTGTCCAGACGGTCGAGATAGAGGCCGGCATAGGCCTCGCCCTGATAATCGATCAGGCGTTTCACACCCTCGGTGGCGAAGCGACGTGCAGCATCAGGCAATTGACCGATGCGGTCAGCCAGGGCGCCAGAAGAGGCCACCTGCGGCAACGCGGCGGCGCGGGCCTGCCGTTCGGCCAGTTCGCCCTGGCCATGAGAGAGACCGAAGCGGAATCCGGAGAGGTTGCTCTCCACCGCTTTGCCTTCAGCGCGGATACCCTCTTCGAAGGCGGAAGCCGGGATCGGCAGCGCGCCGGAACCGGCGAGCGCGCCCAGCAACACGGCATTCAGGATCGAGCCGGCGTCTTTTGCCGCCTGGTCCATATCGAACAGGATGGTCTGCTGCGAGAAATCCCTGGCGGCACGCAGCAGCTTGCCGGTGTCGTAACGGCCATCGCCCATGGCGCTTTTCTCGGCGACAGCAAAGACGCGGTGCGTGGAGGCGATCAGCAGCGTGCGATCGGGCGAGACATAGCCATTGGCAATGGCGCGGCCGGCCTCGACAAACTCGCTGGCGATCATCACGTCCACCTGGCCCGGCATCGGGTTCAGGCACATGACCGGACGCTGGTCGGTCTGTTCAGGCCAGAGTTCGATGTAATAGGTGGTGGCGCCGGTGCGCTGGGCGACGCCCGGAATGGAGGTGGCCTGCACCGGATAGCCCAATTTCTCGGCCGTGTCGGTGATCCAGCCGGTCAGGACACCGCCGCCTTCGCCGCCCATGGCGGCAATCAGGATGCAGATGGGACGGGTGGGGGAGGTCATAGCTATTCCCCCGCCGCGATCTGGGATGTCGAAGCCGGCTTGCCGCCGAGCCAGCCGATCACGCTGCGATGCAGGCGGTCGCTGAGGCGGTCCCACCAGCCGGGATTATGGATGATCTCGGTCTTGTAGAAAGACGGGCAGAGCACGGCGGCATGGGCGACCTCGCCGCAATGGCCGCAGCCGACGCAGCTGCTGATGACGCTTGCCACCGGATCGGTGCGCAGCGGATCGGGATTGGGCTTGATGGTGAGCGACGGGCAGCCGCTGAGCCGGATGCAGGAATGGTCGCCGGTACAGACGCTGTCGTCGATGCCGAAGCGGGTGCGTACCACGCGCTCGCCGGACTTCAACGCCTTTGCCTCGTCGCTGCGCAGGCGGCGCTGACGCGCCAGCTGGCATTCGCCTTCGGCGATGATCACCTTCAGGCCTTTGCCGGCGGTGGTCAGCGCATCCTTCAGATTGGCCGTCATGTCCTTCAGGCCATAGGAGCGCAGGCGCTTCACCCATTTGACGCCGAGGGCCTTGAGTGTGCTTTCGATATCCGAGCCGCTGGCCAGGCCGTCGAGACGGTTGCCGGCGGAGGAGGGGATATACTGCACGCCGGTGGCCGATGTGTAGCCGTTCTGCATGATGACCAGCACGCCATCGCCGCGATTGAACATTGCAGACGCGACACCGGACAGCACGCCGTTATGCCAGAATCCGCCATCGCCCATGATGGCGAGCGAGCGCGTGTTCATCATCGGGCCGACGCCGGCCGCCGAGGCCAGCGACATGCCATAGCCGAGGATCGAATGGCCGAGGCTGAAGGGTGCAAAGGTGGCGAGCGCATGACAGCCGATATCGGCGGCGACATGCACCTTGCCGATCTGGCGCTCGACCAGCTTGATCGCGGTGAAGACCGGACGTTCGGGGCAGCCGGTGCAGAAGGTGGGAGGGCGCAGCGGCAGGTTCGGGCCGATCAGGGCCTGGGCGGTCTTGCGATTATCCAGTGCCGCCTCAAACCGGGTTTCCGGCGTGGCAACATCGACAGCGGGTTGCTCGGCCTTGATGAAGGCGAGCAGGCCACGGGTCAGCACCTCGATGGTGTATTCGCCGGCTGCCGGCAGCATGTTCTTGCCATGCACGCGCGTGTTGATGTCGGCCCGGCGCAGGACTGTGTGTAGCGTCTGCTCGATATATTCGGGCGAGCCTTCCTCGATCATCAGAACGGCGCGCTTGTCGGCACAGAACTGGGTCAGCTGCTCGGGGACCAGCGGATAGGTGACGTTGAGCACCATGGTTGGTACACGGCTGTTGCCGAAGGCATCGGCCAGGCCAAGATTCATCAGTGCGCGGTTGAGGCCATTATACAGGCCGCCCTGCACAACGATGCCGATCTCGGACAGATCGCCCGGCATCACCTCGTTCAGGCCGCGCTCCAGGATGAACCTGCGGGCCGCCGGCAGGCGCTGCTCCAGCTTCAGCTTTTCCTGCATGAAGGTGGCGGGGGGATGCGCCAGCTTGTCGTAATTGAAGGCGGACGGTCCCGGCAGGCGGCTGTTGCGCGAGACTTTCGCCGGGACATTGTTTCTGGCCGGGAAACTGCCAGTGACATGGCAAGCGCGGATGCGCAGTTCCAGCATCACCGGAGTATTGGAGATTTCGGAAAGCTCGAAGGCGTCCTGTACGCTTTTGGTGATGGTCGGCAGATCGGGCCGTGGATCGAGCAGCCACATGGAGGACTTCATCGCATAGGCATGGCTGCGCTCCTGGATCACGCTGGCGCCTTCGCCGTAATCCTCGCCGATGACGATCAGCGCACCGCCGGTGACGCCGGCCGAGGCGAGGTTGCTCAAGGCATCGGAGGCGACATTGGTGCCGACGATGGATTTCCAGGTGACACAGCCGCGGGCGGGGTAATGAATGGAGGCGCCGAGCAGGGCGGCCGCCGAGGCTTCATTGGTGCAGGTTTCCAGATGGATGCCGAGATCGTCGAGGATGTCCTGGGCCTGCACCAGCACGTCGACCAGATGCGACACCGGCGCACCCTGGTAGCCGCCGACATAGGACACGCCGGACTGCAGCAAAGCCTTGGTGACGGCGAGAATGCCTTCGCCCCGGAAGGTGTCGCCATCGCCCAGACGTAAGGATTCAATCTCCTTGGCAAAAGAGCGTTCCATCGTTGTCCTCCCACTTGGGCGAAATCTGCACCGCAGCATTCCGATCGTCAAGGAATTAGTTTGGCGTCCAACAAAATCGGGTGGACAGCATCGGGGCCGGACTGCTAGGTTTTTTATGCAGATGAAAAAGGGACAGCTCCGTCAATGAGAGCTGCCTGCAAGCGGAGGAAACAAACAATGGCGTTAAAACAGCATTTCTATGCCTGTGCGGTCGCACTCGGGCTGATCGCGGCATTGCCGGTTGCGACCCCGGCTGCTGCGCAGGACAAGGCGGTCACGCTGCGTCTGGGGCACTGGCTGCCACCGGCGCATCCGTTGCATCCGTCCTTCAAGACCTGGGGCGACTCTCTGGAGAAGGCGACCAACGGCACGGTGAAGACGCAGATTTTCCCGGCCCAGCAGCTTGGCCAGGCGAAAGACCATTACGACATGGCACGCGATGGCGTCGCCGACCTGACCTATGTCAATCCGGGCTACACGCCGGGTCGTTTCCCGGTGATCGCCGGCAGCGAACTGCCATTCCTGTTTTCCAATGGCAAGAGCGGTTCGGCCGCCATCGACACCTGGTATCGCAAATATGCCGAGAAGGAGATGGGCGATGTGAAGGTCTGCATGACTTTCGTGCATGACCCGGGCACCTTCCACAGCAAGATCAAGATTGCCGGCCCCGACGATGTGAAGGGCCACAAGATCCGTCCCGGCAATGCCACGGTGGCGCGTCTGGTCACACTGGCCGGCGGCACCAATGTGCAGGTGACGGCGCCGGAATCGCGCGATGCGCTGGAGCGCGGGCTGGCCGATGCCATCACCTTCCCGTGGGACAGTATGTTCATCTTCGGCATCGACAAGGCGGTGAAATACCATCTCGACGCGCCGCTCTATATCAGCAACTTTGTGCTGGTGATGAACAAGGCAACCTATGGCAAGTTCTCGGCCGGTCAGAAGAAGGCGTTCGACGACCATTGCACGTCGGAATGGTCGGAAAAGCTGAATAGCCCCTGGTCGGACGCGGAAGCGGCTGGTAAGGCCAAGATGCTAGCCCTGCCGGGTCATGAAGGCGTGAAGCTGAGCGATGCCGACAAGGCCGCCTGGGGCAAGATCAGCGACGAGATGACCAAGGCCTGGTATGAAGATACCAAGAAGGTCGGTATCAACGGCGAGCAGGCGCTCGGCGAACTGAAGGCCGAACTGAAGAAGCGCAACGCAGCCGCGTTCTGAGCCGACACGAGTATCCGGCCGCGGCAGATCATCGGGTCGCGGCCGGTTTTTTGACGGGGTGGGGGTGCCGGAATGTCCCGATTTATTGACAGGGTCGAGCTGATCGCCGGCCTGCTGCTCGGCGCCATTGCCGTTCTGACCTTTGTGGCCGTCATGGTCCGCTGGCTGTTCAATTACAGCATCCCCGATACCTTCGACTTCTCCCGCCTGCTGCTGGGCACGGCCATGTTCTGGGGCATTGCCATTGCCGGCTTTCATAACCGCCATATCCAGGTCGACGGTTTCTGGGAAATGGCACCAGCCTGGGGCAAACGCCTGATCGACATTTTCGCCACCTTCATCACGCTGATCTTCATGGTCCTGTTCGCCTGGATGTTGAAGAGCAAGGTGATGAGCGTCTATGCCAGCAACGAGCAGACCTTCGATCTGCGCATGCCGGTCTGGCCCTTCCATGCGATAGCGGCCCTCGGCATTGCATTGGCCACCATCCTTCTGGCTTTGCGTCTGTTGCGGCTGCTGGTTGGATCGCCATCGACCAGCGGCAGGGGAGTCTGATCGTGGAGCAGGACGTCATTGCCGTTGCCGGCTTCGTGATTCTTTTTGTGCTGATGGTGCTGCGTGTGCCGGTCGGTATTGCCATGGCCATCGTCGGCATTGGCGGTTTCGGCACGCTGGCAGCGGTCTATCCGGCGCTGAACCTGCTGGCGCAGTCGCCGATCCGGGTCGCCACCGATTACGATCTGGCGGTCATCCCGATGTTCATCCTGATGGGCTGTTTCGCCACGGCGGCCGGCATGAGCCGGGAACTCTTCCGGGCCAGCGAAGCCTGGCTCGGCCACCGTCGCGGCGGTCTGGCCATGGCCACGGTTGCGGCCTGCGCCGGCTTTGCCGCCATCAACGGTTCCTCGGTCGCCACGGCGGCCACGATGACCAATGTGGCGCTGCCGGAGATGCGGCGCAGCGGTTACCATCCCGGTTTTTCCACCGGGGTGATCGCCGCCGGCGGCACGCTCGGGATCATGATTCCGCCGTCGGTGATCTTTGCGCTTTACGGCATCCTCACCGAGCAGGATATCAGCAAGCTGTTCATTTCCGGAATCCTGCCCGGTCTGCTGGCGGTGGTGCTGTATATCGTCACGATCCAGCTGATGGGCTGGTGGCGACCGGACTGGCTGCCGCGCGGCCCGAAATTCAGCTGGCGCGAGAAATTCGAATCGCTCCGCGACATCTGGGCGACCGTGCTGCTGTTCGCCGGCATCGTCGGCGGTATGTATGGCGGCGTTTTCACGGCCACGGAGGCGGCCGGCTGCGGTGCCTGCGGTGCGCTGATCATCGGTATCCTGCGCCGCCGGCTCGGCTGGATTCAGATCAAGGAAAGCCTGATCGACGCGGTGCGCACCGGCGGTTCGATCTTCACCATCGTGGTCGGCGCTTTCCTGTTCGGTTACTTTCTTGTCATCACCCAGACGCCGCAGAAGGTGAGCGATTTCCTTACCGGGCTGCCGATCGGTCCCTATGGCGTGCTGACTCTGATCCTGATCATGTATCTGATCCTCGGCGCCCTGATGGATGAACTGGCCATCATCCTGGTCACCGTGCCGATCATCTATCCGGTGATGATGCAGCTGGGTTTCGATCCGATCTGGTTTGGCGTCATCATTGTGATGGTCACCACCCTGGGCATGGTCATGCCTCCGGTAGGCATCAATGTGTTCGTCATCAACTCCATCGCCCGCGACATTCCACTCTGGCAGATCTATAAAGGCGTCATGCCGTTTGTTGTCGTCGATCTGATTCGTTTGGTCCTGCTGGTCCTGTTCCCCGCCATCGCGCTCTACCTCCCCAGTCAGATGAACTGATGGCGCGCAAGGTCTTGTCATCGGCTGACGCGGAAAGCAGTGTCGCAAAGCGCGAGACGACGGCGCGCAGGCTGGATCGTGGCCCGCTGACCGGCCTTTACGGCTATAACCTTCGCATCGCCCAGGTCGCGGTCTTCGAAAATTTCATCGATGTGGTCGGCGCGGCACTGGCCGGGCGCATGGGCGGGCTGACGCCCGGGCGCTTCAGTCTGCTGGTGCTGCTGCGCGCCAATCCCGGCATCAACCAGACCGAATTGAGCCGCGGGGTGGGCGTCGACAAGTCCACACTGACACCGGCGCTCGATCAGCTGGAACGCAAGGGCCTGGTCCTGCGGCATCGCACCGCCAACGACCGCCGCACCTATGCCCTGTCGCTCAGTCCGGCCGGCGAGGCCCTGCTGAACGACCTGATGGTGAAGGTGATGCAGCATGAAAAGAACATTGTCGCCATGCTGTCGCCGGCCGAGCGCAGTACGCTCAATCGTCTGCTGAAAAAAATGGCCAAAGGACTAGGCAGCGAAGCGGTTGATTGATCCGGTCTGGATTTGATTGGTAATCCGCTGATTTCCGCTCCTGACCCGCTGTGGCGCATATTTGCCGGTGGTATGGCGCGGCGGTGTCACTCAACTTTTCCGTTCTGAGATCGGCTGTACAAGCCCAGAACAAATCGTTACCGATCCAATTGACAACATCCTGAATTATATGCCGAATAGTACAGGATATCGGATTGGCGTCCTGCGGCCGGTATCGAACGCATTTCAAGTCGGGCTGCGGACAACCGTCGCAGCAGAATGGCCTTGGTCGTCGCATAATCTCGCGTCTGTTCCGCCTTGCCGGGGTTCAGAAATTGCCTGGGTGCTCGTGATCGTGCGCTTTTCGGTATCCGACACGACAACCGGAAAGGCCGGATCAGGACGGAATGCGGTTCAGGAGTCATCTGTGCAAAGGCGAGTGTCTGGGATGCCTGCACGGCAGCGATGGAGCAGGGGCGACGCATGAGTGAGCAGAAAGCGGTAACGATCATCATGATCGAGGATGACGACGGGCATGCGCGCCTGATCGAGAAGAACATCCGCCGCGCCGGCGTCAGCAACGAGATCGTGCATTTTGCTTCTGGCGGACCGGCCCTGGAGTATCTTATCGGCGTCGGTGACGGCGATACCGGGAGCCATGGCGGTGCCTATCTGGTCCTGCTCGACCTCAATCTGCCCGATATGTCGGGCGTCGATATTCTCAAGCAGGTCAAGGACCATCAGGGCCTGCGGCGCATGCCGGTCGTGGTGCTGACGACGACCGATGACAAACAGGAAATTCAGCGCTGCTACGATTTGGGTTGCAATGTTTATGTGACCAAGCCGGTAAACTATGAGAACTTTGCCCAGGCGATACGCCAACTGGGCATGTTCTTCATGGTGATGCAGGTGCCCGAGACTGCGTGACATGACAACCGCTCGACTCAACCTCCTCTACATAGACGACGATGCCGGTCTGTGCCGCCTGGTGCAGAAGGAGTTCGAGCGTAATGGCTATGTTGTGCAGACGGTTTCGAGTGGCCTCGAAGGCCTTGAGCGGATTCGCTCGGCGCCCGATATCGATGTCGTGGCGCTGGATCACCACATGCCTGAACAAGGTGGCCTGGAAACGCTGGCTGCAATCGCTGCATTGCCCGATCCACCGCCGGTGGTTTATGTCACCGGCGAATCCGAGGGGCGGGTGGCTGTTGCAGCCCTGAAGGCGGGTGCTGCCGATTATGTGATCAAGGATGCCGGCCCGGAATTCCTGCTGCTGCTGCGCGCTGCCATCACCTCTGCCATCGAGGTGCGGCAGCAAAAGCGCCTGCGCGCCAAGGCCGAAGCCGAATTGCGGGAATCGCGCGATCGTTTCGAGGCCCTGGCCAACGAGCGTGCTGTTCTGATCCATGAGGTCAATCATCGCGTTTCCAACAGCCTGCAATTGATTGCCAGCCTGTTGCAGGTGCAGTCGGCGGCACAGAGCGACACACGCTCAGCGCAGATTCTTCTGGATGCCTATAAGCGGGTCGCCGCTGTTGCTCGTGTTCACAAGCGTCTCTATCGCACCGCCGATGTGCGATATGTCGATCTGGCCGACTATCTCTGCAGTCTGGTGGAAGATCTGCGCCAGTCCGCCGATCAGGGCGGCAGTGCGCTGCAATTCCTGGCCAGCCAGACCAGGATCGGCACCGATTTCGCCATTCCGGTAGGTCTGATCGTCACCGAGCTGGTCATCAATGCCCTGAAGCACGCCTATCCCGGCGCTGGCGGCGCAATCCGGGTCAAGGCCGAGCGCAATGACGACCTGATTACGGTCCAGGTCCAGGATGACGGTATCGGCGTCAGCGAAAACGACTGGCGCAAGGCGCGTGGCATCGGCAGCAAGATCGTGCTGGCCATGGTGGAGAAGATTGGCGGTGGCCTCACCATTGAATCGGGGCCGACCGGCACATCGATCACGGTCACGTTCACGGCCATAGACCCGGCTCCCGAAACTGCGGTGACAGCCGAAACCGAAACTTCGGTTCTGGTCATCGCGGACAGCCTTGGCCGTCCGGTGGACGACGCAGTCGATATCGGCCAGCCGCGGCTGCTGCTGGTCGAAGATGACCCGCTGATGCGCATGGTGGTGGCCGGCAATCTGGAAGCCGTGGGCTTTGTTGTCGAAGAGGCCGGGTCAGCTGAAGAGGCGCGTCAGCTCTGGAAGGTCGGCCGTTTTGCGGCGGCCATTATCGATGTGGGACTGCCCGATATCCGGGGTGATCAGGTGGCGAGCGAATTCCGCCTGGCCGATCCCCATTTCCCGGTCATCCTGGCGACCGGATATGACGAAAAGTCGATTGCCGCCGGCTTTCTGGGCAGCCGGTTCAGTCGTGCGTTGGCCAAGCCGTATGACGACATTGCAATGCTGGCAATGCTGGAAGCCCTGGGTGTCCGGGCCGCGCCGCCGGCCGCCACACCGCGTCTGGAGCAGCAGCAGCCCCGGCTGAACTGAATATCTCGTACCGCAGGAAATGCCGGCCGATGCCGGCCCGGGCGATCAACCCCGGAAGACAACAGTGCGATGACCGTTGAGGAAAATGCGGTGTTCGACGTGATATTTCACCGCCCGCGCCAGCACCAGGCTTTCGATATCACGGCCGACAGCCGCCAGCTGGTCCGGCGTATAGCCATGCTCGACGCGCCCGACCTCCTGCTCGATGATCGGGCCTTCATCGAGATGCTCGGTCACGTAATGTGCCGTCGCGCCGATCAGCTTCACGCCGCGGGCATGCGCCTGATGATAGGGTTTGGCGCCTTTGAAGCTGGGCAGGAACGAATGATGGATGTTGATGATGCGGCCACTGAATTCCCGGCATAGTTCCGGTGACAGAACCTGCATGTAACGCGCCAGCACGATCAGATCGATGCGTTCCTGCTCGATCAGCTCGCGCAGCATCTTTTCCTGGCGCGCCTTGCTGCTCGGTGTAACCGGCCAGTGGTGATAGGCAATATCATGATTGGCGGCGCGCTGGTACCAGTCGCGATGGTTGGAGACGATCGCCGGAATTTCCACCGGCAGGGCATCGATGGAATAGCGATACAGCAGGTCGTTCAGGCAATGACCGAATTTCGAGACCAGGATCAGCACCCGCGATTTGGCCTGGTCGTCGTGCAAGTCCCAGGTCATGTCAAAGGGCGCGGCGACCGGGGCGAAGGCTGCGCGAATCTGGTCGAGCGGCCGCCCGCCATCCAGATCCTCGAAACTGACACGCATGAAGAACAGGCCGGTCTCGCTGTCGCCGAACTGGGCTGAATCGCGGATGTTGAAACGCTGCCCGGCCAGGAAACCGGAGACGGCAGCAACAATGCCAGGACGGTCTTGGCAGGACAGTTTGAGGATCAGGCTCATGACACGGAACAGTTTGAGAGGCGGGAGGTTCGAGCGGGTGACTTTAACGTTGCAGTCCGCTGTGATGCAACTGCAGGGTTAACAAAGTGTAAGCGGCATCCGCAGGCGGGGCAAAAATCGGCTCGCATCCCTGTCGTTGCCCCTTTAAGCTGCGCCCAACGCGAATGGATTCGCCGCCAGAGCAGGCTGACAACAATGATTATCCGCGGTCCGGATTTCCTTCGACAGATGGCCAACAAGCTGTTTGACGCCCTGGTGCAGGGCGCCGAGGCACAGGCCCAGAAAGCGCCGTTCAGTATCGAGACCCTGCGGCAGCTGGTCGATGCAATGAAGACGGCGCCCGATTACGATCACTTTTACCGGGCGTCCTACGACGGCCTGATGAAAGTGATCGAAGAGGATCAGCATCGCGGCGCCCGCGTCAATGCCTTCGGCCGTCTGTTGGTACACCCGCTTGACCCGGTCTTCTCCGAAGAACGGCTGGATCGTCGCCTGATCGGCAACTTCTTCTTCTTCGTGCGCTCGTTGTTCGGCGACGAAGTCGAAGCGATGGCCGATGAGGCCGCAGCTATTGCCGAGGAGCGGCGCGCAGCATCTGGTGGCTCGCTGGACTGGGCGTCTTTCTACGCCGATCCGCGGGCCAAGGGGCTTTATTTCAAGGTGGTCGGTCGTGTGATCCGGGCTTTCCGTGTGTTCGACACGCGGCGCGACTGGGTGATGAAAGTGATGCAGCACGATCCCACGGCGGTCGGGCTGTCGTCGAATGTTTATATCGAGCGGCCCTTCGAAGGGCAGGCCCTTCCTTTCGGCGACCGCGAATTCTTCCTGTTCTTCGACGGCCTGGTGCGCCCGCTGGTCAGCCTCAGCGCGGCGGATGCAGAGATGTACCGCAGTGTGACCGGCGACGATGCCGCACGGGTCGCAGGCTCGTTCCTTGGGGAACTGGAGCAGTACCGGCCGGCGGCCTGACGCCGCCGCAGGCTTGCATCAATTGGTGTTGGCCGGCTCGCGATGGTCGAGTTTGGCGGCAAACTGCTCGAACAATTCCGACACGCAGCGCGCCACGGTCCGCTGGTGATTGTCGTTCAACTGGTCGGCGGCACGCATGCACATATCGGCGAACTTGCGGGCCAGGATCACGGCGTCGCGATTGCTCTCCTGGCGGATGTCGTCGAACATCGTGACGATGAAGTCGCGGGTCTGGTTGCTTTCATAATTCGTCACCGGGCGATCGCCCATCAGCGAATCCAGCATCGCGTTGAAGGTCTGCGAGGTGTCGATGGCGATGCTGGCGAGGATCTTCTCGATCCGCTCGTTATCCTTGGCGGTCACCGGCTTTTTGGACGGCGTGCTGCTCGGCGCATGGCCTGCGCGGATTTCCGTCACCTGGTTCTCGGTCTGGTTGGGGCGCGAGCCGGAGCGGTTCCACATGATGCAATACCCTGCTTAAAATTGACTGCTGTTGTGTGACTGAACGCCGCTGGGCGGCGTCAGTTCACCACTTCACGAGAAGCGCGGATCATATTGTCGATATGCCAGCCCTGGAACAGGCGGATACCGGCAGCGAGACCAGCCTTGAGCGCCTCTTCGGTCTCGCAGCGGGCCATGATAACGCGGTTGGCGTCGGCTTCGGAAATCTTGCTGGCCAGATCCTTGTCGATCCAGTCTTCATGGCGGTCCTTGAAATAGAACAGCTTGATGAAGTCGGCCTTCAGTTCCTTGCGTCCGAACAGCTGCAGCAGATCGGGCGTGATGCCGTCGATCAGCATGCGATAGCCGGAATTATGCAGGAATTCCGCGGCCAGCAGGTATTCGTTGTAATCCCAGAACACATCGTAGCGCTGCAGCTCGATGATGATCTGTTCTTTCTTGATGATGTTGCCGATGCGGCTGTCGAAATCGCGGAAGGTATCGCTCAGGATCGTGCTGACATTCATGTTGAGGCTGAACGGCCCGCTGTTGCGGGTTACGTAGCCATCCAGCAGGGCGCGGAACACACGGGTGTCCAGCGTGCGCGTCAGGTGGTGGAACAGCGAGCGGGCGCCGCGCAGGTTGACGTTCGGCGCGATGGCCTGGCGCAGTTCGTTCACGCCGACGAAGATTTCCTGGAAGATCGGCTTCGGCGGCTGGTTGCCGAAGCACAGGGCGATCGGCTGCCGCTTCATGAAGGTCGAGACATCGGCCTTTTTCAGGATGTCGTCGATCTGCTGCAATGCACCCGGCGTCAGCGGCATGCCGTCGCCGGTCGCGGCGGCGGTGCCGGCTTTGGCCAGCAGACGCTTGCGCCGTTCGGAGAAGACACGGAAACGCTGCTGGATGTTATCCATCAGCTCCTGCAGGTCTTCGAACTGGCTGTCGAAGCGATACCACTTGACCGCATTCTCGGCTTCTTCGGGCGTCAGGCCGATGGCAACGTTGTTGCGCGTGAGAATGTCGTCGATTTCCAACACCAGCTTTTCGAAAGTCTGGTCGAAGAAACGCTCGGACAGGCGCACAAACAACACGATTGAATAGTCGTGCAGCGTGTAGAAGCTGCCTTCGTATTTCGACATGAGCGAGCGGATGGAGTGCACAACGATGTTGTAGCTCTCGCGGTTGCGCTCAAACGTCTTCGGGTTGACGAATTGGATGACGGAGGCCAGGCGTCCACCGAAAATCTTGCCGCGAACCAGGCGGTCAAAATCGGTGAACATCTTCTCGTCGTCGGACGAGCCCTGGTTCTGAAGTGCTTCACTCATTAAACGGTCGCTTTCTCCGGTAACGGTCGTGGAGAGGGCGGCAACCAGCCAATATAGCTATGCTATTGCCCCCCGCAGCATGCCCACTATGGCAAATTCCCGGTTACGGAAAAAGCCGCACAAGATAGTTAATGCCACTGCTGTGAATAATATTCGCTTAATGCCAATGACTTGCGGTTAAGAGTTGGTAACCCCGCGGGCGGCCAGCGCATCGGGGGTGTCGTAATCCAAAAGGATGCCGGGGTCCTCCACCGGCACCTCGCAAATCCACTCCGCATGCGGCAGGAACAGGCTGCGGGCACCGGTATCGCCTTCCAGCCGCAGCAGATCAGGGAGAAATTGCACGCTCCAGAGGGTTGGGTTGCCGCGCTTGCCGCTCAGGGTGGGCAGGCAGATGGCCCGGCCTTCCACCGGATTAAAAGCGCTGATCAGGGCTTCCAGGGTCGCAGTGTGGACATCGGGCATGTCCCCCAGGCAGACCAGCACGCCGTCCAGACCTGCCGGCAGGGCATTCAGACCCGCGCGCAGGGACGCGGCCAGCCCTTCCGAATAGGCCGGGTTGTGGATTGTCTGGACTGCCGTACCGGCAGCCTCGCGCACCGCTTCGGCCTGGTGACCGGTCACCAGCAGAACGGGACTGGCGGAAGACGCCGTCACGGCATCAACGACATGGCGCAGCACCGGCTTGCCATCCAGGTCTGCCAGCAGCTTGTGGCCACTGCCGAACCGGCGCGACAGGCCGGCTGCCAGGATCAGGGCGGCGATTTTGGGGCGCCGCGGTGCCGGGATCGCCATCTGGCCGGTATCGGCCTGGGCCCGGGGCATCGGGCGGCTGGGGATTTCCTTCAGCAGGCCGCCGGCGCCCATGCGCATGATGTCGCGCCGGTCGATGGTCAGTCCGGCGCACAGGCGCTGCAAAACCCAGTCGAAGCCATTGAGTTTGGGCGAACGGGCACAGCCCGGCACGCCGACCACCGGGACGGCTCCAAGACTGCCGAGCATCAGCAGGTTGCCGGGATCAACGGGCATCCCGAAATGCAGCACAGTACCCCCGGCGCGAACCAGACCGGCCGGGACCACGTCCAGCCGGTCGACCGTGGCCGAGGCACCGAAAACCAGAATTGGGTCGCAGCCCAGGTTTTTCAGTTCGGCGATGGCCCCGGCGATGACAACCTCGTCATGGGCGACCACCCGTCGGTCACCGATATGGCTGCCGAGCTGGGCCAGCCGTTGCGACACCGCCTGTTCGGTTTTGGTCAGGACACTGTCCTTGGTGTTGCCGACACGGGTCATGACAAGGCCGAAATTGCGCGGCTGGAACGATGCCACCCGCACCAGCGGCCCCTGGTCACGCAACAAGGCCTCGCCGGCGGCGATCACTGCTTTCGGGGCGGCAAAGGGAATGATCTTCACGGTCGCCAGCATCTGCCCGGCTTCCACCGGCTCATAATCGGCAACGGTGGCAACGGTCAGGGCTTCGTCCAGCTCGTTCAGGCCGTGCAAGGCGGCGATATCGATGCGGGCGAGGCCGGCGCTTTCGGCATAGAGATTGGCGCGCCCGGTAAAGGCGGCAGCCGTGCGGGCCTGCGGACCGGCCAGTCCTGTGGCGATGCGGCGGGCGGCCTCATCTTCGGGCATGTCGCCATCATCAAGGCGGGCGACATAGATGCTGTTATGCCCGGCCAGTTCCAGCGCGGCGATGTCGGCTTCGCTCAGGATGCGGCCTTTGCGGAAGCGGTCGCTGCCTGCGCTCAGGGAGTGGCCGAGAATGCCGCCGATTGCCTCTCGCACCGGCACGGGACCGAAAAACATCTCAGGCGGCCGCGGCGCTGGCGGGTTGGGTCGGCTGACGTAGTGCTGCCGTCATCTGGGCCAGGATGGAGATGGCAATCTCGGCTGGTGACTTGGCGCCGATGCTCAGGCCGACCGGGCCATGGATGCGGGCAAAATCCTCGGGCCCGAATCCTGCCGCTGTCAGGCGTTCGATGCGCGAGGCATGGGTCTTTTTGCTGCCCAGTGCGCCGATGTAGAACACGTCGGATTTCAGCGCCGAGATCAGCGCCGGATCATCGATCTTGGGGTCATGCGTCAGCGTCACCACGGCGGTGCGCAAATCGGGCTTCAGCTGGGCCATGGCTTCGTCGGGCCAGTCGTTCGACAGCGTAACGCCTGGGAAACGCTCGACGGAACCAAAAGCGCTGCGCGGGTCGATCACGGTGACGGCATAACCGGTGAACTGGGCCATCGGAACCAGGGCCTGGGCGATATGCACGGCGCCCACCAGAACCAGGCGCAGCGGCGGATTGAACACATTGAGGAAGAGGGGGCCCTGCTCGGTATCGATGGTGCGCGGCTTATCCTCCAGCAAGGCCGCGCGCGCGGCTTCGCCGATGCGGGGGTCCAGATCTTTCAGCCCCTTCTTGCCGACGAGGTAGAGCAGGCGCTGCTCGCCGGTTTTCAGGAAGGTCGCCAGCACCACCGGGCGCTGTTCGGCGCGATCGGCCTGCAGCTGTTCGAGGATTTCGCGTTTCATGTATCCAGCCGTTCGACATAGACTTGGATCTTGCCGCCGCAGGCGAGGCCGACTTCCCAGGCCTGGGCATCGGAGACACCGAAATCGAGCAGGCGCGGCTTGCCGTCGCCAATCGCATCCAGCGCCTCGGTGACCACGGCACCCTCGATGCAGCCGCCGGAAACCGAACCGATGAACTGTCCCGCGTCGTCCACCGCCAGTTGGCTGCCGACCGGACGCGGGGCCGAGCCCCAGGTGGTGACCACAGTGGCCAGTGCAACGCCTTTGCCCGCCTGTTTCCAGTCCAGCGCGGTGGCGAGGATGTCTTCAGAAAGATCGGTGCTCATGCCGCCATCCTTCCCAGATTCTGTTTGAGCCGGTTGCCCTCGTGGCTGGCGTGGCTCAGCGCGGCGGCCAGGTCGGCAATGGAACTAAGATTGTGAACCGGACGGAAATCGTCAACCTGGGGCAGAAGTGCCCGGATACCGGCGGCTTTCGGCTCGAAACCCTCCCAGCGCAGCAGGGGATTGAGCCAGATCAGCCGGCGGCAGGATTTGTGCAGCCGTTCGATCTCGCGGGCCAATCCAGCGCCACCGTCACGATCCAGACCGTCGGTCAGCAGCAGCACCACCGCGCCCTGGCCCAGCACGCGGCGCGACCATAGCCGGTTGAATTCAGCGAGCGTTGCGCCGATGCGGGTGCCGCCTGACCAGTCGGGCACCTTTTCGCTCACGGCAGCCAGAGCCTTGTCGACATCACGCTGGCGCAGCAGGCGGCTGATATTGGTCAGCCGGGTGCCGAACAGGAAGCTGTGCACGCGGGTACGATCGTTGCTCAACGCATGCATGAAATGCAGAAACATGCGGCTGTACTGGCTCATCGAACCGGAGATGTCGCACAGCACGACCAGCGGCGGCGGTCGTTCACCAGGGCTTTTGCGTTTCAGCGGGATGATGGCGCCGCCGGTGCGCAGGGACGCCTGCAGGCTGGCGCGCAGATCGATGCGATGGCCGCGGATATCGGGTTTCTGGCGTCGGGTTTTCGCCGGCCGAAACGGCCATTCGATATGCCGCAAGGCAGCTTTGGCCGTCTCCAGTTCTTCGGCCGACATTTCGGCGAAGTCCTTATGCTGCAGCAATTCATCAGCCGAGAAGGTCAGGGTGGCATCGATTTCGACTTCTTTCGGCTCTTGCGGGGTCCGGCCTGCGCCGCGTCCCGGCAGCAGAGCCTGCCGCAGACGCTGGGAGACATGATTCTTCTTCGGCTCGGCCGTGCCCTCCGCCTGAGGCAGCAAAAGGCTCATCATGCGTTCGAGGATTTTTGGATCGCGCCAGAAGATATGGAACGCCTGGTCGAACAGTTCGCGCTGGTCGCGGCGGTTCACCAGCACGGCGAACAGTGTCCAGTAAAGATCGTCGCGCCGCCGAATGCCGGCCGTTTCCACCGCACGCACGGCATCGATGGATTTTCCAGGGCCGAGCGGCAGGCCTGAGGCGCGCAGCAGTCGCACGAAATGCACAATATTGTCGGCAAAGGCGCCGCCGTCATGACGCTCACCCGAAGTCGGATCGGGCAGCAGGGTCATGTCAGAGGTCCCGTTTCATATCAGACACCCAGCGCCGCCATATCCTGCTGCACCTGGCGCAGGATATTTGCGGCTTCGCTGCCCTTCATCTTTGCGATGTCATCCTGATATTTCAGCAGCACGCCCAGCGTGTTGTCGATAGTGTCGGGATCGAGGCTGACCTTGTCGAGGAAGGCGAGGGCGCGGGTCCAGTCGATGGTTTCGGCCACGCCCGGCAGCTTGAACAATTCTGTGTTGCGCAGATGTTGCACGAAACCAACGATTTCGCGGCTCAGGCGCTGTGGCGCGCCCGGCACTTTGCGTTTGAGGATGGCCAGCTCACGTTCGGCGTCGGGATAATCGACCCAGTAATACAGGCAGCGTCGCTTCAGGGCGTCGTGGATTTCGCGGGTACGGTTGGAGGTGATGATCACGATCGGCGGTTCGACGGCTTTTACGGCGCCGATTTCGGGGATGGTGATCTGGAAGTCCGACAGCACTTCCAGCAGATAGGCCTCGAAAGGCTCGTCGGTGCGGTCGAGTTCGTCGATCAGCAGCACCGGCGCGCCGGCGGGATCGGGCTTCAAGGCCTGCAGCAGCGGGCGCTCGATCAGGAAATCGGGGCTGAACAGGTCGCGCCCCAGCTTATCCTTGTCACCGGAGCCGGCCGCTTCGGCCAGCCGGATTTCCAGCATCTGCCGCGGGTAGTTCCACTCATAGACAGCGGAGGAGAGGTCCAGGCCCTCGTAACACTGCAACCGCACCAGCCGGCGACCAAGCGTGGCGGCCAGCACCTTGGCGATCTCGGTCTTGCCGACACCGGCCTCGCCCTCGAGGAACAGGGGGCGGCCCATCTTGAGGGCGAGAAACAGGGTCGTGGCCAGCGAACGGTCGGCGACATAGTCGCCCTGGTTCAGCAGGGTTTCGGTGGCATCAATGGAATCAGGCAATGCGGACATGACGACAATCTAGGGCGAGGGGGACGGAAATCATGCCCGGTTCGGCAGGCTGTCACAAGACGGGGGCGGGCCACGTCTGGGCTGTATAACTCTGGAGGACGTCGTGAATGCACCGTCAGGCCAGCCTGCTGGCCAGCCCCATCCCAACCGCCTGATGTTACAGCGCCACCTGGCTGCCGAGAATGCCCATGACATGGCCGGCACCCTGGTCACCGTGCATGAGGACTGCGTATTCCGCGATCTGGCGGCCGGTCAGGCTTTTCGGGGTCGCCGTGGCGCCGAACGCCATTACCGGCAGTGGTGGCAGGCCTTCGGCAATGTCGTCGAGCGCTCGCCCTTCGGCGGCGCACACTGGATCGACAACGATACCTATGTGGCCGAGCCGCAATATACCGGCCGGCATGTCGGGCCGTTTCTGGGCCTGGCGCCGACTGGACGGTCTTTCGTGTTGCCCTTCACGGTCTTCGTGAAGTTCCGGGACGGCCTGTTTGTGGAAGAGCGCTTTTATTACGACCTGGCCACGCTGCTGCGGCAACTGGGGCAGGACTGTGTTGATCCGGCCATGCTGGCGCACGCCCGGAGCTGGGCCGAGGGTGACTGAGGCCTAGCGTGAGAGGAAGGTATAGCCCCGTTCGATGACGCGCTTGGTCGCCTCGAAAGCATGGACCAGTTCGTCATTGGCCTCGCGGGCCGCCTTCAGGCTTGCGATATCCTCGGCGGTCGGGTTGGCCTTGGCCGCGAGCTCCAGGGCGATCTTCAGGTAGCGGGCGCGGGCCTCGGCCACCCGGACGGCAAAGGCCATGAAGGAGTCGCGGGTCAGTTCCGGCACGGTTTTCTTCAGTACTTCGCGGTTGGCGCTGAAGATCGCCATCTCAATTTCCTCAAGGAATTTTTGCAGCTTGCGCTGCGACTCCCGGTCCAGCATGTCCTTGCTGACCAGGTGGTCGACCTTCTCGGTCTTGCTGTAGCCCAGAATGCGCATGGCCACCTCCCGTGGAGAATCGTGTCTCGCCTCAAGATAGTGGTCCGGGGGCGGGGAAAGAAGCGCGATTAACCGGTGGAACCGGTCTCGGCACGGGCAGATTGTCTAGGAAAGTGATGGAGGTCCGGGCCGGAATTGAACCGGCGTACGCGGATTTGCAGTCCGCTGCGTCACCACTCCGCCACCGGACCTCGCGCGCGCGGCCTCTTACTAAGGGTTTCGCCCCGGCGGGGTCAAGGCTTTACCGGCCGGCGGGGCAGGTTGCACAGCTTGTGACGGCGGTTACCGCAGATGGGCGCGGGATCGGCTAACCCACAATAGAACCGTTGTTTTTACGGCATCGCAGCATTATAACGGCGCCTGACTTTCTCTCCAGTTCCAGCCTCGGATATTGCTCCCATGGCATCAGCCGAACTCTTTGCCGAAGCCCGCCGCCAGATGGTGCTGACCCAGCTCCGTCCGAACAAGGTGATCGACGAGCAGTTGATCGCTGCCATGGCCGGGCTGCCGCGGGAGGATTTCGTGCCGGCGGCCTATCGGGGCGTTGCCTACATGGATGAAGATGTGGCGGTTGCGGCCGGCCGCGCCCTGCTGGAGCCGATGGTTCTGGCCCGCCTGCTGCAGGAAGCTGAAATCCAGCCGACGGACAAGGCGCTGGTGGTGGGAGCCGCCACCGGATACGACCTCGCGGTGCTCGCGCGTCTGACAGCTTCGGTCGCTGGTGTGGAAGCCGATGCGGCGCTGGCTGCGCAGGCCAGGCAAAACCTGCAGGCGCAGGGCATTGCCAATGCCTCGGTTGCCGAAGGCAGCCTCAAGGATGGTCTTGCGGGGTCAGCCCCCTTCGATGTGATTCTGATTGCCGGCGCCGTGCCGGAAATTCCTGCCGCATTGCTGCAGCAGCTGGCCGACGGCGGCCGGCTGATCGGTGTAGTGCGTAAGGCCGGCGCACCGATCGGCCATGCCGTCATGATCAAGCGCGCAGGCGAGCTGTTCCCGCAGCGTGTGCTGTTCGATGCCGGCACTCCGGCGCTGCCGGGCTTCGAACGTCAGGCCGGTTTCGTGTTCTGATGGCCGACGCTCCGCTGGAAATCGATGTGGCCGAACTGGCCGGCTGGCGCAAAGCCGGCCGCGATGTGACGGTACTCGATGTCCGCGAGGACTGGGAGATCGCCACGGTGGCGCTGCCGGATGCCCTGCATATCCCGATGCGCCAGGTGCCCCAGCGGGTTACCGAATTACCACATGACAAGCCGCTGGTGGTGATGTGCCATCACGGTGGGCGCAGCCGCCAGGTGACGGGCTGGCTGCGGCAGAACGGCTTTCCGCAGGCGACCAATCTGGCCGGCGGCATCCATGCCTGGGCAGAGGAGATTCAGCCCGGTATGGCGACTTACTGAATTTCGAGTGCGTTGGTCATAAAAAATGAAGAGTTCGGGGAACACGATCGGGGCGCGCTGGTGTGGGAACAATGGATAAAATAAAGGACGGATGCGCGTCATGAACTTCAAGAAAATCCTGCTGGCGACTGCAATCGCCGTAAGCGGCCTGACGATGGCGCAGACCGCCAGTGCGCAGTCGCTGAACGAAGCGCTTAGTGCGGCCTACAATAACAACCCGACGCTGCTGGCGGCCCGTGCGGCCCTGCGGGCGACCGATGAAGGCGTGCCGCAGGCGCTTTCGGGCTGGCGCCCGACGGTCAGTGTTTCGAGCGAATATGGTCGCCAGAAGCAGGAATATGAGCCGCCGTCGGCAAGCAATCCCAACCAGATTCTCACTCCGAATACGAAATCGCTGACCGTGTCGCAGCCGCTGTATCGTGGCGGGCGCACCGAAGCCTCGACGGACTCGGCCGAAGCGCTGGTGCTTGCCGGTCGCCAGGATCTTGCCGCCACCGAGCGTCGCGTGCTGCAGGATGCCGTGACCGCCTACATGGATGTCGTCCAGAACCAGGCGGTGCTGGATCTGAACCGGAACAACGAAGAAGTGCTGCGCCGCCAGCTGGAAGCGGTGCGCGAGCGTTTTCGCGTCGGTGAGATCACCCGCACGGACGTGGCGCAGTCTGAATCTCGTCAGGCTCGTGCGACAGCCGACCGTATTTCGGCTGAAGGCGCCCTGGTGTCTTCGCGCGCTGTCCTGGCCCGCGTGATCGGCGAGATGCCGCGCACGCTGGTCCAGCCGCCGCCGCTGCCGCAGCTGCCGGTCAGCGAGGAAGAGGCGTTGTCGATTTCCTATGACGAAAATCCCGATCTGCTGGGGGCGCGCTTCCGTGAAGTCGCGGCCAAGAACGACGTGCGGGCGGTGTCCGGCGCGCTGCTGCCGACGATATCCCTGAACGGGACCCTGACCGATGCGAGCGAGACGACCCGTCGGAATCTGGGTACGGAGTCGGCGAAGATTGCGGTGCAGCTGACCATGCCGCTGTATGAAGGCGGTTCGGTCTACAGCCAGACCCGTCAGCGCAAGCAGATCCATAACCAGCGCCGCATCCAGGTCGAGGAGCAGCGTCGCAGCGTGCGCCAGTCGGTGGTGCAGGCCTGGGAAAACCTCGGTACGGCGCGCTCCAACATCACGGCCCGCCGGGCCCAGGTCGATGCGTCCCGCATCGCGCTGGAAGGCGTGCAGCAGGAAGCCGAAGTCGGTTCGCGCACCACCCTCGACGTGTTGGACGCCGAGCAAGAATATCTTGATGCCCGCGTGGCCGAGGTGCGCTCCCGCCGCGACGAATACGTGGCGGGCTACGTGCTGATCTCGGCCGTGGGCCGTCTCGGAGCCCGCCAGCTCAGCCTGCCGGTCGAATATTACGATCCGGAGAACAACTACAAACGGGTGCGCGACAAGTGGTTCGGCACCGATGGCGGCCTGAACGGCGAAGATTGATGTTTGCGGCCCGGTTCGTGGTTAAAAAAACTGCGAATCGGGCAAAAAACTTAACCGGGGCGGGAATTTGGGGAAATATCCCTTAACCCAGGTTAACAGTTCGGTTATCTTTCCGGCGCATACCATTGAGCCGACTGATTCGGCCCGGGCCGCCTCAGTATTGGCCTGCGTGCGTGACAGAAAGATTGTATCGGGCACCGGATGAGCGACCCCAAAGCAGGCCAAAATGAACCGACAATGGAGGAAATCCTTGCCTCCATCCGCCGGATCATTTCCGAGGACGGGGCCGACCAGGCTGCCGCGCCTGCCGCCGAGCCTGCACCGCCGCCGGCCCCCGAACCCGAGCCCGAGCCGCCGGCATTCGAACCTGAACCGATGATGGCGGAGCCGGAACCCGAGCCGGAGCCCGAACCGCCCGCCTACGAACCGGAACCCGAGCCGGAACCCGAGCCGCCAGCCTACCAACCGGAGCCTGAGCCGGAACCGGCTTTCGAGGCGCCGCCGATGCCGCCGCCGCGGCGTGCCCCGCCGCCGCCGCCGCCGCGTATGCAGGCGCCGCGCGACGACATTTTTGAACTGACCGATGTGGTCCGCGACGAGGTTGAGGGGCTGGTGTCGCAGCCGACCGCCACGCGCGCCGCCGCCCATCTGGGGCAGCTGTCCAGCGCCGTGGCCGGGTCGCGTGCCATGGCCATGGGCAACAGCCAGCGCACCCTTGAGGAACTGGTCAAGGAACTGCTGCGCCCCATGCTGAAGGAATGGCTGGATGCCCATCTGGCCACCATCGTGCAGCGTATTGTCGAGCGCGAGGTCGCCCGCCTGACCATCCAGGCGGAAGAAGAGCAGGACCACCTCTAAAACCGGGCCTTTTGGCGCTGACGACCGGGCCTGCCGGGGCTGGACGCGCGCGGCCGGATCGTCTTTATTTTGCGCCCCTTTCCTCAGTCTGCCGCCCGAGTTGCCCCATGTTGGACAAGACCTATCTGCCCCAGGATGTCGAGAACCGCCTGTACAAGGCCTGGGAAGAGGCGGGCGCGTTCAAGGTCGGCGTCAAATCCGGCAAGCCCTATACCATCGCGCTGCCGCCGCCGAACGTCACCGGCAGCCTGCATATGGGCCATGCGCTCAATCACACCCTGCAGGACATCCTGATCCGCTACCAGCGCATGCTGGGCCGCGACGCGCTGTGGCAGCCGGGCACCGACCATGCCGGCATTGCCACCCAGATGGTGGTGGAGCGCCAGCTGGCCGAGAAGCAGATGAACCGTCGCCAGATGGGCCGCGAGAAATTCGTCGAGCGCGTCTGGGAATGGAAGGCGGAATCCGGCGGCATGATCACCGGTCAGCAGCGCCGCCTGGGCGAGAGCTGCGACTGGAGCCGTGAACGTTTCACCATGGATGCCGGCCTGTCGGATGCCGTGCGCAAGGTGTTCGTCGAACTCTATCGCGAAGGCCTGATCTACAAGGATCAGCGTCTGGTCAATTGGGACCCCAAGCTGCTGACCGCGATTTCCGATCTGGAAGTCGAGCAGCATGAGGTGAAGTCTCACCTCTGGTATTTCCGTTATCCCGTTGAAGGTATGGCCGACACCTATATTACGGTGGCGACCACGCGTCCGGAGACCATGCTGGGCGATACCGGCGTGGCCGTGCATCCGGAAGACGAGCGCTACAAGCATCTGGTCGGCAAGTTCGCCATCCTACCGCTGGTCGGCCGCCGCATTCCCATCGTGGCCGATGAGTATTCCGATCCCGAGAAGGGTTCGGGCGCGGTGAAGATGACGCCCGCGCACGACTTCAACGATTTCGAAGTCGGCAAACGCCATAACCTCGAGATGATCAACATCTTCGACAAGCACGCGAATCTGAACGATGCCGTGCCGGAGAAGTATCGTGGCATGGAACGTTTCGCGGCGCGCAAGCTGATCGTCGCCGATCTGGAAGAGCTGGGCCTGGTCGAGAAGATCGAGCCCAACACCCATATGGTGCCGCATGGCGACCGTTCGCAGGTGGTGATCGAACCCTGGCTCACCGAGCAGTGGTATGTGAATGCCGAAGTGCTGGCGCGGCCGGCCATCGAGGCGGTGGAGAAGGGCGATATCCAGTTCGTGCCGAAGAACTGGGAAAAGACCTATTTCGAATGGATGCGCAACATCCAGCCCTGGTGCATCTCGCGCCAGCTCTGGTGGGGCCACCAAATCCCGGCCTGGTATGGCCCGGATGACAAGGTCTTCGTCGCCTATGACGAAGCCGAGGCGCAGGCCGAGGCCACGCAGCATTACGGCAAGGCTGTAGAGCTGCGCCGCGACGAAGACGTGCTCGACACCTGGTTCTCGTCGGCGCTCTGGCCGTTCTCCACGCTGGGTTGGCCGGAACAGACGCCGGTGCTGCAATCGCATTATCCGACCGACGTGCTGGTCACTGGATTCGATATCATCTTCTTCTGGGTCGCCCGCATGATCATGATGGGGCTGCACTTCACCAAGAAGGCGCCGTTCCATACGGTCTACATCCATGCCCTGGTCCGCGACGAAAAGGGTCAGAAGATGTCGAAGTCCAAGGGCAACGTGATGGACCCCCTGGATGTCATCGGCAAATACGGCGCCGACGCATTGCGCTTCGCGCTCACCATCTTCGCCGCCCAGGGCCGCGACGTGAAGATGTCGGAGCAGCGCGTCGAGGGCTATCGCAACTTCGCCACCAAGCTGTGGAATGCCGCGCGCTTCGCCGAGATGAACGGTTGTGCCCTGCCGGCGGATTTCGATCCGGCCAAGGTGAACGGCACCATCAACAAATGGGCGCTGGGTGAGCTGAGCAAGGCGACCCGTGACGTGGAAGCCGCGCTGGCCGCTTACAAGTTCAACGAGGCCGCTGGTGCGCTCTACCATTTCACCTGGGGCAGCTTCTGCGACTGGTATCTGGAACTGATCAAGCCGGCATTGCTTGGTGAAGATGCAACGCTGAAAGCCGAAACCCAGGCGACCTGTGCCTATGTGCTGCGCCAGCTGATCCATCTGCTGCATCCCATCATGCCCTTCATCACCGAAGAGCTGTGGGACAAGCTGTATGGGGCACCCGGCGGTTATCTGATGCTGCGGGACTGGCCCAAGGATGGCGCGCGCCCCGAGGACAAGGCGGCGTCGGCCGAGATCGACTGGCTGATTCGCCTGATCGATGGCGTGCGCGCCGCCCGTTCGGCTCTGAATGTCCCGGCCGCGGCCAAGATCGCCATGATCGTCAATGGCGCCTCGGCCGAGACGGCCGCGCGTCTGGCCCGTCATGCCGACCCGATCAAGCGCCTAGCCCGCATCGAGACAGTCTCGGAGAATGCTGCTGCACCGCAGGGTTCGGCGCGTATCGTGATTGATGAAGCGACTTACGTACTGCCGCTGGCCGATGTGATCGACATTGCCAAGGAGAAGCAGCGCCTGGGCAAGGAACGTGACAAGGCGTTGGCGGAAATCACCAAGATCGACGCCAAGCTGGCGGATGCCACCTTCATGTCGCGCGCCCCGCAGGCCGTGGTGGACGAGCAGCATGAGCGTCGCGCCAACCAGTCGTCGCTGGCCGAGAAGCTAGCCGACGCGCTGACCCAGCTGGGCTGATCATGACCGTGGCTGACGACAGGGCGCTGCTTGAAGCCGCTTCGGCGCTGATCCGCAAGCGCTACGCCGTCGGCCGTCATCACATTGCAGCGGCGCTGCGCACGCGCTCGGGCAAGATCGTCACCGGACTGCATCTCGATACCTATGTCGGCCGGGCCTCGGTCTGTGCGGAGGCCGTCGCGGTCGGTCAGGCCATGGCTGACGGGGCAGGGCCGGACGACCCGATCACCGATATTGTCTCGGTGCGCCATCCCCGTCCGACTGAGCAGAACAAGGATATCCAGGTGGTGGCGCCCTGTGGCATCTGCCGCGAGATGCTGCGTGATTTCGCGCCGGATGCGCGCGTGCTGCTGGCCGGCGAAGACGGCGGCCTGAAAGCCTACAACCCGACCGATCTGCTGCCGCTGAAGTATCACCGGCAGCCATAAGGCTGCAAAAAGGAAAGCCGCCAACCGTAACGTCAGGCCTCAGGCCAGCGTGGCCAGTGCCACGCGCAGATAATTGCCGCCCAGCAGCTTCAGCATGTCCTCACGCTTGAATCCGCGCGCCATCAGCGCGGCCGCCAGTTCGGGCAGGACCCTATAGCTCGGGAAGGCCGATGGGCTGAGCAGGCCCAGCATGTCGCTGCCCAGTCCCACGTTATCGATGCTGGTGGCATCCACCATCTGGGCAATGCCGGCGGCATATTCATCGATATTGGGGAAGATCGTAGCCGGTGGCCAGATCCCGATCACGCCGCCGGTCTTGGCCACCAGCTTGGCATGGATAGGCAGGATCTGTCGGATGAACGGGCGATTGTTCATGGTCAGCGAAGTATGCGACAGCACCAGCGGCTTGGTGGTGACATCAACGGCGCGCTTGACCAGATCGTAGGTGCCATGGGCGATATCGACCACGATGCCGCGCGCGTTACAGCGCTGAATCACCGCGACGCCGGCATCGGTCAGGCCGCCATGCACCTTGGCCTCGGTCTGGATGTCGCCCAGTTCGTTGACGCGGTAATGGGTGAGCTGGAGGTGACGCAGCTGCCATTTCTCGTAGGCTTCATCGACGCGCTCGGCCTTGCCTTCCAGGAAATCGCCGCCTTCGGCCGAGACGATGACCGAAGGCCGGTCGGGATGCGCTGCCCTCAGGCTGGCCGCATCGGTGATGACGCCCAGCTTCTGTGCTTTCACCAGGTCATGCAGCCGGCCGAAAGCCTGCTGGGCATAGGCGTAAAGCTCGCCCGGCGCCGGATCGCGGAACGGGCGGATGCGTTTGTCTTCTGTAGCCTGAGTGGCCGGCGTGTCCGCCACCATGGCGAGGCAGATCACCGCCATGCGGCCGGCGCGCATCGGCTCGGCCACGGGTGTGAAGGGGGCGCGCTCCTGGATGCGCTTCAGGCCGAGGATCGAGCCGGCATGGCTGTGCAGGTCGATGGTGATCGCATCGCCCAGCGCCTGTCGTGCTGCGGCGATGGCAGCCTCGTTCGGCGCTGCCGTGGCATCGGGCATCCAGGCCGACAGGCCAAGCGTGGCGGTGCCGGCCAACACGGCGCGGCGGCTGAAGCCGGTACCGTTGGCCGGCATCGGCAGCAGGCGGGCATCATGCAATTGGTAGCGCCAGCCGGCGTCGTCCTGTGCAAGGCAGGTCCAGCGACCAGCCAGCCGCAGCGGGCGGCTGGCCGGAGTGACCGGCTCGTCCATGAACACTTCGATACGGGCATGCGGGTCGCGCGGCAGGTGGCCGGCGCAACAGACCGGCTCAGCCACGAAGGCGAAATGCGACTGCGTGTCTGCATCTTCGGCCGGCGCCATCCAGCCATCGATCTCGATCCAGGCACCGTCCAGTGCATCGGCGATGGTTTCACTTGCCAAATCTGTCCAGGTGATTCGCATGGCCGCCTCCCGTCGCTCCAGCATCGCGCTGCCGGTCATGACAGGGAAGCGAAATGTGCCGGTGCAATGGATCGCTTGACGGCCCATAGGCGGACTGGTCTGCTGCCGGCCATAAACCGGAGGCACAGATGAGCAACCCGCAGGTGAACGAGATTCTTGATATCGTCCAGGTCTATCTGGACGGGCTGTACGAGGGCGATACGGCGAAACTGCGCCAGGCCTTTCATCCCGCCTCCAGCCTGTTCGCGTCGATCGACAACAAGCTGGTGAATGTGCCGCGTGAAGACTGGTGCAAGATGGTGGAGAGCCGCCCGTCGCCCAAAGCCAACGGCCAGGGTCGTGAGCATGACCGTATCCTGTCGGTCGATATCACCGGCCCGTCAACTGCCCTGGTGAAGCTGAACTGCGCCATCCTGCCGCGCCTGTTTACGGATTACCTCAGCCTGATCAAGCTGGATGGTCGCTGGCAGGTGATCAGCAAGACCTACACGGCCGAAACCGTGAAGGCGTGACGATGCGCTCAGTTCAGGACTGAACCTTGGCTACCGTCGTCGCCTTTACAGACTTCTGCCGGATCACCACGGCGGTCAGTGTCGTCAGCGCCAGCATGGCGGCGACGAACCACAGCACGCGGTCGGCATGGCCGTGGTCGAGCAGCAGGCCGAGCACCAGCGGCGCCATGGCCGAGCCGGCATCCAGGCCGGAATAGACAAAGCCGAAGACCCGCCCCGATGCGCCCTTGGGCGCGGCGCCGCGCACGATCAGGTCGCGTGACGGCGTGGTGAAGCCCTGCAGGAAGCCGGCAGCGGCAATCGCCGCCACCAGACCCGCAGCCGGCAGATTCAGGTTGGCGACCAGCAGGATCAGGCCAGCCGCACCAAGCAAGCCGCCGATCACGATGGCTTCCAGCTTTACGCCCTTGTCGGCGACCCAGCCGCCAACCATCACGCCACCGGAGGCGCCGAGCAGGAAGCCGGTGAGCGCTGTAGTGGCCAGAGTCAGCGGGGTATCATAGAGCGCGGCAAGTGTGGCCGGCAGGAAGTTCTGCGTGCCGATCAGTGCAAAGGACAGCAGCAGGAAATAGCCGAAGCACATCACCACGGGCAGGCTGAGCAGGGGCCCGAGGGCTTCGGCCTTCTCGCCGGCCTTGGCGGCGGCACGACGGGCGGCGCCGGCATCCTCCTTGATCAGGTCGCGGTTGAGCAGCAGGGCGGCGAGGATCGCATAGCCGACAAGGGCCGCGATGATTGGTGCGGCACGCCAGCCAAAGAGTGCAGCGCCGCCAGCCATCAGTACCGGCGCCAGGCCCCAGCCCAGATTGCCGCCTAGCGTGTGCGTGCCATAGGCCATGCCGAGACGCTTCTGATCGACCGATGCATTGAGAATGGAGAAGTCGGCCGGATGGAACACGCTGTTGCCGATGCCGGCCAAAACTGCCACCGGCAACAGCAGCCAGTAGCTGGGCGCCAGACCATAGAGCAGGACCGCTGTGCAGAAGATCGCCAGGCCGCCGATCAGCACGTTGCGCGCGCCGATGCGATCGACCAGGAATCCGGCCGGCGTCTGCAGAACCCCGGACGTGACGTAGAACAGCGTCATCACCAGGCCCAGCTCGGTGTAGCTGACAGCGAAGTCTTCCTTGAGGAAGGGAAACAGCGGCGGCAGCACCAGCTGGAAGAAATGGCTGCAGCCATGGGCGAAGCCGATCAGCGCCATCACCTTGATGTCACGGTTCGGAACGGTGGATGGCTGGCCGGGAAGGGCGATGTCGGTCATGGGGACCTGCAGAACGAAGCGGACTGGCGAATTCCGGCTGTATCGCCGGTTGACGCTCAGCCTAGCAGTTAATCCGCATGCGGCAAACGGTGGAATGGGTGCGTTTACTTCGCGTTTATGCGATTTCGCGGGCGCAAAAAAAAGCGCGGGGGTTTCACCCCGCGCTCCGTTTGCGGCCCTAGTCGATCCGGGGCTGCGCCTCAGTTCTTCATCTTGATGGACTTGTCCAGGAAGTCGTTGGTGTAGACCGCCTTGACGTCGAAGTCCTTCTCCATGCCGAAATAAGTCTTCACCAGATCGTAGTCGAACTTCATGCGATCGGCGTTGAAGGCGCCGAGGGCCACGCCGGTGGTGGTCGGATCGGTCATCAGTTCCTTGATGCGGTTCCACTGGTCGCGCTGGTTCGGCTCGTCCAGGCCGCTGACGCTGGCCATCAGCGCCTTCAGGCAGGGACTGACGTCGGTGACGCAGGCCGCGAAAGCCTTCTGCGAAATCTGCACGAACTTGGCCACTGTGTCCTTGTTCTTGCCGAGGTATTCGCCATTCACGATGATCGAGTTGCCATAAAGGTTCAGGCCGATATTGCGCCAGGCCAGGAATCCGAGATCAGGGCCGAACTCGCGCACTTTCAGATCATGCTCGTTGTAGAAATCGCTGGTGATGTCGATCGCCTTGGCCTTCAGCGAGGCGACCTTGGCCTGCGGTGTGATGTTGACGAAGGTAACGCTGTCAGTGGCGATGCCGACCTGCTTGGCAAAGGCCGGCCACATCACGCGCGAAGCATCGCCCGGCGGGTTGCCCAGCTTCTTGCCGGGGAAGTCTTTTGCTCCAGTGATCCCCGAACTCTTGAGCCAGTAGAAGCCCTGCGGCGAATTGGCATAGACGGTCATCACCGAGACCAGATCGGCGCCCTTGCTCTTGGCGACCAGGGCGGTGGCCATATCGGCGATGGCGAATTCGGTGTTGGCGGCACCGACGCGCTGGGCCGAGACGCCGGACCCCTTGCCGGTTTCGATGCTGACATCGATGCCGGCCTGGTCGTACCAGCCCTGGGCCTTGGCATAGTAGTAGGGGGAATGGTCGGCGGTCGGCACCCAGTTGAGCAGCAGGTTGACCTTCTGCTTGCTCTGGGCTTGGGCCGCTCCGGCCGCCAGTACGGGCAGCAATGCCGTTGCCAGCGCCATGCCAAGGATTTTGCACGGTGTCATGATGGTTCCCCTCCGTTGTGATTCGCTGTCCGGCTGACCGGGCTGAAAGAAACTCTAGCCAGACGCCGCGATCCGTTCAATAATTAATCAACCAGTTGGATGATAAGAGATGAGTATGGAAAATCCGGCACCGATCCGGGACGAGGGCGGCAGCGAGCGCCGCCGTGACCCCGTGGCGACCAAAGCGGCGCTGCTCAAGGCGGCAGTGGTGGAGTTTGCCGCGAAAGGTCTGGCCGGGGCCCGGATCGACGAGATCGCCCAGCGCGCTGGCGTCAACAAGCAGTTGGTTTATCACTACTTCGGCAGCAAGGATGAACTCTACCGGGCCGCGCTGGAACTGGTTTACGCGGAGATCCGTGAGCGTGAGAAGGCGCTGCACCTCGCCGACCTGCCACCGCGTGTGGCGATGGAGCGCCTGATCGGTTTCTCCTTCGACTACCTGGCTGAGCATCCGGAATTCCTTGCCCTGCTGAACGACGAAAACCGCCAGGAGGCTCGTCATGTGCGCGGCTCCGAACGGCTGGAGCAGATGCATTCACCACTGGTCAGCCTGCTCAAGGAGACCCTGGAACGCGGGGCGGCCGAGGGGGCATTCCGCCGCGACCTTGAGCCGGTGCAGCTCTACATCTCGATTGCCGGCCTGTCTTACTTCTTTTTCTCCAATAACCGCACGTTATCGGCCATTTTCGGCCGTCCGCTGGACAGTCCGAAAGCCGTTGCCGAGCGCCGCCGGCATGTGATTGCCTTTGCCATGGCGGCTTTACGGCCGTAAAACAATCAATCAACTAGTTGGTTGATTGTGATGAGGATGGCTGCTAGGCTGCGAGTCAGACAGGGGAGCAAGCATGGCCGTGACCGAGCCGACTGCGCAGCCGGACGACAAACCCAGAAGCAGCCATCTGCTGCGCTGGGCTACCATTGCCGTCATCCATGTGGTCGCTGTCATCCTGTGGGAAATTCTGGTCCGCATGACCAAGCTGCCGGCCTTCATCCTGCCGGCGCCGAGCGCGATTTTCGCCACGCTGTCCAAGACCAACTATGCCTGGGTCTCCAACACAGGGGTGACGGCCGCTGAAATCTATGGCGGCTATCTGCTGTCGGTGGTGACCGGCGTGGCGCTGGCTTTGCTGTTCACCTGGTCGCGGCTGCTGACGCTTCTGGTCTTTCCGCTGTTCATCACGCTGAACATGATCCCCAAGGTAGCGCTTGGCCCGCTGATTATCGTGTGGTTCTCCTACGGTATCGGCACCAACATCATGATCACGCTGTCGCTGTGCTTCTTCCCGATCCTGCTCACCACCGTACGTGGCCTGAAGGAAGTGGAACCCGATCTGCTCGATCTGGTGAAGTCGCTTAAAGGTTCGCGCTGGCAAACCTTCATCTATATCCAGTTGCCCGGCTCATTGCCCTATATCTTCTCCGGCATGAAAGTCGCCGCGATCCTGGCTGTTGCCGGCGCAGTGGTGGGCGAGTTCATTTCGTCCGACAAGGGTCTGGGCTATCTGATGATCCAGGTGCAGGCCTCGCTCGACACGCCCGCCATGTTCATGGCGGTGATCCTCATCACCCTGCTCGGCATCGCGCTCTACCTGCTGGTGCTGATCCTCGAACATCTGCTGATCCGCAAGGATGCAAGGATTGCGTCATGACCCAGAGCAAGACCGAAACCTGGCTGGATGACAGCGCGCTGCCGACGGGCTTTGCCGACGAGGTGGCGCTGGAAGAATTCATGACGCGCCCGAGCCGCGCCCTGGCGGCCGATCTGGAAGCGCTGGACGGCGACATCATGATCCTCGGTGTCGGCGGCAAGATGGGTCCGACCATGGCGCGGCTGGCCAAGCGCGCCGCGCCAGGCAAGCGCGTGATCGGTGTCGCCCGTTTCAGCGAAAAGGGCCTGAAGGAAGGCCTGGAAAGCCACGGGATCGAGACCATTGCTACCGACCTGATGGATCGTGACGCCATTGCCAGATTGCCGCGCATTGCCAATGTGGTCTTCATGGCCGGCCGCAAGTTCGGCGCCAGTGGCAACCAGTCGCTGACCTGGGCGATGAATGCCCATGTGCCGGCGCTGGTGGCCGAAAGCTTTGCTGCCTCGCGCATCGTCGCCTTCTCGACCGGCTGCGTCTATCCGTTTGTGCCGGTCGACAGCCAGGGCGCCACCGAGCAGATGGAGCCCAACCCACCGGGCGAATATGCAATGTCCTGCATCGGCCGCGAGCGCATGTTCGAGCATTTCTCTCAGGTCCATAAGACGCCGGGCCGGCTGTTCCGCCTCAACTACGCCATCGACCTGCGCTATGGCGTTCTGCACGACATCGCGCGTCTGGTGATGCAGGGCGAGCCGGTGGATGTCACCATGGGTCATGTCAATGTGATCTGGCAGGGCGATGCCAATGCGCAGGCGCTGCGCTGCCTGAAAGCCGCGACAGTGCCGACCACGCCGCTGAATGTCACCGGGCCTGAGACCATCGCCGTGCGCTGGCTGGCGGAGAGCTTTGCTGCGCGCCTCGGCAAGAAGGCTATCGTCACCGGTACTGAGGCACCCAACGCTTGGCTCAATAACGCCGCCGAGGCGGCGCGGCTGTTCGGTTATCCGCGCATCCCGCTGGCCAGCATGCTCGACTGGGTGGCCGACTGGGTGTCGCGCAGCGGCCGCAGCCTGGGCAAGCCGACCCATTTCGAGGTGCGCGATGGCGCCTATTAAGACGCTCGATATCGATCGTCTTGACAGCGCCGACCTTTCGGCGGCGCTGGTGCTATCGGCCGAGGCTGGCTGGAACCAGACCGAAGACGACTGGCGGATTTTCCTCGACCAAGGGCGCGTCTTTGCCTGCCGCGATGGCGATGGCAGGCCCGTCGCGACAGCGGCCATTCTTCCCTATGGCGATTTCGCCTGGATCAGCATGGTTCTGGTGACGGCTGCGATGCGGCAGAAGGGTATGGGCAGTCTGCTGCTGCGCCATTGCATCGGCGAATTGCAGCGTGAAGGTCGCGTGCCCTGTCTGGACGCAACGCCGGCTGGCGAAAACGTCTACCTGCCGCTCGGCTTCCAGCCGGTCTTCGGCATCACGCGCTGGCAGGGGCAGGGGCAGGGGCAGGGTCTGGGCAGAAGCGCGGTTCCGGTGGATGTCGAGGCGTGCCAGGCCCTGGACGAGGCGGCGTTCGGCGCCCGCCGTGCGCCGCTGCTGCACAGCTTTATCGGGCGGCTCCCAGTGCTGGCATTGCAGCAGGACGACGCCTTTATCGCGGCGCGCAATGGCCGTGTCGCCACTCAGATCGGACCGCTGGTTGCGGGCAGCGAAACGCAGGCGCTCGATCTGCTCACGACGGCCCTGGATCATGTCGCAGGCCCGGTCTTTCTCGATGTCCCTGACCGCTGGACAGCCTTGAGGGCCGAACTCCAGCGGCGCGGCTTCACCATCCAGCGTGGTTTCCGCCGCATGGCCTTAAACAGCAGCAACGCCAATGGCGATCCGGCGCGCAGTTTCGTCATCGCCGGTCCTGAATTCGGGTAGAGGATATCAAGCATGGGTTTGCATCATTCCAAGCTTCCGGCCGCGGTTCTCAGCAGCCTGCGTAAAGGCACCGTTATTCCGGCACATCCGCTAGCGCTGGATGCCAATCGCGATTTCGACCGCAGGCGCCAGCGTGGACTGACGCGCTATTATGTCGATGCCGGCGTCGGCGGCCTGGCCGTCGGCGTGCACACCACCCAGTTTGCCATCCGCGATGTCGGCCTCTATGAGCCGGTGCTATCGGCCGCCATAGAAGATGCGAAAGCCTGGACGGATCGTCCGCTGGTCATGGTTGGCGGCCTGGCCGGCAAGACCGCACAGGCGGTGAAGGAAGCACAGACGGCCGTAAAGCTCGGCTACCATGCCGGCCTGCTCAGTCTGGCGGCCATGAAGGATGCCGACGTCGATGCCATCATCGCCCATTGCGAGGCGGTGGCGGCCGAAATCCCGCTGGTCGGATTCTACCTGCAGCCGGCCGTTGGCGGCGTGGTACTGGATGCCGAATTCTGGCGTCGCTTCGCCTCGATCGACAATGTCATCGCCATTAAGGTGGCGCCGTTCCATCGCTATCGCACGCTGGATGTGATGCGCGGCGTGGCAGCAGCGGGGGCGGAAAAGCGCATTTCTCTCTATACCGGCAATGACGACCATATCGTGCTCGACCTCACCATTCCCTTCACGGTGAAGCGCGGCGATGAAGCGGTGAACCTGCGCTTCGTTGGCGGCCTGCTCGGTCACTGGTCGGTCTGGACGCAGCAGGCGGTCAGGCTGCTGGAGAAGGCCCATGCCGCGGTCGCTGCCGGCAGCGTGTCTCCCGAGCTGCTCGGCCTCGATGCGCGCGTCACCGATTGCAACGCGGCCTTCTTCGACGTTGCTAATGATTTCCACGGTTGCATCGCCGGCTGCCATGAAATCCTGCGCCGCCAAGGCCTGCTGGAGGGCATCTGGTGCCTCGATCCGCATGAGGGCCTGAGCCCCGGCCAGGCCGCGCTGCTCGATCGCGTCAGCCGCGAACATGCCGACCTCTCCGACGATGCCTTCGTCAAGGCCAACCTGGAGCGGTGGCTGGCATGAATGCGGCTGCTCCACTGATCCACCTGCAGAATGTCCGCAAGACCTATCGCGGACGCGGCAAGGATTTTATCGCCGTCTCCGACGTCACCTTCGATGTGGAAGAGGGCGATCTGGTCTCGCTGGTCGGTCCCTCCGGCTGCGGCAAGACCACCGTGCTGAAGATACTCGCGGACCTGCATACCGCAGATGACGGCGGCACGGTCGAGATCGGCGGTGGTACGCCGTTCACGCCCGGTCGCGATGTGGGCATGGTGTTCCAGCAGGCGCTGCTGCTGAAATGGCGCACCATCCTCGACAACGTTCTTCTGCCGGCCGATATCCTCGGCCTGCCGCGCAAGGCCGCCCGGGAGCGCGCCCGCGACCTGCTGCATATGGTTGGCTTGGCTGGTTTCGAGGCCAAGTATCCTTATGAGCTTTCCGGCGGCATGCAGCAGCGCGCCGCCATTGCCCGTGCGCTCGTGCATGATCCGAAGCTGATCCTGATGGACGAGCCTTTCGGCGCGCTGGATGCGCTGACGCGCGAGAAGATGAACTTGGAAATGCTGCGCATCTGGCAGGAAAGCCGCAAGACCATCATCTTCGTCACCCACAGCATCCAGGAGGCGGTCTTCTTGGGTTCGCGTTGCGCGGTGCTGACGGCCGGCCCGGCCCGGATGGCGGACTGTTTCCCCATCGACCTGCCGTTCCCGCGCACGCTGGATATGAAGACCACAGAGCGTTTCGGCGACTACACCAAGCGGATCTATCGCCTGCTGGGCATGGAATAAGGTTCGCGTCGGTCAGACGGCCGCAGGCTTTTCCGCGACCAGCACGATCCCGGCAACAGCCAGGTCCTGATCGCTGAAGGACGCAAACGGCTCTGCCAGTCTGGGCCTGATGGCGGCGACCGTGCGCAGGGCCTGATCACGCGCCACCTGCGGAATGTGCTCCCAGGGGCAGGCCGGGAATTCGCCATCCACGCCAGCCAGCCGCGTGATCCCCAGATGTCCCGGCCAGTTCCGGCTGGCCGCATGGGCACGATACTGCGGCAACAGAATGCGGTTGGGACGTCCGGTGTCCTTTGCCATCAGGGCATACAGCCCTGTCCTGATCGTCAGGAATGTCAGGGGATGGGCGCCGGCAAACATGCCGTGATCGCGAAAATCGATGCGATGCACAAGAATGCCGCCCGGCCGCAGACGGCCCCACATGGCATCCAGCGCCGACAACGGATCGTCCAGGTGTTCGAGCACGGCGCGCGAGATGACCGCATCGCAGGGTTCTGTTTCTGGTGTGAAATATCGTTCCGCCGGCATACCCGGCAGATAGGTGAAATTGCGGATCGTGCTTTCTGCCGGTGAACCACTGAAGAGATCGTTCAGGGCGAAGCGGCGTGCCAGGGCTTCGTAAATGACGGATTGCTGCTGCGGGTCGCGATAGGAGGTATATTTGTCGATAGCGACGACACGATCCGCGCCGTTTTTCAGGCAGAGCAGGGCCACGCCGAAGTTATCGCCGGGCCCGATCTCGACAATCCGTCCCGTCAGTGCCGGCCGGTTGGCGTATTGCAGGTAGTCGCGATAGACCCGTTCGATATAGGCAAGGGAATCGTCCAGCCGCAGAACGGCATGCCGCGAACCGGATGTCGTGGACAGAATGCCGCGCCGCAGACGGGACCGGCGGCGCCACCCGTCAAAAATGTAATAGGCGCATGCGAGCAGCATATTGGTCTTGAGAACTTTAACCAGCCAACCCCGCACTACCGATTCCCCTGATATTCCTTTTGCCGATCCCATGAACGGTTGCCGCCATCCTAGCCATGTTCCGGCTGCATTGCACCGTCGGCACCCATTGCCCAAGGCTTGATCTACGGGTTTTCCATACCACATTGAGGATATGGAAACTGCCGTCCGTGATAATCCCGCCCACAGCCGATACGAACTCGATGTCGACGGCCAGGTCGTCTTTGGCAATTACCGCCGGCAGGGCGATGTGCTGGCGATCACTCATGTGGAAGCGCCCGTGGAACTGCGTGGTACCGGTGCCGCCGGTCGCTTCATGCAGGGCCTGATGGAAGAAATGCGACAACAAGGCCAGAAGGTGTTGCCGCTCTGTGGCTATGCCAGCGCCTGGCTGCGCCGCCACCGCGAATTCAGCGATCTCGTCGTCTGATCTAGGCTGGTTGCTGCCGGACCCAGTCCAGATAGGACTGCAGGATGTAGCTGGCGGCCAGCTTGTCGACCAGCTCGGCGCGGCGCGCCCGGCTCAGGTCGGCTTCCTCGGTCATCATCCGCTGCACCGCCACCGTGCTAAGGCGCTCATCCCACAGCGCCACTGGCACCGGAATCTGCAGCGCGATGTTCCGGGCAAAGGCACGGGTGGCCTGGCAGCGCGGGCCTTCGGTGCCGTCCATATTGACCGGCAGGCCGAGCACCAGGGCGCCGACATTCTCCTTGGCAGCGATTCTGACCAGTTCGGCGGCATCCTGGGTGAATTTCTTGCGGGGCAGCGTCAGATAGGGGCTGGCGATATGATGGCCGGGATCCGACAGCGCCAGACCGATGGTTTTGGTGCCCAGATCGAAGCCGAGGTAACGGCGGCCGGATTCCAGCCGGATCGGGCCATCGGCAGGGCGGAACGGGGCCGGTTTCGGGGGAGCTTCGGAGGATGGTGCAGGGTTGCCGGTGGACATGCCGGATGATACTTTCCGCCGCCATTTCAAGGGGATTCTCCCCGGTACTATAGCGAACGGACCGCGCATGTCATTGGATAGAGCAGCCGTGGCGAAAATCGCCAAGCTGGCCCGCCTCAAGATGGAACCTGAACGGGCCGAGGCCCTGGCCTCGGAGCTGAACCGGATTCTGTCTTTCGTCGAGGAATTGCAGGCGGTGAATACCGACAATGTGGCCCCGATGACCTCGGTGGCGCCGATGAAGCTGCGCCATCGTGAGGACGCGGTGACCGACGGCGGCCAGCCGGAAGCCGTGCTGAAGAATGCCCCGCAGCGCCAGGGTGATTTCTACACTGTGCCGAAGGTGGTTGAGTAATGACCATCGATCCGGACAAGCTCACCATTGCCAGCGCCCTCGAAGGCCTAGCGAAGAAAGACTTCACCGCGGTCGAACTGACGCAGGCCAGCATCAAGGGCATGCAGGCGGCTAGGCCGCTGAATGCCATGATTACTGAAACGCCGGACAGGGCGCTGGAGATGGCGAAGGCTGCCGATGCCCGCCGGGCGAAGGGCGAGGCTGGCCTGCTGGAGGGTATTCCGCTCGCCATCAAGGATCTGTTTGCCACCAAGGGCGTGCTGACCACGGCGGCCAGCCATATCCTCAATGGCTTCCATCCGGAATATGAGTCCACCGCCACGGCCAATCTGTGGAAGGCCGGCGCGGTCATGCTGGGCAAGCTGAACCTCGACGAGTTCGCCATGGGCTCGTCGAACGAGACCAGCTATTACGGCCCGGTGGTCAATCCCTGGCGCGCCAAGGATGGCACCAAGCTCGTCCCCGGCGGCTCCTCGGGCGGTTCGGCCGCGGCCGTTTCCGCCGGCTTCGCGCTTGGCGCGACCGGCACCGATACCGGCGGTTCGATCCGCCAGCCGGCCTCTCTCTGCGGCATCACCGGCATCAAGCCGACCTATGGCCGCGTCTCGCGCTGGGGCATCGTCGCTTTCGCCTCCTCGCTCGACCAGGCCGGGCCGATGACCCGCACGGTGCGCGACAGCGCCCTGATGCTCCAGGCCATGGCCGGCTTCGACCCGAAAGACAGCACGTCTGTTGATCGGCCGGTGCCCGATTACGCCGCCAATCTGGAAGGTGGCGTGAAGGGCATGCGCATCGGCATTCCGCGCGAATACCGCATGGACGGCATGAACCCGGAGATCATGGCGCTGTGGGAGCAGGGCAAGCAGTGGCTGAAGGATGCCGGTGCCGAGATCATGGATATCAGCCTGCCGCATACCCATTATGCGCTGGCGACCTACTACATCGTCGCTCCGGCCGAGGCGTCGTCGAACCTGGCCCGCTATGACGGCGTACGCTTCGGCCTGCGTGTCCCGGGCAAGGACCTGACCGAGATGTACGAGAATACCCGCGGCGAAGGTTTTGGCCGTGAGGTGCAGCGCCGCATCATGATCGGCACCTATGTGCTGTCGGCCGGTTATTACGACGCCTATTACACCAAGGCGCAGAAGGTGCGCACGCTGATCAAGAAGGATTTCGAGCAGGCCTTCCAGCGCGTTGACGCCATCCTGACGCCGACCGCGCCGAATGCGGCATTCCCGATCGGTATGAAGAACGACGATCCGGTCACCATGTATCTGAACGACGTATTCACCGTGCCGACCAGCCTGGCGGGTCTGCCCGGCATGTCGGTGCCGGCCGGTCTGGCCAGCGATGGCCTGCCGCTTGGTCTGCAACTCATCGGAAAACCCTTTGAGGAGGCGCAGCTGCTGCGCGTCGGCCGCACGCTCGAAAAGGCCGCCAACTACACGGCGAAGCCTTTCCATTGGTGGGAGTCGTAAGATGGCTGAGAAGGATTATATCCAGGGCGCCACGGGTCCGTGGGAGATCGTGATTGGCATGGAAGTCCATGCCCAGGTCGCGTCGAAGTCGAAGCTGTTCTCCGGTGCCGATACGACATTCGGTGCCGAACCGAACCACCAGGTCAGTCTGGTGGATGCGGCGATGCCGGGCATGCTGCCGGTGATCAACGGATTCTGCGTCGAGCAGGCGGTGCGTACCGGTCTGGGCCTCAAGGCGCAGATCAACCTGCATTCGGTGTTCGACCGCAAGAACTACTTCTACGCCGATCTGCCACAGGGCTACCAGATCAGTCAGTATCTGCAGCCGATTGTGGGTGTGGGCAAGTTGCTGCTCGACATGCCCGATGGCTCGACCCGCGAGATCGGCATCACCCGTCTGCATCTGGAACAGGATGCCGGCAAGAGTCTGCATGACCAGAGCCCGCGCGAGAGCTTCATCGACCTGAACCGCTCAGGCGTCGCGCTGATGGAAATCGTCTCCGAGCCAGACATGCGGAACTCGGAAGAGGCGGGGCTGTACCTGAAGAAGCTGCGCACTATCGTGCGTTATCTCGGTACCTGCGACGGCAACATGGACGAAGGCTCGATGCGCGCCGACGTCAATGTCTCGGTGCGCAAGCCGGGCGGCCCGCTGGGTACGCGTTGCGAGATCAAGAACGTCAATTCCGTGCGTTTCGTGCAGCAGGCGATTGAGTATGAAGCCCGCCGCCAGATCGAAGTGCTGGAAGACGGCGGCAAGATCGCTCAGGAAACCCGCCTGTTCGACACCGGCAAGGGCGTGACGCGCTCCATGCGCTCGAAGGAAGAAGCGCATGACTATCGCTATTTCCCCGATCCCGATCTGCTGCCGCTGGAATTCGAACAGGGCTGGGTCGACGGCATCAAGGCGACGCTGCCGGAACTGCCCGACGAGAAGAAGGCGCGTTTCATCGACAAGCTTGGCCTCAGCCCCTATGACGCTTCCGTACTGGTTGCCGAAAAGGAGTCGGCCGACTTCTATGAGAAGGTGGCCAAGGGTCGCGACGGCAAGCTCTGCGCCAACTGGGTGATCGGCGACTATTTCGGTCTGCTGAACAAGTCGGGCCAGTCGATGGCCGACTTCGTCATCACTGCCGAGAAACTCGGCGGCCTGATCGACCTGATTGCCGATAACACCATCTCGACGCGTCTGGCCAAGGATGTCTTCGCCCTGATGGTCGAGACCGGTAAGGATGCACTGACCATCGTGGACGAGAAGGGCATGCGCCAGGTCACCGATACCGGCGCCATCGAGAAGGTGATCGATGAGGTGATGGCGGCCAACCAGGACAAGGTGGCCGAGTATCGTTCGGGCAAGGACAAGCTGTTCGGCTTCTTCGTCGGCCAGACCATGAAGCTATCGGGCGGCAAGGCCAATCCGGCGGCGGTGAACGAGTTGCTGAAGGCCAAGCTGGCGGGTTGATCCCTGTGACCACGTTGTGAATACAGAGCAATGGAAGGCCGGGGTGGTTTGACCCCGGCCTTTTTCTGACAGTTTCGCGGGATTATTTGCGGTTTGCTTCGTTGTGGTATCGCCCAGACGAGGAATCCTGATGATCCGACCTGTCCTGCTTTCTGCCGCCCTGTTGCTGTTGCTCACCTCTTGCTCCTCGCGGCGCGAGACCGAGCCACCGCGTTCGGCCACCGAGCAGTTGCTGTTCTCCACGGCTGCCGACCGCGCGGCCGACAAGCTGGCCTTCAATCTGCAGCCCGGCACCAGAGTGTTCGTCGATGCGGCCTATGTCGAAGGCATCGACAGCAAATATCTGCTGAGTTCGATCCGTGACCGCATCCTGCGCAAGGGCGGCGACCTGACGGACAAGAAGGAAGAGGCGGAGATTGTGATCGAGCCGCGTGTCGGCGCCATTTCGGTGGATGCCGACCGCACCCTGTTTGGCATCCCGGCAATCCCGGTCCCCATTGTGGGCTTGCAGGTTCCTGAGATTGCCCTGTTCAAGCGCAGCTATCAGCAGGGTGTGATCAAGGTGGCGGCGACATCCTACAACGCCAAGACCGGCATGCTGGTTCAGTCGCTCGATCCGGTCTACGGCTTCTCCAACCGCAAGGAGTGGGCCGCGTTGATCTTCTTTTCCTGGGGCAGCAACGATCTCATGCCCGAGCCGGCCAAGACGGAATGGATCAATCGCTGACGACATTACCCGTATTACACCTAATCAAAAACAGTCAGTAGTAGCATTCGGTTCTGTCATCCTGTCGGAGGGTTGCGCACCCGGTTAGCGCGGGCTAAGCCAGCTTACCTTGGGCTGAATTCCGCCATTTCCGATGTTCTGTGAGACCGAAGCTGAGACTTATGCCGATCCGGCGCGCGAGCTGCTGTTCCAGGTGGCGACCGCCTATCTGGAGCGTGTCGGGATCACCGCCACTGAGCTGGTCTTCAGCCCGGCGCAGCATCGCGCGCTGCTGAACGACGGCCCGCGTTTCCAGGAAATCCTGCAGCGCGTCGCGCTGCTGCAGGGCCAGCATACCAAGCGGCCGGTCTCGGAACGGATGAAGGAGCTGACGGCGATGGCCGAAAGCGCCATCCGTCGTGTCGAGGCGCAGGCTGCGGCGCTGCCCGACGGCATTGCCCTGCCGCAGGCGCTGCAGGCCGGATTGCTCAGCGGCAGCAACCTGGATGAATGGGTGCGCGGCGGCGTGGTGATGGCCCGGTTTCTGTCGGCCGATACAGACTGGCAGGTCCGTGCCGGCCTCTGCCTCGACCTGATCGAAGCCGATATCGGCAGCGAAGCCCATGCCATGGCCGACCAGACGCTGTCGGAAATCCTGCGCCTCAAACCGGCTGCCACGGCTCTGTTCGGTGATGCCAATCGTCGCCGCATGATCGAGCTGTGTCTGCGCCTGGCCGGCGGTGATGTGAAAACCGAAGCCCCGCCGATCCTGGAGCGTCTGCGCCAGGGCCTGGCTGGCGGCAGCCTGGAGCGCTGTCAGGCGGCGGTGCGTGGGCGCCTGGCCGAGATGCTGGGCGGTACTCTGCCGCTGTATCATCAGGATGCTTACGAGGAATTCACGGCGCTGCTCGGTCTGAAGAAGCGGATCATGGACCTGCCGATGCTGGCGGTCGATGAAGCGGTGTCGGCGACGCTGACGCGGCGCTTTACGCGCTTTGCCGCACCGGACCTGATGAACCCGCTGATTGGCCGCGATGCGGAATTCGCCCGTAAGCTTCTGACGCTGTTGCGCCTCTACAGTGAGATCGAGGAGGGCAATGCCCGCTTCGAGTTGCAGGGTATCATCAGTCACTACATGGAGCATCGCGAATTCACCACCAAGTTCATCGGCCCGCAATCGGGCAAGGATGATTTCGCCACGCTCTCGGCTGCCATCTCGACGGCGCTGCTGCAGGCCGAGATTCCGGAGCCGCGCAAAAGCCGCCTGCTGGACCTGTATCGCAACCAGCTTGGTAAGGTGGTCAAACCCAGCGGCCAGCGTGTCGCCCAGCGCGGCGTCGGCACCCCCCGGGACGCGGTCGTGATCAAGGCGCTCCGGGTGCCGCTGAAGAACTGGAGCCCGGTCGGCCTGCTGTTCGGACCATGCCCGGCCAGTATCCTTGCCAAGATCGCTGTGGGCGACAAGCTGCGCCTCGGCGTGGAAATCCGCGGCAGTCTGCTCAGCCTGGAATTCACCGCCGAGGCCGAGGTGCTGCGGGTGGCTGACGGCCTGATCGCGGCGCGCTACAGCTGCAGCGACGCCGCGATCACCCAGCGTATCCAGACGTATTTCGCGCCCTAGGCAGGGCGCCTGCTCCGATCCATTCGGACTGCCCGGGTCATGTGGTTCCGAGCAGGATGAGGTTTCAACGCATGCCGGCCAGGCTCTGGCCATGCTGGCCGCCGGGCTCCGACACCTTGCGCAGGGTTTCGACGGTATGGCGCGGCTGGGCCTCGATGGCCAGGTCGGCCAGCGATACGATGCCGACCAGACGCTTCTGCCGGCTCAGCACCGGCAGGCGCCGCACCTGGATATCGCCCATGTTTTTCGCCACATGCGCCAGGTCTTCATCCTCGAAGCAGTATTTCAGGTCCCGGGTCATCACCGCACTCACCTTGGTATCCGGGGGGCAGCTGCGGCCGACGCCGCGCAGGGCGATATCACGGTCGGTAATCATGCCAACCAGACGATCATTCTCGCCCACCGGCAAACTGCCGACATCCATTTCGGCCATGATCTGCGCCGCATCGGCGATCGACTGGTTGGGCGAGGCGATACGCACTTCGCGGCTCATGGCTTCGCTCACACGCATGATAGTCCTCCTTGAATCCATTTCACTCTGACTGCGGCGCAAAAAAACGCCGGGGACAGAGATGGGGGCGGATTCCAGCCCTGCAACCCGCATCGCCTGTTGCGAGGCTGCGGCCCGTCCGTGGTCACAGCACCCCTGCAGAATCCGGCACTGCCATGGAACAAACCGCGCTGCCGCCGTGTTTTCGCTCGTATCATCAACGGAGCGATGCCATGCCGCGCGGGGATAAATCCAGCTATACGGCCAAGCAGAAGCGCAAGGCCGCGCATATCGAAGAGGGGTATGAGAAGCAGGGCGTCGGCAAGGCGGAAGCCGAGCGTCGGGCCTGGGCGACGGTCAACCGGGAATCCGGCGGCGGCAACAAGTCAGGTTCCGGCCGGGGCAAGCCGGACAGCCATGCGAGTGCGCGCAAGGGCGGCCGGAAGGGCGGGGCGGCCGCAGCGGCGCGCCCCAAGGCCGCCGGGGTCGCATCGGCCAAGAAGGCAGCCGCCACCCGCCGTCGCCGTGCCGGCTGAGCCGGATCGTCCGCTCATGCTACACTCCATCCGAAGACTCGGGGTGCCGCATGAACCTGATGGAAGCGACCATTTTTGCCATTCTGATCAGCACGCCGGTGGTGGACCAGCCCCAGCCCAATCAACCGCCCGGCTTTGGCTGCCGCCTGACCGACGACCCCAAGCAGGCCTTGTGCAGCAACGATCTGGTGATCAAGGAATTTGAGGACGGCACGCTGGAATTCGGGTCCAGGTTCACGGTCAAAAAGAACCGCCGCCGCGAACTGGTCTTCTCCAATGGCGTGACGCATTACTTTGACAGCTTCGGGTGGCTGCAGTTTTCCAACGGCTATGCCGTCCGCCGCATGGAAGGCGATATCTTCAAGATGACGCAGCCGCGCGGTGGCCGCGACCTGCTCTGCCGTTACACCATTCAGAACAAACAGACGCGCTGTTCGCCCGGCTAAACCGGAGGGATCAACGTTTCATGTCGACGGCGCGCGATAGCATCGAGTCCGCGGCCGAGATCACCTGGCCATTCATCGAATAGGCCTGTTGCGCAACCATTAGCTTGGTCATCTGCTCGGCGATATCCACAGTGGACTGCTCCAGCGCGCCGGCAATTAGCTTGCCGACGCCGGTGGTGCCCAGCGGATCGCCCGGCTGGCCGTAGACGACAGCGCCAGAGACATTCCGGCCGGTGGCCAGAAATGCCGTCCCGTCGACGCGGTCAAGACGATCAGGTTCGGGGAAGTTGCCAAGCAGCAGCTGGCCGCCGAGCTGACTGCGGCCATTGCTGTAATTGTAGATGATATTGCCGTCGTCTTCGAAGGTCAGATAATCGAAGGTGCCGCCGAGCAGGCCGTTCTGGGTGATGATATTGTTCGAGGCTTCGGTGTTGTTGCTGGTGTATTGCGTCAGACTGCTGGTGGCGCTGACATCGAAGGCGGCGCCAAAGTCGCCCAGGTTGAGGGTGATCGCCTGCGGACCGGCGCCATAGTCGACGCTCAGCGCAACGGTGGCCGCGCCTGTGAGGTTGGTTACGGTCAGATTGGCGTCGGTCGTGGTCATGGTCTGCAACGTGCCATTGTTGAAGGTGACAGTGACCGGGCCGAAGGAATTCGGTGTGGCCTGCGTGGTGTTGATGTTCATGGTCCAGGTATCGGCTGCCGCCGACTTGTTCCAGATCACCTGGAAATTCTGTTCTTCGCTGTTTGCATCCACCACGCCGATGCCGGTGGTGATGGTCTTGCCGGGCAGGGCAGAGCCGGGCAGGTTGATCGTGTAATCCACAGTGCTGGTGGGAACGGCGGCAATATCGCCGGTGTCGACGATGAAATCCGCAGGCACCGTTCCACCGGCTTCGGCGGCGCGGAGATAGTAGCCGGCGGAATTGACCAGACGGTTCGATGAATCCATGCGGAAATCACCCAGCCGGGTGAAGTAGGTGGCGGTTTCGAAGGCCGTCGGTTCGCCGGTCAGGGGATCGATGCCGGTCGGCTTGGCCACCGGAATGAAGCCCTGGCCTGTGACCGCGATCGACGACGGGCTGGCATCGCGGATGATCGAGCCCTGCTTGCGGTTGGCGAAATCGGCCTTGGCCAGCACGCCCATATGACGGTTGGAGTCGATCACCGGGCTGTCGCCCAGCACCTTGTTGTTCACCAGGTCGGAAAAGTAGGTGTTGACCGTCTTGTAGCCGACCGTCGACGCATTGGCGACGTTGTCGGAGATATGGCCGATGGCGGTTGCCTGGGCGTTGATGCCCTGCACGGCAGTACCGAGTGCGCCAAAGAATGACATGATGGACTCCTGGTCCGGGTGGAATTCTCTCCCTGCGGTATAAGCAAGCCCCATGCCGTCCCGTCTCCAGGGCTATCCAACTGAAAACAAAAGGGTATTATCGAGGCCGCGGTTGGGGATGCTAGGCAATATTTGCCGGCTGGCTTTCCTGCCGCCGGCGTGATGGTCATAATATGCCGAGGATCGATCCACGCTGATGCTGCACACGCCATTCAATTCGCTTTTGCAAAATCCGGACGAACAACGCCTGTTCGCCCTGACCGGCGAATTTCGCGACCGCCGGGTTGAGCGTGCTTTTCGGGAGAGCCGCCTGGAGCCGGCGCGCAGCCTGCTTATGGCTTGTGGCCTGGCCGGGACCACTGTCTTCTTTCTGCTGATCGTGCGCGATTACCTGATGGTGGGCAGCGGGCTCACCTTCATGCTGCTGGCGGCAACGCGAATAGCCGGGTTGGTAATCGGTATTGCTTACCAGGTGGTGATCCGGCGGACCGCCAGTGTGATGACGATGGATGTTGTCGCCGGCGCCGGCATGGCATCGCTGACGATTCTGACCTTCATGACCTGGATGATCAGCCCGCCGACAACGCTGAATTCCGGCCCGTTGACCTTTGCCTACCTTCTGGTCTTTTTCCTGCTGATGCCGGTGATGTCGCGGCTGGTCGTCGCCAATGCGGTGTTGCTGTCGATCGGCACCCTGCTGATCGGGGCGACCTGGCTGCAGATGCGGGCCGACGGCCTTATCGTCCTGACGCTGTTTCTTCTCATCGGCAACGGCCTGGGTTTTGTTGGCATGCGCCAGTTCAAGCTGGAGCGACGCCGCAACTATTTGTCCAGCGAGGAGGCGCGGCGGGTCACCGAGGCCCTGACCCTGGCGCGACAGGAAGGTCGGCGCCGCAATGAATACCAGGCCTGGGCCCTCGACGCGCTGCAGGTCGGCGTCATCCTGTTCCACCCTGGCGGCATGATCCACACGATCAACCGCCGCGCCGCCGAACTGCTGGCTCTGCCACCCGGGATCATCAATCCTGGCGACAGTCATGAGGCCCTGATCCGCTTTCTGGTCGAGCGGCGCGATTTCGGCGATATGGAAATCAGCGATGTGCGCTACCACATCGACCGGCTGCTGCGTGGCGTCGGCAAGCTGGCGGCGATCCGCCATGCAGCGACCGGCAATGTCCTGGAGTTCACCCTCAACCGGCTGCCAGACCGTTCGGTGGCCGTCACCATCTTCGATGCCTCCGAGCGCTATGCGCTGCACCGGCGGCTGCGTCACGCGGTGGAGGTCGCCGGCGATGGTTTTGCCATCTACGATGCCAGCGACCGCATTTCGATCTGTTCGAGCCGGTTTGCGGCGCTCTACGGGCTGACGGCCGAACAGGCGATTGGCCAATCTTTCGCCGAGCTGATCGCCCGTAGTTACGAGCGCAATGTTTTCATGCCGGACGAACGCGAGCCGGGCAATACGGCAGGGGTCACTCATTCCCGGCGCAGTATCCCGGAACGCATGATCGAAATCCGCACCACCGCCGGTGAATGGTTCCTGGTGCATGAACGCCTGACGCCATCGGGCGATCTGGTGGTGGTGCGAACCAACATCACGGCGCGCCGCCGCATCGAAGACGAGTTGCGGCGGGCCAAGGAAGAGGCCGAGCGCGCCCTGGCGGATCTGCGCGGCGCCCAGGCCAGCCTGATCCTGGCCGAGAAAATGGCATCGCTGGGTTCGCTCGTCGCCGGCATGAGCCATGAGATTTCCACGCCGCTGGGCATCGGCGTATCGGCCGCGTCGCATCTGTCGGAGGAGGTGGAGCAACTGACCAACCACTTCCGCGAGGGGCAGCTGAAGCGCAGTGACATGGAGGATTTCCTCGAAACGGCCACCGAGGCAACCCGCATCATGCAGGGCAACCTGACCCGGGCGGCCCGCCTGATCCAGGCCTTCAAGCAGGTCTCGGCCGACCAGACCACCGACGAATTGCGTGACTTCGCCATTGGCGAATATCTGCAGGAGATCATGCTGAGCCTGCAGCCGGCGCTGCGTCACACGCCGCATAAGGTGAAGATCGTCTGCCCCGATGCCCTGCTGATCCGCAACCGGCCCGGCGCGCTCGGCCAGATCGTCACCAATCTGGTGATGAACGCCCTGCAGCATGGTTTCGAAGGCCGCGAACAGCCGGGCCTGCTGGAAATCGAGGTCAGCCGGCCGCGGCCGGGGCGTATCGTCATTGATTTCCGTGACAACGGCAAAGGCATCAGCACCGAAGACCTGCCGCGCGTCTTCGATCCTTTCTTCACCACCCGGCGCGGCACCGGCGGCACCGGTCTGGGTCTGCATATCGTCTATAATCTGGTCAGCCAGGTGCTCGGTGGCACCATCGCGGCCTCCAGCCGGATGGGCGAGGGCAGCCGCTTCACGATAAGTTTCCCGCAAGACGCCGCATCCTGAGATATATCGGCGTCATGAATACCGCCCAGCCCCTTAGCCGCCCGGCCACCCGGCGCCCTCTGAATATCTGGCCCTGGCAGGATAATGCCGGCCGCTTTTCCGTTCTGAAGACGATCTTGCTGGCACTGGTCGCACTGCCAGGCCTGTGGCTGCTCTGGCGTACGGCCCAGCAGGATCTCGGACCGCGGCCGCTCACCGAGCTGATCCTGCAGACCGGCACCTGGGGCATCCGCATCCTGCTGCTGTCGCTGGCGGTCACGCCGCTGCGCCAGCTGCTGCGCATGGGCCGGCTGGCCATGCTGCGCCGGCTGATCGGCGTCGCCGCCGGTCTGTATCTGCTGGCGCATTTCATCCTGTTCATGGCCAACTTGGCCTTCGACCTCGAGCGCATTGTCATCGAGATCGCCAAGGCCAACTACCTGATCATCGGCCTGGTCGGGCTGGTCATGCTGCTGCTGCTGCTGGCCACCTCCACCGATGGCATGCTGCGGCGCCTGGGCGGCCGACGCTGGCAGCGGCTGCATTATCTCGTCTATCCCGCCGCCATGCTGGGCGCCTGGCATTTCTTCCTGCAGGTGAAGGCGGATATTTTCGAGCCGCTGCTGCTGATCGGTTTCCTGACCTGGCTGTTGGGCTACCGGCTGTGGCGGCAAGTCCGTCCGCAGGGTGCGGCCCTGCCGCTCTGGGCTGCCGCGGTGCTCACCCTGTTCGCGGCCCTGTCCGTGATGGCGGGCGAGGCGGGCTATCTCGCCTGGAAGATTGGTCCGGCCGTGGTCCCGCGCGTGCTGGAGGCCAATCTGTCGATTGATACGGGTCTGCGGCCGGGAATATGGGTGCTGCTGGTGGCCGCAGGGGTGACACTGGCTGCGCTCGCCGCCACAATACGGGCTCGTCGTCCCTAAAAAAGCGAGAGCCCCCGTGCGTGCTGTTTTCGTCGATGCCAATGCCACCCTTGGCGATCTGGCCGAGCGCCTGCGTCTGCCCACCGATCCCGCCGTCACCGTCAACCGCAATGCCGATGTGAAGCCGGCTGACCTGCCGGCCGTGATCGGCGATGCCGGCGTCATCTGGGTCGACCATACGGCGCTGCCCACCGAGATCGCGAAACAGTGCAAGGGGCTTCGCCACGTTGTCTTCCTCGGCACCGGCGCGCGCAGCTATATGAATATCGAGGAACTGGCCGCCCTCGGCATTCAGGTGCATCTGATCAAGGGCTATGGCGATACCGCTGTGGCCGAATGTGCCTTCGCCCTGATGTGGACGGCGTCCAAGGGCTTCGCCCGCATGGACCGCGAGATGCGGGCCAGCAACTGGGTACGACTGGATGGCAAACAGCTCACCGGCAAGACCGTCGGCCTGGTCGGCTACGGCGGCATCGCAGCCGAGATGGCGCGGCTCTGCCTCGGCGCCGGCATGAAAGTGCTGGCCTGGAACCGCAGCAAGAAGGATGCGCCGGCCGGCGTCACCTTCACCGATCTCGATACGTTGCTGGCCCAGAGCGATGTGGTTTCGGTGCATCTGCTGCTCAACGACGAGACTCGCGGTTTCCTGTCGAAAGAGAAGCTGGCGAAACTGAAGCCCGGCGCCATCCTGATCAACACGGCGCGCGGCGCGGTGGTCGACGAGGCGGCGATGATCGAGGGGCTGAAGTCCGGCCATATCGGCCATGCCGGCCTCGATGTCTTCGATATCGAGCCGATGCCGGCCGGTCATGCGCTCACCACGCTGGAGAATGTGACGCTCTCGGCCCATTCCGCCTTCCGCACGCCGGAGGCCAGCGACAATCTCATCAATGCCGCGCTCGCCCACACGAGGCGCATCGCGACGGAGGGCAAGTAATATGACCGGCCGCTACGATCTCGCCATCCGCAATGCCCGCATCTATGACGGCAGCGGCGCGGCCGCCATCACCGGCGATGTCGGAGTCCGTGGCGACCGTATCGTCGCGGTTGGCGATCTGGGCGCGACGGCGGCTGACCGCGAGATCGATGCCAAAGGCCTGGCGCTGGCGCCGGGCTTCATCGATGCCCATACCCATGACGACGGTGCCGTGCTGCACGGTCCCGAATGCATGCATTGTAAACTGAGTCAGGGCGTCACCAGCGTCGTGGTCGGCAATTGCGGCATCAGCCTGGCACCGGCCACCATGACAAAGCGCCCGCCGCCGCCGCTCGATCTGGTCGGCACCGAAAGCGCCTGGGCTTTCCCCAGCTTCGGCGATTATGCGGAAGCGCTGCGCCGGACGCCGCCGGCCACCAATGTCTACGCGCTGGTCGGCCATATGTCGTTGCGCGTGGTGGCGATGGACCATGATGTGCAGCGCGCTGCCACCGACCGTGAAGCCGCAGTGATGCAGCAGCGGCTGGTGGAGTCGCTCGACCAGGGCGCCTCGGGCCTGTCGTCGGGCCTGTGGTATCCGCCGAGCCGCGCCGCGCCGACCTCGGAAGTGATCGCGGTGGCCGAAGGGCTGCGCTCGCGCGGCGGGCTGTATGTCACGCATATGCGCGACGAGGCCGATGGCGTCGTCGACAGCATCCAGGAGACGCTGAAGATCGGCCGCGACAGCGGCTCGGCCGTGGTCATCAGCCATCACAAATGCACCAATCCGGAGAATTTCGGCCGCTCGACCGAGACGCTGGCCCTGATCGACAGGGCGGCAAAGGAACAGACCGTCGATTTCGACGTCTATCCTTATGCGGCCAGTTCCACGGCGCTGCTGCCGGATCGCCTGCGCGACGACATGGCGGTACAGATCGCCTCGTCTGAATCCTATCCGGAAATGCGCGGCCGCATGCTGGCTGACATTGCCAGGGAATGGGGCACCGATATCGTCACGGCCGCCCATCGCCTGCTGCCGGCCGCCGCCATCTATTTCATGATGAACGAGGAAGACGTGCAGCGGATCATCGCGCATCCGCGCAGCATGATCGGTTCCGACGGCATCCCCAGCAACGACATGCCGCATCCGCGACTCTGGGGTACGTTCCCGCGCGTGCTGGGGCATTACAGTCGCGATCTCAAGCTGCTCAAGCTGGAGCAGGCCGTGCATAAAATGACCGGGCTCACCGCCCGCGTCTTCGGCATGCAGGATCGCGGCGCCATCCGGGAGGGCGCCTTTGCCGATCTGGTGCTGTTCGATCCGGAAACCGTGATCGACACGGCAACCTTCAGCAAGCCGATCCAGCCCGCGGCCGGCATCACGGAAGTCTGGGTCAATGGCGTGTCGAGCTATGTCGGCGGCCGGGGCGTCACCGGCGCGGCCCAGGGCCGGCTGATCACGCGGGCCCAGTGATGATGCGTCTGCTGGCCATCGCAGCCGTCCTGCTCGGCGGCAGCGCGATGGCCGCAGAACTGCCGCGCGACCGGATCGTGCTGGCCTCGGCGATCAGTGTCGATGCCGAAGCCAATACCGTCACGTTGCCACTGCATCGCGGCGAAGCCGGCGGCCGTGCGGTCTGGTATATCGTCACGGATTCTTCCGATGTGGCGGATGCGAAACAGCGCGGTGTGGTCCATGCGCCGTTGCTGGCCCATGCCGGCCATGTGCAGGCGGTGCGGCGACAGGACGATCGTGTGGTGTTTGCCGCAGCGCCCGATTTCGCGCTAGTACGCAGACTGGTGCCCGGGCCGGACGGTTTCCCGCCCGCCAGCGCCAGCCCCGGCGCCACGGCGCCCGCGGCTTATTCACCTTTCATCCGCATTGCCGGCGAGAGCGGGATTCTCAATGCGCCGATCATCGCCACCGGCGACGGCCCGTTCGACATGGCGACGCACACCAATACGGCCGACCGTGTGCTCGCCATCGACACGGAAAAGCGCACCGTCACGCTGCTGCTCAGTCACGGCTTCGCCGAAGGCCGTCGCGTGGTCTATATCAGCACCGAAGCATCGGACGCCGCCGCTGCCGTGCTGGAGCGCGCCATCCATGTGCCCGATCTGGGCGAAGGCAATGCCGATATCGGCCTGCTGGTTTTCGTGCAGGGCGAGCGCCAGGGCCTGCAGCATCTGCTGCGTGACAGCCACGCCACGGCCGAGGCCACGATGGCGACAGCGGCGCAGACCGCCAGCCCGCGCAATATCCTGACGGCGTTTCCCACCGGCAGGACGGCACGCGGCTATTCGCCGCTGTGGAGCGTCACCCCGATGCGCTGGACCGCAGAGCCAGGCCCGGCGCAGACCGCCCAGGCCGATATCTACGGGCTGGCCACAGCCGGCAGGATCGCCGGCGCCGATGGCCGCCAGCCGCTGCAGCCCGCCGGCTTTGTGGTCAACTGCCCGGTGATCGCCTGGCTGGATGCGGCGCCGGAATAAGCTCTCGGGCCTGCTCTGTATGCTGATGGGGCGCAGGACGCGATTGCGCCGTTGATTCGCAGATTGCTGATCGCAGACGCCGTCTTCCGGGCTGACGGTCCTATGAAGTGCGCATCTGCCACCATACTCCCTTGAAAGTAGGCGCAAGCGGCCAGTTACCCACAGTTCCTGCTACGAATGTCTTGGTATGTCAAACAAGCCTTGGCAGTGGAAAAAGCCCCGCACTAGAGTCTGGTCATGGGGACACTGCAGGACCGGCAGGTAAGAGTAAAACGCGCGTCGATGCGGCGGCAGTCGCTGACGCTGCCCATTGTCCTGTTCCTGCTTCTGGCCTGCCTGGTCCCGGTCGGCTTCGTGACCTGGCATGCCTGGCAATCGCGGTCCGCCGCACTGGTCCAGGGTTTCGCCCAGGCCGAGGATCTGGTGCTGGCGCTGAGCCAGCATGCAGCGCGCACCTTCGCCGAGCCCAACCTGATCCTGCTCGATGCCATCGAGCATGTGGAGAACGACGGCACCGGTCCGGCGGCGCTGCTACGCCTGCACAATATCCTCGTCAATCATGTGAAAGCCTCGCGCGTCATCCGCGAGATCGGCATTCTCGACGAACAGGGTTACTGGCGTACCTCCTCGTTGCCGCAGCGGCCGACCCACAGCAACGGCGACCGCGACTATTTCATCCATCATCGCGACAATCCGAGCGATGGCCTGCGCATCAATCTGCCGTTGCTGAGCCGCATCACCGGCACATGGACCATCCTGGTGACCCGGCGCATCGACCGGCCCGATGGCAGTTTCGGCGGCGTGGCCCTGGCATCGATCAGCACCGAATATTTCCAGTCGTTTTACGACACCCTGAACGTCGGGGCCCAGGGCCATGTTGCGCTGTATCGCGACGATGCACGGCTGCTGGTGCGCCGGCCCTTCGTTGAAGGGCACCTGGACACCAATCTGTCGGTGGCCTTCATGGAGGCGACAAAAAATCAGCCGACCGGCCGTTATCACGGACCCTCGATTTACGACGGCCAGATTCGTCTGGCCGCCTGGCGCAAGCTGGATGATTTCCCGCTGATCATGACGGTCGGTCGCGCTGAAGCCGATGTACTGGCGACTTGGCGCAGCTCGGTCATCCTCGATCTGACAGTGGCGCTGGCGGCCTCCTTTGTCATTATCGTGTTCGGCATATTATCGCTTGTCCTGCTGCAGCGGCGCATCCGGGCCGAACGCGCGGCGGCGGAAGCGGCGCACCAGTTTGAACTGATTGCCGAAGCCGCCACGGATGTCATCATCCGCATGACCCCCGAAGGCCGCCGGCTGTACATATCGCCGGCCTGCCGCGATGTGTTGGGGTATGAGCCGGGCGAATTGCTGGATGGCGACATGATGAAGGTGGTTCACCCGGATGATCGTGTCATCATGCAGCATGCACTGAGGGTGCTGAACGAGGGCACCGAGCGCACCACGGTGATCTATCGCGGCCGCCACAAGAATGGCCATTATGTCTGGCTGGAAGGCGCCTTCCGCATGATCCGCGACCGCAGGGGCGGCGCCCATGAAATCATCGGCAGCACGCGCGACATCAGCAGCCGCAAGGTTTCCGAACTGCAGCTGGCGCGCGCCAAGGAGGCCGCCGAACTGGCCAGCCGGGCGAAATCGAATTTCCTGTCCGGCATGAGCCACGAATTGCGCACGCCGCTGAATGCCATCATCGGATTCTCCGAACTGATGGACCGCCAGATGTTCGGCCCGCTGGGCAATGCGCGCTACCAGGCCTATGTCAGCGATATCAAGGTCAGCGGCGAGCATCTGCTGCAGCTGATCAACGATATTCTCGATCATGCCAAGATCGAGGCCGGCCAGCTGGATATGCACGAAGACAGCATCGATATGGCCGAAGCGATCGGTTTCGCCGTGCACATGCTGGTGCTGGAGGCGGAAAAGGCGGCGCTGACTGTGACCACGGCCGTCGCGCCGGGCATCCGCATCCTGGGCGACGAGCGGCGCATCCGGCAGATCATGCTGAACCTGCTGAGCAATGCGATCAAATACACCCCGGCCGGCGGGCGCATCCATATTGCTGCCGCCTTCAGTCCGGCCGACGATCTGGTGCTTTCGGTGGCCGATACCGGCATCGGCATTGCCGAGCCGGACCTGCATCTGATGCTGCAGCCCTTCACCCAGATCGACAATGAAAGCAATCGCAATCGCCAGGGCACCGGCCTGGGTCTGACCCTGACCAAGCAGCTCACCGAACTGCATGACGGCTGGCTAACCCTGGAAAGTCAGCCCGGCATCGGCACCACGGTCCGTGTTCATCTGCCGGCAGCGCGGGTGCTGGCGCGACCGGCCTGACATCGCCGTCCCGCCGCCACAATTCCGGCTCAAAGCCATGCTTCGTTGAGACAGGTTCCGTCCGGAGGTCCGCCATGATCCGCCCGCTCGTCAGCGCTGCCGTAATCTCTATCCTTCTGCTGGGGTCTTCCGCCTGGGCCGATCAGCCCGGCAAGGGGCGCGGCAAGCATGACCGCGATCGCGGCGGTGACAGCGTCAGCATCAATATCAGCATCGACACCGGCGACCGCACGGTGATCCGGGATTATTACGGCGGCATCGCCGCGCGTGGTCATTGCCCGCCGGGGCTGGCGAAAAAGCACAATGGCTGCATGCCGCCGGGCCAGGCCAAGAAATGGGCCAAGGGCCGCCGGCTGGGACCGGAGGTGGTGTTCTATGATCTGCCGCCCGATCTCTACGGCCGCCTGCATGTGCCGGCCGGCCATCGCTACGTCCGGGTTGGCGCCGATATCCTGATGATCGCGGTCGGCACCGGCATGGTGATCGATGCGGTGGAAGATTTGATGCGGATGTGAGATCCGTGCCGGCCGCCGGCGCTTTGGATCAGTTGGCGCTGCTGCGATACAGCAGCAGCAGGGTGATCGGCCGGCTGTTGGAAATGCTGAGCGCGCTGACCGAGAGGTCCTTCTGCACCTGCAGCGACGCGAGCAGCGCGGCATTGACGCTCACATCGCTGTCGACCAGGGCGCCGAGGCCGTTCTTCATGGCATCGACCACGCTGTCGTTGAAGCCCATCTGCGTGGCCATCTCGCGGCGTGCGGCGGCGAAATCCGCCGTGCTGGCATCCACCTTGGCCTGCAGCGGATCGAGCAGGGCATAGGCGGCGGTTGCTGTGGCGGTATCGGTGATGGCGGTGATGGCAGTGCCGAGATCGGTATATTCCGGATCCATGTCGAAGGCCGGCACCGTGATGGAATTGCCGGTGACATCGGCGACGAAATCCACGGGCGTCGAGCCGGTGATCGTCTGGTTGCGGCCGTTATAGATCGCCACCTTGCTGGTATCGGCGATCTGCCGGTGCAGGGCCTGGGCGTCGTTGGTGTAGATTGCCAACTGCTGCGTATTGAGCGAGCCATCGGAAGCCTTGACCAGCGTCGAGCGCAGCAAACCGATCACATTGCTGATGCCGGTGAAGGCAGCCAGCGTCACATCCACCAGGCCAAGACCCTGCTGCAGCGACGATTGCACGGCGGCATGGGCCTTGAAGTTGCTGCGGATGCCCTGGGCCACCGCGAAGACGGAGGCGTCGTCGAAGGCATCGGCGACCCGGTAGCCGGTTTCCAGCTGCTTGGAATTGGTGGTGATCTTGTGGTCGATCTGGCGCAGGGCGGCAACGGCCCCCATTGCACCGGCATTGGTGTTGACTGACGACACCATGGTTTTTAGCTCCCAAGGCTTAACACGCCCTGTTCCCCCGCGGCCCCCTGTGGCCGGCTGCACCGGTTCTGATGCAGCAGCACCGCGTTTACCTTATGTTAATACAACCCACAAGACGATTCGCGGTTAATGGCGCGAATCGCTGTGCATATGCAGTCTGTTATAGTTAACGGCAGGCAGCGGGCCGACGTCGGGGAGGATGCGCCGTGGCGAAAGTTCTAATGGCAGTTGCGGGTTTGGCCGGCGTCCTGGCCGGCTGTGCGGGTCAGCAGTCGCCGCCGCAGATCGATACGCGGCTGACGCCGGACGAGCGTCGGGCGCGGGCCATGTGCGAGGATATGATCGCCGACGACGTGCGGCGCCAGGCCGGCGAAACCATGATCGACCAGTGTGTGGCGGCGCGCCTGCGAGAGATCAGGGCGGGACTGAAGTAGGGGGTGAAGAACCTGGGACCCGCTGATGAAGAGTCAGCTGCTCTACCAACTGAGTTATGCGGCATCCCAATCGTAATATTCAAAACCGCGAGTTGCTCGGTCTTGTGCGAGTCGCGGTTGCAATCGAGGCAAGGCTCGGCTTTACTCATCCGTAAGCTGATTTCCTGCCCCAGAGAGCGCCATGACCCTGCCGCAGACCGAAATGAAAGGGGGAGTCCGGTTTTTCCCCCGTGGCACCGATATCGTGGTGCTGCAGTGGTGCACGGCGCGCGGCCTGACCCTGGATACGCTGGGCACCAAGATCGGCGTGCCGCGGGTCAACCTCAGTCTCATGCTCAAGGGCGTCGACCCGGTGCCGATCACGGCCGAGCGCAAGTTGCGCGAATTCATGAGCGCAAACTAACTCAAAAAAACAATCAATTATAACTGTTATATAATGTCTGATGTTAGGCTGTTCTCGCGGCCTTGAAAAGAACAATAAAAGAACATATGTTGTGATTATTTCCCTATACAGGAGATGGTCATGCCAAGCCGCCGCTACGATCCGTTCAAGGACCTAACGCCCCTGTCGTCGGAGAACGACCTGGGGCGGCCCGATCCCCTGGCCGGCTTGGACCCGTACCACCCGGCGAAGGTGGAAGAGGAGGAGGGCCGTGCCTATCTGCAGATCCCCAATCGGCGGCCGGGCGAACGGGTGAACTGGGGCGGCATTGCCGCCCTGCTGGCCCGCGGCCAGTCCGTGGAAACCACTGCATCGCTGTATGACTGCGAGCCCAAGCGCATCTGGCGCAACCTGCGCCGCAGTCGGCGCTTTCGCAACCGCATCGCCCTTGAGGCGGAGCGGCTGAAGCTGCAGGCCGATCTGCGGTTCCGCGATCTGCAGATCCATGCCGCCCTGCAGATGCGCCATCGCGCCGGCAAGCTCGATCCGAAGACGCTGCACTGGTTGGCCGAGCGCCTGGGGATGGGCGAGGCGCCGACCAGGACTCCGGAGCTGAGCGATTGGCTGGAAGCGGTGGCGCGTCTGCCCGACAGCCGGCGCAAGTCCACCGGGACGGATCAGGCCTGAATTGGCTCGCAATGGGACGCAATCGGTTCCGTACGGGACGCAATTGGCCCCCAATGGGACAGCATGGGCCCAGTACGGGCCCGAATGGGTATCGAATGGGCCCGTCGCGTTGCCCGGCTGGCTTGATAAGTATCTGTTCCGGCTCTATTTCGCGCTGCGCAGCGACCGTCCACGGCTTGCCCGGCCGGTTGCGATGTCCCATCCTGTCGCCCAAGCAGTCCCAGCGGAGCCCACCCGATGATCGATCTGTACTACTGGCCCACCCCGAACGGCCACAAGATCACCCTGTTTCTCGAAGAGGCGGGCATCGACTACACGATCAAGCCGGTCGCCATCGGCAAGGGCGAGCAGTTCAAGCCCGAGTTCCTGAAGATCAGCCCGAACAACCGCATGCCGGCGATCGTCGATCACCAGCCCGCCGATGGCGGTGAGCCGATCAGCGTGTTTGAGAGCGGCGCGATCCTGTTATACCTCGCCGACAAGTATAAAAAGTTCATCCCGCAGGACCTGCGCGGCCGCATCAGTTGCACCGAATGGGTGATGTGGCAGATGAGCGGGCTGGGCCCCATGTGCGGCCAGAACCATCATTTCAGCCAGTATGCGCCCGAGAAGATCGAGTATGCGATCAACCGCTATGTCAACGAGACCAACCGTCTCTACGGCGTGCTGAACAAGCGGCTGGAAGGCCGCGCCTTCATCTGCGGCGACGCCTACACGATTGCCGACATGATGAGCTATCCCTGGATCGTGCCCTACGAGCGCCAGAGCCAGAAGCTGGAGGATTTCCCCAACCTGAAGCGCTGGTTCGACAGCATCTGGGCGCGCCCGGCCACCAAGGTCGCCTACGAGAAGGGCAAGCCGATCAACCAGGGCATCCCGGTGATGACCGACGAGGCCAAGAAGGTGCTGTTCGGCCAGACCGCCAGCGTGGTGAAGGGGTAAGGAAAGACGTGGATGCCCGGACCAAGTCCGGGCATGACACGATTGGATTGAATTTTTTTATGTGTCATGGCCGGGCTTGTCCCGGCCATCCACGTGTTAGAGAAGCCGATGACCGCATCCAGTATCCATATCGCCGAAACCGACGAGCAGATTGCCGCCTGTTTCCCTGTGCTGCACGAGCTGCGGCCGCATCTGAAGGACGCCGCCGAGCTGGTGCGCCGCGTGAAGGCGCAGCAGCCCGAAGGTTATGTGCTGGCGTATTCCACGGACGCCGACGGCACGCCGGCCGGCTGCATGGGCTTCCGCCGCCAGACCCGCCTGGTGCATGGCCGCGTGATCTATGTCGACGATCTGGTGACGCTGTCCGCGGCGCGGTCGGGCGGCCACGGCAAGGCGTTGATCGCCTGGCTGGAAGCGCTGGCCAAGCGGGAAGGGATCGGGGCCATCGATCTCGACAGCGGCACCCAGCGCGTGGATGCGCATCGGTTTTACCTGCGCGAACGGTTCGCCATTACTGCGTTTCATTTTCTGAAAAGGATTGCACCGTGATCGATCTCTACACCTGGGGCACGCCGAACGGCCGCAAGATCTCCATCATGCTGGAAGAGACCGGCCTGACGTACCAGGCCTTTCCGATCAACATCAGCAAGGACGAGCAGTTCGCGCCGGATTTCCTCAAGGTGAATCCGAACAACAAGATTCCGGCCATCGTCGATCACGAGCCGCCGGCCGCCTATGGCACGGCCCCGGTCAGCGTGTTCGAGTCCGGCGCCATCCTGATCTATCTGGCCGAGAAGAGCGGCAAGTTCCTGCCCTCTGATGCCAAGGCGCGCATGCAGGCGCTGCAGTGGCTGATGTGGCAGATGGGCGGCTTCGGCCCGATGCCGGGCCAGCTGCATCACTTCGGCCGCTTCGCCAAGGAGAAGATTCCGTACGCCATCGAGCGCTTCACCACCGAGACCGCGCGGCTCTACAAGGTGATGGACGGCCAGCTGGCGAAGAACGAGTACATCGCCGGCCGGGAGCTGACGATTGCCGATATGGCGATCCTGCCCTGGGCGGCGCGCTGGGAATGGCACAGCATCGACTGGGCGACCTATCCCAATGTGAAACGCTGGTTCGACGCGCTGATGGCGCGTCCGGGCGTGCAGCGCGGCTTCGAGGTGCCCTGACCATGGCCACCGACGCTGCAGGCATTCTGGAGAATGCCTCGGTGAAGCGGGTGCGCGAGGCGATCCGCCTGCGCGGTGGCGGCGAACGGGTGATCGCGCTGGATGGCGCGGCACGCACGGCGGCGGAAGCGGCCGCGGCGCTCGGCTGCGATGTCGGCGCCATCGTCAAGTCGCTGGTCTTCTCTGACAACGGCAATGCGGTGATGGCGCTGGTCGCCGGCGACCGCCAGTGCGACGTCGCCCAGCTTGGCCGCGCGCTCGGGCTGGCTGCCGCGCCCGGCCGGGCCGATGCCGATCTGGTGCGCCGGGCCACCGGTTTCGCCATCGGCGGCGTGGCGCCCTTCGGGCATCCGGAGCAGTTGCCGATCGCGGTGGATGGCAGCCTGGCGCGGTTTCCGCTGCTGCATGCCGCCGCCGGCCATCCTTACGCCGTATTCCCGTTATCCTATGAGGAGTTGCTGGAATGGACCGGGGGCATCGCCGCTCCCGATCTGGCGAGGACTTGAGCGTTGACAGCCCACCCCCGGCCCCTTAGAACAGCCCCCGCATACACTGTGTTAATACCCACTCACGTGCGGAGGGGTGGCCGAGTGGCTGAAGGCAGTGGTTTGCTAAATCACCGTACGATGTCAAGTCGTACCGCGGGTTCGAATCCCGCCCCCTCCGCCATTTCTCTTTTCGTCTTTGCGTCATGAAACCGACGCGCCGCCAGCTGCTGCTGACCGGCGCGGCCGCGGCCCTGCTGCCGCGCGCCAGTTTCGCGGCTGCCGAGCCGGTGCAGATCACGGCTTCGCTGAAGCCGCAGACCCTGCCGGGCGCGGTGGGGCCATCCGATCTCTGGCTCTACAACGAAGCCTTTCCGCTGATCCTGCGCACGAAGCGCGGCGAGCCGTTCCGGGCCAAGTTCACCAACCGCCTGAACGAGCACAGCACCATCCACTGGCATGGCGTGCGCGTGCCTTACAACATGGATGGCGTGCCGTATTTCACCCAGGACCCGGTGAAGCCGGGCGAGGGCTTCGACTACGCCTTCACGCCGCCCGATCCCGGCACCTTCTTCTTCCATCCGCATTGCAACACCGCCGAGGCCATGGGCCGTGGCCTGGCTGGCGTGCTGATCGTGGAAGATCCGCGCGACCAGGGCCTGTTCGATGCCGAGCATGTGCTGGTGCTGAAGGACTGGCGCGTTCGCCACGACGGCAGCTTTGAGGACTTCGTCACCGATGCAGGCGCCGGGCGCGCTGGCAGCTTCGGCGACCTGCGCACCGTGAACGGCCAGGTGACGCCGACGCTGACCGTGCAGCCGGGTGCACGCGTGCGGTTGCGCATCCTCAATGTCGATCCGACCCGTATCCCGATGCTGAGCCTGCGTGGCGTCAATGGTGCGCAGGTGATCGCCACCGATGGCAATGCCTGCGAGCCTTTCGCGCTGAACGGCTGGCGCCTCGGTCCGGCCCAGCGTGCCGATGTCGGCTTCATCGCCTCCGACAAGGCGGGCAATGAAATCGTGCTGGAGGATGTGTTCAGCACCAAGCCGCGACCGCTGGCCAGGATCATCACCGCCGGCAGCCCGTTGCGCAGCACGAAAGCCAGCCTGCGCCTGCCGGCCGCGGATCTGCCGCAACCTGATCTGAAAAATGCGACCAAGCTGGATGTGCAGCTTCTGGCCGGCCATGCCGATCCGGCCATTGCGGCCTGGGCCAAGCAGACCGGCATGAGCGTCGATGATCTCTGCCTGACCCAGAAGGTGTTCTGGTCGATCAACCGCCAGTCCTGGCCGGGCTCGACCCATGAGAAGAAAGCGCCGCCGCTGTTCGAGCTGAAGAGCGGCAGAAGCTATGTGGCCGAGCTGTTCAACGGCACGCCGCACCAGCATCCGATGCATCTGCATGGTCACACGTTCAGGGTGCTCAGCTCAAGCGAGCGGGACCTGCCGGCGCACTGGGCCGATACGGTGATGGTGCGGCCGAAAGAGCGCGTGCGCATCGCCTTCGTGGCCGGCGAGCCGGGCGACTGGATGTTCCACTGTCACATCATCGAACACCAGGATACCGGCATGATGGGCTATTTCCGGGTCGCCTGACCCCGAACATTAAGCCGATTTAATCTTCCGTTCAGGTGTAGTGAAGCCGCGGCTCCCTATGTTGCAGGTGTGAGTTTCCCCTGCCTTAAGGAGCAGATCATGAAAATGACCCGTATCAAACGCACTGTCGCCGCCGTGCTGCTGGCCAGCACCGTCCTGTCGGGCGGTGGCGGCTATCTCGTCGCCCGGGCCTTTGCCGATGCCCCCATCACGCTTGCCCCGGCCGAACAGCCGATGGTCACCGCCGCCCGGCCTGGCTTTGCCGACCTGGTCGAGAAGGTGAAACCCGCCGTGGTGAATATCGCCACCACCGAGAAGGTCGATGCGAAAGCCGCCGGCCGCCAGCAGATGCAGCCCGGCTCGATGGAAGAGTTCTTCCGCCAGTTCATGGAGCAGCAGCAGCGTCGCAAGGGGCCGCAGCATGCGCTCGGCTCGGGCTTCATCATCGACCCGACCGGCCACATCGTCACCAACAACCATGTCGTCGAAGACGCCGCCAAGGTGGTTGTGACCCTGGAGGACGGCAGCGAGCATGCGGCGGTGGTGAAGGGGCGCGACCCCAAGACCGACGTGGCGTTGCTGAAAATCGAGAGCAAGACGCCGCTGCCCTATGTGGCCTTCGGCGACAGCGACAAGGCGCGCATAGGCGACTGGGTGGTGGCCGTGGGCAATCCCTTCGGCCTGGGCGGCAGCGTGACCGCCGGCATCCTGTCGGCGCGCGGCCGCAACCTGAACAACGGACCCTATGACAACTTCCTGCAGATCGATGCGCCGATCAATCCGGGCAATTCCGGCGGGCCGATCTTCGATGCAACCGGCCGCGTCATCGGCATCTCGACCGCGATCTATTCGCCCAACGGCGGCAGCATCGGCATCGGGTTCGGCGTGCCGTCCAATCTGGCCCAGACCATCGTCGGTCAGTTGCAGTCCAGCGGCAAGGTGGAGCGTGGCTGGCTTGGCGTCAGCATGCAGCCGCTGACCGAACCGCTGGCCAAGGCGGTCGGCCGCAAGACCACCGATGGCGTACTGGTCAGCGAGGTGCAGGCTGATGCGCCGGCGGCCAAGGCCGGCCTGAAACAGGGCGACGTGGTCACCGCACTGAATGGCCAGCCGATCCGGGACGGCCGCGACCTCGCCACCCAGGTGGCCGGGATCAAGGCTGGGGATACGGCAAAGCTGAGCATCTGGCGCGACGGCAAGGAGAAGGTGCTGTCTGTCACGGTTGGCGCTCAGCCGGCCGACCAGACCGCGGCGCTCAACGACGCAGGCGACCAGGAAGGCAAGGTGGGCCTGAGCCTGGCGCCGCTGACGCCGGAGCTGCGCAACCGGCTCGGCATCGAAACCGGTGCCAAGGGTGTGGTGGTGGCCGAGGTGGCCTCTGACAGCAAGGCCGAGGAAAGCGGCGTGCAGCCCGGTGACATCATCGTCGATGTGGCCGGCCGCAAGGTGGCGACCCCGGCCCAGGCGGTGGAGGCCATCAAGTCGGCCCAGCATGACAAGCGGGAAGCCGTGACCCTGCTGGTCATGCGCAACGGCACCACCTATTATCTGGCCCTGCAGCTCGTGTAAGGCCAGACAGGCCGGAGCGGGATGACCGCTCCGGCTTCGTCTTTCCGGCTTCGCCATTCGCAACGACCCATGAAAATCCTGCTCGTCGAAGACAATCCGCAGGTCGCCCAGTTCACCCGTAAGGGACTGGTCGAGGCCGGCCATACCGTCGACCACGCCGATAACGGGCGCGACGGCCTGTTCATGGCCACGACGGAAACCTACGACGCCATCATCCTCGATCGCATGCTGCCCGGCGGCATCGACGGCCTGGGGATCATCGAGGCCCTGCGCCGCACCGGCAGCGCCGTGCCGATCCTCATCCTCAGCGCGCTCGCCGATGTGGACGAGCGCATCCGCGGCCTCAAGGCCGGCGGTGATGATTACCTGACCAAACCGTTTTCCTTCGGCGAACTCGAAGCCCGGTTACTGGCGCTGATCCGGCGCTCGGGCAGCGCGGCGGAAACCGGGCTCACGGTCGGCGATCTGACCCTCGATCTGCTGAGCCGCAAGGTCACGCGTGCCGGCAAGGTGATTGTGCTCAAACCGCGCGAGTTCAAACTGCTGGAATACCTGATGCGTCATGCCGGCCAGGTGGTGACCCGTACCATGCTGCTGGAGAATGTCTGGGACTATCATTTCGATCCGCAGACCAATGTGATCGATGTGCATATCAGCAACCTGCGCCAGCGCATCGATGCCGGCTTCGACAAACCGATGCTGCAGACGATCCGCGGGGCGGGATACCGGCTGGGCGATGCTTAAATTCTTCCGTTCGACATCAATGCGGCTGGCCCTGGTTTTCGCCGCGCTGTTCGTCGCCGCTTCGATGCTGCTGGCGGGCCTGCTGTGGTGGAACACGGTGGGGTACCTGGATCGCGAAACCGATGCGGTGATCGCCGCCGATACCCGTGCCATCGGCGACCGCCTCGGCGATTTCGGCCTGCCCGGTGCCGTGCAGATGATGAACGAGCGTATTGCCGCCGATGCCGACCGCAAGGCGATCTACCTGCTGACCGACCCGCTGCTGCGGCCCATCGGCGGTAATGTCGCGGCCTGGCCGCTGAAAGTGGGGGCGGCGCCCGGCTGGTACGAGATCGAGCTGGTGCATCGCGACCGCCTGCATATGACGCGGTTGCTGCATGTGGTGCTGCCCGGCAATTTCCAGCTGCTGGTCGGCCGCGATGCCCAGGACCGCGTCGATATCCGCAACCTGTTCCTGCGCAACCTTGCCTGGGCCGGCCTGGCCATGCTGGGCTTCGCGCTGCTTGGTGGCTGGCTGATCCGCCGTACCGTGCTGCTGCGCATCGAGGGAATCAACCGCACAGCCACGGCCATTGTGCAGGGCGATCTCGGGCAAAGGATTCCGCAGCGCCATAGCGATGACGAATTCGACCAGCTGAGCGCCACCATCAACCGCATGCTCGACCAGATCCAGCAACTGGTGGAAGGCGTGCGCAATGTCTCGAACGCCATCGCCCATGACCTGCGTACACCGCTGGCCGAGGCGCGGGCCCGTCTTGAGGATCTGTTGCGCCGGCCGGGGCGGTCGGAAGTGATGCTGGATGGCATCGCCGCGTCGATTTCCGATATCGACCGGCTGATCGGCGTGTTCAACGCCCTGCTGCGACTGGCCGAGATCGACAGCGGCCTGCGCCGTGCCGGCTTCGGTCCGGTCGACCTGGCCGCGCTGATCACCGATACGGCCGAGCTTTACGCACCTGCAGCAGAGGCGCGCGCCCTGGAGTTTTCCTTCAGTGTTCCGGAGAGCCTGACCGTCACCGGCGACCGCCTGCTGCTGTCGCAGGCGGTCAGCAACCTGCTCGACAATGCCGTGAAATACACGCGACCCGGCGGTCATGTCGGTCTACTGGCCATAGCCGCCGCCGATGGTGGTGTTCTGATCCGCGTGACCGATACCGGGCCGGGCATTCCGGCAGGCGATCTGGCCAAGGTGCGGCAGCGCTTCTATCGCGGCGATTCCAGCCGCCATGCCGAAGGCGTCGGGCTGGGCCTCAGCCTGGTCGATGCCGTGGCCCGGCTGCATGGCGGCGAACTGCGATTGGAAGGGGGCAATCCGGGCCTGTATGCCACCTTGGCACTGCCGGCTTCGGCTTGATAGGATTGCGCCATGGCACAGGATCACGACCACCATCATCACCACGATCATGATCACGACCACGACCATGAGCACGGCACCGTGCTCAGCGATGTGGAGCTGCGCGTCCGTGCGCTGGAAAGCGTGCTGGTCGAGAAGGGCTATGTCGATCCGGCCGCGCTGGATCTGCTGATCGAGACCTATGAAACCAAGGTCGGCCCCCATAATGGCGCCCATGTGGTGGCGAAGGCCTGGAGCGATCCGGCCTATCGCGACTGGCTGCTGAAGGATGCATCGGCGGCAATCCAGTCGCTCGGCTATATCGGCCGCCAGGGTGAGCATATGGTGGCGGTCGAGAATACGGCGACGACCCATAACATGGTCGTCTGTACGCTCTGCTCCTGCTATCCGTGGCCGGTGCTGGGCCTGCCGCCGGTCTGGTACAAATCCGCGCCCTATCGCTCGCGTGCGGTGATCGATCCGCGCGGTGTGCTGAAGGATTTCGGCGTCACCCTGCCCGAGACGAAGCAGATCAAGGTTTGGGACTCCACGGCGGAGGTGCGCTACCTCGTGCTGCCCGAACGGCCGCAGGGCACCGAAGGCTGGAACGAGCAGCAGCTTGCCGCGCTGGTGACGCGCGACAGCATGATCGGCACCGGCCTGGCAAAGGCAGCATCATGAACGGTCCAAGCAAAGGATATGCGCCGTGAACGGCGCGGCGGACATGGGCGGCGTCATGGGCTTCGGTCCGGTGCGCCATGAAGGTGAAGACGAGCCGAAATTCCATGCCGCATGGGAGAAGCGCGTGCTGGCGCTGACTCTGGCGGTTGGGGCCACGGGACAGTGGAATATCGACATGTCGCGGTCGGCGCGCGAGAGTCTGCCGCCACCGCAGTATCTGGCGAAGAGCTATTACGAGATCTGGCTGGCTGGCATCGAAAAGCTGATGATCGAGCGTGGCATGCTCTCGGCCGAGGAAATCGAGGCCGGCCGCGTGCTGGCACCGCCGAAGCAACTGCCACGAATCCTGACCGCCGATGTTGTGCCGATGGTGCTCGCCAAGGGCGGCCCGACCGAGCGGCCGAGCGATCAGCCGGCGCGGTTCAGTGTCGGCGACCGCGTGCGGGCCGTGAACATGCATCCTTCGGGTCACACGCGTCTGCCGCGCTATGTGCGCAGCCATGTCGGCACGGTGGAGCTGCTGCATGGCGTGCATGTCTTCCCCGACAGCAATGCGAAGGGTGAGGGCGAGCAGCCGCAATGGCTCTACACCGTGCGCTTCGCCGCCACCGAACTCTGGGGGCCGGACGGCGACCCGCATCATTCGGTCTCTGTCGATGCCTGGGACAGTTATCTGGAGCCGGCATGAGCAGCCTGGCGGAGCTGTTGCCCGATCTGCCCTGCGACGATAACGCCGCACCGGTCTTCCGCGCGCCCTGGGAGGCACAGGCCTTCGCCATGGCGGTGGCGCTGCACCAGAAGGGCCTGTTCACCTGGCCGGAATGGGCGGCGGTGCTGACCGAAGAAATCCGTCGCGCGCAGGCCGCCGGCGATCCCGATACCGGCGCGACCTATTACCGTCACTGGCTGAATGCGCTGGAGCGCCTGACGGTGGAGAAGGGGGCCGCGACTTCGGCAGCGCTGCATGAAAAGGCTCAGGCCTGGGACCGCGCGGCGAAAGCCACGCCGCATGGTCAGCCGATCAGTCTTCCTTAGCGGGCGGGAGGGGCGGCAGGGGCCGCTTCGCCACCTCGTCGGCTTCCTTCGGCGCCACACCCAGGCCGCGCAGAATGGAGGCGGCGGTGGCCGAGACATGGGATTTGCCCGCCTGGCCGCGCAGGATACTGTTGATCGCGGCATAGTTGGTGCCGGTGATCAGGTCCATGGCGGCATCCTTGCTGGCCACATGGAAGCGCTTCTGTTTGATGCCAAGCATCAGGTCGGCATAGACGTAAGGCCGGATTTGCGTGTCCCAGACCGGCGAGGCCACGGCGATGGACATCATGAAGCGGGCCAGTTCCGGCTGTTCGATCGCCAGCATCATGTAGTGGCGACCGCCGATCGCCATGCGTTCGGCGGCATCGGTGATATGGCCGTAGCTGGTATCGATTCGCTCGCAGTAATCGATACCAACCGCCACGGCGCCGGCTTCGACGATCTCTTCCTTGGTCTGGAAGTAGTTGTAGAAGGTGCCGTTGGCGACCCCGGCGACGGAGGCGATTTCCTGGATGCTGGCGGCCTCTACCCCCTTGGCGGCAAAGACTTTTACCGCCGCGCCGAGCAGCAGGCGGCGGGTGCGTTCGCGCTTGGATGTAACGGCGGCCGGTTTTTTACGTGTTGACAAACTGAGACTTCCCTCATAATTGAGGCAACTCTCAAATTGAGAATTGTCTCAATTGAAAGTTTTGCACGACTTCAGTCCCGAGGGAAGCATGTCATCCGTCGCTCTCACCCTGGCCTACCTGGTTTTCGAGGTGCGCGATCTCGTACGCTGGCGCAGTTTCCTGCCGCAGATGCTGGGCTGCCAGCCGGCCGGCACGGTGGATGGTGCCGAGGCCTGGCGCATCGACGGCGCGGCCTATCGGCTGCTGCTGCGGCAGGGGCCTGCCGATGACCTGGTTGCACTCGGCTGGGCAACCGCTGATATGGAAACTCTGGCAACGCGGCTGGCTGGCCATGGCGTGGCGGTCGAGACGTTCGCAGCCGGCATCCGCTTTCGTGACCCCATGGGACTGGCCAACGAAGTCGTGGCCGACCTGCCGCAGGCCGGTAGTGCTTATGCCTCGCCGGTGATGCCGGGCGGTTTTCAGACCGGCCATCTCGGCCTCGGCCATGCCGTGCTGGCGGTCGGTCGTCGGGCCGAAGAGATGGAGCGTTTCTATACCGAAGCCTTCGGCCTGCGGGTCACCGAACGGATCGACACGAAGATCGGTCCGATCAAGGTGGATGGCGTCTTCCTCCATGCCAACCGGCGGCATCATTCGCTGGCGCTGATTGCGGTTCCGAGCCGCAAGCGGCTGCTGCATTTCATGCTGCAGGCCAACCAGTTGAAGGATGTCGGCCTGGCGCTGGAACGGGCACAGGAAGCCGGCGTGGCGATCAGCCTGAGTCTTGGTCAACACCCCGATCCGGATGGCACGGTATCTTTCTATGCGCAGACGCCGTCGGGTTTCGACTACGAGATCGGCGCCGGCACGCGCGAGATCGATCCGGCCACCCACCAGGTCGAGATCAAGACCAGGACCAGCGACTGGGGTCACAAGCCGAGCCTGCGCATGCAGTTGCGCGGCGCGCTGGATATCCTGGCTGATAAGTTTGGCCGGAAGGCAGCCTGAGCCATGGTTTTCAAGATCGCCCTGTGGACCGGCGGTGTGCTGGCTGGCGTCGTGGTCGCTGCAGGGCTGTTCGCCCAGTTCGGTAGTGCGCGCAAGATGAATCGTGCGATTGCCGTCAGCGTGGCGCCGGTGGCGGTTCCTGCGGACGGCACGGCGCTGACGCGCGGCAAGTATCTATTTGATTCGCGCGGTTGCACCGACTGCCATGGCCGCGATGGTGCCGGTAAAGTGTTTATCGACGATGGTGCGTTGCTGGTGCGCGGCCCGAACCTGACATCGGGTAAGGCCGGTATTGCAGCAGGCTATGGCGATATCGACTGGGTGCGCAGCATCCGTCACGGTGTCGGGCCCGCGGGTCGTCCGCTGCTGATCATGCCCAGCGAGGATTACAACCGTCTGAGCGATGCCGATATGGGCGCCATGATCGCCTATCTCCGCAGCTTGCCGCCGGTGGATGGCGTGCCGGGCGAAGTGCGCCTGCCGCTGCCGGTGCGCTTTGCCTATGCCGTCGGTATCGTCAGGGACGCGGCCGAGAAGATCGACCACAGCCTGCCGCCGGCGCAGCCGGCGCCGGCCGGAGAGATCATCGCGCAGGGTGCCTATGCGGCGCAGATGTGCATGGGCTGTCACGGCGAGAACCTGACCGGCGGCAAGATTCCCGGTGGTCCGCCGGACTGGCCGGCCGCGGCGAATCTCACGCCGATCAAGGGTGGCGCCATGCAGCGTTACAAGGATGCTCCTATGTTTGCAGCGATGATCCGCAGCGGCCTGCGGCCGGATGGCACGACGATCAAGGTGATGCCCTTCGACTCACTGAAGGAACTCGACGATGGCGAGATCGCGGCGATGTATGCGTATCTCGCCAGTCTGGCCCCAAAAGGAAAATAACGGGCCGGCAAATAGTCAGAGCGCGGCGGGCAGCGGCACGCCCAGCTTTTCGGCCCAGGGCTTGAGGCTCGGCATGATCTCGGGATGCAGGGCCACGCCATCGGCCTGCTGCTGACGGCGCAGTTTCAGCCCGCGCTCGCCCGGCATGCGCACCGGCGGGTTGCCGGGTTTGACTGGCGCCGTGCGGCAGGCCTCGGCCAGCCATGTGGTCTCGGTGGTGAAGGCGTCGAGGCCGCCGAAGGCTGCCGGGTCGATCACCTGGACGAAGACACGGGCGCCCCACTGCTTGGAACCGGTGGCACGACCAGAGCCAGCAAGGCTTGAGGTCAGCATCTCGACCAGCAGGCCGAGCGCGAAGCCCTTGTGGCCGAGGTCCATGCCGCCGAGCGGCAGCACGGCGCCGGGCGGATCAGCGGTGAAGCTGGCCGGATCGTCGGTGGCGTTGCCCTGGTTGTCGACCAGCCAGGGTCCGCCGAGCTTCGCGCCTTTGCCCTGGCGGTTCAGCCGCGCCACCATGCCATTTGTGGTGGTCGAGGCGCTGATGTCGAAGATCACCGGCTCGCCGCCGTTTACCGGCCAGCCGCCGGCGATCGGGTTGGGCGTGTAGCGTCCGGCGATGGCACCGAAGGGCGCGACCGAGCCACTGGCCGGATCGGAACTGGCGATGAGCAGCGCCATGCCCTGTTCGATCACGCGCAGCGGATAAGCGGCGAGGCAGGCGATGTGGTGCGAATGGTTGATCACCACCGTGCCGGTGCCATGAGTCTTCGCCTTGGTGATAGCGGCATTGATGGCCTGCAGAACCAGCCAGGGGCCGGGCAGATAGCGACCATCCCAGGTCAGCGTCGCCGGGCGTTCGGCGATCACGGTCGGTGCACCGCTTTTTGTCATGCGGCCGGCTTCGAGTTCGGCCAGATACGGCCCGAGCAGCTGCAGTCCATGGGTGCTGTGGCCCATCAGATCGCCCTCGACCAGAATCTGTGCCGTGGTCTGCGCTTTATCGGTTTCCAGGCCAGCCTTCGTGAGGACTGTGATGGCGAAGGTGGTCAGCGCGGCGGCGGAATGGCGGTCGGTCATGGCTGCCTCAAAAAGAAACGGCGCGCCGATATGGCGCGCCGCGGGATTGGAAAGACGGGCGATCAGCCCAGAGCGGCCTGCACGGCGCGCTTGGCGATCACGCCGACCAGATGGGCGCGATAGGCGGCCGAGGCATGGATGTCGCTGTTCATCGCGCCAGCATCGGTCTTGATGCCCTTCAGGGCATCGGCGCTGAAGGATTTTGCCAGGGCCGCTTCCATCTCCTTGTGACGGAAGACGCAGGGACCGGCGCCGTTGATGGCGACGCGGATGCCGCCAGCCGTCTCTGCGACGAAAGCACCAACCATGACATAGCGCGAGGCCGGGTTGGGGAATTTCACATAGCCGGCGCGTTTCGGGATCGGGAATTCCACCTTGGTGATGATCTCGCCGTCCTCGAGCGCGGTCTCGAACAGGCCCTTGAAGTAATCGTCGGCCGCGATCTTGCGCTTGCTGGTATGGATCGTGGCACCGAGGCCGAGCACGGCGCCGGGGTAATCCGCGGCCGGGTCGTTGTTGGCCAGCGAACCGCCGATGGTGCCCATGTTGCGCACCTGCGGATCGCCGATGCCAGCCGCGAGCACGGACAAAGCGGAGATGGCTTTCCTCACCTCGGCCGAGGCGGCCACAGCGGCATGCTTGACGGTCGCGCCGATGGTGACGCTGTTGCCCGACACGCTGATACCGCCCAGTTCGGCGATGCCGGTCAGATCGACGAGATCGGACGGCTGCGCCAGCCGGTTTTTCAGCGTCGGCAGCAGGGTCTGACCGCCAGCCAGAAACTTGCCGTCGTCGGCGCTGCCGAGCAGCTTGGCAGCATCGGCGAGCGAGGTCGGGCGGTGATAATTGAACGCATACATGGGGGCTTCTCCGTCTTTAAACTTTATTCGGCCGCATCGGCCAGTTTGCGGCTCTGGATCACCTGCCAGACCTTCAGCGGTGTTGCCGGCATCGTGATCTCCTCGGTGCCAAGCGCATCGGTGATGGCATTCATCAGCGCTGCCGGCGCGGCAATCGCACCAGCCTCGCCGCAACCCTTCACGCCCAGGGGGTTGTGCGGGCAGGGGGTCTGGATCATGCCGATCTTGTAGGAAGGCAGGTTGTCGGCACGCGGCATGCAGTAGTCGTTGAAGGATGCCGTGAGCAGCTGGCCGCTCTTCGGGTCATAGACCACGCCTTCCAACATGGCCTGACCGACACCCTGCGCGATGCCGCCGTGGACCTGACCTTCGACGATCATAGGGTTGATGACATTGCCGAAGTCATCGACTGCGACCCAGTTGGCGATGGTGGTGACGCCGGTCTCACTGTCGATCTCGACCTCGGCGATATGCACGCCGGCCGGGAAGGTGAAGTTGGCCGGATCGTAGAAGGCGCTGGCCTCCAGACCCGGTTCCAGATCGGCCGGATAGTTGTGCGGCACGTAAGCCGTGAAGGCCACCTGCGCCATCGGCACCTGCTTGTCGGTGCCCTTCACCGAGAAGACGCCCTTGTCATAGGCAACATCCTCGACGGACGCCTCCATCAGATGGGCGGCAATCTTCTTGCCTTTCTCCACGATCTTGTCGACAGCGCGAATGATGGCGGAACCGCCAACAGCCAGCGAGCGCGAGCCATAGGTCCCCATGCCCATCGGCACCAGCGCGGTGTCGCCGTGTACGACCTCGATGCTCTCCATCGGTACGCCGAGCTTGTCGGAGACGATCTGGGCGAAGGTGGTCTCGTGGCCCTGACCATGACTGTGCGAGCCGGTGTAGACGAAGACGCTGCCGGTGGCGTTGAAGCGGATCTGAGCCGACTCCCAAAGGCCGACACCGGCGCCAAGGGAGCCGACCACGGCCGACGGCGCAATGCCGCAGGCCTCGATATAGGCGCAGAGTCCGAAGCCGCGCAGTTTGCCTTGCTTGACAGACTCTGCCTTGCGTTTGGCGAAACCGGCCTGATCGGCCATCTGCAGCGCCTTGTCCAGCGCCTTGCCGTACTGGCCGCTGTCATACACGCAGGCGACCGGCGTCTGATACGGGAAGGCATCGTCGGGGACAAAGTTGCGCCGGCGCAGTTCGGCCGGATCCATTTTCAGCTCGCGGGCGGCGGCTTCTACGATGCGTTCGACCACATAGGTGGCTTCCGGGCGGCCGGCGCCGCGATAGGCATCGACCGGCGTGGTGTTGGTGAAAACGGCCTTCACTTCAGCGTAGATCGCCGGCGTGGTGTACTGGCCGGCGAGCAGCAGGGCGTAGAGATAGGTCGGCACGGCCGAGGCGAAGGTGGACAGATACGCGCCCATATTAGCCATGGTGGCGACGCGGAGGCCGAGGAATTTGCCGTCCTTGTCCATGGCCAGTTCGGCATGGGTGACATGGTCGCGGCCATGAGCATCGGTGAGGAAGGCCTCGGTGCGGTCCGAGGTCCATTTCACCGGCTTCTTAAGCTTGCGCGCGGCCCAGACGCAGACGGTTTCTTCGGCATAGTTGAAGATTTTCGAACCGAAGCCGCCCCCCACATCGGGGGCGATCACGCGCACCTTATGCTCAGGCAGGCCAAGCACGAAGGCACAGAGGATCAGCCGGATGACATGCGGATTCTGCGAGGTGGTGTAGACCGTGGTGCTGTCGGTGCCGGCATCGTATTCGCCAATGGCGCTGCGTGGCTCCATAGGATTGGGCGACAGGCGGTTGTTCAGCAGTTCGATCTTGGTGACATGGGCGGCCTTGGCGAAAGCAGCCTCGGTGGCGGCCTTGTCGCCGAAATCCCAGTCGTAGCAGAGGTTGCCGGGCGCATCGCCATGCACCTGCGGCGCTCCGGGCTTCAGTGCGCTGACCACATCGACCACCGGCGCCAGAACGTCGTAGTCGACCTCGATCATCTCGGCCGCGTCGCGCGCCTGCGACTGGCTGCGGGCGATCACCACCGCGACCTGATCACCGACATGGCGGACATGCTCGATGGCAATGATGTCGTGGCGCGGCGCCTTGTGCGGATCGCCTTTCTTGTCCTTGACGGTCCAGCCGCAGATCAGGCCGCCGACCTTGTCGGCCGCCACATCCTGACCGGTATAGACCGCCACGACCCCCGGCATTTTCTTGGCCGTGGTTGTGTCGATGGATTTGATTTTCGCAAAGGCGTGGGGCGAACGCAGGAAGGATGCGTATAACTGACCAGGGCGGTTGATATCGTCGGTGTAATGTCCCTGACCCGTGATGAAGCGGAAATCTTCCTTACGACGGACGGACTGACCAATACCCTGGTTTGTCATGACGCTTACCCCCGCATTGCCTGTGCCCCGGCCATCACGGCCTTGACGATGTTGTGGTAGCCCGTGCAGCGGCAGAGGTTGCCCTCAAGCTCGTGTCGCACAGTCTCTTCGCTCGGGTTCGGATTGCGCTGAACCAGATCGACGGCGCTCATAATCATGCCCGGCGTGCAGAAACCGCATTGCAGGGCATGGTTTTCACGGAAGGCTTCCTGCATCGGATGCAGTTTGCCGTCCTGGGCCAGCCCCTCGATGGTGGTGACCTTGGCGCCCTGCGCCTGTGCGGCCAGGATGGTGCAGGATTTCACGCTCTTGCCGTCGATATGGACGACGCAGGCCCCGCACTGGCTGGTATCGCAGCCGACATGCGTGCCGGTCAGTTCAAGATGCTCGCGCAGGAACTGCACCAGCAATGTACGGGGTTCGATATCGCGTGTTGCCGGCTGGCCGTTGACGGTGATCGTCACGGAGATGGTCATATTTTTCCTCCCATGGAGCGCGGAGAAGTGTTGGAGCATATCGCGCGCTTCACCCGGATAACTTTGGGCGCAACGCGCAAGTGGCGTCAAGTTGCAAAAAACGATGGCGATCAGCTTCGCAGGACCAGAGCTGTTGCTGCGCATACGACGACGATCAGGCCGCCGATCCAGATCCAGCTCGGTATCCCGCCGGTTACTGCGGTATCCGGTTGCGGTGCAGCAGATGGTGCCGGCTGCGTCGGCGGTGTTGCAGGGGCAGCAGCCGTGGTTTCCGCTGCTGCAGCAACACCGGGCGCGGCGACAAGCTGATTGAACTTGGTGAAAAACTCGTCAGCCATCTTGGCTGCCACGCCATCGACCAGCCGTGCGCCGATCTGGGCCAGCTTGCCGCCGATCTGGGCATTCACGCTGTAGGTCAGCCGTGTGACGCCGGGTTCGGCATCCGTCAGTTCCACCTTGGCGCCACCCTTGCCGAAGCCGGCCGCCACGCCACCCTGGGCTTCGCCCACGATGGTGCAACTGTTCGGCGGGTCGAGGTCGGTGAGGGATACCTTGCCCTTGAACCGGGCCTTCACCGGCCCGACCTTGACCTGGACACTGGCCTCGAAATCCGTGTCCGAGGTTTTTGTGACGGTTTCGCAGCCGGTGATGCACTGGCGCAGCACCTCGGGATCGTAAAGGGCATTCCAGACGGTCTGGCGGGGGGCGGGGATCAGTTGTTCGCCGGTCAGTTCCATGACGGGACTCCAAAATCACAAGAATATGCTGGGGCAAATCGATTCACGACCTGTTAAGCTTAGCCGCCTAGCTTGCGCATAACTAGGTTCAGGTCTGATTGAGGTAAGGGGATGGTCCCCGCGACACGCTCCGGTATCGATGTGAGTTTCTGGCTGCTTGAACGGGCGGCATCGGAACGCATCACCATGTCCCTGCCAAAACTGCGCTGGTTGCTGTATCTGGCACAGGCGCATTACGCCATTGCCCGCGAAGGCGCCAAGCTGATGCCCGCGACCTTCCTGGTCGGCGATGACGGCCCCCTGGAGCCGACGCTGGAACTGGTTTTCCAGGCCGGCATCGAGAATCCTTGGACGCCCACACTGAGCGAAACCGCGGAAGCCTTCCTGGATGCGTTCTGGAAGCGGTTCGGTATCCTGCCCGCCGTTGCACTGCACAAGCTGGTGGTCGGCGACCCGGCCTGGCGCAAGGCGCAGGAGAACGGCCCGGGCAGCGAAATCGCGGTGGAGAACCACCGCAGCGCCGCCAAGGCTGCTGCGACACGGCTCCCGTCCATGCCTTCGGCAGGTCGGCGCGAACAGCCCGTCGAGCTGCCTCCCTTCGAGGAGGCGGTTCAGGCCAAGATCGCCGAGCATTCCTTTGGCGCTGCCCAGCATCCGCTGGCCAAGGCCATGCGGGGCCAGCCGGCCAAGGGGCCTGCCGCGCCGGCAGGCGGCCGGACGGCCTCGGTGCAGGAAGCGGCCAATCACCTGCGCGCCGCACCGCCGGACAGTCAGGAAGTTCGCTTCACGGCCGATGGCCGTTCGGTTACCCGCTGGCGTCCGAAACGCCGTGTGGAAGGCCCCACAATCTGACCCTTCACCAGACCTTGGTCTGAGGGCTAACCCTCCGCAAGCCTTGTTAGAATCGTTTTGGCAGCGCCCGTAAAAGGTGTTACGCTTTCTGGCGTAGTGGGGCTATTGAAGGGTTAATAGAGTGGATCAAGGGGGCTTCGGCGACGCCGAAATCGTCAAGATTTCTGGCAAGGTCAAGTGGTTCAACGCAGTCAAGGGCTTTGGTTTCGTCAGTCCTGACGACAACTCTGGCAACGCTGGCGACGTATTTCTGCATCTCTCCTGCCTGCGGCAGGCCGGTTACGAAAGCATCGAAGAAGGCTCGACCCTGCTCTTGGAAGTCGCGAAGCGGCCCAAGGGTATGCAGGCAGTCCGCGTGCTCTCGGTCGACACCAGTACAGCAGCGCCGTCTCCGGCCGGCGGTGGCTTTGGCGATCGTGGTGCGCGTCCGCCTCGTCCGGCCCGCTTCGGCGATGATCGCGGCGGCTTTGGTGGTGGCGACCGGTTCGGCGGCGGGGATCGCTTCGGTGACCGCGGCCCCCGCGGCGGTTTCGGCCAGGACCGCGGCGGCTTTGGCGCCGACCGTGGCGGCCCGCGTTTCCCCTCGGTGGTTGCCCAGGGTGATTTCTTCGAAGCCAAGGTGAAGTGGTTCAATGCCGTGAAGGGCTATGGCTTCGTCTCGCGCGGCGAAGGCGACCAAGACATCTTCGTGCATATGGAAGTGCTGCGCCGCGAAGGCATCAACGAATTGCAGCCGGGCCAGTCGGTCCGCATCCGTGTCGGCCAGGGCCCCAAGGGGCCGCAGGTTGCCGAAATCCGCATGGATTGATTTCCCCGATATCCGGGGCATGCAACGCCGGCGCAGCCCTCTGCGCCGGCGTTTTCCGTTTCAGCATGTATCGTGGTGTATCGGCCGGCTTTCGGATGCGTAATCGGTATCCTGCTGATGTTTTGTATCTTTGCTGAGCGGCGGTTGCGCCTCGTCGTCGGGATAGAAGTTCAGGATCAACAGCATATCGACCGTTGCCCCATCCCTGGCCAAGGGAAAATAAACCCGCTCGCTGTCGATAAAATCCCGGTCTTCATAAGGCATGGGGAAACGGTCATAGACGGCCTGGCTATGCATCACAGCCGCAGTCATATTGGCGCGAATACGGTCTACGAACGCGGGAGCAACGGCTTCTTCGAGGTATTTTCCGCTGATTTCGCGGCCGGCTGCCGTTGTCTGCAATGTGCCCATCAGGCGGTAGCGGAACTGCAAGATGCCATCTTCAGTTCGCTCAACATCGACAAGGTTGACGAATGGCAGGATGGCGCGCATGGCAACGGGGTCGATATGCTGTCGTCCCGGTAGGAGGCCTGGTGGGGCCATCCGATCAAGGTAGTCTCGCATCCAACTAAAACGTGAATGCAATTTGGCGTAATTCGGATGCTGCATTCTGCTTCCTCCCCTCGCCGTAGAACCGACAGTAGCATAGGAGGCGGTGGGGCGCATCAAACATTGGCGAGACACTGCCAGCCGGATCAGCGCAGCTCGACGGCATAGCTGTCCACCGGCAGGGCTTTGGGGATGAGCCCCTGCTTGACCAGGTAGTCGGCGAAACGAGTGTAGCGATGGCCGTCCAGGGCGCGCGGCGACTGGGCAAAGCGGGGCAGGGTGGCGGTCCAGGCGCGACGGTTCAGTTCGTCATCGAGGGTCTTGTTTTCCTTGATGAAGGCCTGCCAGCTTTTCTGCGGCTCGTTATGCAGATAGGCAACGGCCTCCTCCAGCGCATCGAGCAGGCGCTTCAGACGTGCGTCATTCAATTTGTCTTTATGCGCAACCAGGATCAGTTCGTCATAGAGCGGCACGCCGTAATCTTCCGGGTAGAAGGCGCGGCCTGGCTTGCCGGCAATGTCCATCTGGTTCAGTTCGAAATTGCGGAAGGCGCCGATGGTGGCGTCAACCTTGCCGGCAAAGATTGAAGGCGACAGCGCGAAGTTCACATTGACCAGCGTGACATCGGTCAGCTTGAGACCGTATTGCTCCAGCATGCTTTTCAGCAGCGCATCCTCGAAGCCACCGACCGAATAGCCGATCTTTTTGCCTTTGAGATCGCCGACCGTCTTGATTGGACCGTCGCGCAGCACCACCAGTGAATTCAGCGGCGTCGCCACCACGGTGCCGATGCGCCGCAGCGGCAGGCCGGCGGCCACCTGCACATGCAGCTGCGGTTGATACGAGATCGCGACATCGGCCTTGCCGGCTGCCACCAGCTTTGGTGGATCGTTCGGATCGGCCGGCGCGATCAGGTCGACCAGCAATTCATGACGATCGAAGATGCCGGTATGCTTGGCTACCACCAGTGGCGCGTGATCCGGGTTGACGAACCAGTCGAGCAGCACGGTCATCTTGTCATGCGCAGATGCCATGCCGGGCAGCAATGCTGCGGCAAAGACGATGGCGGTGAACAGACGGGTCATCGGTTTACTCCTTCAGGACGTCGGAATGTCAGATCGGGCGTGAGTATCGGCTTGCCAGGGCAGCAGGCGTCTGGTCAGGCGGTCGACGGCGGCATAGAGCGCCACGGCGCAGAGCGCGAGCAGGATCAAGGCTGCGAACATCAGATCGGTCTGCACGCGCGCATTGGCCTGCAGCATCAGGAAACCGAGGCCGGCGCTGGCGCCGACCCATTCGCCGATCACCGCGCCGATAGGTGCGACCGCTGCCGCGATCTTCAGGCCGCTGGCAAAGGCCGGCAATGCCGCCATCAGGCGGATGCGCAGCAGGATACGCCAGCGGTGCTGCTGCACATCGCCGGTCATCACGCGCGCCAGATCGAGCCAGCCGGCTTCGGTGCGGCGCAGGCCGTCATACAGCGCCGCCGATACCGGGAAGAAGATGATCAGCATCGCCATCACGATCTTCGAAGCGATGCCATAGCCGAGCCACAACACCAGCAGCGGTGCGATGGCGAAGACGGGAATGGCCTGGCTGGCGACAACCAGTGGCAGCAGCCAGCGCCGTGCTACTGGCGAGATCATCAGGCCTAGCGCCGTTGCCGCGCCAAGCAATGCGCCGAACAACAGGCCGAGCAGCATTTCGATAATGGTGATCGCGGCTTCGCCCAGCAGGACGTCGCCACGCTGCATGAAGGCGACAGCCACCCTGTGTGGCGGCGGCAGGATGTAGGGCGGCAGATCGAACAGCCAGACCACGGCCTGCCACAGCAGCAGCAGACCCAGCACGGTTATCAGAGGTCGCAGCCAGGCCGTCATACCGTGCCCCCATTTTGCTGAAGCGCAGCATGGATGGCTCGCAGCGCCGGCAGCAGGTCGGCCGACAATGGGTCGCGAGGCTTGGGCTGCGGGAGGTCGAGCACGGGCTGCAGGCGCGCGGGACTGCCGGTCATCATGTAGACGCGGTCGGCCATGCGGCAGGCCTCGGCGGCGTCGTGGGTAACCAGCAGAACGGCACGGCCGGTCAGTTCGCGGCAGGCGAGATCCTGCATGGCGGTGCGAGTGATGGCATCCAGTGCAGAGAAAGGCTCGTCCATCAGCACCAGCGGACGGTCTTCCATCAGGGTGCGGGCGAGCGCTGCACGCTGGCGCATGCCACCGGACAACTGCGCGGGCAGGGCTGCGGCCCGTTCGGCGAGGCCCAGATGCAGCAGCAGGTGGTCGGCACGCGCTTCATCGGCGACATCGCCGCGCAGGCGGGCGCCCAGCAGCATATTCTCGCGCAGGGTTGCCCAGGGCAGCAGCAGGTCCTGCTGGGCCATCCAGGCGACCTGGCCCGTCATGGTGGTGCCGCCGGGCAGCAGGCCCGCGATCAATTTGAGCAGCGTGCTTTTGCCGCACCCGCTGGGCCCCAGGATGGCAACGGTTTCGCCGGCGGCGATCTCCAGGCTGAAGGCCGCCAGCACCGCTCGGCTGCCATAGGCAAAGCCTTCCCCGGCCAGTTGCAGGACAGGCTGGGCTGCAGGATGAGAATGGACGGATGGCGTCTGTACAGTCACGGCCGCTGATCCCTACGCCGGTATCAACCGGATCAGGTTCGAGGGGTCGTCCGGCTCACCCGGACCTCTCAGCCGCCCATCGGCTCCCCCTCAGAGGCAAGGCCGCATTATAGGCCGTCGGGATGCCTTGTTAAGCCCCGCAGGGCCGCTAGATTCTGTTTATGCTGGCTGCCCCGCTGCTGATTGGAAACGACATCTACCGCCACTCCACGCTGGGCGGCAAACACCCGTTGTCCATTCCGCGCGTTTCCACGGTGCTGGATATGGTGCAGGCGCTGGACTGGCTGCTGCCAGGCCGGTATCGCGAAAGCCGGCCTGCAACGCCGCAGGAACTGTCGCGCTTCCATCGTGAGGATTATATCGCCGCCGTGCAGATGGCCGAGCGCACGCTGACGATCAGCCCGGAAGAGTCCGAGCGCTACAATCTCGGCCGCGGCGGCAATCCGGTTTACGCCACGATGTTCCGTCGGCCGGCCACCGGCGTCGGTGGCAGCCTGATCGCGGCCCGGCAGCTGCTGACTGAGGACGGCACCATCTACAGCCCCGGTGGCGGCACGCATCATGGCCGCCCGGCGCAGGCTTCGGGGTTCTGCTATTTCAACGATCCGGTGCTGGCGATCCTGACACTGTTGGATGGCGGCCTTTCCCGTGTGGCCTATGTCGATCTCGACGTGCATCACGGCGACGGTGTTGCCGATGCCTTTGCCGATGATCCGCGCGTGTTGGTGCTCTCGGTGCATGAGGCCGGCCGCTGGCCGCATTCGGGCCAGCTGGACGAGGAGGGGGCCGGGAACCTGTTCAACCTGCCTGTGCCGCCACCGATGAACGATGACGAGATGGCAGTGCTGGTCGGCGAAGCGATTGGGCCGCTGGTGGAGGCGTTTCGACCTGAGGCCCTGGTGATCCAGTGCGGTGCCGATGCGCTGGCCGACGATCCGCTGGGTCGGCAGGCCCTGTCGAACGGCGCCCTGTGGCAGGCGGTCGCGGCCCTGAAAGCGCTGGCGCCACGCCTGTTGGTACTGGGCGGTGGCGGTTATAATCCCTGGTCGGTGGCGCGGTGCTGGACCGGCATCTGGGCCGAGCTGAACGGGCTGGAAAAGCCGGAGCGACTGCCGCCGGCAGCGGAAAGCCTGCTGCGGGATCTGAGCTGGAACCGGTCGGCGGGGCGTAATCCGCCAGAACACTGGTTCACCACCCTGGCCGATACCCCGCGCAACGGGATCGTACGGGACGATGTCCGGGGATTGGTCCGGCGTGTGAAGGAAAGGATGCGGGCGTGAAACTAAGTGCAGTGCTGGGCGGTTTGTTTGCCATGCTTTTGCTTGCCAGCCCGCTCCAGGCGCAGCCGCAGCCGACCCTGCCGCTCAGCGACCTTGCCATCCGGACCGAGAAGGGGCCGCAGAAATTCAAGGTCGAGCTGGCCGACAACGACCAGACCCGGGCACGCGGCATGATGTTCCGCACCACCATGGCACCCGACGCCGGCATGCTGTTCGATTTCAAGCAGGAGCAGATGGCGTCGTTCTGGATGCGCAATACGCTGATCCCGCTGGACATGCTGTTCATCAAGGCCGACGGCACCATTCTCAACATCCACCAGCGCGCCATCCCCAAGGACGAGACCGGGATCAACTCGATCGGCCCGGTGCGGGCGGTTCTGGAGCTGAACGGCGGCACGGCATCCCGGCTGGGCATCAAGGCCGGCGACCGGGTCGAACACGCCATTTTCGGCATGCCGCCAAAGCGTTAACCCGCCAATCTCACCCAATCCGGGGCGGCCCGGAGGCTGGCCGGACTGGCCGGCTTTATGCTAAAAGGCGCTCGCTTTTCCGCCGCGACGGCGGGGTGTAGCTCAGTCTGGTAGAGCGCTTGCTTTGGGAGCAAGAAGTCGCTGGTTCGAATCCAGTCACCCCGACCATAATGGCCCAGGTTCAGCAAGGACGGCCCCATGACGACCAAGGCACGGATTTACCAGCCCACCAAGACCGCGATGCAGTCCGGCAAGGCCAAGACCCGGCAGTGGGTTCTGGAATACGACACGGCTGACAGCCGTTTCGTCGAGCCGCTGATGGGCTGGACGGGGGCTGCCGGCACGCTCGGCCAGCTGACGCTGAAATTCGACAGCCGCGATGAGGCGGTGGCTTATGCCGACAAACGCGGCATTGCCTATGAGATCGAGGAGCCGCAGCAGCGCAAGCTGAACCGCCGTGCTTACGCCGACAACTTCGCGTTTACCAGAATCCGCTAAAGCTGGTTCGGCGAGGTGCCCGATGCGGCCGGCCTCGCCGGCCGTTTTTTTGTTTGAACATTGTTTCCTGCGTGCCCTTAGCTCAGTTGGATAGAGCAGCCGCCTTCTAAGCGGCAGGTCGGTGGTTCGAATCCACCAGGGCACGCCACTCCCCCATACAGCCAATTCCGACGTTGATGCATATCGCTTCCCGACAGGGAAGGCGTTTCATGACACATATCTTGTCATCGCACAGTACAAGTAAAAGCTGTGTTTTTGAGTTGACCGCACCGTCATGGCTCCTCTAACTAGCATGCAAGATATGGAACATGGCGATCAAGCCATGATCGAGGGATGGAACGCAGGCAGTGGCCACGGCGAGAAGATTGCCGAAAGCAGCCGGCAAGCGGCAACGACGTACCGTTGCGGTGCAAACGGTTGCTGCCATACCCCGGTTGCGACGGGCATCATCGCCACCGGCTACATCGGCAAGCCTGGTCTACAAGCATTTGCGGGCGCAGATCATTGCATTGGGAATCCTGCCCGGCGCAGCATTGTCTGAAAATGATCTGGCGCAATCATTCGGAGTCAGCCGTACGCCGGTGCGTTAAGCCTTGCTGCGTTTGGCCGACGAGGGACTGGTCGAGATCGTGCCGAAATCAGGGACGACAGTTAGCCGCATTCCCTACGCGCAGTTGATGGAAGCCATCATTATCCGCCGCGCCCTTGAAGAGGTTGCCGTACGGACGGCTGCCGAGCGGGCCACCAAAAGCCAGTTCGCGACACTATGGGCCATGCTCGAACGTCAGCGTGAAGCGGCCGAGGCAGCAGACAAGGAAGCTTTTCACAATGCCGATGAGGCTTTTCATGCTGCGATTGCCGAGGCCGCGGGATATCCGGGAATCTGGCAGCTTGTCAAACAGGTAAAAGTACAGGTTGACCGATACCGGCGCCTCACCTTGCCGCAGTCAGGACGCATGAACCGGGTGGTGAAGGAGCATGCGGCAGTGCTTTCCGCCATGGAAAAGCGCAATCCGGATCGTGCGATCGCCGCTATGCGCAATCATCTCGACGGGCTGAAGGAAAGCCTGCCCAACATCCGCAATCTCAATCCGGATTTTTTCGAAAGCGATGGCGATCTTCCTGCCATACGCCCCATCCGCAGGAAAAGTAAGGCGTGACGTAATTCACAACCATAAGCTAGGGAGGCTTACATGAAAAAAACACTGACCCTGATGACCGCTTCGATTGCGGCAATCCTGATGATGACCGCCAATCCGGCAGCGGCCCAGATCAAGCTGAAATGGGCCCATGTCTACGAGACGCCCGAGCCATACCATACGGAAGCCGTATGGGCGGCGGCCGAGATTGCCAAGCGCACCAATAACAAATACCAGATTGATGTGTTTGCGGCATCGCAGCTCGGCAATGAGAACCAGATCAACGAGGCGTTAGGGCTGGGCACTGTCGACATGATTTATACCGGCGTCGCCTTTGCCGGGTCGATTCACAAGTCGGTGGCGATCACCAATGCGCCGTTCATCCTGCGCGATTTCGATCACTGGAAAGCGTACCGCGATTCCTCACTGTTCCGCGACATTGCATCCGGTTACGAGAAAAAGACCGGTCACAAGGTTGTATCCCTGACCTATTACGGTCAGCGGCATGTTACGGCGAACAAGGAAATCAAGAAGCCGGAAGACATGAAGGGCATGAAACTGCGCGTACCGCCGGCCCCGTTGTTCCTCATGTTTACCAAGTCGGTCGGGGCGAATGCCACGCCGATTGCCTTCGCCGAGGTTTATCTGGCGCTGCAGCAGAAGACGGTTGATGGCCAGGAGAATCCACTGCCAACCATCATGGCCAAGAAATTCTACGAAGTGCAAAGCCATATCATGCTGACCGGCCATATCACGGAATCACTGGTTGTCAATGTCGGTGGCCATGTCTGGAACAAACTGAACGATGGTGAAAAGAAGATATTCCAGGACGTTCTTTTGGAGGCGGCATCGCGGGCAAGCAACCAGATTCGAGAATCCGAGATGAAGCTGGCGGACGAGTTCCGCAAGTTGGGCAAGACCGTGGTTGAGGTTGACCGCGCAGCATTCCGTGCAGCGGCCGTGCCGCTGCATAACGATGCCGCTGCTGGCGCCGGCTGGAGCAAGGCTGAATACGATGCTCTGCAGGCTTTGAAGTAACAGGAAGCGATTACGGGTGTGGCAGCAATGCCGCACCCGTAAGCTATGGAGCCGGACGTGATGGAACAGGATGCTCGGAATCAGCCGGAAACGGTGGCGCCACTGATCGTGGCGGAAGATGCAGATTATGTAATCCAGCCATTTGTCGAGGACGTGCTGGCTTTTGTCATTTTCTGGGTGCTGTCAGGAGTGGTTTTCCTGCAGTTCTTCACCCGGTACGTGCTCAATGATTCCATGGCCTGGACCGAAGAGATTGCCCGGTATCTTTTGATCTGGGTCACCTTTGTCGGCGCAGCCATCACCATGAGGCGCGGCACGAATATCGGTGTGGAGGTGCTCCTGCATTTCCTGCCGCCGGGTCCGGTCAGGGCGTTACGCTTCTTCATCGATATCGTCACGGTCGGCTTTATCGCGCTGCTGTGCTGGTTCGCTGTGCAGATCACCGGGCGGATGCAGATCCAGACGATGATGGTGATCGACGTGCCCATGAGCGTTGTTTATGGCGGCGTCGCGGTTGGCTGCTTCCTGATGCTGTATCGCAGCCTCGGGGTTTTTCTGGCGAATGCGCGCCGTCACTGGAAACCGGACCCCAACAAGGTTGACCTGATTATCGATTGAAAGGCCTGGGACTATGCTCGCACTTTTCGGTGTTTTCTTTCTGCTGCTTCTGATCGGGGTTCCGATTTTTATCGCCCTGGGTGGGGCATCGCTGACCTTCACGCATTACTTCACCACCATCCCGGATTTCGGCACCCTGCATCGCATGGTTGGGGGTGTCGATTCTTTTCCACTGATCGCGGTGCCGTTCTTCATTCTGGCCGGCAACCTGATGAACACGGCCGGCATTACCAATCGCATCTACGATTTTGCTACGGCAGGCGTCGGCTGGCTGCGCGGCGGCCTTGGCCATGTCAACGTCGTCGGCTCGGTGATTTTCGCCGGTATGTCGGGTACCGCAGTCGCCGATGCCGGTGGTCTCGGCACGATCGAGATCAAGGCGATGCGCGATCATGGCTACAATGATGAATTCGCCGTCGGCATCACTGCGGCATCCTCAACCATCGGCCCGATCATTCCGCCATCGTTGCCGATGGTGATTTTCGGCGTGATGGCCAATGTTTCGATCGGTCAGCTGTTTGCCGCCGGTTTTATTCCAGGCCTTCTAATGGCTGCCGCGATGATGGCTTACGTTGCCTGGTATGCCCACCGGCATGGCATCGGACGCGACCAGATCTTCCGCTGGGTTGTCCTCGGTCGCACGTTTTTGCGCGCGATTCCGGCTCTGCTGACCCCGGCCATCATCATCGGCGGTATGTCAGCCGGTATTTTCACCCCGACGGAAGCGGCGATCGCAGCCTGCGCCTGGGCGCTGTTTCTCGGGGTACTGCTGTATCGCACGCTGAGCTGGAAGCAGTTTTACCGGATTTCGCTGGAAACAATCGAAACCACGGCCAGCGTGCTGATCATCGTCGGCGCTGCTTCACTGTTCGGCTGGGTACTGACCACGACACGGGTCACCGAAACCGTGTCGGAGGCCTTGCTGGCGGTGACCACGGATCCGCTACTCTTGCTGCTGATCATCAACCTGATCCTGCTGGTGGTCGGCTGCTTCATGGAAACGATTGCCGCGATTTCCATCCTGGTGCCGGTGCTGATGCCGGCCATTACCAAGGTGGGCATCGATCCGGTGCAGTTTGGGGTCATCATGGTACTCAATCTCATGATCGGGTTACTGACGCCGCCGGTCGGGATGGTGTTGTTCGTGCTGTCACGGGTGGCCAACATGTCTTTCGACCGGACCGTGGTGGCTGTGTTGCCATTCCTGATCCCGCTGCTCGTGGTGCTGGTCCTGATTTCGGCGTTCCCGATCCTGACGCTTTACCTGCCCACGCTTTGGTATCGCTGAGGCGCGATCCGCCGGTCGTCCAGAACCCATTCCGGACCTTTTCCAGCCCAGAAACCACCAGGCTTCAATACGAAGCTTGGTGGAAGGGATGCCGGCTAAAGCCTTACAATCCCACCTTTATCACGGCATATGCGTTGCCGGGACGGATCGGCCTCCGCTATTCTTGCCGCTGAAAGAACCGATATAACTGGAGGAATCCCGGTATGCCATCCAACAAGGTTGCCCTGGTCACTGGTGCTGGCACCGGCATTGGCAAGGCTTCGTCGATCGCCCTGGCCAAGGCCGGCTACAATGTCGTGCTGGCCGGCCGTCGTCTTGAGGCTCTAGACGCCACGGCGCGCGAAGCAGAGAAGCATGGCGTGCGGGCCGTGGCTGTAGCGACTGACGTGGGTGACCATGCGCAGGTGAAGGCGCTGTTCGCCAAGACCAAGCAGGCTTTCGGCCGGCTGGATGTGCTGTTCAACAACGCAGGCATGGGTACGCCGGCTATGCCTCTGGAAGACCTGTCCTACGAGCAGTGGAAAGCCGTCGTCGACGTCAATCTGACCGGCCCCTTCCTGTGCACGCAGGAAGCCTTCCGCATCATGAAGGATCAGGATCCGCGCGGCGGCCGTATCATCAACAACGGTTCGATCTCGGCCTATGCGCCGCGGCCGTTTTCCTCGCCCTATACCTCGACCAAGCATGCCATCAGCGGTCTGACCAAGGCCAGCTCCCTGGATGGCCGGGCCTACGACATCGCCGTAGGGCAGATCGATATCGGCAACGCCGCCACCGACATGACCGAGCGCATGAAAAACGGTGTTCTGCAGCCCGATGGTTCGACCCGGGTGGAACCCCGCATGGATGTCGAGCATGTCGCCAATGCCGTGGTCCATATGGCCAGCCTGCCGCTGGATGCCAATGTCCTGTTCATGACGGTGATGGCGACCAAGATGCCCTTTGTCGGTCGCGGCTAGGGGGCAGGCCATCATCCAGGCGAAGCTGGGCCTCCCCAAGCAGTTTCATCCGGTTTTGGGGCCTACGCCTTTAGAACATCTAGGCGGGACCCCGGGACCCGTCTAAGAAGTTGGCTCCGGCAGAGGCTCGCTGGGCCCGTATGCGTATCCCGGAGAGACGGTTTTGAGCGACGCAATTACTCAGATGCGGGAGCAAATCCGCAAATTCCAGGAAGAAAAAGGCCGGCTGGAAGACAATATGGCCAGCCTAGCCAAGCGGCGTCCTGAGCTGGACAAGGCCATTCTCGACATCCAGACCGCATTACGGAACGCCAAGGGGCCGTCACAGCAGTTGCAGACGGACCTGCGGAATGCGAAAGAAGCCGCACAGGGCGCAATTGCCGGGGCCCAGACCATGCGCATGAAAATTGCGGAACTGTCTGGGAAGATTGCGGAACTAGAGAAAAACATTAAGATTGTCGAAGATTTTATGCGGCCGAAGAAATAGGCTCGCTTGTGTGACTTTGTGAGGGGGCTAGGGGCAGAATGAACCCCATGGAGGTTGAACGGATGCTGGCACGCCACCGTGAGTGGCTGCTGAAGCGTCCCCGTGGGGCACGCCTGAATCTCTCCCTGGCTGATTTGCAGGGCTACGATTTCAGCGGCGCCGATTTGCGTGCGGCCAAGATGTCCGGCGCGAATCTTTCGCGATCCGTTCTGGTCGAAACCAATCTGTCAGAAGCTGACCTGTTTGCAGCCAATCTGGAGCGGGCTGACCTGTCAAAGGCCGACCTGACCAAGGCCGATCTGCGCGGGGCCTCCATGCGCGGCGCCACCCTTGCCGGCGCGCGCCTGATGGGGGTGGACTTCCGTGGTGGCGCCCTGATGCAGGCGTCCGATAACGGCGTGGGTTTCGGAGCGGCGGATTCCACCGGCAAGAAGCCTAAGGCGAATACGGGCGGCGCCGATCTGGCCGAAGCCAATCTCCGCGGTTCGAACCTGACCGGCTCGAACATGAATGGTGTCAATCTGGCCGGTGCCAATCTGTCGCGCGCCAACCTGACCAAGGTATCCCTGCGCAAGGCGAACCTGGCCGGGGCCGATCTCAAGGGCGCCTGTCTGCGCGGCGTCGATATGACGATGTGCCTGATCGATGGCGCCGACTTCCAGGGCGCCGACCTGAAGGGCGCGATCCTGGAAGATGTCGACATGGATTCCGCCAACTTCACTGGCGCTGAACTGTTTGTCGATGTCTCCAGCTTCGGCGATACCGTTGCCGGCATCCTTCAGGAGCACGAGAAGTGGATCAAGACGGACGGCCGTGAAGGTTCGCGCGCCGATCTGGCCGGTCTGAACATGGAACGCATCGACCTGACCGGTAAGGACCTGAGCGGCGCGAACCTGAAGGGCGCAAAGCTCGCGGGCGCCAAGCTGCAGAATGCCACGCTGGTGATGACCGATCTTTCCGAAGCCGATCTGACCGGCGCAAATCTGATCGGCGCGCTGGCCAATGGCGTCAATCTGGCGCGTGCCATTCTGCAGAAGGCGATTCTGCAGCGCGCACAGCTTGGTCAGGTGCCGTTGCGCGGTCCCGATGGCAAGCCGATCGGCCGTTTCTGGTCGGCCAGCCTTGCGGCCTGCGATGCCACTGAGGCCGACTTCTCGGACGCCCTGATGAGGGGCGCTAACCTGATCGATGCCAAGCTGAACAAGGCGCGGCTGGTCAATGCCAACCTGACCGATGCGAAAATGGTCAATACGGATCTGAACGGCGCCGACCTGACCGGTGCGCAGATGCCGCCGCAGGATTAACAGCCGGGCGGAACGAAGGCCGTCGCGCAGGGCGCGACGAGGTCGTGTCAGGATTCCATATTACGCGCGCGTTCCATGCGCATGCGACCGGCATGATCGACGGCTTCTTTGTATGCTTCCGGCGCAACTGCCAGCAGTTTGTGATTCAGATTGCGCGTCATCTGCCATTCTTTCCGCGGCTCGCTTTTGCTGAGCAGGGCCTTGGAGTTGAGGTTGGACAGAATGCGCTCCCACAAGGTTTCGGAGCAGTAGGGCAGACGGTTCTCACCGAGCAGGCGATTGAGCTTTTCGAGAATCTGGTCCGGTTTGGCCGGCATTTCCACCTTGCCGGCGGAGAGGTCGGCCAGCGCAATCAGGGCCTCCGACAGGCCGGCGCGATGGCCCAGCAGATCCTGAATCAGCGTGGTGGAATCCAGACAGGAGGCGGCGGCTTCATCCAGCAGCGGCGACAGGCCGTTCATCGGTCGCTCGATCATGTCATTGAGATAGATATCGAGGCGGCCGGCATAGCTTGAAAGCGTCTGTGTGACCTTGACGGTCTGGAAAAAGAACGTGAAACGCAGCTGATCGTCTTTCATGCGCTGGCTGAGGCGCTCGTACAGTCGGGCAAAGTCATTGCCTTCAAGTGCGGGCAAGCCTTTTTCGGCCATGGCATCGCGCGTCAGCTGGATCAGCTTGTCGAATTGCACTTCGAGCTTCTTGCTACGCTCGCTCTGGCCCGGCAACCCGGGCTGCGTCTGCGATCCCGCCAAGGCGTAGAAGCCTGCACGCATGAAATTGCTCATGTCGCTCAGCTTGCGCTGATGCTGCGGCGAGTGCAGCAGTTCGATCGATGTCGCATTCTGCTTGTCGAGGAACTCTCTGAAGACGGTGCTGAAGCCCTTGGCGGCCGGACGGCGCGCAAGGTCATAAGCGGTTTCGCAAACCGGGAACGGTCCCTTGAAGGGCCGCGTCTGCATGACCTTCGGTTTTGCGGTCGCTGTCTTGTTGAAGATTTCCGACTGGGTGCCGAAACCGTCCGACCGCTCGCGCGAGCGCACCACCTTGACGGCCGAGAAGTCGCCCATGTTCAGCAGGGCATTGGCCTGTGATATAGCGGATTTTTCCAGTTGCTCGTTGGCGTGCTGGGTCATCTTTGCTTCGCCTTCGAGACGCTTGTCGAGGCGCCAGCGGCCATCAACCATGACATAGATTTCGTAGGCATAAGACCGACCGCCGCCGAACATCGAACCAAAAACCATGCTTCCCCCGAAAACTCGCTTACATGCTGTGGGTTGTGTGTACGGAAGTTTTGCTCCCGGCGATAGTTTTGGCAAGCCCCGCAGGCGCCAACAGCATTCAATCCTGCTGATCGCGCCGCTGTTTGTCCGCGATGGCGCGCTGCTCAATAGTCTGGAGCTGTTTGGCAAAGCGTTCGAAAGCCTGTGCGACGGAGAGCACGAACTGACGCTGCTGTGGCTCGGGCATTTCAAGAGCGGCTTCGGAGAAGCGGCGGGCCTGCTGCCAGGCGAGGCCGGCCGCATCGCGGAAGGCGTCGACGCGGACCTGTTCAAAGGTGGACAGGATGCAATGTCGGGTGATGCTTTCTTCGACGGTTTTGAAGGAGGCTTCCTTCACCATACCGTCTTTCAGCAGATCGAAGACCAGCAACGTTTCTTCCGAGATTTTATTAATAATACCGTCGACGCGTTCGCGATCGCGCGGCGTCGGGGTCAAATCCGGATCAGCCGTCTTTTTCGGTGCTCGTTTTACGACACTTCGCCACATGGCGTTGTAAAGACGGTCCTTTCTGGCATCCGTCGGAGTTACTGCCTGCCGCGGGTGATACTGCGGCACAACTCCGGGGTGCGCCAGTAGTTTTGACCGCAAATGGTTGCCCAAGGCTTAACCCGGCGCTTAAGAGACGGTAACGGTTGTCGGAATGTTCCTTCCGGCCTGTCGGAACGAAAAAAAAGGCCCCGGTTGCCCGGGGCCTTTGCCGACCTGACCGTTGGGACGGCTCAGGTGCGTTTTTTCTGCGACGCTGCGATCATGAAGTTGTCGAATGTGTTTTCCGACACCCGGAACCAGCTGACCTGTTCGTCACGGAACTTCACCCAGTTGTCGAACACCTTCTTGAACTTCGGGTTCTTGCTGCAGGTGTCGTCATACAGCTCGGTGGCCGCCTTGAAGCTGGCCTCCATCACCGGCCGCGGGAAGGCCCGCAACTGCGTGCCGCCGGCCAGCAGCTTCTTCAGGGCCGCCGGATTGACCGCGTCGTATTTCGCCACCATCCAGACATTGGCCTCGGCGCAGGCCGCTTCCAGGATGGACTGGTATTCCTTCGACAGCTTGTTATAGGCGTCGAGGTTGACCATGACCGACAGCTGCGGTCCACCTTCCCACCAGCCCGGATAGTAGTAATACTTGGCGACCTTGTTGAAGCCGAGCTTCTCGTCGTCATACGGGCCAATCCATTCAGCCGCGTCAATCGTGCCTTTTTCGAGCGCCGGATAGATGTCGCCGCCAGCGATCTGCTGCGGCACGACACCGAGCTTGGTGAGCACCTGACCGGCGAATCCACCGATACGGAACTTCAGACCGTTCAGATCCTCGACGGTCTTGATCTCCTTGCGGAACCAGCCACCCATCTGCGCACCGGTATTGCCGGCCGGGAAGCTGATGCAATTATACTCCTTGAAGAAGTCGCGCATCAGCTGCAGGCCACCGCCATGGTGCATCCATGCATTCTGCTGGCGTCCGTTCAGGCCGAACGGGATCGCCGTGTCGAAGGCGAAGGTCGGGTCCTTGCCGACATAGTAATAGTTGGCGGTATGACCGATCTCGACGGTGCCGGCCTGAACCGCATCCAGCACCTGGAGGCCGGGGACGATTTCGCCGGAAGCGAAGGTGCGAATCTGGAACTTGCCGCCGGTAGAGGCTTCAACGCGCTTGGCCACGATGTCTGCCGCACCGAAGATGGTGTCGAGGCTCTTCGGGAAGCTGGAGGCAAGGCGCCAGCGGACTTCCGGCTGGCTCTGTCCCAGCGCCGGCATCGGGAAGCTTGCGGCAACACCGATTGTGCCGGCGCCCGCCAGGGCGGCGCCTTTGATGAATTTACGTCTTTCCATTCTTTTATCTCCCTGTTTGACCTTTCGGTCGCGGGCCGGACTCTCGCGGCCCGATACCGATCACCCTCGCAGACTGACGCTGCAATGAATGATTGCTTGGGAGATTACGGGATTCGTGCGAATAGCGACAGATAAAGAAAAGCCCCGCAAATGCAGGGCTTTTCGATAATACGTATGCTGACAGATTAAATCCGGTCAGCCACCCTTCTTCGCAGCAGGCTTGCGCTGGCTGGCCGCCGACATGAAGCTGTCGAAGGTGCCTTCAGCAACGCGGAACCAAAGCAGCTGGTCGTCGCGATACTTCGACCACTGATCATAGACCTTCTTGAACTTCGGGTTGGCGGCAGCGACTTCGGCATAGACCTCGTTCGCGGCATCGAAGCAGGCTTCCATGACCGGCCGCGGGAAGGGCCGCAGCTGCGTGCCGCTGGCGACCAGCTTCTTCAGTGCGACCGGGTTCTGCGCATCGTACTTGCCAAGCATCCAGCTGTTGACCTCAGTGCTGGCGGCTTCGAGTGCGGCCTGGTACGGCTTCGGCAGGCTGTCCCACTGCGCGTTGTTGACGTACAGCGAGACCTGCGGACCACCTTCCCACCAACCGGGGTAGTAGTAGAACTTGGCCACCTTGTTGAAGCCGAGCTTCTCATCGTCATACGGACCGACCCACTCGGCCGCGTCAATGGTGCCCTTTTCCAGCGCCGGATAGATGTCGCCGCCGGCGAGCTGCTGCGGCACGACCCCGAGCTTGTTCAGGATCTGGCCGGCGATACCGGCGATGCGGAACTTCAGGCCCTTCAGGTCTTCAACGGTCTTGATTTCCTTGCGGAACCAGCCACCCATCTGCGTGCCGGTGTTGCCCGCCGGGAACTGAACGATGTTGTAGTCCTTGAAGAACTCGCGCATCAGTTCGAGGCCACCGCCGTTGCGCATCCAGGAATTCTGCTGGCGCACGTTGAGGCCGAAAGGCAGGCAGGCGTCGAAGGCAAAGGTCGGATCTTTGCCGACATAGTAGTAGCTGACGCTGTAGCCGGCTTCGACGGTGCCGGCCTGGACGGCGTCGAGCACCTGCAGACCGGGGACGATTTCGCCGGCAGCGAAGACGCGGATCTGGAACTTGTTGTCGGTCAGTTCAGCAACGCGCTTGGCCAGCTGCTCGCCGCCGCCATGGATGGTGTCCAGGCTCTTCGGGAAGCTGGTGGGCATGCGCCACTTGATTTCGGGCAGGCTCTGCGCGATCGCCGGGGCCGGAAAGCTGGCAGCGGCGCCGACGGCACCGGCGCCGGCAACGGCCGCGCCGGAGAGGAATTTACGACGAAGCATGTTTGGTGATCTCCCTAGAGATGTTGGTGGCCGGCGTTCGAACAAGCGCTGACGCAACACATAAGTACACGGAGAATCCGCATACGGTGCCGAAAAATACCCCTCAGAAGAGCGGGGCGCAAGAATCGGAGGTCAAAGCAGAGGGGCGGCTGTCAGGGGTGCCGGGAGCGATGGCGCATCCGGATCCAGGCGGCGCCAGCCTTCCTGGGTGAGAGCCTCCAACGGGCGGAAGCGGCTCTTGTAGGCCATCTTGTGGCTCTCGGAGATCCAGTAGCCGAGGTAAACATAAGGCAGGCCTAATTCGTAGGCATTCTGGATGTGCCAGAGAATGATCAGGCTTCCCGGGCTGCGCCGTTCAAAGTCTGGATCGAAGTAACTGTAGACTAGGGAAATCCCGTCATTCATGTCGTCAATCAGGCAGACGCCAAGCAGGCGGCCATCCGGATTGCGAAACTCGGTCAGGCCGCTGCGGACCGGACTGTCCTCGACCATGGCGCGGTAATCAGCGAATTCCATATCTGCCATGCCGCCGCCGTCATGGCGGGCCGTCACGTAACGGCGGAAGACCTGATAATGCTCGCGTGTGGCATAGGCTGGCAGACGGCGGGCCAATACACCGGTGTTGCGACGCAGCACCTTGCGCTGGGGGGCATCCGGAACGAATTCCGCCACCGGGACACGGACGGGTACGCAGGCATTGCAGTTTTCGCAGGCGGGGCGATACGCGAGATCCTGGCTGCGGCGGAAGCCGGCCTGGCTCAAGGCGTTGTGCAGGCCGTCAGGATCATCGCCTGCCAGCAAAGTCACGACTTTCCGCTCCAGCCGCCCTGGAAGGTAAGGGCATGGCGTGGGCGGGGTGGCAAAAAAATGCCGTAAAGGTATCTGCAGGCGATGTTTCACGTCGCAGCCCATCTCATTACAGTCGAAAACCAGATTAGCGTAATTGGCCCGCTTGGGGAGGGGGGATTCTGAGCTAAAATCACGCCCGGCGTATCACGACTGTGCCGCAGAGCTGGTCATGCAGGCAGCGGCGATAGTTGTTGAACAAGGGCCAAAGCAGGATCAGGCCGCTGGTAAAGCCAACGGAAAGGTAAAACACGGCCGTGTGCAGCAAAGCCTGCAGATAACCTGGTTTGCCGCCATTCCAGGCACGGACTTCAAGCCCGAACAGCCGCATGCCCAATGTGCCGGACGCCGGCCCGCCAATGGTCAGTGTGTGATAGGCCGCCGGGATCAGAGACGCGAGCAGCACCAGCAGCGGCGTCAGCAGTCCGAGAGTGGCTACCGATAGCACCACCAGGGCGAAGTAATAGAATACCAAAAGCAGCGCAATGACGCATGCGTCGATGGCGTATCCGAAAACACGACGCCATAACAGGCCTTCAAAACGCCCGGGATCTACAAACGGATCGAGCAGGGGGACGGCTGTTGGAACCGGCTGTGTGGATGGCTGCTCTGACACGCGGCCTCAGCGGGTTGGCAGGATGCGGACAGGGCTGTTTTGCCCCGGCCCATTCAGACCAGGCGGCAATGGCGGCGGCGGCGGCGGATTGCGCAGCGCCCCCGGCCGTGACGGCTGACCGGTTCGCTGCGGCCCTGCTCCGGCGGCGCCGGCGCCGGATCCGGGGCGGGGGACGTCGCTGAGCAGCAGGATGGCGATGCGGCGATTGCGCGGATCAAGCGGGTTATCCTTGATCAATGGGTCCTGATCGGCATTGCCGGTGACCTGACGAATGCGCTCGGACGGAACACCGGCCTCGATCATGGCGCGCCGCGCCGCATTGGCGCGATCGGCGGAAAGCTCCCAGTTCGAATAGGCACCCTGGCCACGGAAGGGTTGCGCATCGGTGTTGCCGCTGATCGCCAGCTTGTTCGGCAGTTTTGAAACCGCCTGGGCGACCTGCTGCATCAGGCGACGCGCCTTGTCGTTCATGCTGGCGGCACCCGAAGGGAACATCGAGGACTGTTCTTCGTCGACCAGCTGAATCCGGAAACCCTCCGGTGTGTTGTCGAACACGATCTGCTTCGAGAGTTCCGAGAGCTGCGGGTTATTCTGGATCGCTTGGCGAATTTGTTCTTCGGCCTCGCGGAAGTTTTCGGCTTCCGCCTGTGCGACGCGTTCGCGCGCCGCCTGCGCATCAATCTGCTGCAGGTCGGTGATCTGTCCCGCGCCAGCGCCCAGTTGCTGCTGGTCGCCGTCGCCCTGCTGAACCGTCTGGCTGGGATCCTGGAAGCGGTCGCCCTGTGTGCCGGGTGCCGGCGGCGGCTGCCGCGAGTCCGGGTATTTCTGATCGTATTGCGGCTGATCGGGCTGATCGGATTTTTCCGAAGACGGGCCGACAATCATGGTCGGCAGGCCGAAGCTGGAAATCTTACCGCCGTCTTCCAAAATGGTGCGTCCGCCCATGACGCCACCGGCGCCCGAGAAGCTGCGGCTGACGGAAGCCGGCGAGAAGTAATCGGCCACGCCTTTTTTCTGTTCGTCTGTGGTGACGTTCAGAAGCCACAGCAACAGGAAGAAGGCCATCATCGCCGTCACGAAGTCGGCATAGGCCACCTTCCAGGCGCCGCCATGGGCAGCATGGGCGCCTTTCTTGATCTTCTTGACGATGATTGGACGTTCGCCGTCGGCGGTCGCCATCGCTCAGTCCTCCGCAGTCGTCAGACCGACTGCACTTTGCTGGTCGCTTCTTCAACTTCGTAGAAGCTGGGGCGCACATTCGACATCAGCGATTTGCGCGCGAATTCCACCGACACGGCGGGTGCGTAACCTTGCAGATGCGCCAGCAGGCCGGCTTTGACGCACAGCAGGTATTTGCTATCATGTTCCTGCGTCGCCTTCAGGGCTGCCGCGATCGGCGAGACGATGCCGTAAGAGATCAGAATGCCGAGGAAGGTGCCTACGAGCGCGCCGCCGATCAGGCGGCCCAGCACTTCCGGCGGCTCGCTGATCGAGCCCATGGTTTTGATAACGCCGAGCACCGCGGCCACGATGCCGAGCGCCGGGAAGCTTTCGCCGAAGGCCGACATGCCGCCTTGCGCCAGATGATCTTCCTGGTGATGGATTTCCAGTTCCATATCCATCAGGGATTCCATCTCGTGCGGATTCTCGCTGCCCAGGGTCATCAGGCGCAGATAGTCGCAGAGGAAGTCCATGTTGTGGTGATCGGCCATGAACTTCGGAAACTGGCTGAAGAGTTTGCTTTCTTCAGGTTTCTCGATGTGCTGCTCCAGCGCGAGCATGCCTTTGCTCTTGGCGAGCTTGAACACGCTGTAGAGCATCGACAGCAATTCCAGATAGTCGTCCTTGGTGTATTTCGGCCCTTTGAAGGCGACCTTGAAGCCGTTCAGCGTGGCCTTGAGCACGGGTTTGGGGTTGCCGACAATGAGCGCGCCCACACCGGCACCACCGATGATGACAAGCTCAAATGGCTGCCACAGCACGCCGAGCTTGCCGCCCATGGCGACATAACCGCCCAGCACGCAGCCCATACCGACAATCGAGCCGATAATAATCAGCATTTAAACACTCCATGCCCGCGCCCGGCGAATCCGCCCAGCGCGTCAACCCAACCCATATTTATCGTATGCGGGAGGTAAATAGAATATTGAAAAGACGTAATGGTTTACGGGGGCTGGCGGGGGCTCAGCCTGAGACGCCCCAGGGCTCCGGCTTCGATATCCCCGGGGCGAAGCGACATCGGGATGTACTGAACGCCAGCCCAGGGGGCGGCAAAATCACGGTAATTGGGCGAAAGCACATGTCCCGACTGGCCGGTGGAATGGATAAATTGCGACCGGTTAAGGTCGGCCAGGTCATAAATGGCCCGCAATGAGGCGGCATGGCGGTTGGCAAAGGGCTCGGTTTCCTGACCCAGGTCATTGCGGCCGACATTCACGCTAAAGGCGTCGCCGGGGGTCGGGACGCTGACCTCGAACAGCCGCCTGAGCGGCGCGATAGTGCTGAATGGCCGGTGCGGTGCCTTGGCGAAATGCGCCTCGCCCCAGCGCCACCGGCCGAGATCGCCGCCGTACCGGCTTTTGAGATCGCTCAGGGCCAGGTCGAGGGCTTCGGCAACCAGGGTGGGGCAAGACGTTGGCGCACCGGTTGCAACATTGGCACACCAGCGGGCCTGCCCGTCTGTGTTGGCGAGGATGTTTTTCATCAGGACTGGCCGGAAACGCCAAAGTGGCAGAAACGACTCTCCCAATTCGTCGGCCAGCACCAGGCGGGTCAGCTCGCGATACCACGCCTGAAAGATCAGTGGTTCAGACCGGTTGGCGGTCATCGCGCCGTCCCAGGCAGACATCATGGCGTGGGTGGTTGGCAGCTCGGCGTTGCGCGGAGTGCTTTTTTGCGGCGCGCCCAGCATCAGCGGCAGGATATCGCTAACCATCAGCGACACAGTGTCGCCCTGGAGCTGTTTGAAACTCTCCACGGAATGGACCGCGCGTTCCTGGAGCAGCTGCTCGATCCGGCGCGCGCGATACGGTTCTGCCCATTCGGAGGTAATGAAATGCGGATAGCTGTCGGGCACAATTTTGTGATTGGCGGTAACCAGCATACCCTTTGCCGGATTGTAGCTGCGCGGCAGCTCGTTAAAAGGAATGAAGCCGGTCCAGTCGTATCGCGCGTCCCATCCCGGTGCCGGCGACAGTCCCTTCAGATCGTTATCCGGACGGCGAACCGGGATTAAACCCGGCGCCAGAAAGCCGATATTCCCGTCGCGATCGGCATAAACGATATTCTGCTGCGGTGAGACAAAACGTTCGAAATTCCTGACAAAGCTGTTCCAATCCGTCACCGCTTCCAGTCCGAGCAATGAATCGGCTGTGGTGTCTTCATCGCGCAATGCCGTCCAGGCAAAGGCCAGGACATACCCAGGTTCGATCAGGCGCTGAGCTGAGTCGTGGACATCGCTGATAACAGGGCCATGGCGCGTTTCGCGCACCGTGAGTGCAACGTCGTCACCGCCGCGCAGCTTGATGATTTCCTGCCTTGTGGCAAAGGCGGCTGTGCCATCCGGTGTTACGTAACGGCCAGAATCATTCGGGTCGATCTTCTCAATGAAGAGATCCTGAGTGTCCGGTCCAGTATTGGTGAAGCCCCAGGCGACGCGACCGTTATGACCCAGGATAACGCCAGGGACGCCGGGCAATGTTGCGCCGATAATGCCATTGTTCTGGACGGCGAGATGGGCGAAATACCAGATTGCAGGCGTCGTCAGGCCCAGATGCGGATCGTTGGCCAGCAGAGGCAACCCCGTAACGGTGCGTTTGCCATGCACGACCCAATTGTTCGAGCCGATGCCTTCGGGTGGCGGGGCGGGCAGGGCCTGCTGCAACTGGTCGAGATTGATTGCGGTCGTCACCTGCCTGTAAAGGCTGCTGTAATCTGCCAGCGCGACCGGTCCGTCGCCTGGATAGGGCGGGAAAAATTCTTCAATCTGCTGCTTGCTGAGGCGGCGCGACAGACTGAGGCGCGCCAGCTCACTGCCCCAGTTCCCGCTCAGATCCCAGGCCATCATCTTCAGCCAGCCAAGCGAGTCCGCAGGTGTCCATGGCTCTGGCGATACGTCGAAGACGAGGAATTCCGGAGGCAACGGGCCGGGATGATCGGTGATGAAGGCATTGATGCCGTCGGCATAGGCCTGCAGATAAGCCTGGGTGTCAGGCTGAAGATAGGCGAATGCGGCGACAGCCTTGCGGCGGATACCGAGGGTGCGTGTAAACCTGTCTGTATTGAGGGTGGCCGTGCCAAAAATTTCGGACAGGCGGCCGGCTGCGATGCGGCGCTGTACTTCCATTTGCCACAGGCGATCCTGAGCATGGGCATAACCCAGTCCGAACGCGCCGTCGTTGCGGCTGGCAGCACGAATATGGGGGACGGCGTAGCGGTCGCGCAGGATTTCAAGCGGTCCGGCAAGTGCCCGGTCGACCTTTACCTCACCATTGACGGCAGGCAGTGAGAGGCGGGCAATGACATAGATGCTACCAGCGGTGATCCCGGCAAGCAGAACCAATGCCATAACCAACCGAATCAACCAGCGCATAACGCCCCGCTCGCGACAAAGACACGAACTGGCTTAGCAGATTCGCGAGTGATTTGCAGGTTTCAAAAAACGCCGCAGCACTGGCTGCTGGCATTGGCCGCCACAATCAGGCGATCGCAACTTCCCGTTTGGCTGCAGGAGCAGGAGCGGGGCTGTCGCTCTGGGCAGTGCTGGTCGTCTGGGCCTTCGCAGGCTCGGCGGCCTTGTCGGAACCGCTGCCAATGATGCGGGGTTCGGCCTTATCGTTCTGCTTGTCGCTGCCTTCGGCGCGCAAATCCGAGTCATCGGGCAGGTTCTGCGCATACTCGCGAACCGCACGTGGACTTGGATATTGCTGCTGAACTTCGCCGGTCTGGCTATTGCGGATTTCGACAATCGCCAAGCGTGTCTCTACATCGAGCCTGATGAACGGGCTGACGAAAACGGCCAAGCCTCCCGTCGAGGAGACTTTCGTTTCAGCAGCTTCGTTGTCCGAGCGAACGGAGAGAGCCGCGGAACTAGCGGTTGTGGAGGTGTCTGTACTTCGAGCAGAGCGGGCAACTACACCGCTACTGCTCGACGAGGCGTAACTGCCTATGGTGTCGAGCGGCATGATGGGCTTCTCCCACGCCAGAACTTGGGTAACTCTGTATTCTGTTTACTATAATTGCCCCTGTCCCGCAAGTTGAAATTGTATGTGCCCTACAATCAAACGCGGTGGGTTGCGTTTGAGGCAATTGCCCGTTCCGGCGCCATGGTGCAAACTGGGGGCGTGAATCGAACGCGTCTTCTAATAAATTGAAAAACAAAGACTTTTGGAGAAAAAGATGGCGAAGGTGGCATTCATCGGTCTGGGTGTTATGGGCTTTCCTATGGCCGGGCACCTGACCAAGGCCGGGCATAGTGTAACGGTCTGGAATCGTTCCGCGGATAAGGCAGACCGTTGGGTGGCCCAGCATAAGGGGCAAAAAGGGTTAACCCCTAAGGAGGCTGCCACCGGCGCGGAATATGTCATGGCCTGTGTCGGCAATGACGATGATCTGCGGTCTGTCGTCTATGGCGAGACAGGGATTCTGGCCGGGCTCGCCAAGGGGGCTGTCTTCGTTGACCATACAACGGCATCGGCTGATGTTGCCCGCGAGATTGGCGAGAAGGCCAAGGCCAATGGTCAGGGTTTCATCGATGCGCCGGTTTCCGGTGGCCAGGCTGGTGCCGAAAATGGCCAGCTGACCATCATGTGCGGCGGTGACGAGCCGACCTATGAGAAGGTCAAGCCGGTGATCCAGGCCTATGCCAAGATGCAGAACCTGATGGGTGCGACCGGCAGCGGCCAGCTCACCAAGATGATGAACCAGATTTGTATCGCCGGTCTGGTGCAGGGTCTGTCCGAAGCGCTGGCTTTCGGTCGCGCCTCAGGGCTCGATCTGACCAAGGCAGTGGAAGTGATTTCCAAGGGCGCAGCCGGGTCCTGGCAGATGGACAACCGCCACAAGACGATGATCGAAGGCAAATTCGATTACGGCTTCGCGGTCGACTGGATGCGCAAGGACCTCGGCATCTGCCTGGCCGAAGCGCGCCGCAACGGTGCCAGCCTGCCGGTGGCGGCACTGGTCGACCAGTTCTACGCCGAAGTGCAGCAGATGGGGGGCAATCGCTGGGATACGTCCAGCCTGATCGCGCGTCTGGAGGCGACCAAGACCGCCAAGAAGTTCTGATTATCCGTGATGCCGGTGGCGGCGGCCCGTCAGGGCTGCTTGCCGTCGGCCATCATGCGGGCGACGTCACGCGCAAAGTATGTCAGCACGCCGTCGCAGCCGGCACGTTTGAAGGCGAGCAAGCTTTCAAAGGCCACCTTGGTGCGATCCAGCCAGCCACGTTCAGCGGCGCCGGCCAGCATGGCGTATTCACCGGAGACCTGGTAGGCGAAAGTCGGCAGGCGGAAAGCCTGTTTCACCCGCCAGCAGATGTCGAGATACGGCATGCCGGGCTTGACCATCACCATATCCGCGCCCTCGGCGACATCGAGAGCAACTTCGCGCAGGGCTTCGTCGCCATTGGCGGGATTCATCTGATAGGTGCGCTTGTCGCCCAGGCCGAGATTCACGGACGAACCGACGGCATCGCGGAACGGGCCATAGAAAGCGGATGCGTATTTTGCTGCATAGGCCATCAGTTGCACATGGCGGATGCCGTCGCGCTCGAAAGCGCCGCGGATCGCCGCGATGCGGCCATCCATCATGTCTGACGGAGCGATGATATCGCAGCCGGCCTGCGCCTGCACGATCGCTTGCTGGACCAGCAAAGCGACTGTTTCGTCATTCAGAATCACACCATCACGCAGCAGTCCGTCGTGGCCGTGACTGGTATAGGGATCCAGGGCCACATCGCACAGCACGCCGAGATTTTTGGTCGCAGCCTTTATAGCGCGGACACTGCGGCAGACCACATTATCGGGATTGAGACCTTCGCGACCGTCATCGCTTTTCAGCTTGGGGTCGGTGGCCGGAAAGAGGGCAATCGCCGGAATGCCAAGGGCTTCGGCTTCCTTCGCAGCAACGACTGCCGCATCGATACTCAGGCGTTCGACTCCCGGCATCGAAGGGATCGCGATATTGGCAGAGCCGTCGTGGACGAAAATCGGCCAGATCAGGTCATCGACGCTCAGGCGGTTCTCGGCGACCAGGCGGCGCGTCCAGTCGGACTGGCGCAGGCGGCGGGGACGGGAGACCGGGAATGGCGGGGGCGGGGTAATCGGATGGCTGCTCATTCACAGAGCTTTATCAAACCGCTCCTGAAACGCAATCCAGACCCAGGGAGAAGTACCCAGAATCCGGCCCAGACGCAGGGCAAGGCCGAAGGAAATCGGCCTTTGGCCGGATAGCACCAGTTGTAGCAGCCGGCGTGGCATGCGGGCTTCGCGATGGAACAGCTGGGGGTCTGAGCCGCGGGCGCTGATGGCGCGCTCCAGCAGGGTTCCAGGATGGATCGGTAGCATGATCGGACCTCCACGCCATGATGATGGCGGAGAATCATGCGCCTGGTTGGTTAATGTCCCGTAACGCCGCCACCGCCGCGCGGTGTGCGGCCTGCCAGACGATCGAACTGGCTGACCAGGTCTGCGACGTCTTTCTCCAGCGGTTCGGGCGGCAGCAGGGTGGCGGCATCGTTGGCTGCGGGCGGTGCCGGCTGTTTGACGGGCTGCTGGGCGGCCAGCTTGGCGGTGAGCTCGATATCCTCGCGGCACCGTACGGTGAACCAGAATGTCGAGCCTTCCCCCAGGGCGCTCACCATGCCGATCTCGCCGCCCATCAGATGCACCAGATGCCGGCAGATCGTCAGGCCCAGGCCGGTGCCGCCATAACGGCGGGTCATGGAGGCGTCGGCCTGGGTGAAAGGTTCAAAGAGCTTGTTCTGCTGGTCTGCTGCGATGCCGATGCCGGTGTCACGGATGGCGCAGTGAAGCATGAAGTCGCCGTTCTGCAGCGGCGTGGCGGTAATCGTTATGGTAACCAGGCCGTTCTCGGTGAACTTGATGGCATTGCCGATCAGGTTAATCAGGATCTGGCGCAGGCGCAGCGGATCGCCGATCACATGCTCGGGCACACCATCTGCGAGGTCGATGGTCATGCGGTTGTTATTGTCACGGGCGCGGGGCGTCAGAAGTGCGACAACATTATCGATGGCTGGGCGAAGGTCGAAATCGATCGCCTCGATCTGCAATTTGCCCGCTTCCAGTTTTGACACATCGAGAATGTCGTCGATCAGGCCGAGCAGATCGCGCGCCGACTGATGCGCCACTTCGGCATAGCGCTTCAGGGCCGGTTCCAGCTCACTGCGATGAATCAGGCTGAGCATACCGAGTACGCCGTTCATCGGCGTGCGTATTTCGTGGCTCATCATGGCCAGGAAACTGGATTTCGCGCGGTTGGCCGACTCTGCGGCATCTTTGGCCAGCGCGAGCGCCTGTGCCGTTTCAGCCAGCTTCACCGACTGTTCTTCAAGCAACTGGCGCTGTAGTTCCAGTTCGTTCATCTGACGGCGGATCTGGTCGACGTCTTCCAGGCTGCCGATCATGCTGACAGGTTTGCCGGTCTCATCCCTGCCGACCTCGGCGCGGGCCAGCACCCAGATGTAACGACCATCGGCACGGCGGATGCGGAACTCGATTTCATAAGGGATCGTCCCCCGCTGCGCATCCTTGGCGCGCCGCTCCACCATCTTGAAGTCATCGGGATGAATGAGCGTGTTGAAGGTCTCGATTGACATGCGCGATGTCAGCAGGTCATTGGCGTTGCCGTCCTGCAGATAGTTGGCGACGATCAGCAACTCGCCTGTTGCCAGGTTCCAGTTCCAGATGCCCAGGCGACTGCTGCGTGCAGCAGCCTTGAACAGGTTGTTGCTGGCTTCCAGGGCACTGCGCGCTGCTTCCATCGCACGCTGCTGGATGGTGACGCGCACGGCCAGGGCGATGAGGCCTGCGATCATATAGGTGGCGACAAGACAGGCCATGAAGGACAGCGCCGGCACCAGGGGGTGCGACGCGGTGGCGACATTCGCCTGCCAGAGAATGAACGATGCCAGGACGCCGCCAATCAAGACGACGGACTGGCCGATCAGCAGGGTGATCGGTGCAATCTGCGGTGACAGGTGGAAGGTGCGGGCAGCGCAGGCCGCGCCAAACAGCAGCAGGATTAAGGCACCGTCTGGCAGCGCCGCAGCATGGGCGGTCCATGACGGCCGCTGGGGCAGCAGGTCCAATGCGCCAATGGTCAGTGTCAGCGCCAGGGCCAGCAGGGTCATGGCGATGGACCAGCCCAGCGGCACGTTGGTGAGGGTTGCCCGACCGGCCGCGGGCACATAGAGCCGCGCGGCGGTCAGAAGATAGCCGAAGGCAACCAGCGGTCCCATATGGCCGGACCACAGACTGCTCAGGGCCAGAGGGGCGGCTTGTGTGGCCAACTGTAAATCGGCGTGCTGCAGGAATGCCAGCAGACCGACAATAGCCAGGCAGCCCATCGCGAGTGCCAGCATGCGTGACAGGCCGCCAGCCGTATCCCGGGTCAACAGGGACAATCCACCCAATGCGGCGCCAACAGCGATGTCGAGATGCGCCGGTGGTTTCCCTGGTAGCCAATCGATGTTCGGCATGCCGCCGATGAGGGGCAGGCCAAGCAGAACTGCGGCAATGGCGATCAGCAGTCCGGCCAATCCATAGGCAGCACCGCGCAAGGGCCAGCCGATGCCTGATTTCGCATCCGGCATTGGTTCAGCGGTTGGGGACGGCAGCATGGATAAGTATCATGAAGGCCAATGGAAACGGCCGCGAAGCTAGCATGGGGGGCTGGGCCGTGCGACTCTATTGAGGTGGCGTTACCCTTTTGGAGTAGGCGTTGACTGGTGTGTAGCGGGCGATTAAGACCCGTTAAAAGGGAGAAACAGATGCTGTTCGAGCTTTCCGAGGATCAGCGGGCCATACAGGATACCGCACGCCGCTTTGCCACGGATCGGATGCTGCCCAATGCCGCGAAATGGGACGAAAACAAACATTTCCCGGTCGAAGAACTGCGCGAAGCGGCAGCCCTCGGCTTCGGTGGCATCTATGTGCAGGATGATGTCGGTGGCTCCGGGCTCAGCCGCCTGGATGCCGCGCTGATTTTTGAGGAACTGGCGGCGGGTTGTACATCCACGGCAGCCTATATCTCGATCCATAACATGGCGGCCTGGATGATCGACCGCTTTGGCGGGGATGAACAGCGGCAGCGGTTCCTGCCTGACCTCTGCAGCATGCAGTCTTTTGCGTCCTATTGCCTGACCGAACCGAATGCCGGCTCGGATGCGGCTGCCCTGCAGACAAAGGCCGTGGACGCCGGCGATCATTATGTGTTGAACGGAACCAAGGCCTTTATTTCGGGCGGGGGGCGTTCGGATATCTATGTCTGCATGGTCCGCACCGGCGAGCCAGGTGCGCGTGGCGTCACCTGCCTGGTGGTGGAAAATGGCACGCCGGGCCTCTCTTTCGGTGCGCAGGAGCGCAAGCTTGGCTGGAACAGTCAGCCAACCGCCATGGTCATTTTCGAAGACTGCAGGGTTCCGAAGTCGAACCGCATCGGTGCCGAAGGCGAGGGATTTCGTATCGCCATGGCCGGACTCGATGGCGGCCGTATCAATATAGGCGCCTGTTCGCTGGGAGCCGCCAAAGCCTGTCTGAATACGACGCGCGAGTATGTCGTGAACCGCAAGCAGTTCGGTCATGCGATTGCCAGTTTTCAGGCGACGCAGTTCAAGCTTGCAGATATGGCCACCGATCTGGCGGCCGCCAGGCTGATGATTCGCCATGCTGCAGCTTTGCTGGATGCAAAAAGCCCGGAAGCGACCATGTATTGTGCTATGGCCAAGCGGTTCGCCACCGATGCAGGATTCGCGATCTGCAATGAGGCATTGCAGATGCATGGAGGTTACGGATACCTGAAGGATTATCCTGTGGAACGCTACTTGCGCGATGCCCGCGTCCATCAGATTCTGGAAGGCACAAACGAGATCATGCGCGTGATCGTTTCCCGTGCTCTCCTCTCCGGTTCATTCCACGATTGATTTTAATCTCAAGGCTCCCATGACACAGGATATTCTGTTTGCGGTTCACAACGGCGTTGCCGTCATTACGCTGAACCGCCCCAAAGCCCTAAATGCCCTTACCCATGACATGTGCGTGCCGCTGGAACAGCATCTGCGCGCCTGGGCGAGCGATTCTGCGATAAAGGCGGTAATCATAAAGGGCGAGGGTGACCGCGCCTTTTGTGCGGGTGGCGATATCCGCAAGCTGGCTGATCGCGGTCCCGAAGGGGCGTCTTACCGCAAGCAGTTCTGGCATGACGAATATCGTTGCAACACCCTGATTGGCGAATATCCGAAACCGTTCATTGCTCTGATCGACGGTATCTTCATGGGCGGCGGCGTCGGCCTTTCGGTTCACGGCAGCCATCGCATCATCAGCGAGCATGCCCATTTCGCCATGCCGGAAACCGGTATCGGTCTGTTCCCCGATGTCGGCGGCACGTATTTCCTGCCGCGCTGTCCGGGCGAACTCGGTCTTTACCTGGGTCTGACAGGTGCACGCTTGAAAGGGGCCGACATTATTACGGCAGGGGTGGCGACGCATTTCGTACCACGCGAGCAAATGGCGGCTCTGGAGCAGGCGCTGATCGCCGCATCCCCGGGTGATCCGTCTGCCGTGGATACTATCGTCGGGCAATTTGCGGGCGATCCGGGTGCTTCACCGCTGGCTGAAATCAAGCCGCAGATTGACCGACTGTTCGCCGGTCATAGCGTGGCTGAAGTCATGATGGCCCTGGAGACGGAAGCATCACCATTCTCCATCGAGCAGGCAGCAACGATCCGTGCCAAGTCACCCACGTCAGTGAAGCTGACCTTTGCGCAGTTGCGTCGCGGTCGGACATTATCCCTGCGCGACTGCATGAAACTGGAATGGCGCATGTGCAACCATGTCGCCCTGGGGCACGACTTCTACGAAGGCGTGCGAGCCGTCATCATTGACAAGGATCACCGCCCGAAATGGCAGCCGGCTAAACTGGAGGATGTCAGTGACGCCGCCATTGAGGCCTATTTTGCGCCGGTAGCCGAGGGCGAACTGCAATTCGGTTGAACGACAGAAAAATCCAGTGGAGGAACACATGGCGAGTATCGGTTTTATCGGCGTCGGCAATATGGGCGGGCCGATGGCGCGCAACCTATTGAAGGCCGGGCATGCGGTAAAAGCCTTCGATCTTTCAGCGGAGCTGGTGCAGAAGGTTGTCGAGTCCGGCGGCATCAAGGCGTCGAGCGCACAGGACGCCGCCACCGATGTGGATGCCGTGGTCAGCATGCTGCCAGCTGGCAAGCATGTGTTGAGTGTTTATACGGGAGAGAAAGGGATTCTCGCCGTCGCCAGGCCCGGCACCCTGTTCATCGACAGCTCGACTATCGACGTAAGGTCCGCCCGCGAAGCGATTGCCGCTGCTGAAGCGAAAGGCATGCTGATGCTGGATGCGCCGGTTTCGGGTGGGATCGCCGGCGCCGAAAATGCGGCATTGACCTTTATGGTTGGCGGTACCGATGCTGCCTTCGCCAAGGCCAGGCCGATCCTGGAAGCCATGGGAAAGAAGATTGTTCATGCCGGTGGAGCCGGAAACGGTCAGGTGGCCAAGATCTGCAACAACATGGTGCTGGGCATTACCATGGTTGGCATTTCCGAAGCCTTTGTGATGGCCGAGAAGCTGGGCCTGTCAGCGCAGGCCATGTTCGACATCGTATCCAGTTCGTCGGGCGGATGCTGGGCGTTGGCGAACCATTGTCCCGTACCGGGACCGGTACCGACGTCAGCCGCCAATCGGGACTATAAGCCGGGCTTTGCCGCCGAACTGATGCTGAAGGATTTGAAGCTGTCGCAGGAAGCGGCGCGCAGCGCCAAGGTGCAGACGCCACTCGGATCCGAAGCCACGGCGCTGTATGCCGAGTATGTCGATTCCGGAAACGGCCCCAGCGATTATTCCGGCATTATTCGTATGATCCGCGATCTGGGGTAAGCGGGGGATCAGCTTGCCTGCCGTTTTGGCGGGGTGAATTTCGCCTGGCTGCGGAGTTCATCCTTGCTGAGCGCAGTAATGAAATATGCGTCGGCGTCTTTACGCTCGAAACGTACCTGCTTCCACTCGATCTCAACTTTGTCTTCGGCGAGTCCCAACAGCTTGTCGACGCCGATGACCAGGGCAACCACGCGGCCGTCCCGGTCGATCACAAGGTTTTCGACTGTGCCGATTGCCTCGCCGTTTTCGTTGCGCAGTCTGGTGCCAATGGCAACGACCTGATCGCTGCTCAGCCGTGGCATATGCTCTTCAGCGGAGAAATCAGGGCTCTTGGATTTTTCACCGGCGGGAATACCCGGTTCGGCATTCGGGCCAGGCACTGCGGCCCGGGGCTGACGCGAAGCGGGTTCTTCCTGCTTGGGCGCAGGCTGGGCCTGACCGATAACCGGCTGAATGATCAGCAGAGCGGCGATGGCGGCGAGGGTGTAGCGCATCAGCGCCGTTCCGCGGTCACACTGACCGGCATGGCTTTCGGCATGCTGTAGGCGCCACCGGTCTGGCGCAGATCATCGCTCCAGAGACTTGCGGCCTGATGGCGCGGGGCTGTCTGGAACCATTCGTTGAAGGCGACAAAAGGCAGGGCGGCGATACAGGCGGCGAACAGGATCAGGATGGCTTCACGCATGGTTCTCTCCCTCGGGAGATGACCGTCCGTCAGTCAGGCGGTCATTCGTAAACCAAACGTTAATGCCGGGATGCGGTTCCCGGCCGGCCCTGCGATATAACTGTGAGAATACTCAGCCTGTAACAGGCAGAACGGCAGTGGCTTCGATTTCGACTTTGGCGCGGTCTTCCAGCAGGGCAGCCACCTGCACAAGCGTCATTGCCGGATAGTGACGGCCCAGAATCTCGCGGTAGACGGCGCCTAGTTCGGCATTGCGGGCCATGTAGTCGCGCTTATCGACCACATACCAGGTCAGACGGACGATATGCTCCGGCCGGGCCCCGGCTTCTGCCAGTACACGAACGATATTGCGCAGGGCCTGCCCGGTCTGATCGACAAGGTCGTCACTCTCGAACCGGGCGTCGGCTGTCCAGCCGATCTGACCGGCGACAAAAATCGTCGTGCCCTGAGCGGCGATGCCATTGGCGTAACCTTTGGGCTTTGCCCATTCCGCCGGATTGAGAGTTTTCATGCCACGCCTTCGGTGCGTCGGTGATTTTATTTTATATATAAAATAAATTGCCGGCGCGAGCAAGGGCAGACTTGCAGGCAGGAAATTATATTTCCGCAAAGCCGTGGGCGACGCAGCATGATTCGAATGAACAGATGGAAGTTGCATAACTCTTGAGCCGGCTTGTGAAGCGGTGGTAACAACGAGTCATGTCACACGCGACAGGGAGCGGTGGCGGGGAAGACGTAATCGTCGAATTCCGTCGCATCGGGGCGGCACTGCAGGTGATTGCGATTGATCCGGCAACCGGCATGGAAGTGTCCATGGTTGGCGACCCCCGTCTGTCGCAGCATGAACTCGCGCGATTGGCGGCGCAGAAGCTGCGCTACATGCTGAACAAACAGCAGGGCGACAACGGGGGCTAATGGAGTATTTTCTTCAACAGCTGATCAACGGTATCACGCTGGGTGCGGTCTACGCGCTGATTGCCATCGGCTATACGATGGTCTACGGCATCATCGGCATGATCAATTTCGCCCATGGCGAAATTTATATGATCGGTGCTTTCATCGCGGTCATCAGCTTCTCGATCCTCGGCCTTGTGGGAATTACCTGGGTCCCGTTTGCCCTGGTTGTCGTTCTCGTTGTCTCGATGGCCATTACCGGTCTTTACGGCTGGACCGTGGAGCGCATCGCCTACCGGCCACTGCGCGGCTCGTCGCGTCTGGCGCCGCTGATCTCTGCGATCGGCATGTCGATCTTCCTCCAGAATTACGTGCAGATTGCCCAGGGCGCCAAGATCAAGCCCTTGCAGCCCATGGTGCGTGGCGGCATCGAACTGGTGCGCGGCGAAACCTTCTCGGTCACGCTGAGCTATCTGCAGATCATGATCGTGCTGCTGACGCTGGCCCTGATGGCCGGGTTCTCCTGGCTGATTGCCGCCACGCCGCTGGGCCGGGCCCAGCGTGCCTGCGAGCAGGATCGCACCATGGCTGGGTTGCTGGGCGTCAATACCGACCGCACGATTTCACTGACCTTCGTACTGGGCGCGGTACTGGCGGCTGTCGCCGGCGTGATGGTCTCGCTCTATTACGGCGTCGTCGATTTCTACATCGGCTTCCTGGCTGGATTGAAAGCCTTTACCGCCGCCGTGCTGGGCGGCATCGGCAGCCTGCCGGGTGCCATGCTGGGCGGGTTACTGATCGGCCTGATCGAGGCCTTCTGGTCTGCGTATTTCAGCATCGAATACAAGGATGTTGCCGTCTTTGGCATTCTGGTCGTGGTGCTGATTTTCCGTCCCACCGGCCTTCTGGGCCGGCCGGAAGTGGAGAAGGTGTGACATGAGCATCGTGGATCGTCTGCGCGATGCCGTGATGGCCGCCTTCGTGGCGGCTGTGCTCGCGCTGCCCCTGGTTGGCTTTGAAACCGTCGATACCGGCGGCCCGCTCGGCATCAAGACTCGGTTCGACTGGATTGCCTATGCCGCCATCGCGGTGTTTATCGGCCGTTTCGGGTTGCGATATGCGCTTGACTGGCGCCGGCGCTATCGCGAGGAGCTGGCGCCAGCAGACGCAGTCACCCGCAAGTCCCTGCTCAGCGACCTTGGCCGCAAAGCCGATAAATGGCTGATGCCGGTGCTGATCGGTTTCGCGGTTATCCTGCCGTTCCTGCCATTTGCCAGTCGCACCGTGGTAGACCTCGCAACCGTGGTGCTGATCTATGTGATGCTGGGCTGGGGCCTGAACATCGTTGTCGGTCTCGCAGGTCTTCTGGATCTTGGCTATGTCGCCTTCTACGCGGTGGGCGCCTATACCTATGCCTTGCTGTCGCAGCATTTCGGTTTCAGCTTCTGGACCAGCCTGCCGCTCGCCGGTCTGTTTGCCGCCAGCTTCGGTGTTGTGCTTGGATTCCCGGTGCTGCGCCTGCGCGGCGATTATCTGGCGATCGTTACGCTGGGCTTCGGTGAGATCATCCGCATCGTGCTGCTGAACTGGCAGCCAGTCACCGGCGGCCCGAATGGCATCAGCGGCATTCAGCGCCCGTCCTTCTTCGGCATTCCCTTCACCAATTCCCCGCCCGAAGGCGTGAAGGCCTTCCATGAGGTATTCGGACTGGAATTCGCCTCGGTGCACCGCATCATCTTTCTTTACTACGTGATCCTGGTGCTGGCGCTGATCACCAACCTGTTCACCATGCGCATCCGCAAACTGCCGGTCGGGCGCGCCTGGGAGGCGTTGCGCGAGGATGAGATCGCCTGCAAGGCGCTGGGCATCAACCCGACCAATACCAAGCTGACCGCCTTTGCCATCGGCGCCATGTTCGGTGGTTTTGCCGGCAGCTTCTTCGCCACGCGCCAGGGCTTCATCAGCCCGGAAAGTTTTACCTTTATCGAGTCTGCCGTGATCCTGGCCATTGTCGTGCTGGGTGGTATGGGCAGTCAGGCGGGCATTGTCCTGGCGGCGGCTTTCCTGACCTTGCTGCCGGAAATCGCCCGTGAATTCTCGCTGTTCCGCATGCTCGCCTTCGGCGCCGCCATGGTGCTGATCATGGTCTGGCGACCGCAGGGCCTGCTGTCGCATCGTGAACCGACCATCCGTCTGTCCAGGGCGGAGGCAAAGTCATGAGCGAGCCGCTCCTGAAGGTCGAGCATCTGACCATGCGCTTTGGCGGTCTGATCGCCGTCAACGATGTGTCTTTCGATGCCAAGCCGGGGGAAATCACAGCGATCATCGGGCCGAACGGCGCCGGCAAGACCACGGTGTTCAACTGCATCGCGGGTTTCTATAAACCCACCATCGGCAGATTGCTGCTGAACAATAACGGCACGCCGTTTCACCTGGAACGCATGCCGGGCAATGACATTGCCGGCAAGGCACGTGTGGCCCGCACCTTCCAGAATATCCGCCTGTTCCCCAAGATGACGGTGCTGGAAAACCTGATTGTCGCCCAGCACAACAAGCTGATGCGCGCTTCGGGATTCACGCTGCTCGGACTTGTGGGCTGGCCCGGTTATGCGAAGGCCGAAGCAGCAGCCGTCGATCAGGCGCGCTACTGGCTGGACCGCACCAGCCTGACGGCCATGGCGGATGAAGAGGCTGGCAGCCTGCCCTATGGCGGTCAGCGTCGCCTGGAGATTGCCCGGGCGATGTGCACGGAACCGGTGCTGCTCTGTCTGGACGAACCGGCCGCCGGATTGAACCCGCGGGAGTCAGCAGAGCTGAATGCATTGTTGCGTTTCATCCGCGATGAACACAAATGCGGCGTGCTGCTGATCGAGCATGACATGAGTGTGGTGATGCAGATTTCCGATCATGTCGTGGTGCTGGATTACGGCAAAAAGATCGCGGATGGCTCGCCGGAAGCGGTACGCAACGATCCGAACGTGATCCGGGCCTATCTGGGCGAACCGGAAGATGATGCGGCATCGGCCAAGGGAGCGGCCTGATGCTGAAAGTCTCTGGCCTGCACACCTATTACGGCGCGGTGCATGCCCTGAAGGGCGTGGACATCGAAGTGGGGAAGGGCGAGATCGTCGCTCTGATCGGCGCCAACGGTGCCGGCAAGTCGACTTTGCTGATGAGCCTCTGTGGCAACCCGAAGCCCCGGCATGGTTCTGTGCTGATGGCTGGCGAAGACATCACGGGCATCGCGACGCATCTGCTGGTTCGGCGTGGTCTGGCGCATGCGCCGGAAGGCCGCCGCATTTTTCCGCGCATGACCGTGCTGGAAAATCTGCGGATGGGTGCCGTTGCCTGCGACCCGACATACTTCAACAGCGATCTCGAGCGCGTCTTCGCATTATTCCCGCGCCTGAAGGAGCGCCGCGAACAACGTGGCGGCACGCTGTCGGGCGGCGAACAGCAGATGCTCGCCATCGGCCGAGCCCTGATGAGCCGGCCGCAACTGCTGTTGCTTGATGAACCCTCGCTCGGCCTGGCGCCGCTGGTGGTGAAACAGATTTTCAACATTATCGAAGCCGTCAATCGCGACGGCATGACCGTGTTGCTGGTCGAGCAGAATGCTTATCACGCGCTGAAGCTGGCACACCGTGGCTATGTGCTGGTCAATGGTCGCATCACGATGAGTGGCAGTGGTGCTGACCTATTGGCCAACGAACAGATCCGCGCCGCCTATCTGGAAGGAGGCCACTGATGCTGGCGGCTATCCTGGGCGAGAGTCCCACAGTCTTTTTTGGCCTGACCGTTATCCTGGTGGGCGGTTGCGCCTTCATGATGGGGCAGGCGATCGCCAGCACCTGGCGGTCTTATTGGCAGATTTTGCCCTACAGCCTGATCATGGGGGCGGCGAACCGGTTTTTGGCCTTTGCACTGTTCAAGGAGCAGTTGCTGGCGGTCATCCCCTATCTGGTCGGCGTGGCCGTCGTCTGGGCATTGGCAAGCCTGGGATACCGGCTTACCCAGGTTGACCTGATGGTTCACCAGTATCCATGGCTTTACGAGCGTTCCGGCCTGCTCGGATGGCGTGAAAAGCAGGGGACACCCTAGGTTGTTGCCCAGACCCGCCGGACTGATCTAGACTTTCATCCAGCGTTTCAAAACAGGGAGAGGATATCATGCGTAAACTTATGACTGGTTTGGCTGTTGTTGCTGCGGTCGGCATGTTTGCCGGCGCCGCCTCGGCCCAGATCAAGATCGCGCTGAATGGCCCGATCACCGGCCAGCTCGCCAGCTTCGGCGAACAGATGAAGCGCGGCGCCGAGATGGCGGTTGCCGATCTCAACGCCGCCGGTGGTGTCAATGGCCAGAAGATCCAACTGGTCATCGGCGATGACCAGTGCGACCCGAAGCAGGCCGTTGCGGTTGCGAACCGCGCGGCGCAGGAAAAGGTCGCTGTCGTAATCGGCCATTTCTGCTCGGGTTCTTCGATCCCGGCTTCGGATGTCTACAAGGAAGAGGGCATCCTGCAGATCACCCCGGCCTCGACCAACCCGACCTTCACCGAGCGCAAGTACACCAACGTCTTCCGCGTCTGCGGCCGCGATGACCAGCAGGGTATCGTCGCCGGCGACTACATCATGGACAAGTTCAAGGGCAAGAAGGTTGCCATCATCCATGACAAGACCGCCTACGGCAAAGGCCTGGCCGACGAGACCAAGAAGCGCCTGAACAGCAAGGGCGTGACCGAAGCCATGTATGAGGCGATCTCGCCCGGCGAAAAGGATTACTCGGCCCTGATCTCGAAGATGAAGCAGGCCGGCGTCGAGCTGATCTATCTCGGTGGCTATCATCCGGAAGGCGGCCTGATCGTGCGTCAGGCCAAGGAGCAGGGCCTGAATGCCCCGCTCATGGGTGGCGACGCCCTGGTCGACAAGCAGTTCTGGGCGATCTCGGGCCCGGCCGGTGAGGGCTCGCTGATGACCTTCGACGCCGATCCGCGCAAGAACCCGGTGGCCAAGCCGCTGGTCGACAAGTTCAAGGCGCAGGGCTACGACCCGGAAGGCTACACCCTGTACACCTATGCTGCCGTGCAGGTCTGGGCCCAGGCGTCCACGACGGCGAAGTCGGTGAAGACGGCTGACGTCGAAAAGGCGATGCGGGCGGGCAAGTTCAGCACCGTGCTGAACGAAATCTCGTTTGACGCCAAGGGCGACACCACCTCGCCGGCCTACAAGGTCTATGTCTGGAAGAACGGCTCCTACGACTACGTGAACTGAGCCTCTTCATTTGAGAGGCAGGAGGGCCCGGCGCGCGAGTGCCGGGCTTCTTTTTTGCCGGAAATTCAGTATTTGTTCTCGTTTGCGCCGGCCTAATCCCGCCGGCAGCTTAAGCATTTCCCTTGGTGGTAGGGTTGGCACCAGCCACCGGATATTGTAGGGTCCGGCCCGTCTTCCCCGAGGTGTGCTGCCCATGTCCAAGCCCACGGTCGCTCTTGCCGCCGATCATGCCGGTTTTGAATTGAAAAACCTGCTGCGCGATGAGCTGAAGGCCCAGGGTTATGGTGTGCTCGACCTCGGCACCAATTCCTCCGACAGTGTCGATTATCCCGATTTCGGCCGTAAGCTGGGCGAGACCGTCGCCGGGGGCCAGGCCCAGTTCGGGATTGCCGTCTGTGGCAGTGGTATCGGCATCTCGATTGCCGCCAACCGTATTCCCGGCTGTCGTGCCGCCCTGTGCAGCGACAGCCTGATGGCGCGCCTGTCGCGCCAGCACAACGACGCGAATGTTCTGGCGCTCGGCGCCCGCCTCATCGGCCCCGATACAGCGCGCGATTGCCTGAAAGCTTTTCTTGAGACCGGCTTCGAAGGTGGCCGGCACCAGCGCCGCGTCGACAAGCTCGGTACCGCTGCCTAATCCCATTCAGACGCCCAGAAATCCGGAGTAAGCCGATGTCCAGCACCGCCGCCAAGCCCACCGTCACCCATGCCGGCTTTTTCCAGCGCAGCCTGCAGGAAGCCGATCAGGCCCTCTACAAGTCGGTGACTGACGAGCTTGAGCGCCAGCAGACACAGATCGAGCTGATCGCCTCGGAGAACATTGTCAGCCGTGCCGTGCTCGAAGCGCAGGGCTCGGTGATGACCAACAAGTATGCCGAGGGTTATCCGGGCAAGCGTTATTACAACGGCTGCGAATTCGTCGATGTTGCCGAGACCTTGGCCATTGAGCGTGCCAAGCAGCTGTTCGGCTGCAACTTCGCCAATGTGCAACCGCATTCTGGCGCGCAGGCGAACCAGGCCGTGTTCATGGCCGTGCTGAAGCCGGGCGACACCTTCATGGGTCTCGACCTCGCCGCCGGCGGCCATCTCACCCATGGTGCCGCGGCCAACCAGTCCGGCAAGTGGTTCAACGTTGTCAGCTACACCGTGCGCAAGGAAGACCAGCGCATCGACATGGACCAGGTGGCCAGGCTGGCGCAGGAGCACAAGCCGAAGCTGATCATCGCCGGCGGCTCCGCCTATCCGCGCTTCTGGGACTTTGTGCGTTTCCGCGAAATCGCCGACAGCATCGGCGCGCTGTTCATGGTCGACATGGCGCATTTCGCCGGCCTGGTCGCGGGTGGCACGCATCCGAGCCCGTTCCCGCATGCGCATTTCGCCACCACCACCACGCATAAGACCCTGCGTGGTCCGCGCGGTGGCATGGTGCTGACCAATGACGAGGCGCTGGCCAAGAAGATCAACTCGGCCGTTTTCCCGGGCCTGCAGGGTGGCCCGCTGATGCATGTGATCGCTGCCAAGGCCGTGGCCTTCGGCGAAGCGCTGACCCCGGAGTTCAAGTCCTATGCCCAGGCTGTGGTCGATAACGCCAAGGCGATGGCGTCGGCGCTGCAGGAGCGCGGTTATGACCTCGTGTCCGGCGGCACCGATAATCACCTGATGCTGATCGACCTGCGGTCGAAGGGCCTGAAGGGCAATGTCTGCGTCGAAAGTCTGGAGCGAGCCCGGATCACCACCAACAAGAACGGCGTGCCGTTCGACACCGAGAAGCCGACGGTGACGTCAGGTATCCGCGTGGGCAGCCCGGCTGGCACCACGCGTGGCTTCGGTGTGGCCGAATTTCGCCAGATCGGCAACCTGATTGCCGATGTGCTGGATGGCCTTGCCAAGCAGACCAATGATAATTCCGATGTGGAAAAGGCTGTGGCTGAGAAGGTGGCGGCGCTCTGCACCCGCTTCCCGATCTACTGATCAAGCCAGTTTAGGGCGGGGGAAACCGAACAATGCGTTGTCCGTTTTGCGGCAATGACGACACCCAGGTGAAGGACTCACGGCCGACCGAAGACAATTCGGCGATCCGTCGTCGTCGCTTCTGCCCGAATTGCGGTGCGCGTTTCACGACATTCGAACGCATTCAGTTGCGTGAGCTGACTGTGATCAAGAAGAACGGACTGAAGGCGCCGTTTGACCGCGACAAGCTCGCTCGCTCGATCATGATCGCCACCCGCAAGCGACCGATCGATCCCGATCGCATCGAGCGTCTGATCAACGGCATTGTCCGTCGACTGGAAAGCTCGGGAGAGACCGAGATCAAGTCGGACATGATCGGCGAGCTGGTGATGGACGGCCTGGCGGCACTGGACAAGGTCGCCTATGTCCGCTTCGCCTCGGTCTATCGTAACTTCCGCGAAGCCAAGGATTTCGAGGAATTCATCGGATCGCTCGCCGGACCGGGCAGCGACGATGACTGACAGGGCTGCCGCCGCCCGCGACGAGCGCTACATGCGCATCGCGCTGGGGCTGGCGGCGCGCGGGCTGGGCAATACCTGGCCCAACCCTGCGGTCGGCTGTGTTCTGGTTAAGGATGACCGCATCGTCGGACGCGGCTGGACGCAGGTTGGCGGCCGGCCTCATGCTGAAACTCAGGCTCTGCTGCAGGCCGGAGACGCAGCGCGCAGGGCCACCGCTTACGTCACGCTTGAACCCTGCAGCCATCATGGCCGCACGCCACCCTGCGCCGATGCATTGTCCGCTGCCGGAATTGCGCGCTGCGTCGCTGCGCTGGAAGACCCCGACAGTCGTGTTGCCGGCCGCGGGATTGCCGCCCTGCGCGAGGCCGGAGTCCAGGTCGATGTCGGCTGTCTTGCCGAGGCCGCGTCAGATCTCAATGCCGGTTTCCTGATCCATCGCGAGCGCGGCCGGCCGGCCGTGACCCTGAAGCTGGCGGTCAGTCTGGATGGACGGATTGGCACGCATAGCGGCGACAGCAAATGGATCACCAGTCCGGTGGCGCGCATGCGCGCGCATCTGCTGCGGGCGCAGCACGATGCCATCATGGTCGGCAGTAATACCGCCCTGCAGGATGATCCGGATCTGACCTGCCGGCTGCCGGGCCTGCCCAGGCGCCCCGGTATTCGTGTCATCCTGGATGGCCGGTTGCGGCTCAGCCTGACCGCCAAGGTGGTGACGACGGCAAAGCAGGTGCCGACCTGGATCGTGACCCGCGAGGATGCCGATCCGACCCGTCGCGAAGCGTTTGAGGATTGCGGTGTGGACGTCTTGGCTGTCCCGGCCGACAGCGCCGGTTTTCCCGATCTGACGCCGGCCCTGACCATGCTGGGCGAGCGCGGGATTACCCGCATCCTGGTTGAAGGCGGCGGCAAGCTGGCTGCCAGCCTGATCCGGGCCGATCTGGTCGACCGTATGATCTGGTTCCGGTCCCCCAGCGTGATTGGCGGGGACGGATTGCCGGCGATTGCCGGTTTCGGCATCGATACCGTAGCGGAAGCGCCGCGCTGGCAGCGGGTCCGGGCCGATATTCTGGGTGACGACCTGCTGGAAACCTTCGTCCGCCCCAACTAAAACAGGGTCATGTTTACTGGCATCATCACCGATATCGGCACCGTCATCGCCCGCGAAACCCGCGGCGATACCCATTTCCGCATCCGCACCGTCTACGACACCGGCACGATCGCCATCGGGGCCTCGATTGCCTGCGCCGGTGTCTGCCTGACCGTGGTTCAGAAGGCAGCCGACTGGTTCGCCGTGGATGTGTCGGCCGAAACTCTGTCGCGCACCACGCTGGGCAACTGGCGCGATGGTGCGCCGGTAAATCTGGAACGCAGCCTGAAAGTCGGTGACGAACTGGGCGGCCACATCGTCTCGGGCCATATCGACGGTGTTGGCGATGTCACGTCAGTCCGGCCGGAAGGCGAGTCCCTGCGCATCGATTTCCGGGCGCCGGATGGCCTGGCCGGTTTCATCGCCGAGAAGGGTTCGATCACCATCGACGGCGCCTCGCTGACCGTAAATGGCGTCGAAGGGGCAGTCTTCGGCGTGAACCTGATCCCGCATACCCAGCAGGTCACCACGCTTGGCAAGCTGAAAGCCGGCGACAAGGTCAATCTGGAAATCGATGTGCTGGCGCGCTACGTGGCGCGACTGCAGCAATGGGGTAAGGCGTCGTGAACAGCATGGACGATATCAAGCGCTATATCGCCTCTTCGGAAGACATCATTGAAGAGGCCCGCCAGGGCCGCATGGTGATCCTGGTCGATGAGGAGGATCGCGAGAACGAAGGCGATCTTTATATCCCGGCGGAAATGGCCGACGCCGCCGCCATCAACTTCATGGCCAAATACGGCCGTGGCCTGATCTGCCTGACGCTGACCCGCCAGCGCATCGAACAGCTGGGTCTGCCGCTGATGGCGCAGAACAATGCCTCGCGACATCAGACGGCCTTCACGGTTTCTATTGAAGCGCGCGAGGGCGTCACCACCGGCATCTCGGCGGCTGACCGTGCGCAGACCATCGCGGTTGCCATTGATCCCGGCAAGGGCCCCCAGGATATCGCTGTACCGGGTCACATCTTCCCGCTGATGGCGCGGGATGGCGGTACGCTGGTGCGCGCCGGCCATACCGAAGCCGGCGTCGATATCGCCCGGCTAGCCGGCCTCAATCCTTCGGGCGTGATCTGCGAGATCATGAATGACGACGGCACCATGGCGCGCCTGCCGGATCTGGTCTCGTTCGCCCAGCACCACAATCTGAAGATCGGGACCATCGCCGATCTGATCGCCTATCGTCGCCGCCATGACAACCTGATCCAGAAGGTGGTCGAGGGCGAGATCGACAGTGTCTGGGGCGGCAAGTTCCGCATGCTGGTCTATCGCAACCGGGTGGAATATGCCGAGCATATTGCCCTGGTGAAAGGCGATGTCAGCGATGGCAAGCCGGTCCTCGTGCGCATGCATGCCATGAATGTGCTGGAAGACGTGCTTGGCGATCATGGTGCCCGCTCGGGGCTGCTGCATGGCGCCATGCAGATGATCGGCGAGGCGGATCGTGGTGTGGTGGTGCTGATCCGCGAACCCCGGCCGACGGCTCTGTCCGACAAGGTTCGCCAGAAGATGGGGGAAGCAGTTGAAAATTCAGCGCAACTCCGGGATTATGGCATCGGGGCACAGATCCTGATCGATCTGGGGGTGAAAGACATGATCGTTCTATCCAATACGGAACGCACCATTGTCGGACTGGAAGGTTACGGCCTCTCGGTTGTCGAAACCCGCCGCATCAAGACTGGCAGGGAGATCTGAATATGGTGGCGCGTAAGCCGGCTGCGAAAAAGGCAGTGAAGAAGAAGTCTGCCAAGACGCAGACCTTCTCGAAGAGCAAGACCCAGATGATGGGGGACCTGACGCTTGAAATCCGCAAGCCGCGGGTTTTGATCGTCGAGGCGCGCTTCTATGAGGATATTGCCGATGCCCTGTTCGAGGGCGCCAAGGCAATCATCGAGGCCTCTGATTTCGAATACGACCGGATCGATGTCCCGGGTGCACTGGAACTGCCGGCAGCGATCCGCTTCGCCATGAACCGCAAGGGCGAACGCGCCTATGACGGTTACGTGGCGCTGGGCTGTGTCATCCGTGGCGAGACCGCGCATTTCGACGTGGTCGTCAATGAAAGCGCCCGGGGCCTGCAGCAGCTCGCCATCGAGCATCAGCTCTGCATCGGCAATGGCATCATCACGGTTGAAAACGAAGAGCAGGCCTGGGATCGCGCCCGCAAGGATCGTCAGGACAAGGGTGGCCAGGCCGCGCTGGCGGCGGTCGCCATGATCGGCCTGAAGCAGCTGTTCTCGGTATGAGCGAGGGCGGGCAGCGCCGGGGAACACGCAACGACCGACCTGCCGGACGCCGGTCGGTCGCGCGACTGTTCGCGGTGCAGGCCCTCTACGAGATCGAGTTCGGCGGCGGCAATCCGGAAGCGGTGATCGTCGACTTCAAAACGCATCGCCAGTCCGAAGAGATCGAAGGCGTGCAGATGCGCGAGGCGGATGCCGACTGGTTTTCCGAAATCGTGCGTGGCGTATCGCGGCGCGGCGATGAAATCGATGGCATTATCAAGGACGCCATGCCGCGCGCCGATGCTCTCGACCGCATGGAAGCCATTCTGCGCGATGCGCTGCGCTGTGCGGCCTATGAAATTCTGGCGCGTATCGATGTTCCTGCTGCCACCGTGATCGACGAGTATATCGGTATCGTGCGCGCCTTCTTCGGTCCACGCGAGATCAAGCTGGCCAACGGCGTGATCGATGCCGTGGCGCGCAAACTGCGCCCCGGCGAATTCCCGGCCTGAGGCGAGCATGGCCGGGCCGGGCCTCGGCGAATTCGATCTGATTGCCCGGTATCTGGCACCCCTGAGCCGTGGCGCCGCCGGCAGCTTCAACCTGACAGATGATGCCGCCACGATCGCCGTGCCCGAAGGTGCGGAACTGGTCGTGACCAGCGATGCCATGGTCGAAGGCATTCATTTTCTGGCCCGGGACGGGGCCGAACGGATCGCGCGTAAGCTGTTGCGGGTAAATCTCTCCGATCTGGCCGCCAAGGGGGCTGCCCCGCTCGGTTATCAGCTGGTGCTGGGGCTGCCGGCTGTGGACGAAGCCTGGCTGTCCTCCTTCGTTGCCGGCCTCGCGCAAGAGCAGAAGATATTCGGCATCGTGCTGCATGGCGGCGACACCGTGCGCAGTCCTGGCGGCATCCTGCTGAGCGTGACGGCCTTCGGACATCTGCCGGCTGGCAGCATGATCCGCCGTGGCGGCGCGCAGGCCGGCGATGATCTGTATGTCACGGGCAGCATTGGCGATGCCGCGCTCGGCCTGGAAGTGAAGCTGAATCACCGGCTGTTTTCATCCGCCGCAATGATGGTGTTCGATTCCCGTCTGCATCTGCCGGCACCGCGCGTCGCTTTCGGCCAGAGCATGCGCGGGCTGGTTCATGCTGCCATGGATGTCTCCGACGGCCTTGTGCAGGATACCGGCCATATTGCCGCGGCCAGCGGTCTGCAGGCGGTGATCGAGGCCGCTGCGGTGCCGTTGTCGCTGGCGACGAAGCAGGCGGTGCTGGACGACCCCGACCTGCTGTCGGTGGTGCTGACGGGTGGCGACGACTATGAATTGCTGTTTACGGCGCCGCCGGCCCGCGCAGATCAGATTCGCAGCCTGTCCCGGGCAGCCGGACTGGCGGTTACCCGTATCGGCTCCATGACGGCCGGGGCAGGGGTGACGGTGCTGGGCCCGGATGGGCACCCGCTGACGCTCGCTCAAGGCGGCTTCCAGCATTTCGGGACTGGGGTAGACTAGACGGGGATTCGACTGGAAGGCGACATTTGCGCAAGGTTGCTCTGATTGTTATCGCCGTCGTGGTGCTGCTGACTCTGGCTGGCGGCGGCGCGGCTGTTTATTTCATGGTGCTGGCGCCAAAGCCGCAGCAGGAGTCGACCGCCGATCCGAACGATCCGCCGCCACCGGCGCCGGTCAAGCGCCCGGCCTTCATTCCCCTGGAGCCGTTCAGCGTCTATGTGCATCCCGAAGGCCAGAAGCCGCGCGAGATCATGGTGATCCTGCATCTGGAGGTGCCGCCGGATAATGTGCCGCTGGTCAATGACAGGATGCACCTGCTGCGGGATCGCTATATCCGCGAACTGCTGAAAGGCGATCCGGTTGAGGTGCCGTCGCGGTTCACGGCCAAGGACCTGTTCGATATCCGCGACCGCCTGCGCACGCCGACAGAAGAAGTTTTTGGCAAGGGCGTGGTGACGCAGGTCCTGCTTCTGAATATTATTGGCCAGCTGAAATAAGTAGAATCGGCCCGTCCGCCTCCTCATGAACACTCTCTCGCCGGCCGCTGCCAAGCGGAACGTCTTCATTCTTGCCGCCTGTATGGCTCTGGCCAATTCGGCTGTGACGCTGCAGGTCACGCTGGGCGGGCTGGTCGGCCATATGCTGGTCGAAGACAAGGCGCTGGCCACCCTGCCTGTCACCTTCGTGGTGGGCGGCACGGCAGCAGCCACCATTCCGGCTTCGCTGCTGATGCGTCGGATAGGGCGCCGGCAGGGTTTCATGATCGGCTGTCTGATCGGCATCATTGGCTCGCTGATTGCAGCCTATGGCCTCTATTCGGCCCATTTCTGGACCTTCTGCCTGGGCACCTTCATTTTTGGCGGGTCCAGCGCCTTTGTGCAGCTGTATCGTTTCGCCGCCGCCGATATCGCGCCGCAGGCGATGAAAAGCCGGGCGATATCCTGGGTCATGGTCGGCGGCCTGGTGGCGGCGTTCCTGGGGCCGGAGATCGCCAAGCATACCCGCGAATTGCTGTCGCCCCATCTGTTTCTCGCTTCGTATCTGGCCGCGGCCATTCTGCCGGTCTTCGTTCTCGCCATCCTGACGACGGTGAATATCCCGGCGCCGACCGTGAACGAGATCCGGGAAGAGGGGCGCCCGCTGGCCGAAATCATACGCCAGCCGACCTTTGTGGTGGCGGCTCTGGCCGGCATGTTCGGCTATGGCGTGATGAACCTGCTGATGACCGCAACACCGCTGGCCATGCAGATTTGCGCGCATCCCTTCGCCGCGGCCGCCACCGTGATCCAGTGGCATGTCTTCGGCATGTTCTTCCCTAGTTTCTTCACCGGCAATCTGATCGCCCGCTTCGGCGCCCTGCGGATCATCATCACCGGGGCCGTGCTCAATGTGATCTGCATCGCCATCGCTCTCAGCGGCGTCGAGGTCCTGCATTTCCAGCTGGCCCTGCTGTTGCTTGGGGTGGGCTGGAATTTCATGTATATCGGTGGCACCGCCCTGCTGACCGAGGTCTACCGTCCGGCCGAGCGCAACAAGACCCAGGCGCTCAACGACTTTCTGGTCTTCGGTACGGTCGCCCTGGCCTCCCTGGGGTCGGGCAAACTGCTGTATCACTGGGGCTGGGACTTCGTGCCCCTGTCGGCCCTGCCGTTCGTTCTGATGGCCGCCCTGGCCGCCATCTGGCTGATGCTGCAGAAGCGCCGCGCCAGCCTGCCGGCATAACCTGCGGAAACATATGTCTTATTGCGCCCTAAGCGCTTCTCTGGCATAACGAATCCGGTCTGCCCCGCCACGAGTCTGGGGCCAATAATGGTAGCAGTCGCAGTACCCCGTCGGGCCGCACTGCCCGGTCGGGTAAGTCTCGATTACATAATCTGAGGAACGAAGGGAAACGCTCATGACGGAGTTGTGGTTCGCCATCGCCTGCGGCGGTTTGGCGTTGTTGTACGGCATCTGGACCTCACGGTCGGTGCTGGCTGAATCTGCAGGCAATGCGCGCATGCAGGAAATTGCTGCGGCGATCCAGGAAGGCGCATCCGCCTACCTCAATCGGCAGTATCGCACCATTGGCATTGTCGGCATCGTGGTTGCAATCATCCTGGCCTTCACGCTGGGCCTGAAGGTCGCCATCGGCTTTATCATCGGCGCCGTGCTGTCGGGCGCCGCAGGCTATATCGGCATGAACGTATCGGTCCGCGCCAACGTGCGCACGGCCGAAGGCGCGCGCAAGGGCATGGAGCATGCGCTGAGCATCGCCTTCAAGTCCGGCGCCGTCACCGGCATGCTGGTGGTGGGTCTCGCGCTGCTCGGCGTCGCGATCTACTACGTCGTGCTGCTGAAGATGGGCGCGCCGGTTCGTGAGATGGTCGACGCCCTGGTGGCGCTCGGCTTCGGCTCGTCGCTGATCTCGATCTTCGCCCGCCTGGGTGGCGGCATCTTCACCAAGGGCGCCGATGTCGGCGCCGACCTCGTCGGCAAGGTCGAGGCCGGTATCCCGGAAGATGACCCGCGCAATCCGGCGGTGATCGCCGACAACGTGGGCGACAATGTCGGCGACTGCGCCGGCATGGCTGCCGATCTGTTCGAGACCTATGCGGTGACCATCGTCGCCACCATGGTGCTCGCGTCGATCTACTTCGCCGCCGATGCCGCCCTGATGGCAAAGGTCATGGCCTATCCGCTGGTGATCGCAGGCGCCTGCATCATCACCTCGGTGATCGGGACGTACTTTGTCCGCCTCGGCAGCAGCCAGAATATCATGGGCGCGCTGTACAAGGGCCTGATCGTCACCGGTGTTCTGTCGGCGATCGCGCTCTGGCCGATCACCGATTACATGCTGGGCATGAAGACGACGATGACGGCGGGTACGGCAACCTTTACCGGTATGAGCCTGTTCTGGTGCGGCATCATTGGCTTGCTGGTGACGGCAGCCATCGTCTGGGCGACCGAATACTACACCAGTACGGAGTTCCGTCCGGTGCGTAGCGTCGCGCAGGCTTCGACCACGGGTCACGGCACCAACGTGATCCAGGGGCTGGCCATCTCGATGGAGGCGACGGCTGCGCCGGCGCTGTTCATCGTCGTCGGCATCATCACCACCCACATGCTGGCAGGCCTGTTCGGCATTGCCATCGCGGTGACGACCATGCTGGCCCTGGCCGGTATGGTTGTGGCGTTGGATGCCTATGGTCCGGTGACCGACAATGCCGGTGGCATTGCCGAAATGTCGGATCTTCCGAAGGATGTCCGCAAGACCACTGATGCACTCGATGCGGTCGGCAACACCACCAAGGCCGTGACCAAGGGCTATGCCATCGGTTCGGCCGGTTTCGGCTCGCTGGTGCTGTTCGCCTGTTACACCGAAGATCTGAAATACTTCTTCAAGGGTGTGACAATCGACTTCTCCCTGAGCAACCCGTATGTCGTGGTTGGCCTGCTGATCGGCGGTTTGCTGCCGTATCTGTTCGGCGCCATGGGCATGACGGCGGTCGGCCGTGCGGCCGGTTCGGTCGTCGTGGAAGTGCGGCGTCAGTTCAAGGAAATCCCCGGCATCATGGAAGGCACGGCGAAGCCTGATTACTCCAAGGCTGTCGACCTGCTGACCAAGGCAGCGATCAAGGAAATGATCGTGCCCAGCCTGCTGCCGGTGCTCAGCCCGATCGTGCTGTACTTCATCATCAACCTGATTGCCGGCCAGGCCGCGGCCTTTGCCGCTGTCGGTGCCATGCTGCTGGGTGTGATCGTAACAGGTATCTTCGTTGCCATCTCGATGACGGCAGGCGGCGGTGCTTGGGACAATGCCAAGAAGTACATTGAGGAAGGCCATCATGGTGGCAAAGGTTCGGATGCCCACAAGGCAGCCGTGACCGGCGACACCGTCGGCGACCCCTACAAGGATACGGCCGGTCCGGCGGTCAATCCGCTGATCAAGATCACCAACATCGTTGCGCTTCTGTTGCTCGCCATCCTGGCGCATAGCTGATCGCAACATCGGACAGGTAAGGAGAAAGGCCGGGGCAACCCGGCCTTTTTTTTGTCCGCGTCAGACCGTCATCGCGACGGCGCTGATCGCCAGCAGGGCAGCGATCTCGGTCACCTGCTGCGTGGCCCCGAGTACATCGCCGGTATGGCCGCCGATCTGGCGCCAGGCCAGCAGGGCGATGCCCAGCGCCAGCAGGGTGGCGGCGCCCAGCACGAAGGCAAAGGCAAAACCCGGCAGCAGGATGACGGCCAGTGCGGCCGAGATCGCCGTGGCAACCAGCACCGACGGCAGCGGGACGGTACCGCTGGTTGCAGCCAGTCCATCGCTGCGGGCCGCCGGCAGTGCATACCAGACAAAGGCCATGGCTGCCCGGGACACCGCGCCTGCCGTAACCAGTGCAATGATAATGGCACTGGTATGGCTGACGGTCTCGTCCATCTCGTCGGTTACCGACAGCAGGTTGGTCGCCAGCTCCTGCAGCGCTGTGAAGCGCAGGCCGAAGGCCAGCAGCAAGGCCACGACGCCGTAAGTGCCGATGCGACTGTCGCGCATGATCGCCAGTTTATGGTTGCGGTCGCGGCCGCCGCCGAAACCGTCGGCCGTGTCGGCCAGGCCATCTTCGTGAAGGGCACCGGTGACCAGCACCTGCCAGGCGATCGCCAGCAGGGCGGCACTGGCGATGCCAAGGCTGAGCCGGTTGGCGATCAGGAAGATGACGCCACCGCCCAGGCCGACCAGGACTCCCACCAGGGGAAAGATCCAGGCCGCGCGTGCGACATCCGTCCCCATCGGCTGACTGCCGCGTGGCATGGGCAGCCGGGTGAGCAGCATCAGGGCGAGCCTGAGGTCGCCGAACCAGCGCTGGCGGCTGCTGGGTTGTTGAGACGGGGCGGCGGGGTCTGGATCAGACATGGTTCGTTGCGATTAAGAGTTTCGTGGCTTATAGCACGCAGGCAACAGGACGCGAAGCGGGGCCAGGCTGACAAAACCATGACCGAATCATTCCGGGACTTTGCGGCCATCCGCGCTGTTGTGCAGAACCTGCCGTTGCCCGATGCGACGGCCGTATCCGTTGCGCGGCAGCGGGACGCGGAGTTGACCAAGCCTGCCGGCGCGCTGGCGCGGCTGGAGGACTGCATCCTGCATCTGGCGGGCTGGCAGCGTTGCAGTACGCCCCGGCTTGAGCAGGTGCGCATTCTGATCTTCGCTGGCAATCATGGGGTGGCCGCCCGCGGCGTCTCGGCCTATCCCGCCGATGTCACCGTGCAGATGGTTGCCAATTTCGAAAACGGCGGCGCGGCGATCAATCAGCTGGCCAAACTCCATGGCGCGAGTCTGTCGGTGACGGCCCTGGATCTTGAAAATCCGACGGCCGACTTCACCATAGCGCCGGCGATGAGCGAGGCGGATTGCCTGCGGGCGATCAACCGTGGCGTCGAGGCTGCGTCTGCTGCCGAAGCCGATCTGTTGATTCTCGGTGAGATGGGGATCGGCAATACCACTGTGGCAGCGGCTCTGGCTGCAGCGCTGTATGGTGGCGATGCGGCAAGCTGGGTCGGACCTGGCACGGGCGTCACCGGCCCGGCGCTTGTGCACAAGATTGCTGCCGTTGATGCCGCGCTGAAATTCCATGGTGAAGCGCTGCAAGACCCGCTGGAAGCGCTGCGTCGGGTTGGTGGTCGTGAATTGGCGGCCCTGTTCGGTGCGCTGCTTGCTGCACGACTGCGCGGAATACCCGTTCTGCTCGACGGATTTGTCGTCGGTGCTGCCGCGGCGGTTCTGGGGCGTTTATCCGACGCGGGGCTGGCGCATTGCCTTGCCGGCCATGTCTCGGCCGAGCCTGGCCACCGCCGCCTGCTGAATGTGCTGGGACAGGTGCCGTTGCTCGATCTCGGTATGCGGTTGGGTGAGGGATCGGGCGCGGCTGTTGCGCTCGGCGTTCTGAAAGCGGCGGTTGCCTGTCACGCTGGCATGGCCACCTTTGCCGAGGCCCAGGTCAGCAGTCGCCGTTAGCGACCGACGCCCGAGGTTGGCGCTGCCGTACTGGAATTGAAGCGGCCAAGATTGCCGAACAGCTGCTCCAGGAACGTCATCTCCTTGCCGCGGGTCGGCGTTTCGCGATCGACGAAGGCGATCTGCTTGCCGTCCTTCAGGCCATAGCGCTTGATCTCTTTGACGCGATTGTCCTTGTCGAAGGAAATCGCCAGCACCTGCTGATCGATCAGTTCCGGCGCAAGGAAGGCAACCGTCTCGGTTTCGCTGGAGATGTAATAGTAGGTGGTGCCCCAGTCGGGGAATGTGGAGATCGTGGACGGCGAGCCGAGCAGGGCGCCAACCTGCGCTTCCGTGCTGGTGCCTACGGCGACCAGCTTCAGCTTGTCTTCGTCGATGGCGGTGCCGCGATAATCCTGTCGCGGCGCGCAGGCCGTGATTGCCAGGAGCAGCAGGGCGACAAAGGCCGTTCCGTAAAGACGTATCGACATGGCTGAAGACTCGCTATAACGCGGGCCGCATATTATCTTCACCGGCCCCGAAACGCAAACGACCGCGGTCCCACCCCGTGATTTGCAAAGCGCGTGCAGATGCTTAATCGACTTATCTCATTCTTCAACAAAAGCCCGGCCAGCGATGGGGCCATAGCCCTGTACCGGCAGATCGTCCAGCAGGCGCGGCAGCCGGACTTCTACCTGCGCCATGCGGTTCCCGACAGTCTGGATGGCCGCTTCGACATGATCGTCATGCATGCGTTCCTCACCATGCGTCGGCTGAAGCGGATTGCCGATCCGGCCGCCCAGAGGTTGAGCCAGCAGCTGTTCGACCTGTTGTTCGCCGATATGGACAGCAACCTCCGTGAAATCGGGGTCGGCGACCTGGGCGTGGGCAAGCGGGTGAAGAAAATGGCGCAGGCCTTCTATGGCCGCGCGGAAGCCTATGAAACCGGCCTCACGGCCGAGGACAGGCAGGTGCTGGCCGAGGCACTGGGCCGCAATCTCTACGGCACGGTCCAGGCCCCGGCCGCCGCAATGGCGGCAATGGCCGATTATCTCTACCGCGCCGATCGGGCCCTGACCGCCCAGCCGGACGCGGAGATTCTCTCCGGAAAGCCGGCTTTTCCAGAAATTATATAGCTTTGGCAAATGCTTAACGGGCAGTTGACCGACTGGCCGCTTGCTCTTATGGTCCGCCGCCTTGATGGCCGGGCATGAATCGGGCCGGTCGGAAGAGGGTTTGCCGTGTCGAAAGACGGGATTGGCAAGGAATTCAGCCATATCGTCGACCTCGATCGGGTAGGTCCGCAGGGCCTGCCGGTCAGGCTCGAAGCTGACGAAGCAGCCTGCCGGGCTCTGGCCCAGCGGATGCAGATTCCGGCGGTACTGGCCTTGAAGGCCGAGCTCCGGGTTTTGCCCGAGCCGGGACTGCAGGGTCACTACCGGCTGAAGGGACGGCTGGACGCCGAGGTGGAGCAGACCTGCATCGCCTCGCTGGAGCCGGTTCGGCAGCAAATCAGCGAGGCTTTTCAGCGGCTGTTCGCTCCGGCGGTCAGTCTGAAGCCGGCAGCGGCGCTGGCCGATGACGAAGCGGAGCTGCTGGACCCCGATGCCGAAGATCCGGCCGATCCGATCACGGATGGTCAGGTCGATATTGGCGAGGTGGTGGCCGAGGAACTGGCCCTGTCACTGGATCCCTATCCGCGTAAATCGGATGCGGATCTGCCGGCAGGGTACAAGCCGGATGCGGATGTCGGGGCGAAAGTCAGCCCCTTCGCCGTCCTGGCAAAGCTGAAAAAGGATTGAGGCGAAAGAGCTTGGTCCCCGGGCGCGCCGAGAGTATATAGGCGGGGATTTTGGGGCAGGCGGATCGCGACCGCCGCCCAGGCATTACTGAGAGAGACTGTATCATGGCTGTTCCGAAGAAGAAGAAGTCCAAGTCGAAGCGCGACATGGGTCGTTCGCATCACGCGCTTGCCCCGACCACTCATATGGAGTGCTCGAATTGCGGCGAGCTGAAGCGCCCCCATCACGTCTGCGGCGCTTGCGGCCATTACGATGGCCGTGAAGTGGTGGCCAAGACGGCCGCTGCCTGAATCTGATGCTGAACGGTTAAGGGCAACGGTGTGACCGCGGCCTTTACCATCGCGCTCGATGCCATGGGGGGAGATCATGCCCCCGATATGGTCATCAAGGGCGCCGCAGCCATTCTGCCGCGATTTCCGCAGGTCAAGTTCCTTCTGTTCGGCGATGCCGCACGGATAGAACCTCTGCTGCGCCAATTTCCGGCGCTGAAGGACCGTTGCGAGCTACGCCATACCGCCGAGAAGGTGGGCAGCGAAGACAAGCCGAGCCAGGCCCTGCGCCGTGGCCGCAACACCAGCATGCGTCTTGCCATCGACACGGTGGCAAGTGGTGAAGCCCAAGCCATCGTATCGGCCGGCAATACCGGTGCGCTGATGGCGATGGCGAAGTTCGTGCTGCGCATGTTGCCCGGTATCGAACGGCCTGCGATTGCCTCCTTCCTGCCGACCATGAAGGGCGAGACCGTTGTGCTCGACCTCGGCGCCAATGTGGAATGTGATGCGCGCAACCTGGTGCAGTTCGCTGTCATGGGCGCCAACCTTGCACACTCAGCACTTGGCCGGCATCGCCCGCGCGTGGGCCTGCTCAATGTCGGCGTCGAAGAGCTGAAGGGCCACGACGAAGTGCGCGGCGCCGCCGAGCTGCTGCGCAATGTCGCCAATCCGCCGTTCGAATTCGTTGGCTTCGTCGAGGGCGACGACATCACCAAAGGCGAGACCGATGTGATCGTCACCGACGGTTTCACCGGCAATATCGCGCTCAAGACCGCAGAAGGCACCGCAAAGCTGATGGCCACGCTGCTGCGCGCGGCGTTCCAGCGCTCGCTTCTGACCAAGCTGGGGTATCTGCTGGCGCGGTCAGGCCTTGCCATGCTGCGCGACCGCATGGATCCACGCTTTTACAACGGCGGCGTGCTGCTCGGTCTGAACGGCATCGCGGTCAAAAGCCACGGCGGTACCGATGATGTCGGTTTCGCGGCGGCACTGGAAGTTGCCATCGATATGGCGCAGGATCGCCTGATCGATCGCATCAAGGCAGACTTCTCAGGCGCCTTTGCGGAATCGCTGGCGGCGCAGACCGCCCAGAACGAACAACAAGTGGCGAGTGCGGGGATATAATGATTCGCTCTGTCGTGGCGGGAGTTGGCAGTTACCTGCCGGAGCGGATATTGACCAATGCCGATCTTGCCAAGATGGTCGACACCACGGATGAGTGGATCGTCGAGCGCACCGGAATCAAACAGCGCCATATCGCCGCCGAGGGCGAGAAGACCTCCGACCTCGCCCTGAAGGCGGCCGAGGCTGCGCTGAAGCATGCCGGCCTCACGGCGCAGGATGTTGACCTGATCGTACTGGCCACCGCGACGCCAGACGAAACCTTCCCGGCGACGGCATGCCGTGTCCAGGCCGCGCTTGGCATGACGAAGGGCTTTGCCTTCGACGTGCAGGCGGTCTGCTCGGGTTTCATCTATGCGCTCGCCACCGCCGACAACTTCATCAAGGCCGGGCAGGTCAAAACCGCTGTCGTCATCGGGGCTGAAACCTTTTCGCGCATCATCGACTGGACCGACCGCACCACCTGCGTGCTGTTCGCCGATGGCGCCGGCGCGCTGGTGCTGAAAGCGGAAGAGTCTGCCGGCACCAACGAAGATCGCGGCGTGCTGACCACGCATCTGCATTCCGACGGTCGCCATCATGACCTGCTCTATGTCGATGGCGGCCCGTCCAGCACCCAGACCACCGGCCATCTGCGCATGCTGGGCAAGGAAGTGTTCCGCCATGCGGTGGTCAATCTCGCCGATGTGGTGAAGGAAACGCTCGCCGCCGTCGACATGAAGACCGAGCAGATCGACTGGCTGGTGCCGCACCAGGCCAACAAACGGATCATTGACGGCACCGCCCGCAAGCTCGGCCTGAGCACCGACAAGGTGGTGCTGACGGTCGACCGCCATGGCAACACCTCGGCCGCCTCGGTGCCGCTGGCCCTGGCTGAAGCCGCCCATGACGGCCGTATCAAGCGCGGCGATGTGCTGCTGCTGGAGGCCATGGGCGGCGGTTTCACCTGGGGCAGCGCCCTGGTCCGCTGGTAATTTCATTTCAAAGTAGCAATACCCGGCCCAAGGCCCCGATTCGACACGGCTCTTCGGCCAAGGTCTTGTTGACGCCTGCTTGGGCTTAAGTTAGCGTGCCTGCTATAAAATTTAATAATTAGGGGCGTTGGCGATGAGCGATAATACCCTGACCCGGGCGCAACTCAGCGAAGCGATCTACCAGGAGGTGGGTCTGTCTCGCAGTGAGTCGGCCCAGCTGGTCGAAACGGTGCTGAACGAGATTATCGACAGCCTGATCGCCGACCATATGGTCAAGATCTCGTCCTTCGGCACCTTCCAGGTCCGCTCCAAGGGCGGCCGCATGGGCCGCAACCCCAAGACCGGCCAGGAAGTGCCGATCGATCCGCGCAAGGTGCTGGTGTTTCGCGCCAGCCATGTGCTGAAGGAAAAGATCAACGCCGGCATGCATGCCGCCTCGCAGCAGGCCAAGACCAGCGCCTGATTACACCTGTGCCGTGAGCCATGGCCGACCAGCCTGAATCCCAGGACAAGACCGCCAGGAGCAAGACGGGGTCCGCTTTCCGCACGATCGGCGAAGTGGCCGAGACGCTGGGCCTGCCGCAACATGTGCTGCGCTTCTGGGAGAAGAAATTCCACCAGATCCGCCCGGTGAAGCGCAATGGCGGCCGCCGTTACTACCGCGTTGAGGATATCGCGCTCTTAAGCGAAATCCGCACCCTGCTGCACGACCAGGGCTACACCATCAAGGGTGTGCAGAAGCTGCTGCGCGAGGGCGGCCTGGCCAAGGCGGTGCGGGCGCGGGCCCAGAACGAGAAGATGCTGGGCGAGAAGAAAGCAACACCAGCGACCGAAGCGCCGCCCAGGAAGGTCGCCGATACGCGCCAGATCGGCATGCCCTTCGACCTGCTCAACGATATGGGCAGCATGAAACAGGCGCTGAAAACCTGCCTGAAAGAGCTGGAATCGATCCACGCCGATATCGTGGCGCGCCAGAATCGCTGAAAGCGCGATTCAACCCAATACATTTCAATAGTTTAGTGGGCCAGTCATAGATAAAGCCGGTCCGATTGAGTCCTGTTCGGGACCAATTCGATCCGATGCGGAGCCAATTGCGTCCAGTTCAGAGCCAGTTCGGGCCAAGTCCGTCCAGTTGAAGGCCAATTGAGTCCCATTCTGTCCCGATGCAGGAATGGCAGACGGATTCACGATGTTCGACAGCAAAAACGGCTGCGAATGAAATGGGAACAGCGATCTGCAAATCAAGATGTCCTGCGGAATTACAGCGCGTTCCCTCACTGGATTCCCAAGGGGTTGGCGCAGTTGCGCCTGCATGGGGCGGTGGCTATAGTGCGCGCCGCTTCGCCGCGCCGCCTGCTTACCCGGCCGCGCAGCAAAGCCCGGTCGGACTGTAGCGCAGTCTGGTAGCGCACTTGTCTGGGGGACAAGGGGTCGTGGGTTCAAATCCCGCCAGTCCGACCATTTCTTTCCATCTCTGAAAAACCGAATCCGTCAGGCCTGCAACTGCTCTTCGGCGAGCCGGGGCAGGTGCCAGACCTCGTGTTCGACCAGGATGCCGACTTCGTCGCGCCACCAGGCTTCATCCCGGGTGCGGCGGTCAGAATGGCGGTTTTCGGTCCTGCGCTCAGAAACGGTGCTGACCATGGCGATGCCCTCTCTGTACGGATGGGATTGCATGACCAGCCTAACCGGGCGGGACGGGTGGGCGTTCCGCTGCACTGCGGGATGTCTCGCGGATGCCACAAGGCCACAGCCGTTTCACAGGTAAAATACCGGAGGCGGTGGAATACAACCGTGCCACCACCTATGCGTCAGTCAAAAATTAACCATAACCAAGTTCCACTGGTCTCGGGCAGTCATGGGGATGACGGTGGAACAGCAGACAACGGTGCAGGACGCATCCATTCACCTCGGCGAGCGGGGCGACTTTGTCGCCCTGCGTGCCACGGATGGCATGCTGATGATCGATCTGGTGGGCGCACCGGATGGCGAGCAGATCTATCTCGGCATGCAGGAAGGCTTCGCGCGTGGCTGGATCACCACCTCGATGCCCACCCTGGTGGATGTCTCGGCATTTCGCGGCAATATCAACTGGGCGGCAATCAAGGCGGTCAGCAAGCTGGCCGACTGGGGGCGCGGCAACAGGGAGCCGTCGCGCGTCGCCTATGTGAGCGGCGATCCGATCTTCGCCCTGGTGGTGAAGGCAGTGAGCGCCATGTTCCCGAACTCGCGTCACTGCATGTTTCCCGATCGCCAGACGGCGCTGGACTGGCTGCACAGCGTGCGGCATTAGAGGCTTGATCCGCCTTGCTTTTTTGCGGCCCTGAGCCACGCGGAAACAGGGCGCGATACTTGCATTTGAAGCATCCCCGGCTATAGTCCGCGTCTCTCGCTGGCGGCAGGTTTGCCGCCTGGCTGCACATACACGATACAGATACGACAGGGAGCCTTTCATGCTGATTTCCGAGGCCTATGCGCAGGCGGCCGGTGGCACCACCGACATGCTGACCTCGCTGCTGCCGCTGGTCCTGATTTTCGTTGTCTTCTACTTCCTGCTGATCCGTCCGCAGCAGAAGAAGATGAAAGACCACAAGGCGATGATTGAGGCCGTGCGTCGCGGCGACGTGGTCACCACGGCCGGCGGGATCGTCGGCAAGGTGATCAAGGTTCAGGAAGACGGCCTGGTCCAGATCGAGATCGCCGAAGGCGTCAAGGTCAAGGTCATCAAGGGCACCATCGGCGAAGTCCGCTCCAAGGGCGGCGACACCGACGCCGAAGAGAAGACCGAAGCCAAGGCCGGCTGATTTTTCAATGACTGCGAACGGCGCCGATGGTTTCGGCGCCGTTCGTTCTTGAACGACACGCCATTTCCGAACGACACGACCGCTTGCCCCGCTTCGTCGGGCAGCCTCTGACGGTGTAACGACCATGATGTATTTCGCGCCCTGGAAGATTGCGCTGATCGCCCTGGCCTGCCTGGCCAGCGTGATCCTGAGCATCCCGAGCTTCTTCTCGGCCGCAACCGTGGCAAGCTGGCCCAACTGGCTGCCCAAGCGCCAGATCAGCCTCGGCCTCGATCTGCGCGGCGGCGCGCATCTGCTGCTGGAAGTGGATACCAGCGTGGTGCTGCGCGAGCGCCTGGAAGCCGTGGTGGAAGGCGCGCGTAACGAGCTGCGCACCGCACGTATCGGCTATACCTCGCTGGGTGTTTCCGGCAGCAACAGCGTGGCTGTGCGTCTGCGCGATCCGGCCCAGACCGAGCAGGCGCGCCAGCTGCTGACCAAGCTGGGCAATCCCGTGCAGAGCACCGCCGGCCTCGGCTTCGGCGCCACGCAGACCGATCTGCAGGTATCGGCCACGCCGGACGGCCAGATCCGCATGACGCTGTCGGAAGCCGCGCTGGTCGAGCGCGCCCGTAACGCCGTGACACAATCCATTGAAATCGTCCGCCGCCGTATCGACCAGACCGGCGTGTCGGAACCCACCATCCAGCGTCAGGGCGACAGCCGCATCCTGGTCCAGCTGCCCGGCGTGGGTGATCCGCAGCGCATCAAGACGCTGGTCGGCACCACCGCGAAGCTGACCTTCCGCATGGTGGACACCAATGCCGATCCGAATGCGCCGGCGCCGCCGGGCTCGGAAATCCTGGAAGGCGACAAGGGCCGCGGCGAACGCTATGTCGTGAAGCGCAAGGTTGAGGTTGCCGGCGATAATCTGGTGGATGCCCAGCCGGGCTACGACCAGCGCGGCGGCCAGCCCATCGTCTCCTTCCGCTTCGATACCACCGGCGGCAAGCGCTTTGCCGAGATCACCCAGCAATCCGTGGGCCAGCCCTTTGCCATTGTGCTCGACAACAAGGTGCTGAGCGCGCCGGTGATCCGCGAGCCGATCCTGGGCGGCTCAGGCCAGATCAGCGGCAACTTCACCGTGGCCGAAGCCAACGATCTTTCCGTGCTGCTGCGTGCCGGCGCCCTGCCGGCGCCGCTGAAAGTGGTGGAGGAACGCACTGTCGGTCCCGACCTGGGCGAGGATTCGATCCGTGCCGGCCTGATCTCGATTGCCGTCGCTGCCGCGCTGGTCGTGGTCTACATGGTGCTGGCCTATGGCCTGTTCGGCCTGTTCGCCGATGTGGCGCTGCTGGTCAACCTGGTGATGACGCTGGCCGCCATGTCGCTGCTGCAGGCGACCCTGACGCTGCCCGGCATCGCCGGCCTGCTGCTGACGCTAGGCATGTCGGTCGACGCCAACGTGCTGATCAACGAGCGCATCCGCGAAGAAGTGAAAATGGGCAAGTCGCCGATGGCGGCGATGTCGGCCGGATTCAGCCGCGCCTTCAGCACCATCTTCGATGCCAACGTCACCACGCTGATCAAGATGGCGCTGCTCTATTCGCTGGGCTCCGGCACGGTGAAGGGCTTTGCCGTCACCATCTCGATCGGCATTCTCACCTCGATGTTCACTGCCACCGTCCTCGTTCGCCTGATGATGGTGACCTGGCTGCGCCAGCGTCGTCCGACGCTGCTGCCGGTGTAAGGAGGCGACCGTTATGTACAAGCTTCGTCTGATCCCGGACAACACCGCCTATCCCTTCATGAAGGGCCGCGTCATCGGACTGGCCGTTTCGGCCTTCCTGTCGGTGATCTCGGTCGTCCTGTTCTTCTATCCGGGCCTGAATTACGGCATCGACTTCAAGGGCGGCATCGTGATCGAGGCCCGCCTGCAGCAGCCGGCCGATTTCCCGGCGCTGCGCGGCCTGATCGGCAACCTGAATCTCGGCCATTCGGCGTTGCAGCAGTTCGGCGGGCCGAATGATGTGCTGATCCGTCTGGAGCGCCAGGGCACGGAAGACTCAGCCGCGCAGCAAGCCGCCGACAAGGTGCGCGTTGCGCTGACGCAGGCCTATCCGGGCACCGAAATCCGCCGCGTGGAAGCGGTGGGCGCATCCGTGTCGGAAGGCCTGTTCCGCGATGGCATGCTGGCCATGGGCTTGGCGCTGGTCGCCATGCTGATCTACATCTGGTTCCGCTTTGAATGGCAGTTCGGCATCGGCGCCATCGCCACCCTGGTGCTCGACGTCACCAAGACCATCGGCTTCTACGTGGTGACCGACATCCAGTTCAATCTGGTGGCCATTGCGGCCGTGCTGACCGTGATGGGATTCTCGGTCAACGACAAGGTGGTGGTCTATGACCGCGTGCGCGAGAACCTGCGCAAGTACAAGTCGCTGCCGCTACGCGAACTGATCGACAAGAGCATCAACGAGACGCTGAACCGCACGGTCAACACCTCGCTGACCGTGTTCCTCTCGACCATCCCGCTGGCCCTGTTCGGCGGCGAGGCGGTGCGCGAATTCGCGCTGGTGCTGCTGTTCGGCATCGTGCTGGCGACCTCGTCCTCGATCTTCATCGCCGCACCGATCCTGCTGTTCCTGGGCGAGAACCGCCTGCGTCGCGGCCAGCCGGCCGAGCAGGCCGAAGCCAAGGCCGCCGCGCAGCGGCCGTAAGGGGCGCGCGGAGCGAGCGGCGTCATGGACCTGCTGCCGCGCATTCCCGGCGACCGCCAGGTCATCAATGCCTATGGCGATGGCGGCTTCCGCATCTCCGGCAAACACTGGACGGAATCCGTGCTGGTGTTCCCGACCCAGACGCTGGCCTGGGGAATCATCGATATCAAAGAGATGACACTGGCTTCGCTGGAACCGGTCTTTGCTATCGCCGGCGAGGTGGAAATCCTGCTGCTCGGCTGCGGTCCGGACATGGTCTTCATCGACAAGGCGCTGCGCGCCGAGGTGCGCAAGCGTGGCCCGGTGATCGAGACGCTGGACACCGGCGCCGCCTGCCGCACCTACAATCTTCTCATGGGCGAGAGCCGCCGGGTGGCGGCGGCGCTGATCCCGGTCTGACCGGCAGTCGGTTCACGCAGGCAAAGAAAAAGGGCGGCCCGCAAAGGCCGCCCTCGTTCGTTTTGAAAGGCTGTCGCCTTACCAGGCGCCGCCATTCTGCTGCGCGACCATGCAGTACAGCATCGGGATCGACAGCATGAAGTTGGTGCGCGAGCCCAGCATGGCCATGCGGGCCGCCTTGGCCTTCGACGCATCGTCGGTCGGCACGATGCCCAGCGCCTTCTTCTGGTTCGGCCAGATGACGAACCAGACATTGGCGGCCATGAACAGGCCGAGCCACATGCCGATACCGATGGTGCGGCTGCCTTCCTGCAGGGCCAGCGCCTGATGGCCGTAGCCGTTCAGGAAGGCCAGGATCAGGCCGGTGATGACCGTGGCGAGCGCCGCCCAGCGGAACCAGAACAGCGCCTCGGGGGCGATGAACTTGCCCACGGCGGGCTTCAGCTCGGCCGGGATCTTCGGCATGGTGGGGATCTGCACGAAGTTGAAGTACCACAGCAGGCCGATCCACAGGATGCCCGAGAGGACATGCAGCCAGCGGAAGAAGAAGCTGACGAAGGCAGCATCGAAGCTGCGGTGGACAAGGAAGAACAGCACCAGCGCCAGGACGACGCCGGCGCCGAGCGCCTTGTAGAGGTTTTCCAGAATCTTTGCCATGATGCGGGTCCTTATTGTTCTTGTTCAGGCGTTGCTGGTTATGCTGGTCCGCAGCCGGGGCCCTCGGGGACGAGGGCGAGGGAAGGAACGAATCGATTACCCATGTCTGCGCGCAACAGCCCTGATTCGCTGCGCTGAAGTTATCACAAAACCGCTAGTCCGGAATGACCGAATCGCCTGATGACCATTGCGCCCGCGAGTTGCGCCGGCTGGACCCTGACCGCTGGCTGAGTGCGCTGTTCGCACCGGATGCCCGGCGGGCAGGCCTGTTCGCGCTCTACGCGTTCAACAGCGAGATCGCCCGGGCCCGCGAAACCGTCACCCAACCCATGATCGGCCAGATCCGCCTGCAATGGTGGCGCGAGGCCTGGGAGGGTATCCGCGCCGGCACGCCGCGGCAACATCCCGTTGTACTGGCGCTGCATGCCCATTGCCGTGGTTTGGATATGGAACAGGCGCTGGCGCTGATCGACGGGCGCGAACGCGACATGGACGAAGCGCCGCTCGCCGACATGGCGGCGCTGCTGGACTATGCGGCCGCGACCTCGGTGCCGTTGATGCGGCTGGCGGCACAGCAGCTCGGCGCAACGATAGATGACAGCATCCTGCAGCCGGCGGCCACGGCCTATGCGCTGACCGGCATCCTGCGCGCGACACCGCATCTGATCGCGCAGCGCCGCATCCTGCTGCCGGCCAGTCTGCTCGGCGCCCATGGTATTTCGCCCGATGCGGTGATCCAGACCGATGTGAGCGCCAAGCTGCCGGCCGTGCTCGCCGAGATCGCGGGTGAGGCCAAACGACTGCTGGCTGCCGCAAGGCAGGGAACGTCATCGCGCCAGGCTTTGCCGGCGCTGCTGCCGGCAAAACTGGCCGGCCTGCATCTGAAGGCGCTGGAACAGTGCGGCTACGATCCGATGATGGCCGAGGCGCGTGTTACGCCGCTGCGCAAACAGATGGCACTGCTCTGGGCCTCGTTGCGCGGCCGGATCTAGGCGGCAGCGGCCGCGGCGCCGCCAAGCCAGGTCCCGAGATCGGCCAGCGCGCGACGGCTCAGGACTTTCTTGCGTTCGCTTTTATGCACGTCCTCGCCGACCGGCGGGAACAGGCCGAAATTCACATTCATCGGCTGGAAGTGCTTGGCATCGGCGCCACCGGTGATGTGGCTGTGCAGCGCGCCGAGCGCCGTGGTCGGCGGCGGCGGCGTCTGTTCGCTGCCCAGGCGCTGGCTTGCCGCCATGCGGCCGGCGATCAGGCCTATAGCTGTGCTTTCGACATAGCCCTCTACGCCGGTGACCTGGCCGGCGAAACGCAGCCGCGGCATCGCCTTCAGGCGCAGCTGCGTGTCGAGCAGCTTGGGCGAGTTGAGGAAGGTGTTGCGGTGGATGCCGCCGAGCCGGGCGAATTGCGCATTCTCCAGCCCCGGGATCATGCGGAAGATGCGGGTCTGCTCGCCATGCTTCATCTTGGTCTGGAAGCCGACCATGTTGTAGAGCGTGCCGAGCTTGTTGTCCTGGCGCAGCTGCACGACCGCATAGGGTTTGCGGCCGGTTTTCGGATCGGTCAGGCCGACCGGCTTCATCGGACCGAAGGTCAGCGTGCGCGGGCCGCGCTCGGCCATCACCTCGATCGGCAGACAGCCCTCGAAATAGGGCGTGTTCTTTTCCCACTCTTTAAACTCTGTCTTTTCCGCAGCGAGCAGCGCCGCATGGAATTCGAGGTAGTTGGGTTTCTCGAAGGGGCAGTTGATGTAATCGGCGCCGTCTCCGGCCGGTCCCACCTTGTCGTAGCGCGACTGGAACCACGCCTTGTCCATGTCGATGCTGTCTTTGTGGATGATCGGCGCGATGGCATCGAAGAAGGCCAGGCTCTGCAGGCCGGTGAGCTGGCCCACGGCTTCAGCCAAAGCGGGCGAGGTGAGCGGCCCGGTGGCGACGATCACGCTGTCCCAGTCCGCCGGCGGCAGGCCGGCGATCTCGCCGCGTTCCAGCGTGATCAGCGGCTCGGCTTCGATGGCCTTGTGCACCTCGCCGGAAAAGACATCGCGGTCGACGGCGAGGGCGCCACCGGCCGGCACTTTCGCCACTTCAGCGGCCCGCATGATCAGCGAATTGCAACGCCGCAGTTCTTCATGCAGCAGCCCGACGGCATTGCCTTCCACATCGTCGGAGCGGAAGGAATTTGAGCAGACCAGCTCGGCCAGGTTGTCGGTGTGATGGGCATCGGTCTTGCGGATCGGCCGCATCTCGTGCAGCACCACCGGCACGCCCAGGCGCGAAACCTGCCAGGCGGCTTCCGAGCCGGCGAGCCCGCCGCCGATGATGTGGATGGGCTTAATCTGCGTCATGCAACATCTCCTCGAGCGCGGCGACGCTGCCGGCGCTCAGTATCTTCATGGCAATGGCCTGGCTGAAGCCGCGACGCGCCAGCGCGCCGAGATCCTTCTGCTTCATGGTCCGGCGTTCTTCGGCGTCCATCCGATATGGCCCCAACTTGCGTTTGCGGGCGAAGGCGGCGGCCGCCGGCAGGTCGGAGACCGGTGCATCCGCTTCATCCTGCAGGCGCTCGAAAGCGGCAGCCACATCGTCCTGCGCCACGCCTTTGACGGCCAGCGTCTGCTTGATGCGGCCAAGCGACTTGCCCTCGGCATAGAGCCGCCGCACCCGGCCTTCGGCATATTTGCGGTCGTCCAGCAGGTTGAGCCGCTGCAGCTTGGCCAGCAGGGCTACGATCCATTGCACCGCCTCTTCGGCTGTCGGCGCGCCATGTTCGGCAATCGAGCGCCGCACCTTGCGGTCCAGCACCCGGCGGAGATTCTCCGCCGAACTGCTGTAGCGTTCGAGATAGAACAGGGCGGCCTTTTCCAGATAGTCCGGCGTGATCTTTTTCGGGACCTTGCGCGGACGCGGCGGCACGGATGGCCTCAGGCCACCAGTTTGGCGATGCCGGCCAGCGCGATCTGGGAATCCTCGCTGGACTTCACGCCCGACACGCCGACGGCGCCGATGCAGATGCCGTCCACGATGATCGGTTCGCCGCCTTCCAGCAGCACCATGTCGCTGACAGCGGCCGCGGTCAGGAAGGCGGTGCGGCCGTTGCCGATCACCTCTTCCAGGCCCTTGGTCGGCTTGCGCGCATAGGCGGCCGCCTTGGCCTTGCCCTGGCTGATATAGGTCGACTGGGTCGGCGCGCCGTCGAGACGCTGGAAATGCAGCAGATGGCCGCCGTCATCGGCAATGGCGATGCTGACCTTCCAGTTGTTCTTCACGGCTTCGGCTTCGGCGCCGGCGGCAATGGCCTGGACGTCGGACAGGGTGAGGGCCTTGCGGGTAATCATCGACAGGTGCTTCCTTGTTTTATTCCGCCGCGGCGCGGCCGACTTTTTTCGAGGCCGGCGCAGCCGAACGCTGCGCCGCCGGTTTCAGATACTCTTTCAGATACTGGCCTGTATAGCTGTCCTTGACCTTGGCCACGTCTTCCGGTGCGCCCTGGGCGACCACGCGGCCACCGCCGCTGCCGCCTTCGGGGCCCATATCGACGATCCAGTCGGCGGTCTTGATCACTTCGAGATTGTGCTCGATCACGATCATGGTGTTGCCGGAATCGACCAGCGTGTGCAGCACTTCGAGCAGCTTGCGCACATCCTCGAAATGCAGGCCGGTGGTCGGTTCGTCGAGGATGTAGAGCGTGCGGCCGGTGGCGCGCTTGGACAGTTCCTTGGCCAGCTTGACGCGCTGCGCCTCGCCGCCCGACAGCGTGGTGGCCGACTGGCCGATCTTGATATAGCCGAGGCCGACCTTTTCCAGCGTCTCCAGTTTGTCGCGGATGGTCGGCACGGCCTTGAAGAAGGCGGCGCCGTCTTCCACCGTCATGTCGAGCACATCGGCAATCGACTTGTCGCGATAGTGGATTTCCAGCGTCTCGCGGTTGTAGCGCCTGCCTTTACAGACGTCGCATTGCACGTAGACGTCGGGCAGGAAGTGCATCTCGATCTTGATCAGGCCGTCGCCCTGGCAGGCTTCGCAGCGGCCGCCCTTGACGTTGAACGAGAAGCGGCCAGGCGCATAGCCACGTGTCTTGGCTTCCGGCAGGCCGGCGAACCAGTCGCGGATCGGGCCGAAGGCGCCGGTATAGGTGGCGGGATTGGAGCGCGGCGTGCGGCCGATGGGCGACTGGTCGATATCGACGATCTTGTCGAGCCATTCCAGACCCTCGATCCGCTCATGCGAACCCGGAATCTCGCGACTGTTGTTGAGCTTGCGCGAGATTGCCTTGAACAGCGTCTCGATGGTCAGCGTCGACTTGCCGCCGCCGGATACGCCGGTGACGCAGGTGAAGATGCCGAGCGGAAAGTCGACCGAGATATTCTGCAGGTTGTTGGCTTTCGCCCCGATCACCTTGATCTGCTTGTTGGCGACGCGCTTGCGGCGCTGCTTCGGGATGGCGACCGATTTCGCACCGGTCAGATACTGGCCGGTGACGGATTTCTTCGACCGCATGATATCGTCGGGCGTGCCCTGGGCGATGATTTCGCCGCCATGCACGCCGGCTGCCGGGCCCATGTCGATGACATAATCCGCCTGGCGGATCGCTTCCTCGTCATGTTCGACCACCAGCACCGAATTGCCGATATCGCGCAGATGGACCAGCGTCTCCAGCAGCTTGGCGTTGTCGCGCTGATGCAGGCCGATGGAGGGCTCGTCCAGCACGTAGAGCACGCCGGTCAGGCCAGAGCCGATCTGCGAGGCCAGACGGATACGCTGGCTTTCGCCGCCCGACAGCGTACCTGATGAACGGGCCATCGACAGGTAATCGAGGCCGACATTGACCAGGAAGCCAAGGCGGTCGTTGATTTCCTTGAGGATGCGCGCGGCGATATCCTTTTCCTTGGGCTTCAGCTTTTTGGTCAGGTCGAGAAACCACTGGCGCGCATCGAGGATCGAGTATTCGCAGACCTGGCCGATATTCATGCCGCCGACCTTGACCGCCAGGGCTTCCGGCTTGAGGCGGTAGCCGTTGCAGGTCTCGCAGGAGGTGGCGGACTGGTAGCGCGACAGTTCCTCGCGGATCATGTCGGACTCAGTCTCGCGCCAGCGACGTTCGAGATTGGGCAGAACGCCTTCGAACGGCCGCTTCACCGTATAGGTGCGCATGCCGTCGTCGTAGGAGATCGGCACGATATCGTCGCCCGAACCCTGCAGGATGGCGTTGCGGATCTTGACCGGCAGCTCCTTCCATTTGGTGTTCAGCGAGAATTTGTAGAATTTCGCCAGACCTTCCAGGGTCTGCAGGTAGTAGGGCGAGGGCGTGGCGGCGCGCGACCACGGCACGATCGCACCTTCACGCAGCGATATGCTTTCCTCCGGCACCACCATGGCGGCGTCGAAATACATCTTCGAGCCGAGGCCGTCGCAGGTGGGGCAGGCGCCATGGGGACTATTGAACGAAAACAGCCGCGGCTCGATCTCTTCGATGGTGAAACCGGATACCGGGCAGGCGAACTTGGCCGAAAAGATCGTGCGCTCGTCCTTGTCGGCATTCTCGGCGAAGGCGATGCCGTCGGCGAGATTCAGCGCCGTCTCGATGGAATCCGCCAGGCGGGTCTTGATGTCGCTGCGGACAACAACACGGTCGACCACCACTTCGATATCGTGCTTCAGCTTCTTGTTGAGCGCCGGCACTTCGCCGATCTCGAACAGCTTGCCGTCGACCTTGACGCGCTGGAAGCCGCGCTTCTGCAGGTCCTGCAATTCCTTGCGATACTCGCCCTTGCGGTCGCGTACGATGGGGGCCAGCAGCAGCAGGCGGGTGCCTTCCGGCATCGCCAGCACGCGGTCCACCATCTGGCTCACGGTCTGGCTCTCGATCGGCAGGCCGGTGGCGGGCGAGTAGGGCACGCCGATACGGGCATAGAGCAGGCGCAGATAGTCGTAGATTTCGGTAACGGTGCCGACGGTCGAGCGCGGGTTTTTCGAGGTGGTTTTCTGCTCGATGGAGATCGCGGGGCTGAGGCCGTCGATGTGATCTACATCGGGCTTCTGCATCAGCTCCAGGAACTGGCGCGCATAGGCCGAAAGGGATTCGACATAGCGCCTCTGGCCTTCGGCATAGATCGTGTCGAAGGCGAGCGACGACTTGCCCGAACCGGACAGGCCGGTCAGCACGACCAGCTTGTCACGGGGGATGTCGACATCGACATTCTTCAGATTGTGCTCGCGGGCGCCGCGGACGGAAATGAACTTCTGCATGGATTTACGCCGGTCTCTGGGGGTGCCGATTATTGCGCTTTACGGGACAGTTGTTCACTATACCCGCCTGTTATATTATAGGATCAGTTCAAGAACGGATAGGGGTTAAACAATGGCTGGCAGCGTCAACAAAGTGATCCTGGTCGGTAATCTAGGTCGCGACCCTGAAATCCGTAGCATGCAGTCGGGCGAAGAGATCGCCCAGCTGTCGGTGGCGACCTCGGAAACCTGGAAAGACAAGGCTTCGGGTGAGCGCAAGGAGCGCACCGAATGGCACCGGGTGGTGATTTTCAACGAAAACCTCGTGAAAGTGGCCAAATCCTATCTGAAAAAGGGTTCCAAGCTCTATATCGAGGGCTCCCTGCAGACCCGCAAGTGGACCGATAAGGACGGTGCCGAGAAGTTCACCACCGAGGTGGTGCTGCAGCGTTTCCGCGGCGAACTGACCATGCTGGACGGCCGTGAAGGCGGCGGTGGCGGTGGGGGCGGCGGATTCGGCAGCGGCGGCGATGATTACGGCAGTGGCGGCGGCGGTTCCTCTGGCGGTGGATTCGGCGGCGGCAAGTCCAGTGGCGGCTCCCCGGCCCGTCGCGATGACATGGACGACGAAATCCCGTTCTGATCCGATCCGCATCGAAACCGGAAAGCGCGGCCCCAGGGCCGCGCTTTTTTGTGCCTGAATTCGAACCGGACTGCACTCTTCGGTTGTAAACCGGTGGCTTCGCGCCAGCGGCTTTGATAGCGTCGGTGTCATAGACACCAACGCTGCCGGGGGAGGCGCGCCTGTCTCAGTCCGCCCTGTTGCGCGGTTTTGCCCGCTCCGTGGATTTCTTTGTGCCGCCGGCCGTGCTGCGCAGCGGCGATCCGCGCAAGCTGCACCGCTATCGCAGCATCCTGCAACTGACCCTGTCGGTCTGCGTCGCGCTGCTGCTGATCCCGCCCTATGTCGCCATCCGCTCCAGCCTCAATGCCTGGGAGGTGGCCGGCTTCCTGTCGATGATCGGCGGGCCTTTGATCGGCGCGCTGCTGATCCGCTTCACCGGCAATATCGCACTCGCTATTGGCTTCATGGCGCTGAACGGCGGTCTGGGCAATACGGTGCTGACGCTGGGGACCGGCGGACTGACCTCCAGCTTCGCCCTGTTCAGCGTGCTGGGCCTGGCGCTGACCATGCTGACCAACAATGGCCGGGTGATCGCCTGGGTGGCGGCGATGGCGACGCTGAATTATGTCGTGCTGCTGCTGTGCCATCTGCTCGATCTGGTGCCGGCCTTCAACGTCACGCCGCACGAACAGATGCTGCTGTATTTCCTTTGCCTGGTGTTTGCCGTGCTGCTGATGCTGCGCTCGGCCATCGCCTCCCTGACGGCCCGCATCAAGGCCAAGCTGGCGCTGCAGGCGGCCAAGGCCGAGGCCGAGGCAGCGGCAAAGGCCAAATCGGAATTTCTGGCGATGATGAGCCATGAAATCCGCACGCCGATGAACGGGGTGCTGGGCCTGACGCGGCTGCTGCTGAAGACGCGGCTGGATGACGAGCAGCGCGACCTGGTCAATACCAGCCTGCAGTCGGGCGAAGCCCTGCTGGCCATCCTGAACGACATCCTGGATTTTTCGAAACTGGAAGCCGGGCGCATCGAGCTTGAGACCATCGATTTCGACCTGCCGGCACAGATTGCGGCCGCGGTGGCGCTGCAGAGCGTACGCGCCGATGAGAAGGGCATCGCTCTCCGGCAGGATATCGCTCCCGATCTGCCGCGCTATTTGCGTGGCGATCCGGGCCGGCTGCGGCAGGTGCTGCTGAACCTGGTGTCCAATGCGGTGAAATTCACCGAGCGTGGCAGCGTCACTATCTCAGTCCGCTGCGAAAGTCCGGCAGCCGGCGCACAGCCGGCGATGATCCGGTTCGAAATTCGCGACACCGGCATCGGCATCACACCGGAAGGCATTGCCAGACTGTTCGGCAGCTTCGTACAGGCCGATGCCTCGATCACCCGTCGCTTCGGCGGCACCGGGCTCGGCCTGGCGATCTGCCGCACCCTGGTGCAGGCCATGGGCGGTGAGATCGGCGTGGACAGCGTGCCGGGGCAGGGCAGCACCTTCTGGGTCATCCTGCCGTTGCCGGCCGGCGAGAAGCCGCAGGAGAAAGCAGCAGTCGAGCGGCCGCCGCTGCCGGCCCTGCGCATCCTGATCGCCGAAGACAATCCGATCAACCAGAAGGTCATCGGCGGCCTGCTCGCCCATGCGGGGCACAGCATCACCTTCGTCTCCGATGGCGCAGCAGAGGTGGCGGCCGCCGCTGCCGAGGATTTCGACCTGATCCTGAGCGATATACATATGCCGGTGATGGACGGGCTGGCGGCGACACGGGCAATCCGGGCCCTGCCGCCGCCGCGCAATGCCGTGAAGATCATCGCGGTCACCTCGACCATGAGTGCGGTGGGTATCCGCAGTTGCCTGGAAGCCGGCATGAACGATTTCGTCGGCAAGCCGATCAATCCCGATACGCTGGATCTGGCCATGCGCCGCGTGCTGGGGCTGGAGCATGACGCCGACGATCTTCTGGCCGTGGTACCGGACGATGACGTGGAGGTCTTTTCGGGCGTGGCCATGGATGCCGGTGCCCATCAGCAGCTGACCGAAACCTTCGGCAAGGGCGGTCTGGTCGAGCTGATCGACACTTTCTTTGCCATGATCGGCAATCAGAAAACCGCGATTGCAGCGGCACGGGAGGCCGAGGCCTGGCCCAAGATTGCGATTGTGGCCCACAGCCTGCGCGGCGCGGCCGGGAGTCTGGGGCTGCGGCGCCTGCAGCATGTGGCGCTGCGCACCGAGCTGGCTATCGGCAACGGCGACATTGCAGCGGCCGCGATCCTGCTCGATGCGATGCAGAGTGAAATCAACGAAGGCTGCGTCTGGCTGAGCCTCATCCGCGAGGAGGCGGCAGCATGACGGAGTTCAAGGATTTGTCGGTGCTGCTGGTCGAGGACGACGCCTATTCCCAGCGTCTGACCGTGATGATGCTGCGGCAGTTCGGCGTGCAGCATCTGATGACTGCCAATGACGGATCGGCCGCCATCGAGAAGCTGAACGAGACACGCGGTCATTTCGATCTGATCGTCTCGGACTGGAACATGCCGAACATCACCGGCCTGGATCTGCTCAAGCATGTGCGCAAGACCGGCGTGCGCACCCGTTTCCTGATGCTGACCAGCAATGCCAGCGCCGAATTCGTCATCACGGCGCGCGAGAGCCGGGTCGATGCCTATATCGCCAAGCCCTTCTCGGCCAACCAGCTCAAGCAGAAGCTGATCTCGCTGTTCAGCATGAAGCCGTGGTAACGGTTATTTCCGCAGGATCGAACTGAGCAGGACGCCAAGGCCGGCGGCAACGCCGACAGCCGCGAGCGGATGCTTGCGGGCGAGCGGCTCGATCTCGGCGCGGATTTTCTCGATGTCGTCGGTGAAGCTGTGGCGCGGCCAGTAGGTCCAGGCCAGTGCCGCCAGAATACCCAGCGCGACGATAACGCCAAGCAGGGTGGCACCGGCCGCGGCAGCGGCCAGATGCGGCGACAGTTTCAGGCCGAACACCAAGAACAGCGACCAGCCGAACAGGATGAAGGCGGCAAACAGCGCGGCACAGGCAATCACGCCGAGGCCGGCAACGACAGCCATGCGCTGTCGTTGCCGCTTAGACGCCGCTGCCTGAACGCCGCTGAGCAGCAGTCCAGGCAGCAGGGCTGCGAGAGGCGAGGCCATTACTTGCGCAGCAGAACGGCGATCAGCGCGCCGGCGGCGAAGGCGGCCAGCAGGCTGCCGGCCGGATGCTCCTGAACGGTCTCCTCGATCTTGTCGATTGCCTCGCGGCCGCGATCCTTCAGATCGCTTGTCAGTTCCTGCAGACGGCCCTGCAGGGCGACGATTTCGGCCTCGGCCAAAGCCGTGCCGTCTTTCTTGGCGCGGTCCAGCAGGGCGCCGAGCTGGCCGCCGATATCGGAAACCTGATCGCGCAGGACGGCGAGGTCGCCTTCAGGGGTCGCGGCGCGGCGACGGGTACGAGCTACCATGACATATACTCCTAGTGCTTGCTGGGGGACGGTTTGGTTTGGGTCTTTGAGATGTCGTTCATCCAGTCGGCGATCTGGCGCTCGGCCTGATCGGTCAGGATGCCGTAACGCTCCTGAAGTTTGCCGACCAGCTGCTGGCGCTGGCCGGCGATGACATCCATGTCGTCATCGGTCAGCTCGCCCCAGCGTTCCCGGGCCCTGCCGGCATACTGTTTCCAGTTGCCGGCGATGCGATCCCAGGAAGGCAAGGCGGCCTTCAGGTTGGCCTCGGCGCGTTTGACGGTATCGGTCATGGCAATCCTTTCAGAATGGAGGGCAGGGATGAGCGGGGCGGCCTACTTGCGGACGGCCTGGGTCTTTTCCCACTCGCTGACCTGCTTCTCGGCTTCCTTCTTGGCGAGGCCGTAGCGTTCCTGGATCTTGCCGACCAGCTCCTGGCGTTTGCCGTTGATCACGGTGATGTCGTTCTCCGTCAGCTTGCCCCAGCGCTGCTTGGCCTTGCCGGCAAACTGGTTCCAGTTGCCTTCGATCTGGTCCCAGGTGCCGGCGGTGGACGCGGCATAGACGGCTGCCGGGGGCGCGGCGGCGAGCAGGGCGAGGGCAGAAACGGCGGCGATGGCGATCTTGCGCATGGCGTAATCCTCCTGACGCGGGTGAGATGACACGGTTAAAACCGGAACAGCGGCCTTTAAGTTCCGCTGTGGGGCGTGGAAATCGCCCAGAGGCAGCAATAAGTCTTTGATTCGACTTGCTGCTGCACTGCAATAAATAGGAGAAGAGTGTGGCGAAGCCGGGCCGCTGGCGCGGCCATTTCAGGGCAGGGTTTGCCCCGGTCGGTGATTATGAAATCAGGCTTTTTCGCGCTTTTTGACCTGGTTCCAGGCCGCATCCATGGTGGCCAGATCACTCTTGGCCAGTTCCTTACCTTCAGAGTTCAGAACAGCTTCCATCTGACTGAAACGACGCTCAAACTTCCGGTTTGCGGCACGCAGGCAGACTTCCGGATCCAGCTTCAGATGGCGGGCCAGGTTGGCCACCACGAACAGGAAGTCGCCGAATTCCTCGGCCATCGCTTCTGATGAACCGCTTTCGATTTCGTCTTCAAGCTCCTGAAGTTCTTCCTTGATCTTGGCAATGACAGGCCGTTTGTCCGGCCAGTCGAAACCGACGCGAGCGGCACGGTTCTGCAGCTTCACGGCGCGGAGCAGGGCCGGCAACCCGGCGGTGACCCCGGCCAGCACCGGCGACAGGCCGGCCTCGACGGCGCTTTCGGACTTGGCGGCACGCTCGGCCGCCTTGATGGTTTCCCAGTTGGTGCTGACCGCCTCGGCATGATCGGCGGCGACGGTGCCAAAGACATGGGGGTGGCGCCGGATCATCTTCTCGCTGATCCCGGCAGCGACATCAGGGAAGGCGAAATGGCCGGCCTCCTCGGCCATGCGGGCATGGAACACCACCTGCAGCAGCAGATCGCCCAGTTCGTCCTTCAGGCCGGGCAAGTCGTTGCGGGCGATGGCATCCTCGACCTCGTAGGCTTCCTCGATCGTGTAAGGCGCGATGGTGGCGAAGGTCTGCTCCAGGTCCCAGGGGCAGCCGCCCTCGGGGTTGCGCAGCTGCGCCATGATACGCAGCAGTTCGGCCAGGCTGGAAAGGTCGGGGGATGCGGTCATGCAGGCCTCACGGGAATCACCGCATCATCCTGCCGGAATCGAAACGGGCCCGCCATTGCTGACGGGCCCGCTCTGAAATCCTGCGTCTCAGACGACGCGGAAATTCTGGAACTGCCAGGGATCGTCGCGGTCCACCGGCTCGGGGAACAGGGTCTCGCGGTCCTGCAGAGGTGTCCAGTCGGTATAGGCCCCGGCCATCTCGCCCAGATAGGGCAGGCAGATCTCCATGATGCGGGCATGATCGAGTTCGTCGGCCTCGACCAGGCCGGCTGTCGGGTTCTCGATGGCCCAGATCAGGCCGGCCAGCACGGCGACGGTCACCTGCAGCGAGGTGGCGTTGTTGTGCGGCACCAGCTTGCGGGTTTCCTCGATGGTCAGGCGCGAGCCATACCAGTAGGCGCCCTTCTTGTGGCCCATCAGCAGCACGCCGAGCTCGTCCATGCCGCTGGTGATCTCGTCCATCATCAGGCGCTTGCGCGACTGCATTTCCCAGTTCTTGCCGGCGATCTCGTGTACCGAGAGCACGGCATCGTCGCTGGGATGATAGGCGTAATGCACGGTGGGGCGATAGGCGACCGTGTCGCCCTGCTTCACGGTGTAGTAGTCAGCCATCGAGATGGCTTCGTTATGCGTGACCAGGAAGCCGTGGAAGGGACCTTCCAGCGGAGTCCAGGTGCGCACGCGGGTGCCGGCGCCGGGCCGCAGCAGGTAGATCGCCGCATCGCAGCCGAAATCGTGGCGGCGGCCGTCTTCCGGCAGCTGCTTCTCATGACTGCCCCAGCCGAGTTCGGCCGGCTGGCAGCCTTCGCCGACAAAGCCCTCGATCGACCAAGTGTTGACGAATTCGTCGCGTTCCTTGGGCTGGTTGGCAGCGACCTGGGTGTCACGCTCGGCGATATGGATCACTTTGACGCCGAGCGTCTGCGCCAGCGCGCTCCAGCCGGCGCGATCCTTCGGCACGGCCGTGCTGACGCCGGTATCCCTGGCGATGTTGAGCAGGGCTTCCTTGACGAAATGCGAGACCAGGCCCGGATTGGCGCCATGGGTCAGCACGGCGGTCGGACCACCGCGGTACTTCTCGATCAGGGTACGAGCGGAATCACGCAGCGCGTAGTTGGAACGCTGCGACGGGGTCTTGGACGGATCGGTATAGCCGCCGGCCCAGGGCTCGATGCAGGTATCGAGGTACAGCGCGCCCAGCTCCTGTGCCAGCTCGATGAGCGCCACGGAGGACACGTCGACCGACAGGTTCAGCAGGTAGTCGCCCTTGGTCAGCAGGGGCTGCAGCACCTGGCGGTAGTTGTCGCGGGTCAGGGCGATCTTCTCGAACCGGATGCCGTATTCGTTGGCGACGTCATGGCCGCGTTCTTCCGCTGTCACGATGCTGATCCGGTCGGCCGGCATGTCGATATGGCGCAGGATCAGGGGCAGGACGCCCTGGCCGATGCTGCCGAAACCGAGGATGACCAGACGGCCGGAAAACGCCACATGCTTCATTCTTGTTTGCTCCTGGGAAGGGACGGAATTTGGGGAAGGACTTACCCGATACTGTCCCCGGCTACCAGAGGGCGGTGACAGTTTGATGGTCGCCCCGGAGGATTAACCTCCGGGGCAGGCATCAGGCCACGGCATAGCCCGGAGTCTGCATCAGGGGCGGATCCGCCACCTCGACCAGCTGACCGCGGTCGAAACCGTTAAAGGCGGTGCGCAGGGTGGCACCATAGGCACCCAGCTGGCCGATTTCGATCCAGTCGCCCTCGGCCACATCGTCCGGCAGGCAAAAACCGCCATCCATGCGGTCCAGGCTGTCGCAGGTCGGCCCGAAGAGCGTGAAGGGCCGAACCGGCGCCGTGCTGTTGCGCAGCAGCCGCAGCGGAAACCGCCAGGCCAGGGTGCCGGCATCGGCCAGGCTGCCGTAGACACCGTCGTTGATGTAGAGCGCATCGCCCTTGCGGGCCTGCACCTGCACCACCACCGACGCGCCCTGGGCAACGAGGGCGCGGCCGGGTTCGGCCCAGATCTCGTCCGGGGCGTTGTCGCCCAGACTCTCGGTCAGGGCGACGACACCGGCATCGATCTCGGCCATGAAGGCGGCCAGCGGCGGCAGGTCGGTGCCCGGATAGGCGACCGGGAAGCCGCCACCGATATCCAGGATGTCGAGCTTCACGCCGGCTTCGGCGACGATGGCGCCGGCGCGCGCGATGGCGGCCGACCACATCACCGGATCGCTGCACTGGGAGCCGACATGGAAGGACACACCGATACGGCGCGCCACGGTCCGGGCGCGACGCAGGAGGGCCGGCGCTTCGTCGGCCGTGACACCGAACTTGCCCGACAGGTCGAGCGCCGCCTTGCCCTTCGGCAGGGCGATGCGGAGGATCAGGCCCAGCTCATCGGTGGCGCCGATCCCGGCCAGAATCTTTTCCAGCTCGGCTTCGCTGTCGAAGGCGAAATCGCGTACGCCATGCTGCTGCCAGGCCGAGCGGATGGCCGAACGCGCCTTGACCGGATGCATGTAATGGATGGTGGCGTCGGGCAGCACCTGGCGCACCAGCGCGACTTCGGCCGGGGACGCGCAGTCGAAGGCCGTCACGCCGCCGCGCCACAACGCCGACAGCACGCGCGGTTCCGGGTTGCATTTCACGGCATACAGCGTGCGACCGTCGAAGGCCTCGACGAAGGAGCGGGCCGCCGCGGTGATCGCCGCCGGACGCAGGCAGTGCAGCGGCTCTTCCGGGCGCAGGTTCGCGACCACGGCATCGACCGAGGGCAGGGCTTCAACAGAGCGTCGTCGCGACGGATCGCGGCGTAGTGGAGAGACGGCAACACGAAGACGGGACGCGGTCATCCGCATATCCTCCAAGACGTCAAAACGCGCCGCTCGAAAGCGGCGGTTAAAAGCGAATTTTGGTGGAATGCTGCCGGCCTGGCTCACCGCTGGTGAAGCGGGTCATCACCTGAGACCGACAGGTCGTGAGCTAAACCAAGCTCCGTAAGTGCCTGAACAACATCGTCAGCTCCTTCAAGGCGCCAGCCCACGCGGCTGGCTCTCCGAAAAGGACGCGTGCGTCGTTGCTTGACCGGAATGGCCGAGGGCACGTGCGACCTGCGTCTTGAGTGATGCAATTAAAGCAAATGCGCCGCGATGCAAGAGGTAATTTTGATTACGGCAAAAATGTCATATTTCTCGGCGGACCAGCGCCAGGTATTCGTAGACCAGTGTGGCCGCTGCCAGCGCCGTCACTTCGGCATGATCGTAAGCAGGCGCGACCTCGACCATGTCCATGCCAACGAAGTTCACGCCGTGCAGCCGGCGCAGCAGTGCCTGCGCCTGCCAGGTTGCCAGGCCGCCGATCTCCGGCGTGCCGGTGCCGGGCGCGAAGGCGGGATCGAGCGCGTCGATGTCGAAGGTCAGGTAGGTTGCCGCAGTGCCGGCTACCTGGCGGATCTGCGTCGCCACAGCCTCGACGCCGCGCTCATGCACGTCCTGGGCGCTGACGACGGTGACGCCCTGCTGCAGCGTCCAGTCCATCACGTCATTCTGCACCGGCGAGCGGATGCCGATCTGGATCATGCGCCGCGGGTCGACAAGGCCTTCGTTGATGGCGTGGTAAAAGCACGAGCCATGGCCATAGGGCTGACCGAAGCTGTCGGGCCAGGTGTCGACATGGGCGTCGAAATGCACAAGGCCGACCGGGCCGCCCTGTCGTTTGCGGAGGGCGCGCAACAGCGGCAGGGCGATGGAATGATCGCCGCCCAGCGTGATCAGGTGTTCGAACTGGCCCGCCTGCTGCTCGATCAGGGCCAGACTGGCTGGCACATCGCCAAGCGCGATGGCGAAATCGCCGGCATCGGCAAGGCCGGCGGCCAGATCACGGCGCAACGTCGGGTGATCGCCATCGACCAGCATCTTGCTGGCACGACGAATCGCCTCCGGGCCAAAGCGCGCGCCCGGCCGGTTGGTGGTGGCGATGTCGAAGGGAATGCCGGCAATCGTGATGCCGGCTTTGCCGGCCGCACCGGTCACACCGAGAAATCCACCCGCGACGGCAAAAGTTGGCTGGCCACTCATACCGACATGCACTCCATCAGACGTAAGCCCAGTGTACCAAAGTGAGTACGATCTCGAACACGATCAAGAGCACAATCGCCATTTCCAGACGCAGACTGCGCTGGGCGTCGATCAGGTCGGTGAGGGCGCTGGTGGTGGCCTGGATCACCGAAAGCTTGTTGGCCAGGGCCGCCGCGCGCTCGGTCAGTTCATACTCGTCCTGCAGGCGGTTGAAAAGGCGCTCCAGTTCCGGTCGGTCCCACAGCACGTCCGGCTTGTCTTCGACGGCAACGCGGCCAGCCATGCGATGTTCGACCAGCAGGGATTCGCCGATTAGACGCAGCAGGCGTTTGCGGTTGCCCGGCACGCGGCCGTTGCCCGCCATGGCGCGCGCCAGCGGGTCGATCACGTCGAACACAACGCTGACCTGACGTTCGTTATGGGCCAGCGCCACGCTCTTGGCCATGGCATCGGCAATAATGAGGAAGCGTTCCGGCGTCAATTCGCGCAGTTGGATGGCGCCGCCAGGCGGGATGGTGTCGTCAGCCTCGACAGACAGGGCGATGATGGCGATCTCATCCTCGACCGGCTGGAAAGCGCCGCTGACCCGGGGGGCGATCTTGCGCAGAAGATCGTCTTCTTCGACCGGCGACAGACCGGCAGTCACCACGGCGCCATATCGGAAGAAGGCGACCAGGCCGGTCTCACCGACCCGGAAGGCAAACGGATTGGTGGAAATGGTGTCTGAGCGTTCGAGGCCTGAGGTATCCAGGCGTTCGCCGAGCAGCAGCGCACGGACGGTGAGGCGCCGAGCGACAGGAAGGGTAGCTTGCGTATTCGTCACGGCGTCAGACCGGTTGGGATCGTGGGGTGTCCGACATTATATATGACACTGTCGGAGGTGCTTTATGGCCTGCACAGAGGAGGGCGACAAGCGTGCCGGGGCTTCCGCGCGTGTGACAGTTTGAAGTACGCATGTCGGGATACGTATCCAGCGCTTATTCTGCGCCATAGCCAGCCCGGATCCAGTTGAGCAACTGATCGACCCGGCTTTGCTGAACCGGATGCGGGGCCGTTTCGATTTCGGTATCGACGGCCAGGACTTCGCTCTGCACGGATATGATCCCGTCGGCAGAGCGATCCACAATCAGCCGTCGGGTGTAGAACTCGCCACCGCGCGGCCTTGGATCGGCTGCCAGGATGGTCGCACCGGGCAGCCGCTCGATCAGGCGCTGCATGATTTCCTGTTCTGCCGGTTCGTCGAGCGTCGATGCCGCACGGTCGAGCAGGATCCAGTCGGGTTGATGGAACATCAGTCGGGCAAAGCTCAGTCGCTGCAGCTCGGCATTGCTCAATGCCTGGCCCCAGTCATCTGTTTCATCAAGGCGCGGAATCAGGCGCTCGAGGCCGGCATCGATCAGGCTTTGCCCGATCGATGCATGATGGTCCGGATTATCGGCCTCGGGATAGGCGATGACATGCCGCAGGCTGCCGGGTGGAATATACGGCAACTCGGGCGAGACGAAAATCGAACCCTCCGGGAGTTCGAGACGGCCACTGCCCCAGGGCCAGACGCCGGCGATGACTTTGCTGAGCACGATGATCGTTCGCATGTCGCCAGACAGCAGGACCCGTTCGCCCGGCGCGATATCCAGATCGAAGGGCGTGGATATCTGGCGACCATCCGGCTCGCACAACGCCAGCCCGCGTGCCGTCAATCCGGGGCCAGCCGTGCGGATAACGTCGATACGCCTTGCGGGGGCGAGAGCGGAAGGCTGGGAAACGGCCTTCAGCCCGGCATGCAGGGCAAGCACGCGTTCCATCGAAGCGCGGAGTTCGGCCAGACGGGCAAAATTATCGACGGGCCATGACAATGCAGATGTTGCCTGCTGGAAGGCCTGTGCCGTCTGCATCAGTCCACCGAGCGTGATGGCACCGGCCAGGAAGCGCGGCGTTGTGATCAGTATAGGAAAAAAGACGGCCAGTGTGCTGTAGGCGGATGTGAACAGGATCAGACGCTGCAGTCCGGTTGTCTGGCTGCGCCAGGCTGCGGCCACCAGGCCGAAGAGTCCGGTGAGAGCGCGCCGCTCATCGGCTTCACTGCGCGCCAGCGCTATGGTCTCTGCATTGTCGCGGCCGTGAACCAGGGCATAACGGAAATCAGCCTCCACGGTCTGGCGCCACTCGGCGGAGTAAATCAGCCGGCGGCCGATATACATGGCCAGCAGGGATCCGGTGCCGGCATAAAGAAAGGCCAGCCAGACCATATGGCCGGGGACGGCGATCTCGATGCCGTTCAAAGGGATGGCGATGACGCCTGACAGGCCCCAGAGGATGCCGACAAAGCTGAACAGCAATAGAGTGCAGTATAACAGAGAGTGGGTCAGGTCGACCGCAGCTTCGGTAGCAATACGGATATCCTCGGCGATCCGTCCATCGGGGTTGGTGAGCGTGCCGCCGGCCACATTGAGACGGAACTGGTTGCCGTCTTTCATCCATTCGCCGATCAGCCGGGTGGTGAGCCACTGGCGCCACTCCAGTTGCTGGACGCGTTTGACGTGAAGGTGCAGCGTGTTGACCAGCATTATGCCCAGTACGATGGCGGCGAAGATGCCGAGCTCCGCGAGGAAGCCTTTGCCGGACCGGCGTTCCAGGGCGTCGAACAGATCCGCGCTCCACAGATTGAGGCGGACAGCCAGCAGGACCTGCAGGATGGCAAAGACCAGGATGGCTCCGGTCAGGCTGCAGGCGCGCAAGCCGGTGGGGCCGCGCCAGTAAGGCGCAGAGAGCCGCAGGAAGGCCTTGAGAGTGGGTATGGCCCGGGCGGCAGGCATCGCCAGGACGGCTGGCGGATCGACGGCCGTCACGCCGTCCGACCGGCGAGACATGCTCTGCTGGCAGACCCAGACATTGAAGTGGCCTCATGTGAAGGGAATGCAGCCAGCATAGCTTGGCCGGGACCCGGGACGAAGCCCGCCGGGAAGGTATCCGTCCGTTGTCACATAATGCAACCCTTAAATCGGATAATGTATATTATGGAAAATATAGATTATTGGTTTTCGGCAGAAAACGGCTCCAGGACGCTCAAACCACGCCGCATTGGTTCGGCTATAGGTTCGCTCACTCTCGCCATTTTGCGTGCTGCCGCATGCCCTCTGCTTGGGCATGTCCGGCCATACCGCAGCATCTGGAGCGATGTATACGCCGAATTCCGCCCATGGCGCACTCTTTGCAATTTCAGGGCTGTCGCGCGCGGCATTCATCGCCGCGACCCATTTCCTGGAGAACCCCATGAGCCTCCCCAAGACCCTCCCGCAGACCTCCTGGCGGCGTTCGGTCATCCGGACCGTCGCCACGGCGACCCTCGGTCTGACCCTGCTGGCCGGCACGGCCCTCAGCTCCGGCACCACCGCCCAGGCCCAGAGCGTGATCCGGTACGGCATCTCGATGGCCGATATCCCGCTCACCGCCGGCCAGCCCAACAATGGCGCCGGCGGCTACCAGTTCACCGGCCACACCATTTATGACCCCCTGGTGGCGGTCGAGCTGAACATCTCCGACCGTCTGGGCAAGCTGACGCCCGGCCTGGCCGAAAGCTGGAAGGTCGACCCGACCGACCCGAAGAAATGGCTGTTCACCCTGCGCAAGGGCGTCAAATTCCATGACGGCTCGGAATTCACCGCCGATGCCGTGGTCTGGAACCTGGAAAAGGTGCTGAACGACAAGTCGCCCTGGTACGACATCAAGCAGGCATCCCAGGTCCGCCCGCGCATTCCGTCGGTCGCCAGCTGGCGCAAGGTCGACGACTACACCGTCGAGATCACCACCAAGACCCCGGATGCGCTGTTCCTGTGGCAGCTGTCATGGTTCCTGATCTCCAGCCCGGCCCAGTATGACAAGGTCGGCAAGGACTGGGACAAGTTCGCCGCCACACCCTCGGGCACCGGACCGTTCAAGCTGAGCCGGCTGGTGCCGCGCGAACTGGCTGAACTGAGCAAAAACCCCGACTACTGGAACAAGACGCGCATCGCCAAGGCCGACAAGATTGTGCTGGTGCCGATCCCGGAAGCCTCGGCGCGCACGGCCGCGCTGCTGTCGGGCCAGGTCGACATCATCGAGACGCCGGCGCCCGATGCGGTGCCGCAGCTGAAAAAAGCCAACATGAAGATCGTGCAGAATGTCACGCCGCATGTCTGGCCCTATCACTTCAGCCTGCTGCCGGGATCGCCCTGGGCCGATATCCGCGTGCGCAAGGCCGCTAATCTGGCGATCAACCGCGACGAGGTTGTCGCGCTGCTGAACGGCCTGGCCATGCCCGCCAAGGGCCAGGTCGATCCGACCAGCCCGTGGTTCGGCAAGCCGACCTTCGACATCAAGTACGATCAGGCGGCGGCCAAGAAGCTGATGGCCGAAGCCGGCTATTCGAAAGAAAAGCCGCTGAAGGCCACAGTGGTGATCGCAACGGGCGGCACTGGCCAGATGCTGTCGCTGCCGATGAACGAATATGTGCAGCAGGCGCTGGGCGAGATCGGCATCCAGCTTGAATTCAAGGTGGTCGAACTGGAAACGCTGTACACCCACTGGCGCAGCGGCGTGAAGTCGGACATCAACCAGGGCATCACGGCGATCAACCTGGCGTATGTGACCTCAGACCCCTTCTACGCCTTCGTGCGTTTCCTGCACAGCAAGTATACCTCGCCGAATGGCGTGAACTGGGGCTATTACGACAACCCCAAGGTTGATGCGCTGATCGAGGAAGCGCGCGCCACCTACGACATCTCGAAGCAGGATGCCATCATGGCGAAGCTGCACGAGATTTATGTCGACGAGGCGCATTACCTCTGGGTCGTGCATGACACCAATCCGCATGCCATGAACCCGAAGGTGAAGAGCTTCGTGCAGGCCCAGCACTGGTTCCAGGACCTGACGACCGTGGGTCTCGATTAAGACGCCTTAGGCGGCAACCACCATGTGGTTGTCCCACTGAAGCCTGCTGCGGGCGGCCAGATCCTCGATCGGGCCGCCCGTTTGCAGTTTATACAGCCGGCCAAGTCCATTCGAGGCCAGGAATCCGGCCGAGACTTGCGGCGCGATACCGCAGACATCACGCGCCTCGCCCACCTGCACCATGGCTTCGCGCTCCATATCCCAAACCAGCACGCGGTTGCCGCGCGGGCTGCTGACTGCCAGATAGCGCCTGCTGCTGTCCATCGTGGCCGATCCGCAATACTGCTGCAGGGCGGTCCGCTGCTCCTCCGGCATCGGCAGAAAGCGCAAAGCCTTGGCGCCAGCCGGCGCATCATGCAGGGCAACCAGCGGCACGTCGTCGTCTTCAGGCCCTTCATACTGCATGGCGATGGCCACGCGGCCGCGGCGGTCGATGGCGATATGGCGGATGCTGAGCTGGTGCAATTCCGTCTCAGGCCGGATCAGCGCCGCAAGGCTGCCATCGCGGCTGTCGATATAGGCCAGCGACGGATCCATTTCGGCGATGTTCAGCTTCAGCCGCGGCATGTCGGACCGCATCAGGATGCCGCCATTGGCGACCACCAGGGTGCGGCCATCGGGCATCAATTTCACCTCATGGGGATCGAGGCCATGGGTGCGGTATTCACCGACGCGGGCCCAGTTCTCGCGTGGCGCATAAATGCCGAGCACGCCCTCGCCTGTCGATGCAATCACCTCGGTGGCGAACAGCAGCCGGCCATCGCCGGTGAAGGCGCCATGGCCACAGAAACTGCGATCATCGGCGGCTGGGATCATGCGTCCGGTCTCGCCGCTCAGCGGATCGAAGGCGAAAGCGAAGTCGCCCGGCCGGCGCGAGAAGGCGACGGCAATGCGGCCATCGGGGCTGCGGGCGAAGCTGTGACCGCGCTGCGGCAACGGCCGGCGATACCGGATGTTGCCCTCGGCATCGAAAGCGGCAAAACCGAAACCGCCCTTCTCGCCATAGGCATTCAGATACAGGCGTTCCGGTGTGGCGGCACGCAAGGAGACGGGCAGCAGGGCTACCGCACCGAAAAGCGATAAGGCCGTGCGCCGGGTGATGCTCATCTCAGTCGCCATCCAGCGCATTGAAGCCGACCGGGATATCGAGGGCCGGCGGCAGCTTGTCGCCCAGCAGTTTTTTCAGCGCCAGTGTTTCGGCGGCCAGCCTCTCGGCCTGCGGTCGTGCCGCCTTGTCCTGCACGGCGGTTTCCAGCGGCAGTTTCAGGGCAGCGGCCGCCGCCAGCGACCGGGAGAAGGCCTCACGGATTGCGGCATCGAGCGCCTTGTCAGCCACGGCGGGCGCGAAGCCGGTCTGGTAGAGGTCGCGGGCCGCCTCCAGATCGCGCTGGATGTTGCGCAGCGAGCGCTCGCTGCGCCAGGATTCCGCCAGCCGCGGCCGCGCATCGTTCAGCGATCCGCCGAGCGGCCGGGCCAGCTTGTGGTCCGAGGCCAGTTCGACGGCCAGATACAGGGCCTTGAACAGTTCGAGCGTGGCTTCCTGTTCTTCGCGATAGGGCGCGTCGGCGGCTTTGGTATCCAGCATCACGGTGGCAAAGGCGTTTGTGCCGCCCTCGCGCCAGGCGTTGCGGGTTTCCTGCGCCATGCGCGACAGGTTGATGGCGATGGCTTCCACATAGCGGCAGCGATAGGCGGCATCCGTGCCGGCTTTCAGCTTGTTGGCATCTTCTCCGAAGAGCAGGCGCTCCAGCGCCGGCAGGCCCTGGGTGGCAACACTGCCCTTGGCCAGCAGGTCGACATCGACGGAACCGGCGGCATGCCTGGAAAGAAGTTCGGCCATCTGCTTGCCGATGGTGTTACGGGGATCGGGCCAGAAGGCGAACCGCTGGCTGCGGAAGAACCAGTCCGCCGGCCCGAAGCGCACATGCTGGATATCCTGCCAGGCATCCATGGTGGTGCCGAAGGCGGCCTGCAGTTCCGCAACCGGCTTGGCTGCCGGTGCGGCGCAATAGGATTTTGCCGCAGTCTCCAGTGCGGCCGTCGCTGTTACCAGGGCGTCATACCGCGGCAGGATATGCTTCTCGACAGAAGCGCGGTTGAGCGCGGCATAGGTCGCGGGCTCGACGGCATGGCCGGGAGACGCCATGAGACCGAACAGCAGGGCGAAGATCGGGGCGGCAATGAAACGCATGATGTGACTCCGGACTAAAGCGAATTGATGAAGGCAAGCAGATCGGCGCGTTCGCTGCCACTCATGCGCTGGACCCGGGCGCGCGCCGCTTCGGCTTCGCCGCCATGCCACAGGATCGCCTCAAGGGCACCGCGGGCGCGACCGTCATGCAGCATGAAGTCATGCCCGCTGACGGTTTTGGTCAGGCCCAGTCCCCAGAGCGGCGGTGTGCGCCAGTGCCGGCCGCTGGCCCTGCCCTCCGGCCGTTCGTCGGCCAGCCCCTCGCCCATATCGTGCAGCAGCAGGTCGGTATAGGGATGGATGGTCTGTTCTGAGAGTTCCGGGCGGGCCGGATCGCTGCCGGTGGTGAAGCTCGGTGTATGGCAACCGCTGCAGCCGGCCGCAGCGAACAGCGTCCTGCCGCGCAGCACGGCGGGATCTGCGGCATTACGGCGCGGCGGCACCGCGAGATGGCTAGCATAGAAGCCGACCAGATCGAACATCTTGCGCGGCACTTCCACCTGTTCGCGCGCGTCCTCACCGACCGGCATGGCCCGGCAATCCTTCTGCGCAGTCGTACAATCCCCATGGGAGCTGCGCACCAGATGCGTCGAAAGGCCGAGATCGGTGGCGAAAGCCTCCGCCACCTGGTCGGCCACCGTCGGCATCCCGGCCTTCCAGCCGAAGCGCCCCAGCATGACACGGCCTTCAGACGGGCTGAACACCTGATTGGGAATGCCGGCGATGCCGTCGCCGTTGCTGTCTTCCGGATCGGCCTGTTTCAGGATTGCGGCTTCCGGGATCAGCTCCAGCAGACCCAGCCCGATCATGGGCGGCGCCACCCGGGGCGACATCATCGCCTGCGGATGCAGCGGACCGTAATTGAGATCGGCGATGCCATAGTGCGGCTTGCGCAGGATCACGGTCTCGCCGCCGGCCAGTGTAATGGTCTGTGCGCTGTAGCGCACCGTCATGCGGCCTTCGGCCAGCAGGCCCTGCACCGAGAAGGGCTGCAACTGGTAGCCATAGACCGGTTCCGGTGTGGCGTTGCGCAGCAGGTCGTGCAATGCGCGATGATTGGCTTCCGTTTGCGGCGGGATGCTCAGCCGCAGCACCATCGACTGGGCCGCTGCGCCCGACACCAGCGGTTGGCCGCGTCCGTCACGGATATGACAGGACTGGCAGCTGCGCGCGTTATAGAGCGGTCCGAGCCCGTCGGAGGATTTCGTCGAGCTGGGCGACGGTACCCACAGCTTGCGGAAGATACCGTCGCCGATCTTGAAATCGAGCTGCCGCTCGAAACTCAGATTACCGGAGGGCTGCGAAAACGCCGTCGCGTCCAGCCGCCGGCCGGTGGCCGCACCGCCTGGCGGCTCATCCACCGCCAGCGCGGGCGCTCCTGTTGCCAGCAGCGCCAGTGCGACGGAAAAACTATTTCTTGCCGACCTTGTCAGGCGCATCGAGGCTGTCCGATCCTTCGAACGTCACCTTCAGCTTCAGCGCCGCAACCACGCGCTCCAGCGTCTTGGTCTGGTCGGTCAGGCGATCGATGGCGGCCTGCACCACGGCATTGCCATCGGCATTGCCCTCACCGATCATCTGGTCATAGGCCTCCTTGGTTTCGGCGCGCTGCTTGATCGCGGTCATCGCGTCGAAGGTCGCCTTGAGCTTGGCGCGCATCTCTGTATCGAGATCCGCCGACGCGGTCCGCACCAGCTGGGTCAGCGCCGGACCTTTGACCACGCTGCCATTCACGCGGGTATACTCGCCGCCATAAACGGCCAGCATGCCGACCACGTTGTAGTAATGCGAGTTATGGGTGTTGTCCGAGAAGCAGTCATGCTCCTCTTCCGGATCATGCAGCAGCAGGCCGAGCTTCATCCGCTCGCCGGCCAGTTCGCCATAGGACAGGCTGCCGATGCCGGTCAGCATGGCGCTGATGCCATTGTCCATGCCCTTCGCGGTGAGCACCTTGCGTGCGGCGCCCTCGGCGCCCCACTGCTTCACGATGAAGGCAAGGTCGTCGACCAGCATCTGGGTCGCGACTGTCAGATACTGGCCGCGGCGGTCGCAGTTGCCGTTGGTGCAGCCCTGTTTGGCATAGTCGGTCCAGGGCCGGTTGCCGGCGCCCGGTCCGGTGCCATTCAGATCCTGCCCCCAGAGCAGGAATTCGATGGCGTGATAGCCGGTCGCCACATTGGCTTCGACACCGCCCACTTCATGCAGTTTGCGCAGCAGCTTCCAGTCGATGACACGCGCATCCAGCGTCTTGCCACCGAACTTGAGCGTCTTGTTGGCGATCACATTGGCGGTATAGAGCGGGTTCTCATCCGACTCCGCGCCATACTTGCCGGCATCGACATAATCGATGAGGCCTTCGTCCAGCGGCCAGGCATTCACCTTGCCTTCCCACTCATCGACAACCGGGTTGCCGAAGCGGAAGACTTCCGACTGCTGGTAGGGCACACGGGCGGCAATCCATGCCGTACGGGCGGCCTTCAGGGTCGCTTCGGAGGGTTTCGCCACCAGGGCCGCGACAGCCTTGTGCAGGTTGCGCGCCGTGCTGAGCGAGTCTTCATACATCGCCTGCGCAATATCGCCGTAGGTCTTGATGGCCGCGGCCTTGGCCTTGTCCTGTGCGCCGGCCTGCTGGCCAACCAGCAGGCTCAGCATCACGGCGATAGTCGCGATCAGTCGCTTCATCGGTCTTCCCCGGAATTTATATGTCTTTGTCTTACTTCAAGAAGAACTGTACCGGCACCACGATATCCAGGCTCGACTTGTTGAGGCTGGCCGGGATCGGCGGCAATGGCGAAGCCTTGACGATCAGTCGCTCGACAGCCTCGTCCAGCATCTCGTGACCCGAACTGCGTTCGATCTTGTGCCGAACGACCCGGCCCTGGTCATCGATGGTGAAGCGCAGATGCGTCACGCCTTCCATGCGGCGCAGCTGGGCGCGACGCGGATATTCCTTGTTGCGCTCCAGATAAGCCAGCAGGGTGGCATAGTAATTGGCCTCGGCATCCGGGTTGGTTGCGACGCGCGGCGCGGAAACGGCCGGTGCCGGTGGCGCGACCGGTGCGGCAGCCACCTGCTGCGGGGCCGGTTCGGCTGCCGCTGCCGGCGGCGTCTCGACCGCAGGCTTGGGCGGCTCCGGTTTCGGTGGCTGCGGCTTGGGCTTCTGCACCACCACCGGCTTGGGCTTGGGCGGCGGTACCGGCTCCACGTCGGGCTCGGTGCTGTTGGAGGTGATCAGCTCGGGTTCTTTTTCCGGCGGCGGTGGCGGGGGCACATGCTCCACCACCGGCTGCGGCACGGCCTCGACCGGCGGCGCGCTGGCCAGCAGCAGCACTTCAATGCCCTGGAATTTTTCCTCGGCCTGGATCGGCTTCTGCCACAGCGGCAGGCCGAAGAACAGCAGAGCGATCGCGGCCAGATGCGCGCCGATCGATACCGTCCAGGAGGAAATCTTTGCCCGCATTGCCATCACCGTGCCGGTGCAACGGCCTGGGTTTTCTGCGTGGCGCCTTCGGCAACAAGCGAAATCTTGCCGAAGCCGGCCTGCCCGACCAGGCTCATCAGATCCATGATCTTGCCGTATTCCAGAGTCTTGTCGCCACGCACATAGACCACGGTATCCGGCTCGCTGCCGCGCAACTCCTGCAGGCGGGCAATCAGCCTGTCCTCTTCCACCGGATCCTTGCGGATAAACAGCTTGCCGTCCTTGTCGATGCTGACCACCAGCGGTTCCTTCGGCGGCGTCACCTTGGTGGCTGTCGTCTTGGGCAGCTGCAGCGGCACGCCGACCATCATCAGCGGCGCCGCCACCATGAAGATGATCAGCAGCACCAGCATGACATCGACGAACGGCGTCACGTTGATGTCGGACATCGGCTTGTAGCCGTCGAAACCGTCATTGCTGTAATCGCTGCCGCCGGTGCCGATGGGAGAGATTGCCATGATGCGTGATCCTTACTGACCGGCCTCTGCATGCGGGCGCGCCGCATGAGGCTGGACAGACGTACGCGAGAACTGGCGGGCTGCCTCGTTGATGGCATTGTTGAAGCGCGCGGCCAGACGGCCGAGATCGGTGCTGAACTTGTTGTAGAGCACGACGGCGGGAATGGCGGCAACCAGACCCAGCGCGGTGGCGAACAGCGCTTCGGCGATGCCGGGCGCGACGACCGCCAGGCTGGTATCGTTGGAGCCGGCGATCGCCGTGAAGCTGTTCATGATGCCCCAGACGGTGCCGAACAGACCGATGAAGGGCGCCGCCGAGCCGACCGTGGCGAGGAATGGCAAACCGGGTTCCAGCTGGCGCAGCTGCTGCGCCATGGCTTGACGCATCACCATCTCGAGGCGAACGCGGAATTCATAGCGGCTTTCACCGGGGTCGATGCCGTCGCGCTTCTCGCGCGCCGCAGCGGCGAGGATCGCGCCCTGGATGCCCTCGCCCGGCTTGGCCAGCATCACATCGGCTTTCACAGCGGCTTCGAAGGCGCGGGCGGCGCGGCGGGCGCGGCCGAAGCTGACCACTTTCTCGGCCACGATGGCCCAGCACGCCACCGAGCTGATCACCAGGATTCCCATCACGCCCTGAACAATCGGATCGGCATGCAGGACCAGCGCCATGAAGGAGAGGTCATGGTTCATCGAAAACACTCCATTTTGCCGCATCGTTGGCGGCGCACGTCTGAGAGGCGGTCTCAACTAATAATGAGAACCGCTCGCAAAATAAAGCGCTTAGACGCCGATTGTTATATTATAGCGTCAAATTGACGCAGAAATCAGTCCCAGCCGAACCGCCGGCGCACATCGCGCGCGATATGGTCCATGTCGTCCAGGCGGCCGTTTTCCCACTGCATCAGGCGACCGTCGAACCACTGGATCAGGCCCTGGCTCAGCAGGCTCTCGAAAAAGGCGTCGAACCGCTTCGACTGTCCGGGCAGACGGGCCACCAGGACGGGCTTACCGGTGGAGCAGGCTTCCGAGATCATCGACACGGAATCGCAGGTCACCACGATGACATCGGCCAGCGCCAGGAAGCCGAAATACGGGTTCGGCCCCTTCCCGTCCCATAAGGCCGCCGGCAGGCTGGCCAGGCCGCCGCGCAGGATATTGGTCTCGGCCTCTCCGGTGCGCCGCGAGATGCTGGTCAGCAGGCCGCAGCCCGAACGCTCGACCATATTGCGCAGCTGGGCGACAAAACCCTGCATCCATTCTTCGTCGAGCGTGTAGTAGCGGTTGTTGCCGCCGATCAGCACCGCGACGCGCGGCCTGGGCAGATGATCGTATTCCTGGCGGATCGCCTCGGCGCCGCTGTCGAGCTTGAACCGCGTCACCCGGTGCAGCGCACCCTTGGAGGTCATCACATTCAGGCCGCGTATCCGATCATGCTCCGGTACGATCAGCAGGTCCCAGTATGCGGGAGAAGATTTTGGATCCTGGATATGGATCAGCACCGTGCGGCCGCCGCTGGCCTGCTTGACCGCCAGCGCCCAGAGCGCCGACTTGCGGCCGCAGGTGATCAGCACATCGGGCCAGGGCTGGCCGCCAAAGGCCGCCATGCTTTCCGGCGTCATCGCCTTGAGGCTGGCAAACGCCGGCAGCATCGGCGACCAGGTGTAAGGCCAGCGATACTCGACCTCGAAACTCTGCGGCAGGGCGAAGCCGCCGCCATTGAACAGGGCTTCCGCCAGACCGAGCGCCTGGCTCATCATGCCGACAGCGCCCTTCTGCGACACCGCCCAGATCGACTTCAGCATTCGATCACCATGCCGTCATAGGCCGGTTCGACGCCGGCCGGCAGTTCCGCCTTCAGCCTGTTGTAATCGAGCTCGAAATTCAGGTTGGTCAGGATCGCACGCTCGGGTTTGAGACGGTCGATCCAGCCCAGCGTCTGTTCCAGATGGCTGTGGGTCGGATGCGGCTTGTAGCGCAGCGCATCGACAATCCAGACCTTCACGCCGGCAAGCGTCTCGAACGCTGCGTCATCAAGGCCGACGACATCGTTCGAATAGGCCAGATCGCCAAACCGGAAGCCCAGCGAATGAATCTTGCCATGATCCTGGCGGAACGGCTGCACGGTGATCGCGCCGACGGTGAACGGCCCGTCGATCAGGCGCGGCTCGATGATGGGCGGATAGCCGTCGCTCATGGCCTCGAAGCAGTAGCCGAATTTCTTGCGCAGGCGCTGATGGGTGAAATCATCGGCATAGCCGATCACGCGCTCACCCGATGTATAGGCCAGAATGCGCAGATCGTCGGCGCCATGAGTCTGGTCGGCATGATCGTGGGTCCAGGCCACGGCCGTCACCGAGGTGAGACCGTTGGCCAGAAACTGGTTGCGCAAATCCGGGCTGGTATCGATCAGCAGGCGGGTGCCGCCCTGCTCCACCACGATGGATCCGCGGCTGCGGCGGTTCTTCGGCTCGGCCGGATCGCAGTCGCCCCAGGCGCCATCGATGCGCGGAACGCCGGTGGAAGTGCCGCAACCAAGAATAATGGCGCGCATCGAGTCCTCAGGCAGCCCGGCGGTCGCCGACCGCATCGCGCGGCACCTTGTCGAACAGGCGCAGGAAATTCGCCGTCGTCGTATCGGTGATCTCGGCCACGCCGACGCCCTTCAGCTTGGCGAGGAAGGCGGCCGTATGGGCTACGAACGACGGCTCGTTACGCTTGCCGCGCATCGGCACCGGCGCCAGATAGGGCGCATCGGTTTCCACCAGCAGGTTCTGCATCGGCAGCGCCAGCGCGGACTCCTGCACGGCCTTGGCCTTGTTGAAGGTCAGGATGCCGGAGAAGGACACCATCATGTCATGCTTCACGGCCTGCTCGGCCAGCGGCTGACCGGACGAGAAGCAGTGCAGCAGGCCCTTGAATTTGCCCTTGGCCATTTCGGCATCCAGGATTGCGGCGGTGTCGTCATCCGCATCTCGGGTATGGATCACCACCGGCAGTCCGGTCTCGCGCGCAGCCTGGATATGAGCCAGGAAGCAGGTCTTCTGGGCTTCGCGATCGCTGTGTTCGTAGAAATAGTCCAGCCCGGTCTCGCCGATGCCGACGACCTTCGGATGCTGGGTCAGCGCGATCAGTTTCGCCGCGGCGACATCCACATGGTCGTCGGCCTCATGCGGGTGAATCCCGACTGTGCAGTAGACATCGGGATAGGCTTCCGCCACCGCCAGCACGCGGTCGAACTGGTCCAGCCGCGTCGAGATGGTCAGCATCAGGCCGACGCCGGCCTGGCGCGCCCGCGCGATGATGGCATCGCGCTCCTCGGCGAAATCCGGGAAGTCCAGATGGCAGTGACTGTCGATCAGCAACGCCATCTCAGGCGCCTTCTTTCGCGGCTTCCACATGACGGGGAAACACGCCCTGCGGCACCGGCAGCGGCGTGCCGGCGCGCAGGCGGCCGGGTTCGCCCAGATGCGCGAAGCTGCGCGCGGCTTCCGAGACGCCGAGCTGGTCCAGCATTTTCGCCGCCGACTGCGGCATGAAGGGCTGCGACAGGATGGCGAGCTGGCGGATCGCCTCCAGCAGGGTCCACAGCACCGTCTGCATGCGCGCGGGATCAGTCTTGCGCAGCGTCCAGGGCGCTTCGACATCGATATACTTGTTGGCGGCATCGACCAGGTCGAACCATTGCTGGATGGCAATATGGATCGCCTGCTCGTCCAGCGACGCGCGCAACTGCCCGATCAGGCTGTCGGCCTGGGCCAGCAGGGCCTCGTCGGCGTCGTTCAGCGGACCCGGCGTCGGCACCGAGGCATTGGTGTTCTTGGCGCAGAATGACAGCGTGCGCTGCGCCAGGTTGCCGAAACCGTTGGCGAGTTCGGAATTGATGCGGTTCATGATCGCGGCGCGGCGGAAATCGCCATCATTGCCGAACGGCACTTCGCGCATCAGGAAATAGCGGGTCTGGTCGAGGCCGTATTCCTCGATCAGCTGCAACGGATCGATGACGTTGCCCAGCGACTTGGAGATCTTCTGGCCTTCGTTGGTCCACCAACCATGGGCGAAGACGCGCTTCTGCACCGGAATATCGGCGGCCATCAGGAAGGCCGGCCAGTAGACGGCGTGGAACCGCAGAATGTCCTTGCCGACCATATGCAGGTCGGCCGGCCAGTAGCGGTTGTATTTCTCGCTCTCGGTATTCGGATAGCCGGCGGCTGTGATGTAATTGGTCAGGGCGTCGAGCCAGACATACATCACATGGGCTTCGTCGCCCGGCACCGGAATGCCCCATTTGAAAGTGGTGCGCGAGACCGAGAGATCCTTCAGGCCGCCTTTCACGAAGCTCATCACCTCGTTGCGGCGGCTGCTCGGCAGGATGAAGCCGGGATTGTCTTCATAGAATTTCAGCAGCCGGTCGGTCCAGGCCGACAGCTTGAAGAAATACGACGGCTCCTTCACCCACTCCACCGGCGCGCCCGACGGCGCCAGTTTCTGGCCGTTCGGACCGTCGACGAGTTCGTCTTCCTGGTAGAAGGCCTCGTCACGCACGGCATACCAGCCGGCGTAATCCCCCAGATAGATATTCCCGGAGGCAACAAGCTTTTGCCACAACGCCTGCACAGCGGTCACATGCCGCGGCTCGGTGGTGCGGATGAAGTCGTCGTTGGAGAAATTCATCGCCTTCGCGAGATCGCGGAAGGTCTGGCTCACGGTATCGCAGAAGGATTTCGGATCGGTGCCGGCAACTTCGGCCGACTTCTCCACCTTCTGGCCATGCTCATCCGTGCCGGTCAGGAACATCACGTCAAAGCCATCGAGCCGCTTGAAGCGCGCCAGCACATCGCAGGCCAGCGAGGTGTAGGCATGCCCGATATGCGGCTTGTCGTTGACGTAATAGATCGGCGTGGTGATGTAATAGCTTTTGCGGGTCATGGGCTTGAAAGTAGGGTCTGGCCCCGGCAGATGCCAGCGGCGGGCCTTTTGCTAACACCGCAGGCGCTATTTTTCCAGCGATTCCAGCCCTCTGACGGCATCCAGCAATGCGGTTTCGCTCGTCTGGCCCCGCTGCATGCGGGAAATCCGCATCGACGGGTACCAGGGCGTCCGCTCCGTGCCGGCCATGAGGTAGAAAAACAGGCTCTTGCCGGCGGGCGCCAGCACCTGCACCGGGCGCCCCAAACTGCCCGCCAGATGCGCCGTGATATTGGAAACCGTCAGTGTGGCATCCAGCGCGGCGATCTGGTCGGTCAGGGCTGCAAGGTCGTTGCGGGCATCCACTGTGGCGTCATGGATATAGCGATCGCCGAACAGGGCGCGCAGGCCGGCCTGTTCGTCTGCGGTGACATCATATTGCAGGCAGACGAACCGCGTGCCGGCCAAGGCCGCCAGCGGTGCCAGATCGGCAATGGCAATGGACTTGGCGGTGCCGAGTGCGGGATTGGCGCTGCGCCAGGACAGGCCGATCAGGAGATCTGTGCTGCCATTCTGATATTTCCGCCGGAAGCCGGTCATGCGCGCTGCATCGGATTGCAGCACCGGCAGGCCCGGCGGCGGTCCCTGTGCCAGATCGCCCAGCGACAGATGCCCGTCGAAGGTACGCTTGAGCAACGCCGGATCAGCCGTTTTGCCTTCCGGCATGAACTCGATCTGCGGGAAGCGTCGCTGCAGCAACGGGATCAGGCGCGGATCGGTTTCCAGCGTGACAATGGCGCCGGCATCGAGCAGCGCGGACAGGTATTGCAGGAACAGCAAACGGTCGCCCAACCCCTGCTCGCCCCAGACCAGCAAACGTTTGCCAGACGGATCGCCCTCATTCCACTGCGGCCAGGGCCAGCTGCGGCGCGGCAGCGGCGGTTCGGCCTTGCGCCAGCGCCAGCGATAGGCCGGCCAGCCAGCCGTGAAATCGCCATCGGCCAGTGCGGCGAGCGCATGGTTCCACTGGGTCTCGGCATCGTGGGGCCGGCGCGACAGGGCGGCCCGATAGGCCGCCAGCGCATCGGCCAGTTCGCCCATCGCATGCTTGGCCTGGGCGAAGCCGGCCAGGGCATCGGGATGTCCCTGGCTGAGACGGATGGCGCGCTCCAGCAGCGGCAGTGCCGCTTCGGTCTGGCCAAGCTCGCGCAGCGCCGCACCCTTGTTGATCAGGGCGGGCGGGTAATCGGGGCGCAGCTGCAAGGCGCGGTCGAAATGCGGCAATGCCCCGGCGTGATCGCCCGCCAGCGCCAGCAGGTTGCCCAGGTTGTTGTGGCATTCCGGCGCCTGCGGCGCGAAACCCACGGCGCGTTCGGCGGCATCGCGGGCGCCGGGCAGATCGCCCATCGCCTGCAGGCAGGTGGCCAGATTGAGCCAGGCCCCGGCATGGCCGGGCTTGCGCGTCAGCAGCTCGCGATACCCGCCGGCCGCCAGATCCCACAGACCGCCCAGCCGATGCACTTCCGACCAGGCAAACAGCGCGTCGTCGTCCTTCGGCGCCAGCCGTCGTGCGGTTTCGGCAGCCAGACGGGCCGCCTCCAGGTCGCCGCTGGCCAGCAGGGCCTCGGTATAGCTCAGCCAGAGTCCGAGCTGGTTCGGGGCACGGTCGAGCGCATGGCGCAACAGCACCGGCGCTTCACCCGCCCGCCCGCTCTGCACCAGCAGGCGGCCCAGCAGGTTATAGGCATCGAGCGCGTCGGGTGCAGAGGCCAGCACGGCGCGATAATGCCGCTCGGCATTCGGCAGGTCGCCCTGGCGATGTGCTTCCAGTCCGGCCTGCAGCTGCTGCAGAAGCGCTGCGTCCATCGGGGCCGCTGCTCCGGCGGTCATGTCTCGAAGCGGAAGTCTGGAACGTCGATGCAGCGTTCCAGCAGGCGCTTCAGCCGCTCCTGGACCTCCAGGCAAAGCTCGGGCATGGCATCCGGGACCAGCTGCTGCGGCACGTCGGACAGGCCATCGCGGCTGAACTCGACCAACACGTCCTGCTGCATCAGGAATACGGCCTGGGCAAAGAAGTTGAGCATCTCGCGCCGCTCCAGCAGCATCAGATAGGCGCCCATGGCTTTCAGCAGGGCATGGAAGGCGCGCACTTTCACCGCGGTCACTTCATAGACGATCGGTTCGCGCGTCGCCGGCGGCATATTCTCCAGCTTGCTCTCGATCACATCGCAGAAGGACAGGAACTCCTGCACGCGACGGAAGCCGTCGGCGTAATCCGAGAACGACAGCATCGTGGCCATTTCGAACATATTGGTGGTGATGGCCGCCACGTCGTTGGCACGGCCATTCAGCACCTGCAGCAGACGCACCGCCTGGCTGGCAGCAGAGTCCACGGTTGCAAGGTCGATCTGATTCTGCCGATAGTCCTGCATAATGATCGCCAGCAGAGCATAAATTGGTTAATGGTTTGATTGCTCTGCAACGCCGATTTCGCTAGAGTGCGTTTTTAATGTCTATGAGTCGCGCCACCCAATCCGCCGAATCCGGCCTCCGGCCGTCGGTTTCTTTTCCCCATCGCCATCTCCTTGGAATTGAAGGGCTTTCTGCCCAGGATATCCAGATTCTGCTGGATCAGTCCGACCGCTATGTCGATCTGAACCGGGCGGTGGAGAAGAAACAGTCCAGCCTGCGCGGCCGGACCATCATTAACCTGTTCTTCGAAAACTCCACCCGCACCCGCACCTCCTTCGAACTGGCGGGCAAGCGACTCGGCGGCGACGTCATCAACATGTCGGTCGCCACCTCGTCGGTGAAAAAGGGCGAGACCCTGATCGACACCGCGATCACCCTGAATGCCATGCACCCGGATCTGCTGGTCGTGCGGCACCAGGATTCGGGCGCAGTCGCCCTGCTGGCCCAGAAGGTCGGCTGCAGCGTCATCAACGGCGGCGACGGCAGTCATGAACATCCGACCCAGGCCCTGCTCGACGCGCTGACCATCCGCCGCCGCAAGGGCCGGCTGGAAGGCCTGTCTGTCGCCATCTGTGGCGACATCCTGCACAGCCGGGTGGCGCGCTCGAACATCCACCTGCTGAATACTATGGGCGCCCGTGTGCGCCTGATCGCCCCGCCCACATTGCTACCAGCCTTTGCCGAGCGGCTCGGCGTCGAAGTCTTCCACGACATGCGCAAGGGCCTGACCGACGTCGACATCGTGATGATGCTGCGTCTGCAGATGGAGCGCTTTCACGGCTCCTTCGTGCCGTCCACGCGGGAATACTTCCACTTTTACGGCCTCGACCACGAGAAGCTGGCCTTCGCCAAGCCCGATGCCCTGATCATGCATCCCGGCCCGATGAATCGCGGCATCGAGATCGATACCGAGGTGGCCGACGACATTCACCGCAGCGTCATCCACGAGCAGGTCGAGATGGGCGTCGCCGTCCGCATGGCCTGCCTGGAGCTGCTGGCCCAGCATCTGCCGAACTGGCGTCACAGCACGCCGCCGGATCTTGCAGATAAAACGGGCTCGTAAAGAAAACCCATGCCTCGTCGTCGTAAACTCTACACCAACGCGCGCCTGCTCGACCCGGCCTCGGGTCTCGATGTCAAAGGCGCATTGCTCACCGAGGGCGACCGCATCGTCGATCTCGGCCCCAAGCTCGCCAGCGGCAACTTCGCCGGCGATACCGAGCAGATCGACTGCCAAGGACATTGCCTTTCACCGGGCCTGATCGACATGCATGTCTGGCTGCGCGAACCCGGCGCCGAGCATCAGGAAACCATCGCCACCGGCGCCCGTGCCGCAGCCGCCGGCGGCGTCACCACCATGGTGGCGATGCCCAATACCGATCCGGTGATCGACGAAGTGGCGCTGGTGGAATTCATCGCCCGCCGCGGCACGGATACCGCCGTGGTGCGGATCCTGCCGGCCGCCGCCATCACCAAGGGCACCCGGGGCGAGGAACTGACCGAACTTGGCTTGCTGGCCCAGGCCGGCGCGGTTGCCTTCACCGATGGCGAGAAGTCGATCGCCTCGCCGCGCCTGATGCGCCGGGCGCTGTCCTACGCCACCGTCTTCGATCTGCTGCTGATGCAGCATTGCGAAGATCCGTCGCTGGCTAAGGGCGGCGTGATGAACGAGGGCGAGATCGCCGCCCGCCTCGGCCTGTCCGGCATCCCGGCCATGGCCGAGACCATCATGCTGGAACGCGACATCCGCCTGCTGGAAATGACCAACGGCCGCTTGCATGCCTCGCATCTCTCGACGCAGGACTCGCTGGATGCCGTGCGTCGCGCCAAGGCTCGCGGCCTGCGCATCACTGCCGGCGCCGCTCCGCATAACTTCTCGCTCAACGAATTCGATGTCGGCGACTATCGCACCTTCGCCAAGGTGAAGCCGCCGCTACGCGTCGAAAGCGACCGCAAGGCCGTGGTCGAGGCCATCGCGGACGGCACCATCGATGTGATCTCCTCGGCGCATGCACCGCAGGATCCGGAAAGCAAACGCCTGCCATTTGCCCAGGCCGAATTCGGCATGATCGGGCTGGAGACGCTGCTGGCGCTGACGCTGGGCCTGTACCACGATGGCTCGGTGCCGCTGCTGAAGCTGCTGGCCTGCCTCACCTGCAATCCGGCCAGGCTGCTCAAGCTGGACAGCGGTCGTCTCGCGCCCGGCGCACCGGCCGACCTGCTGGTCTTCGATCCCGATACGCCCTGGCGCGTCGATGAAAAGAAATTCCGCTCGAAGGCAAAGAATTCCGCCTATGACGGCCGCCGCGTTCAGGGCCATGCGCTGCGCACGGTGGTTGCCGGCGAGACGGTCTTCCAGCGCAAGCGCGAAAGCTGATCGCCATGGATGCGGCCTTCTGGACCTTCGATCTGCCCTACTACATTGCTGCCGTCGTCTTCGGCTACATGCTCGGCTCGATCCCCTTCGGCCTGGTGGTGACGAAGATGAGCGGGCTGGGCGATATCCGCAGCATCGGCTCGGGCAATATCGGTGCCACCAATGTGCTGCGCACCGGCCGCAAGGATCTGGCGGCCGCCACGCTGATTCTTGATGGCGGAAAAGGCACCGTCGCTGCACTGCTGGGCGCGTATTACGGCCCCGACATCATGCTGCTGGCGGCCTTCGCCGCCTTCATCGGTCATCTGTTTCCGATCTGGCTGCGCTTCAATGGCGGCAAGGGTGTCGCCACCTATCTTGGCGTCATGCTCGGCGTCGCCTGGCCGGTCGGTGTCTTCGCCTGCGCGTGCTGGCTGATTGTTGCCCTGATCACCAGGCTGTCGTCGCTGTCGGCGCTGGTCACCGCTGTCGCAACGCCGGTCGTCGCCTGGATTTATGTCAGCCCGGAAGCCGGCATCATGGGGTTCGCCATGGCGTTCCTCGTCTTCATTCGCCACCATCAGAATATCGCCCGCCTGCTCAAGGGCGAGGAACCCAAGATCGGCAAGAAGAAGCCCGATGGCAGCGGGTCGCCTCCTCAGTGAGCCTGAGAAACGCGACTGGCTGCGGCTGATCCGCAGCGCGCATCTGGGACCGATCACCTTCCACAACATACTCCGGTATTACGGCAGCGCCGCCAAAGCCATCGAGAAGCTGCCCGAGATGGCGCAGCGCGGCGGCGCGCGGCGCAAGATCACCCTTGCCGACGAAAAGACCGTCACGCAGGAACTGAAGGCGCTGAAAACCTGCGGCGCCATCCTGCTGGCCTGGGGCGAGCCGGGCTATCCCGTCGGCCTGATGCAGCTGGAGGACGCGCCGCCGCTGCTGGCGGTGAAAGGCGATCCGCTGATCACGCAGCAGCCCGGCATCGCCATTGTCGGTGCACGGAACGCCTCGGCCATCGGCCAGCGCTTCACCCGCGACATCGCCGCCGACCTCAGCCGCCACGGCTTCTGCATTCTGTCGGGTCTCGCGCGCGGCATCGACCGGGCCGCCCATGACGGCGCGCTGTCGGCCGGCGGCAGTACGGCAGCCTTTATCGGCACCGGCATCGACGTGGTGTTTCCGCCCGAGAATGCCGCGCTGCATGAGCAGATCGCCGCCCAGGGTGCGATCTTTGCCGAGATGCCGCCGGGCACCCCGCCACTGGCGCAGAATTTCCCGCGTCGCAACCGCCTGATCAGCGGGGCATCATTGGGTGTGCTGGTGATCGAGGCGGCGCTGAAATCCGGTTCGCTGATCACCGCGCGCATGGCGGCCGAACAGGGCCGCGAGGTGATGGCGGTGCCGGGCTCGCCGCTCGATCCGCGCTGCCATGGCAGCAACGACCTGATCCGCCAGGGCGCCACCCTGGTCGAGCGCATCGATGACATCCTGGCCGTGCTGGCGCCGCAGCAAAGCGCGCTGCCTGTTGCAGCAAAGCCGGATCGCGTCGCACCGATTGGCGATGACGATCTCGGCCGCGCCCATGCCGAACTTGATCGTTTGCTCTCGCCCTCGCCGGTGCTGGTCGACGATCTGGTCCGGCTCAGCGGCTTGGCCACGGCCATCGTGCAGATGGTGCTGACCGAAAAGGAACTGGCCGGCAGCCTGCTGCGCCATCCCGGCGGCAAGGTCTCGTCGGCCTGAAAAAATCCGCTTGCCTTTCCGCCGGCCCGGCGGTAGGTCTCCGGTTACGGGGACAATGCGGTCTCCCCGACTGAGATACTCCGGTATCCAAGCGCCGCTCCTGATCGTCACGCTAAAACCGCGCGTGGCAGGAGTAGCAAGATGAATACCAGCACCTTTCCCTCCATCTCCGTTGTCGACCTGGCGCGCGCGCAATCCGCCGGGCGTTTCCCGTATCTGATCGATCTGCGGCGCGAGGAACGCTATGCCGAAGCGGCGGATACGATCCGCGGTGCGCGGCGGCGGCGGCCCGAACAGATCGGCCTCTGGGCGCAGGCCCTGCCGCGCGATCAGGAGATTGTCGTGGCCTGCGTGCATGGCCATGAGGTCAGCCAGGAGGCCTGCACCGAGCTGCAGCGGCGCGGCTATCGCGCCCGCTATCTGGTCGATGGCATCGAGGGCTGGCGTGCCGCCGGTGGACCGCTGCAGGCGAAGCCGCCGGTGGAGGCCAGCCGCTGGATCACCCGCGAACGGCCGAAGATCGACCGCATCGCCTGCCCTTGGCTGGTACGGCGCTTCATCGATGCTGATGCACGCTTCCTCTATGTGCCGGCCGACCAGGTCTTCGCCCGCGCCGAAGCGTGGCAGGCCACGCCCTATGACATTCCCGGTGCGACCTACAGCCATGACGGCGAGCTTTGCAGCTTCGATACCTTCATCGCGAAGCATGCCCTGGGCGGCGATCCGGCCCTGATGCGGCTGGCCACCATCGTGCGGGCGGCCGATACCGGTCATCCGGAACTGGCGCCGCAGGCGCCTGGCCTGCTGGCCATCTCGCTCGGGCTCTCGGCCATGTTGCAGGATGATGACACCATGCTGGAGCGCGGCATACTGATCTACGATGCCCTGTATGCCTGGTGCGCCAGCGCCGCAGGCGAACAACACGGCTGGCCGCCGGCGGCGTAAGCGGGTAGAAAAAACCATGGATACGATTCCGCAAAAGACCGGGCCATCTTTCGGCGAGGCCTTTAAAACCTGGGCCAAGATCGGCCTGCTCAGCTTCGGCGGCCCGGCCGGGCAGATCGCCATGATGCATCGCATCGTGGTCGACGAGAAAAAGTGGGTCAGCGAGCCGCAGTTCCTGCATGCGCTGAACTTCTGCATGCTGCTGCCTGGCCCCGAAGCGCAGCAGACCGCCACCTATATCGGCTGGCTGCTGCATCGCTGGAAGGGCGGCCTTGCCGCCGGCCTGCTGTTCATCCTGCCCGGCCTTGCCGTCATCCTCGCCTTGAGCACCATCTACGTGCTGTGGCGCGAGGTGCCGGTCATCAGCGGCTTGTTCTTCGGCCTGCAGGCGGCCGTGCTGGCCATCGTGTTTGAGGCGATGCAGCGCATTGCCAAACGCGCGATCAAGACGCGCTTCCTGCTCGGCCTCAGTGCGGCCGCTTTCATCGGGCTGTTCGTCTTGCAGATTCCTTTCCCACTGGTCGTGCTCGGCGCCGGCCTGGTCGGCTGGCGCATCGGCCAGGCGCGACCCGACTGGATTGACGTGCAGATGAAGCATGATGACGATGTGCTGCCCAGCGTGGCGCCGAGCTGGCAGCGCAACATCGGCATCCTCGCCCTCTTCGCGCTGCTCTGGGCCGTACCGGTGCTGTACAGCTTCGCCGTCTTCGGTCCCGATCACGTCTTCAGCCAGGTCGGTGTGTTCTTCAGCAAGATGGCGGTGGTCACCTTCGGCGGCGCCTACGCAGTGCTCGCCTATGTCGGCCAGCAGGCGGTGGAAGGTTTCGGCTGGCTCGGTCCCGACGAGATGCTGCATGGCCTCGGCCTGGCCGAGACCACGCCCGGTCCGCTGATCCTGGTACTCACCTTCGTCGGCTATATCGCCGGCTTCCGCTTCGGCGGCCTCGATCCGCTGCTCGGCGGCCTGGCAGGCGGCCTGCTCGCCACCTGGGTCACCTTCGTGCCCTGCTTCCTATGGATATTCCTCTGCGCGCCCTATGTGGAACGTATCCGCCATGTGCAGGCCTTCAGCCATGCACTGGCGGCGATCACGGCGGCCGTCGTCGGCGTGATCCTCAATCTCGCAGTCTGGTTCAGCCTGCACACACTGTTCCGCGAGATGCAGCCGGTATCCTGGTCTGGTATAACCTGGGATCTGCCGGTGCTCGCCAGCCTCGATCCCTGGATGGCCGCACTCTCAGCCGCAGCGCTGATCGCGGTCTTCCGCTTTCATCTTGCGTTAGGCTGGCTACTTAGTGGGGCCGCTATTGCCGGTATAGCGATATACTTCATTCGCTCTACCGTTCAGCTCTCTATTTCATTCTAAAAAAAGGGGGCCGAAGCCCCCTTTTCCGTCTCGTCTCGCGCAGTGGCTTAGAGGCCGACCTGCGTGATGAACTTGGTGTTCAGGTAGGACTCGATGGCTTCCGAGCCGCCTTCCGAACCGTAGCCCGAATCCTTGATGCCGCCGAACGGCACTTCCGGCAGGGCCAGGCCATGATGGTTGATCGACACCATGCCGGACTCGAACGCCGCACCGATGGCAGCCGCCGTCTTGGCCGACTTGGTGTAGGCATAGGCCGCCAGGCCGAAGGGCAGACGGTTGGCCTCTTCCACCACCGCATCGAAGTTCGAGAAGGGCACGATCGGCGCCAGCGGGCCGAAAGGCTCCTCGTTCATGATGCGCATGTCGTTGTTCATGTTGGTCAGCACGGTGGGCTCGAAGAAGTTGCCCTTGTTGCCGATGCGCTTGCCGCCGGTTTCCACCTTGGCGCCCTTCGACACGGCGTCGGCGACAAACATCTCCATCGCCTGCACGCGGCGGTCATTGGCCAGCGGACCCATGCGGGTGTCCTTGTCCATGCCGTCGCCCACTTTCAGCGACTTGGCAAAGGCCGTGAAGCCCTCGACGAACTGGCCGTAGACCTTCTCATGCACCAGGAAACGGGTCGGCGACACGCAGACCTGGCCGGCATTGCGGAACTTGTTGGCCGACAGCACCTTGATGGCGGTATCGACATCGGCGTCTTCAAAGACGATGGCCGGCGCATGGCCGCCCAGCTCCATGGTGATGCGCTTCATATGCGCACCGGCCAGCATGGCGAGATGCTTGCCCACCGGGGTCGAGCCGGTGAAGGTGATCTTGCGGATCACCGGATGCGGGATCAGGTATTCCGAGATTTCCGACGGCACGCCGTAGACGAGCTGGATCGCGCCGGCCGGCACGCCGGCATCGACATAGGCCTGAACCAGCGCGGCGCAGGCGGCCGGGGTCTCTTCCGGGCCCTTCAGGATGATCGAGCAGCCGGCAGCCAAGGCAGCCGAGCATTTGCGCACTGCCTGGTTGATCGGGAAATTCCACGGGGTGAAGGCGGCGACCGGACCGACCGGCTCCTTGATCACCAGCTGGTACACGCCCTCGGCGCGCGGCGGCACGATGCGGCCATAGGTGCGGCGGGCTTCCTCGGCGAACCAGTCCATGATGTCGCCGGCGAGCATCGTCTCGCCCTTGGCTTCGATGAAGGGCTTGCCCTGCTCCATCGACATGATCTTGCCGATCTCGTCGGAGCGACTGCGGATGATGTCGGCGGCCTTGCGCAGCACCTTGTAACGGTCGAAGGGCGAAACCTTCTTCCAGGCCTTGAAGCCCTTGTCGGCAGCGGCCAGTGCGCGGTCGAGGTCGGCCTTGTCGGCATGGGCGACCTTGCCGATCTCTTCGCCGGTGGCCGGGTTCAGAACCGGCTGGCTCTTGCCGCTCGCACCCTTGCCCCAGGCGCCGTCGATATAAAGCTGCACTTCGGGATACATATGACCTCCACAATATAAGCTGAGCTTGGTCGATTTCGGGGCCGGATTATGGCGCAAACACAACGGCCCCGCTACCGGTTGCGCCCCGGCTCCGGCATCCCCAGAATGGCCGCCTCATCACTCGTCTTTTCAAAGTACAAGCATGCCCAAGAAGCCCGCAAAAACGCCCGCCAGGGCTGCCAAAGTCCCGGCTGCCGATAACCACAGCGAAACCACCGTCCTGCTGCGTATCGCTGCGGCGCTGGAACGACTGGCGCCGCCGCAGGCCCCGGTCTTCGATGACAAGACCGCCGACGCCTTTGTCTGGCATGCGGATCCCGCGCCCGGCTGGCTAGCGCCGGTGCCCAGCATCAACGCCGTGCCGATCCGTCTGCTGCAGGGCGTGGAGCGCGTGCGCGACATCCTGCTCGACAACACCCAGCGCTTCGCTAAGGGCCTGCCGGCCAACAACGCCCTGCTCTGGGGCGCGCGCGGCATGGGCAAGTCCTCGCTGGTCAAGGCCGTGCATGGCGCGATCAATGCCGAAAAGGCGCATGCGCTGGCGCTGGTGGAAATCCACCGCGAGGACATACCATCCCTGCCCGCGCTGCTGACCCTGCTGCGCGAGTCAAAGCGCCGCTTTGTGCTGTTCTGTGACGATCTGTCTTTCGATGCGGAAGACCAGCATTACAAGTCGCTGAAAGCCGTGCTGGACGGCGGCATCGAGGGCCGGCCCGATAACGTGATCCTCTATGCGACCTCGAACCGCCGCCATCTGCTGCCGCGCGACATGATGGAGAACGAGAAGTCGACCGCGATCAATCCGCATGAAGCCGTGGAAGAGAAAGTGTCGCTGTCGGATCGCTTCGGCCTCTGGCTCGGTTTCCATTCCTGCAGCCAGGAGGATTTCTTCGCCATGCTGGACGGCTATTGCGCCGCCTATGGCCTGAAAATCGACCAGAAGCAGCTGCGCGCCGAAGCGGTGGAATGGTCGATGACGCGCGGTGCGCGGTCTGGCCGCGTCGCCTGGCAGTTCATCCAGGATCTCGCCGGCCGTCTCGGCAAGCCGCTGAAAGCCCCGAAGTAGGGTTTACGCGACCGACAGGAATTTGGCGGGATCGACCGCCTGGGTGCCGCGGCGGATTTCGAAATGCAGCTGCGGCTGGCCGACGCCGCCGGTGCTGCCGACCGTGCCGATGGCCTGGCCCTTGGTCACCTTCTGGCCCTTCTTGACCAGCGCCCGGTCGAGATGGGCATAAGCGGTCATCCAGCCATCGGCATGACGCACCAGCAGCAGGTTGCCGAAGCCCTTCAGTTCCGAACCGGCATAGACCACCACGCCATTCTCGGCCGCGATCACCGGCGCACCGGCGCGCGCGGCGATGTTGATGCCGTCGTTATGCAGCCCGTCGGGCGTCGGGCCGAAACCGGCCAGCACACGACCGCGCACCGGCCATGAGAAGGTGCGGCCGGCACGCGGCGGCAGCACGGTATCCTGTTGTGGGTCGGCCACAGGTGGAGCTGTCAGCGGCGGCGGTGTCGGCGCGGCGGCCACCTGCGGCGCCGGGACTGGTGCCTGTGCCGGTGCAGTCTCGGCCGGCGGCACGGCCGTGCCGCGCGCGGGAACATTGGCTTCCGGCAAAGGTGCCGGCGCCTGCGGCTCGCTCGCCGGCTGTTGCGGTACCGGCGGAAGATTCGATGTTGCGCCAGGCGGCGGCAGGGCCTCGACCTGGAAACCGCGTGGCGCCGGTGTCTGCGGTGCGGTCGGACTTTCCGGTGCGGGCGCGGCCGCCGTGGTCGCGGCATAGCCGGTCTGCGATGGCAGCCGCAGGCTCTGGCCCACGCTGATCGTATAGGGCGGCTGCAGGTCGTTGGCCTGCGCCATGGCATAGACATCGGCGCCATGGCTGCGCGAAATGCTGTACAGCGTCTCGCCGCGCTGCACCGTATGGAACTGTCCGGTCGGCAGGATGATCGTCCGGCCCGGCGTCAGTCCATAAGGCGGCTGCAGGCCGTTATCGTCGATGATGGCGCGCACCGGGCGGTTATACCGCCGTGCCAACCCGTAGACGGTATCGCCGTTCTGCACGACCACCGTCTCGCCTTGCCGGCTGCCGGATGGCGTCTGGGCTGTCGAGGGTGCACCGGGCGCGGCGCTGCTGACCATACCGGACTGCGGGCCGCCGCGATGGCCGAAGCTGACCGGCGCCGGCTGCTGCACACCGCACGCGGTCAGCAGGCCGAGCAGTCCGATCAGACAGAATGCGCGAATCCGTATCATCGGCGGTGAGTCTAAGGCCCTTCCGGTTCTGCCACAATCTCAGGCAAATGGCCGGTTTTAAACCGGCGCAGCGGCTTCCCGGGCGATTCCCGGCAGCAGCGGCACGAACCGCACCGGCAGCAGCCGTTCCTCGCGCACCGCATCGCCGTCGCGGGTGTAGCGGATCACGTCCTGTTCGGTGGCGTTCACGGCCACCGGCGCTACCATGATGCCGCCCTGTGGCGAAAGCTGGGCGATCAGCCCGTCCGGACGGCTGTCGGCGGCTGCGGTCACCAGGATACGGTCGAACGGCGCCTGCTCCGGCCAGCCCTTGTTGCCATCGCCCAGCTTCGTGGTGACATTGGTGATCTTGAGATCGGCCAGGCGCTTTTCCGCCGTGGTCAGCAGCGAGCGGTAACGTTCGACGGTATAGACGCGCCGGCACAGCCGGGTCAGCACCGCGGTCTGGTAGCCAGAGCCGGTGCCGATTTCCAGCACCTTCATGCGGTCGCCGATCTGCAGCGCCTCGGTCATATAGGCGACCACATAGGGCTGGCTGATCGTCTGCCCCTGGGTGATCGGCAGGGCGATATTGTCATAGGCATGCTTGAGGAATTGTTCGGCGACAAACAGCTCGCGCGGCACCCGCTCCAGCGCGGCCAGTACACGGGTATCGTTGATGCCCTGCTTGCGCAGTTCCATCAACAGCTGGATGACGCGCGTGTCCACCGGTTTACTTCAGCGCGGCTTTCAGCGCCCGCATACTATCGGTATGGGTCAGGTCGAGCTGCAGCGGCGTGACCGAGATCGCGCCATTTTCGGTGGCGCCCAGATCGGTCTGGCGCTTGGCCTTGTTCTTCATGCGGCGGAAACCGATCCAGTAATACGGCACGCCGCGCGCATCGACGCGGGCATCCAGCAGCAGGTCGGTCAGGTCGCGCTTGCCCTGCTTCACGACTTCGACGCCGGTGACCGATTCCGCCACCACATCGGGGAAGTTGATGTTGATCAGCGTGTCCTTGGGCCAGCCGGATTTCAGCAGCTTCTTGATGACGCGCGGCGCGTGATATTCGGCGGTGGCCCATTTCACCGGATGGCCATGCTGGAAACACTGGCTCAGCGCGATCGACGGCACCCCGAGCAGCGAACCTTCCATGGCCACGGCAACCGTGCCCGAATAGGTGACGTCCTCGCCCAGGTTGGCACCGCGGTTGACGCCCGACAGCAGCAGGTCGGGCTTCTTGTCCTTGAACAGTTCGTGCATCGCCATCATGACGCAGTCGGTCGGCGTGCCGCGCACCGCATATTTGCGCGCGTTGATCTTGCGCAGTCGCAGCGGCAGGGTGAGCGTCAGCGAATGCGAAGCGCCGGACTGCTCGTATTCCGGGGCGACCACCCAGACATCTTTGGACAGCGACTTCGCCACCTTCTCCAGGATTTTCAGGCCCGGCGCATGAATGCCGTCGTCATTGGAGACCAGGATGCGCATTACGGGGAAACCTTTTCGATCTTGGTCAGGCCGCCCATATAGGGCTTGAGCGCGTCCGGCACGGCGATGCTGCCGTCCTCGTTCTGGTAGTTCTCCATCACCGCGATCATGGTGCGGCCGACCGCCAGGCCCGAGCCGTTCAGCGTATGGACGAAGCGGGTCTGTTTCTCGCCCGGCGCACGGCAGCGCGCATTCATGCGCCGCGCCTGCCAGTCGCCGCAATTGGAGCAGGAGGAAATCTCGCGATACTGGTCCTGGCCCGGCAGCCAGACTTCCAGGTCGTAGGTCTTGCGCGCGCCGCCGCCCATATCGCCGGCGCAGAGCAGCATGGTGCGGAACGGCAGCTCCAGCTTTTTCAGCACGGTCTCGGCAGCGCCGGTCATGCGCTCATGCTCTTCGACGGATTTTTCCGGCGTGACGATGCTGACCAGCTCCACCTTGTTGAACTGGTGCTGGCGGATCATGCCGCGGGTGTCGCGGCCGGCCGCCCCGGCTTCCGAGCGGAAACAGGCGGTCAGTGCCGTGAAGCGCCAGGGCAGTTCGCTCTCGTCGATAATCAGATCGCGCGCCAGATTGGTCAGCGGCACTTCCGCGGTCGGGATGAGCCAAAGCCGGCCTTTATTATTATGAAGTGCTGCATCCATGCTTTGTCGAAAATCATCGTTCGCTTCAGCAGTAGATTTAAATGTTTTCTTGCGATGCTCTTCAAATGCCGCATGGAAAACATTCATTCCATTGAAGGTGGCAAATAAATCATTTCCAAACTTCGGCAGCTGGCCAGTGCCAAAGGCCGAGGCGTCATTGACCATCAGCGGCGGCTGCATTTCGGTATAGCCGAATTCGGTGGTGTGCAGATCCAGCATGAACTGGCCAAGGGCCCGCTCCAGCTTTGCCAGCTGCGACTTCAGCACGGTAAAACGCGCCCCGGCCAGCTTCACGCCGGCGGCAAAGTCCATATAGCCGAGCGCCTCGCCGAGGTCGAAATGCTCTTTCGGCTTGAAGCTGTAGTTGCGCGGCGCGCCGGTGCGGCGCTGCTCGACATTGGCCTTCTCGTCCTGACCCTCCGGCACGTCATCGGCCGGCAGGTTCGGAATCCGCGACAGGGCATCGGTCAGCGCTTCTTCCTGGGCCTTCTGCTCGGCTTCCAACTGGCCCAGGCGCTCTTTCAGAGCCGCCACCTCGGCCATCAGTTCGGCCGCGCGGGCCTCATCCTTCCGGCCCTTGGCAGCGCCGATCTCCTTGGACAGCGTGTTGCGCTTGCCCTGCAGCTCGTCGAATTCCATCTGGGCCGCGCGGCGTTTGCGGTCCAGCTCGATCAGCGCGGCCGATTGCGGCGCCACGCCACGGCGGGCAATCGCGCGGTCGAAAGCTTCCGGATTGTCCCGGATCAGTTTGATGTCATGCATGACGCGTTACCTTCAGGGTGCCGGCGGGCGGATACCGTCATCCGTGACCGGCTCATCCTTTTCGTCTTTCTCGGCTTCGGCCTTTTCGGCGGCCTCGCGTTTGGCGCGGTCCTTTTCGATCCAGCGCACCATCCAGATCGAGATTTCGTAGAGCAGGATCAGCGGCACGGCGAGGCCGACCTGGCTGATCACATCCGGCGGCGTCACGATTGCCGAGAAGACGAACATGCCGACGATGGCATAGCGCCGCTTGGCCGCCAGTCCCGCAGAGGTGGCGATGCCGACCTTGCCCAGCAGAGTGAGCAGCACCGGTAGTTCGAAGGCGATACCGAACGCGAAGATCAGGGTCATCACCAGCGACAGGTATTCGCTGACCTTGGTTTCGAGCTGGATCGGGATGCTGCCGTCGCCGCCGGGGCTTTCGAAGCCGATGAAGAACTTCAGCGCCACCGGCATGATGAAGTAGTAGACGAAGCTGCCGCCGATGGCGAACAGCACCGGCGTGGCGACGAGAAACGGCATGAAGGCGTTTCGTTCGTTCTTGTAGAGGCCGGGCGCCACGAAAATCCAGACCTGTGCGGCGATCACCGGGAAGCTGACCAGCATCGCCGCCCAGAAGGACAGCCGGATATAGGTGAAGAAGGCTTCCTGCGGCGCCGTGAAGATCATGCGCCGGCCTTCGGTGCCGGCTGCCTCGATCAGCGGATGCATCAGCAGGGCATAGATCTGCGGCGCAAAGAAATAGCAGACGGCAAAGGCGATGAAGATGGCGCCGACCGCCCACATCAGGCGGTTGCGCAGCTCGATCAGGTGATCGAGCAGCGGCATGCGGGAGGCCTCAACCTCGTCTTCCGGCTTGGTGGTCTCGCTCACGCCTTGGTCTCGGTCTTCTCGGGGGCCGGCGTCTCTGCCGCGGGCGCCGGCTCAACCGGTTTTGCCTCGGGGCCCGGATCGGCGATCTTGGTGACGGTGTCGGACTCGGCTTTCAGGGGATCCGATGTGGCATCGATGATCGCCTGGTTATGCTCCTGGAACTGCTTTTCCAGCGAACCGTCCGGATCGAAGGTCTTCTTGACCTCGGACTCGATGGAGAAATCGGTGACCGACTTGGCAGCCTTGCGAAGCTCATCCAGCTCGGACTCGCGCACCATGTCGTCGATGCCGCTCTGGAACTCGCGCGCCATCGACCGCGCCTTGGCGGTCCACTGTCCCACCGTGCGCAGCACTTTGGGCAGGTCTTTGGGCCCGATGACGACCAGAGCCACCACCGCGATTACACCCAGTTCCGACCAGGCAATGTCGAACATCGCCGCCTAAGCCATCCGTGCTGTTGCTGCGCCCGTCTTTGAGACGGTCGCCATTGCTTAATGCTGCGCGGTCTTGTCGGCCGGCGTACCGCCAGGAACGCCACTTGGCGGCGTCGCGCCGCCCGGCGTGGTCTGCTGGTTGATGACCGGCGGCTGACCGGCGGCGGCCTCGTCGGGGGCGCCCTCTTCCTTCATCCCCTTGCGGAAATTCTTGATGCCCGAAGCCAGATCGCCGGCGACCTTCGGCAGCTTGCCGGCGCCGAAGATGATCAGGATCACCAGCAGGACGATCAGCCAGTGCCAGAAACTGAAGCTACCCATACCCATATCTCCTTCAACGCGGGACCCGCCGGAACCGGCCGGAAGGCCTGACGCCGCAGCGCTGCACTATGGCAGAGATGGCGCGGCCAAGGCAATCTTCCGCCCCCCAACTTTGTGCTGCGCCAACCGCCTAAGCGGCAGGAAAAACAAAGCAGAAATCCGGATTAAGGCCGAAATGCAGCACCGTGCCAGTACCGGGCAGCGGACCAGCCGGCAGGCGGGCGGCCAGACGCAATCCGGTCCCGTTGCCGATTTCCAGCCGGCGGTAGGCGCCCAGCGCCGTGGCGCGTTCCACCGTGAAGGCAATCCCGCTGCCATCGGTCCGTTCCTGCAGCGCCTCGGGCCGGAACATCAGCATGGCGGCGCTGCCATCGGCCAGGCGCGCGGAGGCCGGCAGCCGACCGAAGGGCGTCTCCACCGCTGCGCCGGAAACCCGCACCGGAATTTCATTGGTCTCGCTTAAGAATCGCGCGGTAAACGGCGTCGCCGGCGTCGCATAAACCTGGGCCGGGGTATCCAGCTGCTCGATGCGGCCGTCCTGCATGATGGCGATGCGGTCGCCCATACGCATGGCTTCTTCGGGATCGTGCGTCACCAGCAGGGTCGCCGTGCCGGCCTGTTTCAGCACCGACACGGTTTCGTCACGAATCTGGTCGCGCAGGCGACTGTCCAGGCTGGAAAACGGTTCGTCCAGCAGCATCACGCTGGGCTCCGGCGCCATGGCGCGGGCCAGCGCCACGCGCTGCTGCTCGCCGCCGGACAGGCGATGCGGATAGCTGTCGAGATGCTGGGTCAGGCCGAGCCGGCCGGCCCAGGTCCTGATCCGGCTGTCGCGTTCGGCAGCCTCCACATGACCGAGGCCGAAGCCGATATTCTGCGCGACGCTTAAGTGTGGAAACAGCGCGTGGTCCTGGAACACCATGCCGACATGGCGCTGTTCGGTCGGGATGCTGACGCCGGCGCCGGCCACGCGCCGCGCGCCGATGCGCACTTCACCGCTTTGCAGGTCTTCCAGACCCGCTGCAAGGCGCAGCGTGGTCGACTTGCCGCAGCCCGACGGGCCGAGCAGGCCGAGGATTTCGCCCGGCGCCACCTGGAAACTGATATCGCTGACGGCGCGGCGGGCGCCGTAATCGTGGCTCACCCCGATCAGATCGAGGCCGCCGGCCGATGCTGCACCTTGCGGCGCGTCACGCATCGTCGGATGCGCCCGCCTTGTCCTTGGCTGTCTTGGCGTCGGCATCCTCGTCGATCAGCGGCTCGAGGAATTCGCGGCCATCGTCATCTTCGCCCAGCGGATCTTCGCCGGCATCGCCATCCAGGCTTTCGCCCGGCATCGGAATGCCGCCAGAGGCCGGCAGGGCTTCCAGCAGGCCGGAGGCGCGCAGTTCTTCGATACCCGGCAGCGCATCGGCGCTTTCCAGGCCAAAATGCAGCAGGAACTCGTCGGTGATGCCATAGGTGACCGGCCGGCCCGGCACGCGACGGCGGCCGCGCACCTTGACCCAGTCGATCTCCATCAGCAGGTCCAGTGTGCCCTTGCTCAGGGACACGCCGCGAATGTCTTCGATCTCGGCGCGGGTGCAGGGCTGGTGATAGGCGATGATCGCCAGAGTCTCCATGGCGGCGCGCGACAGCTTGCGCTGCACCTGGCGATGCTCTTCCAGCATATGCTGCAGATCGGGCGCGGTCATGAAGGACCAGCGGCCGGCGACCTTGTTCAGCACCACGCCGCGCGGGCGGTAGACGTCCTGCAGGGCCGCGAGAACGGCAGGCACACGGGTGCCCTTGGGCAGGCGCTTGCGCAGGGTCGCTTCGTCCAGCGGCTCGGCGGCGGCGAACAGCAGGGCCTCGGCGATCCGAATGGCGGTGGCGAAGGCGATTTCACGCTCCTCGTCCGTCATCTCCGGGCCTTCGTCCTCGCCCTCCTCGCCTTCGACGGCCGCCGCCTTGGGCTTGCGCGTGCGGGCCGGCTTCGGTGCTACGACAGCTTCGGCGTCGCTGCCCTCTTCCTCGTCTTCGTCATCATCGTCGTCTTCGTCATCCGACTCATCATCGTCATCGTCGGAATCGTCGTCATCATCATCGTCGTCGTCGTCGTCATCGTCGAAGTCGTCATCCTCGTCGTCTTCGTCCGGCTTCGACGCAGCCGCAGCCTGTTCTGCCGCCTCGTCGTCCTCGACGGCAGCATCCACGGCGGCCTCGGCGGCCATCAGTTCGGGTTCGTCATCCAGCCGCTCGTTGGCCGGCAGTTCGGTATTGGACATCACGTCTTACTCTTCCGGATTGGCCGACGCGGCCGGCATGTTGCCCTGGCCGCGACGGATGTAGATGGGACCGAAGGTCTGCACCTGCTTCAGTTCGATCAGGCCCTGCTTGGCCATTTCGAGGCTGGCGTTGAAGGTGGAGGCCAGTGCCGATTTCACGGTGAACGGATCGTCGGAATCGACCGGCAGGAAGCTCTGCAGCGTGGCCCAGTCGGGGATCTGGCCCAGCATGCTGCGCAGGCGGGCCAGCGCCTCTTCCACCGAGACGATGCGGCGCCGTGCCATCTTCATGGTCAGCACTTCGCTCGAACCCTTGGAGGCGCGGAACTCGGCATAGGCCTTGAGCAGCTCGTAGAGCGTGGCGTTGTAGACCGACTTGCGGATCACGCGCACGCCTTCGGGCTGGCCGCGCAGGAACATGGCCAGGCCGACCTGGTCGCGCTTGGTCAGGTCCTCGACCGCCTTGCGCATGGCTTCCAGCTTCTGCAACTGGAAGGCCAGGCGGGCGGCCATGTCGGCGCCGGACGGCTCGCCTTCCTTCTCCGGCTCAGGCAGCAGCAGGCGGGATTTCAGGTAGGCCAGCCAGGCCGCCATGACCAGGTAGTCGGCGGCAACCTCGATGCGCACCTTGCGCAGCTCGGCGATGAATTTCAGATACTGCTCGGCCAGCGCCAGGATGGAAATCTTGCGCAGGTCCACCTTCTGGTCGCGGGCCAGCGCCAGCAGCACGTCCAGCGGACCTTCGAAACTGTCGAGACTGAGGACCAGCTGTTCCCCCAGCCGCAGGCCCTCGGCCAGGCCGTCACGCTGCCCGGTATCGAAGGTCTCCCCGCCGGCAGGACCATCCTGTACGGGCGCGGGGGTATCGGCGGCTTCGGTCACGGTCACGCATCCCCAGGGACAGAAAAATCAAACAGGGCCGCGGTGTTAGCCGCCGTGCCCGGACAACGCAAGCAGGATGTCCCCCAGGCTGACCACAATCGGCATGATCAGCTCAGATAACGGGTTCCAGTTGCTGCCGAATTCCCGCGCCGCCAAGGGTATGACGAACACCAGAATCAGCAGCAGAACCATGCCATAGCGCTCCAGCCGGGCCAAGGGACGCGCCAGCGGCAGCGGCAGCAAACCGACCGCCACCCGGCCGCCATCCAGCGGCGGTAAAGGCAGCATGTTAAATACACATAATATCAGATTGATAAGAATGGCATTATTGAGATTATTGGCAACCCATTCGCTGACGCCGCCGCCGCCCTCCGGCACCAGATGGAACAGCAGCATGGCGATAAAGGCCTGGATCAGGTTCACACCCGGCCCGGCTATCGCCACCAGCGCCATGTCGCGGCGCGGCGACGGCAGCGCCCAGAAGTCGACCGGCACCGGTTTGGCCCAGCCGAACAGGAACGGCGCCTTGAACAGCAGCAGCATGGCCGGCACCACCACGGTGCCCATGGGGTCGACATGGCGCAGCGGGTTCAGGCTCAGCCGCCCGGCCTTCTGTGCCGTATCGTCGCCCAGCCGGTACGCGACGAAGCCATGGGCCGCCTCGTGCAGGGTGATGGCCAGCAGCGCCGGCAGGATCCAGACCGACGCCGTATACAGGATCGCGGCGATACTCTCGCTCACACCCGATCTTCCATCGTACCGGCCTGCTCCATCAGGCTGTGGTAGCGCGCCCGCTCCTCGGCCGTGAACGGCTTGGGCGCCGGCAGGGCCAGGCGGGCATTGCGCACCCGCTCGGCCGCCTGCGCGGTCATCGCCGGCAGCGCCGTGAACAGCGCCTGCATCTCGGCGAGATTCCCCGAGCAGTGCAGCACCAGGTCGCAGCCGGCCTGCAGCGAGGCAACGCCGGTTTCCGCCGGTGTGCCCTTCAGCGCCTTCATCGTGAGGTCGTCAGAGATCAGCACGCCGTCGAAGCCGATCTGACCGCGGATGATCTCGGCGATCACCTTGGCCGAAAGCGTCGCCGGCCGGTCGGGATCGAGCGCGCTGTAGACGATATGCGCGGTCATCGCCCAGGGCGCGTGCTTCAGCGCCACGAAGGGCTGGAAATCGCTCATCTCAAGGATGGTGCGTTCGGTATCGACAATCGGCAGATCGAGATGGCTGTCGGTATGCGAGCGGCCATGGCCGGGAATATGCTTGATCACCGGCAGCACGCCGGCATCGGCCAGACCGCGCATCACGGCTTCGGCAATGGCTGTCACGGTCTTGGCCTCGCGGCCATAGGCGCGATCGCCGATCACGTCATGGGCGCCTTCGATCGGCAGGTCGGCGACCGGCGCGCAGTCAACGTCGATGCCCAGCTCGGCCAGGATACTGCCGATCCAGCGATAGTTCAGATAGGCCGCCTCTTCCGCCGCCTGGCTGTCGCGGGCGTAAAGCTGGCCAAACACGCTGCCGCGCGGGAACAGCGGCCAGTGCGGCGCCTTCAGGCGTGCGACGCGGCCGCCTTCCTGATCGATCAGCACCGGCGCGAAGGCATTGCCGACCACGCCGCGGAAATCATTGATCAGCGCTTTCACCTGCGCCGGGTTGTCGATGTTGCGGGCAAACAGGATCAGGCCCAGCGGCTTGCGCACGCCGAACAGCACGCGCTCTTCCGCCGTCAGCTGCTGGCCGGCGCAGCCGACCACCACCGGGGCATAGGCGCGCCATTCGATATCCTTAGCGTCCGACAACGATGCAGCCCTGGTTCTTGGCCGACAGCGCCGCGCAGGCGGCGGTGGCAGCGGCGCGATCCTTCAGCGGGCCGGCCTGCAGGCGGATGAAGGTGCCCTTGTCGGCGATCTCCACCTTCTCGTAGGACGGCTGCAGGCTGCCGAGTTCGGCAGGGAATTTCTTCTGCAGTGCATTCCAGGTGGCGGTCGCCGCCGGCTGGTCCTTCAGCGAGGCCAACTGGATGCGGGCCGAACCACCGGGTGTGGCCGTGACGGTTGGCGTGGCGGCCGGTGTCGCAGCTGGCGTCGATGCGGCCGGAGCCGGTGCTGCCGGCGCAGCAGCCGTGCGCGGCGCCACCGGCTGCGGCTGGCCAGGCGTAGCCTGCGGGATCACCGGCGTCGGGCTCGGCGCATCGGTACGGTTCGGCGGCGTGGTGGCAGAGGGAGCCTGGCCCGGCACGGCACTGGGCGCCGGCCGCGTCGGTACGGTCACCGACGGCGATGCGCTGCCGGGCTGTGTCGGCGCGGCAGCCGGACGTTCCGGCGGCGGCAGCAGCTTTTCGGTCTGGTTGCCGGTCGCGGTCTGGCTGCCGCCCGGCAGGCGTTCGTAAATCTGCTTGTCCTGGTTCGGCACCTGCAGGCCGCCGGGATTTTCCGGCGCGACTTTCGTCGGCCCCTGATCGGCGCGGATCAGCGGCGGCGCACCGCTGGCGCCGCGCTTCACGCCCTGGTCATAGGCGAACCAGATGCCGATACCGAAGGCGACAACTGCGCCCAGAGCAATACCGGCCGTGATCAGGCGCTTGGGGTTGCGCGCCGGCATGTCTTCGCCGGGCACCGGGCGGGCGCTGCGTTCACCGCGGAAATCGCTCATGTCTCACCTCATCTCTTCGACGGGCGTCACGCCCATCACCGACAGACCCGAGGCGATCACCAGGGCGACGGCGCGCAGAAGCGCCAGCCGCGCGCGGGTCAGCGCAACATCCTCGGGCAACAGGAACCGTACAGACGTGTCGTCGCGGCCGACATTCCACAGGCCATGGAATCCGGCGGCAACCTCTTGCAGGAAAAACGCCACGCGATGCGGCTCATGGGCTTCGGCTGCAGACTCCACCAGGCGCGGCCAGGCGGCCAGCAGCTTGATCAGCGCCAGTTCGGCCGGATGCGACAGGCGGGTGAAATCGGCGGCCGTGAGCGCGGCATCGGCCGTGTCGATCTCTGCCACTTCGGTTTTTGCGTTGCGCAGCACCGAGCAGATACGCGCATGGGCATACTGCACATAGAAGACCGGATTGTCTTTCGACTGCTCGGTCACCTTCTTGAAATCGAAATCCAGCTGCGCGTCATTCTTGCGCGTCAGCATGATGAAGCGCACGACATCCTTGCCCACTTCATCGACCACGTCGCGCAGGGTGACGAAGGTGCCGGCCCGCTTGGACATGCGCACCGGCTGGCCGTCGTCCAGCAGGTTGACCATCTGCACCAGCTTGACGTCCAGCTCGGCCTCGTTGTTCGACAGCGCCTTGACGGCCGCCTTCATGCGCTTGACATAGCCGCCATGATCGGCACCCCAGACATCGATCATCTGGCTGAAGCCGCGGCGATACTTGTCGTCGTGATAGGCGATATCGGCGCCGAAATAGGTCCAGCTGCCATCGGACTTCTTTAGCGGACGATCCGTGTCATCGCCGAATTCAGAGGCCTTGAACAGCGCCTGCGGCCGCGCTTCGTAATCGTCGGGCAGTTTGCCCTTGGGCGGTTCCAGCACGCCGGTATAGATCAGGTCGCGCTGGTGCAGGCGATCAAACGCCGTCTGCACCGCGCCGCTCTCATGCAGCGCCTTCTCCGATGTGAAAACGGCGTGATGGATGTTCAGCGCGGCGAGATCCTCGCGCACCATGATCATCATCGCGTCGGTGGCTTCCTTGCGGAACAGCGACAGCCAGTCGGCTTCGTCGGCCTTCTGGAAGGTGTCGCCGTATTTGCTGGCCAGCGCCTCGCCCAGCGGCTTCAGGTAGTCGCCGGGATACAGGCCGTCCGGGATGGTGATGCTTTCGCCCAGCGCCTCGCGGTAGCGCAGATGGGTCGAGCGCGCCAGCACATCCACCTGAGCGCCGGCGTCGTTGATGTAATATTCGCGGGTGACGTCATAGCCGGCCTTGTCGAGCAGCGCAGCCAGCGCATCGCCGAACACCGCGCCGCGGCAATGGCCCACATGCATGGGCCCGGTCGGGTTGGCCGACACGTATTCGACATTCACCTTGGTCTCGGCGCCCAGCTTGGAGTCGCCGTAATCGAGACCCAGCTTGAGGATGGTGCCGATCTGCGCCTGCCAGGCGGCCGGCTTGAGCCGCAGGTTGATGAAGCCCGGGCCGGCGATCTCGACCGCCTCGACGGTGTCGATGGCTTCCAGCAGCGGCTTCAGCTTTTCGGCGAGCGCACGCGGCGCCATCCCGGCCGGCTTGGCGATCACCATGGCTACGTTGGTGGCGAGGTCGCCATGGGCCGGATCGCGCGGCGGCTCGACGGCGACCGCCTTCAGCGGCAGATCACCCGGCAGGTTCAGACCTTCGACGGCCTGGATCACCGCGCGGCGGAATTCGGCAAAAACATTCATTTCGGCAAGGCTTTTCTCAAAAACATATGAATCGTGGCGGAAACTAACCATATGATTGCCGCGTCGCAATGTACGCACGACCGGGCGAATCGGAGCCGAAATTGACTTCCGCGCTTAAGCCCCTAAATTACTGGGACAATGTGGCGAATTATTGGTAAACCAAGCGTAAATATCCCCCAGAGACCATGACCGAGATCGCAACCCAGACCGCTTCTTCCGCCGCCCCGGCTATCCTCAGCCCGGAGGGCGTGAGCCTGTCCGCATCGGCCGCCCGCCGCATCCTCAAGGTGGCCGAAGCCGAGGGCAACCCGGCGCTCGGCCTGCGCATCAGCGTCTCGGGCGGCGGCTGCTCGGGTTTCCAGTACAGCTTCACGCTGGATGAGACGCCGACCGCCGATGACGTGGTGATCGCCCGCGACGGCGCCCGCCTGCTGATCGACACCGTGTCGCTGGATTACATCAAGGGCTCGGAGGTCGATTTCGTCGAGGACCTGTCCGGCGCCGGCTTCCAGATCCGAAATCCGCTGGCCGCCAGCAGCTGCGGCTGCGGTAACTCCTTCTCGATCTGACCGGCCGGGGCTGGCCGGCCCGCGCCTCATCGCCGATACTCCGGCCATGAGAATCACCACCTGGAACGTCAATTCGATCAAGGCGCGGCTGCCCAACGTGCTGGCCTGGACCACGGCCAACAAACCCGACGTGCTGCTGTTCCAGGAAATCAAATGCCAGGATCCGGATTTCCCGCGCATGGAATTCGAGGCGCTGGGCTATCACGTCCATACCCACGGCCAGAAAAGCTATAACGGCGTCGCGCTGCTGAGCCTGGCCAAACCCGATGCCGTGCGCACGCGGTTGATGGGCGACGATGCCGACGAGCAGGCCCGCTATATCGAGGCCGATATTGCCGGCACCACCATCTGCGGCCTCTATCTGCCCAACGGCAATCCGCGGCCCGGCGAGAAGTATGACTACAAGCTGCGCTGGATGGCGCGACTGCGCCAGCGCGCTGTGGCGCTGCTCGGCGCCGACACGCCCTTCCTGATGGCCGGCGATTACAACATCTGCCCGGCCGATGCCGATGTGTACGACCCGGCCGGCTGGGCCGAGGATGCGCTCTGCTACATCGACAGCCGCCGCGCCTGGCGCGCCCTGCTCAATCTCGGCCTCACCGAGGCCTGGCGCGCGCTGCATCCGGCCACGGTGGAATACAGCTTCTGGGATTACCAGGCCGGCGCCTGGCCGAAGAACAACGGCCTGCGCATCGACCATTTCCTGCTCTCGCCCGCCCTGGCCGACCGGCTGGTCGCCTGCGAGATCGATCCCGAGCCGCGTGGCCGCGAAAAAGCGTCCGACCACACGCCGGTCACCTGCGAGATATCGGATGCCTGACCAGAAGCCGCTCGGTTTCGCCGACCTGCAGGTGCTGCTGGCCGAGGACGAGGCCTTCACCCGCAAGCTGGCGGTCTCGGCACTCAACCGCATGGGCGTGACCAAGATCGTCACCGTCAGCGACGGCCTGGAAGCGCTGAAGACCATCACGGCCGCCCAGGCGCCCTTCGACCTGATCATCTCCGACTGGAACATGCCGAACATGACCGGTCTGGATCTGCTGCGCCTGGTGCGCGACGAGCATCCGGCGATGCCCTTCCTGATGCTGACCGGCAATGCCGGCATCGAGATGGTGAAGGCGGCGCGCACGCATAATGTGAACGCCTATGTGGTCAAGCCCTTCTCGGTCGACCAGCTCAAGAGCAAGATCGCCGCCATCCTGAATATCCGCAGCTGAATAGTCAGCCAGCCTTAGCCAGATCGCCCAGCCGTTCGCGGGCCTGATACAGATACTCCGACGGCACCACCGTCCAGCCGTCGCCGCTGTCCTGCAGCAGCGTTGGCACGCCGCGCCCGCCGGCACGGCCAAGCATCATCGCGCCTTCGCCCGCCCATTGCTGTGCGGCCGGCAAAGCCGCCGTATTGGCGATATCGCCGTCAATGCCATGACGAACGGCAAGGCCGGCGAGCACCGCCGCATCGGTCACGTCGCGACCATCGACATAGCGCGCCGTCTGGATATCGGCCAGCAGGTCGAGGCTGCGGCCAGGCGTCTGCTGCTCGGCCAGGAACAGCGCCAGCGTCGCCGGGCCGCTGTCGATTACGCCGTCGGGGTCGCCGATCACCCGGTCGAAATACGCCTCGCTGAACACCTGCCCGGTGAGGGCGGCGATGCGGCTGTCGGCGGGCCGGATATGATCGCGCATGCGATCCAGCGGCACGGCCTGATCCCAGGCGAACATCCCGACCGGCAGGGCCCGCACCGTCACACCGGGCAGCCCGCGCAGAATGCGGATCGCCGGCGCGGCGCCATAGCACCAGCCGCAGAGCGGGTCGAACAGATAGGTGAAGCGGCGGGCCATCGTCAGAAGCCGAAGAAGCTGCGCATGCGGGCGAAGATTTCCGCCGCGCCGTTGCGCACGGCGGCGGCATGGTCGGCCGCACCGAGCGCCGCCAGCGCCGCCGCATTGGCGACCTGGCGTTCGGCGACGATACGGCCCAGGCTTTCCGCCAGGTCCGGCCGCTCGCGCAGCAGCGGTGCCAGGTCTTCCGCTTCCACCACCCAGACCGTGCTGGCATGCAGCGCGGTGACGCGGGCGGCGCGCGGCTCGTTGGTCAGCAGCGCCATCTCGCCGAAACAGTCGCCGCCGCCAAGGCGGGCCAGCACGGCGCGATCGGCGCCGGGCAGCGCCACGCTGACCTCCAGCGCGCCGCGCTCGACGATATAGAGCTTGGCATCGGTATCGCCCTGCTCCACCACGACGCGGCCGGCCGGCACGCGTTCGGAGTGCATGCACCGGGCCAGACGCAGGCGCTGCGCAGCGTCGAGATCGGCGAACAGCAGCACCAGGCCGAGCAGCCGTTCGGCCTGCGCCACCGGGTCGTTGCCGGCCGGATCGACCTTGTGCCATGGCGCCAGGCCGAGCGTGTCGAGCGCCTGCCAGATGCCGGCGGCCACCTCGTGGCGCAGCAGGTCGGCATGGGGAAAATCCTCGATCCAGTAGGCGAGATCGTAGGCGAGCTGGCCGTCGCGGAATTCGCGGATGGTGGCTTCCGGCGGCGGCACCGGCAGCACGCGGCTGCATTTCAGCGCGCCGGCCTCCAGGATCGCCTTCACCTCCGTCGGCGCGATGCGGGCGTCGACGGCAAGCGTCAGCGACTGGCGCTGGTGGCGGTTGGGATGGTTGAAGTTGACGATCTGGGCGGCGGCCATCTTGCTGTTGGGCAGCACGATGATGTTGCCGCGCGGCGACAGCAGATGGGTGGCGCGCCAGTTCATCTCGGTCACTTCGCCGAGCACGCCGTTATCGACCTGGATCCAGTCGCCCACGCGATAGGGCCGCTGCATGTTGATGGCGACGCCGGAGAACACATCGGCCAGCGTGCTCTGCAGGGCGAAGCCCATCACCACGGCAAACACGCCGGACGCCGCGAGCAGCCCGGCGATCGACTCCTCGAAGATCGCCGACACGATGCCCAGCCCGGTGAACAGGATGACCAGGGCGCGGGCCAGGTCGATCATCAGCTTGGGCACGATGACGCCGCGATGGGCGAGCGCCGACCACACGAAGCGCTCCAGCGTGACGATCATCAGGGCCGCCAGCAGGATCCACCAGACCGCGCCGACCATGCGCACCAGCGGCTTGCCGATCACCGCCAGCACCGGCAGGTTGCCGGCCGCGGTCAGGCCCGGCAGCACCAGCCAGATGGCCGAGGCAAAGACCAGCAGTTCGGCGAACAGCGCCATGCGCCGCAGGTCGCTGACCACCAGGCGCCGGCGCAGCAGCAGCAGGCCGACCCACAGGGCCGCCAGCGCCGCCAGGGCGATTTCATCGGTGAGCGTGAAAGAGGCCGGCACGGGCTACTCCGGGGGAAACAGATGCTCCTGTTTAACGCAGGGCGACGGTGCGGGCCAGATGCACCGCCCCGTCCATCATCACACGCCCCCCAGATCGTCGCCCTCGGGCTCGTCCCGAGGGTGACGGTGGTGTTTCTACGCTGCGGTCACTTCGATACCGTCGACGCGCTCGGGATAGAAGGCGACCAGCCCGGCAATCGCCGCCACCGCCGGATAGGCGGCCTCGTAGGACCAGACGGCATTCCCGGCGCGGCGACCGTCGACGGCGAGCGAGAAATACGACGCCGCGCCCTTGTAGGGGCAATAGCTGTTATGGGCGCTGGGGAGATAGGCCTCCCAGGCCGTATCCTCGCGCGGGATGTAATAGACCGCCGGATAGCTGGCTTCCTTCAGCTTCACGGCGCGCCGGCTGTCGGCCACCGCGCGGCCGTTATAGAACACCTGCACCCGGCCGGCGAAAGGCGTCACGGTGATCGGATGATCCGGGCCGGGCAGTTTCATGTTGGTAATGCGGGCGAGCGGGTCCTCATGGAACTGGGACATGGCAATGACCTCTGGATTCGGTGATAATGAGTTAGAACACACACTCTATACCGCAACCTCCAAGCTACACTTTTTATGGAAATCTTCTTGCCTGCTTTACCCGGATAGAAGATGATTATCGGCAGTTAATCGCCTTTAGGGGGAGTTATGGCGGCGGGGTTGAGGGGGGTTACCAGGCGCAAATTACTTGCGACTGTGGGTTCTACTGCTGCCTCTACTGCCGCCTTCAATCTGATACCGGGGATCGCCCGCGCGATTCCCGCTCCGGCGATCACCGTCAACGATGCCAGTCGCCTTAATCCGGTGCGCATCACACGCCATCTACTCGTCGGCCAAAACAGTGAGAGCCAGATGCTGGCCGACTTGCGCAATGCGCTGCGCACGGCGGCAGCCGAGAACCGGCCGCTGTCGCTTGGCTGCGCAAGACACTCCATGGGCGGCCAAAGTCTTTATCCTGACAGCACAACCGTCACCTTCGCCTCAGAATCTTGCGTTGTCGATAGCGCGCAGAAATGCTTTGTCGCCCGTGGCGGTACACGGTGGTGGAATATCATCAGCACGCTTGATCCGCTCGGATTCTCACCAAAGGTCATGCAGTCAAACCATGATTTCGGCGTTGCCGGCACGCTCTCGGTCAACGCGCATGGCTGGCCTGCGCCTCATGGACCGAGCGGCGTCACTGCACGCTCACTGCGACTTATGCTGGCCGATGGGACGCTGCTGACCTGCAGTCCGACAGAAAATGCAGATCTGTTCAGTCTCGTCATCGGCGGCTACGGACTGTTTGGTATCATTGTGGATGCCGAACTGGAAATAGTCGACAACCAGATGCTGCAGCCGCGCTACGAGGTCGTATCACCAAAAGAATTCGGTGAGCGTGTCATGCGCTATGTTGCCAGTGATCCTGCGCTGCGCATGGTCTATGGCCGGCTTGCCGTGGATCGTCGGCATTTCCTGGACGAGGCGCTATTGGTGACGTATCGCCCGCTACCTACACCGCCCGGCGGTTTACCCAAGGCCGGTCATGCTGGCATTCTTTCGGCCGCTGCGCGTGAAATTTTCCGAGCCCAGGTGGGATCAGAAAGCATCAAAAAAACGCGCTGGTATGCTGAGACGGTTCTGGCTCCGTCACTGATATCTGGTGCAGCGACGCGCAACACGCTATTAAATGAGCCTGTTTCCACGCTGGCTGGCCGTGATCGTTCGCGCACGGACATCCTGCACGAATATTTCCTGCCACCGGAACGGCTCGGTGATTTCCTCGCCGCTTGCCAGGCCGTAATCGGGCGTTCGCGGCAGGAACTGCTGAATGTCACCCTGCGCTATGTCGGCAGGGATACGGTCTCCCGCCTCGTCTATGCGCCGGAACCACGCATCGCTGCCGTGATGCTGTTTGCACAATCCATGACTCCCGAGGCCGAACGTGACATGCGCGTTATGACCGAAGGCCTGATCGACAGCGCACTCGAACTGGGCGGCAACTTCTATATGCCTTATCGCCTGCATGCACGCCGCGACCAGGTTCACCGCGGTTACCAGATGTTGGGCGATGTGATCGCTCGCAAGCGGTATTATGATCCCGAAACACGGTTCCGCAACATCATGTGGGACACCTATTTCGTCTGAGGGTGTACAACATGAAACTTCCGCTTCGCCTTATTGCTGCTGCCTATGCTGTTTTTCTCGGCATTGTATCTGCGTTGAATTACATTCCTGGCGTTGTTGATGCGGGTGGCCTGGTATTAGGAATCTTCGAACTCGATATATACGACGATGCACTGCATCTGGCTTCGGCACTGTGGGCGGCCGGTGCCGCTGCTCTGTCATATCGCGCAAGCCGGCTGTATCTTTATATCTTCGGTTTCTCCTATCTGATCGATGGCCTGACGGGTTTGGCCTTCGGATCGGGTTATCTCGACCTCGCGATCATCAGTTATGGCGTCCGCGATTATCCACTGGTCTTCAAGCTGCTTGCCAACTTGCCCCATATCAGCCTTGGCGGTTTCGGCATTCTGGCCGCTTGGTTTGACGACCGCGCCGCGGCGCGCCAGCCGGCATGAAACGCTACCGTCTGCGCCGCTGGTTTGCCGTCGCTGCCATCGGCGCAGGCATTCTTCTCTTGCTCATCGTGACACCGATCGCAGTGACGGAAACGGCATGCCGTCCATCGGCAATGCAGGCAGAGGCCGGTGGCGGCATCCTGCAAGCACCATGGCGGCGGCGGTTGGCCGACAGCTACCTGTCTTTCCCGGAATGGCAGATCGCCTATGCATATGAGGATTTCGCCACTGTCCTGGCTGGGCATGACGAATATGCCTTCGACTATAGCCGCAGCATCGCCGAATACTGGCGTAGCCTGTGCACCATCACCAAGATCGCCTATGCTTACCCCGGCGATCATGCCGACATGAAAATCCTGCTCTACACGATCGGGGTCAGCTTCACCGCCGAATTTGCGATCAAGGCAGCCTATGAGGAAACCGTTGGCCGGCTGGTGGCCCTGGTGCGCGGGGATACGCCATCGCCGGAAGACCGGTTGGCGAAGACCGTCGCCGCTGACTACTCCGCCTTCCTGGAGCAGAACCCGTGGTATGATTATTCCTTCGCTGCTCGCGTACAGGAGCTCTGGGCGCTACCCGGTCCGCACCCCAGTCTGCTGCGAATGCTGGAGCGGCGGCTCGCCCTTACCTTGGAATGGGGCGCAAAGGCCCTCTATGCAACACTGATCGAACAGGCCTCCGATGCCGCGCTGGGCGAGTCAGACCTGACGATCCGGAGCGTGATCTCTGGCATGGAAGCCGGCAGCGCCGCGCAGATTGCCGGCTTGGTCGTGGTACAAGAGTTGGATGATGGACGCCTTGTCATCGAGACGCCACGATACCGCGCCTTCACACGCCTTCTAGAGGCCATCGCTCGGCAGGGCGGTGAGATTGTCGAGATTGCCGGCAACCGCGCAATCTTCCTCACCGCGATCGCGGCCTCCCCTGTCACACCGGCCCCGCCTACGACGCGCGAGATCCTGCGCATTCCACTGCAGGGTACCGATGGCGCACAGCGCTTGGGCTTGGTGATGGAGATGCCACAGCTCGCCGACCTACTGCGGCAGGCGGACCGCTTCGGTCTGCGGATCGAACATGTCTACGATTACTGACCGCCGCCGGAGCGGGCCACGCACCGGTCTGGTCTGGGGCCTAGGCCTTGCTCTGCTCGGCTGGCTTGGCACGCTGTCGCTGGTGACGCTGTTGTTCGAGCCGACGGAGCGCGTCCTGCTGTTGGGTCCCGGGACGCAGGCTACTTTCGCCATCGCCGCCAGAGAGGGTTTGCCGGTTTCGGCGTCGGGCCCGGTCGTCGAGGCCGTGTTTATGCAACCAGGATTTACCCGGCGACTTTATGCATCCGGCGTCTGGCTGGTGCTGCCCGCGCCGAACGGCCGGACATGTTTGGGAACAGCAGCCGCGCGCCGCTTCAACGCTTCAGCACCTTTTTCATGAAGGTGAGAAAATGCCGGTGGCTGGCCAATCTTCCGATCTGAGCTGGGCCCGGCCATGACAGAACTGCGGTAGCCTCACGCCCCCGCCCACCGCCCCGCTTCGCGGCCTCCGGGCACAACCGTAAATTCTGACCAATTCTGACAGTATTCACCCTGGCATTGAAATCAGCCTGCCGGGCCGGTATTCCATGCCCGTGGGGATTAAATCCGTGGGGGAGTTTTCCATGCGCGTCCAGAAGGCCGGCCGTCTTGCCGGCGCCGTCATTGCTGTTTCCATTGCCGCCACCGCCACTGTCACGATGGCCGGGCCGGCCCATGCCGCCGATGCCCCGGTCGACTGGACCGGCCCGCATGTCGGCGTGAATGTCGGCTATTCGCTGGGCAACACGCTGTCGCGGGCGGAAGCCACCGGCACCGGCGGCATCGGCGCCTACTGGGCCTCGGGCGACGACCGCTATGTCGGCGGCACCGCGCGCCGCACGCCCGATCCCTATGGCATGAACGGCGGCATCGAGGCCGGCTACAAATACCAGATGGGCAGCATCGTGCCGGGCATCGATGCCGGCTTCGGCGTTTTCAAGATCCAGGACGGCTCCACCAACCGCCGCTCCTACATGGACCCGAACGCCTTCCATCGCGTGAACACCAAGGTGGAGACCGACTGGCTGGCCACGCTGCGGCCCAAGCTGGGCTTTGCCTATGACCGCTTCCTGCTGGATGGCGGCTTCGGCCTGGCGGTGAGCCGCGTGACTCTGTCGCAGAGCTTCAGCGATACGAACTCGTTCACCATGCGCAGTTCCACCCACGACACCCAGTTCGGCTGGACCGCCGGCGCCTCGCTCAGCTACGCGCTGACCAGCAACTGGTCGATCAAGGGCGAGTATATGTATATCGATCTTGGCAACGTGCAGACGACCGGCAACCTGGTGAATGCCGCCGGCACGTTCAACCGCAGCCAGATCCGCCAGAGCGTCGACCTCGAAGTGCACACCCTGCGCGCCGGCCTCACCTATAAGTTCTGACCGCAGCCGCGGTCTGGCAAGTTCTGACCGCAGCCGCAGACTGAACCGATCAGACGGCGCCGGAGCCATCCGGCGCCGTTTTTCGTGAGCGTGGCGTGGAGCGACGGATAGTAGATGCCCCCTTGAATCCGCCGCGCCGTTCCCTACATGTTCCGCGCGCAGGACAGCCTGCATACAACGCCAGGACCCACGGCCAGCGCTGGCAGAGTTTGGTCAACTTTGGTCCGGTTTGGCTCCGGAAGGCCAGGGATGGCTCCAGATGGCAAACTTTGGCGCAATCTGGTTCGCCATGTCAGCCCGACACGGCTTTTTCCCAATCGAATCAACGCCGGCCGGGGCAGTTTCAGCCCCGCGTCCGTCCGTTGGCGCCGCCCCTGGTTGTTTCCGGCGGTGATGCTGCCGCTTACGAGGTCGGCTTGCCGGCCGCTGCCGTCGCCGGAGCCGCCGGCGTCGTGCCGCCCGCCACCGGGGCGGCGGTGCCGCGCGCGGTCCATACCTCGCCCAGCCGGGTCAGGAATTTCTTGATGCTTTCGCGGATCGCGCCCTCGTTGGCCAGGCGCAGACGCTCGACGCCGATCAGCGAGCTGGAGAAGTCGGCGGTGAAAGGCGTCACCAGTTCCTCGTTCAGCAGCTCGGCCGAGGTGGCGCGCTCGGTGACGACATAGCGCACCTTCGGCGTCACCGTCATGTCGAAGCCGATCAGCGGCTGGCTCAGGGCGATCAGCGTGGCGTTGACGCTGTAGCGCGCCTTCGCGGCATCGCTGGCCAGCACGCCGTTGAATTCCAGCGAGCGCTCCAGCGCGTCCTTGAATTCCGGATTGTCGACCTGCGAGGTCCAGAGCGGGCTGGTGGTGGAGCCGCCGGTGATGCCGGCGACGGTGACGCTGCTCATCAGGTCCGGGTTGGCGCCCACCACCGGGGTGAGCACATTCGGCGCCGTCATCTGCGACACGCGGGCCGGCTGGGCGCAGGCGGCCAGCAGGGCCAGGGCGGCGATGGCAAGCGTGGCGCGGGTCAGGCGGCGGAATGCGTCAGTCATTGGTGCAGGCCTTCTGTTTGGCGATGGTCTCAAGATGGCTGGCGCGGGCGCTATAGGCGGCGACCTCGCGCTCGGCGGCATTGCCGGTGTCCATGTTCATCAGGGCCACCGGCATGAACAGCGCGCCGACCACGGCCTGGCGGTTGCGGTCGGACTGCTGCGCATGGTCGATGCCGTATTTGCCGATCATGCTGCGCGTGGCCGACAGCTCGCTGCGCAGCTGCTGGCAGTTCATCAGGTCGTCATGGGCCTGGGCGGTATCCACCGGGCGGGCCGGGCGCTGGGCGCAGCCGGCGGTCAGCAGCACGGCCGCGATCAGGCCGCAGAGTCCGGCCGCCTGGCGCAGATACGCCGGCCGCCGGTCGATAAGACCTGCCATGGTGACAACTCCCCCTTGATCCTGCCTCGCACGACCGCCGATACCCCCGGCGGTTTAACCCCGGCCCAGATTAGGAAGAAGTTTATGCAGCGATCAAGAGGTATGCGCGAGCTTTTCAGAAATACATCGCGTCTGGGTTGTCGTCCGGTCAGCCGCCATGGGCACGGCCCTTCGGGCTCAGCCGCATGCCCTTGCGCAGCTTCTTGTACGGCAGGGTCTCGGCCCGCTCGATGAAGGCGCCGGGGCTTTCCACATTCAGGATGTCATGGGCGATGTCGGTGAAGTCGCCGCGGAAATGCACCGTGCTTTTCACGCCCACGATCTGCCGCTCGCCCGGCTCGATGCCCAGATGCCGGTACATCTCCTTGTCGGCCGCCTGCACGCGGGCGCTGGCGATCACCAGGTCGACACCGTTGCACTGCAGGCGCGCCATCGGCCCCAGCGCCATGGTCGTGCCCTTGTAGAACGGCCCGGTGCAGAGGAATTTGCCCGAGCCGAGCTTCGCCACCTTGAACCGATTCCGGTAGGGCCGCGCGCCTTCGACATTGAGCAGCTTGCCGCCGACCGCCACCTCGATGTCGCTGCCCTCGCCGGCCTGGTGCGCCAGCTTCGCCACCTCGGGATCGTACAGCAGGCCGAGCGTCGCATCCGGCACATGCTCGGCAATCAGCGCGGCCAGCAGGCCTGTCGTGTCGCTGGTGGCGCCGGTGCCGGGATTGTCCTGCACATCGGCCAGCACGATGCTGCGGCGTGCACCGGCCTGGATCTGCCGCCGCGCCTCGGCAATTGCCTGCTCGGGCGTCAGCAGGTTCAGTTTGAACTCCGCCTCGCGCTCGGTGATGTGTCGCGCCAGATCGTCGGCGGCCTTGTCCGCCATCTGTTGCGTGTCGGCATAGGCGATCACGGCCGGGCCGCAATGATGGATGTCGGCCGGATGGAAGCCCGGGCCGAACGACAGGCTGCTGACGCCGCGATACTCGGCGCTGTGTTCCATGTCGGTCAGGTGATCGTAGATGCTTTTGCAGGGTTCGATGAAGGTACATTGCGCGGTCAGCGGGATCAGGAAGGGCAGCTGCCGCAGCGCCTTCGCCTGTTTCTTGCGCTCGCCGGTCAGCAGCTTTTCCAGGTGATGGGCGACGCGGGCGCCAGTCACCGCCATATCCAGATGCGGATAGGTGCGATAGGCGATCATCACGTCGGCATACTGCAGCATCTCCGGCGTGATGTTGACATGCAGGTCGAGGCTGACGCCGATCGGCATGTCAGGGCCGACCAGTGCGCGCACCCGGCGCAGCAGCTCGCCCTCGCCGTCTTCATGGGATTCGGTCACCATGGCGCCATGCAGGTCGAGATAGACCGCGTCGATGCGGCCCTTCAGTGCCGCGATGCCGTCGAGGATTTTCTTCGCCACATATTCGAAGGCCTCGGTGGAGACATAGGAGCTGGGCGCGGCCGCCGCCCAGACGATGGGATGCAGCTCCCACTGCTTCGGCTTCACGGCATGGATAAAGCCGCCGATAGGAATGTTCATCGGACCGAAGACATCGAAGATCGCCTTGCCCTCGGTCAGCGGTGGCCAGCCTTCGCCCTTGATGAACAGGTCGAGCGTGGCGCGGGTCGGCGCAAAGGTGTTGGTCTCGTGCTGGAAGCCGGCAATGGCAACGCGATAGGTCATTGTTTTTTGTCTCTTGCTGGGGGCTTTGAAACGAAGAAGGGCGCCCCGAGGGCGCCCTTCCGTAGTCTGTTCAGATGTCGGCGTATTCGGAGACTTCCTTGGCGCCGCCGGGATGGGTGACCGCGCCGTCATGGGCGTCGCCCACGGTCTGGGCGTATTTCCAGAGCGTGCCCGACTGGTAGTCGGTCTTGCGCGGCTTCCACTTCTTCTTGCGCGCGGCGAATTCCTTGGCCGAGACATCCACGCTCAGGATGCCCTTCACGGCGTCAATCGTGATGATATCGCCGTTCTTGATGAGGCCAATGGGACCGCCGACCGCTGCTTCCGGCCCGACATGGCCGATGCAGAAGCCGCGCGTGCCGCCAGAGAAGCGCCCGTCGGTGATCAGCGCCACCTTGTCGCCCGCGCCCTGGCCATAGAGCGCCGAGGTGGTGGACAGCATCTCGCGCATGCCAGGACCGCCCTTGGGGCCTTCGTAGCGGATGACAATGACATCGCCGTCCTTGTACTTCTTGGCCTGCACGGCAGCAAAGGCCAGTTCTTCACTGTCGAAGACGCGGGCCGGGCCCACATGCTTGAGCCGGCTCATGCCCGCCACCTTCACGATGGCGCCGCGCGGCGCGAGATTGCCCTTCAGGCCGACAACGCCGCCGGTCGGCGTGATCGGGTTGCTGATCGGGCGCACCACGTCCTGGTTCTTCGGGAAGGTGACGCCCTTCAGGTTCTGCTCGATGGTCTTGCCGGTGACGGTCAGGCAGTCGCCATGGATATAGCCGCCCTTCATCAACTCGTTCAGCACCACCTGCACGCCGCCGATCTCGTACATGTCCTTGGCCACATAGCGGCCGCCCGGCTTCAGGTCGGCGATATAGGGCGTCGACTTGAAAATCTTGGCCACGTCGTCGAGATCGAAGCGGATGCCAGCCTCATGGGCGATGGCGGGCAGATGCAGCGCGCCATTGGTCGAACCGCCGGTGGCGGCGACGACACGGGCGGCATTCTCCAGCGCCTTGCGGGTGACGATGTCGCGCGGACGGATGCCCAGCTTGATCAGCTCGACGATCTGCTTGCCCGAGGCTTCTGCATACTGGTCGCGGGTCTCATAGGGCGCCGGCGCGCCGGCCGAACCCGGCAGGGCGAGGCCGATGGCTTCCGAGACGCAGGCCATGGTGTTGGCGGTGAACTGGCCGCCGCAGCTGCCGGCCGAGGGGCAGGCCACGCATTCCAGCTCGTGCAGCTCCTTGTCGCTCATCTTGCCGGCGGCATGCTGGCCGACGCCTTCGAAGACGTCGACCACGGTAACGTCGCGACCGCGGAAACGGCCCGGCAGGATCGAGCCGCCATACATGAAGATCGAGGGCACGTTGAGGCGCACCATGGCCATCATCAGGCCGGGCAGCGACTTGTCGCAACCGGCCAGGCCGACGATGGCGTCATAACAATGGCCGCGCACGGTGAGTTCGGTGCTGTCGGCGATCACCTCGCGGCTGATCAGCGACGACTTCATGCCCTGGTGACCCATGGCGATGCCGTCGGTCACCGTGATGGTGGTGAATTCGCGCGGCGTGCCGCCGTTGGCCTTGACGCCTTTCTTCACGGCTTGCGCCTGGCGGCCCAGCGTGATGTTGCAGGGCGCGGCCTCGTTCCAGGTGGTGACGACGCCGACGAAAGGCTGGGCGATTTCCTTCTCGGTCAGGCCCATCGCGTAATAGTAGCTGCGATGCGGGGCGCGCTCGGGGCCGACCGTCACATGCCGGCTCGGCAGCTTGGCCTTGTCGAGTTTCGCGTTGGCCTTCCCGCCCGTCTTCTTCGCGCCCGAGTTTTTTGCCGGCGCGGCTTTCTTCTTCTTGGTCGCCATGATGCTGGTCCGTCCCTTGAGGCAAAATACAGGGTCCGGAGCATAGCCAGCGGGTCAGCGCTCGGCCAGAGCCTCAGCTGGCGCGGATGCGGCTTTTTTAGCCCTGCGGCGCAGCAAAGCCGCATTCAGTTCGGCGCCGAAAATGAAGAGGACTGCCGAGACATAAAAAAACACCAGGGTGACGATCACGCCGCCCAGACTGCCATAGGTGGCGCTGTAGCTGCCGAGTTCGGCCACATAGACCGAGAACAGGCTGGCGGCAGTGATCCACAGCAACGTGGTGGCGGCCACACCGGGCAGCAGATCGCGAAAATCCAGCCGCCGTCCGGGCAGCCAGCGGTGCAGCGCCAGCAGGCCGCCGAGCAGCACCAGGGCAGCCAGCGCATAGCGGATCAGACCAAAGGCCCAGCGGTCGGCCTCGCCCAGCGGGAACACCCAGAGCAGCGCCTTCCAGATCACCGGCCCGAGCACCACCAGTACGGACAGGATCAGGAAAACAAAGCCGCCGACGATGATCGCCCCGATGCTGCCCAGCTTGATCAGCCACCAGGGCCGCTCCTCTTCCAGGTCGTAGGCCGTGTTGAGCGCGATACGCAGGGCATCGATGCCGCTGGAGGCCACCCAGAGTGCGCCGAGCAGGCCCAGCGTCAGCAGACCGCCATCGCGGGTATCCAGAACTTCATGGATCACCGGCTCCAGCGTCTTGGCGACATCAGGCGGCAGCAGATGCAGCATGGTCTGCACCGAGGCGAGACTGCCGCTGACATTGCCGAGGAAACCGGCCAGCGAGGCGAGAAAGATCAGGAACGGAAAGATCGCCAGCAGTCCGGTATAGGCGATATGGCCGGCGATCTCGAAGGACAGACTGTTGTTCATGGCCCGCCCGGCTCCGAACAGCAGGCGGCCGATGCTCAGAAGCCGGGTGTTCATTGCGGCTTGCTGCCCTGCAGCAGGGCAACGCAGTCGCTGTCGCGTTCCAGGCCGGGCTCGATGAAGGCCAGGATCGAGGCCAGCGGAGTCAGCAGTATGCCCAGCGCGATGGCGCCGGCGCCGCGCGCCGCCAGCGTGCCCGCCTCCAGCCCGATGCTCGGACGACTGAAGGCGCCGCGTACCGTGATCGGCGTGCGGGCCGACAGCAGGCTGACATCCTTGGGATGCGCCTTCAGCGTCAGGCCAAGCAGTTCTTCGGTCAGGCTGATCGAACCTTCTCCGGTGACTGTGGTGTCGGTGGTATCCAGCACGAAGACGCGGGGTGTCATCAGGCCGCGTTCGACCCCGAAATCGGCCACGAAGCAGCGCAGCGGCACGGTCTTGTCGCCGCCGGCCCAGAAGGCCGCCGCCTCGGCCAGATCCAGACCGATCAGTTCCATGGCCAGGTTGGACAGCTGTCCGCCATTCATGGTCAGCCGTATATCGCCGTTGGCGCTGCCCAGCGACTTGCCCACCGTATCGCCATAGCCGGTCAGACGAATGCGGCCGTCGATCTGGCCGCTGCCGGTATCCTTCAGGCCGGCGGATTCCAGGAAACGCTCCAGACGGAAGCGGTTGAGCTTCACGTCATACTGGGTCAGCACGGCGTCGTTCCGAGCATCGATGCGGATATCGGCATCAACCAGGCCGCCGGCAACACCGAGCTTCAGCGGCCGCAGATGCAGCACGCTGTCCTGCAGCAGCAGATCGAGATCGACACCGCTGAGCGGCGTGTTCGGCGCCTCGATCTTGTCGCCGTGGAACTTCACCTTGGCATTCACCTGGCGGATCTGTTCGATGGCCAGCGGCGCATCCGGCAACACCTTGGGCGGCGGGCCTTTCGCCACCGGCTTTGCCGGCTCCTTGGCCTTGGCCGCAGTGGCCTGCTTCTCGCTCGTGGTGGCGGCAGCCGTATTCGGCGGGCGTTCCTCCTCGGGCTTCAGGCCGATCAGCGGGCCGATATCGCGATAGTCCAGCACCTTCGATTTCAGATCGGCTTCCAGATACAGCTTCTCGCCGCCGGTATCGATCTTGATGAGGCCGCCCAGATCGCTGTTGCCGACGCGGCCGGCCATATTCTCGATGCGCCAGACCGCACCGTCGCGATGCAACCGGCCTTTCAGATCGTAAGGCGGCGTCATCGGCAGCGGCACGCCGGTGATGATCTGCAGCTTGCCCAGGTCAGGGCCGCTCAGGGCCACTTCCAGATCCAGGCCCTCGAACTTGATCGGTTCGGCCAGGGTACCTGAGATGCGGCCACGGGTCTGGCCGACGGTCAGTTCGATGGTCAGCGGATAGGGTTCGTCATTCTCGCGCAGCGACAGGAGCGAGCCGCCGGTCAGTTGCAGATCGAACCGTTCGCCATGCATGTTGCCGCGACCGCGCAGGCGCACCTGGTCGCGGCGCTCGCGCCCCACGATGGTGGCGATATTGGCGTCGATATCGATTCCGGCTTTTTTATCCTGATAGAGGAAACGGCCATCCTCGATGATCAGCCGGCCGATCAGCGGGACTTCGGTGCGGTCTTCCGGTGCGGCCACATCCTTCGCGACCGCAATGCCGAAGGTCCAGTTGCCCTCGCCGTCGGCGCGGCGCTCCAGTGCCACCACGGGCTTCACCAGGCGGATCTCGGGCAGGACGGTGCGGCCGCGCAGCAGTTCGCGCAGGTCGATCACGATTTCGGCCCGTTCGAAACTGATCAGCTCCGGCTGCCCGGCCCAGTCGGCATTGGCCATGTGGAAGTCTTCGATGACGAAGCGCGGGGTCAGCGACCACTCGCCGGTGAGCCGGCCGTTGATCTTGGTGGCCCGGCCGGTGGCGGCGGTGATGGCGCTCTGCGCCGGGTTGCGCAGCCAGTTCCAGTCGAACAGCAGGGCGCCGGCCACAATGGCGACCACCAGGACCCCGACGAGTCCCAGGGCCCAATGCCACCATTTCATCCGTTTTATTGCCGTCATAGCCGGTCTCCAGATAAGGGAAACCGGCCTATCTCCTTAGAGTTCCAAGGAAAACTGTGTAACGCCCGATGAAAATTAACCCGAGTTTAAGATTTCTTAACAAAGCTTTGTAATCCTCACGCCATGGGCGTGCAGACCGAGATCATCATCCCGCGTTACGTGGTGCTGACCAGACTGGCAGACAGCTGGATTCCGCGTGCATCCCATGGCGATGCCGAACGTGCCGAGGCGGAGGCGTTCCGCTGGCGCCGCATCTACGGCCCCAACCACACCCGGGTGGCCGAGTTCATGGTGCCCGAACTGGTGCGGGAGAGCGCCAACCTGCCGGCTCTCTACGAACCGCCGCCCGCCGTGACGGTCTCTGCCGAGCCGGTTGGCAACCTGCGCTATGCCGCGCCCGGACTGCGGCAGCCGCTCAGCCTGCAGGATGCCGCCCTGCGTGGACTGGCCCTGTATCTGGGCTTCGGCTTCGCCAACCGCGTGATGGAACTGCTGATCGTCCTCGCCCAGCATTAGTGCCGGTCGCCGGCATCGGCTAGACTTCGGCGCAGCGCCGCCTGTCCGAGTCCATCATGCTTACCGTCATCCTCGCCATCGTGCCGATCTTCCTGCTCATCGCGATCGGCGGCGGCATGAAGCGGTTCAATTTCCCCGGCGATGCCTTCTGGCCGCTGGCCGACAAGGTCACCTATTACATCTTCTTCCCGGCCCTGCTGGTCGAAAACCTGAGCAGCGCCAAACTGGGCGGACTGGATCCGACCGGCATGCTGGGAGCGCTGCTGGCCGGCATCCTGCTGCAGGCCGCGCTGGTCTATGTGCTGCGGCCCCTCGCCCGCGTCGATGGTCCGGGCTTCACCTCAGTGTTTCAGGGCGCGGTGCGCTTCAACACCTTTGTCGGCCTTGGCGCCGTGGCGGCGCTGGAAGGCGGTGCCGGCCTGACGCTGTTCGCGGTCGCCATCGCGCTCGCCATTCCCGTGCTGAACGTGCTCTGCGTGCTGACGCTGGCGCGCTATGGCGCCCATGGCCAGGGCACCAGCCTGCGCGCGCAGATGCTGTTCCTGATCAAGAACCCGCTGATCATCGCCTGCCTGATCGGCATCGCCATGAACCTGTCGGGCCTGACGCTGCCGCCAGGCATCCTGCCGGTGTTCAAGATGCTGGGCAGCATGGCCGCACCGATGGGCCTGCTCACCGTCGGCGCCGGCCTGCAATGGCAGGCCGCCCGCAGCGGCGGACGGGCCGTGGCACTGTCCTGCGCGCTGAAGCTTCTGGTCTATCCCGTGATGCTGTACGGCCTGAGCCGGCTCTGGGGCCTCGGCGCGCTGGAGACCAAGGTGCTGGTGCTGTGGGGCACCATGCCGACGGCCAGTGCCAGTTACATCCTGGCGAGACAGATGGGCGGCGATGCGCCGCTGGCCGCCGCCATTGTCACGGTCGGCACGATGATGGCCTTCATCACCATGCCGGTCTTCCTGCTGCTGGCCGGCGTGTAGGGCCAGTTATTTCTTCGGGAAGTCGAGCCCCATGGCCTCGTAGCGCTCGGGGTCGTCGCCCCAGTCCTCGCGCACCTTCACGAACAGGAAAAGATGGATGCGGCGCTCGAACTGCTCCTCCATCTCCTTGCGCGCATAGGAACCGATGCGCTTGGCCATCTGCCCGCCATCGCCCAGCACGATCTTCTTCTGGCTGTCGCGCTCGACATAGATCACCTGGTCGATCCGCGCCGAACCGTCCTTCTGGTCTTTCCAGTTCTCGGTCTCGACCGTGATCGCGTAAGGCAGCTCGTCATGCAGCGAGCGGTAGACCTGCTCGCGCGTGATCTCGGCCGCCAGGAAGCGCATCGGCACATCGGCAAGCTGGTCTTCCGGATAAAGCCACGGGCCGGCCGGCATGCGGGCGGCAAGATCGCGACGCACATCCTCGACGCCGCTGCCCTTGGTGGCAGAGATCATGAAGACTTTCTCGAAGTCATAGGCTTCGCTGATGATCTTGGCCAAACCAAGCAACCGGTCGCGCGGGACGGCATCGATCTTGTTCAGCGCCAGCAGCACGCCCTTGCGGTTGCGGTCCTTCAGGGCCTCGACAATGGCCCGGCTTTCGTCGTCGAAGCCGCGTTCGGCATCGACCAGCAGCAGCACGGCATTCGCTTCATCGATGCCGCTCCAGGCCGCATTGACCATGGCGCGATCCAGCCGGCGCTTCGGCTTGAAGATGCCGGGCGTGTCCAGATAAATGACCTGCGCCTGCCCTTCCATGCCGATGGCCGTGATGCGCGCCCGCGTGGTCTGCACCTTCTTCGAGACGATGGAGACCTTCGCCCCCACCATCTGGTTCAGCAGGGTGGACTTGCCGGCATTCGGCGCGCCGACGATGGCGACATACCCGCATTGGGTATTCGCCCGCACAGTTTCAGTTTCTTCGTTCATGCTTTCCCGACGACCAGCTGCCCGAGCAGAAATCCGGCCGCTTCCTGTTCCGCGGCCCGTTTCGAGCCGCCCTGTCCCTTGGCCAGATTGCCGCCGCCCAGCTTCACCGACACGGTGAAGCGCGGCTCATGCGGCGGACCTTCCTGGCTCACGATCTCATAGCGCGGCGCGGCCATGCCGCGGGCCGCAGCCCATTCCTGCAACGCAGTCTTGGGATCCTTGTCGCCGGCGGCCACCTCGGTGACCATCGGTTCCATATAGCGGCGCACAAAGCGCTCGGCGGCGCGCAGGCCGCCATCCAGATACAGCGCCGCCACCACGGCCTCGCAGGCATCGGCAAGGATGGCCGGCTTGCCGGCGCCGCCGGAATCGCGCTCGGAGCGCGACAGATGAATGAAGTCACCCAGGTCGAGCGACTGGGCGAAGCGCGCCAGGCTTTCCTGTTTGACCAGCGAATTGTAGCGCAATGCCAGTTCGCCGGCCTCGGCCTGCGGGAACCGCTCGGCCAGCAGGGTCGCCACGATCAGGCCCAGCACGCGGTCGCCAATAAATTCCAGACGGTTGTAGTCGCGCTGGATGGCGGGTGCGTCGGCCGGCGGCGTTTTCTGCCGCGCCGACTTGGCGCGACTGCGCCGTGGATTGGCCGAAGGATGCACCAGGGCCTCCTCCAGCAGTTTGGTATCGGCGAATTTATGGCCGAGAACCTGCTGCAGCTGCTCCAGCACCGGTTTGCGCTGATCGGCCGTCACGCCCGCCTCACTCGATACCGGTGAACATGCGGTTCCAACGCAACGCACTGAACCAGGTCCAGGGCTTCAGCAGCGTGGCATTCTGGTCGATGGAGATCCAGCGCACATCGGCCCGACCGATCAGATGATCGGCCGGCACGAAGCCGACGCCGCCGGCTTCCAGGCCGATACGGCTGTCGAGCGAGTTGTCGCGGTTGTCGCCCATCATGAAATAGTGCCCGGCCGGCACCGTATAGGTGCCGGTATTGTCGGTGCTGCTGAACATGTTGATGTCGAGCGTGCGGTAGGTCACGCCATTGGGCAGGGTTTCCTCCCACTGGCGCTCGCGGTCGACGACATTGCCGAAGCGGTCGCGGCGTTCGAAATCCTCGACGCGCCGGCGCTTCACCGCTTCGCCGTTGATGTAGAGCGCACCTTCGCGCATCTGGATGCGGTCGCCCGGCAAACCGACCAGGCGCTTGATGTAATCGATCGAGGGATCGCGCGGCCAACGGAAGACCACGACATCGCCACGCTTGGGCGGGGTGCCGAGGATGCGGCCTTCGAAAATCGGCGGGCTGAACAGCAGGGAATACTTGCTGTAGCCATAGGCGTATTTCGAAACGAAGACATAATCGCCGACCAGCAGGGTGGGCAGCATCGACTCAGACGGGATATGGAAAGGCTCGTAGGCGACGGTGCGGATACTGAGGGCAATCAGCACGGCGTAGACGAGCGTCCGCAGGCTTTCCCAAATGTCGCCCACACGCGTCTTCGTCTTAGCCACTGCCTGCTCCTGATCCATATAAATCAATCCCTTAGACCCGATTTCCGCCCGGTCGGGGCAGCATCAAGCCGGCAACGATCCGCCAAAGTCAAGGTCCCGTCGGCGTTCCCGGAAAACCAGGTAATCTGGGGCGCGCGGAGATAATAACAATAGCCTGGGCCAGGGGTGGTTCGTCGGTCAATGAGACCTCGATCTGGGCCTCGTAGCCCTCGGGCAGCAGGCTCTGCAACCGGGCCAGCGCGCCGCCGGTCAGGGCCATCGAGGGCTTGCCGCTGGCCAGATTGATGACGCCCATGTCGCGCCAGAACACGCCTTTGCGCAGGCCGGTCCCCAGGGCCTTGGAGCAGGCCTCCTTGGCAGCAAAACGCTTGGCGTAGGACTCGATGCGGGTCAGCGGCCGGCGCTCGGACCGGGCCCGTTCCATCGGCGTGAAAATGCGCTCGAGGAAACGGTCGCCAAAACGGGCAACCGTCTGCTCGATACGGCGGATATCGATCAGGTCAGAGCCCAGACCGATGATCATGCCGATTTCGCGTTCAGACCGCGGGCTTCGTTCATCAGCGCGCGCATGCGACGGATAGCGCCGTCGAGGCCGCCAAAGATCGCTTCGCCGATCAGGAAATGACCGATATTGAGTTCGACGATGCTGGAGATCGCCGCAATCGGTGCCACCGTTTCGAAATTCAGACCATGGCCGGCATGGCATTCCAGACCCAGGGCTTCGGCATGGGCGGCGGCCTTACGAATACGCTCCAGTTCGGCCTGCTGTTCCGCGCCATCCGTTTCGCAGTAGCGGCCGGTATGCAGCTCGACGACCGGCGCACCCAGGGCTTTGGCAGCATCCAGCTGACTGATGGAAGCCTCGATGAATAGCGACACGCGTATTCCGGCCGCCGACAATTGCCGGATCATGGGCTCCAGTTGCTTGTACTGGCCGGCTGCGTCCAGGCCGCCTTCGGTGGTGCGTTCCTCACGTTTCTCCGGCACGATACAGGCTGCGTGAGGACGATGACGTAACGCAATCCCCAGCATCTCATCGGTCGCCGCCATCTCGAGGTTGAGTGGCAGGCTGATCTCCGCCATCAGGCGGTCGATGTCGCCATCGGAAATATGACGACGGTCTTCACGCAGATGCGCCGTGATGCCATCGGCACCGGCGCCGGCCGCCATCTTCGCGGCACGCAGCGGATCGGGATGCCGGCCGCCGCGCGCGTTACGGATGGTGGCGACATGATCGATGTTGACCCCGAGGCGCAACGGACGCAGCGACATCGCCCTCTCCTTATTTCAGATTGCGCGAGCCCGGCTTCACGGCCGGAATCTTCTGCAGCTCCGGCGGCAGTTCGTCCTCGCGATAGGCCATCACCTTGTAGCCGCAGAGAGCGAAAAGCGGCACGCCGAGATCGACTTCGCCATCAGAACGGTCGACGATGCAGGAGGCGCCGACGGTGACACCGCCGTGATCCGTAATACAATCGATGCATTCGCGGCTCGACTTGCCGGTGGTGACCACATCCTCGGCCATCAGCACGCGGGCGCCCTTCGGGATATCGAAGCCGCGGCGGAGCGCGAACTTGCCATCGACGCGTTCGGTGAAGATCGCCGGCACGCCAAGCTGGCGCGCCAGCTCGTAGCCGACAACCACACCACCCATGGCGGGCGAGCAGACCAGATCGACAGGCTTGGGTCCGAGTTTGGCCCGGATACGCTCGGCCAGGGCCTTGCACAGGGCTTCGGCACGCTCGGGATACATGAACACACGGGCGGACTGCATGTAGACGGGGCTGTGCAGACCCGAGGTCAGCAGAAAATGGCCTTCCAGAAGGGCGCCGGACTCCCGGTAATGCTGCAGCACGTCGTCGCGAGTCATGATCGGCGGGGTCCTTTCAGGCTGTCGGCTTATCGGCCGCAGCCTATACAAAGACCCGCGCCGTTCAAGGCATCCGATGCATCAGGATTGTCTCGATTTCCGTGCCTTTCCGGCGCTCGCCCCGCAGGGTGCCATCCGGCCCCGGGCCGAAGGCATAAGCTACCCCGTCGCCGTCCTCCAGCATGCCGCCAAGGGGCAGGCGCCATGCACGGTTTTCCGGGAGCTGGCCATCGACCCCGCGTCCCGGGCGGTAGGTTGCCGTGGCCATATCGCCCTCGACATGGCTGACCGCCAGGACGGCAAAACGGCCGGAGTCCCAGGTGCCCTGCCAGACGCCGACATAGTCGCCCTGCCGCGCCGGTGCCGGACCGGGCGCAATCCCGAAGACAGCCGCTGTGGCAGGATCGCGATCGTCGCAGGCCGGACGCGCGCCGGACTCGACAAACAGCTCCAGACAGGGCCCGTAGCGGCGCGCGAACGGCCAGCCCAGGCCAGCCTCGTGGCCTTCCATTGCCTTTAAGGCCGGCTGGTCGATCACGAAATGCGGCACCTGCATGGCGGTCAGCGCTTCGGCAGCGGCAGGGCCGCGCACATTCGGCTGGTAGCCTTCATACCATTCGTCGCCCTTGAAGAAGGCGGTCGCCAGCTGAATCGAGGCCGGCGGGAATTCATTATAGAGCCGCAGCAGGCTGCTGTGATTGCGACGCCAGTGCATGGTGCTCAGATGATCGTTATAGAGCGCCGGCGCCAGCGCGATGATGCCCTGCACGCTGGCGCGAAACCGGCCGGCGCGGATGCTTTCATAAGCGCCACGGCCGGTGCCCATCAGCACCACACGCTGATAGCCCATGGCACGCCCCTCTTCGGCAATGGCCAGGATCAGCCGCACCACCTTGTTGTCGCGCCGCGGCGGCAGCCAGGGCTGTATCATGCCTTCGTTGCCGGCCAGAATGGAGTGACGGCGCAGGTTGTAGACATCCCAGCCCTGCTCGGCGAAATACTGCGCAATCGGCGTCACCTTCAGGAAGGCGATCTTTTCCTCATGGTGATCCGCGCTCCAGATCACCAGACCGCGCGCAGCCTTCGGACCATAGGGATGGCCTTGCACAGGAACCGTGCCGGGGAACTCGGCCGGCGCGAACCAGTAATGGGTGCCCTGCACCCAGTTCTTGATCGCCTCCACCGTATGCGGCGCGGGCACGAAGGCCGGCGGCTCCTCGCCCTCGACCGGCAGCGTCGGCAGGGTCACCTGGGCGCTGACCGCAGCCACCTGCAGCCATGCAGCCAAGCCCATGGCCATGACGGTGCCGACTTTCATGCGCATCCCCCTGCGACCGTGTCTGGCAGAACGATGCGGGACGACTCTGGGTCGGGGCAAGCGGAGACTGCGTGAATAAAACGTCAAAAGCCGCCGGGAAGCGCCTTTTCCGTCTGCGCCCTACCCTTTGGCGCGCTCCACCGAACTGATCGCCGGCGTCGCACGAAGCGCGGCGATGATGTTGGTCAGGTGCTTCACGTCGCGCACCTCGATATCCACGAACATCTCGAAGAAATCCTGGCTGCGATTGGTGATCTTCAGGTTGGTGATGTTGCCCTTGTGCTTGGCGATGATGGTGGTCACCGCACTGAGCGCGCCGGGTTCGTTGTTGATCACCAGGCTGGTGCGGCCGATATGGCCCTGGGCCTTTTCGCCATCGGACGGCGAATCCCAGGCCAGATCGAGCCAGCGCTCCGGCTGTTCGGCAAACTGCTCCAGGGCGTCGCAATCGATGGTGTGGATGGTGACGCCCTTGCCGGTGGTGACGATGCCGACAATGCGGTCGCCCGGCAACGGATGACAGCAGCCGGCGAAATGCATCGCCATGCCCGGAATCAGGCCGCGGATCGGGATGCCGCCACCGGCCTTGTCGCTCTGCTTATGCGGCCGCGGCAGCGGCGGCGCCTTGTCGGCCTCATCTTCCTTCTGTCCCGGGAAGACGATGTTCAGCACCTGGCGGGCTGTGATATTGCCCTCGCCCACGCCGGCATAGACATCATCGGCCGAACGCAGCTTCAGCACCTTCACGACAGGCTCCAGAACCTTGTCGCTGACCGATGCGTCCTGCTCCTTGAATTTCTTGACCAGGATCGCCTTACCCAGCTCCTGGTACTGGCCGCGCTGCTGCTGGCGAATGAAGCGGTTGATGCACGACTTGGCGCGGCCGGATTTGACGAAGTTCAGCCAGGTCGGATTGGGCGACGGCACCTTGGAGCGCAAGATGTCGACCTGGTCGCCGTTGCGCAGCACCGTACGCAACGGCACCACGCGGCCGTTGACCTTCGCGCCCACCGCCGTATCGCCGACATCGGAATGCACCGCATAGGCGAAGTCGATCACCGTGGCGTCGCGCGGCAATGCAATCAGGTCGCCCTTCGGCGTGAAGCAGAAGACCTGATCCTGGAACATGTTGAGCTTGGTATGCTCCAGAAACTCTTCCGGATCGGCGGTCTGCTCCAGGATTTCCAGCAGCTCGCGCAGCCAGCGGTATTGCCGTGCCTCGGATTCCGGCGCACCCGTGTTGCTGTTGCCGTTCTGCTTGTACTGCCAATGCGCGGCCACGCCGAGATCAGCGATGTCGTGCATCTCCTGCGTACGGATCTGGATTTCGATACGTTTGTTTTCAGGACCGATCACCGTGCTGTGCAGGCTGCGATAGCCATTCTGCTTCGGCGTCGAGAGATAATCCTTGAACCGGCCCGGCACCGAAGGCCAGGTCTGATGCACCACGCCGAGCGCGTGATAGCAGGCGGCGACATCGCGCACGACGATACGGAAGGCCATGATGTCGGAGAGCTGCTCGAACGCAATGTTCTTGCGCTGCATCTTTTCCCAGATGGCATAAGGCCGTTTCTCACGACCCGAAACCCAGGCATCGACGCCGCTTTCCGCCAGCGTGCGCTTCAATCGGTCCGCAATGCGGTCGACCAGGCTGCCGCCCTCACTGCGCAACTGGTCCAGGCGCGCGATGATCGAGGCGCGGGCATCGCCATTCAGTTCGGCAAAGGCCAGGTCTTCCAGTTCCTCCTTCAGTTCCTGCATGCCGATGCGATCGGCCAGCGGAACGAAGATTTCCATGGTCTCCTTGGCAATGCGGCGACGCTTGTCCGGTGTCTTGATGAAATGCAGCGTGCGCATGTTGTGCAGCCGGTCAGCCAGCTTGACCAGCAATACGCGGATGTCGTTCGACATCGCCAGCAGCAATTTCCGGAAATTCTCGGCCTGGCGGGCGCGGTCGGATTGCAGTTCGATACGCGATAGCTTGGTGACGCCATCGACCAGGCGCAGCACATCGCCGCCGAAATTCCGCTCAATCTCTTCCGGCGTGGCGACGGTATCTTCGAGGGTGTCGTGCAGCAGGCCAGTGGCAATGGCGGTGCTGTCCAGCTTCATGCCGGCCAGGATGCCGGCAACCTCCACCGGATGGGAAAAATAGGGGTCGCCCGAGGCCCGTTTCTGCGCCCCATGCGCCTTCATGGAGAACACATAGGCGCGATTCAGCAGATCCTCGTCCGCATCCGCATCGTATGCGAGGACCTTCTCTACCAGCTCAACTTGGCGCATGACTCGCGGGCGCATGGTCTTCGGTCCGTTTCACCTCTGGCAAACGGTTGAACCTAAAGACGAATTTTGAACGAAAATGCGGCGGGAACAAGCCCGCCGCGTCACAAACCGGAGGTTTTATGGTCAGACCAGCCCTGCAGGCTGGCCATACCTTCCGATCTCAGGCTTCGTCGGCCTCGGCAGCCGGTGCGGCTTCCTCGGCCTCTTCAGCCTCGTCCTCGCCTTCGGCGTCATCGATGGACATACCTTCGGCCAGATCATCGTTATCCTGCTGCACGCCGGCCCATTCGCCGGACTGCATCAGGTTGGCCATGTTGTCCTCTTCCGGCTCGTCGACTTCCGGGCTGTCCTGCATATCGCCGATCATGCGCTGGCGCAGACCTTCGATATCCACGGTTTCATCGGCGATTTCACGCAGAGCGACGACCGGGTTCTTGTCGTTGTCGCGATCCACGGTCAGCGAAGCGCCGGTGCCGATGGCGCGGGCGCGCTGGGCCGCCAGCAAAACCAGCTCGAAGCGGTTCGGGATCTTGAGGACGCAATCTTCGACGGTGACGCGAGCCATGGTCTACCCTTGGGTAAAGCAGTGAAATACGGCGGAGGGCGCTTATTAAGGGCGATTCCGCAGGGATGCAAGGCCTCATTCAAGCAGAAATGCGCCTGAAGGCCCAAGAAAATACCTATAACCTATTGATATCAATAGATTCTGCCGCCGTCCGCAGGTCCGGTAACCCCAGCCCGCTGACCGGATGGCGCCAGTCTGGTGCGATTTCCTGCAGGGGCAGCAGCACGAACAGCCGTTCATGCAGGCGCGGATGAGGCAGAATCAGCGATCCCCCAGCCTCTGCTTCCGGCCGAACCAGACCGCGGTAATCCAGCAGATCAAGATCGAGTGTCCGCGCTTCCCAGCGTTGCTGACGGACCCGGCCGCAGATCGTTTCAATCCGGTGTAACTGCTGCAACAACGCGGTCGGGTCGAGATGGGTATCGATTTCGACCACGCCATTGATGAAGTCGGGCTGGTCGCCAGCCGGCAGCGGTGCGGAGCGCCACCAGGAGGAGCGGTTCAGGATGGCAATATTCTCGGCCGCGAGCATCCCTAGGGCGGTTTCCAGCGTTACGCGTGGCTCACCGAAACGGCTGGGCAGGTTGGCGCCCAAGGCTATGTAAATACCGCCGGTCATGCTGCGAATTATCTTGCCATGAAGGCCGGAGTGACTAAGAAGAAGGGCATAGAAGATTAAGTACCATTGCCTTGAAAGTCATTGAACAAAGGATATTGCCATGAAGTTCTATACGCAGGAGCGTGTGGCGCTCTTCATTGACGGTGCGAACCTGTATTCGGCGGCCCGCAGCCTCGGCTTTGAAATCGACTATCGTCGTCTGCTGGAGTCCTTCCGCAAAGAATCGCATCTGGTACGCGCCTTCTATTACACCGCTCTGGTCGAGGACCAGGAATATTCGCCGCTACGCCCGCTGATCGACTGGCTCGACTATAACGGCTTCACCATGGTGACCAAGCCGGCCAAGGAATACACCGATGCCATGGGCCGCCGGAAGGTGAAAGGCAACATGGATATCGAGCTGGCCATCGACGTGATGGAAATGGCGCCGCATATCGACCATGTGGTGCTGTTCTCCGGCGATGGCGATTTCCGCCGCCTGGTGGAAGCCGTGCAGCGCAAGGGCGTGCGTGTCAGCGTGGTCAGTTCGACCAAGACCCAGCCGCCCATGGTGGCCGACGAACTGCGCCGCCAGGCCGATACCTTCATCGAGCTGCAGGACCTGATGCCCAAGATCATGCGCGACCAGACCGCCCGCGACCATTCGCGCACCGCCGGCGTGCACGCCACACTACGCAGCGGCCACGGTAATCAGATGGGGGGCAATGCTGTGGCACCGTCCAGTCCGTCTCAGGCGATGGACGATTTCGACGAGATCGATACGGCCGACCCACGCAAGCATCTGCGTTGATCTCTGCTCATAATCGCTATACACCGCGATTATGACCGCTGCCCCTGCCCTGCCGAGCCATGACTGCCCGCTCTGCCCGCGCCTGGCCGACTTCCGCACCGCCAATCGCGTCGCCTATCCGACTTTCTTCAATGGCCCGGTGCCGCCCTGGGGCGATCCGCAGCCCGCCCTGCTGATCGTTGGCCTGGCGCCCGGCCTGAAAGGCGCCAACCGTACCGGCCGACCCTTCACGGGCGATTATGCCGGCGACCTGCTCTACAGCACGCTGATCAAATACGGCTTTGCCAAGGGCGTGTTCAAGGCCGATCCGAAAGACGGACTGCAGCTGGTGCGCTGCCACATCACCAATGCGGTGAAATGCGTGCCCCCGGAAAACAAGCCGACGCCGGCCGAGACCAAGACCTGCCGCGCCAATTTCCTGACCGGCGAAATCGCGGCGTTGACCAATCTGAAAGCGATTCTTGCGCTTGGCCAGATCGCCCATATCGCCACACTGGACACCCTGAAAGTAAAACGCGCCGCAGCCCCCTTTGGCCACGGCGCGCAATACAGACTGCCCAGCGGCGTGACGCTGCTCTCCAGCTATCACTGCTCGCGCTACAACACCAACACCGGCCGCCTGACCGAGCGGATGTTCCACGACGTCTTCGACAAGATCGTCACGGTCACCGGCTAGCCCGGCTTTTACGCCTTCGGCTTCATCATCAGCGCGTTGAAGCGGCGTTCCGGCCGCGGCGTGACCGCGATATTCGCCTTGCTGGCCATTTCCGCGTTCGGATGGAAGATCGGAATGATCGCCTGTTCTTCCATGGTGATTTCAATCGAAGCCTGAACCAGGGGCTTGCGCTTCACCGGATCCATCTCGCCCTGCGCCTTCTCGATCGCCGCATCGATATCGGTATGCGAGAACTTGGTGCGGTTGGCAGTGCCATAGATACCACCGGGCGTATGCACCAGCGCGCGCGGACCGATTGAGGCATCCTCGGTGCCATATTGCGCCATGAAGACGGAGTATTCCTGCTTGGTGGCCTGGGTGAAGAACACCGTGCCGGGCATGGCTTCGACGCTCACCTGCAGGCCAAGCCGCGTCCAGGCCTGACCGACGGCCTGGGCGATATCCTTGTCCTTCGGATAGCGGTCGTTGGTCGCATGCAGCGTGATCTTGAAACCGTTGGCGTAGCCGGCGTCTTTCAGCAGCGCCTTGGCCTTGTCCAGATCGAAGGGATCGACCTTCAGTTTGGTGCTGGTGCCGTCAAAGCGCGACGGGAGGAACTGCGAGGCCGGCGTGCCGGAGCCATCCAGAATCTTGTCGACAATCAGCTTACGATTGATGGCCAGCGACAGCGCCTTGCGCACGCGCTTGTCTTTCAGCGGATTGCCGAGCAGCGCCGGCTGGCCGTCCTTGGCCGAAATGAACGGGCTGACATCGCGCACGGCATCCATGGCGATATACTGCACGGTGGCGGATGCACCGCTGGACATGGCGAAGCGCTTGTCCTGCTTGATGCGCGGGATATCCACGGTGGGAATTTCGTCGATGGCATCCACATCGCCCGACAGCAGTGCCGCAATACGGCCGGCATCGCCCTTGATGACACGCTCGGTCACCTTGGCCCAGGGCTGCTTTTCGCCCCAGTAGGCGTCATTGCGGTTCAGCACCAGCTGCTGGCCATTCGTCCATTCCACCACCTTGTAGGGGCCGGTGCCAACCGCCGCGCCGGCGGCGCCGTTATTGAAGTCGGCCGTGCTGGCGGCGACGTGCTTCTTCGAGATGATAAAAACGCGCGCGAGGTCGGAGGCCAGTGTCGGGGTCGGCGTCTCGGTCTTGAAGCGGATCTTGTGATCGCCCAGCTTTTGGCTGGAGACAATCGAACGACTGAACTGCGTGAACGGATTCGGGCTGTTCGGCACCTTCGGCACGCGCTCCAGCGTGGCGATCACGTCATCGGCGGTGAAGTCGGAACCATCATGGAACTTCACGCCCTGGCGCAGGTCGAATTCCCAGGTCAGCGGATCGACATTGCGCCAGGCAGTCGCCAGCGCCGGCACCAGGCGCAGCTCGCTGTCCATCGCCAGCAGGGCATCGAAGATCACGCTGTGCGACGAGCCTTGCGGGAAGCCGTTGAAGAAATGCGGATCGAGGGTATTCAGTTCGAGCTTGGTGCCGATCACCAGAGACGGCGCGCCCTGCGCCAGACCGCGAGAATGGATGCCAGCCGCGGCCAGGGTCGCGAGCGTGCCGCCCATGAAGAGCCGGCGTGAGACTGGGATCATTTCCATTATCCTTCTGGTTCTTGGCGTCGTGTTGAATCTATAACAGACTGCATTTCACAGAAGTGTCAATCAGACAGGATGACATAGCCCCATGTCGCGCCGGTATCGCATTGCAATTGGTGGATTCATGCTCGAGAGCAACGGCCATGCGCCGGTCTCGACCCGGGAAGAGTTCGCGTCCAGCGTCCATATCGAGGGCGACGCGCTGTTGGCCGACCTGGCCAGCGCCAATCCGCGCAGCCCCACCACCCTGACCGGCTTCACCCATGAAATGGACAAACTGGCCGACTGGGAGCGTGTGCCGCTGGTGATGGCCGCCGTGGGCGCCTCCGGTCCGGTCGACCAACCCTTCTTCGAAGAGGTCGTGGCCCGCCTGTGCCAGTTGCTGCGCGAGGCCGGCCCGGTTGACGCCGTCTATCTGTCGCAGCATGGCGCCGCCATTGCCACGGTCGATATCGATCCCGACGGCACCATCTTCCGCGCCGTGCGCGAGATCGTCGGCCCCGATGTGCCGGTGCTGGCGACGCTGGACCTGCATGCCAATGTCAGTATCGAGATGGTACAGGCCGCCGATATCCTGGTGGCCTATCGCGAGAACCCGCATACCGACATGCCGGACCGCGGCGCCGATTGCGCACACCATATGATGGCGATGCTGAACGGGCTGAAGCCCCATGCCGCCTTCGTGAAGCTGCCGTTCATTCCGCCCTCGACCAGCCAGAACACCAAGGCCGGGCCTTACGCGGATGTGATCGCCTATGGCCAGAAGAAGGTCGGGAACGGTGTGATCGACGTCTCGGTATCGTCAGGCTTCTCGCTGGGCGATACGCCCAAGAACGGCATGTCGGTGATCGCCACCGCGACCGATCCGAAACTGGCGGAAACCGTGGCGCGCGACGTCGCGGCACATGCCTGGAGCCAGCGCCATCGCTTCACCACAAACCTGACCAGTCTGGAGAACTGCACGGCCATGGCGCTGGCCTGCAGCCGCGACGCGGCGAAACCGTCGCTGCTGTTCGCCGATGTCGCTGACAATCCCGGTGGCGGCGGCCGCGGCAACACCACCTATATCCTGTCTGCCTTCCACAAGGCCGGCGTCACCGGTTGTTCTATCGGCCCGATCTTCGACCCGGCTCTGGCAGCCGAGGCGCATAAGCTGGGCGTGGGCGCCGAATTCGAGGCGCGCTTCAACCGCGACGAGACCACCACCTTCTCCGACCCCTTCACCGCCAAAGGCCGCGTCGTCGCACTCAGTGCGGGACTGTTTGTCGGCCGGCGCGGCATGGCGGCCGGACGCACGCTGGACATGGGCCCCGCCGCCGCCATCGATGTCGGCGGCATCATCGCCGTGGTGATGACCAACCGGCATCAGGCGCTGGACCCGATGTTCTTCGAAACCTTCGGTATCGATATCACCAGGCTGCGCAGCCTCGTGGTGAAGTCGCGGGGTCATTTCCGCGCCGGCTTCGACCAGTTCTTCCCTGACGACAGGATCATCGAGGTGGACGTGCCCGGCCTGACCACCCCGGTGCTGAAGAATGTGCCCTGGCGCCAGGTCCCGCGGCCAATTTATCCGCTGGATCCGGATATCGCCTGGTCGCCGCCATGAGCGACCGCAGCGAACATATTGGCAACAATATGATGGCGTGGTATAATTAGATAAATCAGTGCGTTATGTCATGAAAACAGAACAAATAAAGATCAATAATATCCCTGCCCGGACAACGATTTACGACCATCTGCGCGAGCGGTTCGGTCTGGACGAGGCCATGCGGCCGTTCCTCGGCCGCACCACCGCCCTGCACCGCTACCGTCTGGCGATTGCCAGCCAGGATCTGCTGGCCGAAGCCTGCCGCGCCGTGATTGCCCATTACGGCCTGCGCGGTTTCCGCAACACCGGCGACGATAACCCCAACCCGGCCTATGGTTCACTGTCGCTGACCTGCGATCCCGATGCGCGGACCGATCCGCATTCCGCCACCCTGGGATCGCCCAGCCTGCGCGGTGACCAGTATTATCTGGCCACGCCGGACATGATGGCTCTGCTGCCGCAGCAGAAAGGCGGCTACCACGACAGCTACTGCTTTCGGCGCCTGACCCCGGCCGGTGAATACGGGGCACTGGGCGACCTGCTGCGCGGCTTTCGCCTGCCATTGATCCGCTCGCGTCTCAGCGTGATTGCCGCCGACCGTATCGAACCGACGCTCGACCACTTTGGCTGGCATCGGGATGAAACCGTCTTCCACAACCTGCGCATCAACATCCCGATCTGGACGGCGCCGGAATTCCTGCTGGAGATCGAGACAGCGCTCGATCATCACGTTCCACAATCCACCACCGTCCTGCGCCGGCATCTGGCGACAGGCCATGCCTGGTCCTGGGATACGTACAGACCACATCGCGTCTTCGCAGCGCGGCAAACCGCACAGTCGCGCTGCCATATTGTGGTGGGGCTGGCGCCCTGGTTCGATTACGACCCGGCGACCGACAGCTGGAGCCCGAACCGGTATTTCGGCCGGGTCCATCCGCATGACCTGATCGCCGAAGGTCTCGCACACCCTGCGATCCGCGCAGGGGCAAGGCTCTAGAACCAGCGCATCTTGCGCAGGAGCCAGACCTCCAGGCCGATCATCACAAAAGCCGCAGCACAGACTGCAGCGAAAGCCCATGGCTCGTCGGCGAACGGAATGCCGGCAACATTCGTGCCCAGCAGACCGGCAATCAGGCTTGGCGGCAGCAGGATGGCGGTCAGTGCGGTCAGACGGTTGGTCGTCTGTGCGATCTGCTCACTCATCACCGTGGTCAGATCTTCGTGCAGGATGGTGAGGCGGTCTCGCAACGCATCGAGTGTTTCCACACTGCGCAGCACTTTATCGGTTAGTTCGCGCAGGCGCTGGCGATCACGCGGCATGATCCAGCCGACATTGGCACCCTGCAGGCGGAACATCGCCTCGCGCTGTGGCGCCATGTAGCGGCGCAGCGAGATCACCCGCCGCCGCATATTGCTGAGATCGCCGCGCGCCACGCGCACATCGCAGTCCTCGATCTGGTGGTCGAATTCATCGACCTCATCTTCCAACTGCTCCAGTACCGGCTCGATATATTTCACCACCCGGCGGGCGATTTTGGTCAACAGGTGGCCGACATGGGCCGCACCCTGGCGCTGCGCAAACGATTCCCGGATATCGCGCAGCGCATGGAGATAATGATCCTTGTCGCGCAGCGAAATCAGCCGGGTCTCATCGGCCCAGAGATGGATCGGCACCAGATCGAGCGTATTCTCGTTGGGATCGCGATTGACGCCGCGCAGCACCGCGATCAGGCCGTTGGTGCTTTCCTGGATACGCGGTCGCGATTCGTCAGCCAGCAGCGCATCGCAAACCACGGCGTCGAGACCGCTTTCCTGGCGCAGCCAGCGCGCGGCCGTCGGATCGTCGCGCTCAAGATGGACCCAGAGTACGCCCTGGGCGGGACGCCAGTGCCGCACCTCGTCCCAGCCAACCTCGCGGGCGCCGCCGGCGCCATCGAGAATCAAGGCAAAGCGCATGCCGGGCTGCTCGCCGTAAATCAATCCACGCTGCTGATCCATACCCGCCCCCAACTCCGGCCTGTTCAGCCGTACCGGTCTTCTTTCCAGGGATTGCCCGTATTGTGATAGCCGCGCACTTCCCAGTAGCCCGGCGCATCCTGATCCAGGAACGCGATATGCTTAACCCACTTGGCGGATTTCCAGAAATAGAATTGCGGCATGACGATACGGACCGGGCCGCCATGCTCGCGGGTCAGCGGCTGGCCTTCCCAGGAATGCGCCAGCAGGACATCCGCTGCTGAAAACATCTCCATGGTCACATTGGTGGCATAGCCGTCATAGGACTGAAATACGACGTGCCTTGCATCGGCATGGGGCTTCACCGCCTTGAGGAAATCTCTGGCCAGCACGCCGCTCCAGCGGTTGTCGTAGCGCGACCAGGCGGTGACGCAATGAATGTCGGATACCGTGTCGGTTTGCGGCAGATCGAGGAAGTCGTTCCAGTTGAGCTTGAGCGGCTTGCCGATCAGGCCGCCGGCCGTGAGCTGCCAGCGATCGAGCTGGATATTCGGCTGTACGCCGAGATCCAGTACAGGCCAGTCGCGCACCAGGCGCTGGCCCGGCGGCAGGCGACGTTTCTCCGGGCTGCTGCTTTCGCCGGTCAGCAGGCGGCCATCCTTGGCCCATTGCTGTTTGGAAGCGATCAGTTTGTCTTTGATCTGGCCGAGCAGGCCGGGCTTGTAATCGTCACTCATCGCCGCCTCCTTTGCCGCGCCCGGCTTATTTGGTGCGCAGCAGCCTGTGCTTCTCGCGATCCCAGTCTCGCTTCTTCTCGGTCTCGCGCTTGTCGTGCAGCTTCTTGCCGCGCGCCAGTGCGATCTTCACCTTGGCCCGGCCGCGCTCATTGAAATACACAGTGAGCGGCACGATGGTGACGCCGCCGCGCTTCAGGCCGCCGATCAGCTTGCTGATCTCCTTGCGGTTCAGCAGCAGCTTGCGCTGGCGTCGCGGCTCATGGTTGAAGCGGTTGGCGCCGTGATACTCGGGAATATGCGAGTTGATCAGCCAGATTTCACCACCCTGCTCGGCTGCATAAGCATCCTGGATGCTGGCACGGCCGTCGCGCAGGCTTTTCACCTCCGAGCCAACCAGAACCACGCCGGCATCGTAGGTTTCGTCCAGATGATAGTCGAAGCGCGCCCGGCGGTTTTCGGCCACCGTGCGCGATTGCTGCACCATGAAATCTTACTTCTTCTTTTTCTTGCCGGCCTTGGCCTTGGTCGCGGACTTGCCGCTCTTGGGGCCGACGAGGCCGAGCGCCTTGACCACGGCCTTCACCTTGGCCTGGGTTTCCTTGGTGGGCTGCACCAGCGGCAGACGCACTTCCGCCGTGCAGATGCCCAGCAGTTCGGCGGCATACTTCACCGGGCCGGGGCTGGCTTCGGCGAACAGCACCGAATGCAGCGGCATCAGCTTTTCCTGGATCGCCAGGGCCTTGGCATGGTCGCCGGCAAGGCTGGCTTCCTGCATCTGCGCCACCAGCTTCGGCGCGATATTGCCGGTCACCGAGATGCAGCCGCTGCCGCCATGGGTATTGAAGCCCGGCGCGGTCGCGTCGTCGCCATCGAGCTGGCAGAATTTCGCACCCGAAGCGATACGCTGCTTGAGCGGACGCACCAGATCGCCGGTCGCATCCTTCACGCCAACGATGCGCTTCAGCTTCGACAGCGCCGCCATGGTCTCGACCGACATGTCGATGATGCAGCGCGGCGGGATGTTGTAGATGAAGATCGGGATATCGGTCGCGTCGTGGATCGCCTTGTAATGCGCGTACAGCCCAGCCTGGGTCGGCTTGTTGTAATACGGCGTCACGATCAGCGCCGCGTCAGCACCGGCTTCTTCGGCATGTCGGGTCAGCTCGATCGCCTCGTCGGTCGAGTTCGAGCCGGCACCAGCCATCACCGGAACGCGGCCATGAGCCGCTTCGATGCAGATTTCCACCACACGCTTGTGTTCGTCATGGCTGAGAGTCGGCGATTCACCGGTGGTGCCGACCGGCACCAGGCCATGCGTGCCCTGGGCAATCTGCCATTCGACGAAATCGCCGAACGCTTTCTCGTCCACCTTCCCCTTCTTGAACGGGGTGATGAGTGCGACGAACGAGCCCTTGAACATGATGGTTCCTTTACCTTTGCACGGTACCAAACGGAGTAGCCGCGACCATACCCGCGCCGGCAGGCCTCATCAAGGGCAAGCCGTGCTTTTGCCGCGGCCCCCGGCCTGCTATCATGTTATTGTATTTGCGAAAGATTCGCCGTGCCGCAGCATTGTATCGATTGTCTCTCTGCCTGGGTTCGCCGGTTTACCGCCGCGGCCGTCCTGTCGGCTTGCCTGGGCCTGATGCCGGCTGTGGCGAAACCGCCGGCCAAGTCGCCTGAACTGGCCTCGACCGCCGGCACCGTACCCGTTCCCTCCGAGAAACCCCGTCGCGGGACCCCGCCGGCCCGACCCGAGCAGACCAAGCTGCCCGCCGACCATGCGATCCTGTCGGCCGAAGACCGCGAGATCGGCCGCAAGGCGATCCAGGAGGCAGGCGCCGGTCGCTTCGATGCCGCCCGCCGGATCGCCGCCACCGCCAAGAATCCCCTGCTCGCCCAGTTGGTCCGCTGGCTGTGGCTGCAGACCGCCAACAGCGGCGCCAGCTTCGACGAGATCACCACCTTCATCGATACCAAACCCGACTGGCCGGCCCGCGAGGCCCTGCTGCGCCGGGCTGAAGAAGCTATAGATGGCTCGACCGGCGATGGCCGCATCCTGACCTGGTTCGACGCGCATCCGCCCGAAACCGGTCTCGGCCTGCTGCGTCTGGGCGAGACGCTGCTGCGGCTCGGTCGTGACAAGGATGCGTTCCCGGTGATGCGGCGCGCCTGGGTGGACGGCAATCTGTCGCTGCGTGATGAAAAAGTGCTGTGGGCTGAATTCGGTCATCGCTTCACGCCAGCCGATAACGGCGCCCGCACCGACCGTTTGCTGTGGGATGGCAATATCGAGGCCGCCCGCCGCATGATCCCGCGTCTGGATGACGATGGCCGCCGGCTGGCAGAGGCCCGTATAGCCCTCGCCAATAATGTCGCCGGTGCCGAGAATGTCGTGGCTGGTCTGCCGGCTCATCTGCGTGACGATGGCGGCCTGAATTACGACCGTCTGCGCTGGCAGCGCAAACGCGGCATGAACGATGGCGTCGAGGCCCTGCTGTATAACGCCCCCGACGATCTTGGCCGCGCCGAAAAATGGTGGGTCGAGCGGCATTTCCGTGCCCGCAAGGCAATGGCCGAAGGACGCATCTCGGAAGCCTATCGCCTGGCCGCAGGCCATGGGCTGAAGGCCGGCGGCGCCATGGCCGATGCCGAATGGATGGCCGGCTGGATTGCGCTGCGCCTGCTGCAGGAGCCCAGAACGGCGCTCAAACATTTCACGGCGCTGCAGGACAGTGTGCGCTTCCCGGTCAGCCAGGCGCGCGCCGCCTACTGGCTCGCCCGTACCCACGCCGCCCTGGGCGACGCCGAGCAGGCCCGCCAGTGGTATGTCCAGGCAGCTCGCAACAGCACCACGTTCTACGGGCAGCTCGCCGCGCACGAACTCGATCCCAAAGCGTCGCTGGATTTGCAGGACCCGATCCGTCCTTCACCCGAGGCGACCCGACAGTTTCAGCGGCGCGAAGTGGTGCGTGCGGCACAGATCCTGGTCGAACTTGACCAGGAAGACCGGCTGCGCCCCTTCATCCTGCGCCTGGTCAACACCGCCGATTCACCGGAAGAGCATAAAATGGTGGCGCAGCTGGCGCGCAACCTGCGCCGGGTCGACTTGGCGGTCATGTCCAGCAAGCGATCGGCACGTCAGGGCATCATCCTGGTGCAGGAGGCCTTCCCGCTGGTCGAGCCGATGCTGCGCATCAACGATCCGGAAACCGCTCTGGTCCTGGGCTTGTCCCGTCAGGAAAGCGAGTTCAACCAGTTCGCCGTCTCGCCGGTCGGCGCACGCGGCCTGATGCAGCTCATGCCAGCAACGGCCAAAGATGTCGCCAAGGATATCAAGGTTGGCTTCGACCAGGGCCGCCTGACCCGCGACGCCGGTTACAACGTGCAGCTTGGCTCGACCTATCTGAAAGGTCTGCTGCAGAAATGGGACAACAACTATGTCCTCGCGCTGGCCAGCTACAATGCTGGCGAAGGCCGGGCGCGAAAATGGATCCAGGACTGGGGCGATCCGCGCCAGCCGCATGTGGATGTGATCGACTGGATCGAGCTGATCCCTTTCACCGAGACGCGTAACTATGTGCAGCGCGTACTGGAAAGCGTGCAGGTTTACCGCGTCCTGCTGGGCGGACGCCCGACGCCGATCGATCGCATGCAGACCGACCTGCGTGGCACAACGCGGCAGGCCTGCAGCGCACAGAGCTGCTGAACATGATGCGGCCGGGCGCGATCAGGGCCTGTCTTTTCGACGCCTATGGCACGCTGTTCGATGTCAGCGCCGCAGCGCGCACCCTGGCGCAGGAGATCGGCCCGCAATGGCAGGCCCTGGCCGATACCTGGCGCGCCAAGCAGTTGAACTACTCCTGGCTGCGCAGCCTGATGGGTGGCGCCCATGCAGATTTCTGGCAGGTGACCGCCGATGCGCTGGATTACGCCCTCGATGCGCATAAGCCTGATTCTCCGCCTGGCTTGCGGGAACGCCTGCTCGACCTCTATCGCAATCTCGCCTGCTATCCGGAAGCGCCCGGCATGCTGCAACGGCTGAAGGATGCAGGCCTCGTCACCGGCATCCTGTCGAATGGCGCGCCGGCAATGCTGCAGGCTGCCTGCGCATCCTCCGGCATCGCCGGACTGATCGACCACCTGATCTCCGTGGAGGACGTCGGCATCTACAAGCCCGATCCGCGCATCTACCAGCTGGCCATCGACCGGCTCGCCCTGCCGGCTTCGGCCATCGCCTTCCACAGCAGCAACGGCTGGGACATCCATGCCGGCAAACGCGCCGGATTCTTCGCGCTCTGGATCAACCGCAGCGGCCAGCCGGCCGAACGGTTGCCCAATCCGCCCGATGTGGTCCTGCAGACTCTGGCCGATGTGCCCGCCGTGCTGGGGATTGCCGCATGATTGCCGATTATACCCAGCACAGCTTCCATGCCCAGGACGGCCTGCGGCTGTCCTATCGCGACTATGGCGACCGCCGCAGCCCGAAAACGCCGCTGCTCTGTCTGAGCGGTCTGACCCGCAATGCCAACGATTTCCACGAATTCGCCATGCGGCATGCGGCAACGCGCCGGGTGATCTGTCCCGATTACCGGGGCCGCGGCCGATCGGCCTATGACCCCGATCCGAGCAACTACCAGGCGCCAGTCTATCTGAACGATATCCAGCATCTGCTGGCGGTCACACATATCCAGAAGGTGATCGTCGTCGGCACATCGCTGGGCGGCATCCTGGCGATGGCGATGACCGTGGCGGTTCCGACCCTGCTGGCCGGTGCGATCATCAACGATATCGGGCCCGATGTCAGCGAGGCCGGCCGTCAGCGCATTGCCGGTTATGTCGGGCGTGGCGTCAGCGTGCCGAGCTATGAAGCCGGCGCCGCAAACTGGCGACAGGTCTATGGCGCGGCCTATCCCAATTTGAGCGATGAAGGCTGGATGCGTATTTCCCGCGGCAGCTTCACCGAAGACGAGATCAACGGTGGTTTGCGCCTGGACTATGACCTGAATATCGCGACTGCCCTGCGGGAGCAGGCAAAAAGCCCACTGCCAGACCTCTGGCCGCTGTTCCGGGGACTGCGGACGGTCCCCGTGCTGGCCCTGCGTGGCGCCCTGTCGGATGTGCTGACCGCCGACACCTTCGTGCGCATGAAGCGTGAACATGCCGGCATGATCGCCGTGACCGTTCCCGGGGTGGGGCATATCCCCATGCTGGACGAGCCCGAAGCCGAAACCGCCATCGACAGTTTTCTGGCAGACCTGTAACCGGCGCTGCGGCGGCTCTATACTGCCGGCCGTCCTGCGGTCGGGTTTCGGGGTCCGGCCGCGCTATTCAGTCTGAACGCCGGAGACTTCCATGAACGCCCCTGCCAAGCTGCCTGCCCTGCCCACCGTTGCCGATGTCGAGGATGCCGCCCGCCAGTTACGTGGCGTCGCCGTCCGCACACCGCTGCTTGAAAGCCAGTATCTCAACGAGCGCCTGGGCGGCCGCCTGCTGATCAAGGCCGAACCCCTGCAGGTCAGCGGCTCCTTCAAGTTCCGCGGCGCCTATAATCGCATCAGTCGCCTGGACGCCGAGCAGCGCAAACGCGGCATCGTCGCCTTCTCCTCCGGCAATCATGCGCAGGCCTGCGCCTGGGCTTCCAAGATCACCGGCACGCCGGCCGTGATCGTGATGCCCAGCGATGCCCCCAAGATCAAGATCAACAACACCCGCGCCTACGGTGCCGAAGTGGTGCTCTACGATCGCTATAAGGAAGACCGCGAAGCCATTGGCAAACGCTATTCCGACGAGCGCGGCATGACGCTGGTGCCGCCCTTCAACGATCCCTACATCATCTGCGGCCAGGGCACGATTGGCCTGGAGATCGCCGCGCAATGCGCCGAACGCGACATCAAACCCGATGCCGTGCTGGCGCCGGCCTCCGGCGGCGGCCTGATCTCCGGTATCTCGCTGGCGATCAAGGATCGGCTGCCCGGTACCGATGTCTATTGTGCCGAGCCGGACCAGTTCGACGATATCGATCTCTCCCTGAAGGCCGGCAAGATCACCAGCCACGCCAACAAGGGGCAGACTTTCTGCGATGCGCTGATGGCCCCACATCCGGGCGACATCACCTTCGGCGTGATGAGCGCCAATCTGAAAGGTGCTGTATCGGCGACCGATGCAGAAGTCGAAACCGCAATGGCAACCGCCTTCACCTATTTCAAGCTGGTGGTCGAACCCGGCGGAGCGGCTGCGCTGGCCTCGGTGCTGAACGGCAAGGTCTCGTGCGTTAACCGCACGGTGGTCGTTGTCTGTTCCGGGGGAAATGTTGACTCTGCCCTTTACTCCGCCATCATCTCCCGCACGCCGCCGGTCTGACCCGAAAGGATCCGGCCGGGTGGCGGAGTTCCACTCGGCCGAGAGACCTTAGGGAGAGACAAATGACCGAGGCATTCATCTGTGACGCAATCCGTACGCCCGTTGGCCGCTATGGCGGGGCGCTGTCCGCCGTCCGCGCGGACGATCTGGGCGCTGTACCGATCAAGGCGCTGATGCAGCGCAATCCCGCCGTCGACTGGGCTGCCATCGACGACGTGATTTATGGCTGCGCCAACCAGGCCGGCGAAGACAACCGCAACGTCGCCCGCATGTCGCTGCTGCTGGCCGGCCTGCCCGAGAAGGTGCCGGGCGCAACCGTGAACCGCCTGTGCGGTTCGGGCCTGGAAGCCGCCAGCGCCGGTGCCCGTGCGATCAAGACCGGCGAGGCCGACCTGATCATCACCGGCGGCGTCGAAAGCATGAGCCGCGCGCCCTTCGTGATGGGCAAGGCCGAAAGCGCCTTCTCGCGCACCGCCGATATCCATGACACCACCATCGGCTGGCGCTTCGTCAACAAGCTGATGAAGCAGAAATACGGCGTCGATTCCATGCCGGAAACAGCCGAGAACGTGGCCGAACAGTATCAGATCAGCCGCGCCGACCAGGATGCCTTTGCCCTGCGGAGCCAGCAGCGCGCACTGAATGCCATCAAGCTCGGCCTGTTCGAGGCCGAGATCACTTCGGTCACTATCCCGAGCCGCAAGGGCGATCCGGTGGTGGTCGACCGCGACGAGCATCCGCGCGATACCTCGATCGAAGCCCTGGCCAAGCTGCCGACACCATTCCGCCAGGGTGGCACGGTAACCGCCGGTAATGCGTCTGGCGTCAACGACGGCGCCGCCGCGCTCATCCTGGCTTCGGCTGCCGGCGCCAAGACCCACGGCCTGACGCCGCGTGGCCGGATCGTTGCGACCGCTGCCGCCGGCGTGCCGCCGCGCGTCATGGGCATCGGTCCGGTACCCGCAACCGAGAAGGTTCTGGCCAAGGCCGGCTTGAGCATCCGCGATATGGATGTGATCGAGCTGAACGAGGCTTTCGCGGCCCAGGCGCTCGCCGTGCTGCGGCAACTCAACGTGCCCGATGATGCCACTTACGTGAATCCGAATGGCGGCGCGATTGCCATCGGCCATCCGCTCGGCATGAGCGGCGCGCGTCTGATCACCACCGCACTGAACCAGCTCGAGCGCACCGGCGGCCGCTACGCCCTCTGCACCATGTGCATCGGTGTCGGCCAGGGCATCGCCATGGTCATCGAACGCATCTAGAGAAACGGAGGCCGCCATGCTGACACGGATCCACCACATCGGCATGGCGGTCCCCAATCTCGATGCAGCACTCGCCGCCTATCGCGACGCCGGCAGCACCGTCGGCGAACCCTTCGAGATACCGGGCCTGCCCTATCGCCTGGCCTATGTGGAAACCGGCGGCACGCGGATCGAGATCGTTGAATCCTTCAACCCCGAAAGCACTGCCGGTAAATACCTGCAGGCCAATCCCAGCGGCGGGATTTACCATCTGGCCTATGAGGTCGATGACCTGGAACAGGCCCGCACCTATCTGCAGACACTCGGCGCCAGCATCATCGGGCCGCCCACCCCCAGGCTGGAACCCGATGGTTCGCTTGTGATGGTCTTCGATGCGCGCCGCAGCCACGGCACCATGCTGGAACTGCGTCAGCCGCAAACCGCCTAATTGGTCTTGTAGCCGATTCTGAACCCGCCCCAGTGGCGCCCCTGCACCGTGATCGGTGCGGACATATCCTTCATCAGCACGAAGACACCGCCGCCCATGTCGCGGCGGTAGCATTGCAGCAGGTACGGTTTTGTGTTGCGGCCGCAAGCCAGGCCGACCGGATCGTTGAACAGCCGACGGTTGCGCGAGTTCGCCGTGTTCCAGACAGGATCGCTGCCCTGCGGCTGGCAGTATTTTACGTTATGCGTGGGAATGAAGCCGTTGCGATCGATAGCCACGCAGAAGGTGATGCTCGCATTGGACTCCAGCAGCTGTTCCTGAATTTTCGGCAGAGCTGCATCCGTGAAATTCACGAAGCGGGTCATGTATTGCTGCGGATTGGTGCCCTTGATCGGTGCATAGGTTTCATCGAACAAATCTTCCAGCCGCAATTCGCCGCGGCTGATCGCATCTTCGAAGGCCGCGCTGATCCGTCCGGCGCCATCCTGTGCGGCCAGCAGCAGCGGACGATCCACGGTGGTGGTGACGAACGCGATCTGGGTGGCCAGGTTGGCGACCTGCTGGTCGATATCCTGGATCGCCTTGCCCGTGCGCTGCACCACCGAGAGATATCCCCGCGTCGCCGCATTCATCTCGGTGATCGCACCTGTCACGCCATTCACCCGTGACGACTGATCGGTGCTGGCCTGCTCGATTTCACCCAGCTGCTCGCCCATCGAATCGATGGCCTCGACGATACCGTTCAGCACTTTGCCGGTTTCGCTGACCAGAGTGACGCCCGACTTCACCTTGTCGTCGGATTGCTTGATGATCGCGCCGATATCCTTGGATGCATTGGCCGAGCGCTGGGCCAGGGCCCGCACCTCCTGCGCCACCACCGCAAAGCCCTTGCCGGCCTCGCCGGCACGGGCCGCTTCAACGCTGGCATTCAGCGCCAGAAGATTGGTCTGGAATGCGATTTCGTTGATGAGGGACGTAATTTCAGAAATACGGTGCGACATCTCCGCCATTTCGTTCATAGCATCGATGGACCGGCGCACCACGGTGACGCCATTCTGGGCTGCGGCCCGTGCCTGTTCGGCGCGCTGATTGGCCCGTTTCGCCGCCGCCTCGTTGGCGCGCGCGGCTTCGCTCAGAGACGCCGCATCGGCAGCGGTCCGGTCAAGGCTGTCGGACTGTGCTTCGGCACTTTCAGCCAGCCCCTTCGCCTCACGATTGAGCTGCACGGAGGCCCCGGAGATCGAATTGGCCGCCTGGACGATGGTACCGATGACCCCGCCTAAACGCTCGGCCACCTGCACCGACCCCTGGCTGATGACGCCGAAATCGCCGCTGTAATCATTGTCCATACCGATGGAAAGATCGCCCTCGGCCATACGACCGAACAGCCCCTTCAGGTCCGTAACCACGATATCCAGGGTTTGGGCCATGGCATTGAACTTTTCGGCCAGCGCGTGGGCTGCTTCCTCGTCTTCGTGCGAGGCCACCCGCTTGCTCAGAACGCCGGAGCCGATTGCGCCACACAACTCGGCCATCTCGCCCAGCACAACATTATCGGCACGACGCAGATGATCGAGTTCCGCCTGTAAATCCGCGATCCGGCGTTCCAGCGCCTCACGATGCTGGGTGGCTTCGGCCCCGTTGCGCACCAGATTCTGCAGCGGCTCACGCAGACCGGCAGGCGCATCGGCAATCCGGGCCGCCCCGGCAGGCCATGCCGACAGAAGCGATGCCAGCCTGGAACTGTCGCCGGACAGGGACAGAGCCAGCAGTGCGCCGAGCACAAAAACGACCACGGCGGCGGCAATGACAGGCACTGCATCGCCACTCGACTGGCTGGCAACCCAGACCCACCCCAAAGTTGCCACTGCGAGCAGAGTAATCACCAGACCGGCACGCAGCCCGCTCGGCAGATTGGTTAATCCCAACATACTTCCTCCCGCCTGCCGGACCCTGAGGGCCTCGGTCATACCCGCCTGTTATGCTTTTCTATTTTATGTTGGGTTTATCTTAGCGGTATCGGCGGATATATGCGCAAGCCGTCCGTATCCGCACTGCGCGTGTCAGGCCCAGACTTTAGTCGAATTCCGCCGATTCAAACGCGGCAGAGTTGTGATCGACCCGGGGTTCATCAGCCGGTCACATATGCAGGCTACCCCATCGGACGGGCCGAACCAGGCCCGATTCCAGGAGACGACCATGCCCCACGATTTCCCCCCCGGCCTCAGCCGTAGCGAAGCCTATGAACGTTCGCAGGATGTCGGCGTCAACGACAGCACCAATACGACCATCGGCGACGTGGTGCTGCGCCGCTATGGCCGCCGTGACATCCTCAAGGGCCTGATGGCCGGTGCCGCCGGTCTGACGCTCGGCCAAAGCCTCGCTTTCCCGGATGGCGCCATGGCGCAGCCCCAGACGGCAAGCCGCTTCACCTTCACCGAGATCAGCCATGGCGTCGACCGCACACATCATGTGGCGCCGGGATATGACGCCGACATCCTGATCCGCTGGGGCGATGCCGTCCTCCCCGATGCGCCGGCTTTCAATGTGCGCCAGCAGACTGCGGCGGCACAATCCGCGCAGTTTGGCTACAACAACGATTTCATCGGATACCTGCCGCTGCCGCTGGGCAGCACGAATTCCGACCGCGGCCTGCTGTTCATCAATCACGAATACACCAATGAAGAGGTCATGTTCCCCGGCGTCGGGCGCCAGGAAGCCAAGGACAAACTGTTCAAGGATATGACGCCGGCGCTGGTTGCGGTGGAAATAGCGGCGCACGGCGCCAGCATCATCGAAGTCGAGAAGACGGCGAATGGCAAATGGGGCGTCACCACCGGCAGCCGTTACGCCCGCCGCATCGATGCATCCACTCCGATGGAACTGACCGGCCCCGCGGCCGGCCATGCGCGCCTGCGCACCAAGGCAGATCCCACCGCTCGGCGCGTTGCCGGCATGATCAACAACTGCGCCGGCGGCCTCACGCCCTGGGGCACCGTGCTGACGGCGGAAGAGAATTTCCACGGATATTTCTGGGGCAAACTGGATGCCGGTCATCCGGAAGAGCGCAATCACAAGCGTTATGGCGTTCCGGACAACTGGTATAACTGGGGCCAGTATCACGAGCGTTTCGATGTGGCCAAGGAGCCCAACGAGGCGAACCGCTTTGGCTGGCTGGTCGAGATCGACCCCTACGATCCGAATTTCGTGCCGCGCAAGCGGACGGCACTCGGCCGCTTCAAGCATGAGGGCGCGGCTGTCGTAGTGAATGGCGATGGCCGTGTGGTGGTCTATTCCGGCGACGACGAGCGGTTCGAGTATGTCTACAAATTCGTCACCAGCCGCCGCTACAATGCCGCTGACCGCCAGGCCAATTTCGGTATTCTCGACGAGGGCACGCTGCATGTCGCCCGTTACAATGCCGATGGCACCATCGACTGGCTGCCGCTGGTCTTTGGCCAGGGACCGCTGACCGCCGCCAATGGCTTTGCCAGCCAGGCCGATGTCCTGATCGAGGCAAGGCGGGCCGGCGATCTGCTTGGCGCGACCAAGATGGACCGCCCGGAAGACATCGATGCCAATCCGGCGACCGGCAAAGTCTATGTGATGCTGACGAACAACAACCGTCGCACCGCCGATCAGAAAGATGCGGCAAATCCACGGGCCGCAAACGAATGGGGCCAGGTGCTGGAAATGACGCCCATCAATGGCGACCATGCGGCGACAAAAGCCAACTGGTCACTGCTGCTGCAGGCCGGCAACCCGGCCGATGCAAAGGTGGCCGGCAAGTATCACCCGGCGACCAGCCCGAACGGCTGGTTCGCCTGTCCGGACAACTGCACGTTCGACAACCAGGGGCGGCTGTGGATCAGCACAGACCAGGGCGAGGCCTGGGAAAAAGCCAGTGGCACTGCCGATGGCATCTGGGCGGTGGAAACCGAGGGGCCGAACCGTGGTCTGTCGAAAATGTTTTTCCGCGTCCCGGTCGGCGCCGAAATGTGCGGCCCCTGCTTCACGCCGGATGGACGGACCTTCTTCGTCGCCGTCCAACATCCGGCGACAGATGGCGGCGAAAAGTTCACCCAGAGCGGCAAGGGTTCCACCTTCGAGGATCCCGCTACCCGCTGGCCGGACTTCCAGCCAGACATGCCGCCCCGCCCTTCGGTCGTGGTCATCACCAAGCGGGATGGCGGGCTGATCGGCGCTTAACCATCTGCGGCAGTATACAGAGCACGGGTAGGGCGATATAACCGCCCTGCCCGCCTTGCGGGTATGCTGGCCACGCAATGCAAGCCAGCAGTTCTGGGGACTGGCTGCCTGGCATGAGCAAGGCCAATAAAGTTCAGATCATCAAGGCGCCGCAGGACCTGCGACAGCGTGCGGTCAACTTCACGACCGGCATGGACCTGGTCCTGACCGACGAAGTCCGCGGCCTGATCGAGAAAGCCATCGGCTCCTCGGCAGACACCTTCTCCAACGAGGTCCTCGACAAGCTGCGTGAGATGCGCGTGCAGGTCAAAGCTGCCGAAGGCGACCCGCTGTCACGGATTTTCATACTATCCACCATTGCCGAACTGGCGTTCGACATCAAAGGCATGGGGGGCATTTTCGGCTACCCGCTGCTGAGCCATCTGGCGAAGTCTCTGAAGGATTTCATCACCCATCTGGCCCTGCCCAACGAGGCCCAGCTGGAAGTCATCAGCATCCATGTCGATGCCATGTATGTGGTTTTGGCCCAGGGCGTGCGCGGAACCAGCGAAAAACTGCAAAAAGACCTGCTTGATAACCTGCGGGTAGCCGTCGGCAAGGTCAGCGAACCTTCATAAGACCAGCCGCCGGGGTTACACTTCGCTAACCTTTTCCAGCCAGTCTGCGGCCCATGTCATCCGATGCTGAAATCTGGCGCGCTGCGCGCGATCTGATCGCCGATCACGGGGCCCGCCGTGCGGAAGCGCATGCCAGCCGTCAATTGAATGAAATGACGCAGAGCAATGATTTCGCCGGCATCCTGGTCTGGCGCCGCGTCCTACGGGCCGTCAAAAACCTGACCGCAAACGATCCCAAGGCCGCCGCAGGTCGGCGCTAGGGTCAGTTCTTCTTTTCGTTCTGCACAACCGGCAGACCGCGTACACCTTCGATCAACGACCCGCGCAGGTCGGCATCTGTCAGATTGGCATACATCAGATTGGCCTCCCGCAGATCCGAACAGATCAGCCGGGCCCCATGCAGGTTGGCATTCGAGAGATTGACCTGGCGCAGATCGGCGCCGTTCAGGTTGGCATGCACCAGATGGGCACGCGACAGATACCAGCCTGACAGGATCGCGCGACGGCCGGACTTCCCTTCCGTATCGACCCAGGACTGGTGATCCCGGAGAACCTGTTCGATCACATCGACCGGAATCTCCTTCGGCACCCGCGCGCCACTGCCCTGAAGCTGGGCCATCATCTCGGGCGGGAAATCCGCGAGCTTGAAATTGGCATCGTGCAGCTTGGTGTTTTTGAACTGCACATTGCTCAGCGTGGAATACGAGAAATCCGCGCCTTCCAGATCGGCATTGTCGAGAATGCAGCCATCAAGGATGGCGCCGACGAAAGACGCGCCCAGCAGCTTGGCCTGGCTCAGATTGGTGTTGTGCAGCGTCGTGTCGCTCAGTGACACCGCGCCGCCCTTGCCATGTGGCGGCACCGGCGGATCGGTCATCGGCCGCATGTCGGCATTTTCGAAGCGTGTGCCCTTCAGGATGGCGCGCGACAGATCGGCGCCCCGCAGATTGGCCCAGACGAACCGCGCATTGGTCAGATCGGCGCCGGAGAAATCGCAGCCGGTGAGAACAGCCTGGCTGAAATCGGCATTGCGGAGATCGGCGCAATAAAAACGGCAGCTGCGAAAAACCGTGCGCTGCAGATTCATGCCAACCAGCTTGATGCCGGTCAGGTCGGCGCCGACCAGGGTGAGCTGCTTGCCGCGCGTCAGCTTGCCCAGTCGGCCGGACAGAAACTCCCCATGCGCCTTGATCTGATCGTAGAGATCATCGGGCCAGGACGTGTTGGTGGCAGCACCGGTTGTCATGTTTCCATCCACAGAACCGGCTTATGCCGGGCTTGTTCTGTAAATGTGTAAGGCTAGCGACCGGATTTCAAGAAAGTCTTAACGAACGGCTGCAAGCTGCAGGCGGTATGTACTACCCAGCCGGGCATAATGCTGCGCTGTTTCAGTAATATTGCGCAATTCGTCCGCATCAAGACGACGCATCAGCTTGGCCGGACGACCGGCCCAGAGTTCACCGGCAGCAATGCGCTTGCCGGGCGTGAGCAACGCTCCGGCGGCCAGCATGCCGGTGCTCTCGATCACGCAGGCATCCATCACGGTCGCCTGCATGCCGACGAAGCAGTTGTCCTGCAGGGTGCAGCCATGGATCAGGGCCATATGGCCGATGGTGACACCTGAACCGATGGTCGTGCCGAATTTGGCGCGGGTAACATGCACCACGCTGCCATCCTGGATATTGGTATCGCTGCCGATACGGATGCTGTTGACGTCTCCGCGCAGGACGCAGCCAAACCAGATCGAACTGCGCGCCCCGATTTCGGTATCGCCGATCACCGTTGCGTTTGGCGCAACGAAGGCATCCGGCGCAATGGCCGGATGCTTATCGCCGAACGGCAGGACAAGGCTCACGGGAACAGGGCGATCTGGTCCAGACCGGTGGTTTCCGGAATGCCGTACATCACATTGAAGTTCTGCACCGCCTGGCCGCTCGCACCCTTCATCAGGTTGTCGATGGCCGAGAAGATCATCACCCGCCCCTTGATGCGGTCGGCGAAGATGCCGATGTGGCAGGAATTGGTGCCCCGCACATGACGGGTCTGCGGCGACACGCCCTGCGGCAGAATCTGCACAAAGGGTTCTTCGGCATACCGCTTGAGCAGTGTGGTGCGCAGGTCATCGGCGCTGACGCCCGGCTTGGTCTTCACATAGATGCTGGACAGCATGCCGCGGTTCATTGGCATCAGATGCGGGGTGAAGCTCACCACCATCTCCTGACCCGAAGCATCCGCCAGGATCTGCTCGATCTCGGGGCCATGCCGGTGCGAGCCAATCCCGTAGGCATGGGTGCCCTCGGCGGCTTCGCAATACAGCGAGCCCTCCTTGAGCGCACGGCCGGCACCGGATACGCCCGACTTGGCGTCGATCACGATGTCGTCAGCGTCGATCTGGCCGGCTTCCAGCAGCGGCATCAGCGGCAGCTGGGCTGAGGTGGGATAGCAGCCGGGATTGGCCACCAGCCGCGCCTTGGCCACCTTGTCGCGATACATCTCGGTCAGGCCGTAGACCGCTTCGTCCTGCAGCTTCGGCGCCCGGTGCTCATGGCCATACCACTTGGCGTATTCGTCCAGGTTGCGCAACCGGAAGTCAGCCGACAGATCGATGATCTTCAGATGCGTCGGCAGGCCGGCGATCACCTCCTGGGTGGTGCCATGCGGCAGGGCGCAGAAGACGGCATCCACGCCGCTCCAGTCCACTTCCTTGATGGTAACCAGCTTCGGCAGGTTCAGGCCGGTGAATTGTGGGAAGACCGTCTCAATCCCCTCGCCCGCTTTCCGGTCGGCGGTCAGGGCGACCACGCGGACGCGCGGATGACGCAGCAGGACGCGGAGCAGCTCCGCCCCCGTATAACCGCTGGCACCCAAAATCGCGACCCGAATGGCATCCGTGGCCATGTCGACCTCCTGTGGAAAAGATGGGCCTAAAGATGGAGATGGGTATAACGCGCCAGCCGCTCGGTTCAATAGTTAAATTGATACCGTCAGATCCGGAATTGTCCCACTAAATCGGCCAATTCCTGCGCCTGCCGGGCCATGGCGGTCGCCGAGGCCGTGGTCTGCTCGACCAGGGCGCCGTTCCGCTGGGTCATCTCGTCCATCTGCCCCACGGCCGTGTTCACCTCGTCGAGACCCACCGCCTGCTCCCGGCTGGCCGAGGAAATCTCCCCAACGATATCGGCCACTTTTTTCACAGCCGAGACAATCTCGCTCAGGCTTTCACCGGTCAGGTTGACCAGACGGGCCCCTTCCCGCACCTCGCCGGTGCTGGCCTGTATCAGGGCCTTGATTTCACGCGAGGCGTCAGCAGAACGCTGGGCCAGCGCCCGGACTTCCTGGGCCACCACGGCGAAGCCCTTGCCGGCCTCACCGGCGCGGGCCGCCTCCACGGACGCATTCAGAGCCAGCAGATTGGTCTGGAAGGCGATCTCGTCGATCAGACCGACGATATCGCTGATCTTCTGCGCGCTGCCTTCGATGCGACTGACCGCTTCGACGGCGCTGCGGACGACACTGCCGCCCTTCTCGGCCGTGTTGCGCGCCGTCGCTGCCAGGCTGTTGGCCGCTTCGGCATTATCGGCATTCTGTTTTACGGTTGCCGTGATCTGGTGCATCGAGGCCGCAGTCTCTTCCAGGCTGGCGGCCTGTTGTTCGGTACGGCCGGCCAGATCGTTGCTGCCGCTTGAAATCTCGGTCGCAGCATCGCGCACAGTGGCGGCGGCAGACGTGACCCGGCCCACCGTCTCGGCCAGTTGCTGGGCCGTCCGGTTGGCATCCTGCTTCAACCGGTCATAAACACCCTGATAATCTGCTCCGATACGATGGGTGAAGTCGCCACGCGCCATGGCGCCCAGGGCATCGCCCAGATTGCCGAACACAGTCTCCACCGTGCCAAGCATGCCGTTCATCCGTTCGCCCAGGCGGGCCATCATCCCGTCCAGCTTGCTGGTATCGATGCGGGCAGACAAGTCACCGCCCGCGGCCGCACCGACCACTTCGCCGACAGCGCGATCCAGCAGGTCTTCCTGGGCCTTGCGCTGTTCTTCCGCGCTCAGGCGATTGCGCTCGACCTCCTGCTGCAGCTCCTCGTTCTGCAGACCGTTCTCCTTGAACACCTGCACGGCACGAGCCATGGCGCCGATCTCGTCGCCACGCTGCCGGTCCGGAACGTCCGTGCCCCATTCGCGATTGGCCAGCCGGTCCATGACACCGGTCAGAGCCGCCAGCGGATCGGCGACGCGGCGGCCGATATAGAGCCATCCGACCAAGAATGCCGCCACAAGGCTGGCAGCGGCTACAATCACCAGAATCATCCGGCCGGTACTGCTGCTGCTCTTTGCTTCTCTGGTTGCTGCAGCAACGTCAAGATTGGCATCCTCGACCACCTGCTGCGCCACCGCCGCCAGGCGTTTGGCCGCATCACGGCTGGTCTTCAAGGTGGAGCGTGCATATTCGAGCGAGTCCAGTTCCTGTTCGCGGAAACTCAACAGGCCCGTGCCTTCATCGCCGTAGCCGACAACCGTCTTGGTCGCCTTGCTCAGCTCAGGATGCGGGTTGATTTTCTCCACCACCGTCAGCGCCTTGGTGACGCGTTCAGACGTGGTGGCAAAGCGTTTTGTCGCGGCTTCCAGTTCGGCCCGGGTAGCGGCCTGGGCACCCACGGCCAGCTGACCAACCGCGTTGTTCACTTCGCCGATCAGCGTGGCGGTGGCCTGCACCAGCATTACGTCGTTATTGGCCATACGGGTGAGCGAGCGCTCGATACGGCTGAGGTCGCCGCTGCGCGTCACCGAGGTCATGCTGCCGGCCAGATCCGTCACCGCGTCATCGATCAGTGGATTGGCGAATTGCAGGAAGGTGGTGTGCGCCTTGGCCAGTTCCTGGGTCTCGGTCTCACGCTGCTGGGTTGTCCGGATACGGGCGCTGACCAGCTGCTGCAACCGGCCGATATTGGCCAGCAGGCCATCGGTTTCCTTCTTGATTTCCTCCAGGCGGCCGCCGCTCACCCGTGCTGCAACCAGATCCAACACCGAACGGATATCGTTCTCGCGCTCCTTGATGCCAGCCGCGGTGACCTTGACTTCTTCCTCGGTGCTGGCCGAGACCAGATCGGGCGCGGCGCCGGCCAGATCGGCAACCCGTTCCGACAGCGCCAGGGCCGCAACCACGGCCGTCACCCCCTCATCCGTCACTGTGGTGATGGCCCGGTCAAGCCGCGACATGGCAAACCAGCCGGCGGCAGCCGAGATCAGGGCGAAGGAGGCGATTGCGCCCACCGCGATATACAGGCGTTGGCGGATCCCCCCGCCCGACGTCGAAACCGGCTGCAGATCAGCCATAGCCTACCCCCCTCTCGATTCTTCAAGACCGGAGGATTGTTCTGGGTTTTTACCGTTGGGGCAAGCCCATGATATGCAATGAAAACCCAGTTTCACGTACTAGCAAAACGGGTGGTCGGGCCGTGGCGCGTCGCACAACCGGATGCTAGGCTTCCGGCTCTGAGGAAACTGGCCCCATGCTCGTCCTGATCGACAATTACGACAGCTTTACCTGGAACCTGGTGCACTATTTTGGCCAGATCGGTGCCGAGATGCGTGTGTTCCGCAACGATGAAACGACACCGGAGGCCATTCTGGCACTCAAGCCCGCCGGCGTCGTGCTGTCACCCGGTCCCTGCGATCCCGACCGCGCCGGCATCTGCCTCGCCATGATCGACAAGGCTGCCGAGACCCGCCTGCCGCTGTTCGGCGTCTGCCTTGGGCACCAGGCCATCGGCCAGGCCTTCGGCGGCAAGGTTGTGCGCGCCCCCAAGCCGCTGCATGGCAAGCTCAGTCGCATCCACCACACCGGCGAGAGCGTGTTTGCCGGTCTGGCCCAGGACTTCCAGGCCACCCGGTATCACTCGCTGGCCGTCGACCCGGCCAGCCTGCCCAACAGCCTGAAGGTGACCGCACGATCGGAAGACGGCGTCATCATGGGCCTCGCCCATCACGACCTGCCGATCCATGGCGTGCAGTTCCACCCGGAAAGCATTGCCTCCGAGCATGGCCTTGCGATGCTGGCCAATTTTGTGCGCTATTGCGGCCTGCCGGTGACGGCGATTGCGGAGCACGGACAGGCGGCATGAGCGGGGATATTGCGGATTTCAAACGGCTGCTCGGTCTGGTGGCCGGCGGCGCGCGGCTCAGCATCGACGATGCGCGCACGGCCTTCGACGTGATGATGTCGGGCAATGCCACGCCATCGCAGATGGGCGCTTTCCTGATGGCGCTGCGCGTGCGCGGCGAAAGCGTGGACGAGATCACCGGCGGCGCACTGACCATGCGCGCCAAGGTCAATGGCGTGAAGGCTCCGGCCGACGCCATCGACATCGTCGGCACCGGCGGCGACGTCAAGGGCACCTGGAATGTCTCCACCTGCTCGGCCTTCGTGCTCGCCGGCTGCGGCGTGCCGGTGGCCAAGCATGGCAACCGCGCGGTGTCGTCGAAAACCGGCGCGGCCGACGTGCTGACGGCGCTGGGCGTCAACATCGACTGCGATTTCCGCCTGATCGAGAAGGCCATCGTCGAAGCCGGCGTCGGCTTCCTGATGGCCCCGCGACACCATGGTGCCATGCGCCATGTCGGCCCCACCCGCGTCGAACTGGGCACCCGCACGATTTTCAACCTGCTCGGCCCTCTGAGCAATCCGGCGCTGGTGAAGCGTCAGCTGATCGGCGTGTTCGACCGCCAGTGGGTGCAACCACTGGCCGAGGTGATGGGCAAGGTCGGCGCTGAAGTCGTCTGGGTCGTGCATGGCTCGGACGGCCTCGACGAGATCACCACCACCGGCCCCACCTATGTGTCCGAAATGGCCGGCGGCAAGCTGCGGCATTTCGAGATCACGCCCGAAGACGCCGGCCTGCCGCGTGCCCGCATGGAAGACCTGAAGGGCGACGAGCCGACCGCCAATGCCGTGGCCCTGCGCGCGGTGCTGAGCGGAGCGCCCGGCGCCTTCCGCGATATCGTGCTGATCAATTCCGCGGCCGCGCTGGTGATCGCCGGCAAGGCCAAGGACCTGCGCGAGGGCGCCGGCATCGCGGCGCAAGCCATCGACAGCGGCAAGGCACGTGCGGCGCTGGCACGCCTGATCGAAATCACCCATGAACCGCCGCCGGTGGAACCGGAAGCGGACGACAAGCCGGCCAAGAAAAAAGCATGAGCGACGTTCTCACCAGGATCAACGCCGACAAGCGGCTGCATATCGCCGCCAGCAAGGCCGCCGTGCCGCAGGCGAAGCTGGAGCAGCTGGCGCGCGCCACCCCGGCGCCGCGCGGCTTTTTCCGGGCGCTGAAGACCACGGCTGACTCCGGGCGTTATGCGCTGATCGCCGAGATCAAGAAAGCCTCGCCCTCCAAGGGCCTGATCCGTCCGGATTTCGATCCGCCGGCGCTGGCCCGCGCCTATGCCGCCGGCGGCGCCACCTGTCTGTCGGTACTGACCGACGTTCCGTATTTCCAGGGCAGCGATGACTATCTCCGCGCCGCGCGTGCGGTTGTCGACCTGCCGATCCTGCGCAAGGACTTCATGCTCGATCCCTACCAGGTGATCGAAGCGCGGGCGATGGGCGCGGACTGCATCCTGCTGATCATGGCCGCGCTGAGCGATGCGCAGGCCGCCGAACTGGAGGCCGCCGCCGGCGAGTACGGTCTGGATGTGCTGGTCGAGGTGCATGACGGCGAGGAACTGGATCGCGCGCTGAAGCTGAAAAGCCGCTTGCTGGGCGTAAACAACCGCAATCTCAAGACCCTTGAGATCGATATCGCCAATACCGAGGCACTGGCCGCCCGCGTGCCGGCAGAGAAAATGCTGGTGGCTGAATCCGGCCTCTACACCAAGGCCGATCTCGATCGCATGGCCAAATGCGGTGCGCGCTGCTTCCTGGTCGGCGAAAGCCTGATGCGGCAGACTGACGTGGAATCCGCCACCCGCCTGCTGTTGACCGGCAAGGAGCTGGCCGCGTGAGCGACAAGCTGACCCATCTCAACGCCGCCGGCGAAGCCCATATGGTCGATGTCTCGACCAAGGCCGTGACCGAGCGCGTCGCCAGTGCCGGCGCCCGCGTCCTGATGCAGAAGGCCACGCTGGACCTGATCCTGTCGGGCCAGGCTGCCAAAGGCGACGTGCTGGCCACCGCGCGCATCGCCGGCATCATGGCGGCGAAGAAGACGTCAGACCTGATCCCGCTCTGTCATCCGCTGGCGCTGAGCCAGGTCACGGTCGAGCTGACACCCGACACCAAGGCCAATGCCATCGATATCGTCGCCACCTGCAAGCTGAAAGGCCGCACCGGCGTCGAGATGGAAGCTCTCACCGCTGCCAGCGTTGCTGCGCTGACGATCTATGACATGGCCAAGGCGGTAGATCGCGGGATGCAGATCACCGATGTGAAGCTGCTGCACAAATCCGGCGGCAAGTCCGGCGACTTCAACGCGGCCTGAGCGATGCTGGCCGTCACCGAAGCCCGCGCCCGTATCGTTGCCGCCCTGCCGGCGATGCCGTCGGAGACGGTGGCGCTGACCGCTGCTGCTGGTCGTGTGCTGGCCGAGGATGTGGCCGCGCGGCGCACCCAACCGCCCTTCGATGTCAGCGCCATGGATGGCTGGGCCTGTCGCCAGGCCGATCTCACTGCCATTCCCGCCATCCTGAAGCCGGTCGGCGCAGCCGCTGCCGGCGGTCGCCATGACGGTCGCGTCGGACCGGGCGACTGCGTGCGCATCTTCACCGGCGCACCGATCCCCGATGGCGCCGATGCCATCGTGATCCAGGAAGACGCCGATCTGGGCAGCGACGGTCGCCTGACCGTGCGCGAAGCACCCAGGCCCGGCCAATGGATCCGCAAGGCCGGTCTGGATTTCGCCGAGGGCGAAATTCTGCTGAAGGCCGGCATCCGGCTCAGCCCTGCCGATATCGGGCTGTCGGCCGCCATGAACGTGCCCTGGCTGGCCGTGCGGCGCAAACCGCGCATTGCCGTGCTGGCGACCGGCGACGAACTGGCCCGACCGGGCGAACCAATCGGTCCGAACCAGATCGTCAGTTCCAACAATATTGCCCTGTGTGCCCTGATCGATGCCCATGGCGGCGTTGCCATTGACCTCGGCATTGCCCGCGACACCGAAACCGACCTGCGCGCCAAGGCTGCCGCCGCGGCCGGCTGCGACCTGCTTCTGACGCTGGGCGGCGCCAGCGTCGGCGAACATGACCTGATCCATAAAATCCTCGGTGGCGGCGGCACCAGAATCGACTTCTGGAACATCGCCATGCGGCCGGGCAAGCCCCTGATGTTCGGCCATGCCGATCTGGGCGACGGACAGTCCATTCCGCTGCTGGGCCTGCCCGGCAATCCTGTCTCGGCTCTCGTCTGCGGCTATAATTTCCTGCTGCCGGCCATGCGCGCCATGCTTGGGCTGGACTGGGAAATCCGTTTCGAGACAGCTGTCTCCGGCTCGGACCTCGCCGCAAACGACAAGCGTGAGGACTACCTGCGTGCCACCCTGCGCCAGGATGGTAACCGGTTGGTCGCGACCGGCTTCGCCAGGCAGGACAGCTCCATGCTGCGCCGCCTGAGCGAGGCCGACTGCCTGATCGTGCGCGCGCCGCTGGCCCCGCCACTGCAGGCAGGTGCGCCGGTCCAGATCCTGCGCCTGCGCTGATCATGCGCGTCACCCTCCTCGGCACCGGATGTCCGCAGGTTTCGACCTTGCGCTACGGGCCGGCCAGCCTGCTGCAATGGGGCGAACGGCAGTTCCTGATCGATTGCGGCTCGGGCGTGACCCAGCGTCTGCTCGGTGCCGGCAGCGCCGGCAAGCTGCTGGATGGCATCCTGCTGACGCACCTGCATTCCGACCATATCGTTGATCTGTTCCAGCTCATCATCTCCAGCTGGCACCAGGGCCGCGACCGGCCGCAGCGCATCTACGGCCCGGTCGGCACCAGGCAATACATGAAAGGGCTGATGGCCCTGTGGAAGCCTGAGCTGGATCAGCGCATCGCCCATGAAAAGCGCCCGTCCACCACAGCACTGGAACTCGAAGTCACAGAGGTCGAGCCCGGCACCATCATCCGCGACGGCGACCTGCGGGTCATGGCCATTCCGGTGCGACACCAGCCGGTCAAGGCCGCGTTCGGTTATGCCTTCACCGACGGGCAGCACAGTATCGCCTTCAGCGGCGATACCGCCTTCTGTCCGGAGCTGATCACGGCGGCAAAAGATGCCGACGCGCTGGTGCATGAATGTTTCCTGCACCGGGAGATGCTGGCGCTGCCAGGTCGGAATCCGGAGACCGTCGCCAATGTCGCCAGCTATCACACCCTGTCGACCGAAGTCGGCAAGGTCGCTGCCCAGGCCGGTGTCGGCTGCCTGATTCTCAATCACTTCGTGCCGGTCGTCTTCGACCGTCCGGCGCTGCTGGCCGAAGTCCGCGCCGATTACACCGGCCCGGTGCTGATCGGCGAGGACCTGATGCAGTTCGACGCCACGACACGTCTGGTGACCCACGCCGGCGCGGCCATCGGCCTGCCGACGGCCTGAATGCCGGCCAGACCAGCAATCCGTCCTGCTCATCCGGGCGATCTCGATGCCCTGGTCGAACTGGAAAACCGCTGTTTCCAAGGCGATCGCATGTCCCGCCGCAGTTATGCCGCGGCGCTGCATAACCCGCGCGCCGTACTGCTGGTTGCCGATCAGGGCGAGGCCATCCTGGGGGCTGCCACGCTGTTTCGCCGCGCCGACAGCGAGGCTGGGCGGCTTTACTCCATTGCCGTCGATCCGGCCATGCAGGGACAGGGACTGGGTGCGGCCCTGCTCACTGCCATCGAGCGGGTGGCCACCGGGCTCGGCCTGCACTGCGTGCGACTGGAAGTCAGCGTTCACAACAAAGCCGCAATCGACCTCTACCGTAAAAACCGCTATGGAATCGTAGGCCGCATCGCGCAATACTATGAAGACGGTTCGGATGCCCTGCGGCTGGAGAAGCCGCTGCAGACCGGATCAGGCAAAGTCCCCCGCTGAGCTTTACGGGAGCCGCTTCCCGCTGCCATGCATATCATCATCGTCGAGCGTAAAACCCATTTCCGCTACCGCAATCCGGGCTGTCTGGTCCTGAACAACCGCGAGTTCATCACACGCCCCGATCTGGTGCAGGACAAACGGGCCAAGATCATCAACCTCAGCAAAGATTACTCCTACCTCGGCTACGGTTATTACTGCTCCCTGCTCGCCGAGGCGCGCAGCCAGAAGGTCATCCCCTCGGTCAAGACCATCCTGGATCTGCGCGAGCGCAGCATATACAGCCATGCCCTGCCCGAGCTGGACGAACTGCTGCAGCAGCAGGTGAAACGGCTCGTCATGCTGCCGACGGCGCCCTTCACGGTGAATGTCTTCTTCGGCCGCAGCGACGACCTGCGTTTCCCCGATCTGGCCCGCCGGGTCTTCGACGAATTCCGCTGCCCGTTGCTGAAGCTCAGCATCTCACCGGAAGATGGCTGGCACATCGCCTCGATCCGGCCGATGGCCCTCAGTGACCTGAAGCCCGAGCAGCAGGAATTCTTCGAGCGCGCGCTGGAATCCTACACCCGCTCCAGCTGGCGCACACCAAAGGCCAAGCCAGCCGCGAAATACAGCCTGGCCATCCTGCATAATCCGACGGAAGCCCTGCCGCCGTCGGACCGCCGCACCCTGCAGAAATTCGTCCGCATCGGCGAGCAAATGGGCGTCGAGGTCGAGCTGGTCGAAAAGAAAGACTATGCCGAACTGGCCGAATACGACGCGCTCTTCATCCGGGAAACGACCGCGCTCGATCACCACACCTACCGCTTTGCCAAGAAAGCAGAGAATGAAGGTATGGCGGTGATTGATGATCCAACTTCGATCCTGCGTTGCACCAACAAGGTGTATCTGGCCGAGTTGCTGAAGGCGAACAAGATTCCAACGCCCAAGACCGTGGTGCTCGACAATCGCGGCGTGGAAGCCGTGGAACAGGAAATCGCCTATCCCATCATCCTGAAAATTCCCGATGGTTCTTTCTCACGCGGCATCGTCAAGGCCGAAAACCGCGGCCAGCTTGAAGAAGCCGCTACCCGCCTGCTGCGGGAATCCGACGTCATTCTGGCGCAGGAATACCTCTACACCGATTTCGACTGGCGGATCGGCATCCTGCGTGGGCAGCCGATCTATGCCTGCCAGTATTTCATGTCCCGTGGCCACTGGCAGGTGGTGAAGCACAGTGATGGCGGCCGCTTCACCGAAGGCGGCTTTCGCACCCTGCGCGTGGAAGACGCGCCGCGGCCGGTGGTCGACATCGCGCTCAAGGCCGCCAGCCTGATCGGCGATGGCTTCTACGGCGTCGACCTGAAGCAGACAGAAAAGGGCGTGGTGGTTATCGAAATCAACGACAACCCCTCGATCAACCAGGGCGAGGAAGACGCCGTTCTGAAGGATGACCTGTATCGCCGGATCATCCAGGAATTCATCCGCCGCCTGGAAGAACGCCCGGGCGGGGAGACCATAACACTGGCTCAATCCCAGCAGACCATGGCCGGAGCCTACGCCATCACACCCGGCCAGCCGCCCTCGCCAGCCCAGATCGCCGCCCAGGTGGCCGCAAAGGTATCGAGCGAGGTGGCAGCGCGGATCGCCGCCGAGGTATCAAGCCAGGTCATCGCCTCGATGCTGGGCGCCCGCCCCCATGTGGTGGCCGAGGAAAACTCCGAAGAACCTTCCCTGCCCCTGCCATACAGCCAGAAATGATCTAAACTCGGGCGGCCTATCGCCCGAGACTCCAAGCAAGAGGCCGCAATGCCCGTCGCCTGGCGCATCCTGCTCTGCGCCTGCCTGAGCTACACCATCAGCCAGTTCTACCGCTCGGCCAATGCCGTGATCGGACCTGACCTGATGACTGAACTGCTGTTGACGCCGGAAGATCTGGGCATCCTGACCGGAGCCTTCTTCCTGACCTTCTCGGTCAGTCAGCTGCCGGTCGGCATTGCGCTCGACCGCTGGGGCCCGCGTCGCACCATTCTGGTGACGCTGGTGATCGCCTTCATTGGCGCCCTTGCCTTTGCCCATGGCCGAAACCTCACCGAGCTGAGCCTGGCGCGTGTCGTGCTCGGCTTCGGGTGCGCGGCCCTCCTGACCGGCCCGATGGTGCTGTTCTCCCGCTGGTTCCCGCCCGACCGTTTTGCCACCATGTCCGGCATCCTGATCGCGATCGGCAATCTCGGTGTCGTCGCCTCCACGGCGCCACTGGCCTGGCTGGCGGCCGCCTATGGCTGGCGCATGGCCTTTTATCTCACCGCCGGAATCACAGTCTGCCTGATCGGACTCTCGTACTGGGCGATCCAGGATCATCCCGATCCCGCCAAGGCGCGCCCCGGCGCCGGCGAAACCCTCGGGCAGGCCCTGCGCGGCGTGGCCGACATCATCCGCCTTCCCGCCTTCCCCAACCTGTTCGCCATCATCTTCTGCGCCTACGCCACCTTCATCACCATCCTCGGCCTGTGGGGCGGGCCATATCTGCACGATGTGCATGGCATGGATGCGGCGGCGCGCGGCAATGTGCTGATCTTCATGGCGCTGGGTGCCGCCGCCGGCTATTTCATCTGGGGACCGCTGGACCGCGTCTTCAACACCCGGAAATGGCTGCTCGCCGTGGGATTGGGCGCGCAGCTTCTGTGCATTTTCATCATCGTCATCGTTCCGGGTCTCAGTGTCTTTCTGATCACCGTCCTCTTCACCTTCATGGGCGTGATGAATGGCTGCATCGTCATGATCTTTGCCCATGCCCGTTCCGTCTTCCCGGCGGCCGTTGTCGGCCGCGGCATCACGACCCTGAATATCGGCACCATGGGCGGCGGTGCTTTCCAGCAGATTCTGACCGGTTTTCTGATGGGTCGCCTGGCGCCGAAGGGGCAGATGCCGACCGAGACCGATTATCGTATTATCTTCGGTGTGCAGGGCGTGATCCTGCTGTCGGCGTTGCTGTTCTATCTGCGCACGCCTGACGCCAAGCCGCACCAGACCGCCACACTATGACGATGCGCGCCGAAACGCCGATCCGGATTGAAGTCCTCAGCGAAGTCGCCGCCGCACCTTATGGCTGGATGCTGGGCAAGCCCCTCGCCTCTGCCCCCACGGACGCGGCTTATGGCAGCCCGTCTTCCGATTTCTGGCAGGAGCATATCTTCGATGCCGGCACAGACGGTCAACCGGAAATACTATGGGTGACCTATCGCTCGGCCGAACCGGTCATCGCACGCCTTGAGGTGCATCACCGGACCCAACAGGCCGTGGTGCCGCTGACCGGCAGCGTCGTGCAGGTGGTGGCCACCAGCACGCCGTCCGGCGAGCCCGATCTTGCGACCGTCAGGGCTTTTCTTGTTCCGCAAGGCCAGGGCATCTGCATGCGAACCGGTACCTGGCATGCAACCAGAACCTCAGGCCGCGAAGCCACCTGCCTGATGCTGACACGGCGCTCCACCACCGCCGATCTGGTGAACCACCTGAACAACGGCGCGGCAGCGGTGGAATCGCGCCTTGCCGATATCCCGGCGCTGCGACTGGTGCCATGACCCGCGAACCGGTTCCCGCCCGTTTCAATATCGCGCGCTATTGCCTGGCTGAAAATGCCCGCCTGCGCGGCGGCAAGACCGCCATGATCCTGGTGGGCGAGAGTGACGAGACCCGCCTTACCTTCGCGGAGGCCGATCTTGCCGTGCGCCGGCTTGCTGCCGGCCTGCGCTCGCTGGGCCTCGCAGCCGGCAGCCGCATCATGATCCGCATGGCCAACGATGCGGATTATGCGCTGACCTATTTCGCCACCATGGCAGCCGGCTATGTCGCGCTGCCCTCCAGCGCCCAGCTCACCGCCGCCGAAGCCGATTACCTGCTGCAGAATTCCGGCGCCGCGGTTGTTGCCGCCAGTGCCGAGCTTGCGCGCGACCTGACGCTGCCGGCCGATGTCATCCTGCTCGATCCGGTCCGCCTGACGACCCTGAAACAGCATGACCCGCTGCCCGACTATGCCGATACGGCCGCCGACGATCCGGCCTATCTGGTCTATACCTCGGGCACCACCGGCCGGCCAAAGGGTGTACTGCATGCCCATCGTGCCGCCTGGGGGCGACGGCCGATGTACCAGGGCTGGCTCGGCCTGCAGGACAGCGACGTGATGCTGCATGCCGGCGCCTTCAACTGGACCTATACGCTGGGCGTCGGCCTCGTCGATCCCTGGGCGGCTGGCGCCACCACCGTGCTGTATAACGGGCCGCGCGACATCCAGGTCTGGCCACGGCTGCTGGCGCGGCATCGCGCCACTATCTTTGCTGCCGTGCCCACGCTCTATCGCCAGATCCTGAAATACTGCGATCTCGATGCTCACGACCTTTCGGCATTGCGCCATGGGGCGACGGCCGGCGAGGCCTTGCCGCCGGCATTGCTGGAAGAATGGCAGAGCCGCACCGGCAAGCCGCTGTATGAAGCCCTAGGCATGTCGGAGATTTCCACCTACATCTCCACCGGACCCGGCATGACGATCAAACCCGGCAGCCCCGGCAAGCCGCAGGCCGGTCGTCGTGTCGCCGTCCTGTCGCCTGACAGTGACGAACCGGTGCTGCTGCCGGATGGCGAAACCGGCCTGCTGGCCGTGCATCGTTCGGAACCGTCGCTGATGCTGGGATACTGGCACCGGCCGGAAGAAGAAGCCCTGGTCTATCGCGGTGACTGGTTCTGCGGTGGCGATCTCGCCAGCCTGGATGCCGATGGCTATCTCTGGCATCACGGCCGCAACGACGACGTGATGAATGCGATGGGCTATCGCGTCTCGCCTGTGGAAGTGGAACTCGCCCTCGCCGACCATCCAGCCATCGCCGAGGTGGCGGTGACCGAATTGAAAGTTCGGGCGGATGTCTCGGTGGTCGCGGCTTTCATCGTCCTGCGCGAGGGGCAGGCTGCCGAGCCCGCCGAACTGGGCCGCTTCGCCGAGGCGCGGCTCGCCGCCTATAAATGCCCGCGCGAATGGCGCTTCGTGGCGGCCCTGCCGCGCACCGCCAATGGCAAGGTGCAGCGCAAGAAACTGGCGGCACCCTGACCTGAAATAATGTGGCACCGGGCTTGCAGTTTCCCTGATCGGAACCAAACCGATGGGGATAGCCATGAGTACCGTTGCTGCCGCCGCCAAGACTCCGTTCGGCGATGCCATGTCCGCCCACCAGACCGTCGCCACCAATACGCCGGCGACCCTGGCCGCTACGAAATTCGCGGATTACCTGCAAGAAAAGCAGGCGGCGAACCAGTCTGTTGCCGTCGTAAACAGCCGTGCGCCGACGCCCGATCATCTGGCCAAGACCCTGTTCGGGACGGCCTATGACGCCAAGAACCAGAGCGTGCGCCTGGATAAACTTGCCGCCGAGGCCCAGAAGCAGACGGCAGAATTTGCCGACCAGCTGCATCGGCAGCTTGCCAATGCCGGCATCGATCCGAACATCCCGCTGGAACTGACCATGGGCGCCGGGGGCCGCGTTATCGTCGATGGCAACCATCCGCAGGCCGCCGAGATCACCAAGCTGTTCGAAGAAACGCCGGCCCTGGCCCAGGCCTATCGCAGCATCGCCACCCAGAATGACAAACTGGCCATGCAGCAGGTCGGCGCGGCCTATATCAAGGAATACAATGCCGCCAAATCGGATAACGAACGGCAGGCCAGCTGGAACCGCTACAGCACCCTGATGGACAAGCTCTCGTCCATGTTCAGTGGCCGCATGACCTTCGGTCCCGGCACGGTGGTCACCGAAAGCCAGCAGATGCTGCGTCGCATGGATATCGCGTAATCAATCCCAGCCGAGACCGCGCGCGCTTTCCTGCGCCTTCTCGTCGGCTTCCAGATTCTGCTGCAGGCGGGCACGGGCCTGCCGCTGCAGCGTGATCCGCTTGTTCAGATCGTCGTCCCAATGGGCGAAGAGCTGCAGCAGAAGCTGCTCGTTATGCTCCTTGAACGTGAGCGTCTTCTGTCGTGCGGCATAGGCTGTCTGGCCCAGCGCGCGCAAGGTCTGCTCGCCGATATGCAGGGCCGAACGGAAAGTCTCGCGTTCCACCACCGGAATGTCGCGCTTCATCAGCTCCATCGCATGCGGCAGATCCCGGGCCCGCGCCACGATCTTCAGGTTTGGGAAATGCTGCTTGGCCAGATCAACCAGTTGCAGTGACGCCTCCTGACTGTCGACCGCCACCACCAGCACTTTCGCTTTCGCTGCACCGGCCGCTTCCAGAAGGTCCAGCCGTGTGGCGTCGCCGTAGAAAACCTTGAAATCGAACTGTCGCAGGGTATCGATGATTTCCGGATCGTGATCCAGCACGGTCACGCCGATGCGGTTGGCATACAGCAGGCGGACCACAATCTGGCCGAAGCGGCCGAAACCAGCCACGATGACCGGGTTGCCTTCATCTTCCGGCACGTCGTGAGGCCGGTCATTGATATGCACGAAGCGTGGTTCGATCAGCTTGTCGTTGATCACCACCAGCAACGGTGCCGTGGCCATGGACAGGGCCACCACAACGGTCAGCAGGGCGACCGTCTCGCTGTCGATGATCCCAAATCCGGACGCCGCCCCGAACAGCACAAAGGCAAATTCACCGCCCTGCGCCAGCAGGAAAACGAACAACGCCGTCTGGCTCCAGGGCAGTTTCGCCACACGGGCAATGATGAACAGCACCGCGCCTTTCATCGCCAGCAGGGCCGCGATCAGCGCCAGCACCGTGCCGGGTCGACTCACCAACAGACCGAAATCGACCGACATGCCCACTGCCGTGAAAAACAGGCCGAGCAGCAATCCCTTGAAGGGCTCGATGTCGGTCTCCAGCTCGTGGCGGTATTCCGATTCCGCGAGAAGGACGCCGGCCAGGAAGGCGCCGAGCGCCATGGACAGGCCGGCCAGTTGCATCATCAGCCCGATGCCCATGACGATCAGCAGCGCTGTTGCCGTGAAAATTTCGCGCAGGCCGGTTCCGGCAATGATGCGGAACAGCGGCCTTGTCAGATAGCGGCCCCCAAAGACAATGATGGCAATCGCAGCCACCGCCTTCAGGGCGCCGATCCAGCCTTCGCTCTGCCCCGTGACCGCCGGTGCCGTGGCCAGCAGCGGCAGCAGCGCCAGCATGGGGATGACGGCGATATCCTGGAACAGCAAGATCGAAAAAGCCGAACGGCCGCCCGGCGTGCCCAGCAGGTTGCGCTCGGTCAGGGGTTGCAGCGCGATAGCGGTAGACGACAGCGACAGGCCGAGGGCGGCTGCCAGCGCCATCTGCCAGGACCAGCCCAGCAGCAGACCGAGGGCCGTCAGCAACAGCGTGCAGCCAATCACCTGGCCGCCGCCAAGCCCGAGGATCGGCCAGCGCATCTGCCACAGACGCCGCGGATTCAGTTCCAGGCCGATGACGAAGAGCAGCAGCACCACGCCGAATTCGGAGAAATGCAGGATCGCCTCAACATCGGTGATGAGTTTCAGCACCCAGGGACCGACGATCACGCCGGCGATCAGATAGCCAAGCACCGAGCCCAGCCCAAGCCGCTTGGCGATCGGCACGGCGATCACCGATGCGGCCAGGTAGATCACGGCATTGAACAGCAACCCGTCCATGCTGCGGCCTACCGGTCGATCGCCGGCACCGCCGGCTTGGCGCAGATGGCGCTGGCCTTGGGATGCGGATAAGCGTCGAGCCAGGCACGATAGGCCTCGGCATGGGCCTCGACCTCAAGCTGTTTTTTCAGGCGTGCGCCCTGCAGCAGGAAGGGTTCGCGATAGGTCATGCCGCAAAGCGCTGCCGAGCGTTCGAAGGGACGCAGCAGCTCGGCCATGGTGATGCCGTTATAGCCATCCGTCTTGTAGGCGTCGTCCGGCCCGCCGGTGGAAACCGCCTGGGCCAGTTCCTTGCCGCGCAGCGCCTCGCCACTGGTGCCGTAGGCCCAGCCATATTCAAGCACCGCATCCATCCATTCCTTCAGGAGCGACGGGCAGGAATACCAGTAGAACGGATGCTGCATCACCACAACATCATGGGCAGTCAGCAGCGCCTGCTCGCGTCGCACATCGATATGGAAATCCGGATAGACTTCGTAAAGATCGTGCAGGGTCACATGCGGCAGCTCGCGGGCCATATCCGCCATGGCGCGGTTGACCCGCGACAGATGCGGATAGGGATGCGCAAACAGCACCAGGATTTTCGGCTTTTCCGTTTCCGGCACTATGCTCACACGGCCCTCGTCTTTCCGGCCTCAGGTTATAGCCAGACCATCATCGGCGGCAATGATCGCGCCATTGATGAATCGGGCTTCATCGGAGGCCAGCAGCATCAGCAGGCCGTCCAGGTCCTTGGCCTCGCCCACTCGCCGGCGCGGCAGAATCTCGATCAGCTTCTGGCCACCCGGTGTCGCCCAGTAGTCGCGGTTGATCTCGGTTTCGATATAGCCCGGGCAGATCGCATTGGTGTTGATCCCGTAGCGCGCCCATTCCAGCGCCATCGCCTTGGTCATATGCACGACAGCCGCTTTCGACATGCAGTAGACCGACAGCTGGCTCAGCACCCGCAGTCCGGCAACCGAGGCGATATTGATGATGCGCCCTGCAACCTTCCTGGCAATCATGTCCCTGGCCGCCGCCTGGGCGACAAAAAAGGCGCCCTTGGCATTGGTGTTCATGGTGAAATCGAAGTCTTCCGGCGTCACGTCGACAATGCGGCCCTGCTTGCTGACCCCGGAATTGTTGACCAGGATATCCACCCCGCCCAGTTTTTCAGCAATCTCGGCAAAGGCCGACTGAATGTTATCGTAATCGTTGACGTCCAGTTTCACCGTGATCGCCGTGCCGCCGGCTCCGGTGATCCGCTCGGCCAGCGCACTCAGCCGGTCGGTGCGGCGCGCCGCCAGCGCCACGCTGGCCCCGGCCCCGCTCAGCAGTCCGGCGAACCGTTCGCCCAACCCGCTGCTGGCGCCGGTCACCACCGCCACCTTGCCCTTCAGACTGATACCCTGGCCCATCGAATCCTCCTGTTTTGCCAGCCGGATCGTCGGTTTCTCGTCCCCTGCGGTCAAGGGGCTGGTCTGGCCGGCAACCCTGCGCTACCGTTGCGGCATGCGCATCGAAATCGTTTCTGACGTCATTTGTCCCTGGTGCTTCATTGGCAAGCGCCGCCTCGAACAGGCGCTGGCCCAGCGCCCGGATATGGAATTCGAGATCGGCTGGCGGCCGTTCCAGCTCAATCCCGACATGCCGCGCGAGGGGGCCGACCGCAAAAGCTACCTGGAAGCCAAGTTCGGTGGCCCGGCCCGCGCGAAAGACATTTATGCCCGGGTTTCCGCTGAAGGCGCCAAGGAAGGCATCGCCTTCGACTTCGACGGCATCAAGCGTACCCCCAATACCCTAGCTGCTCACAGCGTCCTGCGCTGGGCCCTCACCGCCGGTGCGCAGAACGAATTGAAGGAGCGGCTGTTCCGCCTGTATTTCCTTGAAGGCCGGGATATCGGCGATCATCAGGTGCTGGCCGATGCCGCGGCTGCCGAGGGCATGGATGGCGCGCTGGTGAAACAGTTGCTGGATGAATGTCGCGACGCCGACGTCATCCAGTCCGAAGACATGATGGCGCGCGAGATGGGCATCACCGGCGTGCCCTTCTTCATCTTCGAGCGCAAATATGGCGTTTCGGGCGCGCAGCCCGCGGATGCCCTGCTGCAGGTGATCGACAAGGTTGCCGCCGAACCCCGTGAACAGGCACAGGCCGCTCAAGGCTGACCATGAACGTCGAGAGCTCCGCCATAACGCCGCAGGGCATGCCACACCTTGGTTTTGCTGCGGACGCCGAAAGCGTGCAGGACTCCAATGTGCGGCAGTTTCTGCAGCTATGGTTCGACGCGCGTGCCGCAGGCGAAACGCCGGGCAAGGAATTCCTCGATCCCCTGCGCCTGCGTTTTTTGCTCGGGTCTCTGTCCCTGCTGGAAGTGCATGCCGATCCGCTGCGCTTCCGGTATCGTTTGGTCGGCACCGACATCGTCGAACGGCTCGGTCATGAACTGACCGGCAAATGGCTCGACGAACATCCCGATTCCAACTGGCGTCCCTTCCTGCTCAAGGGCGCGACCATGGTCCATCACGCCGCCATGCCAGTCTACGGCCATGTGAAGTCCCGGGCACTGGGGCAGGACTGGCTGCTGGAAGTAGTGGCCGTGCCGCTCTTCGGCCCCGATGGCGAAGTCGCCTATATCGGCGCAGGCCAGAGCTTCCCGCCCTATAAGTCCGAACTGCCGGGCCGCCCCAGCTAGGCCACTTTCTTTTTCGCCTTGCCCGCGATCTCGGCCAGCCGCAGGGCGGCATGCAGCACGCCCTTCAGGCGATCATGCGGCTCGGGCCAGTCACGCATCAGCACCACTTTATGGTCCGGCCGCAGCTTGGCGCCGCGTTCCGACTGGATGAACATCACCAGGCCGGCCGGATCGGCAAACAGGTTGTCGCGGAAGGTGAGCGTCGCGCCTTTCGGGCCGGCCTCGATTTTCAGAATATTCGCTTCCAGGCAGAATTTCTTGATCGCCACGATGTCCAGAAGATGGTTCACCTCCTCGGGCAAGGGCCCGAAGCGGTCGATCATCTCGGCGGCAAAGGCATCGATATCGGCGCGGCCATCCAGATCGGCGACGCGGCGATAGAGCTGCATGCGCAAGTTCAGATCGGCGACATAGCTTTCGGGAATGAGAACCGCTGTGCCAATCTGAATCTGCGGCGACCACTTCTCGCCCGAACCCGCCTTCTCGCCGCGCGCCGTCGCCCGGGCAGCGACAATCGCCTCCTGCAGCATCTCCTGATACAGCTCGAAGCCAACCTCGCGGATATGGCCCGATTGTTCCTCGCCCAGAAGATTGCCGGCACCGCGCAGGTCGAGATCGTGGGAGGCCAGCGTGAAGCCGGCGCCCAGCGTATCCAGGCTCTGCAGCACGCGCAGCCGCTGTTCCGCCCCGGTGTTGAGCAGGCGTCCGCCCTGATAGGTAAAATAGGAATACGCGCGCAGTTTCGAACGGCCGACGCGGCCGCGCAGCTGGTACATCTGCGCCAGGCCGAACAGGTCGGCGCGATACACCACCAGCGTATTGGCCGAAGGGATATCCAGGCCGCTTTCGACGATATTGGTCGCCACCAGCACGTCGTAGCGCCGGTCGTAGAAGGCGTTCATCACGTCATCCAGCTCGGTCGGCGCCAGCTGGCCATGCGCCACCACGGCCTTCAGTTCCGGCACATGGTCGCGGATGAAGGCCATGGCGGTATCGAGGAACTCGATGCGCGGACAGACGAAGAAGCTCTGGCCGCCGCGGAAATGCTCGCGCAGCAGGGCCTCGCGGATCACCACCGGATCGAAGGGCGTGACAAAGGTGCGCACGGCCAGGCGGTCGACCGGCGGCGTGGCGATCAGGCTGAGCTCGCGCACGCCCGACAGCGCCAGTTGCAGCGTGCGCGGGATCGGCGTGGCCGACATGGTCAGCACATGCACCTCGGCCTTGAGCTGCTTCAGCCGTTCCTTGTGCTTGACGCCGAAATGCTGCTCTTCGTCGATGATCAGCAGGCCCAGCCGCTTGAAATCGATGCTCTTCGACAGCAGGGCATGCGTGCCGATCACGATATCGACCGTGCCTTCGGTCAGGCCCTTCTTGGTATCCGCAGCGGACTTCGCCGTCACCATGCGCGAAAGCTGTTCGATCCGTAACGGCAGGCCGCGGAAACGCTGGAAGAAGGTGCGATAATGCTGGCGGCAGAGCAGTGTGGTCGGGCAGATCAGCGCCACCTGCTGGCCCGACATGGCGGCCGCAAAGGCCGCGCGGATCGCCACCTCGGTCTTGCCGAAGCCGACATCGCCGCAGATCAGGCGATCCATCGGCTTGCCGCTGGCCAGGTCGTCCAGCACCTCGTTGATGGCGCGGTCCTGATCCTCGGTTTCCTCATAGGGGAAGCGGGCGCAGAATTCCTCGTACAGGCCATCCGGCGGCGTGACGCGTTCGCCCTGTCGCAACTCACGCTCGGCCGCCACCTTCATCAACTCGCCGGCCATGTCCTTCAGGCGCTGCTTCATGCGCGCCTTGCGGTTCTGCCAGCCGACACCGCCGAGCTTGTCGAGCGTTACTTCCGCATCGGGCGAGCCGTAACGCGACAGCATCTCGATATTTTCGACCGGCAGGTACAGCCGGTCGCCGCCATCGTAATGCAGCAGCAGGCAATCATGCGGCGCACCGGCCACATCCAGCGTCACCAAGTCCTTGTACTGGCCAATGCCGTGGTCGATATGCACGACGAAGTCGCCGGGCTGCAGCGCGCTGGCCTCGGCGATGAAATTCTCCGCCCGGCGCTTCTTCTGGCGCGGGCGCACGAGACGATCACCGAGAATGTCCTGCTCGGCGACGACGCAGAGGTCCTTCGCCTCGAAGCCATGCTCCAGCGGCAGCACGGCAATCGCCGGTACGCTCTTCGCCAGGGCGTCGATGTCATTGGCCGCTTCGATGATCTGCGGCATCGGCAGGCCGTGATCCTTCAGCACCAGGGCCAGACGGTCGCGCGCGCCGACAGAGAAGGTTGCGAACAGCACGCGCTTGCCGGCCATCACCTGCTTAGCCAGATGCCCACCCAGCGCATCGTAGACGCTGACCACGGCCGCCTTCTTCTCGGCGGCCTGCGCCGCCTGTGTGCGTTCCGGCGCGAAATCGCGGCCGGGCCGGGCGCCAAGATCGACCACGGTCACATCCGGGCCGCCAACCGCCTCGAAGGGATACAGCATGCCGACGGCGCGGCGTTCCTGTCGCGCCGCCCATTCGCCGGCGGTCAGATACAGCCGGTCGGGCGGCAGCGGCTTGTAGGGCGCTCCGCCCTCTTCCAGTCCGCGCTTCATGGCAGCGCGGCGGGCGTCATAGTGATCGGCAATCGCCTTGAAGCGCTCGTCCACCGCATCGCCGGCCAGATGATCGAGGATCACCGCCGCCTGCGGCACATAATCGAACACGGTGGCCAACTGTTCGAAGAACAGCGGCAGCCAGTGCTCCATGCCGATCTGGCGGCGGCCGGAGGAAACGGCTTCGTAGAGCGGATCTTCCTTGGTGACGGTGCCGAACAGCTCGCGATAGCCGCCACGGAAGCGTGCAATGGCATCCGGATCGAGCGGCACTTCGCTCATGGCTGTCAGCGACAGCTCGGTCACCGTATCGATGGTGCGCTGGGTGGCCGGGTCGAAACGGCGGATGTTCTCGACCTCATCGCCGAAGAAATCCAGGCGGTACGGCGCCTCGGTGCCCGGCGGGAACAGGTCGACCAGGCCGCCGCGCACGGCATATTCGCCGGGTTCGTTCACGGTGGAGACGCGGCTGTAGCCGTTGCGGCTCAGATACTCGATCAGCGTCTCCGGTTTGACCCGGCCGCCCTTGGCGGCGCGGAAGCCGGTGGTGGCCAGATAACCCGGCTGCGGCAGGCGTTGCAGCGCCGCGTTCACCGTGGTCAGCAGCAGCCACGGCACATCCGGCCGCTCACCGGCCAGACGGTTCAGCGTGTCCATGCGCCGTGCCGCGATCTCGGCATTGGGCGACACGCGATCATAAGGCTGGCAGTCCCAGGCCGGCAGGGTCAGCACCGGCAGATCGGGAGCAAAGAATTTCAGTGCCGCTTCCAGCGTCGCCATGCGGGCGTCGTCGCGGCAGACATGCAGCACCCCCTGCCCCTTCCGGCGGGCAGCGAGCGCGATCAGCAGGCGCGCGTCCTGGCCCTCCGGCGCGCCGGCCAATGCCCAGCGGCCCGACCGGGTCAGGATATCCGGCAGCACGAAACTCATGGCGTCATCACGGCAATCGGCGTTACAGGGGGAGCTTGTAGGCTTTCAGCAATTTCATCACGCCGGTATCCAGGTGCGGCGGCACCGGATCGCGGCCGATGGCCCAGGCATAGATCTGGGGGTCGTCGTAATTCTCCAGCAGTGCCTCGTACTGGTCGAGCTCCACATCGGTGAAGGTCTGCAGGTGACGGCGGGCGAAACTGCCCAGCAGGATGTCGACCTCCTTCATGCCGGTATAGAGGCTGCGATGCAGCAGGCGCTTGCGGCGGGTCTCGATATCCTCGGCCATCTGAAATTGCCCCTGGGGGTGTTTCCGGAACGTGGGCAGGATATAGTACGCGAACCGATGGATTCTCAAGGTTTCCCAAGAATTTTCCCTCAGTCATGCGCCCGGAATCGCTGTTTCCCGCCTTCGCGCCGATCACCAGCCTGAAAGGCTGCGGACCCAAGCTCGCCCCGCTGGTGGAAAAGCTGGTTGGCGGCGGCCGGGTCGTGGACCTGTGGTGGCATCTGCCCTCAGGCATCGTCGACCGCCGCTACCGCCCGGCCATCGCCGAGGCCGAGCCGGGCCGCATCGCCACGATCCGGCTGACCATCGACAAGCATCTGCCGCCGCGCAACACCCGCATGCCCTACAAGATCACCGGCCATGACGGCAGCGGCCGGCTGACGCTGGTCTTCTTCAACGGCCGCGAAGACTTCCTCCGGCGCAACCTGCCCGAAGGCGAGAGCCGCGTGGTCAGCGGCATGGTCGAACTGTTCGACGGCCAGGCGCAGATGACGCATCCCGACCGCATCGGCACCGAAGAGGAAATCGAGCAGCTTGCCGCCGTCGAACCGATCTACCCGCTCACCGCCGGCGTAATGCCGCGCGTGCTGGGCAAGATCGTCGATGGCGCACTGGCCCGCGTGATAGACCTGCCGGAATGGCTCGATCCCGCCTATCAGAAGCGCGAAGGCTGGCCCGGCTGGCGCGAGGCGCTGCTGACGGCGCATCGGCCGGAGAATGCCGATGACCTGGAACCGTTCACCAAAGTGCGGCAGCGACTGGCCTTCGACGAGCTGCTGTCGAACCAGCTGGCCCTGCTGCTGATCCGGCGGCGACTGAAGCGTCTGTCGGGCCGGCCGCTGACGGGCGATGGACGCTTGCGCGACCGGCTGGCGAAGCTGCTGCCCTGGCCGCTGACCAACGCGCAGACCCTGGCCATTGCCGAGATCGCCGGCGACATGGCATCGGAAAAACGCATGCTGCGCCTGCTCCAGGGCGATGTCGGCAGCGGCAAGACCATGGTGGCGCTGAACGCCATGCTGCTGGCGGTGGAAGCCGGCGCGCAGGCGACGCTGATGGCGCCGACGGAAATCCTCGCCCGCCAGCATGCCGAAACCCTGCGCCCCTATGCCGAGCAGCTCGGCTTGACGCTGGCCCTGCTCACCGGCCGCGACAAGGGCAAGCCGCGCGCGGCTTTGCTGGAGAAACTGGCCAACGGCGAGATCAATATCCTGATCGGCACCCATGCGCTGTTCCAGGATGACGTGGTGTTCCACGACCTTGCTCTCGCCGTGATCGACGAGCAGCATCGCTTCGGCGTAAGCCAGCGGCTGGGGCTGGCCGCCAAAGGGCAGAGAGATAAAGGCGGCGTCGATGTGCTGGTGATGACGGCGACACCAATCCCGCGCACGCTGTCGCTGACCGCCTATGGCGACATGGACATCTCGCTGCTGACCGAAAAGCCGCCGGGCCGCACGCCGGTAGACACACGCACCGTCGCCGCCGACCGCTACCAGGACGTTGTCGCTGCCGCAAAGCGCAAGATCGCTGCCGGCGAGCGGGTCTACTGGGTCTGTCCGCTGGTCGAAGAGAACGAGCAGCTCGACCTCGCCGCCGCCGCCGAGCGTCATTCGGCGTTGAAGCTGGCGCTGGAGCCCGAACTCGGCGAGGGCAGCATCGGCCTCGTTCATGGAAAAATGAACCCTGCGGAAAAAGACGCCGCGATGGAGGCCTTTGCCGCCGGTCGATCGAAGCTGCTGGTCGCCACCACGGTGATCGAGGTCGGTGTCGACGTGCCCGAGGCCACGCTCATCATCATCGAGCATGCCGAACGCTTCGGCCTGGCGCAGCTGCATCAGCTGCGCGGCCGGGTCGGACGCGGCGGCAAGCCCGGCGCCTGCCTGCTGGTCTATTCGGGACCGCTGGGCGAGACGGCGAAAGCGCGGCTGAAGATCATCCGCGAGACCGACGACGGCTTCCGCATCGCCGAGGAAGACCTGCGGCTGCGCGGCGCCGGCGAAGTGCTGGGCACCCGGCAGAGCGGCCTGCCGGAATTCCGCGTTGCCGATCTGGCCGCCCATGGCGATCTGCTAGCCGCCGCCCGCGACGACGCCAGGCTGATCCTGGAGCGCGACCCGAAACTGGCGAGCGAACGCGGCAAGGCGCTGCTCACCCTGCTGTATCTGTTTGAGCGGGATGCGGCGATTCAGTACCTCCAGTCGGGTTAAGCCTCTGATTTTACTGAGATCACATGCGCGGCCGGAGCCGGCAAACCTGCCATGTCGAGCCAAACCGGACCAAACTTTGCCATTTCGAGCCAGCGGCACGCCAAGTTTGACCATCTCTGGCCATTTCGGACCTTTTCGAGCCTTCTCTGTCCCACCCTGCACGTGCCGCCCTCCGGTTTCGAACCCTGCCTTGAGTCTTGTGAGAACAATTAGGAAACATTTCTCTGAAATCAAGCTCGGCATACAGTGGTAATTGAGAGTTATTCGCAGTCCAGCTAAGGTGTGCCACCTAACCTCGGACACCTCGTTTGCTCTCCCTCGATTTCGATCTGCTGTTCCGCCGCCACGGCCGCGACCTGCTGCGCTTCCTGCGCCGCCGCCTGTCGACGGCACAGGCCGCCGAGGATGTGGCGCAGGAAGCTTTTGTTCGGCTGCTGCGCCATCCGGCTGCCAGCGAGATGCGCGATCCGCGTGCCGTGCTGTTCACCACCGCCGCCAATCTCGCCCGCGATTACGGCCGTCACGAACGGGTGGCGCGGGTTCTGGACGATCCCGATCCCACGCTGGTAATCTTGGCCGATCCGACCCCGAATGCCGAAACCGCTGTCGGCGACCGACAGGTGCTGGCGCAAGCGCTGGCTGTGCTGGACACCCTGCCCGAACGCACCCGCATTGCATTTGAAATGCACCGCCTGGGCGGATGCAGCCAGACCGAAATCGCGCGCGAACTGGGCGTGTCCACGACCCTGGTCTGGCGTATGATCCATGAGGCTTATGCGCGACTGCGCGATGGCCTCGGCGAACAGGCCCTCGCGGTCGATGCCAATAAATCGGACCGACCGGTAAAAAAATGACGGCGTCATTCGTCTTATAGGTATCAAGACCACCAGGCCACGCCCGAACGCCATGACCGCCTCGTATCAGCCGCCCGATCCATCCAGCGACGATGCCCTGTGGCAGACCGCAATGGAGTATGTGCTGGCGCTGAAGGCCTCGCCATCCGTGCCGCTGGGCACGGTCATGGTCCGCGCCCAGGCCGAAGCCTGGTGCAACGCCGATCCGCGCCATGCCAAAGCCTTTGCCGAAGCCGAACGCGTCTGGACATTGGCTGGCGACCTGCCGCCCCGCTACCATCACCGGCCCAGGCCTGCCCTGCAGACGCGGCCGTCGCGCCGCCAATTGATCGCCGGCGGCGGCCTCGCCCTGGCCGCCAGTGCTGCTAGCGTCGCTGTTCTGCCGCAGGCCACGCACTGGCTGCGCGGCGACAGCATCACCGGCGCAGCAGAAATGCGACGCATCGATCTGCCCGATGGCAACCGCATCACCCTGGGCCCGCGCAGCGCCATGCGCATGCTGGACAAGGGCGACCGGAACCGGCATGGCATCGAACTGCTGCATGGCCTGGCTTTCCTCGAGCTGAGCCCGCCGGGTGATGGCAGTATCATGATCCAGGCGGGTCGCCTGAGCGCGAGCACCACAAGAGCCGACTTTGAGCTGCGTCATGACGACGACGCGAGCGCGATCGCTGTGCAGCAGGGCACGCTTGAGATCGACTTCGGTGCGGAGCGCAAACGCCTGGCCGCCGGCGAGTGGCTGGCGCTGCGGACCGACCGCATCGACAACGGCCATACCGACCCGCAGCGTGCCGGACAATGGCGCGATGGCATCCTGACGGTCGAGAACAGACCGGTGCGCGCCGTGACAGCCGAGATCGCCCGCTGGCATCGCGGCCGCGTTCTGATGCTGGACGACTCCCTGGGCCAGCGTCAGGTGAGCGGCGTGTTCGATCTCACCCAGCCCGAAGCCGCCCTGCGCGCGATGCTCAAACCCTTCGGCGGCCGGCTGCGGACTGTCTCGCCCTGGCTGACGTTGATCGACCTCGCCTGATTTTTCGGCGCGGCTGTTAAAAATCCCGCCCCTCGCCCGTCCTGAAAGTGCGAATGCGTCGCAGAATTAGTCCTGCGTCGCCCATTTTGTACTGTTCGGACGCCTTGGGGGGGCGATTTTATGACGAAATATCAAGGTGTTCCCGTGTGGCTGCTGGCCCTGATGCTGAGCGCTGCCCTGCCGGCCAGCTTTGCCGCGGCGCCGGCCCGGGCCCAGTCCGCCACCCAGGCCATCGCCTTCGATATTCCGGCCGGCCCGCTTGGCACTGCCCTGGCCAGTCTCGGACGCCAGGCCCGCCTGCAACTGGCCTATGACCCGGCCATTATCGGCAGCCGCCAGTCCGGCGGTCTGCGCGGCAGCTTCACGCCCGACCAGGCCCTGCAACAGCTGCTGGCCGGCAGCGGACTGACGCATCGCTTTTCCGATCCCACGACCGTGACCCTGATCGAGGCGCCACGATCCGGCGGCGCCACGGTGCTGCCCTCCATCGCCATTCAGGGGACGCGCACCACCGATCCCGCCCGCACCGAAGGCAGCACGTCCTATACCGCCGATGTCGCGACCGTCGGCGGCAAGGGCGCCACCGCCATCCGCGATGTGCCGCAGTCGGTGTCCGTGGTGACGCGGCAGCGCATGGAGGACCAGAATCTCGTCACGCTGCAAGACGCGATGAAGCAGACGACGGGCATGACCGTCACCCGCTTCGATGGCGCCGGCCAGTTCAACACCATCCAGGCCCGCGGCTTCGATATCGATGCCGTGCTGCTGGATGGCGTGAACATGACCACCAACGGCAATCTGGCCACCGCGCTCGACAATGTGATGTACGATCGTATCGAGGTGCTGCGTGGTCCGGCCGGTCTGTTCCAGGGTTCGGGCGAACCGTCCGGCGTCATCAACATGGTGCGCAAACGCGCCCTGCCCGACCTGACAATGAGCGGCGGCTTCATGGTCGGATCCTGGGAGACCTATCGCGCCGAGGCCGATGTCACCAGCAAGCTGGTCGAATCCGGCCGGGTGCGCGCCCGTCTTGTCGCCGCAAACGACGAACGCGACTCCTTTGTCGACATCCTGTCGTCGCGCAAGAAGTTCGCCTACGGCACCATTGAGGTGGACCTTACGCCAGACACCACGTTCTCCTTCGGCGGCACCAACCAGGAAGTTGAATCGGTTCTCGACCAGGGTCTGCCGGCCTATGCCGACGGCAGGCTGGCCAATATCAGGCGCTCCACCTTCACCGGTGCGCGCTGGAACCAGCTCGACACCGACTCCCGGGACATGTTTGCCGATCTGGAACATCGCTTCAGTAACGGCGCGACGGCCAAGCTGAGCATGCATCATTTCGATCGCAGCATGCTGTATTACGGCTACCGGGCGAATACCGCCATCAACGCGACGACCGGCGCCTTCAGCATCCAGCCGTCGAAATTCGATCTGAGCCGTGAAGACCTTTCGACCGATGCCAACTACACCACGCCGTTCGAGGCCTGGGGCCTGACCCACAACCTGACGGTGGGCACCGACTATCGCCAGAACAAGGATACCAGCCTGTCCGGGACAGGGACAAATATCGCGTCCAACATCTTTAACCCGGTCAACGACGTTCCGGTCATCGGCGTACCCTATACCTCGCAGACCACCGCAGAGCAGGAGCAGTATGGCATCTACAGCCAGCTCCGCATCAAGCCGGTCGCCTGGACGACCCTGATCGGCGGCGCGCGGGTCAGCCGCTTCAATGCGCAGAGCCACAACCTGCTAACCAATGCCCAGACGGCCGGTTATGCCGTGAAAGACGAGATCACGCCTTATGCCGGCGTGATCTTCGACCTGAACAAGCATCTGGCGCTGTATGGCTCCTATGCCGGAATCTTCAAACCGCAGTCGAACACTACGGTGGCCGGCGAGTTCCTGCCGCCCCGGACCGGCGAGCAGTACGAAGTCGGCATGAAGACCGATCTGTTCGATGGCAAGACCAATGCGCATCTCGCCTTCTTCCAGATCAACGACAGCAACCGGGCGATGACCGACCCGGCCAACACGACGTTCTTCATTGCGGCCGGTGAAGTGGAAAGCCGGGGCATGGAAACCGAAATCAGCGGCTCGCCGGCACCCGGCTGGGACCTGCTGGCCGGCTATTCCTACGTGATAACCGAACACGTCACCGGCACGACAGCGTTGCAGGGCACGCCCTTTGCGACATTGACCCCGAAGCACACTGTGAACCTCTGGGCCAAGCACAGCTTCCAGGATGAACTGCTGAAGGGCTGGTATGTCGGCGCGGGCCTGCGTGCGGTGAGCGATTACTATTCCCAGAGCGGCGCGGTTCGCCTGACCCAGGAAGGGTATGCGATCGTGAATGCCAGCGTCGGATACCAGTTCACCCCCAATCTGGGTGTGGCACTGACCGTCAGCAACCTGTTCGACGAAGTCTATTACGAGAAGGTCAGCGGCACGACGCGACAGAACATGTATGGCGAACCGCTGAGCGCCATGCTGGCCGTCAAAGCGAAATGGTAAGGATCATGATGAAAACCGCAACACTGCCAGCCCTCATCTTCGCGGCCCTGCTCAGCCTCCCCGCCCATGCCCACCAGGTCTGGGCCGAATGGACCGGCGGTTCGGAAGCCAAAGCCTATTTCGGCGAATGGGAAGACGACCTGCGCGAAGGCCGCGACTTCCTCGCCAAATATGCGGCTGAACCGCAGTCGGTCACCGTCAATGCGCCGCCGCGTGCGGCCACGCTGAATGACGGCTTCTTCACTTTCCCTGTGGCGCCCGGCGGCGATGCCCGCCTGACCGCCGGCTATGTCTCCGACCGCGGCTCGGCCTCGATGTTCCATGCCCGCGCCGGCCGCAGCGACATCCGTGGCGCGCTGGCTCTGGAGCTGGTGCCGGTGACCGCCAATGGCAACAGCTTCCGGCTGCTGCTGAATGGTCAGCCGGTGGCCAAGGGCAAGGTTGTGGTGATCGGCCCGCCGCGCTGGACCAAGCACCTGACCACCGATGCCGAGGGTATCGTCAGCATCCAGACGCCGTGGCCGGGCCAGTATGTGCTGGAAGCCATCGTCGAGGACAACACCGCCGGTAGCTGGAATGGCAAGGCCTATACCAAGCTGCGGCATGTGACGACGCTGTCGTTCATGACGGCGCCTTGACGCCGGCCCTGCATATCATGCAGCGCGTGATAGCCGCCCTCCCGGGCGGCTATGGCGTTTCTGTGCTGGCCTCGATCGGGCTGGCGCGCATCCTGCCGATGGAACGGTCGGAAGCCGTGATGACGGCCGTGATGATCGCCTTCCTGCTGCATGCCTGCGTGGCGATCTGGGCCTTTGCCGCCAACGGCCTGCTGCGTATGTGGGCGTGGCTGGCACTGGCGACGGCACCGCTGGCGGTGCTGACATGGATGTAACGGCGTACAGGGGTTCAGGAACGTGAAAGACGGTTTCCGGCAATCGATGGCGTGGTTGCATACCTGGGCCGGCCTGATTCTTGGCTGGCTGCTGTTCGCCATGTTCCTGACCGGCACGGCCAGCTATTTCCGGCCGGAGATTTCCAACTGGATGCGGCCCGAACTGTCGGCACCGACGGTGTCGAATACGGTCGCCGCCGACAATGCCCTGCGCACATTGACACAGCTCGCCCCCGGTTCGCCGCGCTGGTTCATATCGCTGCCGGACGAACGCGACCACGAACTGCGCATCTCCTGGCAGGATGGATCGCGATTCCAGAACCGTCTGCTCGATCCCGCCACCGGCGACCCGATCACGGCGCGCGAGACCTATGGCGGGCAGTTTTTCTACCGCTTCCATTTCGAGCTGCATATGCCGCGACCGTTCGGGCGCTGGCTCGCCGGTGCCGCGGCCATGACGATGTTCGTCACCATCATCAGCGGCATCATCACCCATCGCCGCATCTTCAAGGACTTCTTCACCTTCCGCCCGCGCAAGGCCGCGCAGCGTTCCTGGCTGGACGGCCATAACGCGCTGGCGGTGCTGGCCCTGCCCTATCACCTGATCATCACCTATACCGGGCTGATCACGCTGATGTTCACCTACCTGCCCTGGGGCATGACGCCGCTGTATCCCGAGGGACGCCCCACCGCCACCGCCGAGATTTTCGCGGTGCCGGTGCCGCCGAAGCCGGCCCGCCAGGCTGTGCCGCTGGCGCCCACCGCACCGATGGTGGCCGAAGCCGCCGCGCGCTGGCCCGACATGCCGATCGAGCAGATCGGCGTCTTCCTGCCCGGCGACGCCAATGCCGTGGTCGAGTTGGGTCGCTACGGCACCGACCTGCAGCACCATCGCCGCGCCCTGCAGTTCAATGGCGCCACCGGCGCTTTTGTCGCCGAACTCGAGAATGACCGGCCGGTGTCGCAGATCCGCCAGACGCTGTATGGCCTGCATCTGGGCCGTTTCGGCGGCCTCGACCTGCGCGGCCTGCTGTTCTTCTGCGGGCTGATGGGCACTGCCATGGTCGGCTCCGGACTGGTGCTGTGGGTGGTGAAGCGGCGCGAGCGCGCCGAAACCCGCGCCGCGCGCTTTGGCATCGCTCTGGTCGAACGGCTCAATGTGGCCGTCATCCTCGGCCTGCCGATTGCGATGGCCGGCTTCCTGCTCGCCAACCGCCTGCTGCCGGTCGGCATGGCCGGGCGTGCCGATCGCGAGGCGCTCGCCTTCTTCATGGTCTGGCTGGCGGCCGCACTGTTTGCCGCCCTGTGTCCGGCGCGGATCAGCTGGCGCGCCCTGCTGCTGACCGCCGCGCTCACCAGCACTGCTGTGCCGGTGACCGGCTGGCTCACCGCCGGCCTGCGCGATGCGGCCTTCGACACCGCGCTGTTCGCAATCGGTCTGGGCTTCCTGCTCGTCTGGCATCGTCTGCATCGTCGCAAAAGAGCCATCGCATGATGCTGCTGGCCGCCGGACTGATCTTCGCCGCAGCCGCAGCGTTATGCATGGCGATGGAACGGCATCAGGGACAGGTGCTGATGGCGCGGCTGCAGCCGCCGACGGTGCTGATCCTGCGCAGCGCCGCGGTGCTGCTGCTGCTGGCGGCCTATGGCTCGACGGCCGCGGCCAAGGGCTGGAGCATCGGCGCCGTCGCCTGGTTCAGCCTCTGCGCAGCCGCGATCTCGGTTTTGGTGCTGCTGCTGACCTATGCGCCGCGCCTGCTGCCGCGGCTGGCGCTGCTCGGTCTGGCCGCCGGCGGACTGGCCGGTCTCGCGGGGCTGTGACGCCGGTGGGCCGTCAGTAGGGGTTCATGCCGGCATTGCCGGTCGGCGCCTGGCGATAGCGGGCAGCGATTTCATCCTTCCAGACGCGCGAAAATTCCCGGATCGTCAAAGTGCCATCCGCGCCATCGAAGCCATATTTGATGAAGACGGAGAAAGGCTGCACCCCGCTCGTCTGGATCGCGCGCGGCAAAGGCCAGCTGCCCTGCATCAGCACCAGCACATCCGTCGATCCCGTCTTGGATGGCACGACGTCATAGAAGGACACCTTGCCCAGCGAGAGACGGGCGCCATCGATCGGCCTGATCTGGCCGTAATAGAACCAGTTGTTCTCGGTATCGTTGAAATGCGCCCAAACGGTCTTTTCCATGGCCTTCCAGTTGGCCTTGACATACTCCTGCGCATTGGCGGCGTCGTAGACTGCCAACGGTGCCGGCGACAGTGACGCGACCTGCTTCTGGCTTGCGGCGCGGGCGGCTTCGGCCTCGATCTTCTGGGTCCGCGCCAGGGCTTCCTTCGCCGCCTTGTCGGCCGCGTCGCGCGCCGGCTTGGAAATCTGTTCGTCGCGCGCCGCGTCCAGCACTTCGATGCGGCGCCGGGCCAGGGTTGCATAGACCCCCTGGGGCTGGGCGTCCAGATAGCCGCGGTAGTCGGCCGGATCGCTGCTGTCCTTCACGGCGGTCCACAGCGCGGTATCGCTGTCTGGCGCCGCCGGCGCCACCGCCTGCTGGCGGAACACGAAATTGCCGATCACCGAGGAGGACTCCCAGGGCGTCTGCCGGCCGTTCGACTTGTTCACCACTTCGGCACGCGCCAGCTTGAAGGTCTGTTCCAGTGGCAGGTTCGCCGTGCGCAGGGCCGAAACCAGTTCGCCGGTGTACAGCCCGTTGGCGCCCTGTCCGTCGGCCGCCACCGAACCGGGCGCCGTGGCATAGGCGATCAGGGTGCCACGCGGCGCGCTGATCGCGGCCAGACCGCTGGTCGGCGAACGGAAGGCGCGCTCGAAAGGATTGTTGCGGCAGGCATCGAGAATGACGATGTTGAACTGGTTCTTGGCAGCGGCCATGCGGGCCAGGATGTAGTTCACATCCATTGCCTCGACTTCGACCTCTTCCTCGCTGCCGACCTGGGCCGCAATCGGGATCAGGTAATTCACGCCGCGCACCTGCATGCCGTGCCCGGCGAAGTAAAACAGCCCGACCACGTCGTCCTTCAGCTTGCGGCCGAAATCCAGGCTGGCGCGCTGCATCGTCACCCGGTCGGCATTCTCCAGCAGGGTGACTTCGAAATTCAGATCGCGCAGGGCCGCGGCCATCGCGCGGGCATCGTTGACCGGATTGCGTAGCGGCGCTTCCGCGTAGCTGCCATTGCCGATGATGAGTGCGACGCGACGCTCGGTCGCGGCAGAAGCAGGCGATATCAGCCCCGCCATCGCAATGGCGCAGATCGCAAGCCCCAGAATGCGTAAAACCGTCCCCCGAACCATGCTGTCCCCAACCGCTGCCACCCGGTCACCCTGATTGGGCTATCCAGCCCAGCCAACCCAGTACACAGGGCTGTAAAATCTTACCGCAACCGGCGAAAAGCGTAAAGAACGAACAAAAAACATCGGCTGCGGACGAATTCTGCCATGTGCGACCTCACCATTTCGGGAATTTTCAGCCACGCAACGATCACAGCCTGCCGTGTAAAGGTGCTGATCCGGACACAAAGCCGCCATGAGCGGTTCGTGAGCTAGGGGTGCAGGTCGTCGAGGAGTCGCCGGCCGCTTCCCAGGAGTTAGCATGTCCACGCATCGAGGGTTCACTGTCGCGATCACGGTCGCGCGGCACGCTCTTGTCGCCTGTGCCGCCACAAGTCTAATCGCGAGTACGGCACTGACGCCGATCGCCAGCGCCTTTGCCCAGACTGCGCCGCAAGCGCAGGCACAGACCGGGGACGCCAAAGCCTGGCCCGGGCCGCCGATCACGGCGCAGACGGCTGCCAACGATCCCCCGGCCCGGGTCGGCCGCATCGCGAAGATGACCGGTACGGTGTCGTTCCATACCGCCGATGAGGACCAGTGGGGACCGGCGGCGCTGAACTACCCGCTCACCGCCGGCAACGCGCTGTGGACCGAACCGGGCGCGCGCGCGGAACTGCAGATCGGCAGTGCCAACCGCCTGGTGATGGACAGTGGCACCGAGCTTAATGTCAGCAGCCTGAACGACACCGGCTTCGAAGCCGGGCTGCCGCAGGGATCGGCCTATCTCAATCTCAGCGACGTGGCGCCGGGCGACAGTTACACGATCCAGACACCGCGCGGCACCGTGCAGCTCACCGAACCGGGCCGCTATGTCATGACGGCCGGCGATGACGACACGCCGACCAGCGTAACTGCTCTGGACGGCGGCAAGGCACAGCTCAATGGTCGCGGCCTGAACCAGACGGTGCCGGCCGGTCAGACCGCGACACTCAGCGGGCCGCTGGATGGCGACGAACCGGTGAAGGCGGCGCTGGCGCCGATGCGACCGAACAGCTTCGCGCAATCCCTGCTGGCCGAGGAAAAGACGCCGGCCCCCGCACCGGCGATGGCGGCAACACCCGCTCCCGCTGTTGCCCCCACGGCGCGGCAGGCCGGCGCACCAGCCGCAATACCGGCCGCCATGCCGGCGCAGGTGCAGGGCATGACCGGCGCGCAGGATATGGCCGCCTATGGCTCATGGTCGACCGCACCGGATTATGGCAGCGTGTGGTATCCGCCGGTGCAGGCCGGCTGGGTGCCCTATCGCCATGGCCACTGGGCCTATATCCAGCCCTGGGGCTGGACCTGGGTGGCCGACGAACCTTGGGGCTTCGCACCCTTCCACTATGGCCGCTGGGTCATGGTGCACGACCGCTGGGCCTGGAGCCCGGGCAAGCACCATCGACACCACCATCACCATCCGCGGCCGGTCTATGCGCCGGCGCTGGTGGCGTTCTTCGGCACCGGCAGCGGCCTATCGATCAGCATCACGGCTGGTAATGTCGGCTGGGTCCCGCTGGGCTGGCATGAGCCTTACTATCCCCCCTACCGGGTCAGCCGCAGCTACATCCGCAATGTCAACGTCACCCATGTCACCAATATCACGCGGGTGACCAATGTGACGAACATGAACAACGTCACCGTGAACCGGTATGTGAACCGCAACAGCGCCACGGTGGTATCGGCAGATGCCATGCGGCGGTCGCAGCCGGTGCAGCGTGCCGTGCAGACGGTGGATCGCCGCCAGGTCGACAATGCCCACATCGATCGCCGCGCCCAGATTCAGCCGACCGCGGCCACGGCCGGGATGTCACCGCAAGCGGCGCAGCGCATGGGCATGCGGGATGACGGCAATATGTCACGCCGCCCGGATGCCCCGGGCCCGCAGATCCGCCAGTCCGATCCGCGCCCGACGGACCTGCGCCGTGACAGCCGCAGTCAGCCGATGGCAACGGCAGCGCCCCAACCGTCACGCCAGGATACGCGTCGCCAAACCGCCGCGCCCGCGCACACCAATGACCCTGCACCACGGCCGATGTCGCGTGAACAGGCCGCGCAGCCCGGCAATGCCCGCCAGTTCGAGCAGGGGCAGCGCGCCCAGCGGCCGGCTGAACAGCGCAATACCGCACGCGGCGCTGACGAACGGCCGCAGGCCCAGCCGCGCCAGCCGGTGCGCAGCGAACCCCTGCCCCAGCAGCAGCCGGACAACCAGCGTCAGAATGCCCAGCGCCAGCAGGAACAGGCCCAGAGGCAATACCAAGACATGCAGCGCCAACACCAGGAGCGTCAGCAGATGCAGCAACAGAGCCAGCGACAACAGGAGACGCTGCGGCAGCAGGCACGTCAGCAGCAGGAAATGCAACGCCAGCAGCAGCGTGAGGTACAACAGCGTCAGCAGGATGTGCAGCAGCAGCGTCAGCAGGAAGCGCGGCACCAGCAGCCGGAGACACAGGCTGACACGCCGCGCCAGCGGCGCCGGGACACTGCCGACTAGGTCACTGCGCCGACAGATCCAGGCCCGGCGCGTAATCGCCGGGCTTTTCCTTGACGATGGCCTGGCCGGCAATCACCTTCGCTTCGTCCCAGGTTTCAAGCCGGAAGGCCAGCAGGCCGGCCTGCACGATCAGGCTGGCGATCACCAGGAAATCGTAGCGCGCCAGCATGGCGTCGCGCGGATACCACAAATGTGTGGCGATCAGCAGCGCCAGCATCAGTCCGCCGAACAGGCAGGCCCAGCCCTGCTTGATGCCGAAAACCAGAAACTCGTAGGCATAGGCCGTCCAGCGCCCATACCGGATCGCACGGTCGCCCAGACTGTCCTGAAGAGCCAGCAACCGCGTCGCCAACGAACCGTCGACGCGGGCTTCGTTCAGAGCCATCTCAGGCGAATTCCAGGATCACCTGATCGACGGCCAGGCTGTCGCCCTTCTTGGCATTGACCTTCTTCACCGTGCCATCGCGCTCGGCGCGCAGCACGTTTTCCATTTTCATGGCTTCCACCACCGCCAGTGCCTGGCCGGCCTTGACCGGCTCGCCCTCGGCCACGGCAATCGACACCACTAGGCCCGGCATCGGGCAGAGCAGGTATTTCGACATGTCGGGCGGCAGCTTTTCCGGCATCAGGCGCGCCAGCTCGGCCGCACGCGGCGTACGAACCGCCACATCCAGCTCGGCGCCGCCATGGACGACGCGCACGCCGTCCGGCCGCGCCGAAACGCGGGCAACAACCGTCTCGCCGTTCACGGTGCCGCGGAAGAACGGCTCGCCCGGCTTCCAACTGCTGCGCACCTTCAGCACTTTGCCTTTGCCGATCTTCACATCGCAGCCGCCTTCGGCATCAGTCACGGTCAGCGGATATTCGGTCTTGTTCAGCACCGCGATCCATGCGGCATCGGGCACCCATTCCGGCAGGCCCAGCTTGCCGCCCAGATGGCGGGCGCGCAGTTCGTTGCGGATATGCAGCAGGGTCGCCACCGCGAGTGCCGCGTTCTGGCGGTCTTCGGGCAGCACCGTGCCGCCGAAACCGTTGGGCCATTCCTCGGCAATGAAATTGGTCGAGATATTGCCCGAGCGGAAGCGCGGATGATCCAGCACGGCCGAGAGGAAATTGACGTTATGGCCAATACCGCTGATCCAGGTTTCGTCGAGCGCCGCCGACAGGGTCGAGATCGCCTCGGCGCGGTCTTTGCCGTAAGAGCACAGCTTCGAGATCATCGGATCGTAGAACATGCTGATCTCGCTGCCTTCGACCACGCCGGTATCGTTGCGGATCACCGCAGACTCCGGCGCGGTGCGCCAACGCGAGAGGCGCCCGGTGCTGGGCAGGAAGCCACGCAAGGGATCCTCGGCATAGATGCGGACTTCCAGCGCCCAGCCATTCAGCTTCACGTCAGCCTGCTTGATCGAGAGTTTCTCGCCGGCGGCGACGCGGATCATCTGCTCGACCAGGTCGATGCCGGTGATCAGTTCGGTGACCGGATGCTCCACCTGCAGGCGGGTGTTCATTTCCAGGAAGTAGAAGCTGCGATCCGGGCCGACGATAAATTCCACCGTGCCGGCGCTGTCGTAATTCACGGTTTTCGACAGCGCGACGGCCTGTTCGCCCATCGCCTTGCGGGTCTTCTCATCCAGGAACGGGCTCGGCGCCTCTTCCACCACTTTCTGGTGACGGCGCTGGATCGAGCATTCGCGCTCATGCAGGTAGATCACATTGCCGTGCTTGTCGCCCAGCACCTGGATCTCAATATGGCGCGGCTGCTCGATGTATTTCTCGATGAAGACGCGATCGTCGCCGAACGAGTTCTTCGCCTCGTTGGTGGCAGACGAGAAGCCCTGCGCCACTTCCTCGGCCGAGCGCGCAATGCGCATGCCCTTGCCGCCGCCGCCGGCCGAGGCCTTGATCATCACCGGGAAACCGATCTCGGTGGCGATCTTCACGGCTTCGTCTGTCGATGCAATGGCGCCCAGATAGCCCGGAACCGTCGACACGCCGGCCTTCTGCGCCAGTTTCTTGGACTCGATCTTGTCGCCCATGGCGAAGATCGCCTCGGGATTCGGGCCGATGAAGGCGATGCCGGCGTCTTTCAGCGCGGCCGCGAATTTGCGGTTCTCCGACAGGAAGCCGTAACCCGGATGCACCGCCTGCGCGCCGGTCTGCTTGCAGGCCGCAACGATCTTCTCGATCACCAGGTAGCTTTCGGCCGCCGCCGCCGGGCCGATATGCACCGCTTCGTCGGCCATGCGCATGTGCAGCGCGCCGTCATCGGCGTCGGAATAGACCGCCACGGTCTTGATGCCCAGCCTGCGGCAGGTCTTGATGACGCGGCAGGCGATTTCGCCACGATTGGCGATCAGGATTTTCTTGAACAGTGTCTCGGCCATGATACGCGCTACCCTTACAACGGAATGTTGTCGTGCTTCTTCCAGGGATTCTCCAGCTTCTTCTCGCGCAGCATGGCGAGCGAGCGGGCGATCCTGTAGCGCGTGTTGTGCGGCATGATCACATCGTCGATGAAGCCACGATGGCCGGCGACGAAGGGGTTGGCGAATTTCTGGCGGTATTCTTCGGTACGCGCGGCGATCTTCTCGGCATCGCCGATCTCGCCGCGGAAGATGATCTCCACCGCGCCCTTGGGGCCCATCACCGCAATTTCCGCCGAGGGCCAGGCATAGTTGACGTCGCCACGCAGATGCTTGGACGACATCACGTCATAGGCGCCGCCATAGGCCTTGCGCGTGATGACCGTGACCTTCGGCGTGGTCGCCTCGGCATAGGCGAACAAAAGCTTGGCGCCATGCTTGATGATACCGCCGTATTCCTGGCTGGTGCCGGGCAGGAAGCCGGGCACGTCGACAAAGGTGACGATCGGAATGTCGTAGCAGTCGCAGAAGCGCACGAAACGCGCACCCTTGCGGCTTGAGTCGATATCCAGGCAGCCGGCCAGCACCATTGGCTGGTTGGCGACGATGCCCACGGTCTGGCCGCCGATGCGGGCAAAGCCGATGATGATATTCTTGGCGTAGCCGGGCTGTACCTCGAAGAAGTCGCCCTCGTCCACCACCTTCTCGATCAGCTCCTTCATGTCGTAGGGCTTGTTCGGATTGGGCGGCACCAGCGTGTCGAGCGAGGATTCCTGGCGACTGATCGGATCCCAGGTCTCGCGCACCGGGGCCTTTTCGCGGTTGTTCAGCGGCAGGAAGTCGAACATGCGGCGCGTCTGCGCCAGGGCCTCGACATCGTTCTCATAGGCATTGTCGGCCACCGAGGACTTGGTGGTATGCGTCACCGCACCGCCAAGCTGTTCCTGGGTCACCACTTCCTGCGTCACCGTCTTCACAACGTCAGGGCCGGTGACGAACATGTAGCTGCTGTCCTTCACCATGAAGATGAAGTCGGTCATCGCCGGTGAATAGACCGCGCCGCCGGCGCAGGGCCCCATGATGACGGAAATCTGCGGCACGACACCGGAGGCCAGCGCATTGCGCTGGAATACCTCGGCATAGCCGGCGAGGCTGTCGACGCCTTCCTGGATGCGGGCGCCGCCGGAATCGTTGAGGCCGATCACCGGCAGGCCGACCTTCATGGCGCTGTCCATGATCTTGCAAATCTTGCCGGCATGGCTGGCCGAGAGCGAGCCGCCGAACACGGTGAAGTCCTGGCTGAAGACGAAGGTGGCGCGACCGTTGATGGTGCCGTAGCCGGAGACGACGCCGTCGCCGGCCACCTTTTGCTCGGCCATGCCGAAATCCGTGCAGTCATGCTCGACGAACATGTCCCACTCCTCGAAGGAGCCGGGATCGAGCAGCAGTTCGATACGTTCGCGGGCGGTCAGCTTGCCCTTGGCGTGCTGCGCCTCGATGCGCTTCGCTCCGCCGCCCTGCCGCGCCTGCGCGCGCTTTTCTTCCAACTGCCGGATGATGTCCTGCATGCAACTCCCCGTTATTGGCGCTGACTGCTGGGGCGCCTTATGACATGGCCGTGACACGGCAATAGCACATCGCGCAAGCCGGCAAAATAGCCGGCGCTGCAGTGCAATAGTCTAGTAGAAAACCCTGCGATAAAAGGAATTTATCGGGTCTGATATATCAGACCGCAGCGCGTGTCAGGACTGCCGCTGCGGCAGCCGGGCCTCGGTCAGATCGGCACCCTCCAGCAGGGCACGCGCCATGTCGGCATCGTCCAGCCAAGCCTGTCGCAACCTGGCGCCGCGCAGGTCGGCGTTGCGCAGCAGACAGCGCGTCAGGTTCGCCGGGAAGGATCGTACCTGGCCCACCACCAGCGGCCCCAGATCGGCATCGCGCAGATCGGCACGCACCAGCTGGGCGCCAGTCAGGTTGGCGCCGCGCAGATCGGCAGCGAACAGGTTGCAATCGCGCAGATCCGCGTCCACCAGTTTGGCACCCTGCAGCGATGCACGCTCCAGGTTCAGTCCCTGCAGCACCGCCCCTTCCAGCACGGCGCCGGTCAGCACCAGGCCGGGGCGCGGGCCGATGCTGCGCAGATCGAAGCGGCTGAAATCGAACAGCCGTCCGCTGGTGCCATCGGTCTCGACCCACAGGCGATAGAGCCGGAAGGCTTCGTCGATTGAAACATCCAGCTCGGCGATCGAACGTCCCCGCGGCGTATCGTCCAGCACGTCGCGCAGATCCGCATCGGCCAGCTGGGCGTTATCCATGCGGATGCCGACCATGATAGCACCGCGCAGCTGGGCGCCGCGCAGGTTGGCATTGCTGAGATCGGCACCGGAGAGATTCGCGCCGGAGAGTTTTGCCGCGGCAAGGTTGGCCCGGCCGAGCATGCAGTTGATCAGAACGGCATCGCTGAAATCGGTGCGGCCGGCATTGACGCCGCACATGTTGGCGCCGGTGAGATTGGCTGCCACCAGCTTGGCGCCGCCCAGGTCGACGGCATCATGCTCGGGCTTGGCGATGCGTGCCGAGCCATTCGCGTCGCGGCCGGTGGAAACACCGTCGCAGAGATCGGCTTCCTGCAGTTGCGCGCCGGTCAGATCGGCGCCGCGCAGCGATGCGCCGCGGAGATCGGCATGGTCCAGCCTCGCATGCTGCATGCTGGCGCCACGCAGATCGGCACCGAGCAGCGTGGCGCTGCTGAGATTGGTATCGGCCAGATTGACGGCCTGCAGGTTGCAGCCGGTGAAGTCGGCCCCGGCCAGATCGGCGCCGGCCATGGTGAGATGCGACAGGTCGCGGTAATGCAGGATCGCCCGACGCCCGCCGGGCAGTCGCTGACGATACTTTTCATGGTCCGCGATGGTCGCGAGCAGCTCACCATAGCCAACCTTTGGCCGCTGGCGCTGCGGTGTATCTTTACCTGCCATTATGTCGGGCCCCCCCAAAGGCCGACATCAGAGTCCCTGTTCAGGGTACAACTATAGCAAGCGCTTTGCCGGTTCAGTAGAAAAGGTTGCAGCCAGAGGTGATATACAACTTTCGGCAATAAGCCTAAGGGGTCACCTGTAGCAGAGCTAGAAATTGCTCGGTTGCCCGCAGATCGGCGGCCAGATTTGACCGCCGATGGGTCGCCTCGGCATCCTCGCCCCATAGTCCGACTTGATACAGCTCGTCGAGCAGGCTGGCTTCCCAGGCTGTTTTTGCATCGACTCGCCCTTCCAGCAGCGCAAGGCCAAGGACCACCGAGCCGGTATTGGTGGTGGCCGCATGCAGGGCGGTCAGCCGGAAGGGATCGCAGTCATCGCAGGCCTGCCGCAGCCGGGCCTGCAGCGCCGGCGGCTGTGCCACGGCCATGATGCCGCCGGCAACGGCCAGTTCGATGCCGTAGCGCTCGCGGAACCAGTCGAGCAGCGGCTGCCAGACGGCTGCCTGCCGCGCCATCAGTTCCACCGGCTCGGTGGCCCGGTAGACCAGCAGATCAGTCTGGCCATACCGCAGGATTTCCTCGGCGGCGATGGCAGGATTGAGCTGCACGCGGTCGATGGCGGTGGCGGCCAGCCGGGTCAGCGGCATCGCATCGGGCCGAATCTCGGTCTGCTGGGCGTCCCACTCGGCGGCGATCGCCGCGGCCAGGGCCGGCACGGGCAGCCGCATCTCCGCCTTGGCCGGCGTTTTCAGGGGCCGGCCGTCCAGCCGGATGGTGGCCGTGCCGTCAGGCTCGGCCTGCGCCGTCGCCGTCTTGTAAAAACGCTTCATGGCCGCGGCTTATAGCGACGCCGCCAGGCAACGGCAACCAGCCCGGGTCACCGGCCGAACAGGCGCTTCAGATTGTCGACCGGATTGTTCGACTGCGGCTGTTGCGGCTGGGTCGCTCCCGGCTTGGCGGTCGAGGCCGGCACCGGGCGTCCTTCCGCCAGCGCGACTGCCTTGGAACAGGCGGTGGCGGCATCGTCGCCACCCGAACCCAGCGCCGGCGACAGCAGCGCCAGCGGCCCGAGCGCCGCATAGCCAGCCGCCGTGCCCAGCATGTTCTTGGCCAGGGCCGCCGTATCCGGCGTGAAGCCCGGATCGGTCAGAGGCCCGCGCACCATCACCGGCGGCAGCGCCGCCGCCAGACCGGTATCGCGCGAGGATGGCACCAGACGCAGGTTGAGCTGCTCGGTGCCGAGATTGACGGTGCCGTCGCCGGTCATGGTGAAGCTGCCGGTCTCGGCCAGCATCGCCTTGGGCGTCACCACGCCAGCCTTGATATCGAGGCCTGCCACCACGCATTGCAGCTTGGTCTTGGCCGTGGCGCGATCCAGGGCTGCGACCGACCGGGCCAGACCCGGCAGGAAGTCGCGCATGTACTCTTCCTTCAGCTCGCCCTCGCCCACCTTCAGAATCGCCTTACCGTTCAGGCCGGCCATCAGCTGGCGCATGCTGCCGCCCTGGCTGCTGACATCCAGCACCAGATCGGTCGGCGCACCCCGCCGGACGATGTCGGTGATGCCTGCCTTCTGCAGGTATTCGCTGAGCACGATACCCTTGCCATCGAGCTTGGCATTCAAGGTCTTGGCCTTGCCATTTAAGGTGATGTCACCGTTCAGGCTGCCTTGGGCCAGCGCCGCAATGATGGGCTTCACATTCAGCACGCCGTCTTTCAGAGCAATCGCCAGCGCCACGCCCTGGGCATCGATGGTCGGGGCCTTAAAACGGTCGGCCTTGTAGCTGACCTGGGCGTCGGCGGCATTCAGGCCATCGAGCGGCAACGGGTCATTGCTGAACAGGCGACCATCGCCGGATTTGGTCGCAGCCGGCTTCGGCCCGGCCGCCGTGCCACCGCCGGCAGCCGGTTTGGCTGCCGCGCTGTCCTTGGGCATCAGCGCGACCACATCCATGGACTTGGAGACAAGATCGGCCTTCACAGCCGGCTTTGCGCCGGCGAGATTCAGCTCTGCGGTACCGGCAAGATCGCTGTCGGCAATTTTCGCGGCGATGTTGCTGAGGGCATAGCGCTGCGGTCCGGCATCCTTCACATCCGCCTGGAAGGTCAGCGGCACGGCGGGCACCCCGGCCGCGCCAAAGGCCGCAGCCAGCTTGGCCAGATCCGGCGCCTCGGCCGAAACCTTCAGCACCAGGCCTTTGGCCTGCATCGGCTGCGCGATGCTGCCATCAACTGCCATCTTACCGCCCGGAACCGTGACATTCAGTTTCACCGGCCAGGGCCGGCTCGGCGCCATCAGGTCGTCCAGGTTGCCGAGCGTACCGTCAGCCTTGATCTCGTTGCCGTTGACCACCGCCACCAGCTTGGTGGCCAGCAGGTTGCCGCTGGCCTGCTTGATCGAAAACTCACTGAGATTCACATCGGTCTTCGCGCCACTCTGGGCATCGTGATAGGCCAGCTTCACATTCTTCAGCGAGACATTCTCGATCTGCGGCAGGCTGCCGCCAGTCCCTGACTTCGCCGCCTGAGGTGTGGAGGGCTGCTGCTGCGGGGCCGGTTTCTGGCTGGCGAAATCCCAGTTCGCCCGGCCCTGGCGATCCTTTTCGAGCAGCAGATCGACATCGGCCAGCACCAGGCTGTCGACCTTCACCTGGCTGCGGATGAGGGCCATCAGGTCAACCTGCGCCGTGAACTCGCCGATGGTGGCCATCTGCGGCCGGCTGCCCCAGGCAGCATTGGCGAAGCTGACCCGTTTCACCCCGATGCCCAGCGGCCAGAGGCTCAGCTTCATATCCTCGGCGATCTCGAGCTTGCGGCCGGTGGCTTCCTCGACGGCGGCCACGATCTGCGGCTTGAAGCGGTTCACGTCGACGGTCAAAGCCGCGACCACGACAGCGATGACCAGCAGCACCACAACGACGGCAATCCATTTCAACGCGCGCATCTGGCACCTCCGGTCAAAGCTGAAATCGATCAGGCCATCAGTTCGACAACCAGATCAGGAAGTTCCCCGAAGTTTTTGATTATCCTTGCCGCTCCGGCACGAAGCAGAATCTCTTCGTCATGATAGCCCCAAGCCACGCCGATCGCCATCACGCCGGCATTGCGGGCCATCTCCATGTCGTAAGTTGTGTCGCCCACCACGATTGTCGAGCCCGGCACGGCACCGGTTTCCGCCATCGCCTGCAATACCATATCGGGCGCCGGCTTGCCGGCCGCCACCACATCGCAGGTCTGCAGGGTGACGAAACGATCGGCCAGGTTATGGGTGGCCAGGGTGAAGTTGAGACCGCGACGGGCCTTGCCGGTGGCCACGCCGAACAGGAAGCCGGCTGCTTCCAGACGGTCGAGCGCCGGTACCAGGCCGGGGAACAGCGGTTCTTCGTGATCGGGCTCCAGACGCTGGGCCACGGCCGCGACCTTGTAGGCCTCAACCACCGGCGCCAGCGCCCTGCTGCCCAGCGGCAGCAGCAGGCGCTCGATGGCCACTTCCAGCGGCAGACCGACCGTGCGACGGACGCTGTCGGCCTCGGGCAATGCCAGGCTGTTGGCAGCAAAGGCGCTGTGCATGGCGCTGACAATATGATGCTGGCTGTCGACCAGTGTGCCGTCGCAATCGAACAGCACCAGCTTCGGTGGGGTGAAATCGGCAGCAACAGAGACGGAGCGTTCCATGGCGGCAAAAATCGCATGGCCGGCCTCCGGGCTCAACCACGGGGCGGAATTTAACACAAAGATTGTTGGAAATTGGCAAAAAAGAAGGCCTCCGCCACCAGGCGAAGGCCTTCTTCCGATCAGAAACCGGCAGACTTAATTGGTCGCCTTCTTGGCGTCGCGCGCCTTCTGGTCCTGCTTGGCCAGATCCTGCTTGGCCTGGTCTTTCTTCAGATCGGCTTTGCGCTCGTCGGCCTTCTTGATGTCGGCCTTTTTCTCAGCCTTCTGCACATCCGCTTTCTGCTCGGCCTTCCTGACCGACGGCGTCGCCGGGGTGGCGGGCTGGGTCACGCCCGGCTGCGTCACGCTGGGCTGCGCCGGGGTCGCAGGCGTCGCCGGCTGGGCCTGCGCGAAGGCGCCGGAAACGGCGCCAAGCGACAGGGCGCTGGCGAAAGTGACGGCCGTGGCAAGCATCTTGAGACTGGTCATGGGTGCCTCCTTCGGGGGCATGCGCACCGACGGTACATCCACCCGGATGCCTGCGGTCGGTACGGGCATCACGATGCCGGCGGATCGTGGCGACACGGGGATGCAATCAAGGCGTTGTTATGGCAGATAGAGAGCATGACAAAGCCGAAAAAAGCCACTGCCCGTCCCGCCATCACCCGTCGCGCCACCTCCGTGGCCGGCCTCACCCAGCTTGGCCATGAGACGCATCAGCCAGCCAGCCCCGAGCTGGCCGTGCTCGAAACCGTACCCAATCCGCAGCCGGGCACGCTGTATCTGATCCGCTTCACGCAGCCCGAATTCACCAGCCTGTGCCCGATGACCGGCCAGCCGGATTTCGCCCATCTGGTGATCGACTATGTGCCGAACCGGCAGATCGTTGAATCGAAATCACTCAAGCTGTTCCTCAACAGCTTTCGCAATCATGGCGCTTTCCACGAGGACTGCACGGTCAGCATCGCCAAGCGCTTGGTGAGTGCCATGCAGCCGAAATGGCTGCGCATCGGTGGCTACTGGTATCCGCGCGGCGGCATGCCGATCGACGTGTTTTATCAAACCGGCAAGCCGCCGACAGGACTGTGGCTGCCCGAACAGGGCGTCGCCTCCTATCGCGGCCGCGGCTGAGCCATTGATGCTGGCGCGCGGTCTCGTGCTGCTGGTCTTTGCGGTCGGACTGGCCGCATGCAGCGGCATGGAGAACAGCGTGCGCGACCTGAACCGCAGCCTGTATCGCGGCCTGGGCGGCGAAACGCGCACGCGGCCGGTCGACAGCACCAGCAGCAGCGCCGGTACGCCCTGCTTCAGCGCAGAGACCGGCCTGCTCTACACCAGCCAGACCGGACGCTGCGCACCGGGCTACAGCCCGGTCGGCAGCGAACAGGCCGAGCGCCAGTATCAGGCTGCATCGACACGGGAGCCGGTCGCCGGCCGCGGCGCGCCGGAAATCACACCGGCCCCGTCACGCAGTTTCACCCCTGCATCGCGGGCACCCGGCATCGGCACCGTGCCACAGTCCAACGTACCACCGGGCGGACCTGGCGGCGCAGCGGTGACGCCCTATCCCAGCAACGAGGCGCGCGTGGGCGAAGGCATCTATGCGCTTTGCTATAACGACGGCAGCGGCCATGTTTTCGAGGCGCAGGCCTGCCCGCCGGGCAGCCGCTGGATCAACACCGAAGAGGCCGAACTGCTGCAGCGTGCGCAACTGGCGGAAGCCTCCTGGTGTTTCTATCCCGACCGCCGCCTGCTCTATCGCAGCCGCGCCTGCCGACCGGGCGACCAGAAAGTGAATCTGGCCGAAGCCAACCGCATCTGGGACACCCTGCCGGCTGACCGGCGCACCCGAAACCGCCCATCGGAAACCGGCGGCGGCGTGCAGCCGGTACCGTCGATGAACGCCGCACCGCGCGGCGGCGTGAATGCTACGCCGCTGCCTGCGCCGAAATAGCACTTGCATCCTTCAGCACGATGGCGAAGCGGTCGTTCAGCGCTGCCATGGTGATGCGATGCAGGTCCGCGGCCTTCACCGTTTCGGTGCCGGCCGGATCCGGCAGGTCGCGATCCGCACAGGCTGACCCCACCACCGCTGCACGATAGCCATGATCCAGAGCGCTGCGCGCCGTGGCGCTGATGCACATGTGGCTCTGGAAACCGCAGATAATCAGATCGCTGCGCCCCAGCCCCTTCAGCACCTCGTCCAGGTTGGTCCTGGCGAAGCTGTTGGGCAGACCCTTGGTGACGATGGTCTCGCCATCCAGCGGCCGCACGGCAGAAATGAAATCCGCCTTCGGACCTTCGGGGTTGAACAGCGCGCCGCCCGGACGACCATGATGGCGCACATGGATCACCGGCGCGCCATGGGCGCGAGCAGCGGCCAGCAGCTTGCCGATCTCGGCCACGGCCGGCTCGATACCGGTCAGCGGCAGTCCGCCATCGGCCAGATATTCATTCTGGGCGTCCACCACAACCAGGGCAGCCTTGTCCCACAGGAACGGCACGCCGGCAGCGCCGGCCATTTCAAGCAAAGTCTTCGGGCGGGTCATTGACGCCTACTCCATGTTGCAGTCCGGCCGGATGGCCGTATGCCGGATTTAAGCCATGGCGGGCTTTGTGCAAATTCCATAAGATTGCGCGATGACTATGCAAAAACGCACAGAGAGAAAAAGCCAGGGCCAGCCTGACTGGAACGACCTGCGCTATGCGCTGGAGCTGGCCCGCCACGGCAGCCTGTCGGCCACCGCCCGGGTGCTGAAGGTCAACCATGCGACCGTGGCCCGACGCATCGCGGCGCTGGAAGAAACCCTGGGCTATGCACTGTTCGAGCGACGGGCGCGCGGCTACCGCCCGACGCCACTGGCTGCTCCGGTGCTGCAGGCGGCCGAGCAGATCGAGGCCCCCCTGCTTCGTCTTGGCCGACTGGCCGATGCGCAGCGTGGCGAAGCGGTGGAAGGCCTGGTGCGCATCACGGCCACCGAAGGCGTCGCCAGCCATACCATCGCGCCCTGCCTGGCCGAGCTGCGCCGGCGCTGGCCGCGGCTGGAGCTGGAAATCCTGGTCGATCATCGTTCGCTCAGCCTGGCGCGCCGCGAGGCCGACATCGCCATCCGCTGGGCCCGGCCGAAGACCGGCGAACTCTATGCCAGCCGGCTCGGCGCCGTGCCGTACCGCCTGTATCGCCATGCCGCAGCCCTAGATCGCACGGCTGTCGCCGCCTTCGACGAAAGCCTGGACGAGCTGCCGGAATCCTTGTGGCTGAAAAAATCCGGCCTGCGCCAGGCGATCCGCAGCAACAGCATGATCCCGCTGGTGGCCGCCGCCCGTGCCGGTGCCTGCGCCGTGCTGCTGCCCGACTATATCGGCCGGCAGTATCCCGAGCTGACGGCAGACCCCGGCAAGCCGCCGGTGACGCGCGAGCTCTGGCTGGTGCTGCACCGCGATCTGCGCAAGGCACCCAGGGTGCGCGCGGTGGCTGATTACCTGTCGGCGACCATCAAGACGGCGCTGCGCACCACCGGATAATCCGCCAGCTAATGCAGGCCGGCTTTCTGCAGCGAACGGCGGAAGCGGCGCAGGCCCCACCAAACGATCAGCGCCACCACCGGAATGGCGGCACCGATGGCGATCTCCTTGTCGACCGGCAGGCCCAGCGCATGCAGCGCCTGCGCCGCATAGCCGACAAGACCAACCGTATAATAGGTGATGGCGGCGACCGAGAGACCTTCGACGGTTTCCTGCAACCGCAGCTGCAGCCGTGAGCGGCGGTTCATGGCGTCCAGAAGCTCGACATTCTGCCGCTCCAGCGCCACGTCGACGCGCGTGCGCAGCAGATTGGCCATACGGGTGGCACGACGCGACAGGCCTTCGATGCGTTCCGCCATGGTGATACAGGTGCGCATGGCGGGCGAGAGCCGCCGTTCCATGAATTCGCCGATGGTTGGCTGGCCTTCAATCCGGGCCTCGCGCAACTCGGCGATGCGGCGCTCGACCAGGGCATGATAGGCGCGCGCCGCACCGAAACGATACGGCGTCTCCACCGCCAGTGTCTCCACCTCGGCGGCCAGGCCGGCGATTTCGCGCAACAGGGTCTGCTCGCTTTCATGAGTCTCGTCGACCATGCGGGCCGCGAGCTTTGCCAGGCCCTGCTCCAGCACCGTGATGCGCGGCGCCACCTGCTGCGCCAGCGGCAAAGCCAGCAGCGCCATCATGCGATAGGTTTCAATATCCAGCAGGCGCATGACGATGCGGCCGCATTGCGCCGCTGTCAGGCCGCGATCCTGCAGGATGAACCGCACGGTATCGTCGGCACCAAGATGGAAGTCGGTCCATACCGTGGCCTTGCCTTCGGCCAGTTCACTGGCGGCCAGGGTCGGCCCGTCGAGCAGCTGCGCCAGTGCCGTCTGGGCCGGCATGATATCGGCAGCGGACAGCACCGTGACATCGGCCGCGATCATGAGCCGGCCCGGCAGATGGCCGAGCCAGTCGGACGGCAGCGGCAAGGCGGCAGCCGGCGGCTGCAGCGGGGCGCCAGTCGTACGGCTGAGATAGAGTGTATAGGTGGAAAATTCGGTGCGTTTTTCCCAGATCAGATGACCGCCATCAGCCAGCGGCACGGCCACATGGCGGGCACCGGTCTCGGGTTCCGGCAAGCCGGCGGACCGGCACAGCGCAGCCAGATGAGCATGTTCGGCCGCGGCATCGTCGGGCCTGAGCATCAGGCCGAGATGCAGCACGCGCGCCGGAGCAGCCAATGGCAACGGCGGGCGGGCATGGACCTCGGCGGCCAAAGCCGGGCGCAGCGGGTGAGCCCGCTGCCGCAGATCGTCAGGCAGAAGGGGCCGGTCTATTCCAGCCATGCATCGGCGCTTTTCTCGATCTCCAGACCGAGAAAGTCCCAGGTCGCCTGCATGTGTTCCGACAGAGGCGCCTTGACCTCAAGAAAACCGCCATCGGGATGCGCCAGGCGGATGGCGCGGGCATGCAGATGCAGCTTGCGGCTGACGCCGCCGGTGAGATGCGCTTCGGCGCCACCATACTTGCCATCGCCGACAATCGGCCGTCCCATCAGGGCGGCATGAACGCGCAGCTGATGCGTACGACCGGTCAGCGGCGCCATGGCCAGCCAGGAGGCACGACGGCCGGCCGTGTCGATGGTGCGATAGAGCGTGACGGCATTCTTGCCGTCGTCTTCGTCGGCCGCCATCTTCTCGCCGGCAGCGCCAGGCAGTTTTGACAGCGGCATATTGATCTTGCCCTGACGAATTTCCGGTACACCCATGACCAGGGCCCAGTAGAGCTTGTGCGCCTCGCGCGCCTTCAGCGCACCGGCGAGCTTTGCCGCCGCAGAAGCCGTGCGTGCCAGCAGGATGACGCCGGAGGTATCCTTGTCCAGGCGATGCACCAGACGCGGGCGGTCCGGCGCACCGAATTTCAGAAACCCGAGCAGACCATCGAGATGTTCGGTCAGACCGGTGCCGCCCTGGGTCGCCAGACCGGGCGGCTTGTTGATGACCAGAACCGCCTCGTCCTTGTGCAGGATGGCAGCTTCGAGTTCGGCGATACGCGCCGGCGTGGCACGGGCCGGCCGGGGTTCGCGCGGCCTGTCATCATCCTTGGGCGGATCGCCCAGCGGCGGAATGCGGATCGCCTGCCCGGCCTCAAGCCGGGTGGCGGCCTTTGCGCGACCGCCATCGACGCGAACCTGGCCGGTGCGCAGCAGCTTCTCCAGCTTGGCATGGCCAAGCCAGGGATAGTGGCGCTTGAACCAGCGGTCGAGCCGCAGATCGGCTTCGCCGTCATCGACGGTGCGGGTGATTACCTGGGACATGAAGGAATACTCTGTGTGAAAGGCGATGGACCGCTCAGCGCCAGACGCGGCGCACGCGATCTTTTTCCTGGGGTTCTTCCGGCGGTGTCTGCGCGACCGGCTCGGCAGCGCGCTGGCGCGCCTTCTCGGCCTGGCGCTCGACCCATTCCTGACGCTTCTGCTCGTGGACTTCCAGCGACTGCACTTCGATTTCGCATTCCTGCCCGGCCTGGAAGATGATCTGCCGGGTCACATTCTTGAACTGTGCGAGCTTGCTGTAGAAGCAGTCCTCCCGGCTGGGCACCTGGCCCGGCGTATAGAACGGCTTTTCCTTCGGCATGTTGATGGCATAGTTGACCAGCCCGCCGACTGCCAGCAGACCAAGGGCAAAACCGCCATAGATGCCGAGCCGTTGCAGCACGGAAAATCGCTCCATGACATTGCTGAATGTAGACGCCATACGCCCATTATATACGGAAACAGCCTAGCGGTCAGCGGTTCACGCTTGGTTAACAGACGGCCGGGGCTATCCGCCCCCGCCCTCCTGCCGGCGCGCCCGCAGCTTTTGCCAGTAGTCCAGCCTTTTCAGGATGTCGCGTTCGAAGCCGCGCTCCACCGGGCGGTAGAAGGTCTGCCGGTCCATATCCGACGGGAAGTAGTTCTGGCCCGAGAAGCCATCCTCCGCATCGTGATCATAGGCATAGCCGGCATTGTAGCCGAGATCCTTCATCAGCTTGGTCGGCGCGTTCAGGATATGCATCGGCGGCATCAGTGAGCCATGTTCACGCGCCGCGCGCTTGGCCGCCTTCTCCGCCTTGTAGGCGGCGTTCGACTTCGGCGCCGTGGCCAGGTAGATCACCGCCTGCACCAGACCGAGTTCCCCTTCCGGAGAGCCGAGGAAGTCGTACATATCCTTGGCCGCCAGCGCCTGCACCAACGCCTGCGGATCGGCCATCCCGATATCCTCGGCGGCGAAGCGGACCAGGCGGCGGGTGATGTAGAGCGGGTCCTCGCCCCCGGCCAGCATGCGCGCCATCCAGTACAGCGCCGCATCGACATCGGATCCGCGCAGCGACTTATGCAGGGCCGAGATCAGGTTGTAGTGTTCGTCCTGGGTCTTGTCATAGATCGGTGCACGCTTCTGCAGCGTCTCGGCGAGACGGGCATTATCGAGCGGTTCGGTCTCCACCGGCAGGGTATAGATCTGCTCGGTCATGTTGAGCAGGTAGCGGCCATCGCCATCGGCCATGGCGCGCAGGGTCGCACGGGCTTCGGCCGTCAGCGGCAGTACGCGGTTCTCGATGGCTTCGGCGCGGCTCAGCAGCGATTCCAGAGCGGCATCGTCGAGGCGATGCAGCACCACAACGGAGGCGCGCGACAGCAGGGCCGAATTCAGGGCGAAGCTGGGATTTTCGGTGGTGGCGCCGACCAGCACCACGGTGCCATCTTCCACATAGGGCAGAAAACCATCCTGCTGGGCCCGGTTGAAACGATGGATCTCGTCGACGAACAGCAGCGTGCGCTTGCCCTGGGCCCGGCGCTCGCGCGCGGCCTCGAAGACCTTGCGCAGATCGGCGACGCCGGAGAACACTGCCGAGAGCGGCGCGAATTCCAGATCGGTGGCATCGGCCAGCAGGCGGGCGATCGAGGTCTTGCCGGTGCCCGGCGGGCCCCAGAGGATCAGGCTGGCCAGCTTCTTCGCCTGCACCATGCGGGCCAGCGGCCCCTCACCCTTCAGCAGATGGTCCTGCCCGATGATGTCGTCCAGCGTCTGCGGCCGCAGGCGGTCGGCCAGCGGCCCGGCCGGTGCAACCTCCATACCGGCCGCACTGAACAGCGTTTCGGCGGTGCCGCCGGTCTTCTTAGTCATAGCTTCACCGAGAAGCTGAGCAGCTGCTTGCCGCGCCGCAGGACAATCGTCCACTGACTGCCGCGCAGCAGGCCCTGCAACTCGCGTACGTCATCGACATCCTGGTTGTTGATCTTCACGACGATGTCGCCGGGGCGCAGGCGCAGCCGGTTGGCCGGCGAGCCGGCCACAATCTCGGTGACGATCACGCCGCGCTCCAGCGTATCGACGCCGATCTCTTCGGCATAGGCCGGCGACAGGTTGGCCACGGTGGCACCCGCCAGCGGCTGGTTGCCGGCAAGCGACGTCACCTGCCGCGGCGGATGTTCCGGCGCCTCGGTGAGCGCGATCTGCAGACTCTGGCGCTGGCCGCGGCGCAGGACGTCCAGGCGTGCCGCCTCGCCCAGCTTGCGGGTGGCGATACGGAAGCGCAGCGCCTGTGCGTCATTCACCTCGCGCCCGTCGATGGCCAGCACCACGTCGCCGGCCCGAAGGCCGGCACGGTCGGCGGGACCATCACGATAGACTTCACCGATCAGCACGCCATTGGGACGTGTCAGGCCGAGCCCCTGCGCGATCTCGTTGGTCACGGCTTCGCCGCGCGCGCCGAACCATGGCCGCTTGATTCCCTTGCCGGCCATGGCGCTGGCAACCGTGGATGACACCAGATTGGCGGGGATGGCAAACCCGATGCCGATCGAGCCGCCCGAGCGCGAGAAGATCGCCGTGTTGATGCCGGCGAGCCGGCCATCCAGGGTCAGCAGCGCGCCTCCGGAATTGCCGGGATTGATCGCCGCATCGGTCTGGATGAAGGACTGTGCGTTCAGGTCTTCAGAGATGGCGCGGCCGACGGCCGAAACGATGCCCTGCGTCACCGTCTGTCCCACGCCGAAGGGATTGCCGATGGCGACCACCAGATCGCCGACCAGCAACTCGTCGGAATCGCTGAATTCCAGATACGGCAGCGTCTCGCCCTGCGTCTCGATGCGCAGAACGGCCAGGTCCGAGCGCGGATCGGCCGCAATCACCCTGGCTTCGAATTCACGACGGTCGCTCAGGGCAACGACGATTTCGGTGGCGCCATCGATCACATGGTTGTTGGTGACGATGATGCCCTCGGCCTCAACGATGACGCCGGACCCGAGCGACTGCGCCACACGCTCGCGCGGCTGACCGCCCTGCAGCTGGTCGCCGAAGAAGCGACGAAAGAACGGGTCGTCCAGCAGGGGGGAGCGCTGTACTTTCTCGACCCGGCGGGTATAGACGTTGACCACCGCCGGCGCGGCGCGCTGCACCAGCGGCGCAAAGCTGAACTGGATTTCGGCCCGGCTGGCCGGCACCTGGCGCTGGGGCGTCTGCGCCAGCGGATGACCGGCCGGGGCCAGACTGAACAAGGTCAGCAGCGAAAGGATCAGGGCGCGGAGAGCAAGGCGTATGGTCATGGCCCCGGTTAAATAAGGATGTTTCCAAAAGGTTTTCAATGGGCCAGCGTCTGTTGCGCCACATTAACCCGGTATTCACGCCATCAGCCCGATGTTAGCGCATGATTCTTGAGCAGCCAGTCCTACAGAAACTGCGCGCCTACTGGGATGCCAAGCGGGGCAGCCTGACTTATCCAGCCCGCGATCAGATCGACCCGCTGGACCTGCGTTTTATTCTCGGCAGCCTGATCCTGGTCGATGTGGAGCCGGAGCCGCTGCGCTTCCGCTACCGCCTGTTCGGAAGCGACATCGCGCGCCGCCAGGGTTTCGACATGACCGGCAAATATCTGGAGCAGCATCCCTGGCCCGAACTGGCGGCCATGGCGCGCGAAACCTATTGCCAGGTACTGGAAAGCGGCGGGCCGGCACTGATCCGGCGCCAGGGCCTGATCGACGATCAGTATGTCGACCATATCTCCCTGATTCTGCCGCTCGGCCACGAGCGTGTCGAGATGCTGCTGGCCGGCGTGGTCTTCACGCCCCTGCCCCATCCGGCCTGATACAAAATGAAAACGGCGGCCCGGAAACCGGACCGCCGCTTCAGATACGATATGCGTCAGCCGATCAGGCTGCCGCTTCGGCCTCGGCCGCGTCCTGCACCGGACCGGAGTCCAGGCCCTTGGCCGACGGGTCGCGATCGACGAGCTCGACCACGGCCAGCGGGGCGGCATCGCCATAGCGGAAGCCGGCCTTCAGCACGCGGCTGTAACCGCCGCTGCGCGAGGCGTAGCGCTCGTTCAGCGTCGAGAACAGCTTGTCCACCGCAGCCTTCTCCGGCAGGAAGGACAGCGCCTGGCGACGGGCATGCAGATCGCCGCGCTTGCCGAGCGTGATCAGCTTGTCGATCAGCGGCTTCAGCTCTTTGGCCTTCGGCAGCGTGGTCGTGATCTGCTCATGCTTGATCAGCGACGCGGCCATGTTGCCGAACATCGCACGGCGATGAGCGCTGGACTTGTTCAGTTTGCGGCCGGCATTGCGGTGACGCATAGCTACTCTCCTCGATCTTCGTCAGGCGGGCAGGATCAGTATTGATCCTGCAGCTTCTTCGCCAGTTCTTCGATATTCTCCGGCGGCCAGTTGGGAACATGCATACCGAGATGCAGCCCCATCTGAGCCAGAACTTCCTTGATCTCGTTCAGCGACTTGCGGCCGAAATTCGGCGTCCGCAGCATCTCCGCCTCGGTCTTCTGGATCAGATCACCGATGTAGACGATGTTGTCGTTCTTGAGGCAGTTGGCCGAACGGACCGACAGCTCGAGCTCATCGACGCGACGCAGCAGGTTCGGATTGAACTCCGGCTCGGTCGTGATCTTCTCGCGCGACTCAGCCTTGGGCTCTTCGAAGTTGATGAAGAGCTGGAGCTGGTCCTGCAGGATGCGGGCGGCATAGGCCAGCGCGTCATCCGGCTTGATCGCGCCGTTGGTTTCCATCTGCATGGTCAGCTTGTCATAGTCGAGAATCTGGCCCTCGCGGGTATTCTCGACCTTGTACGAAACCTTGCGGACCGGGCTGTAGAGCGCATCGACGGGGATCAGGCCGATCGGCGCATCTTCCGGACGGTTGGCCGACGCGGGCACATAGCCCTTGCCGGTCTCAACGGTCAGTTCCATGCGGATGGTGGCGCCGGCATCCAGCGTGCACAGCACGTGGCTCGGATCCATCACTTCGATGTCATGACCGGTCTCGATCATCTTGGCGGTGACTTCGCACGGACCCTGGGCGTTCAGGTGCATGCGCTTCGGGCCTTCGCCGTGCATCTTCAGCGCCATCGACTTGATGTTCAGCACGATGTCGGTGACGTCTTCACGCACGCCGGGGATGGAGGAGAATTCGTGCAGCACGCCGTCGATCTTGATCGACGTGACGGCGGCACCCTGCAGCGACGAGAGCAGCACGCGGCGCAGCGCATTGCCCAGCGTCAGGCCAAAGCCACGCTCCAGCGGCTCGGCGACAATCGTGGCTGTACGGCCCGGCACGGCGCCAGGCTCGATAACCAGTTTGTTCGGCTTAATCAGATCGGTCCAATTCTTCTGGATCACCTGTAACCTCGTTCGGTTGCGGCGGGCGCGGACACACCGCCTAGACCACCTCGGTTGCGGCTACGGCCGCCCCTGTCTCGTCGGAGGGGGGCGGCCGGCCACGCTATTCTTTTCTGCGCCGGACCTAAATCCGACGCGGACCGTTTAGATGCGGCGACGCTTCGGCGGACGGCAGCCGTTATGCGGGATCGGCGTCACGTCGCGGATGCTGGTGATCACGAAGCCGACGGCCTGCAGGGCGCGCAGAGCGGACTCGCGGCCCGAACCCGGGCCCTTCACTTCGACTTCCAGCGTACGCACGCCGTGCTCGGCAGCGCGACGGCCAGCGATGTCGGCGGCGACCTGAGCGGCATACGGCGTCGACTTGCGCGACCCCTTGAAGCCCTGGCTGCCAGCCGACGACCAGGCAATGGTGTTGCCCTGGGCGTCGGTGATGGTGATCATCGTGTTGTTGAACGAAGCATTCACATGCGCAACAGCGGATGTGATGTTCTTCTTTTCCTTGCGCCGGGGGCGCGCGGTCTTGTCCTTGACCATGGATCCTGCAGTCCTTCGAAACGGGGGCTAACGGTTTAGCGCGCGGCTTTCTTTTTGCCGGCGATGGCGACCGCCTTGCCCTTGCGGGTACGGGCGTTGGTATGGGTACGCTGACCACGGACCGGCAGGCCCTTGCGATGACGCAGGCCGCGGTAGCAGCCCAGATCCATCAGGCGCTTGATGTCCATGGCGATTTCACGGCGCAGGTCGCCTTCGACCTTGTAGTCGCGGTCGATCGCTTCACGGATCTGCAGCACTTCGGCATCGGTCAGCTGATTGACACGACGCTCCGAAGGCAGACCCACCTTCTCGCAAATTTCTTTCGCCTTCACCCGGCCGATACCGTAAATGTAGGTCAGTGCGATCTCGACCCGCTTGTTGGTCGGAATGTTCACGCCAGCGATACGCGCCACGTTTTTCTCCTCGAATCACACGCCCCGGACAGCCGGAACGTTCACCTTAGGCACCGTTTAGACACGAGACAAACCCAACGAAGTCAATGACTTACGTCGGGATCCGCTGCCTCTTATCCTGCTCGCGCCCGTTGCCTAAGGGGCGCGATTATAGAAACTCTTCCTACTCAGTCAACTACTTAAGTGGGATCAAAGCGCGGCTAAAACAGCCTCGATCTGACCCGTCACATCGTCTATTTCCGCCATGCCGTCCACCCGCTTCAGGATGCCGCGCCCGTCATAGTACGGAAGAAGCGGCGCCGTCTGCTCGTGGTAAGCCTTCAGGCGCGGAACCACGGTCTCGGCCTTGTCATCCGCACGGCGGCTGAACTCGGTCGAACCGCAGCGATCGCATACGCCTGGCTGCTTGGTCGGCTGGAATTTGTCATGGTAGCCCGCGCCACACTTGGTGCAGGTGAATCGGCCGGTGATTCTCTCAACCAGAATGCCATCATCGACCTTCATTTCGATCACGGCATCCAGCTTGAGCTTGCGCTCGGCCAGCATCTTGTCCAGGGCTTCCGCCTGCTTGGTGGTGCGCGGGAAGCCATCCAGGATGAACCCCTTGCGGCAGTCCGGCTGGTCGATCCGGTCAGCAATGATGCCAACCACGATCTCGTCCGAGACCAGGGCGCCGCTGTCCATGATCGCCTTGGCCTTCAGGCCAATGGCCGAGCCAGACTTGACGGCGGCGCGCAGCATGTCTCCGGTCGAAAGCTGGACCAGGCCATGCTTGGCCATCAGACGCTGGGCCTGGGTGCCTTTGCCGGCGCCCGGGGGCCCGAGCAGGATCAACCTCATTTGCGCGCTCCCCTCAGCTTGGCCTTCTTGATGAGGCCCTCATACTGGTGTGCCAACAGGTGCGACTGAATCTGCGCAACGGTATCCATGGTCACGCTGACCACGATCAGCAGCGAAGTACCGCCGAAATAGAACGGCACCGAATACTGCGAGATCAGGAACTCGGGCAGAAGACAGACCGCGGAGATATAGGCCGCACCGACCACCGTCAGACGGGTCAGTACGTAATCGAAATACTCGGCCGTACGCTGGCCCGGACGGATGCCCGGCACGAAGCCGCCGTACTTCTTCAGGTTATCCGCCGTCTCGTTCGGATTGAATACGACAGAAGTATAGAAGAAGCAGAAGAACACGATCAGGGCGACGTAGGTCGCCATGTACAGCGGCTGACCGTGGCCCAGCAGCGTGGTGATGGTGGTGACCCAGCCAGGCGCGCCGGCGCTGGCGGTGAACTGTGCAATCGTCGCCGGCATCAGCAGCAGCGAGGAGGCAAAGATCGGCGGAATCACACCCGACGTGTTGAGCTTCAGCGGCAGATGCGAGCTTTCACCGCCGAACATGCGGGCGCCCTGCTGGCGCTTGGGGTACTGCACCAGGATGCGGCGCTGGGCGCGTTCCATGAACACGATCACGGTGATCACGACGACGATCAGGATGAGCAGGAACAGAATGAAGAAGGTGCTGAGCGCACCGGTACGGCCGAGTTCAAGGGTCGCGGCCATGGCGCGCGGCAACTCGGCGACAATGCCGGCGAAGATGATCAGCGACGTGCCCTGGCCAATGCCGCGCTGGGTGATCTGCTCGCCCAGCCACATCAGGAAGAGCGTGCCGCCGGTCAGCGTCACCACGGTCACCAGACGGAAGAACAGGCCGGGCTCCATCACGGCGCCGCCACGGCTGCCGGTCATGCCTTCCAGGCCGACGGCAATACCGTAAGCCTGCACAATGGCCAGCAGCACGGTGCCGTAACGGGTATACTGATTCAGCTTCTTGCGGCCGGCCTCGCCTTCCTTCTTCAGCGCTTCGAGCTGCGGCGTCACCGCCGTCAGCAGCTGCACAATGATGGAGGCCGAGATATACGGCATGATGTTGAGCGCGAAGATGGTCATGCGCTCGAGCGCACCGCCGGCGAAGACGTTGAACATCCCGAGGATGCCGCCGGCCTGCTGACGGAAGATGTCCGCCATGATCATCGGATCGATGCCAGGCAGCGGAATATAGGTGCCAAGCCGGTAGACGATCAGCGCGCCGATCGTGAACCAGATGCGCTTCTTCAATTCGGTCGCTTTGGCGAACGCCCCAAGATTGAGGCTGCCAGCCATGCGTTCCGCTGCCGATGCCATATGCGAGCCCTAAAAATCCGACCGCGTGAACCTGAGACGGACGGCGGGGCCTGTGAGCCCCGCCTCCGGACCTGAAAAGGTCTGACTTACTTCTTCTTGCCTTTGCCCTTGGCCTTCTTCTCGGCCTTCGGCTCGGCTTCCGCCTTCGGAGCGATCAGCACCGTGATGCTGCCGCCGGCCTTTTCCACCGCCGCCTTGGCCGTCGCCGAAGCGCCGCTCACGGTGATGGTGACCTTGGCCTTCAGCTCGCCGGTGCCCAGCAGGCGAACGCCGCCAGCCTTGCGCGAGCACAGGCCGGCCTTCTTCAGCACCGCTTCGTCGATCGGCTGCGCGGCATCGAGCTTGTTCTTCTCGATGGCCGACTGCAGGCGGCCGATGTTGACGGTCTCGAAGTGAACCGGGTTCAGCGGGTTGAAGCCGCGCTTCGGCAGACGACGATAGATCGGCGTCTGGCCGCCTTCGAAGCCCTTGATGCTGACGCCGGTACGAGCCTTCTGACCCTTGACGCCACGGCCCGAGGTCTTGCCCTTGCCGGAGCCGATGCCGCGACCAACGCGCATGCGGTCCTTGCGGGCACCCGGATTGTCGGCGATCTGATTGAGACGCATGTTTCTAACCCTTCCGCTCGGGTCGGCCCCCGTGGAGCCGACCACTTAATCCTTAGCCTTCGACCTGGAGCAGGTGCTGCACCTTGGCAATCATGCCGCGCACCGAGGGCGTATCCTCGAGTTCACGCGACTGATGCAGCTTGCGCAGGCCCAGACCGACCAGCGTACCCTGCTGATCGGCAGTCCGCTTGTTCGCCGAGCGGATCCAGGTCACCTTCACCGTCTTGCCGGCCGCCTTGGCGGCCTTCTTCTTCGCCGGAGCCATGGGGCTTACTCCTCAGTCTCGGACTTGCGGCCGAGAATGTCAGCCACCTTCTTGCCGCGCTTGGCCGCAATATGGCGGGGCGCGTTGAGCTGCTTCAGGGCCTCGAACGTGGCCTTCACCATGTTATGCGGATTCGAGCTGCCCAGCGACTTGGTCACCACGTCGGCAACACCGAGCGTCTCGAACACGGCACGCATCGGACCGCCGGCGATGATGCCGGTGCCCGGAGGAGCCGAGCGCAGCACGACCTTACCGGCGCCATGACGGCCCTCGATGTCGTGATGCAGCGTGCGGCCTTCGCGCAGCGTAACGCGGATCATGTTGCGCTTGGCATGCTCGGTGGCCTTGCGGATGGCTTCCGGCACTTCACGCGCCTTGCCCGAACCGTAGCCGACGCGGCCCTTCTGGTCGCCGACAACGACGAGTGCGGCAAAACCGAAACGCCGACCGCCCTTAACGACCTTGGCGACGCGGTTAATGCTGACCAGCTTGTCGACGATATCGCTTTCGCCGCGGTCGCGATCGCCACCGCGGTCGCCACGCTCGCCTCGTTCGCGTTGAGTAACAGCCATGATACCCGAACCTTTCTTAGAAACTCAGACCGGCTTCGCGCGCAGCCTCGGCGAGCGCCTTGACGCGCCCGTGATAGAGGTACGCACCGCGATCGAAGGTCACCTCGGTGACGCCGGCGGCCTTGGCGCGCTCGGCGATCAACTTGCCCACTTCCGACGCAGCGGCCGTATCGGCGCCGGTCTTCAGCGAACCACGCAGGCTCGACTCCAGCGAAGACGCCGAAACCACGGTCACGCCCTTCACGTCGTCGATGACCTGGGCGTAGATGTAACGCGACGAGCGATGCACGCTCAGGCGCGGACGGCCATGGGCCGCCTTGACGATACGAGTCCGGTTGCGGGCCTTGCGGCGGGCATCCAGATCGTTCATGCGAGTCTTGTTGCTCATCGTCGCGATCCTTACTTCTTCTTGCCTTCCTTGCGGAGGATAGTCTCGTTGGCATACTTGATGCCCTTGCCCTTATAGGGCTCCGGCGGTTTGACCGAGCGGATGTCCGCTGCGACCTTGCCTACGAGCTGTCGATCCGCGCCCGAAATCTTGATCGAAGTGGGCTTTTCCACCTTGATCTCGATGCCGGCCGGAATGGGATAAATCACTTCGTGGCTGAAGCCCATGTTCAGCTGCAGGTTCTTACCCTGCATAGCCGCACGCAGACCGACGCCGTTGATTTCCAGTTCCTGGCTGAAGCCGTCCTTGACGCCCTTGACCAGGTTGCTGACCAGCGTGCGCTGCATGCCCCACATGGAGCGCGAGCGACGATTGACCTGGCGCGGCTTGACGGTGATCTTGCCGTCAGTCAGGGCCACGTCGAGGTCCTCGACGATGGTGAGCTTGAGCTCGCCCTTCGGGCCCTTGGCCGTCAGGGTCTGGCCAGCCAGCTGGACCTGAACGCCCTGCGGCACCGGAACCGGATGCTTGCCGATACGCGACATGATCGACTCCTTAGAACACGCGGCAGAGGACTTCGCCGCCAACATTGGCAGCGCGAGCCTCAGCGTCGGACATCACGCCGCGCGGGGTCGACAGGATCGAAATCCCGAGACCGCCGCGAACCTTGGTGAGGTCCTTAATACCGGAATAAACGCGACGACCAGGCTTCGACACGCGGTCGATCGTCTTGATCACCGGCTCGCCCTCAAAATACTTGAGTTCGATACGGAGGTTGCGCTTGTTGGCTTCTTCCTGCAGCTCGTAGCCGCGGATGTAGCCTTCTTTCTTCAGCACTTCGAGCACGTTCATACGCAGCTTCGAAGCCGGGGAAGCGATTGCCGCCTTACCCGCCTGCTGGCCGTTACGGATACGGGCCAGCATATCGCCCAGGGGATCGGTCAGAGCCATCTGTTGCTCTCCTTACCAGCTCGACTTGGTCATGCCGGGGATCTGGCCGCTCGAGGCCAGTTCACGCAGCATGTTGCGCGACAACTTCAGCTTGCGATAAACGGCGCGCGGACGGCCGGTCAGTTCGCAACGGTTGCGCACACGGATCTTCGCGGAATTGCGCGGCAGTTCGGCCAGTTTCAGGACCGCCTCGAAACGCTCTTCCGGGGTGACATTCTTGTTCTTGATCGCAGCCTTCAGCTTCGCGCGCTTGGCGGCGAACTGAACCGACATCTTGCGGCGGCGCTCGTTTTTCTCGACAGAACTCGTCTTTGCCATATCAGGGGTCCCTTCTCGGCTCAGTTCTGGAACGGCATGCGGAAGGCGGTCAGCAGGGCCTTGGCTTCCTCATCCGTCTTCGCCGTGGTGCAGATGATGATGTCCATGCCGCGGACGTCAGCAACCTTGTCGTAATCGATCTCGGGGAAAATGATCTGTTCCTTGAGACCGAGCGCATAGTTGCCGCGACCGTCAAAGCTCTTGCCGTTCACGCCGCGGAAATCGCGGACGCGCGGCAGCGCGATGTTGATCAGGCGGTCCAGGAACTCGTACATGTGCTCGCGGCGCAGCGTGACCTTGCAGCCGACGCCCTGGCCTTCGCGGAGCTTGAAGTTCGCGATCGCCTTGCGGGACTTGGTCAGCACCGGCTTCTGGCCGGTGATGGCGGCCATCTCGGCGGCAGCGGCGGTCAGCTTCTTCGAGTCCTGCGCGGCTTCGCCCACGCCCATGTTGACGACGATCTTGTCGATCCTCGGCACTTCCATGGCGTTCTTGTAGCCGAACTTCTCGGTCAGCTGCTTGCGGACCTCGGTTTCGTAAATGTCTTTCATACGCGGATTGGCCATCTTAGCCTCCATCAGCGATCGATGACTTCGCCGGAGCGCTTTGCAACGCGCACCTTGCGACCGTCATCAAGGAACTTGACGCCAACGCGGGTCGGCTTGCCGTCTTTCGGATCGGCCAGCATCACGTTGGAAACATGCAGCGGGGCTTCGCGCTGCTCGATGCCGCCGGCCGCGGCGCGGCTCGGCTTGACATGCTTGGTCACCTTGTTGGCGCCGGCCACAGTCACGCGACCACTGTCGCGGCTGACGCTCAGCACCTCACCGGTCACGCCCTTGGAGCGACCGGTGATCACGACGACCTTGTCGCCCTTCTTGATCTTCATAGCTTCGGCCATGGCTTACAGAACCTCCGGCGCCAGCGAGATGATTTTCATATGGCCCTTCGAACGCAGTTCGCGCGTCACCGGCCCGAAGATACGGGTGCCGATCGGCTCTTCCTGCTTGTTGATGAGCACTGCAGCGTTGCGGTCGAAGCGGATGGCGCTGCCATCGGCACGACGGATTTCCTTGGCGGTGCGGACGATGACGGCGCGATGCACGTCACCCTTCTTCACCTTGCCGCGCGGAATGGCGTCTTTCACGGAGACGACGATCACATCGCCGACCTGGGCCGTCCGACGTTTCGCGCCACCCAGCACCTTGATGCACTGGACTCGGCGCGCGCCCGAATTGTCGGCGACGTCGAGATTGGTTTCCACCTGGATCATTGGACCTGTACCTCGCTAAACTATTTTGGTGCGGTTCAGGAAGCGTTTTCGACGACGATCCAGCGCTTAAGCTTGGAAATCGGCTTCGATTCCTGAATCGACACAACCTCGCCCTCTTTCCGAGAATTGTTCTCGTCATGGGCATGGTAATTCTTCGACCGGCGAATGAACTTCTTATACACCGGGTCCATGATGCGGCGCTCAACCTTCACAACAATGGTCTTGTTGCCCTTGTTGCTCACCACGACGCCCTGCAATACGCGCTTCGGCATCTTATCTCTCCTTACGCCTTCTTGGCGGCCGACTGCTTATGCAGCGCGGTCCGCACACGGGCGATATCGCGGCGCACCTGGGTGACGCGCGCGGTGTTCTCGAGCTGACCCGTCGCCTTCTGGAAGCGCAGGTTGAACTGCTCCTTCTTCAGATCGACGAGCTTGGTAGCCAGCTCATCCTTGGTCTTGCCGACCAGTTCGTTACCCTTCATGGCTTACGCTCCCTCACCCAGTCGGGTGACGACCTTGGTCTTGATCGGCAGCTTGGCGGCGCCAAGCAGGAAGGCTTCCTTGGCGAGATTCGCCGGGATGCCGTCCAGTTCAAACATGATGCGGCCAGGCTTCACGCGGCACACCCACAATTCAGGCGCGCCCTTGCCCGAGCCCATGCGGACTTCGGCCGGCTTCTTCGACACCGGCAGATCCGGGAAAACGCGGATCCACATGCGGCCCTGACGCTTGATGTGACGGGTGATCGCACGACGGCAGGCCTCGATCTGGCGAGCGGTGACGCGCGCCGGCTCCAGAGCCTTCAGACCGAAGGCGCCAAAGTTCAGATCGGTACCGCCCTTGGCGACGCCCTTGATGCGGCCCTTAAAGGCCTTGCGGAATTTAGTACGCTTGGGTTGCAACATTTCTCGTTACTCCCGACTCAACCCTGGCGACCCTGGTGGCCCTGATGACCCTGGACCTGTTCGGCCATGCGCTTGTCCTGCGCCATCGGGTCATGAGCCATGATCTCGCCCTTAAACACCCAGACCTTCACGCCGCAGCTGCCATAGGCAGTCTTGGCGGTGGCACGGGCAAAGTCGACATCGGCGCGCAGCGTATGCAGCGGCACGCGGCCTTCGCGATACCACTCGACGCGCGCGATTTCAGCGCCACCAAGACGGCCGCCGCAGGTGATGCGGATGCCGCCGGCGCCCAGACGCATCGCCGACTGCACGGCGCGCTTCATGGCACGGCGGAACGCAACGCGGCGCTCCAGCTGCTGGGCGATATTCTCGGCCACCAGCTTGGCATCGAGCTCCGGCTTGCGGATTTCGACGATGTTCAGATGCACTTCCGACTTGGTCATCTTGGCCAGATCGGAGCGCAGCTTCTCGATGTCGGCGCCCTTCTTGCCGATCACCACGCCCGGACGGGCCGAATGGATGGTGATACGGGCCTTCTTGGCCGGACGTTCGATGACGATGCGGGCAACACCGGCCTGGGCCAGGCGCTGCTCGAGATACTTGCGGATCTTCAGATCCTCATGCAGCAGGCCGGCATATTCCTTGTCGCTGGAATACCAGCGGGAATCCCAAGTGCGGTTGATGCCGAGGCGAAGCCCGACCGGATTGACTTTCTGACCCATTACGCCTGCTCCCCGCTCTGCGCTTCAGCCTTCTTCGACTTCGGCGCCGCCTTGGCGCCCTTCGACTTAGACTGGGCCGGAGCCTTCTTCTCTTCCTCGCGCTCGCGCACCACGATGGTCAGGTGGCTGAACGGCTTCTGAATGCCGGCGCCGCGACCACGCGCACGGGCGTGGAACCGACGCATGACCAAGCCCTTGCCCACGCTTGCTTCGGAAACGACCAGACGGTCGACATCGAGCTGGTGGTTGTTCTCGGCATTGGCGATCGCCGACTGCAGGACCTTCTTGACGTCCTTGGCGATGCGGCGCTTGGAAAAGGCCAGCTCGGACAGGGCCGCCTCGACCCGCTTGCCGCGGATCAGGCCGGCAACCACACCAAGCTTGCGCGGGCTCACACGGATGTTGCGCCCGATAGCCATGGCCTCGGTCTCGCCGAGGCGGGATTCGCGTGCCTGCTTGCTCATGGTTACTTCTTCGCCTTCTTGTCGCCGGCCGTATGGCCCGGGAAGGTGCGGGTCGGCGAGAACTCACCGAACTTATGCCCGACCATTTCCTCGGTCACGTTCACCGGGATGAACTTGTTGCCGTTATGCACGCCAAAGGTCATGCCGACGAACTGCGGCATGATCGTCGAGCGGCGCGACCAGGTCTTGATGACCTCCTTGCGGCCCGAAGACTGAACCTTGTCGGCCTTCTTCAGCAGATACCCGTCAACGAACGGGCCTTTCCAGACAGAACGAGTCACGATCTACCTCCTAGCCCGATCAGCTGTGCTTGCCCGACGGGCGGCGGCGCAGGATCATCTTCTGCGTCCGCTTGTTGTTACGGGTACGCTTACCCTTGGTGTTCTTGCCCCACGGGGTCACCGGATGGCGACCGCCCGAGGTGCGACCTTCACCACCGCCATGCGGATGGTCGATCGGGTTCATGGCAACACCGCGCACGGTCGGGCGAATGCCCATCCAGCGCTTGCGGCCGGCCTTGCCCAGATTGGTGTTCTGGTTGTCCGGGTTGGACACCGCACCGATCGTGGCCATGCATTCGGCCTGCACCAGGCGCTGCTCGCCCGAAGTCAGACGCACGAGCGCCATGCCCTGGTCCTTGCCGACCAGCTGCACGAAGCTGCCGGCCGAACGGGCCATCTGGCCGCCCTTGCCCGGCTTCATCTCCACATTGTGGATGATGGTGCCGACCGGGATCGACTTCAGCGGCATCGCATTGCCCGGCTTGATGTCGGCCTTCTCGCCGGCCACCACGCGGTCGCCGACCTTCAGGCGCTGCGGTGCGATGATGTAGTTCAGCTCGCCGTCGTCGTACTTGATCAGCGCGATGAATGCGGTGCGGTTCGGGTCATACTCGATCCGCTCGACCGTGGCGCCGATATCGAACTTGCGGCGCTTGAAGTCGATCATGCGGTAACGGCGCTTATGGCCACCACCGATATGACGGGTCGTGATGCGACCGAAATGATTGCGGCCACCGGTCTTCTTCAGGCCTTCGGTCAGTTCCTTGACCGGGCGACCCTTGAAGAGCTGCGAGCGGTCGATCAGGACCAGCTGGCGGGTGGACGGCGTAACCGGCTTGTAATTCTTCAAAGCCATGACTTTAGATCCCCGTCGTCACGTCGATCTTGTGGCCGTCGGCGAGGGTGACCATCGCCTTCTTCCAATCTGAGCGCTGGCCCAGTTCGCCACGGAACATCTTGACCTTGCCCTTCACGCGCAGGGTGTTGACGGCCTTCACCTTGACCTTGAACAGCGCCTCGATGGCGGCCTTGATCTCGGGCTTGGTGGCCGACAGCGGCACCTTGAAGGTGACCTGGTTGTACTCGGAAGTACGGGTCGCCTTTTCGGTGATCACCGGCGAAAGGATCACATCGTAGTGGTTCACGTTGCTCATTTCAGGCGAGCCTCCAGAGCCTCGACCGCGGCCTTGGTCAGAACCAGGGTATCGCGACGCAGGATGTCGTACACGTTGGCGCCCTGCTCCGGCAGCACGTCGACATGACGCAGCATGCGCACAGCGCGGGCAAAATTCTCGTCCAGCACCTTGCCGTCGATGACCAGCGCGCTCTCCAGGCCCAGGCCCTTGAACTTGCCAGCCAGCTCCTTGGTCTTGCCGGCCTTCAGCACGGCACTGTCGACGATCTTCAGCTTGCCTTCGGCCAGCTTGGTCGACAGCGCGGTCTTCAGGGCCAGCTTGCGGACCTTCTTCGGCAGATCGATGGCATGGCTGCGCGGCACCGGGCCGAACGCCTTACCACCGCCGCGGAACTGCGGGGCGCGGATACCGCCGTGGCGAGCGCCACCGGTACCCTTCTGCTTGATGATCTTGCGGGTCGAACCGGCAACCTCACCGTAGGTCTTGGTCTTGTGCGTGCCCTGCTGACGCTTGGCAAGCTGCCAGACCACGTAGCGCTGCAGCAGGTCGGCGCGCGGCGGCAGGCCGAACACGTCCTTGGACAGCGTCAGCTTGCCCGAGTCCTTGTTCTCCAGCGTCGTCACGGCGACTTCGATTGTCTCAGCCATGATTCTCTACCCTTACTTCTCAGCGGTCTTGAGGGCCGCCGGCATCGGCAGATCCTTGGCGGCCGGCTTCTTCACCGCGTCACGGATCACCACATACTGGCCCTCAGAACCGGGAATGCTGCCCTTGACCATGATCAGGCCGCGGGTGGCGTCGGTACGCACGATCTGCAGGTTCTGCTGGGTGCGCTGACGGTCGCCCATATGGCCGGCCATCTTCTTACCCTTGAACACCTTGCCCGGATCCTGGCGCTGACCGGTCGAACCATGACTACGATGGCTGACCGACACGCCGTGGCTGGCTTCCAGGCCGCGGAAATTGTGGCGCTTCATGACACCGGCAAAGCCCTTGCCGATCGTCGTGCCCGTCACGTCGACGAACTGGCCGACGAGGAAGTGCTCGACCGACAGCTCGGCGCCGACCTCGACCAGGCCTTCGACCGGGACGCGGAATTCGACAACCTTGCGCTTCGGCTCCACATTCGCCTTGGCGAAGTGGCCGCGCAGGGCCTTGGTGACATTCTTCGGCTTGGCCGCTTCGATACCGAGCTGGAGGGCCGTATAGCCGTCCTTTTCCTCGGTGCGCTGCGCCACCACCTGGCAGTTGTCCACCTTCAGCACGGTCACCGGCACATGTGTGCCGTCGTCCGTGAACAGCCGGGTCATGCCCAGCTTGCGTGCAACCAATCCGGTCCGCATGGGTTCCGTTCCCTTACAGCTTGATCTCGACATCCACGCCGGCGGCGAGGTCGAGCTTCATCAGCGCGTCCACCGTCTGCGGGGTCGGGTCGACGATGTCCAGGAGCCGCTTATGGGTGCGGATCTCGAACTGCTCGCGCGACTTCTTGTCGACGTGCGGCGAACGGTTCACCGTGAACCGCTCGATATGGGTCGGCAGCGGGATCGGGCCACGCACGCGCGCACCAGTGCGCTTGGCGGTGCTGACGATCTCGCTTGTGCTCTGGTCGAGCACGCGATGATCAAACGCCTTGAGGCGAATGCGGATATTCTGACTATCCATGATCTCTGTATCCTGGTTCGCTCGGCGTTACTTACGCGATGACCTTGGCGACGACGCCGGCGCCGACGGTGCGGCCGCCTTCGCGGATCGCGAAGCGCAGGCCTTCAT
>NZ_JBXAPZ010000004.1:0-5516 GCF_058806775.1 Ferrovibrio sp. GW821-FHT12F09
ACAGCAACGATGCACCGAACTGGCTGCTCGGCCGGCTCACACGGTCGGAAGTCACCAGCACAACCCCGGGCAACTGAGCGGCGTCATGCTGCTGGCCGGAATCGTTCTGACCGTCGCCGGCCTGATTCTGGCAGGCCTGCTGGTCTATGACCTGCGTGAACACAGGCTGCCCGATGGTCTGAATGCCGCATTTGCCGGAACCGCCATCGCCTGGCAATTGCTGGATGGTGGATTGCCGGCCGATACGATGGCCCTGTTCAGCGGCAGTCTTCTGGGAGCCGGCCTGCTCTATGCGGTCCGGGGGTATTTTCTGGCGCGCCGCGGACAGGAGGGCCTCGGCCTTGGCGATGTGAAGTTTGTGGCGGCGGCGGCGCTCTGGGTCGGTATCGAATACATTTTCGCGGTCATAGGAATTGGCGCCCTGCTGACACTGCTCTGGGTGGCGGGCCGCCGGTTGCTCCGCCAGTCGCCGTCCCGCTGGGCGGACGCTGGTCCGATCCCCTTCGGCCCAGGATTGATCGTCGCGGCGGTCATAGTTTTTTGTCATCTACGCTTCTTTTAGGTGTAGTCCGGACAAGATTGACAACCAATTCTGCAACCTTTTAGCTATGCGTCAGGCATAAGGCCGGGCGAATCGGCTATTGGGGGTTGTGGTGATCGATCAGTTGAAAATGGCCGCGCTGGCCATGGCGGTAGCCCTGTTGGCATCTGCCCCGGCGTTTTCGCAGATGACGCTGCCGGGCAAGTTCGAGGTCACCGATACCGGCTCGGCGTCTTACACGATCCCGATCTCTGTCGTCCCGGGCACAGCCGGCCTGGAACCGAAGCTCTCGCTCTCTTACGACAGTCGTTCGGGCAACGGCCTGCTCGGCGTGGGCTGGTCTTTGAGCGGCCTACCCTCGATCACGCGCTGCGGCCGCACGATTGCCCAGGATGGCCAGACCGGCGGTGTGGCTTTCGATGCCAACGACCGCTTCTGCCTCGACGGCCAGCGGTTGATCGCCACCTCTGGTACCTACGGCGCCGACCTGACCGAGTACCGCACCGAGCGCGAGAGCTTCAGCAAGGTCGTCTCCTACGGCACGGCGGGCAGCGGCCCGAGCTGGTTCAAGGTCTGGACCAAGGCCGGGCTGATCATGGAGTTCGGCAACACCGCCGACGCCAAAATCGAAGCCCAGGGCAAAAGCTCAGTCCGGGTCTGGGCGATCAGCAAGACCAGCGACACCAAGGGTAATTACTTCTCGGTCAGCTATACCGAGGACAATGCCAATGGCGAATACCGCCCCAGCCGTATCGACTACACCGGCAATGGCGGCACGGCGCCGGCCAACTCCGTGCGCTTCACCTACGAGGCCCGCAGCGACATCAGCCCGGCCTACCAGGCTGGCAGCATCATCAAGACCACTCAGCGCCTGACCAAGGTGCAGGCCTGGCAGGCCGAAAACCTCGTGCGTGAATATGTCCTGGGATATCTGACCGGCACTGCCCGTTCGCAGCTTGCTAGCGCAACTCTCTGTGATGGCTCTGGCCTGTGTATGCCGGGTCAGTTTTTTACCTGGCAGGGCGGCAACGCATTTCCCGGCACGCTGGTTGAGAGTCCGGCGTGGGGCGGCAAGAAGCCGATTGTCGGCGACTGGAACGGCGACGGCCGTGCCGATCTTCTCCTGCAAGCACAGGGCAGCGGTGATACCATCATGTACCTCGCCGATGAGCAGGGGCAGCTTGTTCAGACAGGCCCTGTGCAGACGAGCTGGTGGAACTACGACATCTATACTGGAGACTGGAACGGCGACGGCAAAACCGACATTGTTCTCATGCCATCCTATAGTGGCGGCACCGCATTCTTTTATTTCTCTACCGGCACCGGTTTTAGTGGCACCGGCTTTTATCCCACGTGGGGCGGTAAGAGCTTGGTGGTGGGTGATTGGAATGGCGATGGGATGTCTGATTTCCTGCTACTAGCTCCAGGGGATGCAGCAGCCGCGGCGTCATTTTATATCGCCACGGGCAACGGGCAGTTCCAATACATAGATATAGGATGGTGCTGCGGCTGGGGCACGTACCAAATACAGACCGGGGACTGGAACGGCGACGGCAAGACCGATATTGCGCTTATTCACCCCGTAAGCGGCGGTTCCAGCGCCTTTCTTTTCTCAACGGGTGAAGGCTTCAAGGGCTATGCCTCCAACTGGGGTGGGCGAGGGCTTGTCGTTGGTGACTGGAATGGCGACGGTCTGTCGGATGTTCTCGTCTATCAACCCGGCAATCCGTCGGCTGCTGTCGATGCTTATCTTAGCAAGGGGGATGGGCAATTTCAGAGCCTGACCAGTCCGTGTTGCGGTTGGGCCATATACAGGATGGGTTCCGGCGACTGGAATGGCGATGGGCGATCTGACCTCAGCCTCGTACCCACTTACTCAGGGGGGACCAGCTTCTTCTACAATGCGAATGACGCCGGATTTCTTGGTCAGTCATTCGTGCCGACGACATGGGGCGAGCGTGTCCTGACCGTCGCGGACTGGAATGGGGATGGCGCCGCAGATGTTTTGGCGGTTCATCCTACGGCAGGAACTGCCGCCTGGCAGTATCGGACGGGCTTCACGCCAACATTGATGACGGCAGTGTCCGCCGGGAGCACGGCAATTACGCAATGGAGCTACGCGCCGCTGTCGCCTGGTGGAACACTTTATGCCAAGGACACCGGCGGCGCGGCCTGCGCTTACCCATGTATCGATCTGCAGGGGGCGATGTATGTCGTCTCCGAAGTGAAGAGCAGCAACGGCCTCGGCGGCGAGTACCGCAGCACCTACCGCTATGCCGGCGCCAAGGCAGATAGCCATGGCCGCGGCTTCCTCGGCTTCCGCCAGATGACGGTGAAGGACGAGCAGACCGGCGTCGAGCAGCTCACCAGCTATCGCCAGGACTATCCCTTCGCCGGTCTGGTGGCATCGCGCGAGAAGAAGCTCAGTAGCCAGCTGCTCAACCGCAGCACCAATACCTACAGCAGCACCAATCTCGGCGGCACCCGGCGCTATCCCTTCCTGACGCAGAGTCTGGAAGAGAGCTGGGAGCTCACCGGCAGTGCGCTGCCGGCCGTCACCACCAACTACAGCTACGATTCTTATGGCAATGCCACGCAGGTCGGCGTCTCCACCGGCGACGGCCATAGTAAGACCACTGCCAACACCTACAGCAACGACACCGCCGACTGGCTGCTCGGCCGGCTCACCCGCTCAGAAGTCACCAGCACGACGCCATAGGATCGCAGACATGAAACTGGCCTGCCTCGTAGTTCTCGGACTTGCCGTCGCAACTCCGGCGTTTTCGCAGATGACGCTGCCGGGCAAGTTCGAGGTCACCGATACCGGCTCGGCGTCTTACACGATCCCGATCTCTGTCGTCCCGGGCACAGCCGGCCTGGAACCGAAGCTCTCGCTCTCTTACGACAGTCGTTCGGGCAACGGCCTGCTCGGCGTGGGCTGGTCTTTGAGCGGCCTACCCTCGATCACGCGCTGCGGCCGCACGATTGCCCAGGATGGCCAGACCGGCGGTGTGGCTTTCGATGCCAACGACCGCTTCTGCCTCGACGGCCAGCGGTTGATCGCCACCTCTGGTACCTACGGCGCCGATCTGACCGAGTACCGCACCGAGCGCGAGAGCTTCAGCAAGGTCGTCTCCTACGGCACGGCGGGCAGCGGCCCGAGCTGGTTCAAGGTCTGGACCAAGGCCGGGCTGATCATGGAGTTCGGCAATACAGCCGACAGTAAAATCGAGGCCCAGGGCAAAAGCTCAGTCCGGGTCTGGGCGATCAGCAAGACCAGCGACACCAAGGGTAATTACTTCTCGGTCAGCTACACCGAGGACAACGCCAACGGCGAGTATCGCCCCAGCCGTATCGATTATACTGGCAACGGCGGCACGGCGCCGGCCAACTCCGTGCGCTTCACCTACGAAGCTCGACCTGATATCAGCCCAGCTTACCAGGCCGGCAGCATCATCAAGACCACCCAGCGCCTGACCAAGGTGCAGGCCTGGCAGGCCGAAAACCTCGTGCGCGAGTATCGGTTGGCTTACGAAGTGAGTCCCAGCACACAACGGTCACGCCTTATGGCTGTGACCCAATGCGATGCAGCTGGAAGCTGCCTGCCTGGCTTTGAAGGAATCTGGCAAAACCAGACTCTTTCATTCGCGTCCAAGTCGGCGTGGACATTATCGTTTGGCACGAATGGCGGTTGGAATGACTATGACTATCCCCGCCGACTCACGGATGTGAACGGCGACGGCTTTGTCGATATCGTAGGCTTCTCTGGCACCAGCACGAACGTAGCTTTTTCAACGGGTGCGTCATTCGGCTCAGCTACGCCGTGGCATTCCTGTTTTGTCAAAACTTGCGGGTGGTCGAACAGCGATACCTATCCGCGATCTGTAGTCGATGTAAACGGCGATGGGCTTGGCGATATCGTCGGTTTTTCAAGTGGCGGCGTTGAAGTGGCACTATCAACCGGATCGGCCTTCGGCACCACGGCGACCTGGGAAACCTGCTATTCCACTTCCTGCGGGTGGGGGGGCAACGGCCTGCATCCCCGGTTCGTGCTCGACCTAAATGGTGATGGTCGCGCAGATATCATGGGCCTCACGGATTCAGGCATTGTGGCATCGATATCTACGGGTAGCAGCTTTGCTCCTGCCACCACGTGGACCCTGGAGTTCGGGCGCGTCAGCCAGAGCTATAACAATGAAGCACTTTATCCCCGCATGCTCGCCGACATGAATGGCGATGGTCTGCCGGATATGGTTGGGTTCTCTCCGAACGGTGTTGCCGTAGCTCTTTCCACAGGAAGCAGCTTTTCGCCCTCCCAGCTTTGGTCAACGCAATTCGGAACATCCAGTGGCTGGGGGGATACGAATACTTATCCCCGCATGTTGGCGGATGTGAACGGTGATGGTCTTGCCGATGTCGTCGGATTTGCCAGTACGGGTGTGAATGTTTCACTGTCGACCGGTCAGGGTCTGTTGCCGCCGGCGGTTTGGTACAGTGCCAATTATGGTACCGCGAGCGGCTGGAGCACAGCCGACCGGTATCCGCGCTTTCTGGTCGATATGAATGGGGATGGCAGAGCGGACATTGTTGGCATGTCTGCCTCCGGCATTACTGTTGCCCTTTCTACGGGCGCCGGCTTTGCTCCGGAAACGGCCTGGATATTGGGATTCGGGGAGGATACAGGCTGGAGTAATATGACGACCTATCCACGTCATCTGGTTGATTTGAACGGTGATGGCTTCCCTGATGTGTTGGGCTTCTTCAGTACGGGGGTGGAGGTGGCGCTGGCTGGGGGTGGGCATCCGGACATCTTATTGGAACTGCGCGGCACCACTCAGAAAACTGTTGTTTCCTACATGTCTCTTTCTGTTCCGGGCGCGTCTTACACGAAGGACACCGGCGGCGCGGCCTGCGCTTACCCATGTATCGATCTGCAGGGGGCGATGTATGTCGTCTCCGAAGTGAAGAGCAGCAA
>NZ_JBXAPZ010000005.1:0-1191 GCF_058806775.1 Ferrovibrio sp. GW821-FHT12F09
TTACGCGATGACCTTGGCGACGACGCCGGCGCCGACGGTGCGGCCGCCTTCGCGGATCGCGAAGCGCAGGCCTTCATCCATCGCGATCGGCGCGATCAGCTCGACATCCATCGACACGTTGTCGCCCGGCATCACCATCTCGACGCCGGCCGGCAGCGCCACAACACCGGTCACGTCGGTGGTGCGGAAGTAGAACTGCGGGCGGTAGTTGGTGAAGAACGGGGTATGACGGCCACCCTCTTCCTTGGTCAGGATGTAGGCTTCGGCCTTGAACTTGGTGTGCGGGGTGATCGAACCCGGCTTGGCCAGAACCTGGCCGCGCTCGACGTCCTCACGCTGCACGCCGCGCAGCAGCGCGCCGATGTTGTCGCCGGCCTCGCCGCTGTCCAGCAGCTTGCGGAACATTTCAACGCCGGTCACGGTGGTCTTCACGGTGGCCTTCAGACCAACGATCTCGACTTCCTCACCGACCTTGACGATGCCGCGCTCGACGCGACCGGTCACAACCGTGCCGCGGCCCGAGATCGAGAACACGTCTTCCACCGGCATCAGGAACGGCTTGTCCTTCGGACGCTCCGGCTGCGGGATGTAGCGGTCGACTTCGGCCATCAGCTTCAGGATGGCGTCGTGGCCCAGGTCCTTGTTGCTGTCCTCAAGGGCAGCCAGCGCCGAACCGCGCACGATCGGGATGTCGTCGCCCGGGAAATCATACTTCGACAGCAGCTCGCGCACTTCCAGCTCGACCAGGTCGAGCAGTTCGGCGTCGTCCACCATGTCGCACTTGTTCATGAACACGACCAGCGACGGCACGCCGACCTGGCGGGCCAGCAGGATGTGCTCGCGCGTCTGCGGCATCGGGCCGTCAGCGGCCGACACAACCAGGATCGCGCCGTCCATCTGGGCGGCACCGGTGATCATGTTCTTCACATAGTCGGCGTGGCCGGGGCAGTCGACATGCGCATAGTGGCGGTTCGCCGTCTCGTACTCGACATGGCTGGTCGAGATCGTGATGCCGCGCGCCTTCTCTTCCGGCGCCTTGTCGATCTGGTCATAGGCCGTGAACGACGCGCCGCCGCTTTCCGCCAGCACCTTCGTGATCGCTGCCGTCAAAGACGTCTTGCCATGGTCAACGTGACCAATCGTACCAATGTTGCAGTGCGGCTTGTTACGCTCAAACTTTGCCTTGGCCAT